>CABYZT010000001.1 GCA_902523515.1 uncultured Pelagibacteraceae bacterium
TTTTTATTTCTCTCTTTTTTTGGCACTGCTTTATTTGGATTATTTCCGTTTGCAGGCATAGGCATTAGTTCGTTCTCACCTAAAATTCTTGCTACTCTAGTTGTTGGTTGAGCTCCTTGACCAAGCCAATATTTAATTCTCTCAGCTTCTAGGCCCACTCTTTCTTTTTTCTCTTTTGGTAATAGAGGATTAAAAAAACCAACTTTTTCTATAAATCTTCCATCTCTTGCAAAACGACTGTCGGCAACAACAACTTTATAAACAGGACGTTTTTTTGTTCCACCTCTTGATAATCTTAATTTTAACATTTCTTCTCCTTTTTACTTTAATTGGTTAAATAGCTCTGGCGGTATACCTTTATCAGACATACCTTTCAGATTTCCTTTTGACATCTTTTTCATCATTTCAGACATCATTTTAAATTGCTTAAGCAATTTATTGATAGTGGCCGGATCTGTGCCAGAGCCATTAGCAATTCTTTTTTTTCTAGAACCATCTATTATTTTTGGGTTCTCTCTTTCTTTTTTTGTCATTGATAAAATAACAGCTTCATTTTTAGTAATTATACTTTCATCAATTCCCGCTGAGTCCATTTGAGATTTAATTTTAGAAACTCCAGGCATAAAAGACATAATTCCCTCAATGCCGCCCATTTTTTTCATTTGTCTTAATTGAGATAAATAATCTTCCATAGAGAATTGACCTTTTTTTAAATTTTCCTCTGCTTTTTTAAGATTTTCTTCTCCTAAATCTTGAGCCGCCTTTTCTACAAGGGATACAATATCCCCCATACCTAGTATTCTGTTTGCGATTCTATCTGGATGGAATACTTCAAGATTATCTATTTTTTCTCCTATCCCTAAAAATTTAATTGGAACGTTTGAAACATATTTCATACTCACTGCGGCACCACCTCTTGCATCACCATCAGCCCTAGTTAAAATAATTCCAGATAAATTAACTGTATTTTTAAATTCTTTTGCCACTGAGGCTGCAACTTGACCTGTTAAAGAGTCTGCAACTAAGAAAGTTTCTGTTGGATTAATGACAGCTTCAATTTGCTTAATCTCACTCATCATTTGTAAATCGATTTGGGTTCTACCAGCTGTATCAAACAAGATTATTTCAGCTCCATTTAAATTAGCGGCACTTATTGCTCTTCTACAAATATCAGCAGGTTGCTGACCTTCTATAATAGGTAAAGTTAAAATATTATTTTGTTCTCCTAAAGATCTAAGTTGTTCTTGTGCAGCTGGTCTGTAGATATCTAGACTGACCATCATTACTTTTTTCTTTTTATTATTTCCTAAAAATTTTGCTAATTTTGCTGTTGTTGTTGTTTTTCCAGAACCTTGTAACCCAACTAACATCATTGGCACAGGCGGTACTGCGTTTAAGTTTATCTCATTATTTGTTGCACCTAGTAAGTCTACAAGCTCATCATAAACAATTTTAACAACCATATCCCCAGGAGAGGTAGACCTTATTATCTCTTGGCCTAATGCTTTTGGCTTAACTTTTTCAATAAAATCTTTTGCAACATCCAAAGAGACATCTGCTTCAAGTAGGGCTTGCCTAATGCCTCTTAAACCTTCATCTACTTGAGCTTCATCAAGCGAAGGTGCCTTTTTCAGAGAAGAAAAAATTTCTTCAAATTTATTTGTTAAATTTTCAAACATATTTATTACGCATAGCAGTAACGCACTAGTGGGCGAACCCTCGCTGACTAGTGTCGATCTCTTTGTTTCCAAAGACACCGCAAAGTTAATGTTTTTGCGGAAACGGCATCAACCTATAATAGAGGTTCAAAAAGTCAATAAATAAGTTAAATATCTATATATGGATATTAAAGCTTTTAAAATGGACGGTTTAGGTAATGATTTTGTCATCATAGATAATAGACAAACAATTACAAATCTGACGAAAGAGCAAATAATAAAGATTTGTGACAGAAAATTTATTGGTTGTGACCAACTAATATTGATTAAAAAAAATGATATTTCAGATGCTTCACTAGAATTTTATAATTCAGATGGAGGAATGTCTGGTGCGTGCGGAAATGGTACAAGATGTATTGCTGATTTATTAGGCAAAGAAAATAACAAAAAAGAAATTGTCCTAACAACTTTATCTGGCAAATTAAAATCAAATATTGTTGGAGAAAAAATGGTTTCTACAGAAATAGGTGTTGCAAAAACAAAATGGGATGAGATTCCGTTGTCTAAAGAATTAAATACGAATAATTTAGGAATTAAAATTAATGACAAAAATAATAACGAATTTTCTGGTGGAACTGCTGTAAATGTTGGAAACCCACATGTAGTTTTTTTTGTTGATAGTAACGAAAATTTTGAAATTGAAAAAATTGGACCAAAGATTGAAACCCACTCACTATTTCCAGAAAAATGTAATGTTACTTTAGCAACTGTTGTTAATAAAGAATTGATAAAAGTTAGAGTGTGGGAAAGAGGAGCTGGACTTACCAAAGCTTGTGGAACTGCAGCTTGCGCAACAGCTTTTGCCGCAAAACAAAACGGACTGGTAAATGATAAAGTGGATATTGAATTTTCTACAGGTAGATTGACAATTTCAATTGATGAAAACAATAGTATTCATATGAAAGGACCAGTTTCAGATATTGAGGAGATAAATTTTAAAATTTAATGGGAATTTTTGAAAAATTTAAATCAGGTTTTAAAAAAAGTGCCTCAGCTTTTACAACAGGTTTAAGAGATATAGTTGTAAAAAAAGAGATTGATGACAAAACACTAGACAAAATTGAAGATTACTTAATTCAATCAGATGTTGGTATTGTTTCGGCTTCAGAAATAAGAGAAATAATTTCTCAAACAAAAATTGATCCCAATAAAGATTTAACTGACGAAATAAATAATATTTTAAAAAATTATATTATTTCAATTATGAAACCTTTAGAAAATATTGAATTCTTCAAAAAAAAAGAAAAATTAAATGCAACATTAATTTCAGGTGTCAATGGTGTTGGAAAGACAACTACTATTGGAAAAATAAGCAAAATATTAAAGGGTAATGGAAACAAGGTAATGCTAGCTGCATCAGATACTTTTAGAGCAGCAGCTATAGAACAACTAGAAAATTGGGCAAACAAAGTTGATGTTCAAATTACAAAATCATCTCAAGGTTCTGATCCTGCATCAGTCGCTTATAAGGCTGTTGAAGAAGCATTAAAAAATAATTTTAACCAAGTTTTAATTGATACAGCTGGAAGACTACAAAATAAAAAAAATTTGATGGAAGAATATAAAAAAATTGCAAACGTTACTAAAAAAATTAATCCTGATGCTCCACATGATGTTATTTTAGTTTTGGATGCAACTTCTGGCCAAAATGTAATTAATCAAGTTGAAGAATTTAACAAAATTATTCCGATAACTGGTCTTATTATGACAAAATTAGATGGCACAGCAAAAGGAGGTATTCTTTTAGCTGTTGCTAAAAAATATAAACTACCAATTATTGCACTTGGATTAGGTGAAAAAGAAGATGATTTACAAATTTTTGAGGCCGAAAAATTCGCAGAGGCATTTACTCAAATTAATTAATTAAGGTACTTGAAATTAAAGGTTTATAAAAACTACATTTGTAGTGTTCTTTAAATTCATAATGTCCACAATTTTTTGCTATCGAAGAAATAATAAAATCAAATTTTCCATTTAAAGGATAAAGCTCTAGTTTTTTCTCAATTATATCAAATTTAAAATTAGCTCTTAAACTTTTTACAGCACTAATCATCACTAAAGTTTTATTATCTTTTAAAAGATAATATGCAAAGTCATCTGGAAAAACTGGAAAATCATATTCCTGTAAATAATATTTTGCAGTTTTGGGAAACCATTCATAAGAAATCAATGGCAAGGACTCTTTCGTTTTATAGTTATAAATATAAAGATCTTTTGGAAAATCATTAATATAATTTGAATTTTCTCCTCGAGCTAATACAGCTTTTTCACGGGTTTTAAAATATAATGCAAAATTTTCATCGTGTGAATTCATTTGATCAATATGAAAAAGGCTGTCTACAGATGCTAAATTTTCTTTGGCATTTGATAAATTATTTAAAGAAAAAAGAACAATAAAAAATAAGAAAAAATTTTTCATAAATTAACTTAAAAAAAAAATTTGAATTATCTTTGTTTAGATTATGGCTTAATTTAAACTATCAATAAACGATTTGAGAGCTAATACAAGTTTATCATCATATTCCATCATATGATCGTCATATTTTGTAAAATATGAATATTTAGGTTCACTTGCTAAATTAAAAATTTTTTTACCCATCCAAAATGGAACTATTTGGTCAGCCTCACCATGCATTACTAATACTGGAATATTAATATTTTTAATTTTTTCATTATTTTCATACTTATCTTTTAAAATTAAACCTACTGGAATATATGGATAAAAATTTTTTGCAGCCTCAATCATTGATGTGAAGGGCGTTTCTAAGATTAATCCTGCAAAATTTTTATTCTGAGTAATTTCAGTAGCAATGCCGGTTCCTAATGACTCTCCATAAATAATTATATCTTCTTCGTTTAGACCTTTTTCTTTAAGCCAGTTTATTGCACTAGCACCATCTGTATAAAGACCCTCCTCACTTGGTTTTCCTTTATTGCCGCTAAACCCTCTCCATGCAATAATTAAAAAATTAACATCCATGTCTTTAAAATGATTTAACTTATGGATTCTGTTTTCAAGTGTCCCTGCATTTCCATGAAAATAAACTATTGTTTTATAACTTTTTAAATTTTTTTTATGAAACCAGCCTAAAAGATTAATATTATCTGTTGTTTTAATATTAACTTTTTCAATGTTAACTTCTAAATTATCTCCAGAATAATTATTCTCATCAGGATGATACATTAAATTTCTTTGATAAAAGAAAAGAAAAACACAAATTAAAGTATATATTACAAATATAAATAAAAATATATTGGTTAATGTCATTTTTGTATTAATTTTCATTTTTATTTAAATAAATAAAGAAAGTATAACTTAATACACATAGAATTAAAAAAAGTGAAAATGAAATTCTATAACTACTTAAAATATCAAATCCTTTATTATTACATAAATCAATAATTAATCCTATACCCCACTGAACAAAAAAAGTTCCAGAAAAAAGAAATACATTGAATGAAGTAAGAGATTTGCCAGCTAGATTTTTTGAAAAATTTAGCGCAATTGCTGGCTGAGTTAAAGAAATAACAATCGATGTCATGATATATATGGTAAATAAGAATGCTCCTGCATTATTACCAAAATAAATTATCAAAAATAATGAAAAGTAACTGATTGGTAAACCTAGCTTAATTAATTTAATACTATTTATGCCATAATCTGAAATTTTTGGTAAAATATACCCCCAAATAAAATATGAAATTAACATAGTGATATTTATCCAAAATAAACCAGTAGCACTTTGAAGGGGTGTGTAACCTGAAATATTTAACATCCATGGACCAGCCCATAAAGTTTGAATTGCTTGAATACCTCCATAATTAATAAATGCCAGAGGAATCATGCTTATAAAAAATTTATTTTTCCAAATTTGACTTAATGACTCTTTCTCAGATTTTATTGAGGTATTTTCTTTTTGGTCCCAATTAGGAATAAACAAAAAAATTAATATTATGCTTAATAAAATGAGTATAGCTATTAAAATAAAGATCCATCTCCATCCAATATATGGAAGTAGTATTTGAACGGGTAAAGTTGATGATACAAATCCAATATTTGCTACCATCAACATCCAAGAATTTGCTCTCTGTTGGTATTTTTCTGCAAACCATACTCTATATCCAGTAAGGGGTCCCATCATGCAAGCACTAACCCCTACACCAATAAATATTCTGGATATAAATAATCCAGAAAAACTTTTTGCGAGTGCAAATGATATTGTTCCAATGAATGCTATCATTAAAAAACAACCGATTACCTTTTTTGGACCAATTTTATCCAATAAAAGCCCTACAGGAATTTGCATTATCGAAAAACCAATAAAATAGCCCCCTGCCAATAATCCCAGATTTCCTGCAGTTAGATCAAACTCAGAGGTTAGAACGGGAGTTAAAGTTGCAGTTATAGATCTAACCAGATTGGATAGTAAAAATCCAAAAGCGAAAACACAAAATATGATAATGCTTTTATTTACTTTAGTAATCATTTATAAATTTTTGAGAATTAATCTGTACTATGAATAATCAGTCAACAAAAGATAAAGATGCACGCTCTTCAAATGCAATGGCTGCAACTTCACATCCTTTAGCTACAGAGGAAGCATTAAAAATACTCAAAATAGGTGGAAATGCAGTAGATGCTTCAATTGCTGCCTCGATTGTTTTATCTGTAGTAGAGCCTAATGCAACGAGTATTGGTGGCGACTGTTTTGCAATAGTTAAAATGGATAACAAGGATCCTGTATCTTTTAATGGATCAGGTTTAGCACCTGAAAAATTAAATTATGATTTTTTTAAGGATAAGCATATTGATAAAATTGGATTAACTAGTCCACATTCAGTCACAATTCCTGGTGCACTTAATGCTTGGGAAAAAATTCATAAGGAATTTGGTAAGCTAGATTTTGAACGATTATTTTTAGGTGCAATTGATATAGCAAAGAATGGCCATAGAGTTACAAAAGTCGTATCAAATGCTTGGAAAAATAGTTTGAATAAAATCAATGGTAATGAAAATTCAAAAAAAATTTTTTTGAAAAATGGTCGTACTTATCAAGAAAATGAATTAATGAAAAATATTGCTTTAGGAGAAACACTTGAAGCAATTAGCAAAAAAGGGAGTAAAGAATTTTATGAAGGAGAAATTGCAAAAGATATAATTGAAACTTTAAATGAATTAGGTGGTGTACATACTTTTGAGGATTTTTCAAAACAGAGTGCAATAAGATCAGATACAATCAAATCTAATTATAAGGGTGATTTTATTCATCAATGCCCTCCCAATGGTCCTGGTGTTACAGTATTGATTATGATGAAATTATTAGAAAAACTAAATATTCAAAATTATAAATTTAATAGCACAGAAAGATTCCATCTTGAGGCAGAAGTTACAAAACAAGCTTATAAAGTTAAAGAAACTATTTTAGGCGATCCAAATTTTGTTAACTTTAATTTAGAAGAAATTTTAAGTGATGAAAATATTGAGGAAATTTTTAATAAAGTTAACTTAAATTCATGCAGTGACGTTGGTGACTTAAATATTCCAGCTCATCCAGAAACAATATATTTAACAGTAGTAGATAAGGATTTAAATAGTGTATCAATAATCAATTCTGTTTGTTATGTATTCGGATCAGGTATTACTACAAATAAAAGTGGAATACTTTTACATAATAGGGGTACAAATTTCAGAGTAGAAAATGGACATCCAAACTGTATAGCAGGCTTAAAAAGACCGTTACATACTATTATTCCTGGTATGCTTATTGATAAAAACAACAAAGCAACATTAAGTTATGGCGTTATGGGAGGCCAATATCAACCCGTGGGACAAGTTCATGTTTTAAATAATATGATTGATTTTGGAATGGGACCACAAGAAGCTTTGAGTTTTCCAAGAGCTTTTCATTTTAATAATATTTACAAACTAGAAAAAACTGTTGATAAAGAAATTTTACATGGACTCAAAGAAATAGGTCATAATGTAGAATATTTTGATGGTACACATGGTGGGGGCCAAGCAATAAAAATAAATAGAAGTGAAGGTGATCTCTTAGGTGGATCAGATCCTAGAAAAGATGGGTATGCAAAAGGATATTAATACTCATCGAAGAATGATGTAAAACTAATTCCAAAGAATTAAAAGTTTAAAGATATATCTCTATGAACTGAATTACACCTTGCAACAAATTTAGCCTGTTCTTTAGTTAATCTGTTTTGAAGTCTTAGACCAATATTATGTTTGATAACATCATTATATTTAATTAATTCAGGCATCAAATTCTTATTAGCATCATCTCTCCATGAAATTTCTAAATTGAAAAGATTGAAAGTTTCTGAACTTACTTCAGTTAATTTTTGCTCATCTACCTCATCATTATCTATAACAGATATTAGGTCATCTAATTTATTTGCAAATTCTTCAGTTCCAGAAATTTCTCCTAGTTTTTCAAAAAGATTATCAATTACTGATATTGAGTTTTCGTAATTTTTATTATCAATATTATATTTTAATTCTTTTATTTCTGATGAAAGTTCTTTTAATTTTTCATTATCATTTATAAACATTACTATTTGATCCAGAGTTTCATAAGCTTCATCAACATTTTTTCTATACCTTTTTGTTCTTGTGTTTTTTGCTTTGTGCAGTATTTCAAACTCTCCATTTTTAGCTTTCCAACTTTCAGGAACTTTATCTTGAAGTTCTTTAATTTCTAGCTCGTAATTCTCGATCTTTAATTCTAATTTATTTTTATTTGATAAGTTATCATCATCTAAATTTCTAATTTCAGCTTTTATTTTTTTAATTTTCTGGTCTATTTTTCTAATTTTTTTCTCAATTTTTCTTACATTGAAATGCAAGTCCCTATAATCTTTTGTGAATAATTCATATTCTTCCTCTGTTTTTTGAAGTTTTTTAACAATAGCAAAAGTCCCAAGCGCATTATCAAAATGCTCTTCAAAAATATCTAATTTATCCATTGGAAGATTAGCGGGAGTTAATTTCTGCATGTCTTTTATTGCATTAGTAATTCTTTGTTCTTCAGTGTTGTAAATCGCAAATTTGTACTCTTGTAAGCAATATTGTAACTTTGGATTCATCGGTGGTGGAGCAACGTTTGACGTCAAATATGTTCTTGCTGGTAGATAATTTACTAATGATGGATAGAAACCAACAATTCCAAGACCTATTAATTGTAAAATAATGAATGGAACAACACCTTTCCAGATATTTAAAGTAGTAACAAGTTTTGAAGCTACACCTTTTAAGTAAAATAATGCAAAACCAAATGGTGGTGTTAAAAATGAAGTTTGTAAATTTACCCCAATCATTACACCAAGCCAAATTGCACTTACATTAGCTCCTGGTTCAGCTAATAATATCGGAGCAATGATAGGAACAACAACAACGGCTATTTCTATAAAATCAAGAAAGAAACCTAGTAAAAAAATCACTGCCATAACAACAATAAACTGTGTCCAAAATCCCCCTGGCAAATCTTGAAGAAAATCTCTTACTAGCTCTTCACCTCCAAACGCTCTAAATCCAGAGGTTAACATTGCAGCTCCTAATAAAATTATAAATACCATTGAGGTAGTTACACATGTTTCTGTAACAACTTCTCTTAATACATTTTCAATTTTATATGCTCTCCAAAAACTCCAAATAATTCCAATTAAAAAAGTAATAGTAAAAAATCCTGTGATAAAAATTGCTGTAAGATCTCTAGTTTCTACAGCCTTAATATTTAAATTAAAATTCTTAGATAATATATAAATTGGAACGACAGATAAAATTGCAATTATAATTGGATAGTAAGCATCTTTTTTTCCTTTATGTAAACGATAACCAGCCATCATGGTTGCACCTATTGCTCCAATTGATCCAGCTTGATTAACGGTTGCAATACCTAAAAGTATAGATCCTAAAACCGCGAAAATTAAAGCAAGGGGAGGAATAATTACTATTAAAACCTTAATCCAAAATTTTGAGTCAAAATTTCCTTTAAATGGAACAGGAGGAGCTGCCTTAGGATTTAATCTTGCATAAATAAATACATAAAGCATGTATAAGCCAACTAGAACTAAACCAGGCAATAGTGCTCCCAAAAACATATCTCCTGCAGAAGTAGAACCAACTCTAAATTCTCCTGGCATATTAAATTCACCAGTTAAAATTTTATAATCAGTCTGACGCATAGTATTTGCAACATCAGCTGCACTTGCCAATTGATCGGCAATAATAATTAATACAATTGAAGGAGGTATAATTTGTCCAAGAGTTCCTGAAGAACAAACGATTCCACTTGCTAGACTTTTATCATATTTATTATTAAGCATTGTGGGTAGTGATATTAGTCCCATTGCTATAACTGTTGCACCAACAATACCTGTGGTAGCTGCTAGTAATGCTCCAACAAAAATTACTGATATTCCTAGACCTCCAGGGATGGGTCCAAATAACTGCCCCATTGTAACTAAAAGATCTTCCGCAATTTTTGATTTTTGCAACATGATCCCCATGAAAATAAATAAAGGAATTGCAATTAAAGTATCAGTTTCTACATCCCAGTAGTTACTCCTAAAATTTGTAATACCAGCGGTTAACCATTCTTTAGGGCCATCAACAGCAAAATAAGCACTGCTGTCCCCTGCAAACAAATAACCAAAAAAAGCTGCAAGCCCAATTGAAATTATTGCAGATCCAGGTAGAGCAAAAGCTACAGGAAAACCAGAAGCTAAAGCACCAATCATTATAATTACAAGTAAAGCTAAAAATAAGTGTTCCATTTTTTAGTTCTTTAAAAGTTTGTGACTACTACTCATAAAGTAGCTAGTAAATTGAGTTAACATGCTTACAGCAAATACTGCTAAATAAACTGCCATCAAGTAAAGCAAATATAATCCATTTGAACCTTGTTGAGTGATTTCAAATGAAATTACAGGGCCATTAATGATACTAGCTTTACCACCCATACCTAAAAATATTACAATCAAACATAAAGGAATTCCCAGAATTAATGAACCAATTGCATTAGTCCATGCTTTTTTACGTTCGCTAAAACCAGTATAAAGAACATCAACTCTAACGTGGCCCTCGTGAATTAACGCATAAGCGCTTGCAAATAAATAAAGGGCTGCATACCAAAAACGAACTAAGTCACCTTGGAATGCCTGTTCATATTGAAATATGAACCTTGAGAGAACTATCAAAAATTCACTTCCAACTACTAAAACTGCTAACCAAATAAATCCTACAGATCTTGTAAAATAACCGATTACAAAAGAAGCTAATATTAAAGGAAAGTGTATATATGTGATTCTGAAAGCAGGTATTACTAAATTAATTTTAAGTTGTTCTCCAAAAATTGGCTCAACTAATTTTTCTACTACCATGAATGAGATTAAAAAGTCTGCTACTCCAACAATTAGTACAGCCCAGAAAGAAGACCTTACTACGTAAGCTGTAATTTTTGATAAGATCTCAGAGTCTGTTTGTAATGTTTGTTTTATAGATTTTAAAACAAAAAATATAACTCCTACTAAAGATACTAAATAAAATAGTAATTGAATATACGATAAATTTATTGCAAGCCCCTCTAAAGGCTTATTTAATTTTTTAAATCCAAATAATTCATAATGAGCAAAAAGTTTTTTAACTCCTGGCCAATCAAACCAAACTGTTAAAACATTATTGACTAAAAAAACAAAAGTTAAAGCTAAGATAGAATAACTAAATATTCTTATTAAAATAGATAAGTTATTTTTCGCCATCATATTAAATCTTTTATTGATATATAGAAAGAGGGCCCATTTAAGGGCCCTCTAGCAATAATTAGAATTAAATTATACTCCTAAAGCTCTATTTCTTTGAGCAACATATGGCCCGTCAGACAAGTTAGTCCAAGCACCAATTTCCTTACGACCTTTAACAAAGGCAGCATGTACTTTCTTAGCAAGAGCGCTATGTTGTTGAACTTCATCGAAAACTTCAGCAGCACCTTTAGCGAAAGCATCGTAAACTTTATCGTTAAACTTCTCTAGTTTAACTCCACTTTCGTTAACTAATCGCGCTAGTGCAGCTCCGTTTTTAGCATTGTATTCAGCCATTGTAGTTGTGTCAGCCCAATCACATGCAGTTTTAATAATTAACTGATCTGATTTTGACAAACTAGTAAACCAAGATTTGTTAACTCCACAAGCTAGTGTAGATCCTGGTTCATGCATTCCTGGATAGTAATAATACTTAGCAGCTTCCTGGAACTTCATAGCCTCATCATTCCAAGGTCCTACCCATTCTGTTGCATCAATTGCACCTGAAACAAGGTTTTCATAAATTTGTCCACCAGGAAGTGAAATTGGAGAACCACCTAGTTTTCCAAGTACTTGTCCACCTAATCCAGGCATACGCATTTTTAAACCTTTAAAGTCATTCGCTGATCTAATTTTCTTATTAAACCAACCACCCATTTGCACTCCAGTATTACCAGCTGCAAAACTTTGTGTTCCAAAATCATCAGTCAATTCATCCCACAATTCTTGTCCACCAGCAAATTTTAACCACGCATTCATTTCAGCATATGTGAAACCAAATGGAACCGCAGTAAAATATCCAAAAGCAGGGTGTTTTTTAACCCAGTAGTAATCAGCACCGTGATACATTTGAGAGTTACCTGATGCAACTTCGTCAAATGAGTCAAATGCTTTTACCCTTTCATTAGCAGCATAATAAGTAACTTGAATTCTACCGTCACTCATATCGCTTAATCTTTGAGCAAGTCTTTGTGCACCAGTTCCTAGGCCCGGAAAATCTCTAGGCCAAGTAGCTACCATAGAAGCTTCAACTCTTTCTTTGGCAACGGCTGGAGCAGATAAAGCAACAGCAGCAACACCAGTTGCAGCTGCAGTTTTAAAGAACTTACGTCTTGAAGGTGATCTAGAAACCTTCAATGATTTTTTTTCTTTAATCATTAGTATCTCCTCTTCTTTGTTAATTAACTGCATAGATTAAATTACAATTAGACGTTTAAGTCTAGACTAAAATTCCCGTTAAAGAATATAATACAATCAGAGGTAGTAAATTTAAGAATTAATAAATTTATTTTTTATCAAAAAAGGCTTCATAAAGCATCATCGATATGGCAAGTATCATCAATATATAAACTGGTAATACATCGAAGAAACCTATCATCATAGATCTTGTAAGTGTTGTTGCTAAACCTACAAGAAAAAAGATTGCAAAAGAGAGTCCTATTAGTGTTACAAGTTTATTCATTAAATTTCTCGCTTTCCTTTTCAAGCCAACTGGAAACTCCTAAAAAACGATTATCATCATATTTCTCTCCAATAACTTGAATACCTAATGGTAAATTATTTTCGCCTTGAAGTAAAGGAAGTGAGATACAAGGAGTTCCTAAGTAAGACCAAACTTTATTAAAATCTGCTGATCCAGTGCTCTTTAGACCTTTTGGGGCTACACCAGGGCTAGATGGAGATAAAACTCCATGATAATCCTCAAATACTTCTTTATAAGAGTCATAACTTCTTTTCATAAAATCTATTGCTTCAGCATATTCTTTTGCAGTATGTTTTCTTCCATTTGCAATTGCATTTTGCATAATTTTTGAAAGTTTTGATTTATAATTTTTATAATAATCACTAAAATTATTAGCTAAATCTGTTTCGTAAATTATTTGATGATATTTTTGGATATCCTTAAAATAAGAAGGAGTATCATGAACTTCTATATTTTTTTTAAACGACTTTATAAAATATTCAAAAGCTTCTTTGGATTTTTTGTCAATTGTTTTCCAAAATTCAGTTTTATAAAAAATAAATTTTGGTTCATACAAAGGACCTTTTTTTACAGCATCGACCATATTACTTGAAGAGTAATATACAGTAGCGGGGTCATGGGAATCTTTTTTAATTAACTCTTTAACTAAATAAGCTATATCCTCAACTGATTTTCCAAAAACACCTAAATGATCAAGTTTTTCGGAAGTCTTTAATACTCCATTTCTAGAAATTAGACCAAATGAAGGTTTGTATCCAACAACGCCACAATAAGATGCTGGTCTAATTATTGAGCCACCAGTTTGTGATCCGATTGAAAGTGGTGCCATATAAGATGCAATAACTGCAGCAGAACCACTTGATGATCCTCCTGGTGTTCGTGAATAATCGTGTGGGTTTTTTGTTTTAGATGGATTTAAATATGCTAATTCAGTAGTAACTGTTTTACCCATCACAATAGCTCCAGAAGATGTTAATAAATCAACTATTTCTGCATTCTGTGAATAAGATTTACCTTTTCTTATCGGTGTACCACATTCAGTTGGCATATCTAAAGTACCAACAATATCCTTAACCGCTACAGGAACACCATGTAATGGACCAGTTGGTTTTCCGGATTTTTTGTAAGCATCTGACTCTTTGGCTTTTTCCAGTAACAATTCTTTGTCAAAAAAAGCCCAAGCATTTATATCTTTTTCAAACTTATTAACCCTCTCAATATAAGCTTCACATATTTCCACAGAAGTAATTTGAGAATTTGAAATTTTATTTATTAATTCTTCAACAGAATAATTTACAATTTCATTCATTAAATTAGTTTGCAAATAATTGATCAGGTAACCAAAGAGCTATACCTGGAAATAAATACATCAAAACCATTCCAAAAATAACTATCGCCAAGAATGGCATGATGCCTTTGAATACCTCAATTAATTCAACATTTTTAGATTGTACACCTTTTAAATAATAAGCCGACATGGCCATGGGGGGCGTTAAAAATGATGTTTGTAAATTTAACGCAATTAACATAGCAAAAAAATAAGGGTTAACCCCAAAAAATTCTACTAAAGGTAAAAATATTGGAACAAATATAATTAATATTTCAGTCCACTCTAATGGCCAGCCTAATAAGAAAATAATAATCTGTGTAATTACTAAAAATTGCCAAGGCTGTATATCCATTGATTTAAAAAAATGCTCAAATACTTCATGTCCTCCTAAATATGAAAATACTGATGCAAACGTCCAAGATCCAATAAACAACCACATAATCATCGCAGTAGTTTTTGCCGTTAGAAAGACAGACTCTTTAAAATTTTTCCATTTTAGAGATTTATAAAAGAAAGATAAAACTAATGCTCCAAAAGCTCCAACACCTGCTGCTTCCGCAGGAGTAGCCAAACCAGCAAGAATACTTCCTAATACTAAAATAATTAATGAAAATAATGGTAAGAATGATACCAAAACTTCTTTTAAAATAACTGATCTTGGAGGGATTTCTTCTTTAGGAGGCTTAGGTGCAACTGATGGATTAAAATAAGCCAAAATAATTGCATATAAAATATATAAACCCGCTAACATCAAACCAGGAAATATTGCTGCAGCAAATAATCTTAATGGGGATAACTGAGCAATTACTGCATAAACAATAAGCATAATACTAGGGGGAATTAAAATTCCTAAACAGCCTCCAGCACATATTACTCCTGATGCAAATTTTTTATCATAACCAGCCTTCACCATTGCAGGCCAAGCAAGCAAACCCATTAAAGTCACTACTGCTCCTATTATACCCGTTGCTGTAGAAAATAAAGTACAAGTAACAAGGGCAGCGACAGCCATCGAAGCTGGTAGCGAATGAGATGCAAGTCTTATCGCGTAAAACAATCTTGCAACTATACCTGCTCTTTCAACTAAATAGCCCATAAATAAAAATAAAGGCACGGCGGTGAGGACATGGTTATCCATGACAGAATAGGTATTTGAAACAAATAAATTAAATATCCTATTATCTAATAGATGATCCATTCTTGTCGGATCAAAGTATGCGTAATACCCAAATCCTAGACCCATTGCCATTAAAGTAAATGCAATAGGAAATCCTAGTAATACAGCAAACAGAAATATCACCATCATTAAAATTGCAATTTCTGGATTTGTTAGACTAAACAACATCTATTTTTTCTTCCTCTTTAGATTTTCTCATTAAAATTTTCTCTGTTTCTTCTGCACCAGCATCTCTCTCTGGCCAATGTCCTGTTCTAATGCAAATAATTGCTCTAAAAACTTCACTAATTCCTTGGAGAGTAAGAAGTATCCCTGATAAAGGTATTAATGATTTTGCCATATAAATTTGAATTTGTGCTGGACTATTCCAACTTGTTTCTTTCACCATCCATGCCTTAGCTGCATATTCATATCCATAAAATGCAAGTGCAATCACCCCTGGAAAAAAGAAGATGAAATATAATATTAAATCAATCCATCCTTGAGCTTTAGTTGGGAACAACCTGTAAATAACATCCCCTCTAACGTGAGCCTCTGTTGCTAAAGTGTAAGCTCCAGCCATCATAAATATCGCTCCGTACATTTGTAAACTAAAATCAAAATTCCATAAAGTAGGAGCATTAAATGCGTAAGCCATAACGACCTCATAGCATGTTCCACCCATTAAAATTACTATGCACCATGAAAAGGCTTTACCCATTGATGAGCTAAGAGTGTCTGCAAATTTTATATAAGAGTACATATTTAACTAGCTTATCTTAATTTTCTTAATAAATTCAATTAAAAAAAAGGGGGCTAAAAAGCCCCCTTAATTTTTTATATATTTAAACCTTAGATTTTAACTTTCGCTAACGGACCAAACTCGTTTTCGTAAGCAAGTCTGTAGTTAGGTTGATTCATTAGTAAGTATTTCATTACTCTTTTCGCGTAAGCTTTTTGAGAATCAACAATCTTCTTAAAGAATGGATCTTTAGAAGAGAAATCACCTACAACTTTATCCCAACCTTTTAACTGCTCTGCTAAAATTGCATCTGAAGTTTGGTAAACGTTTACTTTATGCTCATTCATCAATTTAGATAAATCAGCTGAGTATCTTACCAAAGCTTTAAAGTAGTTAGCGGTATTTGCTGCATACGAAGCATTTTTTAATATTGCTTGGTTTGCAGGAGATAAGCTATTAAATGTTTTTTTGTTAATAGGTATTTCAAACATCTCTTGTGATTGGTGGAAAGATCCTAAGTGATAATGCTTAGAAACATCTTGCATACCAAATTGAGAGTCTGAAGTAGGGTTATTAAACTCAGCAGCTTCAATCAAACCAGTTTTCATAGCTGGCTGAATTTCACCACCTGGCAATTGTCTAACTACCATACCCATTGCGGTAAGAACGTTAGTTGCAAGACCAACTGTTCTATACTTCATACCTTTAACGTCACTTACTTTAGTTACGTTCTTTTTGAACCAACCAAATGGTTGAGCTGGCATTGGCATCGCAAAAACACCAACATAGTCGTATCCAACTTTTGCTAATGTTTCTTCATACAATGCTCTTCCACCACCTTCTTCCATCCAAGCCATTACTTCTTGAGATGATAGACCGTAAGATGGGCCAGTTCCGAAAAGAGACGCGGCAGGATTTTTTCCATACCAATAAGCAGTAACCCAGTGTCCCATATCAAGAACACCGTCACTTACAGCTTGTCCAATTTCTCCAGTTTTTACAACTGCTCCAACAGGTTGAAGATCAATCTTTAAACTTCCACCTGACATGTCTCCAACCATTTTGGCATAGTCTCCAGCCATTTCAAAAAAGATGTTTGCACCTGATGGCCATGCTGCTTGCATCTTTAATGTTTGTGGAGCACCAAAAGCAACATTTGGCATTGCTACAGCAGTTGCTGCGGCTGCACCAGTTGCTGCTGCGGCTTTGAAGAACTTTCTTCTTGAAGGAGTTTTAGAACCCTTCAATGATTTTTTATTTTTAATCATTTCTTCTCCTCTAGTTAATTAACTAACTGAAAGTAAAACACAGATTCAGATTAGAGTCTTTCTAAAAAGAGGCACAGATTGTCACTATTATTGTAAAATTAAAAATTTTTACAATTCAAGGTTGAGTTTAAATTAATTTATTGTCCTCATACACACAACATTTCTCAGCGGGTATATGAAGTTTAACGTTCTGATTTGGTATTTCGGTTTCTCTAGTAACTTTTGATTTAATTGTAAAGCTTCCCATTCTAGCTGTGATTAATTTATAGTTTCCAAGATCCTCAACTTTTTCAACATTAACATCTACTAAATTTTCATTTTGATTTTGTGCGATCTTAATAAATTCTGATCTAATCCCTAATTTAATATTCTTTGTTTTTAATTTAGACAAATTTGTATTTGTTTTAATTAAAGTATTATTAATCTTTACACTATCATTTGAGGAAGCTTCGCTTTCAAATAAGTTCATAGCTGGTGATCCAATAAAGTATCCGACAAATGTTGTATTAGGTCTTTCAAAAAGTTCTTTCGGAGAACCGGTTTGAACTACCTCTCCTTCACTCATAACTATTATATTATCTGCAAAAGTCATCGCCTCGTTTTGGTCGTGTGTTACATAAACTAATGTTGTTTTGTATTGCTCGTTAATTTCTTTAAGATTTCTTCTTAATCTAAATTTTAAATCTGGATCAATAACAGTTAAAGGTTCATCCATAAGAACAGCAGCTACGTCTTCTCTTACAAGGCCTCTTCCTAAAGATATTAATTGCTTTTGATCTGCTGTTAATTTTCTTGCAGGAGAATTTAGAAAAGATTTTAAATTTAAAGTTTCAGCAACTGAATGAACTCTTTCATCAATTTTACTTTTAGAAAAATCTCTACATTTAAGTGGGAATGCCAAGTTTTCATAAACAGTCATAGTATTATAAATAACTGGAAATTGGAAAACTTGGGCAATATTTCTATCTTCTGTAATTAAATCTGTAACATCTCTATCATCAAATAATATTCTTCCAGCAGAAGGTCTCACTAAGCCAGAAACAATATTAAGCATTGTAGTTTTTCCACAACCTGAGGGTCCTAAGATCGCATATCGATTTCCATTTTCCCATGTCATCGAGAATGGATTTAAAGCAAAAACTGGATTTGGATCATTTGTATTGTATGAATGAGATACGTTACTTAAGTCAATTTTGGCCATTCAAACCTCCAAAGGGTGAAGCTGCTAATTTTCCATCAGCATTGAAAGCATAAGCTCTATCAATTTTAAAATTAATTTTTACTTTATCGTGTATCTTAAAGTTTAGAACTTCTTCTATTGAAACAATAATTTTTGTATCTCCTCTTTTTAAATGAAGCAAGGTTTCTGAACCACTAATTTCTGCTAGCTCAACTTCAAACTCTTGTCCGTTTTCGTTTAATTCAATGTCAGAAGATCTTAAACCAATTTTTAAACCATCTTCTGTTAATTTAGATAAATGTTGTGGAGCCTCTAGGTTGATCCCTTCAAATTTAATATTATTATCTGAAATTTTAGCTTCAATTATATTCATTGGCGGGTCATTAGAAATTTCTGCAACTTTTAATGAATTTGGGTTTTCAAAAATTTCTTTTGCTGAACCAACTTGTAAAACCTTGCCTTCATCTAAAACAATAACTTCACCATTTAATTCCATGGTCTCTCTTGGATCCGTAGTTGAATAAATTAATATTGTTTCATCTGCTAACCCTTTTGAAAATAGGTTTTTAAACTCTTCTCTTAGTTGCTCTCTCAATTTGTAATCTAAATTTACTAAGGGCTCATCCAGTAATAGTATTTTTGCATTTTTGACCAAGGATCTAGCAAGCGAAACCCTTTGTTGCTGACCTCCGGAAAGCTCTTGGATTTTTCTTTTTTCGTAACCTAATAATCCTACAGACTTTAAAGCATCCATTACTTTATCATTAATAATACTTTGATCCATTTTTCTTTGTTTCAAAGGAAAGGCTATGTTTTCGTAAACATTTAAATGAGGATAGTTTATAAATTGTTGATAAACCATTGCTACATTTCTTTCCCAGACTGGAACTTTTAAAAAATTTTTACCATCAAATTCAATTTCACCACTATCAGGTGTCAACAGACCGGCTATTGTTTTTAATAAAGTCGTCTTTCCAGATAATGTTCTTCCTAAAATTGTATAGAGATTTCCTTCTTTAAAATTAAAAGATACTTCGTTTAAATGATATTGATCATCAGGTTTATAAGATAAATTGTTAGCAACTAAATCCATTATTTGATAGCTCCTGATAAATTTCCTTTTGATAAATATCGTTCAACTATGAACGCAACAATAATTAATGGTGCTACTGAAACTAAAGCTGAAGCTGATAAACTCCACCAAGGAGTTACAGATGAATTTAATGCAACAATCTTAACCGGCAACAATTGAACTTCTGTAAAAGTTAAAATAAAAGCAAAGAAGAAATCAATCCATCCAAAAATTATACAAAACATTCCAGCTACAATTAATCCTGGTATTGAATTTGGTAACACCACTTTTAAAAATGCTTGATAAGGATTACAACCATCAATTAAAGCTGTCTCGTCAATTTCTCTTGGAACTTTATTAAAAAAGTCAACCATAATCCAAACTGCTATTGGCATTAACAAAACAATGTAAACTACAATTAACCCCGTTAGGCTATCTAATAAATTTATAGAACTTAAAAATAAAAAAAACGGAATTGATAAAACAATTGGAGGCATAATTCTTTGGGAAATAAAGAAAAAAGTAATGTCATTATTTTTTACAAAACCTGCCTTGAATGTATATCTTGATAGTGCATATGCAGACAATGTTCCAAGAATAATACTAATTAAACTTGCCGTGCAAGTTACAAACAAACTATTAAAATAAGGTTCAATTATATCTACCCCTCCTTTGGCTGGCGATTTAATTAAAACCTTCCACCCTTCTAAATTTGGTTCAAAATCAACCCATGGAATATATGTTACACCACCATTAACAGACTGAAAGTCTTTAAAGGATGTTGTTAAAGCCCAAAGAAAAGGCGCTACGACAAATACTGTCCAAACAACAATAAAGAAATATTTTAAAAAAATATATAATTTATTCATACTCTACTCTTTCAATAAAACTTTAGTTAAGACTTTTGCTATTATTGTTAAACTTATGATCATAATTATTAAGTAGGTGAATGACATTGAAGCTGCATAACCCATCTGAAATTCTCTTAGCCCTTTTATGAAAATATAAAAACTTGAAGTTTCAGTTGAAGTTCCTGGGCCACCAGAAGTTAAAACGTAAACTGTATCCATTATCTTTGAAGCCTCAATTAACCTTATAATTATTGCTCCAATTGAGATGGGAGCCATCAATGGAAATGTTACATAAATAAATTTTCTAATTGGGCTAGCACCATCAATTGCAGCAGCTAAAAAAGGTTCTTTAGGTAATGACAATAACCCTGCTAATAAAAGTAAAAACATAAATGGTGTCCATTGCCATACCTCAACTATTATGACTGTAAATTTTGCAATAACTGGATCTGTCAACCATTTTGGTGCTACACCAAAAACTGATAACAAATCATTTACTGGTCCAAGAGACTCATGAAAAAAAGTTCTCCAAATAACCGTCATGATCACTGGGGTTGTCATCATTGGAACTAAAAAAAGAACTCTAAAAAATCTTTTAAATTTAATATCTTTCCAAACCATGTGTGCCAACGCAAAACCAATCACATATTGCAAGATAACAGTTGTAACTGACAAAAAACTCAACCTAAAAAAAGACTCCCAGAATCTAGGATCATCAGTAAATAATCTTATATAATTTTCTAAACCTATGTAATCTAAACCAGGATTATAACTGTTCCATCCTGACAAACTTAATCTAACTACGAAAATAATTGGAAAAATTAATATTCCTATCAATACAAATAAACCTGGAAATAGGAAGAAATATTTATGCTTAAAATTCATTTATATAAAAAGGATTATATTATTTTTGTAATATGTGGCCATTTAAATTAATGGCCACATAAAGTATTTTTAAACTATAGTTTGTTGTCTTCCATTTTGACACCAACAGCATAGGCATCTTGAACTGCTTTTTTGCCTACTCTGCTTACAATTGCTTCCCACTCTTTAGCAACTTCGTCTAGAGCTTCTTGAGGAGATAATTGTCCTGCTAGAGCTTTTGAAGTTCCTGTAGCAACAGCACTTGTAAATTCAAATACACCTGGAACTCTTAGAGGGAAAACTCTATTATTACTTTTTTCCATATCTAAAAGTGTTTGAGTGTAACTGTTAGCGATCTCTGGATCCCAACCCATACTATTAATATAAATGTTAGGGTCAAAGTCTGAGTTTTTAAATGGGTTTACACCAAATCTACCAATAGCTAAATCAGCTTGATGGTTTGCACCATTAGAAAAGAAGCAAAGATAATCAAATGCCATATCTTTTACTTTACTTTTCTTAGCAACACCTACAGCCCAACCCCAAACAATGTAAGGAGCTTGGTTGTATTGGTTTTCCCAGCTATTTGTAACTCTGTTCCAAACTCTATCAGCGCCTGGAAGTGGAGCTGCACCAACTTTATTTTTAATTGGGCTATCATCTTGCATTGCTGCAATAAACGCATCGTCCCATGAGAAACTAAATAAAGTTTGCCCACCACCAAATGATCCGATTTCATCACCTAGACCAAAGTTAGTTCCTCCTGGAGGAACATATTTAGTAGCTTCAACCCAATCAGTTAATGCTTCAACAAATCCTGGGTTATTGATGTTTGGCTTCATAGTTTCTAAATCAAAAAAGAAACCACCTGGAGTTCTAGGGTTTTTAGCATAAGCAACTGATCTGCTGAAAAAAGCTGCAAACATTAAGTCATCTTTTTTCATAACCTCAGCAGAACCATATTCTTTTTCACCATCTCCATCCCAATCCCAATCATTGAAATATTTAGCCATTTGAGCGTATTCTTTCCAAGTTCTTGGAACTCTTAACTCATTACCTGTGTCAGCTTTATATTTTTTCTGCATTTCTGGATTATCAATGACATCTTTTCTATATTTTAAATAATGTCTGTCACCATCAACTGGGTATTGATACATAGTTCCGTCCCAAGATGATACACCCATGTGAGATTTAGTTACGTCTTTCATCTCAGGTGAGTTCATATACTTCTTAGGAACTGGTGCTAAATATCTTTTCCAGTCATTGATGAAGTTAGAAAATCCAAACACAACATCGTAAGGAGCCTGTCCAGCTTGAAAAGGAACCATTGCTTTTGAGTACAAATCACCTGCTGGTGTATGTGTAACTTCAACTTTTGCACCGGTTAATTTCTCAAACTGTTCAGCGTGTAAAGCTGTTGGCTCTCCCATTACTGGAATTGCGTGAGTGTTTATTTTAAGAGTTTTTCCTTTGTAATTTTTCTTAGACATCTTCTCATAAGAACAATCACCAGGAATATCTCCTGTAGCTTTGATATGTGGAAACTGATCGCTCCACTTATCAGCATATGCCATAGGACTAAATATCATCAAACTTGATATTACAGCCGTCAAGCAAGTTTTCATTAGTTTCATTATTACCTCTCTCTTCCTTTCCTTAATTACGGAACTAAAACAGCTCGTCCCTTAACTTTACCGTCGTTAAGATCATGGAGCGCTTTATTAGCATCGTCCAATTTATATTCTTGCATGGATAGCTTCACTTTTCCTCGATCAGCTAACTCCATCAATTCATATAATTCAGACCACGTTCCCACTAAATTACCTACGATTGTTTTTTCAGAAATAATCAAATCAACTGCTAATGATTTAATTTCTTCCCCATATCCAACAATGTAGTAAAAACCACCATTAGAAGTCATTTGAATCCCCATGGCAGTAGATCCTTTTTCACCTACGAAATCGATAACAGCCTCTGAACCTTTTCCTTTAGTTAGTTCTTGAACCTTTTCAATTTCATTTCCATCAATTAAAACTCCATGATCGCCACCGAGTTCCATTGCATGTTTTAAAGCTGCTTCAGATTTCTCAACTATAATAATGTCGGCAGCACACATTGCTTTCAAGCATTGAATAGCAATATGCCCTAAACCTCCAGCTCCAATTATCGTACAGCTTTGACCTGGCAATAAATGTCTAGTCGCCTTTTTAACAACTCTATAAGCTGTGAGACCAGCATCTGAAAAAGGTGCAACATCTTTAGGTGCTAAAACTTTTGGAAGCTTAATTAAATTTCTAACACTCGTTTTTAATAGTTCTGAATATCCACCCTCTTTGATACTTAACCCAGGGAATGCTCCGGCGGCGGCATGCATATCATTACCTCTTCTACAATCTAAACAAGTACCACCTGTTCCTGATATTAATGGGTGCAAAATAACTGGGTCACCTTTTTTATATTCTGTAACATCCTTACCTACGTCCTCTACCCATCCTGCATTTTCATGTCCCATCACACATGGTAACAAAGTTCCATCTGGATCTTGAATATGTTTCCATACTCCTTCAATTATATGTAAATCTGTTCTGCAAACTCCTGCAGCACCAATTTTAACAATTACATCTGATGCCTTCTCAATCTTCGGATCTGGCATTTCTTCACCTGTAACCCAAACCTTTTCTTTCATTTCTGGGTCATACTTGTGCAAAACCTGAGCTTTCATCGTATCCTCTCTCTTTTTTAATTTCTAAAACATTATTAAAAAATTGAATTGCAAAGGAGTCAATGCCGCTTTTAAGTGTTCAATTATTGGACAATTACAACCTGTGGTTAGTTGTTGAATACCCTAATTTTAATTATCTTTTTGAAATGGAAAATCTATCATCTCAAAAAAAAGAGTTTAAAAACATCCTGAAAAAAAGAGGAATGATGTCCTATCAAATGGGCAAAGAAATTTCAGATAGTTGGTCAAGATGCATCGCTGAGGGTCTTGATCCATTTAAAGATCCAAAACAAAGCGTAGTATCCTCTATTCAATTAAAAGAGATCAAAGAAAAAAATGAGGCTCTTAGAAAAATAGTTCTCCCAGAATTAGAACTTTTATACTCACAAATTGCCGGAACTAATTTTATGGTTGCATATTCAGATGAGAATGGGTTAGTGCTTGATACAATATATGATAAAACTTGTCTTCAAACCGACGTAGGTAAGACTGTTATACCTGGATCAATTTGGGCTGAAAAAGTCTGTGGCACTAATGGTTTGGGATTATCTGTAGAATTAAAAAAACCAACAATAGTTTCTGGTAAAGAACATTTTTTTACAGCGCATGAAAATATATCTTGTTTCGCAAGTCCAATAATTAACTATGACGGTAAGACTATTGGAATTATAGACGCTTCAACTGACTATATGTCTAGAGAGCAACATACTCTAGCTTTAGTGAAACTAGCAACCAGAAGTATTGAAACAAAATTATTTTTAAAAAAGTTTGAGCATGAATTAATTTTATCCTTTCATCCTCGACAAGAATATTTATCAACCACAAGTGTTGGTTTATTGGCTGTCAATGGAGATGGTCTAATTGTAGGTGCTAATAGTAATGCAAAAATTATGCTTAATGGATTAGTAGATCTTAAAAATGAAAATTTTAATAAAATTTTTACTAATTCATTTTCATCTATCGCATCAGATTTATTAAATAATAAAACATTAAAAATTACTGATCATTTAGGCTCATCTGTTTTTGTTGTCAAAAGTCAAATTTTTAAAGAAAATAAATTTGTTGAAACAAAAAAAGGAAAAAAAGTGAGTACTTGTAAAAATTGTGAAGATACAAAAATCAAAAGAGAGAAATGTACTTTAATTAGATCAACTTTTGATGAAACAAATAATATTTCTGCAACTTCTAGAAAATTAGGTATTTCTAGAACAACAATTTATAAACACTTACAATAAATTTATTCAATCAATTGGGTAGTCCCAAGCATTACCGCCTATAACTTTGGAAATAGCTGAAAAATCTTTAGTATCATTTCCATCTTTACAAAATTGGTCATAAATTTCTAAAGCCATTTTTCCTAATGGTGTTTCTGCATTCACACTCTTGGCACAATCATTTGCAAGTTTAAGATCTTTATTCATCATTCCTGCAGAGAAACCCGGACGATAATTATTATTTGAAGGCGTGCCATCAATTAATCCAGGCAAAGGTGGATAAACAGAAATTGGCCAACTATTACCTGATGCATTTTTCATAATTTCATGAACTTTTTTAATATCTATATTTAATCTTTTGGCTAACATTAATGACTCTGAAGCAGCAATCATTGCAATGCCTAGAGCCATGTTGTTACAAATCTTAGCGCCGTTCCCACTACCTAAATCACCTGCATGAAATATATTTTTTCCCATGATTTTTAATAAAGGAAGTGCTTTTTCAAAAGCTTCTTTTGATCCACCAACCATTATATTTAAAGTTGCTTTTTGTGCTCCCATTACTCCACCACTAACTGGCGCATCAATCATTTCTATTCCTTTTTCTAAGGCTTTTTTTCCAATCTTGATAGAAGTTTGAATATCAATTGTAGAACAATCAATTAGCAAACAATTTTTTGAAACTTTATTTATTATTCCATTATCACCTAAATAAACTTCCTTAGAATGCTTGCCCTCTGGAAGCATAGTGATAACCGTCTCAACATGATCTGTAATTAGATCATCTAAATTTTCCGCTGTTTCAAGATTTTTATCTTTTGCAATCCCAAGCATTTTTTTTGAGACATCAAAAACTTTTACAGATTTACCTGCCTTCATTAAATTTTCAGCCATTGGACAGCCCATGTTGCCAACGCCGATGAAAGCTATCGATTGAGACATTTTAATTTACTTTATTAATACAATTTCCAGTTCTAAAAAACTCATCTAAATTATCAATTGCTAAATTTCCCATTGCAATTCTTGTATCTTTTGTTGCACTCCCCAAATGAGGTAAAACAAAAGCACTTGGGATTTTTAAATAACCAGGATTAAGATTTGGCTCATTTTTATAAACATCTAATCCTGCTGCATAAATTTTTCTTCTATTTAATGCATCAATTAAAGCATCATCATCAACTATATCACCTCTTGCAACATTAGTTATCACAGCACCTTTAGGAAAATACTCAACAGTCTCTTTATTTATCAAGTTCTCTGTTTCTTTTGTGGCTGGACAACAAATTGATAAAACATCTGAGACTGAAAAAAGACTTTTTATGCTGTCATGATATATTGCACCTTGTTCTTTATCTTCACTTAATTTTGAACGATTATGGTAATGAATAACCATACCTAAAGACTTTGCAATTTTTGCAATTTTTTGACCAATACGACCCATGCCTAAAATTCCTAATCTTGTTCCTGTTAATTGTTTCCCAATTAAATAATCAGCAGACCACTTCCATCCACCTTCTTTTGCAGACTCTATTCCTTCGGAAGCTCTTCTGCACGCTCCTAAAATTAGTAAAATTCCAATTTCTGCTGTAGCATCTGATAGAACTTCTGGAGTATTTGTTACTGCAATACCTCTATTCTTTGCTGCTTCTAAATCAATGTTTCCAAATCCAACTGCAAAATTTGAAATAATTTTTACAGAGTCTGGTAATTGATTAATTGTTTCTGCATCTAATTTTTCAGTTAATGATGATAATATCCCGTCAAATCCTTCACTCATTTCAATTATTTTTTTTTGTGAATAAAGTTCATCATTAGTATTAAATTTAGCATCAAATAATTTAGATGCTTTATCTTCACTTTCTCTAATTAAACGTCTTGTAATTATAACCTTTTTCATAATTGTTATTTTAATATTTCAGGTTTTGGTCCACCTGTGTACCAATCTAAAACTTCAATTGTATGTAATATTGGAACTTTAGTACCATGAGCGATTTGGGTAATACAACCAATATTTCCAGTAGAAATAAAGTCTGGATTTAAACTTTCAATATTATTGACTTTTTTCTTCAATAATTGTTTTGCAATTTTTGATTGCAATATGTTGTAAGTACCAGCTGATCCACAACATATATGTCCTTCTGGGATTTCCATAATTTCATTGTTAGTTTTCTCAAGTAACGAAACGGGTTGAGAATGAACTTTTTGACCATGCTGCATTGAACATGCAGAGTGATAAGCTACTTTATATTTTTTTCCTTTATCTTTAATATCAAGTTTTAAACTTTCAAATATATATTCCGATATATCTTTTGTAAGCTCTGATATTACTTTTGCTTTTTTACTCAGTTCTTTGTCCTCACGAAAAATAAATCCATAATCTTTCATTGTTGTCCCGCAACCTGATGTATTTGATAAAATTGCATCTAAATTTCCCTTTTGATGCTCCTCATACCAAGTGTTTATATTGTTCTTAAAATCTTGATGTGCATCCTCCTCTTTTCCAAGATGATGATTTAAAGATCCACAACAACGAATTTTTTTTGGAACAACTACTTCTACACCGTGTCTGTTTAATAGCCTTATTGTTGCTTCATTAATTTGAGGAGATATTTCTTTTTGTACACATCCTGTTAAAAGAGCAACTCTAGCAATTCTTTTTTTAGTAGAGGATTTGTAAACTTCTTTAATTGGTAAGCTTTTTTTAGGAAATTTTGTAGGCATTAACTCAATCATGTCCTTAATTTTTGAAGGCATTAAGAATTTAAATGGCTTCGATAATTTTACTAATAAACTTGATAATCTAAAAACTTTTGTATTTGGAAGAGTGATAGATAAAAAATATCTTATTAACTTATCAAAGAATGATCTTTGATAATTTTTTTCAATATATTTTTTTCCATGGTCAATTATATGCATGTAATTTACTCCTGCAGGACAAGT
The DNA here is from genome assembly GCA_902523515.1 of uncultured Pelagibacteraceae bacterium. Classification (GTDB taxonomy): domain Bacteria; phylum Pseudomonadota; class Alphaproteobacteria; order Pelagibacterales; family Pelagibacteraceae; genus Pelagibacter. The sequence goes on from CABYZT010000001.1 coordinate 28,354, forward strand.
AGTCATACAGCTGTAACATGAGAGACATCGATCGATATGCTTTACAACTTTTTCAGTTGGCTTCCGATTATTTTCTAACATATCTTTAATTAGATAGATACGTCCTCTAGGTCCATCTAGCTCATCACCTAAAAGTTGATGAGTAGGGCATGTAGCATTACACATTCCACAATGCACACACTTTTTAAAAACTTTTTCGTTTGCAAAATTGTCTGGATCTCTAAGCTGTTCTTCAGTAAATTTTGTTTGCATTAAACACCTCTATACATTTTACCTGGGTTTAAAATTCTTTTTGGATCAAAACTTTGTTTTACTTTTTCAGAAATCATCAAACGTACTTTATCAACAGTAAAAATAGGTTCACCATAATCATATTCGGATGAAGTTTTAATTACTGTCAAATAACCTCCAAAATCGTTTGCCATTTTTTTTAAATCTTTAATCTTTTCCTCTTTTTTACTATTAACTTCAATCCAGAATAACGACCCACACCAATCAATAAAATAATTATGGTTATTTTCCAAATATTTGGATAATTTTGAACCATTCGCTGGTGGTATCACCATTCGTATTAAATTGTGTTCGGTCTTTTCGAATACCTCTAAATTATTTATTTTTTTCCAAAATGGTTCTGATTGATAAACATCAAGTGTAGAAATATCTGAATTGTTTAATTCGAGTTCTTTTTTTAAATTATTAATTTTTTCCTCAATTGAAATTTTATCCCCCTCAACTCTAAATGCTACAAACGAAACTTTTGATTTAAGATCATTAAACTTAAAAACATTATTTCTTTTAACTGAAAATTCTTTATCATTTGATTGCTCTGGAATAAAGACAGCACCAGAAATTTCACTACTTGAACTAGATAATTTATTAAAAAAATCATAAATTTGTTCAAAATTATCAGGATAAATTATAACAGTTTTCGAAGAGTCTTTTTTAGGTAAAACCTTTAATGTAATTTCAGTCAAAGCAACAAGTGTACCAAACGAACCAGCTATAAGTTTTGATAAATCATAACCCGTAACATTTTTAACGACAGTACCTCCTGATTTAATTATATCTCCTTTTCCATTCACTCCCTTAAAACCTAGGACATGATCTCGAACACTTCCAACTTTAAATCTTCGTGAACCTGCATAATTACATGATAAGTATCCTGCTATTGTTCCTTTATTTGATTTGCCATCTTTAATATACCCAAAGTCTATTGGTTCAAAAGCTAGCTCCTGACTATTTTCACTTAAGACCTTGTCGATTTCATTAATTGGTGTGCAGGCTTTTACTTTAATATACAATTCCTCAGGTCTATAGTCGATTATACCAGAAATTTTAGACAAAGAGGTAGTGTTGGCCGATTGAGTTTTGTTTCCAATAAAGCTTTTTGAATTGTTACCGATAATTTCAGTTGGAGAATCTTGTTCATATAGTTCCCGAATTAAATCTGAAACTTCAACCTCATCTTTAGGGTAATAGACGTTATTAGAATCTTGGAAGATCTGGGAATTTATCTTTATTTTTGTGGACATGAACCCTTCCTTCCTCTGCACATTTTCTAAGTATAGGATAAACTTTTCCAGGATTTAATAGATTTTTTTCGTCTAATGATTTTTTAATACTCAGTTGTTGTTGTATATCATTATCATTAAACATTTCACACATAAGTTCTCTTTTTTCTATACCAACACCATGCTCACCTGTGATAACTCCACCAAGTCTTACACATGTTTTTAATATCTCAGAACCAAATTCCTCAGTTTTTCTAAGTTGTTCTTTATCATTTCCATCAAACATAATAAGTGGATGTAAATTTCCATCACCTGCATGAAAACAATTTGCAACCGGTAATTCATATTTTTCTGATAATTTTTTAATTTCTAATAATGCTTCAGCAAGCTTACCTCTTGGAATAGATCCATCCATACAATAATAATCAGGGGCCATAGCTCCACAAGCTGGGAAAGCAGCTTTTCTTCCAGCCCAGAAAGAAAGTCTTTCTTTCTCACTATTACTAAGTTTAAGACTAGAACAATTATTTTTTTTACAGATAGCCTCTACTTTTCTAATTAATTCATCAACCTCTGACTCTGTTCCATCAAGTTCTACTATTAATAATAATTCTGCATCTCTTGGATATCCTGCTTTACTAAAATTATCCGTCGCCTCAATTAAAGCTTTATCCATTATTTCCATTCCTGCTGGCACTATTCCACTTGAAATAATTTCTGAAGCAGCATCTCCTCCTTCTTTAATAGATGGAAAGCCTATTAAAGCTGCTCTTACCACATCAGGTGTTTTTAAAATTTTAACTGTAACTTCGGTAACAACTCCCAATAAACCCTCTGATCCACAAATTAAACCCATAAGATCATATCCCTCTTGATCAAAAGACTTTCCTCCAAATCTACAAATGGTTCCATCCATCATTACCATTTGTACACCTAAAATATTATTTGTAGTCGTTCCATACTTTAAAGAGTGAACTCCACCAGAATTTTCAGCAACATTTCCACCTATAGAACATGCTAACTGGCTAGAAGGATCTGGTGCATAATAAAACCCTTTGTGTTGGACTGCATGAGTAATTCCAAGATTTGTTACTCCAGGCTGTGTTACTACACATTTATTTTTATAATCGATTTCAAGTATTTTATTGAATTTTCCTAAACCAAGAAGAATAGCATCTTGAAGGGGTAATGCACCTCCAGATAAACCTGTGCCTGCGCCTCTTGGAACCACTTTTATGTTTTCACTATAACAATATTTTAATATCTCACTTACCTCATCAGTATTTTCTGGAAGTACTACTGCTAAAGGTGTTTGAGTGTAAACTGACAGAGCATCAGTTTCATAAGGTCTCAATTCGTCAGCTTCACTTAGAACATTTTCTTTATCTGTTAACTTTGAAAGATTTTTTACTATCTCACTTTTTCTATTTAAAATAGAATTATCAATTTTTGGTAAAGCTAATTCAGACATAGCTTAACCTAACATTTTTTTGATATTTTCCAATGCGTTAGAAATGTTATCTCTTGAAGCAGCAAAGCTAAATCTTACATAATCTTTGCATGTTTTTCCAAAAGCTGTTCCCGGAACGATAGCAACCCCAGCTTCATGCATTGCTCTTTTACAAAATTCTGAGCCATCCATACCCGTCCCAATAACTTTAGGGAATGCATAAAAAGCTCCACCAGGTAAACTACACTCTACGCCTGGTAAACTATTTAAGCCTTCATGAATTAATTTTCTTCTCAAAGTAAATTTTTCCATCATCTCGTCAATTGAGTCATCAGGTCCATCCAAAGCTGCGATACCTGCGAATTGAGCGGCAGCATTTACACATGAGACACTATTAATTAATAACTTATTAACATGCTCAACTAAATTTTCTGGCCAAAAACTCCAACCAAGTCTCCAACCTGTCATTGAGTAAGCTTTACTCCAACCCTCTAAAACAATTAATCTTTCTCTTAATTCAGGATAATTAAAGAATGTTGGCATTTCCTTATCGTCGAAAATTTGTCTACTATAAATTTCATCACTTAAAATGGTCACATGAGAATGTTTTTTTAAACCTTCAGCCAATTTGTCTATTTCTGATTTTTCTACAAAACTTCCAGTAGGGTTATTTGGATTTATTAAAATTAATAATCTGGTTTTATCAGTAATTAGAGATAAAATTTTATCTGCACTAAACTTTAAATTTTTATCTTCAGTTAGGTCGTAAGGTACTGCAGTAGAACCAGTATAATTAATCATTGATTCATAAATAGGGAACGCTGGAGTTGGATGAATTATCTCTGCTCCTGGCTCACCAAAACACTGAATTGCATAATGCATTGTTGGTTTACCACCTGGCATAATAATAATTCTTTCAGGATCTACGTCTACACTATATCTTTTCTTTATCCATCTAGTAACTGACTGTCTACATTCTAAAATTCCGTTTGAAAGCACATATCCGTGATGACCATCATCTAAAGCTTTTTTTGCTGCTTCGACAACGTGCTTTGGAGTTTTGAAATCAGGTTGACCCAATCCTAAGTGGATCATAGGTTTACCTTGTGCTTCAAGTTTTTTTGCTTCAGCTAAAACAGAAAAAGCACTTTCAGTACCAAGCCTATTTAATGATTTTGCAAGTTCCATAATAAATTTAAATTTAAAGTCGCCAAACTAAACGAAAATTAGTTTTTTGTCTATTTAGTTTAAAAATTTAATTATTCAAATAAATGGTAAAAATTCTTATCTTTTAGTCTCTATATATTATTTTTGACGCATCAAGGTCTTTAACAGACTTACAACCCATTAAAATCATATTTCTTCTAATTTCTTTTTGCATGTTTTCTAAAAGTCTTTCAACACCTTTTTGTCCGCCTGCGCCTAAACTAAAAAGAAATGCCTTTCCAAAACTACATGCTGTTGCTCCTGCTGCTAAAGCTTTAAGGACATGTGTTCCTCTTCTTACACCACCATCAAGAATAATTTCTAATTTATCACCAACTGCATCTGAAATTGCTTTAACTTGATCAAATGGAGATCTTGATCCATCAAGTTGTCTTCCTCCATGATTTGAAATCATAATTGCTGTACAACCAATATCAATTGCTCTTTTAGCATCTTCAACTGACATTACACCTTTTAAAGCCATAGGCTTGTTCCATTTTTTTATGCAGTATTCTGCATCTTTCCAATTCATTGCTGGATCATACTGTTCATTAATATAATCCATAACTGATTTTGCAATATTGGTACCTTTATCAGTTTTATTTTTAATATTTGCTAATTCAAATTTTTTATTTGTAAAGTATTTGAAAACCCATCCTGGTCTCATTGCAAAACTCAATAAACTATCCAAAGTAAATTTAGGTGGTGTCGTAAATCCAGTTCTATGATCTCTTTCTCTATTTCCAGCAACAAGTGTATCAACAGTAATACACATTCCGTCAAAATTAGCTCTACTGCATCTTTCAATCAAATCATCAGTAATTGATTTGTCTTTGTGGATATAAAGTTGAAAAAGTTTTGGCCCACTAGAAACATTTGCAACCTCTTCAATTGAAAAAGATGCCATTGTGGACATACTGTAAATTGTATCAAACTTCTCTGCAGCTCTAGCGGAAGCCTTATCACCCTCAGGGTCATACAAACTTTGCATTGCCGTAGGAGATAAAAATAGCGGCATACTAATTTTTCTCCCAAAAACAGTGGTGGATAAATTTGGCTCACCAACACTATTAAGAATATTGGGAACTAAATCACAATCATTAAAAGCATCTGTATTTCGATTTAAAGTTACTTCATCATCTGCTCCACCATCAATATAATGAAAAATAGGAGCTGGTAATTTTTTTTTAGCTAATTTTCTAAAATCTTCAAAATTATAACAGTCATTGATATTCATGGTGTATCTTTATTAAAAGTTTTTGAAGAAATTAAACATATAACTATTTGCCCCAGGATTTTTATCTCCTAAACTTGCATTAGATATATGATTGTAGGAAAAACCTAATTCACTTGTTTTTGAAAGATCTAGCGAAATTTGTAACTCACTTTTAAATTCGATTAAATGGCCTAAGTCTTTACCATCTCCCTCATGATATATTCCCGGTGTAAAGCTGGGAGTTAAATTTAATGCTCCTAATTTATATTGAGCTTGAACTCCTGTATAAAAATATCCTGCATTATCAGCTGTAATTAAAAATCCAGTTATAGGAGAAAGATTTCCTAAAAAAGTATTTCTATTTAAATTTTCATTCTGATGTTGAAAACCAATTAAAGTTGATTTTTTTCCATCATCACTAAAATCAAACATTCCTGTATAAAGACTGAATTCTGTATTTTGATCTTTTAAAACTTTTTCTTCTGCAATCGAAGAAAATGCGAATGTGATCATTAACAGATTGATTAAAAATTTTTTTAAATTCATCATTAATTAATTTATTTTTTAACAATAAAGCTTTTGTAGATTATTGCACCTCCGATTAAAAATATCAATATAGGCAATAACCAAAGAATATATGTATTTTTATTTAAACCAGGATCGTAAAGTATCCATTCTCCATATTTAGTTTTAAAATATTCATAAATTTGATCTTCAGAAAGGCCTTCTTGAAGCTTTTTAGTAACTACAATTTTTAAACTGTTTGCAAATTCAGAGTCTGAGTCGTAAACCGATTGACCTTGACATATAAGACATCGTAAATTTTTAGTTATTTTATTTGTTTTATCGTTCTCCTCAGCATTAATACTACTTAAATGGAATAATATTATAACAATTAAAAAAAATTTCAGATATTTCATTTTGTCAATAAATTAATTTCTTCAACTAATTCTTGGTTAAGAGGTCCAATATATTTTTTAATAATTTCATTATTATAAATTAAAAATGATTCAGGAACCCCATATGCTCCCCACTCAATTGCGATTGTACCATCTAAATCAATAAAGATTTCTTTATAAGGGTTTCCTAGTTCTTTTAAAAAATTTTCTGCATTTTTTGAATTATCTTTATAATTCATCCCAATAATATTTAATTTATTCTCTAAATTTAAATTCATCAAAAGAGGATGCTCTTGTCGACATGGTGCACACCAAGATGACCAAATATTTAATAAATAAACCTTATCTAACTCAAAGATACTTGATGATTTCACATTTTCTCCAGAAAAAAATTCTTTGGTATTAAACACTGGTATCTCTTTTTTTGTATTAACATCTGGAGTGTATATTTTTGATTCTTCTAAACCTTTGTAAAAAATAAGAAATATTATTCCAAAAATAATAATAACTGAAAAAGGTAATATTTTATTTTTCATGATCTTTTTTGCAAAAAGCTAACAATGCCAGCAAAAGATATTAGAATTACTGATAACCAGATCCATAACATAAATGGTTTAACTTGGTATCTTACGTTGAAAAAATCTTGATTTTGAACCAGATTAATTACAATAAATTTATCTGACATAAGTGTTGTTTTAATATCAGCTTCACTTGTGGCAATGACAGGTTGATTATAAATTCTCAGCTCTGGCGAAAATCTATCCTCTTCACCATTTAAATTACTTATAGAAAAATTCGCAATAATAGCATTATAATTTTTTTCTTTTTTCTGATCAACACTTTCAAAAACTATCTTAGTTTTCGAATTTTCAAAAGTTTCACCAACCTTAAGATTTGTTATAATTTCGCTTGCAAATATATTGTTAAACAAGATACTTAGGATCAATAAACTAAATCCAAAATGAGCAATATTTTGTGAAATATTTTTATATTTTTTTATAAAAAAATCTCGCAAAGTAATAAAGAATAAATAAAGCGCACTCGATATCAAAATTGTATTTATTAAAATATTTTGATTAAAATTTTTTAATACTAAAAATGCCAATAAAATTGAGATAATCAAAAAAGAAATTAAATAAATCTTATCTTCTAGTTGAGATTTAATCCATTTTAATTTTGGACCAATCGCCATCATAAATAAAAATGGAATTAAAAATGGAATTATCAATTTATGATAAAATGGTGGTCCAACAGATATTTTTTCAGAAGAAATTACATCTAAAAAAATTGGATAAACGGTACCTATTAATACAACAGATAAAAAATACATCATGAACCAGTTATTAATTAATATTGAAGTTTCTTTGCTCAACCAAAAAAAACTATAAGATTTTCTGTCATTATCTTTATGAAAAAAGAAAAAAATTAAAATAGATAAAAAAATCAAAATGAATAAAAAAACAAGAATAAATAAACCCCTTTCAGGATCATTAGCAAAAGTATGAACCGAATTTAATATTCCTGATCTTACTAAAAATGTTCCACACATACTTAATGTAAATGTTGCAATTGAAAGAATTATTACCCATGAAGTTAAAATAGATTTTTTTTCTAATACTAAAATACAATGTAAAAGAGTAGTTAATGCAAGCCATGGCATTAAAGAAACATTCTCAACTGGGTCCCAAAACCAAAAACCTCCCCAGCCCAATTCGTAATAGGCCCAAATCGATCCAAGCAATATTCCTAAAGTTAAAAATATCCACGAAATTAAGATCCATTTTTTTATATGTGATGCCCAACTAGTAGATATAATTTTTAAACTTGTTGCTGCCAAGACAGATGAAAAAATAATAGAAGAACCAACATAGCCTAAATATAAAATAGGTGGATGGATTGCTAAAGCAGGGTCTTGTAAAATAGGGTTTAATCCAAGACCTTCATTAGGTATTGGAAAAATATAATTAAATGGATTTGATGTTTTGATTAAAAATAAAAAGAAACCTACTATGATTATTTGTTGAAAAACTAAAGTTAAAATTTTGTATTTTACTGGTTGATTTTTAGTTCTTACTAAAAATAAGAAAATAAATAACGTTAAAACAAGTAACCACAATAATAAACTACCTTCATGATTTCCCCAAGTTCCACTTATTTTGTAAAATAATGGTTTGGTAGTGTGAGAATTATTAAATACTGTTTCATTACTAAAATCCGAAATAACAAAAGAAAAAATCAAACATAAAAAACTAATGACAACAAAAAATAATTGTAAAAATGTAAATGATAATATTTTGGTATCTAAAGTGTTTGAATTATTAAAATTTTTATATGAAAAATAAAATAATGATAATCCAATAATTAATCCTATTAATAATGAATAATATCCAATTAGATTATAGATCAATTTATTTTTCTCCTAATGCTTCTTTTACTTCCGGTGGCATATAATTTTCATCATGCTTAGCTAAAATTTTTGTTGCAGAGAAAAAGTTTCTATCTTTCAAAAAACCTTCTGCAACAACCCCTTTTCCTTCAGCAAATAAATTTGGTACTGCTCCTGAGTAAGTAACATTTATTTCATTTTTAAAGTCAGTAATTATAAAATTAACTTCATTTGAACTTATGGAAATAGAGTTTTTTTTAACCATTCCTCCAACTCTTATTTTGCTTTTATCTATTTCAGTAAGTGATTTTATTTCAGAAGGCGATTGAAAATATACAACATTTTCCTCTAATGATTTTAAAATCAAAAATGTTGTTAAAATTAAAGTAATTAAGATTATTATTATGAACAGAAATCTTAATTTAACTTTTCGACCATACATGGTTTAAAAGTTAATTATTTGTTACGTTTGCTAAAATTTCTTTATTTATTCTTTGTGATTTTGCAGAATTAGCTTGCTCAGTTGTAAGTGATCCAAATTTAGCAACAAATTTGTTTTGTTCTTTAACAAATTGCATTTTAGTTACCAAATATAAACCTAAGAAACTTACTAACGTAAAGCTAAAAGCAGATAAAACATACACTGCATATCCATTCATAAAAAATAATTCATTTATCATAATCTATCTAGGCCTTTATTTTTAATTTTTATCAGTTCTGTATTATATTTCATTAAGAAAATTAACAATGAAAATAGAGCAAATGCCGCAGTCATTATTAATAATGGGTAAAGCATTGATGAATGAATTGAGCTTTTTGACAAAATATTAATAGATGCAGGTTGATGGAGTGTATTCCACCAATCAACTGAGTACTTTATTATTGGAACATTAATAATTCCTAAAATAGTTATAAAAGTTGAGATCTTGTAGACTTTTTCTTCGTTATCATAAATTCTCCAAACAATTAAATACATTGCATAGAATAAAGCTAATATTAACATTGATGTAATTCTTGCATCCCAAGCCCACCATGTTCCCCAAGTTGGTTTTCCCCAAATTGATCCTGTAACTAAAGCAATAATATTAAAAACAAATCCTGAAGGAGCTAAACTTTTAGAAATTAAAAAAAAGTTTTTGTTTCTAAATACAAAACCAAAAATAGATAACAAAGTTATACAAGAAAATATTCCAAGTGAAATCCAAGCGGCAGGAACATGAACATACATAATCCTAACTGCATCACTTTGTTTATAATCTTCAGGCGATATGATTAATGCTTCAACTAAACCAACACTCAATACAACAATAAACAAAAATAAAACGTACTTAGGTGCTTTTGACGTGATTTTAAAAATCTTGTTAGGTTCAAAAAGTTTAAACATATTTTAATTTAGAATTTTTTTTGGTGATTTCTATTATGAAATAGTTTTCTGATCAAGAATGCAGAGGGGAGATAATAAGATTGAAATTAACGTTTAACACTCTTGACCAGAAGATACTAAAAATATAGCTAATTTGTATGGCCTAGATTTGAGCTAAATGTGGTTGAATGATGGTTGCCTTAATTAGAAAGCTTGAAATAACTAGAGCCTTTTTTTCCTGAAAAAATCTCTTCAATTAAAGGGTGTTTTATTGGTTCATCAGAGTCATCCATCAGCAAGTTTTGCTCAGAAACATAAGCTTCATAAGTTATTTCATCATTTTCTGCTAATAGGTGATAAAAAGGTTGATCTTTTCTTGGTCTCACATTTTTTGGAATAGATTGATACCATTCCTCAGAATTATTAAATTCAAAATCAACATCATAAATCACACCTCTAAATTCAAAGTGTTTATGTTTTACTATGTCTCCAATTGAAAATTTTGCTTTTTGGACTGGCATTGATCTTAGTATGGGTATTTAAAAATAAAAATCAATGCTAAAAATATAAATGTTTTGTGATGTGGCAAATATGTTAATATCTTTTAAGTGAATAAATCTTTTTTAAAATTTGTTACTGATTTCGGTCCTTTAGCAATATTTTTTTTCTATTATTACAATAGTGGTAAAAATTTATCTGTAGCAATACCTCCACTAATAGTTGCAACTTTAGTTGCATTAGCAGTAGTTTGGTTTTTTGAAAAAAAAATTCCTCCAATGCCCTTGGTGAGTGGAATTTTAATTACTTTTTTTGGTGGATTAACAATCTACTTTAATGATCCTATATTTATTTACGTTAAACCAACTATCATTAACATTATGTTTGCTCTTGCGTTATTTTTTGGGAAATATTTTACAAATGAACCTATTCTTAAAAAAATTATGGGTAAATCTATTCCTCTAACTGATATCGGTTGGGAAATTCTTAATAAACGATGGATGTATTTTTTCTTTGGTCTTGCTTTATTAAATGAAATTGTTTGGAGAACTCAAACAGAAGAATTTTGGGTTAATTTTAAAGTATGGGGAATGCTTCCAATAACAATAATATTTACAGGGTTTCAGGTACCATTAATTAATAAACATAAGATTGATGCGTAGTAATTTAAAATTAGTAGTAAATAATCCGCATAATAAAATAGAAGAAAAACATTTTTTTGAAAAAGATGAGCTAAAAATTATATTAGACTTATATGCCAAGATGGTTTCCGAAGGATCTTGGAAAGATTATGGTTTAAGTATTTCAAGTAAGCAAGTGGGGTTTAGTGTTTTTAGAAATGCTACTGAAAATGCCCTATATAAAATTTGTAAAAATTTTAAGCCTAAAAATAAAAATCTTAAATATTTGATTACTGATACGAGTGGTAAAATACTAAAAAATTCTTACGATCTTAGAATTTTATTAAAAAATACCAACTGGAAGAAACTTCAAAAATAAATTTATCTTCTTTGACCAAATAATCTTAATAACATTATAAATAGATTGATAAAATCTAGATATAAAGTTAAAGCGCCCATTACAGCTTTCTTGCCCATTAACTCTCCTGAGTCTGACGCAACATACATATTTTTGATTTTCTGAGTGTCATAAGCTGTTAAACCAACAAATATTAAAACACCTAAAATTGAAATCACAAAATACATCATAGAAGATTTCATAAAGATATTAACAATTGAAGCTATAATTATTCCAATTAGACCCATCATTAAAAAAGATCCTAACTTTGTAAGATCTCTTTTAGTTGTGTATCCATAAATACTCATCGCTCCAAATGTTGCAGATGTAATGAAGAAAACTCTTGTTACACTCATTCCAGTATAAACCAATAAAATTGAAGATAATGATAGACCCATCAAAGCTGCAAAAACCCAAAACGTAGTCTGTGCCTTTGATGCACTCATTTTATTAATTCCAAAACTCATGTAAAAAACGATACCTAGAGGTGCTAACATTACAAGCCATTTAAGACCTGATAAATAAATTGCATTCCCCAACTGCGTTAGACCAACGATTGAACCTGCATCATTAGTAACAACAGACATTTTAAATGTTATTAGTGCTACTATTCCAGTTAGCAATATACCTGTTGCCATGTAGTTATAAACTTTTAGCATGTAGGCTCTTAAGCCTTCATCCATTACAGCAGTTGTTTGTTGTGCTGCTTTTGCTCTATTTAGTATTCCGTTTTTATCAAATTCCATAATGAGTAATATATATATTCTTTTACTAATTATTCAAGATACCTTAAAAGATTAACAAAATTTTAACTTAATATTTCTAATGAATTACAAAAATTTAGGCAATACTGATATTAAAGTGAGTACAATTTGTCTCGGTACTATGACGTGGGGAGAACAAAATACTGAGCTTGAAGCATTTGAGCAAATGGATTTTGCTTTAGATCAAGGAGTAAACTTTTGGGACACTGCTGAATTATATGCAGTACCACCAAGAAAGGAAACCTATGGTGACACAGAAGAAATTATTGGAAACTGGTTTAAAAAAACAAAAAAAAGAGACAAAGTCATTCTTGCAACAAAAGTTGCTGGTCCGGCAAGAGATTATTTAAGAAGTGGAGAAAATAGTTTTACAGGTCCAAACTTAGAATCTGCTTTAAATGACAGTCTTAAAAGACTTAAAACTGATTATATAGATTTATATCAACTTCATTGGCCAGAAAGAAATGTAAATAATTTTGGAAGACTTGGTTATGTTCATAAAGAAAATGAATGGAATAAATTTGAAGATGTTCTTGCAGAATTAAATAAATATATTGATCAGGGAAAAATAAGATATGTTGGTTTATCAAATGAAACACCTTGGGGAGTTTTAAATTTTCTTAAGGCATCAGAGGATAAAGATTTACCAAGAATGTTGTCTATTCAGAATCCTTATAATCTATTAAATAGAACTTATGAAATTGGTTTATCAGAAGTATCGATAAGAGAAAACATTGGATGTTTAGCTTACTCGCCACTAGCAAGTGGATATTTAAGTGGAAAATATAGAAATAAAAATTATCCCAAGGGCTCAAGAATGGAGAGAGATTGGGATTTTTGGACAAGATATAGAAAACCAAATACCGAAGATGCTGTTGAACAATATTTTAAAATAAGTAAAAAATATAATCTTAATATGGCTCAAATGTCTTTAAAATTTTGTGAAATCCAAGACTTTATGACTAGTGTAATAATTGGAGCAACTACAATGGAGCAGTTGAAAACAAATATAGAAAGTGTAAATGTAAACTTATCTGATGATGCCATTAAAGAAATTAACCACGTACAAACAATTTATCCAAATCCATGTCCATAATTAAAAAAATTACAATATTGTTAGGAATATTTTTTATAAGTGGTATTGCTCAAGTTTCAGCTCAGGAAATTAAAAAAATTGGTAAATATAAAGATTGGGAGGCAATGGTCGTTATGGATGCTGACGGCAAAGTATGCTTTGCGCAATCTTTACCTATTTTGCAAGCACCCAAAACTAATAAAAGAGATGCAAAATTATTTGTAGCATTTAGACCAAACGACAATATAAAAAATGAAGTAAGTGTTACCCCGGGTTATGAATTCAACAAAAATAATTCTGTAACAGCTGCTTCGGGGAAGAATAAATTTAAATTTGATATTAAAGAACAAGGTTTTGCGTGGATTGCAGACAATAAAATCGAATTAAAAATGATCAAACAAATGAGAAAAGGATCTAGAATTATGATCACTGGATACAATCAACAAGGTTCTCAAACAATTGATCATTACTCACTGCTAGGATTTACTAAAGCTTATAACGCTTCAAGAAAAGCTTGTAGTTAATTCAATGAAATCAAAAAAGAAAATTGTTCTAGCTTATTCTGGAGGGCTCGATACTTCTATAATTTTAAAATGGCTTCAAGAAAATTATGATGCAGATGTAATTTGTTATACAGCAGATGTTGGACAAGAAATTGATAGAAAAAAAATTATTACTAATGCAAAAAAATTTGGTGTTAAAAATATAATTATTAAAGACTTAAAGGATATTTTTGTTAAGGATTATGTTTATCCCATGATCAGAGGACACGCGATCTATGAGGGTGTTTATTTATTAGGGACATCAATAGCAAGACCTCTTATAGCAAAAGATCAAGTAAGAGTAGCTAAAAAATTTAAAGCCTATGCAGTTTCACATGGAGCAACTGGTAAAGGCAATGACCAAGTTAGATTTGAATTAGGCTATCATTATTTTGGTCCTAAAATTAAAATTATAGCTCCGTGGAGAATTTGGAAACTAAAATCTAGAACAGACTTAATTAATTATGCAAAAAAACATAGCATAGCTATTCCTAAAGATAAAAAAGGTGCACCTCCTTTTTCAGTGGATGATAATTTATTTCATACATCAACTGAAGGTAAGGTTTTAGAAAATCCAAAAAATTCTGCTCCAGAATTTATTTTTCAACGAACAGTTTCTCCTGAAAAAGCACCTAACAAACCATCTTTTGTTACTATTAATTTTAAAAATGGTGATCCTTTTGGAATTAATGGAAAAAAATTATCTCCAGCTAAATTATTAACAAAGTTAAACGATCTAGCAGGCAAAAATGGAATTGGAAGAGTTGACTTAGTAGAGAATAGATTTCTAGGTATTAAATCTAGAGGAGTCTATGAAACACCTGGTGGGACTCTTTTAATAAATGCTCATAGAGCAATTGAGTCTGTTACCTTGGACAAAGAAACTATGCATAAAAAAGATCAGATAATGTCTAGATATGCAGAGTTAATTTACAATGGTTATTGGTATTCAAAAGAAAGATTTAAACTTCAAAAAATTGTAGATTTAAAAAGAAGCAAAGTTAATGGCTCAGTTAAACTTAAATTGTATAAAGGAAATATTACAATTCAATCTAGAGTTACTAATAGCAGCGCTTACTCAATGAAAAAAGTCTCATTTGAAGAAAATAAGTCATTTAATAAATCTAACGTTGAAAGATTTATCAATTTTCACAAAAAAAAGCTTCGTTCTTAGTAACGTTTAGGACAAATTAACATTTGTTTAAATCACTAAAAATTATATCCTTAGATCATGGAATCAATAAAGAATTGGATGAGAGATGCTGCAAATATTTTATTTGATGATAGTAAGAATGATCTACGCGCACTTCCTAAAACAGTTAGATTACAAATTCTTTTAGTTTTAAGTTTTATTTGGACTACTGTTTTTAGTTTATATGTTTTTTCTTACACAACTTTTGCATTTGGATGGGCTGGACTTTTTTTAGCTCATATAGGTTTAATATTTGCCGTCTATATGACTTTTAAACAATTCCATAGAGCAGAAGAGAAGTCTGCAAGTGTTTTTCAAACAAAAAATTTTGATCCTTTTAAAATCATGGTCATAGTTTTTGTAATAGTATTTATTTTTGTATTTTCAAAAGGAATTGAAGTTTTAACAAGTCCAAACCCGAATTCTTATTCAATCCCTTATGATGGTCCCTTAAAATCTGCAATTGAAAAATGGTTACCTTTTAGTAAAGATAAATAATGGATAAGATAGCAAAAAACTTACAGTTAGCATTAATGGTTATTATCTTAATCAGTACTGTTATTGCTGTTGGGATTGAAATGAAAAACATGTTTTTAAATCAATCTGTTACATTAGCAGATTTGCTTTTAATGTTTCTATATTTGGAGGTACTAGCAATGGTTAGGGTTTTTTGGAACCAACAATCTATTAGTATTACACTACCACTTCTTATTGCGATTACCGCCCTTGCACGATTTATTATTCTACAAGGCAAAGAAATGGATCCTACTGCACTTGTTTATGAAGCAGTAGCTATTTTGTTAATAGCTGGAGCCATTGTTGTTTTAAGATTAAGACATAGTGATAAATTAGGTCTTAAGAAAAAAAAATCAAAATAATTTAAAATGATATTTGAAGCTTCAAGGGCTAAGGCCTTAAATCAATTAAATAATTTTGTTGAGAATAATCTTGGAGAATATTCAAAATTAAGAAATTTTGATTTTGGACCTGAAAAAAGATCTAATATATCTTGCTTATCACCATATATAACTCATGGAATAATTAATGAAGAAGAAGTCATTCAGAAAGCTCTAAGTAAATTTTCTTTTTCAAAAAATGAAAAGTTTATTCAAGAAGTTCTATGGCGAACTTATTGGAAAGGTTGGTTAGAACTTAGACCAAATGTTTGGACTGATTATCTTATCGAATTAAATCAAATCAAAAACGAATTAAAAGATAATAAAGATTATATTGCAGCAATCGAAGGAAAAACAAAAGTAAATTGCTTTAATGATTGGGTGAAAGAGCTTAAAGAAAACAATTATTTGCATAATCACACAAGAATGTGGTTTGCTAGTATTTGGATTTTTACTTTAGAATTGCCTTGGCAATTAGGTGCAGAATTTTTTATGCAACATCTTTATGATGGAGATGCTGCATCAAATACTCTTGGGTGGCGATGGGTTGCGGGTGTTCAAACTCAAGGAAAACATTACCTTGCAAGTGAATGGAATATTAAAAAATTCACTAACAATAGATTTCAAAATATAAAATTAAATGAAAATGCTCCTCCAAAAATATCTGAAAAATCTTACCAAATAATTAAACAGGATTTCAATAACCCACAAAAGATTGAGAATAAGAATCTTTTAATTTTTGAAAATAATCTCTCGTTTGAAATCACTGACTTTAAGGAAAACAATTTTAAAAAAATTTACTTAGTCTCTAATAAAAATGAAAATAGAACAATAAAACTCAGTGAAAAGTTGGTGAAATTTAAATCTCATTTAATAGAAGACCAAGTACAGAGATTAAAAAATCAATCTATTGATTGTCAAATTATAGATATAAGTGAATTAACAAATATTGAAAATTATTACGGTTTGTATCCAACAGTAGGTGAAAATTTAGATTTTTTAAATTCTAATAATTTAAAGATAGATTTTTTATATAGAAATCTTGATCAATTAGCTTGGCAATACTGTAATAAAGGTTTTTTTAATTTTAAAAATTATATCCCTAAAATAGTTTCAAGCTTTAATTAAAACCAACGAACCATTCCAATAATTCCAGCGGTCGCATAAAAAAATTGCAAAAATAAAATTCCTTTATGACCACCTCTATAGGCCCAAATTCCAATTAAAATGGCCGACAATAACAGTAAACAAAAACCAAAAAATTCTATTCCTATGTTTAAAGCAACAAACAAAGAATACAATATTGCAGTTATAACCCCTGCCCATTCAAAAATTTTATTATTCATAAAAGTTTTTTAAAATTATTATAAAGGATTGTAGAGTAGTTATTCATATCTTTCATGTTATCTTTTGCAGATTGATCAAACTTTTCTAATGCACCATTACCAAGCTGATCTTCCAAAGCTTTTTTGTATTCCGGTACACATCCCCACTCATTGACTGTAGTATCTTTTATTTCTATATGAAATTGAATTCCATAAGCATGGTTTTGATATTTAAAGATTTGATACTTGGTAATTGGGGAGGAAGCTAATAAAGTTACATCATTATTATTTTCAATACCTTGAACCTCATAAGAGTGCCATTGCAAACTTTTAATTGTATTAGGAAATTTTGAAAATAATTTATCTTCATCTTTTTCATTAGAGAAATTAATATCCATAATTCCTATTTCTGCTGGTTTAGATTTAACTACTTTTCCGCCCACCACTTCTCCTAAAAGCTGACAACCTAAACAAAAACCTAAATAAGGTTTTTTTAGATTAACAACAAATTCTTTAATTGCTTTCTTTTCTTCTATTAACCAAGGATATTCTTGTTCCATATAGGTATCCATTGGACCTCCCATGCAAAACATTCCATCAAATTTACCTAAATCCTTTGGTATTTTTTCACCTTCATCTAATTCAATAGTGGTGAGCTTAAATCCATCAGCCAGCATTAAATCTTTAATGTAACCTGGGTCTTCTATTTTGATATGTTGTAATACTATTATGTTCACTAAGTTTAGCTTAGCTTAGAACACTTCTTTGAACAATATTTTACTCTCTCCCAGTTCAACTTCCATTTTTTGCGCCAAGTAAATGGTCTTTTACAAATTGGACAAGTTTTGGTTGGTAAATTTTCTTTTTTCATCAAATTGTATTTTGTTTTATAAATTTATCAGCTTCTGATAAAATTAATTTTTTTCTCTCAGATTTCATTTTATCAAATATCCTTACCATCATAGATAGACGAGGATTTTTTAAAAAAAATTTTCTGTTTCGGTCTATGAACCTCCAATAAAGGCCATCCATTGTGTTACACCACTCTCCTTTTTTAAAATCCATCATTTTCATAAAATATGCTGATCCACAAATATAAGGTTTTGTTGCAAAAATTCCTCCATCACTAAACAATCCCATTCCATAAACATTAGGAACCATTACCCAATCTGAGGAATCCACAAACATTTCCATGAACCATTTGTAAACAATTGTTGGCTTGATTTCACAAAGGTTCATAATATTTGATAAGATCATTAATCTTTCAATATGATGTGACCAACCATGATTAACGGCATTTTTAATTGCATAATCCAAAGGTGGAAGACCAGTGGTTCCATCGTACCAAGAATTTTTCATTTTTCTATTTTGTTTGAAAAAATTTCCAGTTTCCATTTCTTGAGAGTATGACTGATAAATTCCTCGCATAAATTCTCGCCAACCAATCACTTGACGAATGTAACCCTCTAAAGAATTCATTCTAATTTTATTTTTCTTGTGAAAGTCTAAAACTTTTTGGACAACAAATTCAGGGGTTATTAAACCTAAATTTATGTAAGGACTTAATGCACTATGGAACAGGATATTATCTTTTTGATCAACTGCATCCTCATAATCACCAAAAAGATTAGATTTTTCTTTTATAAAAAAATTCAATAGTTTAACTACATCTTCATATTCCGTTGCAAACCAAAAATTATTTGTACTCCCTGGGTGATTTTTAAATTCCTTTTCAATAATAGGCTTTAATTTTTTTGTATGACTGGTTTCATTTATTTTTGGAAATTTAGGAATTGAAATATTTTTAGGTAATTTATTTCTATTATCTTCATCAAAGCTCCATTTCCCCCCGATTGGATCACCATCTGACCCCATCAATATTCCAGATTTTTTTCTAACATCTTTGTAGAAAGTTGCCATAAAAGGTTTTTTTGATTTTGATAAATAATTTTTAAATTCAGCTCTTGAATTTAAGAACATAGGAGTTTGAATAACATTCCAGTGTATGTTTTCTTTTTTTAAAAATTGTGAAATTTTTTTTTCAAAAAATTTATCTTCTACTTCAAAACTTGAAATTTCTTTTACTTTTTTTTGTGTAATTATTTTTTTTAATTTTTTTAAATAATCTTCATTAAATTCTTTATCTTCGATTTTAAAGTAATCCAATTTAAATTTGTTTTTTCTTAATCCGTCTGCATAAGAACGCATTGAAGATAAAAATAATAAAATTTTTTGTTTATGATGCTTTTCATAAGTGCATAAACCCTTATCTTCAGCCATAAAAAATAGGTGGTCTTTTTTGAAGCGGTCTAGGTATTTTATTGGAAATAATTGATTACCAAGTATAAAAAATAACTTCATAGTTAAATATAACTAATAAAATTTTTTATGTCAGAAAAATATGTAATTTTTGGTGCGACAGGTTCTATTGGGTCAAGTTTAGCAGAACAATTAAAAAACTCTGGAAACGATATTCATTTAGTTGGAAGAAATGAAAGTGAACTTAGTTCTGTCTCTGAAAAACTTGGATGCTCACATACCGTTGTAGATGTTTTAGAGGATGGGTTTATAGAAAAAGTTAAATCAGATATTTCTGAAATTAAAGGCCTAGCTTATTGTGTTGGTTCAATTGATTTAAAACCATTAAGAATGGTAAATGAACAAGACTTTCAGAAATGCATGAAACTTAATCTTTATTCTGCTGTAGAAGCTATTAAAGGATTTCAAGAAAGTTTAAAAAAAAATAAAGGTTCGATAGTATTATTTTCGACCGTTGCTGCCCAAAGAGGTTTTACTAACCATGCAATCATAGCCTCAGCAAAAGCTGCTGTTGAAGGATTGACGGTTTCTCTTGCAGCAGAATTTGCTCCGAACATAAGAGTAAATTGTGTAGCACCAAGTTTAACAAAATCTAAAATAGCAGAACCAATGTTAAAAAATACTGTTATAGCCGAAGGTATTGCAAAAGCACACCCCCTTAAAAGATTAGGCGAAGGTAAAGACTCTGCTGCTCTTGCTAAATTCTTGCTAACAGAAGATAGTTCTTGGGTTACAGGCCAAATAATTGCTGTAGATGGTGGTAGATCTAAACTTTCATAAAGTGATCAAATATTTTTTATCGATATTTTTCTTTTTACTATTTTCATCGAAAAGTTTTTCTGAAAATTTTACTTTTAAAAAATTGACAGATTTAAATGACCCATGGGGATCATCTTTTATAAATAATAAAGAAATTATTATCACTGAAAAAACTGGAAAAATAAAAATAGTAAATATTATTTCTGAAGAAGTTTATGAAGTTGAACATAACTTAAATTATTTTGTACATGGACAAGGAGGTTTATTAGATATTATTTACCAAGATAATTACTTATGGATTTCTTATTCAGAAAATAGAGGGGATTGGAAAACCAGTACATCAATTGCAAAAGCTGAATTAAATAAAAAAAATTTAGATTTTAAAAATATATTTCAAGCTGAACCACCAATAGAATCTGGTTATCATTTTGGTTCTAGACTGGCTATTAAAGACAATTATCTTTTTGCATCTGCTGGTGAAAGAGGTGGGGGTATGATTGCTCAAGATCCGACAAATCATCCTGGAAGTATTATCAGAATTTATTTAGATGGAAGTATTCCAAAAGATAACCCTAAGTTTGATGGTAAGTCAGATTGGTTACCAGAAATTTATCAAATTGGTGTTCGTAATCCTCAAGGTCTAACCTATTCCCCTTTTGATGGAAAAATTTATGCAAGCAACCATGGTGCAAAAGGTGGTGATTGGTTTGGTGAAGTAAAAAAGGGGGAAAATTATGGTTGGAAAATTTTAGGTTGGGGTGGAACAAATTATTCAGGCTCAAAGATTGGACCTAAATGGAAACCAGGCTTTACCAAAGCAATCCAATACTGGGTACCTTCAATAGCAGCAAGTGCTATAACTATTTATAAAGGAAAAGAATTTAGTGAATGGAATGGCGAAGCGTTAATTACTTCTTTAAAAGATAAATCATTAAGAAAATTAAACTTTCAAAATTCATCTAAGATTGAAGAAACAATTATATTCAAAGATAAAATCGGAAGAATAAGAGATATACAAGTTCACCCTGTTAATGGAAAAATATATTTTCTTGCGGGAAATAGCTTATGGTTAATGGAGAAAAAAAAATAATATGAAAGAAAGACCTTATCATCATTTGCCTGATGGTACTTTTAGGAATCCAAAAGGATCTCCGGTAATAATATCTAGGTCAGGAAAATTTTCTTATAGAACTTTCAGTAAATTGAGAAAAAAAGTTGATTTAACTTATCCAAAAGAACATGTTATTGAAAAACAAAAAGTATTAGCTGATTTAGAAAAATATAAAGACAATGATTATATTGCTTGGATAGGTCACGCGACATATCTAATAAAATTAGGTGGAACTACAATTATAACAGATCCTGTATTTTCAAAGAATGCTGGACCATTAATCTTTGGTCCAAAAAGATTTACTAATCCTGCAATAAAATTAAATGAGATACCTAAAACAGATATATTTTTACTCACTCATAATCATTACGATCATCAGGACATGTCAACAATAAGAAATTTTCCTTTTAAAAGTGCAAAAGTATTAGCACCACTAAATCTTGGTAAATATTTTAAAGGATATAAAGATGTAAATGAAATGGATTGGTATGATCAAATAATTATAAATGAGGATTTGAAAATTTCTTTACTTCCTGCAGTTCATTGGTCAAAGAGAAGTTTAACAGACACTAATAAAACTTTGTGGGGTAATTTTTTAATAGAACATAAAAATAAAAAAATTTTATTTGCATGTGACACTGGATATGGGAAAGTTTACAAAGAACTAGGTGAAAAATATGGTCCTATAGATCTGACAATGATTAATATTGGGGCTTATAATTTCAAACCAATGTTTGATAAAACTATTTATCATACTACACCAGAAGAAGCCCTGAATGTTGCACAAGACCTAAAAAGTAAAAAAGTATTAGGAATGCATTGGGGAACATTTGTTTTGTCATTAGAACCGATTATGGAACCCCCAATTAGATTTAAAGATAGTGCTGAAAAATATGGTTTTAATAAAGAAGATGCAATTATTTTTAAAATTGGAGAAGTTAGTCCTCTAGATAAATTATTATAGAGTTAAATACTTAATTGCAAAAAATATAGTTCCTATAGAAGCAATTGTAGAGACAAAAATTGCTTTAATTATATTTTCGGGACTTACATTATAAGCAGCACATAAAACTATAGAAGTAACTCCGCAAGGTGCAACACTAACGAAGAAAGCACCTGGTATTTCTGCTGGCAATCCTGCATTAAAAAACACTAATCCAATTAACAATAAAATTATCGGGGAAATAAATAATTTTAAAACTGAAATAGATACGGATAATTTGTTAATTACATTTTTAGTATAAAATGAAAGAGTTATACCAATTGCAAACAATCCAACTGGCGACACACATGCCGCAAGTTTAGACAAAGTGTATTCGATCGGAGTTTGATCAATATTAAAATTTAATAATAAAAATAATAGACCTATAATTATTGAAAGAATAAATGGGTTTAAAAATAAATTTTTAATAAAATTAAAAAAATTTACGTTTTTTTTTGTAGATAATTCGAGAAAAAAAGCGATTACAGATAACAAAATTATCCCATCCATTAATATAATACTTGCAACTTGTGTAATTACATTTTGTTGAAAATAAATTTCTGTTATTGGCAAAAGTAAAGTCACGTGGTTTGATAATGCGACTGTTAAAGCCCAAATAATTGACTCTGGGATTGATCTTTTAAAATATTTTGAAGTAATTAAGTAAGCGATAATTCCACATATCGATTGCATAATTAAATAAGAGAAAATTTGTTTGAAATCCACTTGTCCAATTTCATTTTGTGCTATTAGCTTGATTATCAATGCTGGGACTGCGATATAGAACAAGAAAAGATTTAAAATTTTAGCATGACTAAGGTCTAAGACTTTCAACTTACCAAATACAAATCCTAAAAAAGTAATAAATATAAATGGAGTAAGTCCTAAAAAAATTGTGAGCATAAATTATTTAATTGTTATTCTATGCATAATTCTATTTCCTTTGAAAGGTGTTGCCTGATGAAGCATAGATCTATTATCCCATATAGCCAATTGATTTTTTTCCCAAGGCAATGAAAATTGAAACTTCTTCTTAATTTGATGGTCAAATAAAAATTTTTTTAACTTTTCTTGATTTTTTATCTTTGAGCTAAAACCAACAAAATGTCCTGGACTGCAATAAATAGAATAATTTGTGCTGATTTTCCTAATTATTTTATGTGAAGATTTAAGTTCTTTAATATTTTTTCCTTTTTCTTTTACTCTTTCTTTTGTTGTAACCGAGATTGGACCCTCAGAGGAATATTTACCTTTAATATTTTTAAATTTTCTTTTTATTGGACTTGGTAATTCTTTATAAGCAAGATATTGAGAACAAAATTCTGTATTAGCTTTTCCTTTTTTTGGCACAAGTTTAGAAAGCAACATTGTAAATCTTGGTGGTTTTTTTGTATAAATCGAGTCTGTATGAAATTGTTCACCAAAACTTGGTCCTTTATCAGTTGATTTTCTTTGCACCACAGTAATTTGAGGAAATTTTTTATTTAAACCTTTTAGTCTTGGATAGTTGGCTAATTTTCCAAAATATTTTGCAAACTGAATATAAAATTTAGAAGTTAATTCTTGTTGTTTAAAATACAACATTCCATATTTATTCAGTGCTTTCTTAATTTTTAAAATATCTTTATTCGTAATATCTTTTAAATTTACAATTATTTCAGCTCCAATATTTTTTTTATTTGGAATTATTTTTAACATTTTTTAAAAAAAATTTTTTTAAGTGATTAATCGTTTGTTTAGGACTCTCCTCTGGAATGAAATGATCTGAATTAATTTCTGCTCCATAAACTTTTTTGTTTGTGTATTTTTGCCAAATTTTAACTGATTTAAATTGCGTTCCAATAACTCCCTTTTTACCCCACAAAACTTGTATAGGAATGTTTAATTTTTTTTTTCTATCTTTTTTGTCTTGCTCTAAATCTATAGTAGCCGCAGCCCTATAATCCTCGCAAGTTGCATGAATTCTTTTTTTTTGTTTAAAGGCTCTAAAATATTCATCTTCAACTTTTCCAATTGCAAGTTTTGATGACCTATTAAAACGACTTTTTAACCATCTTTTAGGATCCGCCATTATCATTTTCTCTGGTAAAGGTGCTGGCTGTACTAAATAAAACCAGTGAAAATATCCTTTTGCAAATTTCATATCAGTATGCTCGTACATATCTAGAGTTGGACAAATATCTAATACACTTAAAGCCATAATCTTATTTCTATAATCTCTTGCCATTCTATGTGCAACTCTCCCACCTCTATCATGTCCAGCAACAAAAAATTTTTTAAAATTTAATTTACTCATCAACTGAACCATATCTTTAGCCATTTCTCTTTTAGAATAATTTTTATGATTAGTACCACCAGGTAAAACTAAACTATCTCCATATCCTCTAAGGTCAGCAACTATTATAGTGAAATATTTACTAAGCTCAGGGGCAGTCTTGTGCCACATCACATGTGTTTGGGGATATCCATGAAGTAATAATAAGGGGGGACCGTTACCTTTAAATCTACAAAAAATTTTACCCTTTCTTACTTTAACAAATTTTTTTTTAAAACCATTAAACATGATTAAACTATTTAATTATTTAATAGTTTATTTTTCGCCTTTTCAAATTCCTCTTGAGAAATAATTCCTTTTTCTTTTAAATCATTCAATTTAGTAAGTTCATCACTTAAATTGCTGCTTTGTTCATCAGAAATTTCGCTTGTCTCCCTACCCTCACTTTCAGCTTCCTCTTTCTCAGCTCTATTAGCTTCCTTAGACTTAAAACCATTCATAATTGCCATTCCACCTAAGTATAAAACATAAGCCATAATAGGAATAACCAATCCAAAAAAAATTATTTTTTCCATAATTTAATCTTCATCTTCTTCACGCCAGTTTTTTTCATACATTAAATATGCAGCGTATATTACTGATACAGTACCTACAATCATACCATAATCAAAACCAGTTTGCTTGTCATGCAAATACCAACCTAATTGTGTTGCCCCAATAGGTGGAACTGTAAGAAGCAAAAAAATTATACCAAATCTGTATGGTCGTTTAGGTTTTTTCATCCTAATAAATTAACAGATTACAGCTTATGGTTTAATTATTAAATTTGCGATCTTTTGAAACAGTCGATCGTATTTTTAAGCAAACAAGCAATGGTCATTGGACCTACACCGCCTGGAACTGGTGTAAGTGCTTTTGCATTTTTTGAAACTTCATCAAAATGAACATCACCAACTATACCGTTATCAGTTTTATTTATACCAACATCAATAACAATAGCATCTTTCTTAACCCAATCTCCTCTAACAAGTTCAGGTATGCCTACGGCTGCAACAATTATATCTGCCTCTAAACATTCGGCTTTTAAATCTTTAGTTTTTGAGTGAGTTATAGTTACGGTGCAATTTTCTTTTAAAAGAAGTTGTGTCATTGGTTTACCATTTAAATTTGATCTACCCACAACCACAGCTTTTTTACCACTTAAATTAGGTTCAATTTTTTTTATCAATAGATAACATCCAAGCGGAGTACAAGGAATCGAACTTTCATAACCAGATGAAAGATTGCCTACATTCATCGGATGGAATCCATCTACATCTTTTGAAGGATCAATAGCTTCTATAACCTTCTGCTTATCAATATGCTTAGGTAAAGGAAGTTGAACTAAAATTCCTGAAACAGTTTCATCACTGTTTAGTTCTTGAATTTTTTCTAGAACAGTCTTTTCTTCAACTGAGTCTGGATATTTTATTACTTCAGATTTTAATCCTACCTCATTTGCTGACTTCTCTTTATTTCTTACATAAATTTGACTAGGTGTTAAATCACCAATCAGTATTACCGTTAAACCTGGTACTTTATTATGTTTTGATTTTAACTCTGCAACTTCTTCCTTTAACTCTGCTCTTAATTCTGCGGCTGCTTTTTTTCCATCAATTAAAATCATATTTCTCACTTAAATAATCATTGGTGCGATGTACAGTTTCATACACATTTCGATAAACCAAATCAATAAAAGAAGAATGATTGGAGAAATATCTATTGAACCTAAATTTGGCAAAAAACGTCTAATTTTATTAAGCAAAGGCTCGGTTAATTTGTAACTCAACTCTAAAATTGCATACACAAACCTATTTTGAGTATTAAGAACGTTAAAAGCTATTAACCAACTTACAATAACATTTGCGATTACAACATAAGAGTACAATTTTAAAATTTGTAAAACTAAATAAAAAATAGCTATCATTTTTTCTCAACATAAATCGACTGACTTGGGAAAGCAAATGAAGCACCATTTTTTTCTACAATTTCCTTAATAGCAATTGCTAATCTTTCTTTTACATCAAGCCAATTATTCCAACTTCCTGTTTTTGTAAAGCATCTTACATACATATCTATTGAACTATCAGAAAATTTATCAACTCTTACCGCAACACCAATTGAGGTATTATAATCTTCGCTTGAATTAATATGACTTTCGATTTCATCTCTAATTTTTTTTAACTGATCTACCGTAGTGTCATATTGAAGCGTAATAATCCAACTGATTAACCAATTTGAAGTTTCACTTACATTTACAACTGCGTTTTCTGCAAATTGAAAATTTGGAATAATAGCAAGAGATTTGTCAAACTTTCTAATTGTTGTTGATCTAAATCCAATCTTTTCTACTACACCTTCAATAATACCCTCGACAGCTATCCAATCTCCAATTTTAAATCTCTTTTCAACTAAAACTAAAATTCCTGATATTAAATTTTTGAATAAATCTTGCGCTCCTAATGCTACAGCAACACCGAAAAGTCCAAGACCTGCAATGATTGGACCTATTTTAATTCCCCACAATTCTAAAACTGCTGCTAAACCTAAAATAAAAATTAAAATTTTTAGCGATTTGATTATCCAGCCAATAAGTTCTCTTGTTAACAATTTGTCTAAACCACTAAGTATGTATGAGATTGGTTCTATGATTTGGTGAATTACCCAAAAAATTAAAATAGTGATCAAAGTTCTATTAATTGTATCTACCACTTCTCTTCCTTCTAGTGAGAAAGTCATGTAATAGCTTGCAATAAAAAATCCTAATACAATTGGTAAAAATCTTGCTGGACCTACAAGTGATTGAACAAAAGTATCATCTAATTTATTTGTTGTTCTTTTCGAGATAATTTCTAATTTTTTTATAACTAATTTGCTTATTAGACCTCTAAAAATTAAGAATAGTAAAAATATTCCAATACCAATTAAGATTTGAAAAATATCAACACCAAGAATTCCTTTATTCCATACTGATAAAAATATCTCCGAAAAATTATTAATTAATTCCATTTTTAAATTTTATATAACAAAAACTCTTCTTCTCCAGGGTTAAAAAGAAAAATCTTTTTCCATTTGATTTCATTCAGTATTGACGAGGTTTTTTCACCTATACACATCAAATTTGTATTCATCCATAAATTTTCGGTTTGGTAAATCTTTATGAAATTTAAGAAACTTGATGCACTATTTTGAGAGTAAACATAGACCATATCAGGCATATTTAATTTTAATTCATTAACAAATTTCTCATCAAACTTTTGATTATGATCTACTCTGTAATTAATAATTCTTTTTACTTTAAAACCTTCACTTAATAACTGTTGATCTAAATCAACCGATATTGTTTCACCACTAACATAAAGTAATTCTTTATTTTTGGACTCATAACTTTGTATAATTAACTCCTTTAAGTTCGTAACATTTCCTTCAGCTGCAATTGTATTTTGAAAACCAACACCTCTTGCTTTGTTTTCTGTAGCGTTTCCAACACAAAAGCATTTAATATTTTTATCTAATTTTACTGTGTTTAAAAATTTTACTGCATTTGAACTAGTAAAAACAATTCCACCATATTCAGAAAAGTTAATTTCTTCATAATTAACCTTTTCAATTCTTATTAATGGAAGATGAGAAACTTGATGTCCTAATGATTGAAATTTTAATATCATTTCAGAACAATCCTCCAGTGGTCTAGTTAACAAAATATGCATATTATCTTTTATATGAATTATTTGATTTTGTTTTTAAAAGTATTCCAATCTCTTTACCAATTTCTTTAAACTCATTCAAATTACCAACTTTTTTTTCATAAAATCTTTGTTTACCATCTAAAGAAAAAAGTTCAGCCTCTACTATAATCTTATCTCCGTCAACAACTGAATGAGCACCAATAGCTGTTTCACAATCTCCATCTAAAACTTTTAAAATATTTCTCTCAAGGTGAGCTCTTTTATGTGTTTCCTCATGATTAATTTTGTTTAAAATAGAAATTGTCTCATGATCATTCTCCCTGCACTGAAGAGCAATTACGCCTTGTCCTGCACTAGGAATTATTTCTTCAGCTGAGAAAATTTCCGAGATTTCATTTTCAAATTTTAAAAATTTGATACCAGCATAAGACAAAATAATTGCGTCATACATCCCTTCATTCAATTTTCTAATTCTAGTATCTACATTTCCTCTAATTAGTTTACAGTTCAAATCTTGTCTAATTTTTTTTATTTGAAATTCTCTTCTGTATGATGAGGTACCAACAATTGACTTTTGATCCAAATCTTTAAGTTTTTTTTTGTTCTTTGTAATTAAAATTTCTCTAGGGTCATTTCTTTCAAGGAAAGAGTCTGTTGTTAATCCTTTTGTTTCATTAGCAGGCATATCTTTCAGTGCATGGACTGCAATATCAATATTTTTTAACTGGAGTTCTTTTTCAATATTACTAGAAAACAAACCTTTGCCACCAAGCTCAGATAATCTTATATCCTGTACTTCATCACCTTTAGTTGTAATTGATTTAATTAAAATATCTTCGTTATCAAGGTCGGTATTTTCAATAATCTTATCTTTAGCTTGTTGAGCATAAAGTAAGGCAAGCTTGCTGCCTCTAGATCCAATTATTATTTTTTTTCTCATAAAAAATTATTTCTTACTTGTATAAAGATTGTACAATTATTAAAAACTATTTGAATGAGCAAAAAACCCTTAATTCTTGGAATAGAGTCTAGTTGTGATGAAACAGCAGCTTCTTTAATAACCGAAAATGAAGAAGGATTCCCATTAGTTTTATCCAACGTTGTTTCTAACCAAGTGGAGGTTCATAAGGAATTCGGTGGTGTAGTTCCTGAACTAGCAGCACGTTCACACATTGAAAAAATTGATTGGATTGTCAAAAAAGCTATTGATGAAAGTGGAAGAAAAATTGAAGAAATAGATGCGGTTGCTTCTACCGCTGGTCCTGGATTAATTGTTTGTTTATCAGTTGGGTTAAGTTTTGGTAAAGCTTTCGCAGCAGCAATGAATAAACCTTTTATTGCTGTTAATCATTTAGAGGGACATGCCTTAAGTCCGAAACTAAATACGAATCTAAATTATCCATATCTACTTCTTTTAATTTCGGGAGGGCACTCACAATATTTAAGTGTTCAGAATCTTGGTAAATATAAAAGATTAGGAACGACTATTGACGATGCATTAGGTGAGGCCTTTGATAAAACAGCAAAACTTTTAGGAATAGAATTCCCAGGAGGACCTCAAATAGAAATTTTAGCTAAAAAAGGTGATGCAAAAAAATATGATTTACCTAAACCAATTTTCAACAAAGGAGGATGCAATCTTTCTTTTGCAGGTCTAAAAACTGCCGTGTTGAGGATAAGCAAAACAATTAAATCGGAACAAGATAAATATGACCTTGCAGCATCTTTTCAAAAAACAATAGAAGAAATTTTATATAAAAAAACAAAAATTGCTTTTACAGAATTTGAAAAAATAAATAAACATAATGAAAAAATTTTCGTTGTTGCTGGGGGTGTTGCGGCAAATAAAAAAATAAGATCTATGTTAATTAATCTATGTGAAGAAAATAATTATAAAAATATTTTTCCACCCATGGAATTTTGTGGAGATAATGCAGCAATGATTGCAATGGTAGGTTTAGAAAAATTTAAATTAAATCAATTTAGTAATTTAGATTATCCAGCCAAACCTAGATGGCCTTTAGATGAGGATGCAGCTTTTCTAAAAGGTGCTGGAGTAAAAATTTAAATCATTATCTAAATTTTGGACCAGAAAGCCAAATTGCTAAAGTATGTCTTTTACCTGATGTTATTTTATTAACTTTATGATTTATAAATGATGGAAATATAATTGCGCTTCCGGGATTATTAAATTCGGTACAAACTATTTCATTTGCTCTAAATAAAACTAATTCACCACCTTCATAGGACTCTTCAGATAAATTTAATAAAGCAGTCAGCTTGATATCTCTCACAGGATCCCTTGGAACAGCATCTATATGCCAACTATATTCAGTACCTTCGTCATAAATATTGTAATTTAATTTTTTCAAGGACGTTAAAGAATGAAGGTCAAAACCAAAAAAATTATTATTTGCTGTTTTGCAAAAATCTATGAATGGAAAAATATATTGTTGAATTTTTCCTAAATACACAAACTTCACATCAGATGTTTTATGAGAATCTGCTGCAAAATCATCTTTTCCCTCTACAAAATTTGATTTAATTACTTTATTAATTTCTTTAACTTGGTTCTCATTAAATATGTTCATTGAAGAATAATTTGCTGCCCTCATAAAATATGAAGTTAACAATTATTTTTTATCATACAATAAATAATTTAAAAAATTATTATAAATGTAAGATAATTAATTATATAAATAGGTAATGAAATATTGGTTACTTAAGTCTGAACCAGATGTTTGGTCAATTGATCAACAAAAAAAAGCTGGAATCAAAGGAGCTCCTTGGGATGGTGTCAGAAATTATCAAGCTGCAAAAAATTTAAAAAGTATGAGAAAAGGAGATCTATGTTTTTTTTATCATTCAAACATAGGAAAAGAGATAGTTGGAATAGTAAGAGTTATTAAAGAATCTTATATAGATAAAACAGACAAGACAGGGAGATTTGTTGCCGTTACTGTTCAATTTAAGTCAAAATTTTCAAAGCCTATAACGCTCGAAAGTATTAAAAAGAATAAGAATTTAGGCCATTTAGCTCTGATAAAGCAAAGTAGGCTTTCAGTAATGTCTGTTGATTATAAAAGCTGGAAAATTATAAATAACATGAGTAGAATTTAAAAAAAAAATTAACCTATGCCAAAAAAAAAGAAAAAGAAAAGCAAGGTAAGAAAAAAAAGATCTAAAGTTAGAAAAAAAACCTCAAAAAAGGTTAAAAAAAAATCTAAAGTTAGAAAAAAAACTTCAAAAAAATTAAAAAAAAAAATTAAAGCAAAAAAAGAAAACGGAAATATACCTCCTGAAGTTGTTATTAAAACAAAACCAGAATGGGTTAAAAGTAGCTTAGCAAACAAAAGTAAATACCAGCAAAAATATTCTCAATCTATAAAGAGTAATGATGAATTTTGGAGAAAAGAAGGAAAAAGAATTACTTGGATCAAACCTTATAAAAAAATTAAAGATGTAAAATACAGTACTAAAGAAGTAAAAATTAAATGGTTTGAAGATGGCACTTTAAATGCTTCAGCGAATTGTATTGATCGACATCTAAAAGATAAAAAAGATAAAACAGCTATTATTTGGGTAGGAGATGATCCAAAAGATAGTCAAAAAATTTCTTATAAACAACTTCACCAAAGAGTTTCTAAAGCAGCAAATGGTTTAAAAAAATTAGGAATTAAAAAAGGAGATCGAGTAACAATTTATTTAACGATGATACCAGAGTTAGCAATTTTAATGCTGGCCTGTGTAAGAATTGGTGCAGTTCATTCGATTATTTTTGGAGGTTTTTCTGCAGACTCTATTTCGGGAAGAGTGAATGATTGCGAGTCTGAGTACATTATTACTGCAGATGAAGGGGTGCGAGGTGGAAAAATTATTCCATTGAAATATACAGTCGATGAAGCTTTAATGAGTTGCCCAAATGTTAAGAAATGTATTGTTGTAAAACGAACGGGTAACTACATCAACTGGGATCAAAATAGAGATGTTTGGTTTCATGATTTGATTAAAGACGTTCCTAACTATTGTGAACCTGAAGAAATGAATGCGGAAGATCCTTTATTTATCTTATATACTTCCGGTTCAACAGGTAAACCTAAAGGAGTTCTTCATACTACCGGTGGATATATGGTTTATGCATCAATGACACATCAATATATTTTCAACTATAAACCAAAAGATATTTATTGGTGTACTGCTGATATTGGTTGGGTGACTGGACATAGTTATATTATTTATGGTCCACTTTCGAATGGTGCAACAACTATAATGTTTGAAGGAATTCCAAATTATCCTGATAGCTCTAGATGGTGGCAAATAGTAGATAAATATAAGGTAAATACTTTTTATACAGCGCCAACTGCAATTAGAGCTTTAATGCGTGAGGGAGATAAACCAGTTAAAAAAACCTCAAGAAAATCCCTTAAACTTTTAGGAACGGTCGGAGAACCAATAAATCCAGAGGCTTGGATGTGGTATTATAAAACTGTTGGTAATTCTAAATGCCCAATTGTAGATACATGGTGGCAAACAGAAACTGGAGGGATAATGATTGCTCCTCAAACAGGTGCTATTCCTCTTAAACCTGGATCTGCAACAAAACCTTTCTATGGAATTAAGCCAGTACTTGTAGATAAAAATGGTAAAGAAATTAAAGGAGCTGGAGAAGGTAGATTATGTATAGCTCAATCATGGCCTGGACAGATGAGAACTGTTTATGGAGATCATCAAAGATTTATTGATACTTATTTTTCTCAATTTAATGGAAAATATTTCACTGGTGATGGATGTCGAAGAGATAAAGATGGGTATTACTGGATCACTGGTCGAGTAGATGATGTAATTATTGTTTCAGGGCACAATCTAGGAACTGCTGAAATTGAAAGTGCATTTGTTGCTCATCCGAAAGTAGCTGAAGCTGCTGTGGTTGGTTATCCCCATGATATTAAAGGTAATGGATTATATTGTTATGTGACCTTGAATGCAGGAGAAAATGAAACTGGGGAACTTGAGAGAGATCTTAAACTTTGGGTAAGAAAACAAATTGGACCTCTTGCAACCCCAGATCTAATTCATTTTACGCCGGGCCTACCTAAAACAAGGTCAGGAAAAATAATGAGAAGGATTTTAAGAAAAATTGCTGCAAATGAACATGGTCAATTAGGAGATACAACTACTCTAGCAGATCCAAGTGTTGTTGATAGTTTAGTTGAAAATAGAAAAAATATTTAAAACTGAATTAAATCTTTAAACTCTTGTTTAACAACATCCCATTTTAAAATCATCGAATTTAAAACGATCTTTCGATCTAAGGTTTTTAATTCTTCTGCTATAGGCGCCCATTTATACAAAGAAAGTGCACTAGGATTAAAAGGTAAGTCTTGATAATAAACATCCCAATTTATTTTCTCTAATCGTTCATCAAAACTTTTCCTAGCTTCATCAATAATATCTAGCGGCATCTTATTAGAAATTTCGTCGTCTAAAATTTTATTGAAAATTTCGTTTGCTTTATGAATATCCTGATAATTAAAATTAACTTTTAAATATGAAAAAGTAAAAAAAGTTAAATCTTGTAATGCAACCGAATAAATATTCCATTTAGCAAGATTTACTGATGACATAAATTCATCATTATCAAAATGAAGAACGTATCTTGTTCCCATTCTAGTTTTTAGATAATTATATAAAGTAACTTGAGTAACCCAGGCAGATTTTGTTTGAATAAACTGCTCTAAGTCATCCAAAGTTTTTATTTTTTTCTTTGGAATAAACGCCTTAAACATGGCGAATAAATATGTTTTGAAATCCTCAAGTTTTATGTCTCTCCAAGTTAATTTGTATTTTCCCATGTTAATTTGTAAGTGCGCCAATTATATCTTAAAAAAGCAAGTAAATAAGTACCTTATATGGTGAATTTTAGGTCTTTTCAAAACCTTCATAATGGTTATGGTTTCAACCAGTTATAACTAAATAGAGAGGTATAAATGTCAAATCAACAAAAACACTGGGAAAAAACCAGAGGATTGTTATTTATAACACTAGCAATCTGGTTTGTTTTCTCAATTGGCATCTTTCTCTTTGGAGCTGAAATGAACGAGGTCACAGGACCTTTCGGTTATCCGTGGACATACTGGTTTACATGTCAGGGATCTCTTGGTGCATTTGTAATCCTAATTTTCTGGTTTGCGAATAGACAAGAAAAAATCGATGAAGAGTTCGGCTTTAGCGAAAGAGAGGACGAATAATGAAAGGTAATTTCATAGATAATTTGCCTAAGATTTACGGAATCTATACAGGAGGATTTGTAGGTTTCATAATCATTATGGCAATTGCTGAACAGATGGGTATGACAGCTAAAACGATAGGTATCGCTTTCGTTGCATTTACTGTATTCATCTATGCATTAATCGGTTATCTATCAAGAACAGCCCAAGCAGATGCATATTATGTAGCTGGAAGGCAAGTACCAACAGTCTTCAACGGAATGGCGACTGCAGCAGACTGGATGTCTGGTGCATCATTCGTTGCAATGGCAGGTGGTATTTACTTTAAAGGTTACGGCTATATGGCACTACTTGTAGGTTGGACTGGTGGATACGTGCTTGTTGCATCTTTATTAGCACCATACTTAAGAAAATTTGGCTGTTATACAGTTCCAGATTTTATAGGTACTAGATACGGTGGTAATTTAGCTAGATTTAGCGCAGTGGTAGTTTTAACTGTTGCTTCATTTACTTATGTGACTGCACAAATTAACGCTACAGGTACTATTGCATCTGTTGCACTTGATATCCCATTCCAATACGCAGTTTATGTTGGACTAATAAGTATCTTATTATGTTCAATGTTAGGTGGTATGAGAGGGGTGACTTGGACACAGGTTGCACAATATATCGTACTAATTATAGCATACCTACTTCCAGTATTCTGGATCAGTAACAAAATGGGTGCGGGTTTCTTCCCTCACTTTATGTTAGCTGATGAGGTAGCTAGAATTGGTGAATTAGAACAACAGTTCGGTTTTGTTAAAAACGCAGCTGCTGATCTAAAAACAGTACCTAAAGGCTTAGCAGGAATAACTAAAGCTCACTCTGCAGTGAACGCTACACCTTGGGCATTTATTTCATTAGCATTAGCGATGATGATGGGAACAGCTTCATTACCGCACGTGATGATGAGATACTTTACTACTCCAAGTGTAAAAGCAGCTAGAAAATCAGTAGGTTGGTCATTATTCTTTATCTTCCTACTTTATTCTTCAGCTCCAATGTTAGCTACATTATCTAAGTTATCATTGATCGACCCGAATTTACCAACAGGTATTATCGGTAAGACATTTGCAGAAGTGGAAGCGATAGATTGGTACCAAAACTGGAACCAAGCAAACCTAATGTTTATCAGCGACTTTAACGGAAATGGAACTCTTGAATTAAATGAGTTCTTCATGGGTGGTAAAGCCGTTGTATTAGCAACACCAGAGATAGCTGGATTACCTTACGTAATTTCAGGTCTAGTTGCTGCAGGAGGTATGGCAGCTGCCATGTCTACTGCTGATGGTTTGATTCTTGCGATTGCAAACGCTATATCACATGATGTTTACTATAAGATCATTGATCCAAAAGCGGAAACTGCAAAACGACTACTTGTTGCAAGGGTATTACTTGTAATAATTGGTTTTGCTGGAGCAACTATTGCAGCAATGGAGATTCAAGGAATCTTAGGTTCGGTTATCTGGGCTTTTGATTTTGCGATGTCTGGATTGTTCTTCCCACTTGTACTTGGTGTATGGTGGAAGAGAGCTAATAGACAAGGTGCGATTGCTGGTATGCTAGGTGGTCTAGTCGCCGGTGCATGGTACTTAGTTTGGGTACGAACTGGTGGAAGTGGATTCCTAGGAATTACACAGTTAACATTTGGTATCTTCGGATCAGCTGTTAGTTTAGTTTTAATGGTAGTAGTTAGTTTAATGACTGCAGAACCAGATAAAG
This sequence comes from uncultured Pelagibacteraceae bacterium, assembly GCA_902523515.1. GTDB lineage: Bacteria > Pseudomonadota > Alphaproteobacteria > Pelagibacterales > Pelagibacteraceae > Pelagibacter. The sequence goes on from CABYZT010000001.1 coordinate 64,859, forward strand.
CTACTCAAAAAATGGTTGATGATGTACGTGTACCAAGTGGTAAATCAATTCTTGGTAAATCACACTAAATAAATCTTTTAAAGGGGCGATTAATTTCGCCCCTTTTATTTCACTACTTTTTCCAATATAAATTTTGAATGTCTGCAAATTTTCATCCTTTAATATATTTTATTGATTATTTACTTGGAATTATCATGTGGACTCTAATTGGAAGAGTGGCGATGAATATTTTTCAAAGAGAAGACTCACAATTCTTTTTCATGAGAGTATTTGTGAAATACACCAATCCTCTAATAAAATTATTTAAACCAATAACACCCTCATTTATCATTGGGCCATTGGTGCCATTGTATGTTGCTTGGTTTTTCTACATGATTAGATTTTATTTAATGCCTTGGATCTTAGGCTATTCAGTCATGGGAATGTTGTCATTTCCGTTGGAGAGTGAAATTTCTAGACAAATTTATCAATTTTTTAATTCATTTTAATTTTTAAAATTGATACTAGTTAATCTAGTAATCAATGAAAAATATACAAATCTCACCATCAATACTGTCAGCTGATTTTAGTCAGTTAGGGTCAGAAATAAAAAGACTTGAAGCTGGTGGGGCTGATATGATTCATGTAGATGTAATGGATGGTCATTTTGTTCCTAATTTAACAATAGGACCACCAGTAATTAAAGCTCTTAGAAAGCATTGTTCATTAAAATTTGACGTACATTTGATGATATCACCAGTGCATAAATATATAGATGCTTATGCTGATGCAGGAGCAGATATTATTACTATTCATCCTGAGGCAACTGATAATTTAGAAAATTCAATTAAAAGAATAAAAGAAAAAAATAAAAAAGTTGGTGTCTCACTTAATCCCGAAACTAAAATTGATTTAATAATAGATTTATTAGATCAAATAGATTTAGTTTTAATTATGAGTGTAAATCCTGGATTTGGGGGGCAAAAATTTATGCCAGAAGTTTTAAATAAAATTAAAGAATTAAAAAAAATAAGAGAGCAAAAAAATTTAGATTTTGACATAGAAATTGATGGTGGAATCAATTTTGATAACTGCAAAAGTGCAATTGATGCTGGTGCTAACATTCTTGTTTCTGGTACTACAGTATTTAAAAGTAATGATGGAGACATAAAGAAAAATATTAATTTATTAAAATTAAAATAAGTTAATGATTAATACAAATTCCTTAGGCATTTTAGGTCAATTTTATTTAAATATAAGAGATAGCTTTAAATCAATTTATCAAAATTCAAATTTTTACGAAAAAAAGATATCAAAAACTTTTGGAAATAGTTTTGAATATAAACCAAGTCCTCATTTGCTTTCGTCTATAATAAAATTCCAGAATAAAAAATACAAAATTGAAGACTTTGCTATTGAATCAATTTGGCAAAATAATTTAAGTCCAAAGGATTATGAAAAATTAAATAATTTTTTTTGGTTTTTTAGCTTAGATTTAAAATCTTCAAAAAAAACTACACAAACAGTTATAAAAAATTGGATTTCAAATAATAGTAAATATCAGAAAAAAAGCTGGGAATTTGATTTAACAGCAAAAAGAATTATTTCATGGTTATCAAATCATCAACTCACTTATGAAGATAGTGATCAAGAATACAGATCTGCTTTTGATCACATGATCCAAAAACAAACTAATCATTTGTTAAATGAAATCAAAAACTCAAAAGAAGTAGAAAATAAAATGATAGGGTGTGCTGCAATAATTTTAACTGGATTAGCTTACAAAAATGAAAAACAATATCTTTTAAATGGATTGAATTTATTAAAAAATATCATTAAATCCTCAATTGACAATCAAGGCTTTCCAAAATCAAGAAATATCCGACAACTAATATTTTATTTAAAATATTTTATTATTATTAGAGAGTGGTTTAAAGAATCTCAGAGTTTAATTCCTGAATATATTGAAGAAACCATTTATTATTTGGGCTCAAGTTACGCTTTCATATGGCAAAATATTAAACAAGATATTTTTTTTAATGGTAATTATTCCTCTGAAAATAAAGAATTTGATCAATACTTAAAAAGGTTTGGTTACACTTTTAAAAATCAAATTAATGAACTAGGGGGTTATGCAATTCTTAAAAATAAAAAAATAATTCTCGCTGCTGATTTAGGTTCTAGTCCTAATAAAACCTTTTCCAATGACTATCAAGCAGGTGCTTTATCATTTGAAATATTTTCAAATGATAAAAAATTAATTTCAAATGCTGGTTATTACTCAGATAAAAATAATAAATTTAATAAATTATCAAGAAGCACATCTCTTCATTGTGCTTTAACAATTGAGGATTATTCTTCTTGTAATTTTGTTAAGCATCAACAAAATTTAATTACTGATAAAGGACTAAAAATATCAAAAAAAAATGTAGTTTTTGAAAATAATTATTGGAAAATATCAGGTACACATGATGGATATTTAATTAAATTTGGAACCATTTATGAGAGAGAAATTGAGTTCTACCCAGAACAAATGAAATTTATTGGCTATGATAAGTTATTTAGAAAAAATTCAAATAAAGAAATTAAATTTGATATTAGATTTCATCTAGATCCAAACTCAAAAGTGATGAAAACACAAGATAACAAATCTATACTAATTGAATTAGATGATGAAGGTTGGAAATTTAGTTGTGATAACTTTGAAATTGATATTGATAATGGTTTATATTTCGGTAATAAAAATTCATATAAAGAAAACCAAAATATTTTTATCTCAGGTATAAATAATGAAAAAGAACAGATAATAAAGTGGGAGATCAATAAATTATAATGAAGAAAAAAATAAAAACAGCTCTTATTTCTGTATCTGATAAAAAAAACTTAAAACCGTTATTAAATATTTTAAAAAAAAATAAAATAAAAATAATTAGCTCTGGTGGTACATATAAAGAAATTAAAAGATTAAAATTTAAATGTTTAGAGGTGTCTAATTTTACTAATTCACCTGAGATTTTGGAGGGCAGAGTAAAAACTCTTCATCCAAAAATCCATGCAGGAATTTTAAATAAAAGAGAAAAAAAATCTCACTTAAAAGATCTAAAAAAAAATGGTTTTGAGAATATAGATTTAGTTGTTGTCAATTTTTATCCATTTGAGAACACTCTTAAAAAAACAAAAAACCATAAAAAAATTATAGAAAATATTGATGTAGGTGGTCCCACAATGGTTAGGTCTGCAGCTAAAAACTATAATGATGTGACTGTAATAACCTCTTCAGATCAGTATGAGGAATTAATTGAAGAATTAAAAAAGTTCAAAGGATCCACTTCCTTAAGTTTTAGGGAAAAATTATCAAGGATAGCTTTCACAGAAACAGCATATTATGACTCTGTTATTTCAGACTATTTTAATAAAAAAACAAATACTATTTTCCCAGATAAAAAAATTTTTCATGGAAATCTTACTGAACAACTTAGATATGGAGAAAATCCTCACCAACAAAGTGCAATCTATTCAAGCGGTTCAAATACAAATTTAAAACAAATTCATGGAAAACAACTAAGTTACAATAATTATAATGATATATTTAGTGCTCTAACAATATCAAGATCTTTACCAAAGGGTAAAGGAACGGTCATAGTTAAACATGCAAATCCATGTGGAGTTTCAACAAAAAATAACCATTTAGAGAGTTACAAATCTGCTCTTTCTTGTGATCCCATAAGTGCTTTTGGTGGAATAGTTTCTTGTAACTTTAAAATTACTAAAAATTTAGCCATAGAACTAAATAAATTATTTTTAGAAGTGATTATCGCAAATGGATTTGAAAGCAGTGCAATCAAAATTTTAAAAGCAAAAAAAAAATTAAGATTAATCGACGGAACAAATTATACATCAGAAGAACTTCTTAAATTTATATCATTCAACCAAAATATAATGATACAATCTGAGGACTTAAATTTATTTTCAACCAAAAATTTTAAAATCGTCTCAAAACGAAAACCAACAACCCAACAACTTAAAGATCTTATTTTTGCTTTCAATGTTTGCAGATATGTTAAATCAAATGCAATAGTATTAGCATCTAATGAAACTACTGTTGGAATCGGTTCTGGTCAACCAAGTAGATTGGACAGTTGTCAAATAGCAATTAACAAAATGAAAAAATTTAATCTTCAGAATCATAATTTAGTTGCAGCCTCAGATGCATTCTTTCCTTTTGTAGATGGTATTGAAAAATTAGTCCAATCCGGTGTCAGAGCAGTAGTTCAGCCCTCAGGCTCAATTAGAGATAAAGAAATAATTAACTTTGCAAATGAAACAGACACCGTGCTTCTTTTTTCAAAGACAAGACACTTTAGACATTAGATATTTGATCTATTTTTGCGGCTAGAATAAAATCACTCTCTGCTAGACCTTTAATTGCATGTGTAAATATTTTAATTCTCGCATAACCCCATCCAAACCATAAATCAGGGTGGTGACCCTCTAATTCAGCTATTTCTCCAACTTTATTTACAAATTCCTGACTTTGCAAAAAATTATCAAATTTAAAACTTTTAATTAAATGAAAGCCGTCAATTTTATCTTCTAAGACTTCCCAGCCATCGACTTTTTTTAGATATTTATGTATTTCTTCAGCAGTAAATGGAGGGATATTACCTTCACAAGGAACACATTTTTTATTAGCTAAATCACTCATAATATTTTTTGGAGCGGGCAAAGGGGGTCGAACCCTCGACCTTCTCGTTGGCAACGAGACGCTCTACCACTGAGCTATGCCCGCTTATGAAAATATTATAGTTAGTGAGTTTTAGAAATGCAAGCAATAAGAAAATTGATTTTAATCTAAATATTTTAATTCTTTAAGAATAATCTTAAAAATCGAATTTAATTTTTTATGGTATTCCTTATTAAAAATTTTTTTCCAGTCGTTATTAGGACCTAAATGAAAAAAAGGAATTTTATTTGTATCATTTTTCGATAAAACAGACTCAACAAATCCCTTCTTTTTCTCGATATTTTTCATTTTTTCAAAAGTTGTAGAATTGACTGAATTTTGAGCTCTCTTTTTATCAAACTGTTTATTAGTCCCAATAGTTTTTTCAATAAATGTTATTATTTCCTTAAATGTTTCATAAGTGTTTTTATACAAATCCTCATATTTGACTAATTTAATTGAAAATTGTTTTTGTTTTGTCCAAGATTGATAATTTTTTTCCCAAGAACTTATAAATTGGAAATCACTGTAATCATTCTTTGTATGAAAATTGTAAATATATTTTTTCTCATTAAGCATAAATTTTAATGCTTCTTCTTGATCAAGTTCATAATGATTCTGTATTGACGTAATAACATTTCTAGGATCGCGTATTATATATATTGCTCCTAAAGTATTTTCTTTGTTGGTAAATCTATTATCATTTATTGAGCCAAGCACGTTATGAGTTTTGAAAAATTTTATATTTTTGTCTTCATTAATTATTTCCTGAGCCCGAATCCAAAAATTTGAGGTATCAATAATTTTTCTGGGATTATAATCAAAATCTTTAAAATAATTTTTCTCTGGAAATTGACCAATTTTTTTAAGTAATTTTTGATTAAAAAAACCATCTTCAGAAAAATAATAGGATGATAATAAAGCTCTAACCCATGTATTTCCACTTTTAGGGTATGATGCTATCCAAAATATCATTTTAAAATATCAAAATAATTAAAATTTATAATCAAAATACTTAACCCATTGGTCTAAATATACTTTCAAACATTTCAATTTTTCCTCATAATTTTTCCATCTATTTATTGAATTAATATACAAAGGCGAAGTTACCTGATTGTAACTAGGAGTAGAGATATCAATTCTTTTTTTTGCAGTAAGATGAAAATTTTTAATGTCATCAGACCAGGGAATGTTAATAAATTTAAATATATTTTTTGTTGTTTTTTCAAAATCCAAAACAATATTCTCATATTTTATTATATGAAAATTTAATTCGAAATTTTTTCTGTATATTACCCACAATCTCATCACCAAGTCATATAAGTATCCTGAGGTTTCTATATTCAAAAAATTTTTCATAGCTGGATTTAATGTAAAATGTTGCATGAAGCAGCTTAAAACAGAGTCATAAGGATGCCTTAAAGCAAAAATAAATTTTGCTTTAGGAAAAAACCTTACGATTTCACCAACATGAACGATATTTAATGGCAGTTTATCTATTACAATGTTTGCTTTTTTATTGTCTAAAAATTTACTTCTTTCACTAAAATAAAATTTTTGCATTTCTTTAACATAATTTTCATCCAAGTTTTCAAGGTGATTAAAATTATTTTTTGTTTTTTGTTCTAATTTTATTAGAAAATTTTTTATTATGGGCTTTTCCTCTAATACTTCTACAGATTTATTTGTTCTAAGAATAGTATCTAAAAGTGTAGTTCCTGATCTAGGAAAACCAATCAAAAAGATTGGATCAGATATTTTATTATTTTCTAAATTTAGTTTCCATTTTTTAACATTAAAATTCTCAAAAAAATCTATTCTTTGTTTTACATACTTAATATAATTTTTTTCATTAATACCATGTCCGTAATACTCGTTAACTGAGTTATTATTAATAGAAAAATAATAAAATGCTTTATTATATTTTTTTAATTGATCATAACATTTTGCTAAAACTCCATATCTATGGATATTTTTCTTATACTCCTTTTTATCAAAATTTATATTTTCTAGAAATTTTATTGAATTTTGGTAATTTTTTTTTTTATATTCATGAATTCCAGAATATAAATTTGTAATATTATTGTCCTTAAAAAAGTTTAGTGCTTTTTTTAAAAGCTCACTATATTTTTCTATTTGATTTGATCTGTCATACAAATCAAATAAATTGTTATATGAGGGAAAAAAATTTGGATCTAAATCTATTGATTTTATTAAGTTATATTCTGCTTTTTCAATAATATTATTTTTCTTATATAATGTTCCTAGATTAAAGAATGCTAAAGAATTTTTTGAATCAACGTCAATAGCTTTTTTGTATGTTTTAAGTGCTAAATCAATATCTTGATTGTTTTCGTAGGCTACTCCTAAATTATTATAAAGAGAAACAACATTTGGATTTATTTTTTTTGCTTTATTGAAATAAGAAATCGCAGTGTCAAAATTGCTCAGTTGAGAATTTATAATTGCCAGATTGTAATTTACCTCAAATATATTAGGGTTAATTGAATTAATTTTTTCTAATAATATTTTGCCTTTATTATAATTTTTTTTTTTTAGATGATCGTAAGCATTTAAAAGTAGAGATTTTAAATTGATTATTGTATTATCCATTTATAAATTATTTTATACAATCAAATTTAAAATTCATGAAAATAATTGATTTACCAAAAAAAATTCCTGTCTTTCCATTAAGTAATTTTATCATTTTTCCTAAAACAACTGTTCCTCTTAACATTTTTGAACCTAGATATATTGATATGATCAACGATTGCATGAAGTCAAATAAATTTTTGGGCATGATACAACCAAAAAAAACATTTAATGAAAATGATAAACCTGATTTGCATGAGGTTGGATGTCTAGGCAAAATAACTACTTTCAAAGAAACTGAAGATGGGCGCTATTTAATTGAATTAAAAGGATTAATAAGATTTAAAATGGTTACAGAATTAGAAACATATAAAAAATACAGAGTTTTAGAAACTGATTTTAATTCATATTCAGAGGATCTTAATGAGGATAGACTAGACCTTAAATTTTCTGATCTTGAATTAATCTTCAAAGATTTAAAATCATTATTTGAAAAAAAAGGATTTATAATAAATTGGAAAGGTTTAGAAAAACAAAGTCTTGGTGAAACAATTAATGCACTATCTATGGCATCACCTTTTTCATTAGAAGAAAAACAAATACTGCTCGAAGCTAAAACTTTAGAAGACAGGAAAAAAAAAATATCAGAAATATTGAAGACTTATTCTCACGATATTTATGAAAATACAACTCTTCAGTAAATCAAATAAAAATTCCTTTATCAGCAATTTTTGTAAATATACTATTTATAGGTTTATAATTACCGATAATTTGAACTGATTTACTTAAAAGGTTATTTTGAATTTTTCTTTCAAAATTAAAATATTCATAAACAAAATCAATACTGTTTGAAAATATAAAATTCATATGTTTAGATTTTTTTTCGAATTCTTTATTTACAGATGAATCAATTGGTAAGCCTGAAGATAATTTATTTTTGATTATTTTCATAAAAATCATCGTATCTCTAATTGTCATATTAAATCCTTGCCCAGCTAAGGGATGAATTTTATGAATTAAATCACCAAAGGCTAAAACATTTTCTTTATAATAAGATCTTAAATTAAAAGATTTTAATTCAGCCAATTCAACTTTTTCGAATTTATTAATTTTATAAACTAAGTTATGAAATTTTATTAATTCATAAATATTTTCGTTCTTTTTTAGTTGAGAATTATGAATTGAAAAAACTATAGAAGTTTGAGAATTAGAAATAGGCAAGAATGCGATAGGCCCTTTTTTAGTAAAAATTTGGACAGCAATATTATTTTTTAATTTTTCATGAGAAATTACAGTAGTATAAGCAATACTGTTATAGCTTTTGATTATTTTTTTTGAAAAAAATTTCTTCATAATTGGATTATTAAAATCAGTGTTAATAACTAAATCATAATTTTTGCTTAAATTTTTTTTTTTATTAAAAACTTTTGCCTTATAAAATTTATTTTTATTTAAATTATTTTGTAAAAGATCTTGAAGTTTACTATTCTTTATAATCGAAAAGAGGTATTTCTTTTGATCTTCAAAATTTAATAATTTTTCATTTTTTAAATTGTCAGTATAAATTTCTATTTTGTTTAATTTCCAAATAAATTTTTCTATATTGAGCATATTGGCATTAAAATATTCGATATTGCTTTTCGAAATTCCTATTGTTCTAGTCAGATTGCTTTTGGCTTTTTTTTTACTAAAAAAAACATCAACGGCAATTTTCTCTTTAACTAAGGCACTGGCCAAGGTTAAGGCGGATAAACTATTACCTATTATACAAAGCTTCATATTATTTTTAATTTTAACAACAAAAATTAGATGATACAAAGTGGTAAAATTGATTCATAAATATGGATATAAAAAAAACAGCTAATTTGTTTGCTAATTTCACTATTAAAAGGATAGCAGAAATTTTTGGGATAACTATTTTTGGTGCTGGCGTTTTGTTATTATTAGCACTATTAACCTATTCACCAGAGGACCCCAATTTCATTTTTCCAGAAAATACAAAAATTGAAAATATTTTGGGTTTTCATGGAAGTTTTATTTCTGATGTATTTTTTCAATCAATAGGCCTAGTTTCGTATTTTTTCTCATTTACTTTAATTGTAAGTGGAATCAACATTATAAAAAGCAAAGAATTTTTTTTAATTTTTGAAAATATATTCTTCGCGATAATTTATTCTATACTAGGTACTTTATTTTTTGCGTATTTTTATTCAGAAGCTTTTACTCTGTACATAAATGGCAACGGGGGCTTTATAGGTAATTATTTAAATCAAACATTTTTAAATTCAGTAATTTCAATTAACGAAGTAATATTTTACTATTTATTAATTTTTTTAAGTATTTTTTTATTTTTAATAAGTATTAATTTTCATCCAATAAAATTTTATAAATTAATTAAAAATTTAAACCGAATTTTTACAAAAAAAGAAGGGAAAAATTATACTGATAAAAGTGAAGTAATCAGTGAATATATCCCTCAAGAAGAAATAAAAAATCTTATTCAAGAGGATTTACCTTTTATAAAGGCTGAGAGTAAAAGTAAAAATACAAATAAATTTAAATTACCATACTTAGATTTATTGAAAACGCCTTCTAAAAAAGAAAGAGAAAATCTTGAAAAAAGCGAAACACAAGATACTGAATTTTTAGAAAAAATTCTCTTAGATTTTGGTGTTAATGGCAATATCAAGAAAGTAAGCCATGGACCAGTAGTAACTTTAAATGAATTTGAACCAGCAGCTGGTGTTAAAGTTTCAAAAATAATTAATTTATCTGATGACATTGCAAGAAATACCAGTTCAGAGTCTGCAAGAATAGCTACAATACCAGGAAGCAATACTGTTGGCATTGAACTACCAAACAATGTTAGAGAAAATGTTTATCTAAGTGAAATTTTAAACAACCCTAATTTCAAAAAAAGAGACATAAAATTGCCGATCGCATTAGGAAAAAGTATTTCAGGTGAACCTATAGTCGGAGACTTATCATCAATGCCCCATCTACTTATTGCAGGTACAACAGGGTCAGGAAAATCAGTATGTATCAATACTATAATTTTGTCTCTTCTCTATCGACATACACCTGAAAAATGTAAATTTATTTTAATAGATCCAAAAATGCTCGAACTTTCAACATATGAAGGAATTCCACATTTATTGTGTCCTGTAATAACAGAAGCTAAAAAAGCTGCGTCTGTTCTTGGTTGGGTGGTTAAGGAAATGGAGAGCAGATATAGACTTATGACTAAAGAAGGAGTCAGAAACATCGATAGCTATAATACAAAGCACAAACTACCAATGCCCTATATAGTTGTTGTTGTTGATGAAATGTCAGATTTAATGCTGGTAGCAGGCAAAGAAATTGAGAACTATATCCAAAAATTATCACAAATGGCAAGAGCAGCAGGGATTCATATTATTATGGCCACTCAAAGACCTAGTGTTGATGTAATCACTGGAACAATTAAAGCAAATTTTCCAACAAGGATATCATTCCAAGTTACTTCAAAAATAGATAGTAGAACAATTTTAGGTGAACAAGGAGCAGAGCAGTTACTAGGAAAAGGTGATATGCTATACATGTCCTCAGCTAATCGTATAGTAAGAATTCATGCTCCTTTCGTATCAGATGGTGAAATTGAACAAATAAACAATTTTTTAAGATCACAGGCTGAACCTGATTATGTTGATGAAATTTTAAATTTTGCAGATGAAAAGGAGATGGGTGATAACCAAAATCTAGGTGATAAAGACGAACTCTATCAACAAGCTTTAGAAATTATAAGATCAGAGGGAAAAGCTTCCACTTCCTTTTTACAAAGGAAACTGCAAATTGGTTACAACAGAGCTGCGAGAATTATTGATATGATGGAGTCTGATGGAATTGTAAGTAAAGCTAATCATGTTGGTAAAAGAGACGTTCTCTGATGTTAAGGTTTTTCTTAGTAATAATTTTCTTTTTTTTAACATTTAATTCTAATGCTGATGTTAAAAAAAAAATTATTCAAAATCTTGAAAATACTAAAAATTTAGATTTTAAATTTGAACAAAATGTTAATGGCAAAATAGAGAATGGTAATTGCACGATAGAATATCCAAGAAAAATATTTTGTGAATATGCAAGAAGTAACAATAAAATTTTAGTTTCGAATGGAAAATCTTTAGTTATTAAAACTATTTCGAGCTATTATCGGTATCCTTTAGAAAAAACCCCCCTGAAGGTTATTTTAGATAAAAGTATTCTAATCAAGAAAATTAAATCCTTAAAAGAAAGAACAATCGATAATAATCTAATTAATTTTACAATTTTAGAAAATGATAACGAAATAAATATATTTTTTGACAAACAAAGTTATGATTTAATTGGTTGGCAAAACACAGACATGTATCAAAATTTTAATATTACCTTCCTTTCATCCATTAGAAAAAACAGGGTACTGTCTAAGAACTTGTTTAATATACCTGCTCGAAATTAAATATTTAATATTTCAGTTTTAAATATTTTCATACCTCTTGAAATATAATTGTTTAAAGCATTTTTATGATCTAAAGAACAAGTATGTACCCAAACTCTTTTGGTATCGTTTATAAAGGATTTTTTAATGGCTTCTGATAATAAAAAGGATCCTAATTTTTTGTTTTGATATTCTTCTAAAATACCAAAATATGCAATTTCTGTTTCATTATTTTCTGGATGAAAAATTAATTCAAAAAATCCTGCTAAATCATCCTTATGTTTTAAAACATATGAATTAACATTTTTAGAGGAAACGTAATTAATCCATTTTTCTTCTGACCAAGTAAGTCTGTCTACCCATTTATGATTTTTACCTATATTTTTATAAAAAAATTTATTTAATTGAAAATTAATCGGATCAATTAAACTCAAAGAATAATCTTCTAATGGTTTATTTCCCTCTTTAAGATCTTTGAGTGAATTAATTTCAAGATAATTTCTTTTAACTTCCTCAGTCACTCAACCATTTTTCCTACTCGTTCACCTCCAAAAAGATGAAAGTGTAAATGGGGAACTTCTTGTCCACCATAATCACTGATATTTACTAAAGCTCTATATCCCTGTCCTACATCTGTTGAAATACCAAGCTTTTTAGCAACTATATTAATGCCTTTTAATAATCCAACCATCTCTTCTGAAGAAGCATTCAGACTAAAATCATCTAAATCAATATATTTACCTTTAGGAATAACTAAAGCATGAATTTTTTTTTGTGGATTGATATCGTGAAATGACAAAACAAAATCATCCTCGTAAATCTTATTACAAGGAATTTCTCCACGTAAAATTTTTGCAAAAATATTATTTTGGTCGTAACTCATTTTTTTCTTTTTTCTAACTCCGACATTACTTCTTCAATTTTTACATTATTAGCCTCTAAATACATTAGCAAATGGTAAAATACATCTGCAGCTTCGTGAATTTTATTGGAATTTTCCTCTACTGCTTCTATCAATTCATTAACTTCTTCTAAAACTTTTGCCTTGCTTAACGATTTATCTGCAAGCAACTTGTTAGTGTATGAACCTTCAACAGGTGAAAATTTTCTCTCTCTTGCAAGTTTTATTAAGTTTTCTAATGTATTAAGCATATTAAATTCTAACAGGAATTCCTTTTGAATCCAAATAATCCTTAGCTTCTTTTATGGAATACTTGCCATAGTGAAATATTGATGCTGCCAAAACTGCACTTGCATTTCCTAATTTAATTCCATCTACTAAATGATCTAAATTTCCAACTCCACCAGATGCAATTACTGGAATATTTACTTTTGAAGATATCTTAGACATTAAATCAATATCATAACCAACTTGAGTACCATCTCTATCCATAGAAGTAACTAGAAGCTCGCCTGCTCCACTATCTTCCATTTTTTTTGCAAATAATAGTGCGTCAATACCAGTATTATTTCTTCCGCCATGGGTGAAAATTCCCCATTTATCTCCATTTTTTTTAGCGTCTATCGCTACCACAATACATTGTGACCCAAATTTTTTAGAACTTTCTACTACTACTTCTGGATTTTGTACTGCAGCAGTATTGATTGATACTTTATCTGCACCACAATTTAGTAGTTTATTGATATCCTCAACACTTCTAACGCCACCTCCAACAGTCAGAGGAACAAAGCATTTCTTTGAGGTTTTTTCTACAACATCATAAATTGTATCTCTATTTTCATTTGAAGCTGTAATATCTAAAAAACAAATTTCATCCGCTCCACCATCAGAATAAATTTTTGCCTGTTCAACAGGATCACCAGCGTCTTTTAAATCAACAAAATTAATACCTTTAACTACACGTCCATTTTTAACATCCAAACAAGGTATTATTCTATTCTTAAGCATCTAATTCCTTAACTAATTCATTTAACTTAATATCACCATCATAGATAGCTTTTCCAACTATAATGCCTTCAATATTTTTATTGTTTAATTCTTTCGCTTTTTTAATGTCATCAATTGACGAAACTCCACCAGATATAATTACAGGACAATTAGAAGTATTAGCAACTTTTAATGTCTCTTCAAAATTAGGACTTTGCTTCGTTCCATCTCTATTAATATCAGTATAAATCAATCTACTTGCACCATAATCATTTACTTCTTTCAAGTAATCCAAAGTTGATTGATTTGAATTTTCTTTCCAGCCTGAGACTAATAAATATCCATGTTTAGCATCCAAACCTAAAGCAATTTTATTTGGAAATTTTTCACAAGCTCCTTTTAAAAAATTTTTATCTTTTATGGCGGCACTTCCTAAAATAACTTTTTCAACACCAGCATCAGTATATTTCTGAATACTTTCAAAATTTCTGATACCTCCGCCAATTTCGATTTTAAGATCAAATTTTTTTACTATTTCTTGAATAATATCTAAATTATCTGTTTCTCCTGTTAAAGCTCCATCTAAATCAACTATATGTAAGTTTTTAAAACCATGATCTTTGTATTTCCCAGCTTGTTCAACTGGAGTTATTTCATATTCAGTTTTGTTATCAAAGTCTCCTTTGACTAATCTCACACACTTTTTATCTTTAATATCTATCGCTGGAAAAATCTTCATTTATCAAAATTTAAAATACTCGTTGTTATAAAATATTTCATCTTGCCCAATTCTATCAAAGTAAGTAAAATTTTTAGCTTCAAAAAAATTTTTAAAATTTTGTTCTTTTGGTATATTGTTCTCTACGGAAATAACTTTGATGTTGTTAATTTTAAAGTCTATTGATTTTAATAAATTCATTTCTCCTCCCTCAATATCTATAGATAGATAATCTATATCTATATTTTTGGGTATTATTTCTTCAAAAGTAATGGTTTTGAGATTTATGGATTTAGTTTTGCTTAATTGATTTTTTGAAATAATGTTAATATTTCTCTTAAATGAATTATCATTAATCCCACTCATCTGAGTAAGACCCTCTGTTACTTCAATAAATTCAACGTCTTTTACCTCGTCACTAATTGCATTATTTAGAACTTTACACTTCCTATTTTTTTTTAATTTTTCAAATTGAATTTTTGAGGGCTCAATAGCAATTCCATCCCAATTTAGAAATCTTTCAAAATGATAACAATTACTTCCATTAATTCCATCGTAAGCGCCTATCTCAACAAAAAATCCATTTTTTTTTCTATCAAAAAATTTTTTTTTAATAATTTTGTCTTGTCCTGCTTGTGATGTGTATTTTTCATTCCAAAAAAAAGATCTTTCACAATCCCAAATTTTTTGTCTTATCATACCCCTATAAGCATGTTCGTTTGTGCTAGCATAAATATTTGGTACATGTTCTAATAATTCTGAATAAATTTTATGAGCATGAATTTTACCCTCAAGATTATCATTAAAAAGTTGATCTCCTTTTTTCATTAAATCATTCAAATTTTTTCCAACAAAGAAACTTAAGTCTATGTTTTTCATTCTATAGTTTCAAAAAATTATCTATCATTTTTAATCCTGACTTATCACTTTTTTCAGGATGAAATTGTGTTCCGTAAATATTTTCTTTTTCAACAGAACAAGCAATAATCGATGAATATTCTGTTGTTGCAGAAATTACAGATTTATCTTCAGGTATAAATTCATAACTATGTACAAAATACATGTGAGAGTTATTTTCTATACCTTTAAAAATTTTACTTTCTTTTACAATATTAATTTGGTTCCAGCCAATATGAGGAAGTTTAAACTTTCCATGCTGATTATTGATTTTTGATACTTTGCCTGAAACCCACCCAAGACCTTTAGTTTCAGTTTCTTCGTAACCAATGTTTGCAAACATTTGCAATCCAACACAAATTCCAAGAAGAGGTTTTTTATTATTAATTGCAAACTCATTTAAAGTGTCTACTAAACCACTTATTTTATTAAGTGCATCAACACAACTTTTAAACGAACCTTGACCCGGTAAAACAACTTTATCAGATGATTTAATCTGATTTAAATCTGAAGTTACTTCGATATTTACTTTACCTTTGGCAACTTCCTTAAAGGAGTTAATTACTGAGCTTATATTGCCCGAATTATAATCAACAATTGTGACGTTCATTAAACTTATAATGAGCCTTTAGTGGATGGTACGCTCTTCTTATTTCTTGGATCCATCTCTAATGCAGCTCTTAATGATCTTGCTAATGCTTTATAACAAGACTCAATTATGTGATGACTATTATCACCATAAATATTTTCAACATGCATCGTAATACCAGCTGATTGTGAAAATGCTTGAAACCATTCTTTAAACAACTCTGTGTCCATCTCGCCTAGTTTCTCAACTTTCAATTTTACTTTCCAAATTAAATAGGGTCTGTTCGAAACATCTATTGCAATCCTAGTTAATGTTTCGTCCATTGGAATAACAGTATGAGCATATCTTTTTATTCCTACAAATTTTTTTGCAGCTTTTTTTAAAGCCTCTCCAATTGCAATACCGGTGTCTTCTGTTGTATGGTGAAGATCGATATGAGTATCTCCTTTTGCTTTAACTTTTAAGTCAATTAAAGAATGCTTTGATAATTGTTCAAGCATGTGATCCAAGAAACCAATACCAGTGTCAATTTGGTATATACCTTTGCCATCAATATTTACTTCAACATTAATGCTGGTTTCTTTTGTTTTTCGAGATACTTTTCCTTTTCTAGCCATATAATTTTAATGGTATACATACATAATCCAACTATATCAATATCAGTCTCAAGACTTGAAGTATCAAAAATAGTTACCATTTATTAATTATGACAACAATTGTACTAGTAAGAAAAAACAATGAAGTAGTAGTTGCTGGTGATGGACAAGTAAGTATGGGAAATACTGTTGTTAAAAGCACAGCTTCAAAAGTTAGAAAAATTGAAAAAAGAGATGTAGTTGCTGGATTTGCAGGTTCAACTGCGGATGCATTAACTTTATTTGAAAGGTTAGAAGGAAAACTAGAAAAACACGCAGGTAACTTGTCAAGGGCTGCTGTTGAATTGGCTAAAGATTGGAGAACAGACAAATATTTAAGAAGGTTAGAAGCATTGATGGCGGTAGGAGATAAAAATAATAGTTATATAATTTCTGGAACTGGGGATGTCTTAGAGCCCGAGGGTGACGTAATTGGAATTGGTTCAGGAGGAAATTATGCTCTTGCTGCTGGAAAAGTTTTAATAGAAAGCAATATGTCTGCTGAAGAAGTTGCAAAAAAAGCAATCAAAGTTGCTGCGGATATATGTGTTTTCACAAATGATAATGTAAAGATTGAAAAAATATAATGGACTCAAACGTAACACAACTACATAGAAAAGAGAAAAATCAAAAAGAAGAAACTTCTTTAGTAAGCTCTTTGTCTCCAAGAGAAATTGTTTCTGAATTAGATAGATTTGTTGTTGGGCAAAATAAAGCAAAAAGAGCCGTTGCGGTTGCTTTAAGAAATAGATGGAGAAGACAAGCCCTTAAAGGTGAAATGAAGAATGAAGTTTTACCTAAAAATATTTTAATGATTGGACCAACTGGGGTAGGTAAAACCGAAATTTCAAGAAGACTATCAAAACTTGCAGAAGCCCCATTTGTTAAAGTAGAAGCTACGAGATTTACAGAAGTTGGTTACGTAGGAAGAGATGTAGAACAAATCGTAAGAGATTTAATCGAGATTGCAATCTCGATGGAAAAAATAAAAAAAAGAAAAGAAGTTTTTGCACAAGCTCAAAAAGCAGCAGAGGAAAAAGTTTTAGATGCTTTGGTTGGTAAAAAAGCAAGTTTGGCTA
Organism: uncultured Pelagibacteraceae bacterium; assembly: GCA_902523515.1. Classification (GTDB taxonomy): domain Bacteria; phylum Pseudomonadota; class Alphaproteobacteria; order Pelagibacterales; family Pelagibacteraceae; genus Pelagibacter. The sequence goes on from CABYZT010000001.1 coordinate 82,412, forward strand.
CAAGAGAAAGTTTTAGAAAAAGATTAAGAAATGGCGATTTAGATGACAATGAAATTGAAATAGCAGTTAGCGATACTGGCTCAAGTGGTGCTTCTTTTGAAATACCTGGAATGCCTGGTGCAAATGTTGGCATGATCAATATTGGAGAAATGATTGGCAAATCAATGGGTAATAAAGAGAAAAAGAAGAAAATGACGGTTAAAGAATCTCATGAGATTTTAATTAATGATGAATCTGACAAATTAATTGAACAAGACAAAATTATTAAAGCAGCAAAACTATCAACCGAAAATAATGGAATTGTGTTCTTAGATGAAATTGACAAAATTTCTGCAAGAACAGATAGAGTTGGAGGAGATGTATCAAGAGAAGGTGTTCAGAGAGATTTGTTGCCTTTAATTGAAGGGACAACTGTTAATACTAAACATGGTCCGATTAAAACAGATCATATTTTATTTATTGCATCAGGCGCTTTCCAGCTTGCAAAACCATCTGATTTACTTCCTGAATTACAGGGCAGGTTACCAATTAGAGTAGAATTAGAAGCTTTAACAAGTGAAGATTTTAAAAGAATCTTAAGAGAACCTGATTTCAGTTTAATAAAACAATATGTGGCCCTTTTAAAGACTGAGAATGTTGATCTTGAATTTTCAGATGATGGCATAGATGCAATTGCCACGATAGCTTCAGAAGTCAATACGACTGTAGAAAATATTGGTGCCAGAAGGTTACATACCATTATTGAAAAGATTTTAGATGAAATCAGCTTTACTGCAACAGATCGAGCGGGTGAAAAAATTACGATTGATAAAAGTTATATAGATAAAAATTTAGAAAACTTGATTAAAGATACAGATCTTTCAAAATTTATCCTATAAATCAAATTCTTTTACAAATAACCAAGCTCCTCCATTTCTGTTTTTAAATTTTTTTCTAAGTTTTCCCTCAAATTACGTGGTACATTTTTTTTTCCATCATTTTTTTTTCCATATTTAAAAAATTTTACATCACCCTTTTTTTTATTATAAGACTCAGAAAAGTAGTTTGATTTTTCTAAGGCCTGAAGATTATTAAATGAAGTCGTATTAAGCGTATTTTCAAGTTTTTTATGATCTATTTTAAAATTAGAATTTGTTAGTCTATAAATAAATTTTAAAATTGAGATAAATGCAGTTTTTGGATCTTCAACTAAATCTTCATATTTTACCAGTAAATATTTATTTACCTTCTTAAATTCTTTCCATGAATTATAATTTGATGCCCAGGATCCTGCGTGGATAATGGTTTTATTCTCCAGCTCAGCATTGCCTCCTAATTGTCTGACTTCTAAAATTCTATTTGTTGCTTCTTCTAATGAAATATCTGCATGATTTGCATAGGAATTAATAATTTTTCTTGGGTCTCTAACTATATATATGGCTCCCAAAGTATTTTGTAAATTGGTAAATGAATATCCATTTATGTCATGTAATGCACTATGAGTTTTCAAAAACCTTATAGAGGCACCGTCTCTCTTATTGATTTCCTCTTGTGCCTTTATATAATTTTTAACGATTTCAATTTCTGTATCAGTGTTTATTCCAAGATTTTTAAAAACATTTTTATCTGGAAACTGTTTAATATTCTCAAGTAAATTAAAATTAAAATTTCCATCTTTTGTAAAAAAATACGCAGACAGCATTGTTCTCGCTAGTGTGTTTCCACTTTTTGGGTATGATGCTAACCAAATAATCATTGCAAGTAATTTAATTCAATCATTTCTTTTCTAAATGCTTTTTCAATTTTTTCCCTTATCTTTTGATCTAACAATGTTTTCCAATCATTTTTGGGACCTAGATTGAAAAAAGGGATTTTTTTTCCTGTTTTTTTATCCTTCTTTGCCTCAAAAAAACCCTCCTTTTTTTCAAGTCGTTGAAGTTTCTCAAAACTAGTTGTGTCTAAAACATTTTTAAATTTAGACTTGTCCAAAATAAAGTCATTATTATTCAGCTTATATATAAATTTAAGACTTTCCAAAAAATACTTTTCTCTATCTGCTATTAAATCCTCATACTTAATTAATAAATATCTTTCTTGATGTTTAAACGATTTCCAACTTTGAAAATTTCCATCCCAAGTGCCCATGTGCACTATTGGTTCTTGTGTCTTTTCATCGCCCCCAAAATGCTTAACATTAATTAGGGTGTTTGCAGCATTTTCAATCGAAACATTTGCAAACCTTGCCCACGATGTCACTACATTTCTTGGATCTCTCACTAAGTAAATTACACCTAAAGAGTTGTTCAAATCAGTAAAGGCATGATTTTCTATATTAAATAGATAGCTGTGAGTTTTGAGAAATTGAACAGAATTCTTTTTATTAAAACTTTCCTGAACATTTATATAATTTTTAACAACCTCTTTTTGATTATTAACATCAATACCTAGGTTTTTGAACAAATTGGTACTTGGGAATTGCATTATATTTCTAATTAAAGAAAAATTATAAATACCATCTTTGGAAAAAAAATATGCTGCTAGCATTGACCTCAATAAAGTATTTCCACTTTTTGGGTATGAGGCAAGCCAAATAAACATTTTAAATGATTAACGATTTATTTTTTAAAATTTTTTTAAATATATATAAAAAGCGCCACTACCACCATCTTTAATATCTGCATCCTTTATCTCTATAATTTTTTTCATTAAATCTTTATTGTTTTGAATATAATTAGGAACTGAGTTTTTTAATATTCCTAAATCTTTTGAGATAAATGGATCATTTTCATTATTAGAATGAATTCCTTTACCTGTTATAACTATTAATTTATCAACACCCTCATCAAAGCTTTTCAAAATAAATTTTTTAATAATTGTGTTTGCTTCATCAAGGGTGTAACCATGTAAATCAATTGATCTTGTTCCTAATCTGTTGTTAATTTTTATCTTTTTATCTTTATCGTATAACTTTTCTTTACTATTTATAAATTGAAGCCAATCTTTCTTGTCTTTTTTTGAAATATTGTTACTCAATTAATTTAAAGTGTTAACAAGAAGCCAATTAGGATTTGGTGAAGTTGTATCTCTTGAAAATACCCAGGTATCATATATTCTTTTAATTTTTTCTGGATCACCAGAAATAATATTTTTATCTTTGTCTTTTATACATGTTATTACTTCTGCAATAAAGTTTACTGTCACATTTAATATATTGCCATTTTTTTTATGTTCTTTTATTTCAGCTGAATTAATGCCAATAAAAGTAATTTCTGCAAAATAGCCTTTTTCTTTTCTTTGATTAAGTGCTTGAGTAAATTGATCAAATATTTGCTTATCTAACAATGGTTTACTAGTTGTAATTTTATTATCATTATCACTAAAGTCAGTAATTATCGTTTCGTATGCAATTCTAGCACCTTTCAAAAATTCTTTTTGAGCATCTTGATCGAAAGTATTAACAACTTTCTTTTTTAAATTATCAACTTTAACATTTTTTAAAATTTCCTTAAATTGTGGGTTAGGTTTTCCCTCAAATCCAGTTCTTTTCCCCAAAATGCCTCTCAATCTCAAAAAAATAAAACCCGCTATCATCGCCAACAGTATTATGTCTATATATTCAAAACTGTAATTCATATCCAATGAACTTAATTACTATGTTGATTAATTTCAACCAGCAATTTAGATTAAGGACAAATGAACTCAATATTTTTAATACTTATTTTAGTCCCCATTATTGAAATTTATTTATTAATAAAAATAGGATCTCAAATCGGAGCTATTTCAACTATTTTTCTAATTATAACAACAGCGGTGGTTGGAGTTTATTATGCAAAATATGAGGGTATCAATACCCTACGATCAGGATTTTCGCAAATAAGCAGAAAAGAAACGCCTGTCTATGAAGTAATCTCAGGTGCTGCAATAGCATTTGCTGCCCTGCTTTTAATTTTCCCAGGTTTTTTAACCGACTTGCTGGGTTTTTTATTAATTTTTCCTATAACAAGAAAATTAATGTTTAAAACTTTAAATAAAAAAATAAAAAAACAAACAAAACAAAATAATGATTTTATTGAAGGAGATTATGAGGATATAGAGGACGAAAATGATAGAAAAATATAAAATTTTAAGTCAATACATTAAGGATATGTCTAGTGAAACCCCCGACATTGAGACTTTTTTATTTGTGAAAGATAATATTTCTAAATATCAACTTGAGATAGATATTACCTCCAAAGCTATAAAAAATAAATTGATTGAAATTAACACCACTTTTAAATTTTTGGATAAAAAAAATAATCAAAAAAAATCTCACTTTGAAATTGTTTATGCAACAATAATAAGAGTTGAAGATGAAATAAAATCAAAAAAAGAGATCGAAAAAATTGTTCTTTGCGATGTTCAAAATAAAATTTATCCAAACTTAGAAAAATCTTTTTTAAATCTTTTGCACAACTCAGGGTACAAAGGTGTAAATTTTGAAAAGAAAATTGATTTTGAAAATCTATACAAAGAAAGATTTAGTTAAAATAATTTTTTTTTAAGTTCTCTTTTAAATAAACTTTATGTTTTTCTTTTTCTTCTTTAGAGATTTCTACTATTTTTTTATAATGAGAAATAATAGAGTTATTAAACTTGGTGCCCTCGTGATTTTCAATATTTAAATTAAAAGAGGGCTCTTTTTGATCAATCAGATTAATATAAACTTTAGCTAATAAATCGCAGTCAATTAAAGCGGTGTGGTTTTTCCTTTTTGAATTATCAACACTATACCGTTTACAAAGAGCGTCAAGATTTACGGGTGAACCAGGAAATTTATCTCTAGCCAAAACAAGAGTATCTACCACCTCATTCTTGATTTCATCCATTTGTAATAATCTAAGTTCATTGTTTAGATGAGCCAGATCAAATTCTGCGTTATGAATAATAAGTTTCTTGCCTTCTATAAATTTTAAAAAATCTTTAACAACTTCGGAAAATTTTTTTTGTTTAGATAAAAAGTCATCACTATAACCATGTATCTCAAAAGCTTTTTGAGAAACTTTTTTTTCTGGATTGAGATAACAATGAAATTTGTTTTTTGTTGGGATTAGGTTGTTCAACTCAATGCAGCCTATTTCAACAATTCTATGACCTTCCTGAATGGATATTCCTGTTGTTTCTGTATCTAATACAACTTCTTTCATTTATAAAATTTCATTTAATATTTTCTTTATACTGTTTTTTACAGTTTTTTTCTTATAATTATTATTAATTATAAAATTTGATCTTCTTTTTTTATAAGCTGAAGGTAATTGAATTTTTTTAAACCTATTTATAAGTTTACTGTTAAAATTTGGTCTTTTTCTAAGTCTTTTTTCTATTTCTATTTTTTTTGATTCTACAAAAATCAATATATCATTTTTATTATTAATTTTGTTTTCTAACAACAAAGGAATATCTAGTATTACAATTTTTTTATTTCTATTTTTTTTTAAGAATAATTTTAGTGCTTTTCTGATTTCCAGATGAACTACTGTAATTATCTTTTTTAAATTTACATTATTAATTAATATTGCTTTTGTAATTTCTTTTTTATTTATTGGAAAAGAAAATATTTGATGTGGTAATTTTTTATTTAATTTTTTAAATATTTTTTTATCTTTTTTATAAAGTTTTGATACCTCTTGATCTGCATTAAATACGGGATAACCAAAATTATTAGCAACATAACTTTTTCCCGAACCTATTTCTCCTAAGATTCCTATTCTAATCATTTCTTAAAATTTCTAGTGTCTTGTCGTTTGTTGATGGCTCTATTTTGTGCCATAATTTGAATGCTTCGAAAGCCTGATAAACAAACATTAATTTACCATTTTCTGTTTTATTGCCAAGTTTTTTTCCTTCTTTTAAAAAATTTGTCTCCACAGGATTATAAATTACATCATAAAACAATTTATTGTTTCCATATTTTGAAAAATCTAAATTAATAGACTCTTTATTTAACCCTAAACTAGTAGCATTTATAATTACATCAAAATCAATTATATTGCCCCAATCTAATATTTCTAAATTATTAAATAATAATTTTAATTCCTCAGCTTTTTTTTTAGTTCTATTGCTGATAATTATTTGCGATACATTCATTTTATTCAAGGCAAAAATTATTGAAGGAACTACTCCACCAGCACCTAAAATAAAAATTCTTTTGTCTTTCATGTTGAAATTTAAATTTTTAATTGCTTTATCAAAACCAAAAATATCTGTATTGTGGCCTACCAAATTATCATTACTTAAAATTATTGTATTTACTGACTGGGTTTGTTCTGCCTCTGGACTTAATTTATCTAAATAAGGTATTACTGCTTTTTTGAAAGGAACAGTAATATTAATACCGTTTGTTTTTTTTTCTTTTACTTCAGAAATTATATTTTCGAGATCCTTCTCCTCAATTCTTCTTTTATCATAAATGGCATCAATGTTGTTTTCTTTAAGCCAATAATTATGAAGCTTAGGTGATAAAGAATGGTTGATAGGATTACCAATTACAAAATATTTTTTCATTACAATAAGCTTAAGTATTCCTTAATTTTTTTAACAGGTAGACCCATAATTGTATTTTCGTCACCTTCTATGCTTGCAAACAAACTTCGACCCTCTCCTTCTATTTGGTATACATTGTATGCGTAAAGAGTTTCATCAGATATCTTGGATAAATAATTTTTTAATTCGTCGTCAGTAAAATTTTTCATAGTTAATTTTGCTTTATCAGTATAATTCCAAATCATAGATCCATTTTTTGATATACAAACAGAACTAATCAAAAAATGTGATTTACCGTTAAGTTTTCTTAATATTTCCATTGCCTCTTTTCTGCTTTCTGGTTTAGATATTAGTTCGCCGTTTAGATCTATTACACTATCTGCTCCTAAAACTATTTCATCTGATTTCTTTGAGCTGACTTTGTTTGCTTTTAATTCTGCCAAATTTTTTGAAATTATTTCTGAACTTGCCTGTTCTTTTAATAAACTTTCTTTAACAGGCTCTTCATCTACGTTTGAAGGCTCTACAACGCATTTAATATTATTTTTGTCTAAAATTTCTTTTCTAACCGCACTTTTTGAAGCGAGAATAATTTTATTTAACATTGTTTAAATATATTTCGTGAATTTTAATTATGGAAGCCGCTGTTTCTTCGACTGATTTTCTCGTTACGTCTATAAGGGGCCATTTATATTTTTGAAATGTTTTTTTTGCCTCTAAAACCTCTTTTTTAATATTTTCTAAATCTGTATATTCAATATTTTCTGTTTCTTTTAAAGAATTCATTCTATTTTTTCTCAAATCAGCCAATCTTTCTGGCTCTGTACTTAGTCCTACAACGCATGTCATTTGTGGATTTTTTTTAAGAAACTCTGGCAAAGAATTTTCATTTACTAACGGAATGTTTGACGTTTTAAAACCTTTGTTAGCCAAGTAAATAGATGTTGGTGTTTTGCTTGTTCTACTTACCCCTACAAGAATAATATCTGATTTGTCTACTTCGTTTATTAAGTTTCCATCGTCATGATTCATTGTAAATTGAATTGCTTCAATTCTTTCATAATACTCTTCATTCAGTATATGTTGACCGCTTGGTTCGTGTGTTGCTTTTTGATTTAATATTTTTGAAAAATTTAGAATTAAATTTCCTAAAACACCAAAACATGGAATATTTTTATTTTCGCTCACATTCGCAAGATATTTAGCTAAGCTGTTATCTACGATTGTATATAGAATTATAGAATTTTCATTTTTTTTTGCATCCTCTAAAATCTTTAGAATTTGATTTTCAGTCCTTGTAAAAGAATAAGAATGAACCTTATATTCAATATTTAAAAATTGAGCTTTCAGAGCTAAGAATATCCTATCTAAAGTTTCTCCTGTTGAATCAGAAATCAAATATATTTGGTATGTATTGCCCATGAATAAACTGTTAATAAATTTGTATTATTATAGTTAAATTAAACAATTGAAAATTTTTTAAAATTACCTTGTAAAAACTATTATTTACTAACATTAATAATAAATAGGGTAAAACAATCCACAAAAATTAATATGTTAAAAAAGCTTCATTTTAAACAATTTTAACTACATAAGATGTTGGTAAACTGTGAATATAATGTTTATAAAAAGTAATCACCTTTATTCACAAGATATATTACAACTACAATAATTAATAATACTTATTTATGAAACCTTTAAACAAAATAATAACTAACAAAGATACCTCCTTTAATCCCATATGGATTATGAGACAAGCAGGGAGATATTTACCAGAATTTAGAGAAATTAGAAAACAAAATCCTAATTTTATCAATCTGTGTTTAAATGATGGTTTGTCTTCAGAAATAACTTTGCAACCTTTAAAAAGATTTGATCTAGATGCTGCAATAATATTTTCAGATATTTTAATGCTTCCTTACGGATTAGGTCAAAAAGTGGAATTTAAAAAAAATCTTGGACCAAAATTAGGAGAATTGAATTTAAACGAAGTTGCAAAAATTGATGAGATTGATTTTGTAGAGAAAATTCATCGCGTGTATAAGGCGATAAAAAAAGTTAACTCAGACGAAGTTTTAAACAATAAAAATACTATCGGATTTGTTGGTGCCCCATGGACACTATTAGTTTATATGATTAATCAACAGTCTCCTAAAAAAAATTTAAAAAAAAATTTTTTTTCAGACGAGTTTTTGATAAACAGGACTTTATTAATTATAGAAAAATTTCTAAAAGTTCATATAAAAAATCAAATTGACAATGGTGCAAATATTATCCAAATTTTTGATAGTTGGGCGGGATTATTAGACGAAAAAGATTTACCTAATTATGTCTATACTCCAACTTTAAATTTAGTAAATTATGTAAAGTCTTTAAATGTGCCAGTGATATGCTTTCCTAGAGAAGTAAAAAATTATAAAGAATTTTGCGAAATTGTTAAACCTGATGCTGTTAGCATTGACTATAATGTTGATCCAAAAAAAATACTTAAAGATATAAAAATACCTATTCAAGGTGGTTTAGACCCTAAAATTTTATTGACAGACAATGAAACTTTGAAAAAGGAAGCCTCTAAATATTTAGAAATTTTTAGATATCATCCATATATATTTAATCTTGGGCACGGTATACTGCCTGAGACTAATCCAGAAATGGTAGAAAACTTAATCAAAATTGTAAAAAATTTTAAATGATTGAAAAAAACCACCCTCCCATAAAGTTTGGAAAAACTGGCATTCTAATAATTAATTTAGGAACTCCAGACTCTACAAGTTGGATTGATATAAGAAAATATTTAAGAGAGTTTCTTTCTGATAGAAGAGTTATCGAAGTAAATCCTGTGATTTGGCAAGTAATTTTAAATGTTTTTATTTTAAATTTTAGGCCTTCGAAAACAGCTAAAGCTTATAAGGAAATATGGATGAAAGACGAAAATATGTCTCCACTTCTCTATTATACAAAAAAGCAAAGTGAGAAAATTTCAAAATCAATTTCTAAAGAAAATATCATTATAGATTTTGCAATGAGATATGGAAACCCCAGTATTAAAAGCAAGATTCATAAATTACATGAAATGGGCTGTGAAAATTTAGTCATACTTCCTCTTTATCCACAGTATGCTGCTGCCACAACAGCAACAGTCTGTGATGAAGTTTATAGAACTTTAATGAAAATGAGATGGCAACCCTCTTTAAAAATAATACCACATTATGAATCTGATCATCTTTATATTGATGCACTCGTTAATTCTATTAACAAAAAACTTAATGAAATGAATTGGAAGCCAGATCTAATCATAGCCTCTTATCATGGTATACCAAAAGAATATTTTGATAAAGGTGATCCCTATCATTGTTATTGCCATAAAACGACAAGACTTATTTCGGAAAAATTTAATTCAATAAAAATTAAAACTACATTTCAGTCAAGATTTGGTCCCCAAGAATGGCTTCAACCATATACTGATAAGACCTTAGAAAATCTACCTAAAGAAGGTGTTAAAAACGTTCTTACAATCTGTCCAGGGTTCGCATCCGATTGTGTAGAGACTTTAGAAGAAATACAAATTCAAGGTAAAGAAAGTTTTTTAAATTCAGGAGGAGAAAATTTTGATATGGTTCCTTGCTTAAATGATAATGATGATCATATCCTTTTATTAAAATCCTTAATTGAAAGAAATATTTGATATATGAATTCGTATTTATTATTTAAATCTTTGCATTTAATTGCAGTTATTTCTTGGATGGCCGGTCTTTTGTATCTTCCTAGAATTTTTGTTTACCACGTTGAAAATAAAGATAAAAAAGAAGCAACAGATATCTTTGAGGTTATGGAAAGAAGGTTATTTTACTACATTATGCGTCCTGCAATGATTTTTACATGGGTTTTTGGATTAGTATTAATCTATCTCAATGGAATAGATATTTTTTCTCAATTATGGTTTCAGATAAAAATTGTCCTAATAATTTTATTGTCAGCTTACAACGATTATTTAGGGAAATGCCTCGTTGCTTTAAAAAATTCTACAAACACAAGATCTGCAAAATTCTTTAGAATTATTAACGAAATACCAACAGTTATCTTAATTATCGTAGTATTTTTAGCTATTTTCAAGCCAATCTAGGGTTGAAATAACAACAGTAGTATATATATTAAGGGTATCTGATAAGTCCTTATCAAAAAATTAATCATGAATATTCAAGAACTAAAACTAAAATCATCTGAACAGCTAATTACTCAAGCAGAAGAGCTTGGTATAGAAAATGCTAGCACACTAAGAAAGCAGGAAATTCTTTTTGCTATTCTTAAAAAAGTTGCTGAAAAAGAGGAAATTACTGGTGTAGGCGTACTGCAGTTGTTGCAAGATGGTTTTGGTTTTCTAAGGGCCATGGAGTCAAACTATCTTCCCGGACCAGACGACATATACGTAAGTCCAAGTCAAATTAGAAAATTTGGATTAAGAACTGGGGATACTGTCGAGGGACCAGTCAGAGCCCCTAAAGAGGGAGAAAGATACTTTGCGCTGCTACAAGTAAGTAAAATAAATTTTGAAGAACCAGAAAAGGCAAGACATAAAATTGCCTTTGATAACCTAACACCACTTTATCCAGATAAGCAATTAGTTATGGAGGTCGAAACAACAAAGGTTGAAAAAAAATCTGATTTAACACCAAGACTAATTGACCTTGTAAGTCCAATTGGAAAAGGCCAAAGATCTATAATTATTTCTCCACCGAAAGCAGGAAAAACAATGATCTTGCAAAGCATTGCGAACTCAATAGCAAAAAATTATCCAGAATGTTATCTAATTGTCCTATTAATTGATGAACGGCCTGAAGAAGTAACAGACATGCAAAGGACTGTTAAAGGAGAGGTGATTAGCTCTACATTCGACGAGCCGGCTCAGAGACACGTTGCTGTTGCCGAAATGGTAATCGAAAAAGCAAAAAGATTAACGGAACACAAAAAAGACGTTGTTATTCTGCTTGATTCAATAACAAGATTAGGAAGAGCTTATAACGCTGTAATACCAAGTTCTGGAAAAGTTTTAACAGGAGGAGTAGATGCAAACGCACTTCAGAGACCAAAAAGATTTTTTGGTGCAGCAAGAAATATTGAAGAAGGTGGATCATTAACTATTATTTCTACCGCTTTAATTGATACTGGTAGCAGAATGGATGAGGTGATATTTGAGGAATTCAAAGGGACTGGAAATAGCGAAACAGTACTGGACAGAAAAATTGCAGATAAAAGAATCTATCCTGCAATTGATATAACCAAATCAGGCACGAGAAGAGAAGAGCTTTTGTTTGATAAGAATGATTTACAAAAAATGAATGTGCTTAGAAGAATCATTGCACCTATGGGCACTATGGACGCTATTGAGTTTATTAATTCAAAATTGAAAGATACTAAAAATAATGCAGAATTCTTTAATTCAATGAACAAACCATAATAATTTTAAAGATAATTTAATTCTTTCATTTCTTTTTCAAAGCTCTTCTCAATTTTCATTCGAACTTCAGAGTTCAAAATATTTTCCCATTTATTTTTGGGGCCTAAATTAAAAAATTTAATAAAATTCCCCCCTTTATCTTTTGGTGCCTCTTTAAAGCCTTCAGTTAATTCTTTTTTTTGTAAATTTTCAAATGAACAATTTTTTATAGCTTTATTTATTTTTATTTTGTTAAATTTTTGTGGGGTTTTTTTTTCTAAAAACTTAATTACTTTTAAAAATTCTGTATCAGGATTATGAAGAAGATTCTCGTACTTTATCAAAAGATAATCTGCATTAATTTTTTTCCATGAATTGAAGTGATTTTTCCAGGATGAAATGATATGTGGCAGGTCTATTTGTTCTCTCTTTTCATGTAATGTTCCAATCACACATTTGTCATCCAGAATTAAGTTTGTTGCCTCTTCATAATTTTTTAAACGATAATGGTTTTTGAGTGACGTAACAACATTTCTTGGGTCTCTGACGATGTATATACATCCAAGAGTATTTTCCTCATCTGTAAATGAATAATGTCCGTTTTTCCAAAATGCGTTATGTGTTTTAAAAATTTTTATTTTATTGTTTAAATTAATTTTTCTTTGAGCATTAATGCAGTTTTTAACAAACTCATCTATATCATCTATGTTATCTGTCAGATCTTCAAAATCTTTGCGTAAAGGGAATTGAGTAATTTTTGTGTCATTGATTTTGACCTCATTATCATCTGATAATAAGTAACTTAAGAAAATTCGAACCCAAGTATTCCCACTCTTTGGGTAAGAGGCTAGCCAAATAATCATTATATAATTTTACACTTATTTAAGTTAATTAAAGCTATAATATTATTATTTAATAAAAGATTAAAAAAACATATTAATTCTTGTTATAGTCGATATATTTCTTTTATGACTATATATGCGCTATCAAGTGGTCCGGGTATTTCAGGTATCGCTGTGATAAGAATTTCAGGAGAAGAAACTGGCAAAATAATAAAAACTTTAACCGCAAAGGACCTGCCAGAGCCGAGAGTAGCAACATTAAGAAAAATCAACAAAATCAACACTTCTGAACTGATTGATGAGGGACTAATTCTTTGGTTTCCTGGGCCTGAGAGCTACACAGGCGAGGATATGGCTGAAATTCAAGTCCATGGCAGCAAAGCTGTTGTGGATGCTCTGCACACTGCCCTTTCAGGCATACAAAATTGTAGATTAGCGGAGCCAGGTGAATTTACAAAATTAGCATTTCAAAATGGAAAAATAAATTTACTTAAAGCAGAAAGCATTTCTGATTTGATTTCTTCAGAAACAGAAATTCAGAGGCAACAAGCAATCAAAATCATGAATGGAAAATCATCTGATCAATTTAATTTTCTCAGAGAAAAACTTTTAAAAATTTTATCACATGTTGAGGCGAAAATTGATTTTCCCGAGGAAGATCTGCCTGATAATATTTTAGATGAAATCAAAAATAGTTCAGATGAAGTAATAACTAAAATTAAAAAAATATTAAACGATCAAAAAGTTGGAGAAAGGATTAGAGAAGGTTTTAAAATTGCTATTCTAGGACCAACTAATGCCGGCAAATCTAGCTTGATCAATCATTTATCTAATCGCGATGTTGCAATTGTTTCTGAAATTGCAGGCACAACAAGAGATGTGATTGAAACCCATCTAAATATAGATGGTTATCCAGTTATAATCTCTGATACAGCCGGAATAAGAGATTCTAAAGATGAGATAGAAAAAAAAGGTATTAAATTATCTCTAAATAGAGCAGAAGAGGCAGATTTAAAACTTGTTGTGATTGACGCAAAAAGCCCTGATTTTACTGAAGTTTTGAAGGATTTGTTATATAAAAATGCAATTTTAGTTATAAATAAGTCTGATCTTTTAGAAAAAGATATTGATCCAGAAATTAAAAAAACAAATCATGTTTTAATTTCAATAAAAGAAAATAAAAATATTGATGAATTAATTTCAAAAATAAAAAATAATTTAAAAAATAAATTTATTACAAGTGATGATATTTTAATTACAAGAGAGAGACACAGACAACATCTGCAACAGTGTTTGGATCATCTAAATAACTTTAATCAAAAAAAAGAAATCGAAGATTTTGATAAAGCTGCAGAAGATTTAAGATTATCTACTAGACATTTAGGTATGATAGTTGGAAAAGTTGATGTAGAGGAGATATTAGGTAGTATTTTCAACGATTTTTGTATCGGCAAGTAATACCCTTTTTTGCTAGTTTTTTGCACTCTTTTTATCAAAAAACGTTGATAAATAAAGCTTATTTACAAAAAATTAAGCCTATCTTGTAAATTATATAATCACATATAGATTTGGATTATGAAAAATGATTTATCTTTTGATGTAGTTGTAATTGGAGGAGGCCATGCTGGATGTGAAGCTGCAGCAGCTTCTGCTCGTCTTGGAGTGAATACTGCCCTATTTACTCATAAAATAGAAACTATCGGTGAGATGTCTTGTAACCCAGCAATAGGAGGTTTGGGTAAAGGTCATTTGGTTAGAGAAATAGATGCTCTTGATGGTGTCATGGGAGATGTAGCAGACAAATCAGGCATACAATTTAGATTGTTAAATAGAAGTAGAGGGCCAGCAGTTAGAGGACCACGAACTCAATCAGACAGATCACTTTATCGTAAATATATGCAAGAATTATTGCTAAACTATTGTAATTTAAGCGTTTTTTCTGATCCAGTTATAAAGTTTATTTTTAATAAAAATTCAATAAGTGGATTTGAAACTAAAGAAGGAAAGAAAGTTCTATCGAATAAGATAATACTTACAACAGGGACTTTTTTGAATGGTTTGATACATATAGGCGATGAAAAAACTCCAGCAGGTAGATACGACGAAAAACCTTCCACAGGGTTGAGTGAGCAATTAGCAAAATATAATTTTAAAATTGGAAGATTAAAAACCGGTACACCACCAAGGTTAGATTCAAGGACAATTAATTTTGAAAACTTAGAAGAACAATTCGCGGATGACGATCCTTATTTTTTTTCATTCTTAACCAAAAAAAATTTAAATAAACAGGTGTCGTGTAGAATGACATATACAAATGAGAAGGTTCATAAAATTATAGAAAAGAATTTATCAAAGAGTGCTATATACTCAGGTGGTATAAAAGGAGTAGGCCCAAGATATTGTCCATCAATAGAAGACAAAATAGTAAAATTTGTAGATAAAGTTCGTCATCAGATATTTTTAGAACCTGAGGGTCTAAATGATCACACAATTTACCCAAATGGTATCTCAACATCACTTCCAGCTGAAGTTCAGCAAGAAATATGCAATAATATCAGCGGTTTAGAGAATGTTACTATATTAAGACCAGGATATGCAATAGAATATGACTATGTAGATCCACGAGAACTATTCTTAACCCTTGAAACTAAGAAGATAAGCAACCTTTATTTAGCCGGTCAGATTAACGGGACAACCGGATATGAGGAAGCTGCTGCACAAGGCCTTATGGCAGGAATAAATGCTGCTTTGTCTGTTAAAAAATTAGAACCATTCATACTTGATCGATCTGACGCCTACATTGGAGTAATGATTGATGATTTGGTGACTAAAGGGGTAGCTGAGCCATACAGAATGTTCACATCAAGAGCTGAATATAGATTGAGCTTGAGATCAGATAATGCCGATCAAAGATTAACCGCAAAGGGAATAGACATTGGTTTAATTGGTGATCAAAGAAAAGCTGCATATCTAAGTAAATTTGAGCAAATCAGTCAGATTAATGTAAAAATGGGTGAATCCAAGATTTCACCATCTAAAGCTGAAAAATTTGGAATAAAAATAGCAAAAGACGGAATATTGAGATCATCTAGCGAAGTTTTAACTCAAAAAGGGGTAAATATGAGTAAAATTAGGGAAATATGGTCCGATATACCTTTTTTTAGCAAAGAAATTGATGAACAAGTAGAAATCAACGCTCATTACAGCGGATATTTAAAGAGACAAAAAGCTGATATTTTAGCATTTAAGAGGGATGAAAACCTAGTTATTCCAGATAAAATCAATTATGACGGGCTATCAGGTTTATCAAATGAGGTAAAAGCAAAATTTAAAGAAATAAAGCCTAAAACAATGGGTCAAGCCCTTAGAATTGACGGAATAACCCCTGCTGCTGTATATATTTTGTTGTCACATGTCAAAAGAAAGTCTATTAAGCATATAGCTTAATGGATCAGGAAATTTTAAATTCTTATTCTAGAATCAATCACTTAAATGTTTCACGTGAAACATTTTTGGACTTTGAAAACTATATATCGATGATTCTTGAAAAAAATAAAAAAATCAACATAATTAGCCAAAATACAGCATCAAAAAAGGCAATAATTGAACGCCATATTATAGATTCTGCACAAATTATTGATTTTGTTGATTTAAATAGCAATACAACCACAGATATAGGTTCAGGAGGGGGTATGCCAGGTATAATCGTGGCAATTATACTAAAAAATATGAAAAATAATATGAATGTGCACCTTTATGAAAAAAGTTATCATAAAAGCCATTTTTTAAAAGAGGTTTCAGAAAAATTGAATTTAAATACAAAAGTTTTTCAAAAAAATATTTTTGAAATAAAAAATTTAGAAACAGGAACCATTATGTCAAGAGCATTTAAGCCAATGCCAGTAGTTTTAGATTTAGTATATGAAAATTTTTCAAAATATAAAAATTTAATTTTTTTTATGGGGAAGAGTGGAAAAAAAATTTTTGAAAATTCTAAAAAAAATTGGGAGTTGGAGTATATAGAAAAGAAAAGTTTAACAAGTGAAGACTCATTTTTAATAAATATTAAAAAAATAAAAAAAAAAAATTAAAAGAATAATAAAAAATATTAAATGCAAATTATATCTGTGATAAATCAAAAGGGTGGGGTTGGAAAAACTACTACGGTAATAAATCTTGCAGCAGGTTTATCTCAAATAGATAAAAAAATTTTAGTAATTGACCTAGATCCACAAGGTAACGCTACCACAGGCCTAGGATTATCTAATATGGATAACTCAAGTGAAACAATTTATGGAGTTTTGAATGGAACTAGAGAAATCAGTAAGGTCATTAAAAAAACACAGTTCGAAAATTTAGACATCATAACATCTAATGTAGATTTATCGGGCTTAGAAGTAGAGACAGCTGATGACAGTAATAGAGCTTTTATACTTAAGACAAAATTAACCGCATATTTAAACGATTCTAGAAGATTATATGATTATGTTTTGATAGATTGCCCACCTTCTTTAAGCCTGTTGACAGTAATGGCACTAGTAAGTTCAAATTCATTATTGGTACCACTTCAGACCGAATTTTTTGCTTTAGAGGGTTTAACGCAGCTAATAAAAACGATCGAAAGGATAAAAGTAAGTTTAAATCCCGATTTGAAAATCAGAGGTATACTTTTAACTATGTATGACAAAAGAAATAAGCTTTCATCTCAAGTTGAGAAAGAAGCCAGGGATTATTTTAGTGAAAAAGTTTATTCAACTGTCATACCAAGGAATGTTAGACTATCAGAGGCACCCTCTCATGGTATGCCAGTATTGATGTATGATAAGACATGTCCTGGCAGCAAATCTTACTTTAGTTTTACCGACGAATTTATGAATCAGGAATCATCAATTGGGAGTGCTGCTTAATGGATAAGATTAAAAAAGGATTAGGAAGAGGACTTTCATCGTTGATTGGAGAGACTAAAATTGAACCACAAAAAAATCATATATCAATTAGTGATCTTGTCCCAAATAAGTATCAACCAAGAAAGATATTTGATGAAGCTAGTTTAGAAGATCTAACCAATTCGATTAAAGAAAGAGGAATGATACAGCCTATAATTGTTAGAAATATAAATAATGATAGAACAAAGTTTGAAATTATTGCAGGTGAGAGAAGATGGCTAGCAGCACAAAGAGCTGGTCTTCACAATGTCCCTGTTGTCATAACGGAAGCAGATGATTTAAAATCTCTGGAATTTGCTATTGTAGAAAATGTTCAAAGACACGACTTAAATCCTCTTGAAGAAGCTCAAGGATATAAAAGATTGATAGATGAATTTGCTTATGACCAAGAAAAAGTCTCAAAGTTCATTGGAAAGAGTAGGAGCCACATAACCAATTCCTTACGTCTCCTTACCTTACCAGATGATGTGATTAAATTAATTGAAACTCAAAAGTTAACCGCAGGTCATGCAAAAGTTTTAGTAGGTCTTGAAAATGCAAGTTTCGTAGCATCAAAAATCATTGAAAAAAAACTTTCAGTTAGACAAGCAGAAAATTTTGTTAAAATATTTAAAAATAAAAAACAAAAATCTCAAATCTCTAAAGACACAAATATCACTGCTCTTGAATTATCTATTTCAAACAAAATAGGTTTAAATGTCGACATACAAAATAATAAAAGAAATAAGGGTAAAATTTCTTTTGAGTATAAAGATTTAAATCAATTAAATAAGATAATTGAAATAATTAAACTTCATTATTAGAAGTAATTGAAGATTGTTCAATTATAAAATCAGTCAAAATATTTACAGGATTGTATAAGTTTTTTTTAATTAAAAGTTCAATTTCATTCAATTTAAAAATTAGTTTTTTTATATTTTCAGGATTTCTTTTTAAAATTTGTTGTTTTGTTATTTCTTTGTCCTTCCAAAATATTGGTGGTTTCGCTTTCGTAAGTGTCAAATTTATATCATTATTGCTACTGAAATTTTCACTAAGACCAAATAATTTTTTTAATTTATATAAAAATGTCCTAATTATTAGAGTGCAATCATCGTTTGTGTAATTGTTATCATTTAAAATTTGAATAGTTTTTTTTTGATTTTTGGCTAGACAATTATTTACTAAATTCTCAATGCTATAGTTTTCGCTTAGATTTATTAATTTTAATATGTTTTCATTGCTAATTTTTTTAACACTTTTACTAAAACTTTCTATTTTTCTTAATTCATTATTCAAGTGATTTCTACTTTCATTAGATCTACTTACTATCAAATTAATATTTTCTTTTGAAATTAAGATCTTTTTATCTTTGAAAAAATTATATGCTAGGTTTGAAAGCGTTTCCTCATTATCAGGATAAACAGCCACGCATATGTATTTTTTGTCTTTTTCAAATAATGATCTTAATTTAGATTTTTTATCTAAATTTTCTGAATTTAAAATTAATATAATATCTTCAATTTTTTTTGCTTTTAATTCTTCTATAAGTTTATAGATCTTTTCAGTGCTTCTTTTAATAACAATTATTTTTTGTGTTTCAAAAAGCGATTTGTTTAAAATATTTTCAATAAAATTGTTTGAATTATCAATTATTTCTTTTTCTTCATAATTATAAATTTCTTTCTTATCTTTAAGTAACTTGTGAATTATCTCAGATTTAAGCCCATCATTCTTACCATAAAATAAATAAAAATTATTATTTAATTTAAGGTTAAAAGCTTCCTTTGATTTAACTATCATTTAATTAAATATAATCTGTTTATAAACCTATTTACAATTAATTTAGATATATCTTTTTTAATCCGAGTTTCGAAGCTTTTTTGTCCAAATGCATCGCTGGACTTGTTGACATTAACGCTTTCTTCTAAAACTATTTTTTTATTTTCATTTTTAATTATAAAATCAAATTCGGATACTATAGTAAGTTGATATGCTGTAGTATTTCCCTCTTTATCATTAGAAATTCCTAATTTATAAAATTGAGATTGAATATTAATTTCGATTTTTTCTTTTATGCTAGAGTCATAATATTTTTCTAAACTTGAAATGATATTTTGATTTATCTCCTCATTCCCATTTTGCTGAATTATTTCATAATTAAATTTTATTTGCCTAAGACTATTGTCTTTGTAGACAGATGTATATCCACATCCATAAAGAGTTAATATGAATAGAAAAAGTAAAATTTTTGCTTTCATTTAGATTATAATATTGAATAATTTGTCCTTAATATAAATTTTTCTCTTAATATTTTTGTTTTCTAAATATTTTTTCAATCCATCATGATTACATATAATTTCAAACAATTTCTCTTCGGAATTGTTTGGCATTAATGATAATAAACCTCTCTTTTTTCCATTAATTTGTACAACTAAATTTATTTTTTCATTTTTAAGAAAAGATACATCATATTCTGGCCATTTAATATCATCGACATCCATTAACTTTAAACATTCATTAGAAAAGTGAGGCACAATAGGTATTATTGCTATTAAAATTTTTTTATAATTTAAAATCAGCGTCTCTTTTTTGAATTTTTTTTCTATTTTTTTTGATAGAAAACCGTAAATTTCATGAAGATTAGCTATAATTTTATTATAGCTAAAATTTTCTAGATTATCTGTGATTTTTTTTAAAAATAAATTTGTTTCTTTCTCTAGTTCTTGATCACTATCTTCATCATGATTTTTTTTTATCTCTTCCAATACTTTTGTATTTAGGTTCCACAATTTTTGTACAAACTTATATGAAGAGGCAATGCCTTCCTCTGACCACTGAACGTCTTTTTCTGGTGGACTATCTGATAATATAAAAAGCCTTGCAGCATCTGCACCATAGTTCTCAATTATGTTCTCTGGATCAATGGTATTTTTTTTTGATTTTGACATAGACTCTGATGGCCCAACTTTTATTATTTTAGAACGATCACCTTTTAAATATTTTTTACCTTCAAAAGTTTCTATTTCATCTGGACTTACCCAATTATCATCGCTATCTTTATACGTTTCGTGACAAACCATACCTTGTGTAAAAAGTCCTTTGAATGGTTCTTGAATATTTAATTCCGCGTTGTCATGAGATAAAGCCCTCATAAAAAATCTTGAATAAAGTAAATGCAATATAGCGTGTTCAACTCCACCGATGTATTGATCTACTGGCATCCAATAGTTAATTTCATCTTTATTAAATCCATAAATAGAGTTTTTTGGAGAGCAAAATCTTAAATAGTACCAGGAAGAGCAAACAAATGTGTCCAATGTGTCAGTTTCTCTCTCGAATTTTTTTCCTTTAATATCCAAATACTTCCAATTTTTTTGAGAGTCTAATGGATTTCCTTTTACTTTTAAGTCAATTTTCTCAGGCAGTTTAACTGGTAACATTTCCTCAGGCACTGGATGTACTTCTCCTTGTTCATCGTATAAAACAGGAATAGGACAACCCCAATATCTTTGTCTAGATACACCCCAATCTTTTAATCTAAAATTAATCTTCTTCTTGCCTAATTTTTTCTTTTCTAAAAGTTTAATAGTTTCCGCCACTGAATTTTCAGGTGCAATTAATCCATTTAAAAATTTTGAATTAATAATAATACCTGGACCAGAAAACGCCTCTTTATTTACAACAAAGTCGTCATTTTCACCCTGTGGTTTTACAACTGTTTTAATTTCAAGATCATATTTCTTTGCAAAATCAAAATCTCTTTGATCATGTGCAGGACATCCAAACACTGCTCCAAAGCCATAATCCATTAAAACAAAATTTGCAAAATAGACTGGAACTTTTTGTGCTGGATTTAAAGGATTTATTGCAATTAAATTTGTTTTAAAACCAATTTTATCTCCGACGGCTATTGCTTCTTCAGTAGTCCCTGTCTTTGAGCATTCTTCCTTAAATTTAATAAAATTTTTATCATTTTTAAAAAATTTTGAAACATCATGGTCTACAGATAAAGCAAGAAATGAGAAGCCAAAAAGGGTATCAGGTCTTGTTGTGTAACATTTTATTTCATCAACTGGTAAATCACCTTCTATTTTAAAATCAATTTCGCATCCAAAGGATTTACCAATCCAGTTTTTTTGCATGGTCTTTACTTTATCTGGCCATTCATTTAAATCATCAAGTCCGTCTAAAAGTTCTTGTGAAAATTTAGAAATATTAAAGAACCACTGGCTTAATTTTTTTCTTTCAACAGTTGCGCCTGAGCGCCAACCTTTACCGTCTATAACTTGCTCATTTGCTAAAACAGTTTCATCTATCGGATCCCAATTTACATAGTTTTCTTTTCGGTAAACCAACTTTTTTTTTAAAAGCTCTAAAAAAAATAATTGTTGATGTTTATAATATTCTTCTGAACAGGTTGAGATTTCTCTTTCCCAGTCAATTGATAAACCAAGTTTTTTTAATTGGGATTTCATTTTTTCTATATTTGACTCTGTCCAGATTTTTGGATCAAGATTATTTTGTTTAGCAGCATTTTCTGCTGGCATACCAAAAGAATCCCAACCCATTGGATGCATAACGTTGTATCCACTTAGTGATTTGTACCTAGCCAAGACATCACCTATCGTATAATTACGAACATGTCCCATATGAATTTTTCCAGATGGATATGGAAACATTTCAAGACAATAAAATTTTTTTTTTGACTTATCTACTTTTGTAGAGAACGTTTTTTCTTCATCCCAAATTCTTTGCCATTTTTGCTCTATTGATTTAAAATTATATCTATCCACAACAATCTAAATTAATATATTAAAATTATCTTTGGTTAACTCTTTTCCATCAAGCTTAACTTATTTTTCTTTATTTTGCTTTTGATAAATTGCAGCTTTTTTTAGAATTTCTTTTTTTAGTTCAGCAACCAAAATCCCATCTGTTTCAATAGTTTTACAATTTAAAAGATTTTTTTGACAAGTTCGATTAAACACCTTAACATCAAGCGCATCAGCTCTTAATTCGTTGGTCAAAAATCTAATTGAAATTTTAATGCTTTCATCAAGATTGTCACTTTCTGAATACCAGTCTGTGATAATTATTCCACCACTATAATTTACTGATGAAAGAGGCATAAAATCAATTACATCTAAAGCAGCCCTCCATAGTTCATTAGAGCTTGCAAAATCAAAAACTCCTCCTCTAGTTGTTCCCAATGTTTTATTTAAGGTAAAACCCTTTCCTTCTTCCAAGTTTTTTTTAACTCTTTCTTTTGGATCAGCAGGAAATTTTCTTGCATCTGCACCTGGAAACTTTCCATTGCAGGCAGCCATAAACAGACAGATAGTGATTAAAAAGCAAATTTTTTTTATAATATTTAGCGATCTAGAATTGGTGTACATTTTTGATCGTTATATATTAAAAAAATAAAGTTTTACAAAAATTATAAAAATTTTTGGTAAAATATGTTGCATAAATGTAACACTATGCTTTTTTTTATAAAAAAAGACCAAAAATAACAAGTTCTAGGGCCTCAAAGTGATATTTAAGCAATGTTTATTATTAATAATTAACAAATATTAAAAGGAGTAATTAATATGAACATTAAAAAAATAGGTCTAACTGCTTTAGCAGCTTCACTTGTTTCTGTATCAGCGCATGCTGGTGAGATGTCAGTGGCTGGAGGAGCATCTATAGGTCTTAAAAATACTTCTAAGACTTCTTCTGGTAAGTCTTGGACTATGGGCAATCAGTTAACTTTTTCTGGTTCTGGTGAATTAGATAATGGTATGAACGTATCTTTATCTTTTGTAATCGACCAAGGTGACGATGCTTCAACTACAACAAACACAAGAGATCCGTTTGACAGTCACTCAGTGACTATAAGTTCAGACACTCTAGGTACTTTAGTATTCTCTGGTGAGGGTGGATCTTCTGCTCAATCAGCAATCGATACTACAGCAGCTGGTGACGCTTGGAACAACGGTTCTTCTATCACAGTTAAAGCTTCAGAAGCTGGTGACAACAGTATGTTGTACACATTACCATCACTTATGGATGATCTAACAATTAAAGGATCATACTCTCCAGGTGGAACAGGTGGAGCATCTGCTACAGCGTGGTCAGTTGGTTACACTGGTGTTGAAGGTTTAAGTGTTGACTATGCACAAGGTGAAACTGAGACTGTATCTGCACCAGCAGACGCAACTACTTTCAAAGCATCTTATGCTTATAGCTCATTCACTTTAAGTTACTCAGATAACGAGTACGATACTGATGCTACTACAGGTGGACAAGATATCGAATCTTGGAACCTAGCGTACACAGTATCTGATGACTTATCAATCGCTTACGGTACTGAGACTCACGATGCTGAAGGTTCAGCAGTTGATGAAGAAGTAGAATACTTCAATGTTTCTTACACTACAGGTGGAGTAACATTATCTGCTTCTCAATACAACTATGAAGGTGACGGTAACGTTGCTGGAACAGCAGGTGAATTAGAAAGATGGGCTTTATCAGCTACATTTGCATTCTAATTTAGTTTAGATTGAAATTATAAAAGGGCCCCTTTTAAGGGGCCTTTTTTTTATTCAAAATAAGATATTCCAGCAAATTCTAAATTATCTAGCAGGCTAAGCTTTTTAATATTCTTTTGTGAAATTCCACCTAGAACCACTACTTTTTTCATTGTTAATTTAGAAAGTAATTTAAACTTATTAATTCCTAAATAGTTTTTATTTCTTTTGAATAAGGAAGATAAAATAATTTTTTCTACTTTTTGAATTTCTTTATTCCTAATTTCTTTAAGGTTATGTGCCGATCCAATGATTTTAAATTTTTTTTTAAATGAAAAAGATAAATGATAAAAATCCTTATTAAATGAAGGTATATAAGCTCCATCTAAACCCAAATTAATTGCCAACTTAATGTTGTTAGATAAATAAAATTTAATTTTTTTTTTCTTACAATAATTCTTAATTTTTAAAATAAGTAATTTATCTATTTTTTTTTCAGAGTAATCTCTGTAAATAATAATCGTATTCTTATCTTGTTTATCGATATTATTTGTATCAAATTTATTTATAAAGTAATATTTATTGCTTTTATAATAATGCATAAAACTATTCAAAATCTATTAAATATAGAAAACAAAATTCAAGCTAATCTTGATAACTTAAATATTATTAACCAAACGAAAATTATAGCAGTATCAAAAACTTTTAAAATGGATAAAATTTTACCTTTGATTAATCATGGTCATGTTGATTATGGTGAAAATAAAGTTCAAGAAGCTCTAGAAAAATGGACTGAGGTTAAAGCAAATAATTCAAACATTAAATTACATTTAATTGGTAAATTACAAACTAATAAAGTCAAATTTGCTGTGAAACTATTTGATTATATACATTCAGTTGATTCAGTAAAACTTGCGCAAAAAATTTCTGATGAATCTTTAAAAATAAATAAAAAAATTAAAATTTTTATTCAAGTCAATATTGGACAAGAAGCTCAAAAATCAGGAATTGCTCAGGAAGATTTAGATAATTTAGTTTCTTTTTGTAAAAACATTAATCTAGAATTGGTTGGGCTAATGTGTATTCCTCCATTAAATTTAGATCCTTTGATTTATTTTAAACAGATGTCTAAATTAAATAAAAACTATGGATTTGTTGAATTAAGCATGGGTATGTCATCAGATTATTTGATAGCTGCAGAAAATTCGGCTACATATCTGAGAATAGGATCTAGTATTTTTGGTGAGAGATCTTAAAAAATTTTAATTTTTGAATTTTTTTTTACAATTTTAGTCAAAATTAAAAAATCTTTTTTTTTAAGTGCAATACATCCAGCAGTAGGTCTGTAATTATTAGTTAGATGTATAAATATACAACTGCCCAATCCTGGAATTGGTTTTCTATAGTTATACTTAATTGGTATAAAAAGATCATATTTATTATCTTTTCTCATTAATATTTCATGTTTAATTTTATTATTAATTTTTATACGTTTGTTATATTTTGTTGGAAAATTAACATCGTCACACCATCCCATATTATTTTTAATTTCAACACATTTAAGAAACGTTTCTGGTTTATTAATTCTATCTCTTCTATAATAAAGGTTTTCTATCCTAAATATGCCTTTAGGTGTTTTTTTATCTCCTTCTTTTTTATTCTTAGTTGAACCTTTTTTGCCAATACAGCACTTAAATTTAAATTCATCTATTTGAAGAGTGTGTTTATTTTTTACAAAAATTGTCATATTCTCTATTTAGTGACTACACAGAATTTAATTATTTATAAGTTTAATGTTTTATATCATATTCTTGAAGAACTTGGTTTAGATTTAAATATCAAAGTCACTTTTGTGGATACTGAAAATTCTCTAAATGAAACTTTAAAAAATTTAAATAATTACTTAATTATTTCAAATAAAAAACACTTAGATATTAACAATCAATTTATTTTAGACAATACACCAATCAATATTTTTAAATTAGTTGAAAAGATAAATATTGAATTTTTAAAAACACAATTTAGCAATCAGTCTGAAGTTAAAGTAAAGAATTATATTATTGATCTAAATTCAAGGGAAATGTTAATAAATAATATTAAACTTAAATTGACTGAAAAGGAAATAAATACAATTACTTATTTATCTAAATCCAATAAACCGGTTGGTATTGATGAATTACAAGAAAAGGTTTGGAGTTATCAATCTGATATAGAAACTCATACTGTAGAGACTCATATTTATCGATTAAGAAAAAAAATTTTAAACAAGTTTGATGATAATAAATTTATAATCAGTAAAAAAAATGGCTATCAAATTAAATAAAAAAAACCCAATGGCTAAAGATTTATTTACAAAAAAATATAAACCTAAAATAGTTAAACCAAAAAAAGGTAAGGGAAGTTTTAAAAGAAAAAAAGTTTAAGCCTAAAGTCTTGCTCCAATTTGTTGGATTACTTTTGATGACATTTCAGTACCTTTTTCAAGACATTCTTTAATAGACAATTTATTGATGTAACCATGTAAAAATCCAGCAGCAAATAGATCCCCTGCACCTGTAAGGTCAACAATTTTAAGATTTTTTTTTATATCAGTTTCAATAACTTCCTCACCGTTAACTGCAACTGCGCCATTCTCTCCTCTAGTCACTATCATTAATTTATTAAGTTGTTTTGAAAAGTTTATTACATCATCAAAATTTTTTGCATCGATTAGTGAAATAATTTCTTGCTCGTTGGCAAAAGTTATATCAAGCTTGTTTTTAACTAAGTTTAAAAAATGAGGTTTGTGTCTATCTACACAAAAAAGATCTGATAGTGACATAGCAACTTTGTTTGCATAATTTATAGCTTTATCAAATGCTTTTTTTGGATCTCCCTCATCCCATAAATAACCCTCTAAAAATATCATTTCACTTTTTTTAATTGCATTGGAACTAACATCATTTTCGTCAATTTTTCCTGCAGTTCCTAAGAAAGTACACATTGTTCTTTCTGAGTCTGGAGTTACTAATATTAGACATGTTCCAGTCGGCAATTCTTCTTTCTTCTTAGAATAAAAGTACTCTACATTTTCTTTTTTCAATCCCTCTTCATAATTGGCACCAAATTCGTCATCAGAAACTTTACCTATGAAACCAACTTGATTACCAAGTTGGGATATACCAACAATAGAATTCGCAACAGATCCTCCAGAGACTGTTTTTTCAATTTTGAGATTTTTTAGTAAATTTTTGAATTCATTTTCATCAAAAAACAATTTCATTGTACTCTTTGTAAGATTATTTTTGATAATAAAACTATCGTCAACTTTGCAAATAACATCTACAATTGCGTTTCCTATTCCTAAAATTTTCATATTAAGCTTTTTTGGTAATAACAGGTTTTTTTCTATTTGGGTAGCAAGTAGTGCATATTTTGCAACTTAAACCATAACAATCTCTAGCTTTACAATATTCTCTACCATAAAAAATTATTTGCAAATGAAGCTTTGACCAAGTTTTTTTAGGAAATATTCTTTTTAAATCTTTTTCAGTTTGAATTACATTTTTCCCATTCGTTAAACCCCATCGTTGTGCAAGTCTATGAATATGAGTATCAACCGCAAAAGCTGGATATCCAAAGCCTTGAGACATTACTACGCTTGCTGTTTTGTGTCCTACACCAGGTAATTTTTCAAGTTCCTCAAAGGTTTTAGGTACTTTGCCCTTATGTTTTTCTAAAACTTGTTTCGACATTAAATAAATACTTTTGGCTTTAATTCTAAAAATACCAATTTTCTTTATTAATTTTTCAATTTTTTTTCTTCCTAATCTCACAAAGTGTTCTGGTTTATAGTATTTATGATAGATATCTTTTGTTACATTATTTACATTTACATCAGTACATTGTGCTGAAAGCAGTACTGAAATTAATAGTGTGAAAGTATTTTTGCTTTTAAGTGGAACAGGTGCTTTGGGATAAATTTTATTTAGGGTTTTAATAATTATTTTTGCTTTTTGTTTTTCATTCATTATGAAAAGTTAAGTAAATCTCTCATAGAATATAAACCTAGTTTTTTTTTCATTAACCATTTGGAGGCAGTCAAAGCTCCATCTGAGTAAAGTGCTCTATCAAAAGCCTCATGGTTTAATGTAATTATTTCTTTTCCACTTGAGAATTTAACTTCGTGTTCACCAATAATTTCACCTTTTCTAATTGAGTTAAAATTAATTTTTTTCCCAAAAGGAAAAGATTTTTTATTCAAAAATTTTTTACCAATTAAACTATATAGATTTTTATTTTTTCCATCAGCTATTCCTTTACCAAGCATTAACGCGGTACCGGACGGATAATCTTTTTTATGTTTGTGGTGTACTTCAAATATCTTACTTAAGTATTCATCATTAAGTGATTTTGATGCAATCTCAGTTAAATACATTAATAAATTTACACCCAAGCTCATGTTACCTGCTTTTAGAATAGGTATTTTTTTTGAATATTTCTTAATTTGATTTTCTTGGTTTCTAGTAAAACCTGTAGTACCAATTACTACTTTTTTCTTTAGTTTTGATGCTATTTTGAGAATTTCAAGAGTACAATTTGGTACAGTAAAATCAATAATAACATCAGTTTTTTTAAAAGCTTTTTCGGAATTTAATTCAGGTTTAACTCCATTAAATTTTTTATTTATTAATCTATTTTCTGTAAGTGTAACTAATTTAAAGTTTTTATTTTTCTTTGAAGACTTGATTAATTGCTGACCCATCCTGCCCATGCAACCTGAAATAGCTAAATTAATTTTTTTCATTTAGCTAATATTAACCTTTTTTAGAAGATTAGTCTTTTAGTTTTTCCAGAAATCTTTTGCCTTTTGAAAAAATTTTTTAATACTTGGATTTGACTTATCGTTTTCAATTTCTCTAAATTGCTCTAATAATTCTTTTTGTTTTTTATTTAAATATACAGGTACCTCTGTTTTAACTTGAACATATAAGTCTCCAAAGTCCCCTCTTCTCATAAATGGCATTCCTTTACCCTTTAATCTGAATTGTTTTCCATTTTGAGTACCATCAGGAATTTTTATTTTTGCTTTACCCCCGTCAATGGTGGGTATTTCAATGGTTGTTCCTAAAGCAGCGTCTGCAAGAGAAAGTGGAAATTCAAAAAATAAATTTTCGTCTGATCTTTTAAATAAGTTATGTGAATTAACATTAATAAACAAATAAAGATCTCCTGTTGCTCCACCTCTAGTTCCGGCTTCACCTTTTCCTGCAAGCCTTATCCTTGTTCCATCATCTACACCTTTTGGAATCGTTACAGATATTCTTTTAGATGCTTGGTTTTTACCTTGGCCGTTGCAATCATTACAAGGATTAGTGATTTCCTCACCATTTCCATTACATTGAGGACATGTTTGTTGAACAGTAAAGAAGCCCTGGTTTGATCTTATCCTACCATTACCTCCACAATACGAACATCTATCTGGAGAATAGCCAGGTTTTGATCCATTACCTTTGCAAGTTCCACATTGTTCTGATGTAGAGAATTTAATGTCTTGTTTTTTTCCGTGGTAAGCTTCTTCCAAAGAAATAGTTAAATCATATCTTAGATCCGATCCTCTATTATTTGATTTTCTACTTCTTGATCTACTGCTTCCCCCAAAATCTCCAAAAAAATCTTCAAATATGTCTGAGAAATCTGCGCCACTGAAACCTCCAAAACCTCCACCTGGTCTTCCACCACCGTTTTCAAATGCAGCATGACCAAAATTATCATAATTCTGTTTTTTTTCTTTATCTGAAAGTATGCCGTAAGCCTCACTTGCCTCTTTGAATTTTTCTTCTGCTTTGGAATCTCCTGGATTTTTATCAGGATGATATTTAACAGCTAACTTTCTGTATGCAGATTTTAACTCTTCAGGATTTGCGCTTTTATTAACGCCTAGGACATCGTAATAGTCTCTTTTAGCCATCAAATTACCCCAGACAATTAAATGTCAGTTTAAGCGCTTTTTTCTTTATTTTCGTCTTTTACTTCTTCGAAATCAGCATCAACAACATTTTCGTCTTTTTTACCCGCATCATCTCCACCATCATCTTTTCCTGATTCAGGTTTCGAACTTTGTTGTGATTTATAGATTGCCTCTCCAAGTTTCATAGAAGCTTGGACTAGAGTTTCAGTTTTCTTTTTAATATCTCCAATATCTTCACCTTTTAAAGCTTCTTTTACAGCTGCTGATGCATCTTCAATTGCTTTTTTCTCTGCATCAGAAATCTTTGATCCATGCTCTTTTAAATTCTTTTCAGTAGAGTGAATTAAAGTATCAGCTTGATTTCTTACATCAACAGACTCTCTTTTCTTTTTATCAGCCTCTTTATTAGCTTCTGCATCTTTAACCATTTTTTCAATTTCTTCATCACTTAGTCCACCAGATGCTTGAATTTGAATTTTTTGTTCCTTACCAGTTCCCTTGTCCTTTGCAGAAACATTTACGATACCGTTTGCATCAATATCAAATGTAACCTCAATTTGAGGCACTCCTCTTGGTGCTGGTGCAATACCCACTAATTCAAAATTACCTAAAGCTTTATTGTCAGCTGCCATTTCTCTCTCGCCCTGTAAAACTCTAATAGATACAGCTGGCTGATTATCTTCAGCAGTTGAAAATACCTGACTTTTTTTAGTTGGTATTGTTGTGTTTTTATCAATCAGTTTTGTAGATACACCCCCAAGTGTTTCGATACCAAGTGATAGTGGAGTCACATCTAACAGAAGTACGTCTTTAACGTCACCTTGTAATACACCAGCCTGAATAGCTGCACCCATTGCAACTACTTCATCAGGGTTTACACTTTTGTTAGGATCTTTTCCAAAAAAGTTTTTAACTTCCTCTAATACTTTCGGCATTCTAGTCATACCACCTACCATAACTACTTCATCAATTTCACTAGCGGTAATTCCCGCATCTTTTAATGCAGTTTTACATGGAGGCATTGTTCTAGCAATTAAGTCTTCAACCAAAGCTTCAAGTTTTGCTCTAGTCATTTTTAAATTAATATGTTTTGGACCTGTTTTATCTGCAGTAATAAAAGGTAAGTTTATATCTGTTTGTTCTGCAGAGGATAATTCTATTTTTGCTTTTTCAGCAGCTTCTTTCAATCTTTGTAAAGCAAGTTTATCTGATTTAAGATCAATTCCATTATCCTTCTTAAATTCAGAAATTAAGTAATCAACAACTGCATTATCAAAATCTTCACCACCTAAAAAAGTATCACCATTAGTTGACTTAACTTCAAATACACCGTCACCCAATTCTAATATAGAAACATCAAATGTCCCTCCACCTAAATCATATACGGCAATTTTTTTATTTTGTTTTTTATCTAAACCATATGCAAGTGAAGCAGCTGTTGGTTCATTAATAATTCTTAAAACTTCTAATCCTGCAATTTTTCCTGCGTCTTTTGTTGCCTGTCTTTGTGCATCATTAAAGTATGCTGGAACAGTAATTACAGCTTTTGTTACAGCCTGACCTAAATATTTTTCTGCCGTTTCTTTCATTTTTTGTAAAATGAATGCTGATATTTGAGAAGGTGAATATTTTTCACCTTTAGCTTCAATCCAAGCATCACCTTTTTCAGAATTAATTATTTTAAAAGGTGCAGCTTCTACATCTTTTTTTACCGTTGGGTCGTCAAAATTTCTTCCAATTAGTCTTTTTACTGCAAAAATAGTATTTTCTGGATTTGTAACAGCTTGTCTTTTTGCTGGTTGTCCAATTAATTTTTCATTTTCATCTGTAAATGCAACAACTGATGGAGTAGTTCTTGCTCCTTCAGCATTTTCTAAAACCTTAGCTTGTGTTCCTTCCATTATGGCAACACATGAATTTGTTGTTCCTAAGTCTATTCCAATAATTTTACTCATAATATTAATGTCTCTCTTTCGTCATATAGGGTTTAAATGTGAAACTACAAGTTGATCTCATAATTATTTATTTTCTGGATTTTCCTGATTTTCCTCAGTTTTTTCCTCTTTAATTGTAACTTTTTTTGACACTCCTACTAATGAGGGTCTAAGTAATCTGTCTTTTATAGTAAAGCCTTTTTGAATTTCCTGAATTATTGTTCCAGGTTCTTTTGTATCGTCCTCAATTTCCATCATTGCTTGATGAAAGTTTGGATCTAGTTTTTTGTTAAGGCTATCAATTGGTTTAATGTTATTTTTTTCAAATATTGAGATTAAATCTTTTTTAATAATATTTAAATGCTCTAGCGTTTTCTTTAATGCTTCAGTTTCTTTTAATTTATCGTCGCTTTCAAGAACATGTTTGGATCGATCTAAGTTATCAATCAAATTTAATGCTTCTTTTGCAAAACTATAACCACCATATTCAAAAGCATCTTCTTTTTCTTTTTCAAATCTTCTTCTTTGATTTTCCATTTCAGCAAAAGTTCTTGCCACTTTATCTTCCAGTTCAGCAATTTTTTCTTCTGGAGTCGGCTCTTTAACTTCTTCTTTAACTTCTTCCTCTATTTCTTGTTTATTTTCTACAGCTAGATTTTCCTCAGGTTTCTCATTTGCTGTTTCAGTATCTTCGTTTTGATCTGCAGAAGTATTATTTTGGATTTCCTCTTTTTCCATACTCTCTTATATGGTAAGCATTTTTTTAATTTCTAGATGTATAAACAAAAAATTAATAAATTATTAATAGGTACTAATAACAGGGGTAAATTACGTGAAATCAAGAGTTTATTGCCTAAAAAAATTAAAATTTATTCTACATCTACTTTTAACCTTAGAAGCCCAGTTGAAAATGGTAAGTCTTTTAAAGAAAACTCACTGATCAAATCTAAATATTTTTCAAAAAAGACAGGATTGTTGTGTTTAGCTGACGACTCTGGTTTGGAAATAGATTTTTTAAATAAAAGTCCTGGAATTTATTCTGCAAGGTGGGGAGGAAAGTATGGGGACTTTAGTAAAGCCATAAAAAGAGTCTATAGAGAATTAAATAAAAAAGACAAAAATTGGAAAAACAAAAAAATAAAAGCAAGATTTATTTGTGCACTTTCTATTTCATGCTTAAATAAAAAAATTGCTTGTGTCGTAGGTAAAGTTGAAGGTCATATTTCACATGAAGCAAAAGGAAAAAATGGGTTTGGTTATGATCCAATTTTTATTCCTCTAAGAAAAAGAAAAACTTTTGGAGAAATGAAGCCATCTCAAAAGTATAAAATGGATCATAGGTATCAAGCTTTTAAAAAAATTAGAAAATTTCTATAAGTTTTTGATCTTCAATTTTATAAAAATTAAGTCTGTGATTAATTTTATTATTTTTAATATCAAAAATTCCTATTTTTCCTTTGAATGAATTTTTTTTCTTAAAAATTTTATTTAAGTTTTCTATTTTTGAATTCATTGATAAATAATAAACTAAGCCAACAAGGTCATAACTTAATAAAGACAAATGAGTTGGATCTTCGTTAAATGCGTTATAGTACTTTATTTTGTAGCTATCAAAATTTTCTTTATTTATTGATGGATAATATAAAGGTTGGATATCGGTTTCATTTAACAAACTTTCATCAAACCATTGATTTAAAGTTATAAAATATTTATTTTTTGGAAGTACGTCAGTATATAAAAGTGATGTAGATACACTTTTTAGACTTTCATCAAAATCTGCAATTACAATAGCGTCAAAATTTAAACCACCCAAAGTGTATCTTTTTTCAAGTCTTTTTATTTTTTTTTCTTTATTTGGATCATTTGAATTTTTTATCCTTTTTATTTCATCTTCTAAATTTTGCTTTCTTATTCTGTAGTTTGTAATTTCTTCTATTTGTTTTGTTAGTTTTGTGGGCTCTATATTATATTCATAATCTTTATAAATATTAATTTTTGAATTTTTCATTCCTCTTTTAACTTCAAATTCATAATCCTGGATTGGTGTTAAAAAAATAGTTCTTTGTATTTGATTAGTTTCTAAAAATTTTTTTATTGTATTAAATTGTGATGTAGAATTAATTCCAGCAGAGATTACATTTTTTGGAAGATCTAAAGTTTTATTTGTTAATGATAAAAAAGTTAAATCCTCCATTTCATCTAAATAAGTTAAACTTTCATAGAACACAGGGCCTATAACAATTTTTATCCCCATTTCACTTAATTCAAATGCTGATTTTAAAGTTTGGTTAGCTTTAGTTGCCGTGTCTTTTGGATAGATTTCTATCAGATCATTATCAATATCTTTGACTGCTAATCCAACTGCTTTAATTATCGACTCTCCAATCTCCTTATTTTCTCCTGTCGTAGGCACCAATAATCCTATTTTGATTTTTTCTTGAGCATTAACATTTGGAAAAAACAGAAAGTAAAAACTTAAAATAATAAAATAAATAATTTTAATTAATTTGATCATTTTGATGCTAATATAATATTTTTTAAGCTAAATTATGATCATAAAACCACAATTTAAATTAAAAGAATACGAAAATGGTCTTTATTTAGTATCAACTCCTTTAGGAAATCTAAAAGATATAACTTTAAGAGCAATTGAAATTTTGCATCAGTCTCATTATATTTTATGTGAGGATACTCGTGTTTCAAAAAACCTTTTAGATAAATATCAAATAAAGTCAAAATTAATTTCAAATCATAAATTTAATGAAAAAAAAAATGTAGTAAAAATTATTGAATATCTAAAATCTGGAAAAATAATTTCTTTGATATCAGATGCTGGCACGCCCAGTATTTCTGATCCTGGTTCAATTTTAGTTAATGAGTGTATTAATAACGAGATTAAAATATTTCCCATTCCTGGACCTTCGGCTGTTGCCGCTGCTGTTTCAATTAGTGGTTTTTCAGATAAATTTTTGTTTTGCGGTTTTTTCCCAGATAAAAAACAGCAATTATCTTATGAATTAAAAAAATTCTCAGAATTTGAAAATTCGTTAGTTTTTTTTATTTCTCCAAAAAAAATTAATAAAATTATACCTGAAATAAAAAAGAATTTTGCAGGACGAAAGATAGTTTTTTGTAGAGAAATAACAAAAATATACGAAGAATTTATTAGAAAAAATGTTGATGAATTAGAATTATTTGAAAAAGAACCGAAAGGCGAGTTAACTGTTGTTGTTTCTGAAAAAAAAATACACAAAAATCTATCTCAAAAATTAAGTGAATCAGATATGAATATGATTAAAAAAATGATTAATAAATTGTCTACGAAAGAAATTACGGAAATTTTAAGTCAAAGTACTAACGTATCTAAAAAAGAAATATACAATTATTGTTTAGAACTAAAAAATGAAAAATAAAATATTAATTTTTGTTTTAATAGGTTTTATTTTAACTGGATGTGTTGGGGTTGGTTCTAAAGGTCTTTTTGGAACTGGTGTTTCTGTTGCATTAGATCCTAGAACAGTGGGCACTCAAATAGATGATTCTATAATGCAAAAAACTATTAGTGCTAAAATATTAGCTAAAGATAAAAAATATCTTATTTCAGTTAAAACAAAAGTTTTAGATGGTCGAATTTTTATAACTGGAAAAGTAGATAGCCCAGAAGAAAAATTATTAATAACGAAACTAGCCTGGGAAACGAAAGGTGCTAGATCTGTAAGAAATGATATCAAAATTAAAGAAGAATTTAATTTTAAACAGTCCGCAAAAGATGTTTTAATTACTTCTCAACTTAGAACGGCTATAATTGTTAATAAAAATATTAAGGCAACTAACTATCAAATAGATACCTATAAAAAGAAAATCTATATTTATGGAATTGCCTTAACTTCAGAAGAAAAGGATTTAGTTATAAGTGAGGCAAAAGAAATACTTGATGTCGAAGATGTAATTGCCAGTATAATTCTTGTTGAAGATTTAAGAATTCAGAGAGAATAATTATTTTTTGTAATCAATCACTTGGGAAGAATAAGCAGCAATCGACGCTAAATTAAGTATTTCAGAAGTTGATGATCTTAAAGGTGCAATTTCTATCGGAAGCCCAAGTCCAATTAATAATGGTCCAATCACTTTTGTTTCACCTATAGTTTTCATCAATTTGTAAGAAATTGCTGCACTATGTTGTCCAGGCATTATTAAAATATTTGCTTTACCAACTATCTTTGCAAAAGGATAAAGTTCTTCATACTCTGGATTAAGAGCAACATCAGGCTGCATATCTCCATCAAATTCAAAGTCTACTTTTCTTTCTTTTAATATTTCAACCGCGTTTCGAATATGTTTTGTTCTACTAGTAAGAGGTTGTCCAAATGTAGAGTGGGATACAAAAGCAACTTTAGGATCAAATCCAAAAAGTCTAACCACTCTTGCTGTAGATATCGCCATTTCAGCCATTTGTTCAGAAGTTGGATATTCATGGACACTTGTATCACCAACAAAAATAGTTCTCCCTTTATGAACGATCATGTTTAAACCAAACATAATCTCACCTTTTCTTACATCAACAACTTGCTTAATTTTTTCAAATGAAGCACCAAATCGTCTTGTATTGCCTGTTACAGCACCATCAGCATCACCGCAGGCAACCATACTAGTAGCCCAGACAACCCTATCATTTCTAATCATTCTGTCACAATCTCGTTCTAATAATCCTTGTTCTCTTTGCAATTTTTCAAATAAATGTTTTACGTATCTTTTTCTTTTTTCTTCATCTTTTGAATTAACAATTTCAATATCAAAATTTTCACTGTAACCAATATTTTTAATCTGTTCTTTAATTTTACTTTCTTTACCAACCAAGATTGGAATACCTAATTTTGAATTTTTGAATGCTATAGCTGCTTTTAAAGTATTTTCATCTTCACCATCTGCAAAAACTATTCTTTTCTGATTTTTCTTAATAAATGAATTAATACCCTGCATGATGGTAACGGTTGGGTCTAGTCTTTGTTTTAGTTGATCTTTATAAACTTCAAAATCATCTATATTTTTTCTAGCTGCTCCACTATCTATGGCTGCTTTTGCTACGGCCGCTGGTATTACACTAATTAATCTTGGATCAAATGTAGATGGAATAATATAATCTTTTCCGTAATGAGGTCTTTCTCCACCCATAGCTGCAACAACTTCATCAGGAACATCTTCTCTTGCAAGCTTAGCTATTGCATTAGCTGCAGCAACCTTCATTTCTTCATTTATCGTTTTAGATCTCACATCTAAAGCTCCTCTAAAGATATAAGGAAATCCAATTAAATTATTTACTTGATTAGGGTAGTCTGATCTCCCTGTTGCAACAATTGCATCATTTCTAACCTCACTAATTTCCTCTGGGGTAATTTCTGGATCAGGATTAGCACAAGCAAATATAATTGGATTTTTTGCCATAGATTTAACCATTTCTTTTTTTAGAACACCTTTTGCAGACAATCCTAAAAAAACATCTGCACCTTTAACAGCATCCTTTAAAGTTCTATGTTTGGTTTTAACTGCATATCTGGATTTCCATTGATCAATTCCCTCAGTTCTTCCTTCGTAAATAACGCCCTTTCTATCTAGCATTATTATATTTTCAGATTTTACTCCTGAATTTTTAAATAACTCAGTACAAGCTTGTGCCGAAGCTCCTGCACCATTTACTACAACTTTAATTTTTTTAATTGATTTACCACAAATATCTAAAGCATTAATTAATGCTGCGGTTGTTATAATTGCTGTTCCATGTTGATCATCATGAAAAACAGGAATATCCAAAATTTCTTTTAATTTTTGTTCTATTATAAAACAATCTGGGGCTGCTATGTCTTCTAAATTTATTCCACCAAAACTAGGTGCAAAATTTTTAATTGAATTTATGATTTCGTCTGAATCTGTACAATCAATCTCTAAATCTATTGAATCGATATCCGCAAATCTTTTAAATAATACGGCTTTTCCTTCCATCACAGGCTTTGATGCAAGAGCACCTAAATTTCCCATCCCTAATATTGCCGAACCATTACTTATTACAGCAACAAGGTTTCCTTTACTCGTGTAATCATAAGCTGCTTCTGGATTTTCACTTATCTTTTTTACAGGCGCAGCAACTCCTGGAGAATAAGCTAAAGCGAGATCACGCTTAGTTGTCATATTTTTTGAAGAAATAATCTCAATCTTGCCAGGTTTTTTGTCTTTATGAAAATCTAAAGCTTCTTTATCTGTATAATGATCAATTTTTGTTTTTTTCATTTCTGATAACAATAAGTGTACAATTGGGGTAAAATTAAGACTAATATGATTTATGAACTTACTTAAGTCAACAGGCACATTTGGTTTTTATACTATCATTAGCAGATTGCTGGGTTATTTAAGAGATATTTTAATAGCAATTTTTCTAGGAACAGGGATGTTGGCTGATGCCTTTTTTGTAGCATTTAGAATTCCAAATACTTTTAGAAGATTGTTTGCTGAAGGCACTTTTAATGCAGCATTCGTTCCAAGTTATTCATCAGAAATTACTAAGGGAAAAAAACAATCAAACAAATTTGCTAACGATATTTTTAATCTCCTTTTTTTAGGGTTGTTGTTTTTAACAATAATAATTGAAATTTTCATGCCAGCATTTGTTTCTATTATTGCACCAGGATTTGTGGGTGATTTAGAAAAAATGGAGTTAGCAATTAATTTAACAAGAATTACTTTTCCTTTTTTATTTTTTATTTGTTTAGCCTCATTTTTTTCTGCAATCTTAAATTCACACAATAAATTTGCAGCTGCTGCTGCAGCGCCAATAATATTAAATATTATTTTAATTTTAGTATTGTTTTTTTCTAAATCTTTAGGTGATCAATTAGTTTATTATTTGTCCTATGGTGTTTCTTTAGCTGGTTTTTTACAATTAATATTTTTATATAAATACGTATCAAAATATTACTCGCTTGAATTTAATTACAAATTAAAAGTAAGTAATAAAGTTAAGTTTTTTTTTAAAAAACTTTTACCAAGTATTTTTTCCTCTGGAGTTACCCAAATTAATATTTTGGTTGGTACAATAATTGCATCATTTCAAGCAAGTGCAGTTTCTTATTTATATTATGCAGACAGAATTTATCAAATTAACCTAGCTATAGCTGGTATTGCTATTGGTGTTGTAATACTTCCGCAGCTTTCAAAACATATTCAATCTAGAAAAAAAAATAAGGTTTTGCTTATACAAAATAAAGCTCTTGAATTAAGTTTATTCTTAAGTCTTCCAGCAACTATCGCTTTAATCATTGGATCAGAGCAAATTATTTCAGCTTTATTTGGCTATGGGTCATTCAATGAAAATTCGGTGAGTAATTCAAGCTTGGCTTTATATTATTTTGCTTTAGGTCTGCCTGCTTTTGCATTGATAAAAGTTTTTTCAAGTTTTTTCTTTGCAAACCATGATACCAAAACGCCATTTTATATTTCCTTGATCTCAGTATTGGTTAATATTTTTATCAGTTTGAATTATTTTAGTGAAATTGGTTTTATAATAATTCCAATAGCTACATCTATTTCATCTTGGTTTAATTCTATATTGTTATTTTTATTTTTAAAAAATCGACAATTATTTTATTTTAATCAAATATTTTTTATTAAATTTATTAAAATAATTTTTGCATCAATTATGATGGGTTTATTTTTTAATTTTATATTAAATTTTTTCCAAAACGAGTTAGCATTTAATCAATCAATTAAATCTTTTTATTTAGTTTTATCTGTTATATTAGGATTATTGTTTTATTTAATTGTGTGTTATTTCATCAAAGCTTTTCAAATGAATGATATTAAATTAAAGTATTAATTTTATGGGTAAAAAAATATTCTCTGGTGTTCAGCCTACAGGTAATCTTCATCTTGGAAATTATTTAGGTGCCATAAAAAACTTTGTAGAATTAAATAACGATAAAGATAATAAATGTATTTT
Organism: uncultured Pelagibacteraceae bacterium; assembly: GCA_902523515.1. Taxonomy (GTDB): domain Bacteria; phylum Pseudomonadota; class Alphaproteobacteria; order Pelagibacterales; family Pelagibacteraceae; genus Pelagibacter. Next base: position 122,497 of record CABYZT010000001.1, read on the forward strand.
TTGTGTAGTTGATCTACATGCCATTACAGTAAGGCAAGATCCCAAAGAATTAAAAAATAATATCAGAGAAACTGTTGCAACTTTTATAGCAAGCGGAATAGACTCAAAAAAAAGTATAATATTTAATCAATCTAGTGTGGCTGCTCATGCAGAAGGAGCATGGATATTAAGCTGCGTTGCTAGAATGGGTTGGTTAAATAGAATGACTCAATTTAAGGAGAAAGCTGGTAAAGATAAAGAGAAAGCCAGTATAGGACTTTACTCTTATCCAGTTTTAATGGCAGCTGATATTCTTTTATATGATGCTACACATGTTCCAGTAGGTGATGATCAAAAGCAACATTTGGAGTTATGTAGAGATATAGCTCAAAAATTTAATAACGATTTTGAAGTAGAAAATTTTCTTCAAGTTCCTGAACCTTTAATTCAAAAAGAATTTTCTAGAATAATGAGTTTAAAAGATGGTTCCAAAAAAATGAGTAAATCAGAATTGTCAGATTTAAGTAGAATAAATTTAACAGATGACAAGGATCAAATAATAAACAAAATCAAAAAAGCGAAAACGGATCCTTTGCCTATGCCAATAGATATAAAGGAGCTTGATGAAAGGTTAGAAGCGAAAAATCTTTTAGGAATATATTCAAGTTTAACTAATTCTACATTAGAAAACTCAGTAAAAAATTTTGCAGGTAAAAATTTTTCAGAATTTAAAGAACAATTAGCTGAAGAAATTGTGAATAAAATTGAACCTATTTCTAATGAGATAAAAAAACTTTTAGGAGATAAAAGTTATTTAGATAAGATTCTTCTAGATGGAGTTGAAAAAGCTAATTTAATTGCATCCAAAAAGATTGAAAGAATTAAAGAAATAGTAGGTTTTTGATAAAAATTTATTATCAAGTTTTAATTTTTAAAATATTCACTATATATAATTCATGTTCGTGCAAACAGAAGCAACACCAAATCCAAATTCTTTGAAATTTCTTCCTGGGAAGAAAGTTTCAAACAGTGGTCCTTATGAAATTACAAATAAAGAGGATATGAAAAACGAATTGGTGAGAAATATTTTGTCAATAAATGGTGTTGTGGGTATTTTTTTAGGTCAAGATTTTATTTCAGTAAATAAGAACGAAAACATTAAGTGGGACGAAATAAAACATATCGTAATTTCTCTAATAAATGATTTTTATGCAGATGGTAAAGAGTTTGTGATTGATGAAAATATAAAAGAAGAGGATTTGGATTTAAGTGAAATTGAATCAAAAATTGTAAAAATTTTAGAAGAAAAAATAAGACCTGCTGTTGCTAGGGATGGCGGTGATATAAAATTTAAAGAGTTTAAGGATGGAATTGTTAAGGTTCAATTACAAGGGAGTTGTTCAGGCTGTCCCAGCTCAACAATGACTTTAAAACAAGGTGTTCAAAATCTTTTATGTCATTATTTACCAGAAGTTAAAGGGGTTGTTGCTATACAATAATTAATGATGAGAAAATTTAAAAAATCAGGTTTTTTAAAAAATAAAAGCTTTAATATAGTCTCTAGATTTTTCTTAAGTTCTTTTATTGTGATTTCATTCTTTTATGTGGCACCTATAATTATTAATTTTAGTAATGAAAATCTTAATAATAAAGAATTTACAAATAATTCAAAAAATATTTTAAATAGAACTCTAAACAAAGACGAAGTAATTGAAGAAGATACGACAGCAGATGCTAATGAGAGAGATTTATTATATGATATTTTAGAAGAGAATAATTCCGAAATTAATCTGGTCAGATATACAACATCCGAGATTGATTCACTATTTAAAGAGGTAAATTATAATTTAAAAGATGTAAGAGACACAAAATTAGTAAAACCAATAGATATTGGTCTTCTTCCCAATGAAATTAAAAACATAGCTAACACCAAAAAAAGAAAAGATATGTTTATAAAAATTGTTCTCCCGTTAATAGTTAAAGAAAACAATAAAATTAGAGTTGATAGAAAAAGGTTATTCACAATTTTAAATAAAAATAGCAACACTGATATTGAAAAAAAGTGGTTAGAAAAAAAATATAAACAATATGGTGTAAGAAAAAATGATTTATCTACTCTAAAAGTAAGAATGGATGAAATACCAGTTTCATTAGCAATAGCTCAAGCTGCTAAAGAAACCGGTTGGGGAACTTCTAGGTTTGCATTAAAGGGTAATGCTTTATTTGGTCAATGGACATGGTCCGGCGAGGGATTAAAACCAAAAAATGCCGATCAGGGAAAAGATCATAAAGTTATGAAGTTTCATAGCCTGCAGCTTTCTGTAAGAGCATATTTAAGAAATTTAAATACACACTCTACATACAAAAATTTAAGAAAAGCAAGAACACAACTTAGAAATCAAAATAAACCTTTAGATAGTTTAATTTTATCTAAGCATTTAGATAAATATGCAGAAACAGGAAACCAATATATAGAGGTTTTACAAAAAATTATTGAACAGAATAACTTAAAAGATTTTGATGAAGCTAGATTGCTACCTTCAAGCAAAGATTTAGAAAGTTTGATTTAATTTTCTTTTATAGGGAATTGCACACCAAACCATCTCCATTTTCCATTATCATTGAGAGAACAATTAATTCTACCTCTTCTTGGTTTGAATGGTTCTCTAAATTTAATTGTTAGAGTGTTATTAGCAAAGCTTGTATTTGATTTTTCCCAAACATTTCCCTCGTTAGAATAACAACTAATATTAGTTAAATTTTTTTGCTCCTTGAAAAATTCAACTTTAAAATTTGGAGGGTTAGTGTTTACGAATAATTGTTTTTCTTCAGGAAGTATTCTTTTATATTCAAGTGGAAAATAATTTACTATTGATTTAAATCTTTTTAACTCGCCGTATTTTTCATTAATTGGAAATCTAGGTAATTCAAATTTGTCTTTATTTAAATCAATTACGCCAGAATGCTGACCAAAAGCATATTTAAAATTTTTAGATATATAGTCTTTCATAAATTTAGAGTACTCACCAAAGGGATATGAGAATAGGTTGGGGATATAACCAAGTTCTTTTAGAAAAATTTTATTAGCTGTTTCAATATCTAAAATAAACTCTTCATTGCTTACATCTATGAGATATTCATGAGTATGAGAATGATGTCCTATATTTGCAAATTCATTACCTTCAACCTCTTTAATTTGCTCCCAAGTCATATAACCTCTTTTTCCCACTGGTTCAGTTGAAACAAATAAAATAAACGGAATTTTATTTTCTTTTAGATAAGGCCATGCTTCAGTATAAAAAGATTCAAAAGCATCATCGATAGTTATAAGAATTTCTTTTTTTTGTTTTGGTTTTTTAAACTGTTCATCAAAATTATTTGGATTATGAAAACTAAAATCTGAGTTCTTAATAATATTTATATGTTCCTCAAATATATCCATTTTAATATTGGTAGAAGGGTACTTATTCTCATTAAAACGATGATACATAATTGATAGAATTCCTTCATCATTGGAATAGTATTTGATATTATTTTCATCTGATTTAGAACTAATATTAGAAAATAAAATAATTATGAATAAACTGATAATTGATGTAGCCAGTGAAAAAATTTTTTTAATGATCATAACTAGTAATGATATTTATAATATTACTAAAGAGAATACTAAAATTAATTATGAAAAATTAACTTTAATTATTAATGATTTTTTAAATTCTCATCAATTAAACCTGAAAGATATTAATACAATTTATTTAAATAGAGGGCCTGGAAGTTTTGCAGGAATCAGAAATTCATTTTCTATAGTTAAAGCATTCAATTTAACTAATAATATTGATTACTATTGTTATAGCATTCAAGATTTTAAAGGTGAAAAAGACATAAAATACGAAAATATCCCTCATTTGTGTGATAAATTTAATATTAAAAAAAATTTGATTAACCCTATTTATTTAAGTTAAAATTATTTTATGTCAGAAACAATAGAGCAAAAATGTATAGCAAAAGGAGTTAAATTAACTGATCAAAGAAGAGTAATTGCACAAGTAATGTCCGAGTCCTCTGACCATCCGGATGTAGATGAACTTTATAATAGAGTGTCTAAAATTGATCCAAAAATAAGTATTGCAACTGTTTATAGAACAGTAAAACTATTTGAAGAATCTGGAATATTAACAAAGCATGAGTTTAAAGGTGGAAAAGCTAGATATGAAGAATTAAATGAAGGCCATCACGATCATTTAATAGATGTGAAAACTGGTGAGATTATAGAATTTGTAGACGAAGAAATTGAAAAGTTGCAAAAAAAAGTTGCAGAAAAATATGGATACAAATTAGTAGACCATAAATTAGAATTATATGGGGTTAAGAAAAAATCCCAATAATTATGAATCAAAAAATATTTATTAAAACTTTTGGATGTCAAATGAATGAGTATGACTCTAATAGGATATTTGATTCAGTTAAAAAAATTGGTTATGAAAAAACAGAGAAGTATGAAGAAGCAAACTGTTATCTTTTAAACACATGTCACATTAGGGATAAAGCAAAAGAAAAAGTTTATCATGAAATAGGTAGAGTAAAAAAAATTTTTAGATCTAAAAAAAAACCATTGGTGATTATTGCAGGGTGTGTTGCTCAAGCAGAAAACCAAGAAATGCTTAAAAGAGAGCCTTACATAGATTTAGTAATTGGTCCTCAAGCTTATCATAAAATTAACGATACAATTATAAATTATACTGAAAAAAAGAAAAAGATAGAAGAGACTGAGTTTGATGCAGTTTCTAAATTTAAATATTTAAGTAAAATAAAAAATGAAGTTGGAAAAGTATCATCTTTTTTAACCATTCAAGAAGGATGTGATAAGTTTTGTCATTTTTGTGTAGTTCCATACACAAGAGGACCAGAATATTCTCGACCATTTAATCAAATTTTGGATGAAGCAAAATATTTAGCTGATAATGGTGCAAAAGAAATAATTTTACTTGGTCAAAATGTAAATGCTTATGATAATGAAGGATACAGACTATCAGATTTAATTTTAAATATTGAAAAAATATCTGAAATTAAAAGAGTTAGATACACAACATCTCACCCAAAAGATATGACTGAGGATTTGATTGAAGTTTATAAAACTTCTAAAAAGTTAATGCCACTTGTGCATTTACCTGTCCAAAGTGGATCTAATAAAATTTTAAACTCAATGAATAGAAAACATACTATTGAGGAATATCTAAATACTTTTGATAAATTAAAAGAAATTAATCCAAAGATAGAATTTTCAAGTGATTTTATTATAGGTTATCCTGGTGAAGAAGATCAGGATTTTAAAGATACCTTTAATTTAATTGAAAGGGTTAAATTTATTAACTCTTACTCTTTCATCTTTAGCCCAAGACCTGGAACAGTAGCTGAAAATTTAGACTTAATTGAAAAAAAAATTTCTATTCAAAGATTAGAAAAAATTCAAAATGTTTTATTCGAAAATCAAATCCAAATGAACAACTCATTGAAGGGAAAAGTTATAGATGTTTTGGTTGAAAATTTAACCGATGATAAAAGCAAAGCTTTTGGCAGATCTGAGTATATGACATCTGTAATTTTTAATGGTAAAAAGAGTGATATTGGAAAAATAGTGCAAATAAGAATTAAAGATAGTAATAGAAATACTTTATTTGGTGAAATTATAACTAATTCGGATCAGAAGGTTGCTTAAAACTTGAGTGAAACTAAAAAAAAAAATATCGATCAATCTTTAAAATTTGTTTATTCAGATAACAATTCTTTAAGTGTTATATTTCATGACAACAACTTGTTAATGGGTGTTGTTGGAGAATTTAATAAAAATTTACAAGAATTAGAAAAAATTACAAATTGTAGTCTATATTCAAGGGGAAATTCAATTTTAATCAAATCAACACCTGAAAAGAATGAAAAAATTAAAAATGCTATTCAATTTTTGGCTAATCAGTTTATTAATAATGGAAGTATAGAGAATAAAGATATACTTTCATCAGTTGATAACTTTATGATTAACGAAAAAGTAAAAAATAATAATGTTACAGACATTATCAAAACTCCCAAGAAATCTATAATTCCTAGATCTGAAAAACAAAAAAGCTATGTGAGAGCTTTGAGAGAAAGTGATATTATAATTTCAGCTGGACCAGCGGGAACAGGAAAAACTTTTTTGGCAGTAGCTGTAGGTTTAACTATGCTTTTAGAAAAAAAGATTGAGAGAATTATTCTTTCAAGACCAGCTGTAGAAGCGGGTGAGCGTTTGGGATTTTTACCAGGTGATATGAAGGAAAAAGTAGATCCCTATCTTAGACCTTTATATGATTCTTTATATGATCTCTTCGACTTTGAGAAAATACAGAGAATGATTGAGATTGGAGATATTGAGATTGCGCCTTTAGCATTCATGAGAGGTAGAACTCTTAAAAATTCCTTTGCAATTTTAGATGAGGCGCAAAATGCTACGGATACACAGATTAAAATGTTTTTAACACGTATTGGAGAAAATTCAAAAATAGTTGTTAATGGAGATCCTTCTCAAATTGATTTACCAAATAAAAGTATGTCAGGATTAGTCCGATCAAAAGAGTTGCTTGGGCATTTAAAGGAAATATCCATAGTTGATTTTGATCACTCAGATGTAGTTAGACATCCACTTGTTTCTAAAATAGTTAAAGCATACTCAAATAATGATTAGTATTAATGTCTTCTCTGAGGAGAAGGCTTGGTCAAAAAGGATTAAAAATAAAGATATTTTTTTTAAAAAAATATGTAAAGCCTTTCCAAAAAAATATAAATTTTTGAATAAAAAAGTAACCTTCACACTATTACTTTCTAACAATAAGAATATTAAAAAATTAAATAAGGTTTTTAGAAAAAAAAATAAATCTACCGATATTTTATCTTTTCCATTAGATAAAAAAATAAAAATTAAAAAAAATACTTACTTGGGAGACATTATCATTAGCTATAATTATCTAGACAAACCAAGATCACAAGATTTAAAATCTTTTAAAGAAAAAGTTGCTAAAATATTAATACATGGTTTTCTTCATCTATTAGGTTTTGATCATAAAAATAATAAAGATTATTCGAAAATGTTAAAAGAGGAAAATATATTATTAAAATCTGTACAATCAAAAATTAATTAAGTTGAAAAATAAATTTTATATTGAATTAATTTATTTAGTTTTATTAGGAGTGCTTACTTCCTTAAGTTTACCTCCACTTAATTATGTTATAATAAATTTTTTAACTTTTAGTTTGTTCTATTTATTTTTAATAAAAAAAATTGAGCTTTATAAAAATAAAAAAATATTTTTTCTTTATGGTTGGTTATTTGGATTCGGTTATTTTGTAAGTAATCTATATTGGATCTCAATATCATTAACGTTTGATCAAAATTTTAAGTTTTTAATACCTTTTACAATATTTTTAATACCTGCTTTCTTGGCCTTGTTTTATGGTTTAGTTGCTTATTTATTTGTAGTTTTAAAACCAAATAAAAATTTGAGCTCATTTTTTCTTTTTTCTTTGATATTTGGAATAGTAGAATTCATACGAGGATCAATACTAACCGGTTTTCCTTGGAATTTAATCGCTTATTGTTTCTCTAATCAAATCGAAATTTTAAATATTACTTCAATCATAGGTACCTACAGCTTTAATCTTTTTTGTATTTCATTATTTACAAGTCCATCAATATTTATCTTAAGAGAAAATAAAAAAGATATTAGCGTCTGTGTTGCGTTTCTTATTACAACAATGTCATTTTATGTTTTTGGTTCACAAAATTTAGAAAAATTTAACAATCAAGATGTAAAAAATCTTGACTATAAAATAAGAATTTTGAGTTCAAATATAAGTATAGATAGATTTTACAACAATATTGATCCTATAACTGCAATAGAAGAACTAATTGAAATTAGCTCACCTAAAAAAAGTGAAAAAATAATTTTTATTTGGCCAGAAGGTATTATTCCAGGTATTTCACAAGACCAACTAAAAGAATACAAATGGTTATTTGAAAATAAATTCAACGAAAATCATTTATTAGCAATTGGAATTAATAGCAAAGAAAATAAAAACAAGACTGTAAAATATTTTAATTCATTATCTATTTTTGAACATGACCTCAATGTAATAAATTCATATAAAAAAATTAATCTTGTCCCTTTTGGAGAATTTTTACCTTTTGAAAAATTATTAAAAAGTATTGGCTTAAAAACAATTACTAATGACTACCAATCATATTCAAAGGGTGAAGAAAGAAACATAATTGATCTTACATATAATAATTTATCGGTGAAAATATTGCCCCTTATTTGTTACGAGATTATTTATTCAGGTAAAATTTTCACTGACAGTAATTTTGACTATATTGTAAATATTTCTGAAGATGGTTGGTTTGGTAAATCAATTGGTCCAGAGCAACATTTTACTCATAGTATTTTTAGAGCCATAGAGAGTGGGAAATATGTTCTAAGATCTGCAAATAATGGGACATCAGCAATTATCAACCCAATGGGAATTGTTGAGCAAAAAGTTGATATAAATAAATCTGGTTATATAGATTTAAGTGAGTCTAGGAAAATAGAGATGACTCTATTTGCAAAATTTGGTAATAAAATTTTTGGATTTATAATTTTGTTGTATATTTTTTTAATATTTTCATTTAAGAAACTTAAAAATGAGTAATTTAAAAAATTATATTTTCACAAGTGAGTCTGTTTCTGAAGGTCATCCAGATAAAGTATCTGACAGGATTTCAGATATGGTCGTTGATAGTTTTATTTCTGGAGATCCATACTCTAGAGTTGCTTGCGAAACACTAACCACAACAAATAAAGTTGTTTTAGCTGGAGAAGTAAGAGGGCCTGAAATAAAAAAAGACGAATTAATTGAAAAAGTAAGAAATTGTATAAAAGACATTGGTTATGACCAAGAAGGATTTACTTGGAAAGAATCTACAAAAATTGAAAGTCACTTACATTCCCAATCAGCTGATATTGCTATGGGTGTAGATTCCTCTGGCAACAAAGATGAAGGAGCTGGAGATCAAGGTATTATGTTTGGATACGCTTGTAATGAAACGGATGTTTTAATGCCAGCACCAATTCATTATTCTCATAAAATCTTAAGATTAATGGCTGAAGATAGAAAATCTGGAAAATTAAAAAATATTGAACCAGATTCAAAAAGTCAGGTAACATTCGAGTATGTTGATGGAAAACCATCAAAAGTAAAATCTGTAGTTATATCTTCACAGCATTCACCAGATGTTAATCAATCGCAAGTCAGAGATTTGCTTAGACCTTATATGTTAAAGTCCATTCCTGAGAATTTTCTTGATGGTTTTAATGAGGACGAGTTTTATGTAAATCCGACGGGAAATTTTGTTATTGGTGGGCCAGATGGAGATTGTGGTTTGACAGGTAGAAAAATTATTGTTGATACTTATGGTGGAGCAGCACCTCATGGTGGTGGAGCTTTCTCTGGAAAAGATCCAACTAAAGTTGATAGATCAGCAGCTTATGCGGCAAGGTACATTGCTAAAAATGTTGTTGGTTCTAAAATTGCTGAGAAATGTTTAATCCAGTTAGCTTATGCAATTGGTGTATCAAAACCATTATCTATCTATGTTGATTTATTTGATAACGACCTAGATAAAAATAAATTTGTTGTAGAAAAGATTAAAGAAAATTTTGATTTAAGCCCTAGAGGTATCAGAGAAATGTTAAATTTAAATAAACCAATATATGAGAAAACATCTGCCTATGGTCATTTTGGTAGAGCACCTGAGGAAAATGGTTCATTTTCATGGGAAAAAATAGATAAAACTAACGTTTTTTCTAAATAGTTTCTGTTGAATTAAAAAAAAACTTTACTATATTGCACCTACATTATTGAACTTTACAAAATGGGCTTTAGCCCATTTTTTTTTGGAGCAAACAAAATTATGTTAAATAAAAGAGCAGATAAACTTGAATTATTAAGAATTGCTGAAGCTGTAGCTTTAGAAAAATCAATTGATAAAGAACTAATTATAAGTTCTATGGAAACTGGTATCGCTAAAGCTGCAAAATCAAAATTTGGACAGGAAAATGAAATTAAAGTTTCTATCAATAGAGACAATGGAGATATTGAGCTTTTTAGAAAATTGATAATTTCAGAAAATCCTGAAAATGCAAACACAGAGATTAAATTGGAGGATGCAATTAATTTAAATGAACTAAACAAAGATAAGTCTATTGGTGATGAAGTATTACAGCCACTTCCGTCATTTGATTTTGGAAGAATAGCAGCACAAACAGCAAAGCAGGTAATTAGTTTCAATGTAAGAGAAGCAGAAAGAGAAAGACAATTTAATGATTTTATAGATAAGAAAGACACAATTGTCAGTGGTATTGTTAAGAGATTAGAATTTGGAAATGTCATTGTTGATCTAGGAAGAACTGAAGCAATAGTTCAAAAAAATGAGTTGATACCTCGTGAAAATATTAAAGCGGGTGATCGTATAAAAGCTTATTGTTATGATGTAAGAAGAGAACCTAGAGGGCAACAAATATTTTTATCTAGAGCTCATCACAAATTTATGGAAAAGCTTTTTGTCCAAGAGGTTCCAGAAATCTATGATGGTTTAATTGAAATAAAATCTTCTTCAAGAGATCCTGGAAGTAGAGCTAAAATATGTGTGAAAGCAGTCGATACATCTCTAGATCCAGTTGGTGCTTGTGTGGGCATGAGAGGTTCAAGAGTTCAAGCTGTAGTCAACGAACTTCAAGGAGAGAAAATTGACATAGTTAATTGGTCAGAAGATCCTGCTGTTTTAGTTTCAAATGCACTATCCCCTGCTGAAGTACAAAGGGTTAATGTTGATAGTGAAAGAAAAAAACTTGATGTAATTCTTACCGAAGAAAATTTAAGTAAAGCAATTGGGAGAAGGGGTCAAAACGTCAGACTTGCAACAAAGCTATTAAATTATGAAATTAATATAATGACAGATGCAGAAGATTCTGAGCGGAGACAATTAGAATTTAAAGAAAAAACAGAGAATTTTGTAAAAAATTTAGAGTTAGATGAAACATTGGGACAGTTACTTGTTGCAGAAGGTTTTTCAACTATTGATGATATAAAAGACAGTTCCCTTGAAAATTTGATCAGGATTGAAGGTATAGAGGAAGATACTGCTAAAGCATTGATAGAAAGAGCCAAAGAGTTCCACGAAAAAGATCAGGAAGATATTTCTCAAAGAATTAAAGAATTAGGTCTTGAAGATGCTTTGATTAATTTAAAAGGATTAACCCCAGGAATGTTAGTTACACTTGGTGAGCAAAAAATTTTAAGTTTAGAAGATTTTGCAGACTTAGCATCTGATGAATTAACTGGCGGTTATGATGTAGTTAAAGGGGAGAGAGTAAAAATCCAAGGTTATCTTGAGGATTTTGCTTTATCAAAAGAAGAAGCAGATGAGCTTATTATGTCTGCGAGAAAAATTGTATATAAAGATTGAGTAATGAGATATGGAAAAAAAAACAAAATTAACAATTTCAGGCTCAGCCAAAAAAACAATAAAGAATATAGAGATTGTAAAAAATAAAGGTAACAATACAGTATTGATTCAAAAGCAAGCTGGGAAATTTCCTAGCAAAGGTGGATCGTTTAGATCTAATGCGAATAAATCAAGAGTAACCTCAACTTTTAATAGAGGAGTTTCATTTAAACCTTCATTTAATTCTAAATCATCCGCTTTAACAAATGATTTTGAAAAGAGAAAACTAGCAGAGCAAAGAGCCACCAAGAGACTTAAAGGAAATAGTGAAAATAAAGATAAAAAGACTTTAAAAGCAGGTACTAAGAAAAGAGATTTAAAATTAACAGTTTCAAGAGCGTTAAGTGATGAAATTGATGCAAAACAAAGAAGTCTAGCATCAGTTAAGAGAGCAAGACAAAAAGAAATAAAAAACGCTACAAAAATTGATTCTCAAGAAAATTTAAAACCAATTAAAAGAGATATTAAAATACCTGAAGCAATCACAGTCAGAGAACTGGCAAATAGGATGGCAGAACAATCAAGTAATGTGATTAAGCATTTATTTGGCATGGGCGTTACAGTGACTATCAATCAAACTTTAGCTGCTGATACTGCAGAATATTTAGTTAAAGAATTTGGTCATAACCCAATAAGAGAAGAAAAAGCAGAAGAAATAATTCAAAAAATAAAAGCTTCAAGAACTGAAAATTTAAAAAATCGACCACCAATAGTCACTGTCATGGGCCACGTTGATCATGGTAAGACTTCAGTGCTAGACGTGCTTAGAAGCGCAAACGTGGTCTCAGGAGAATTTGGAGGAATAACTCAACATATTGGAGCCTATCAAATTGAAAACCAAGATAAAAAATTAACATTTATCGATACTCCTGGCCATGCTGCTTTTACAGAGATGCGAGCAAGAGGATCAAAATTAACAGATGTGGTTGTATTAGTTGTTGCTGCAGACGATGGAGTTAAACCTCAAACTGTTGAGTCCATCAAACATGCAAAAGCTGCAAATGTTCCAATTGTTGTAGCTATAAATAAATGCGATCTCCCAGAGGCAGATCCTCAGAAAATAAAAAATCAATTATTAGAGCATGAATTAATTGCTGAAGATTTATCTGGTGATACTTTAATGGTTGAGATTTCAACTAAAACAAAACAAAACTTAGATAAATTAGTAGAGTCAATAATACTACAAGCAGAGATTTTAGATCTTAAAACGGATTATGAATCTAAAGCTACAGGTATAGTTTTAGAGTCAAAAATTGATGTTGGTAGAGGTCCAGTTGCAAATATAATTATAACAACTGGAACACTTAAGAGAGGTGATTTTTTCGTAAGTGGTTTAAAATGGGGAAAAGTAAGAGCCATTATTAATGATAAAGGTAAAAATATTAATGAAGCATTACCTTCCACCCCTGTTGAAATTTTAGGAATAAATGGTGCAGCCAAAGCTGGAGACGATTTTATTGTTCTTGGTACAGAAAAAGAAGCTAAAACACTAAGTGAAAATAGAGCTCAAGAGAGTAAGGATGGAAAAAATCCATTAACTTTTGCAACTCAAGACTCTGCTTTTTCAGATAAATCTACTGAAGAACTAAATTTAATTATTAAATCTGATGTACATGGATCGTCTGAAGCAATCAAAAATGCAATTAGTCAAATCAAACATGACGAAGTTAAACCTAAAATAATTTTAGCAGATATTGGAATGGTAACAGAAACAGACGTTACATTAGCTAAAGCCTCTAATGCAGTATTAATAGCTTTCAATGTTAAACCAAGTAAGGAGGCAAAAAAACTTGCTGAAAATGAGAAGATAAAAATATCTTCTTACAATATTATTTATGAAGTTTTAGACTATATTAAAAAAAGGATGTCAGGTTTATTAGCACCTGATGTACAAGAAAAAATTACTGGCACCGCACAAATTTTAGAAATATTTAAAGTTTCGGGTGCAGGTAAAGTTGCTGGCTCAAAAGTAACTGAAGGAGAAATTAATAGTACTTCAGATGTAAGAATTATTAGAGATGGTGCTATTATATATACTGGAAAAGTTTCAACAATATTTAGAGAAAAAAACCAAGTTAAACAGGTAAGTGATGGTCAAGAATGTGGAATTACTGTTAAAGATTATATGGATTTTCAAAAAAACGACACAATAGAAGCATTTAGTGTTACATCTACTGAGAGGTCAATTTAATGGCAGATAGAATAGGAAAATCAGTGTCACAAAGACAGCTTAGAGTAGGTGAAATGATTAAGCAGTCTTTAAGCATGATTTTTATAAGAAATGAGGCTAAGGTGCCGAATTTAGAAACAAACACTATAACGGTTACTGAGGTTAGAATGAGTCCCGATTTAAAAATTGCAAAAGCATATGTTCTTCCATTGGGTGGAAAAGATGCTGAGGAAACAATTAATATTTTAAAGGAATATTCATATTTAATTAGAAAAATTTTATCACAAAAAGTGGTTATGAAATTTTTACCAAAATTACTTTTTAGAAAAGACGAATCTTTTGAGTATGCGGAAAAAATAGAAAACTTAATAAAACAAACAAATAAATAGGAAGAAAGAGGTATGAACAAAAAGGCACAAGAATTAGCAATGCACGATAAAGATACTGGATCTTCAGAGATACAGATTGCTTTGCTAACAGAGAAAATTGAAACTCTCTCTAAACATATTAAGCAATTTAAAAAGGATAAACATTCATCTGTTGGATTGTTGAGAGCGGTAAATAGAAGAAAGAAATTGTTAGAATACCTAAAGAAAAATAAAATGGATTCTTACAAAAATGTACTGTCGAAATTGAATTTAAGAAAATAGAAGTCAAGATAGATAGAACGGAATGGAATGGAACGAAACGAACGAAACGAAATGGAAATGAAATGTTTAAAGTACACAAGAAGGAAATTGAAGTAGCAGGAAAAAAGATAAGTTTAGAAACAGGTAAAGTAGCAAGGCAGGCAGACGGCGCAATAATTGCAACATGTGGAGAGACAGTCGTACTAGCAACAGTAGTAGGAGCAAAAAAAGTAAACCCTGATATGGATTACTTTCCATTATCTGTAAATTACCAAGAAAAATATTATGCAGCAGGAAAAATCCCAGGTGGATATTTTAAAAGAGAAGCAAGACCAACTGAAAGTGAAACATTAATCTCTAGATTAATTGATAGACCAATCAGACCTTTATTTCCTGATGAATTTAAGAATGAGGTACAGTTATTACCAACTGTAATTTCATACGATAAAGAAAATGAACCAGATATTTTATCAATCATTGCATCATCAGCAGCATTAGCTATATCAGGAATGCCATTTATGGGTCCTGTAGGGGCATCAAGGGTTGGCTTTATAGATGGAAAATATGTTTTAAACCCATCTAAAGCAGAGTTGGTAAAATCGAAATTAGATTTAGTTGTAGCAGGTACAAAAGATGCTGTACTTATGGTTGAGTCTGAAGCAAGTGGTTTAACTGAAGAAGAAATGTTAAATGCAGTTAAATTTGGTCATGAGGGATTTGTTCCTGTAATTGAGATGATTGAGGAACTTGCAAAAGAATGTAGAAAACCTGAGTGGACTGTTGAAAAGAAAGATCTATCAGAAGTTAAGAAAAAACTTGAAGAAACTTTTACAGAAGATCTTAAAAAAGCTTTTGCCACAAGAGACAAACAAGATAGATCAAACCAAATTTCAGAGATTACTGATAAAGCTAAAAAGCTTTATGAGGAAGATGTAAATTACACAGAACTTGATGTTAACAGTCAGTTAAAAAATCTAGAAAAATCAATTGTTAGAACAGATATTCTGAAAAATAAAAATAGAATTGATGGTCGAGGATTGTCAGATGTAAGACCTATTTCTTGTGAAGTGGGTGTTTTACCAAGAGCACATGGCTCTGCATTATTTACTAGAGGTGAAACTCAAGCAATTGTTGTTGCAACTCTAGGCACATCTGATGATGAGCAGAGAATTGAAAGCCTAGATGGGCTTCAAAGAGAACGATTTATGCTTCACTATAATTTTCCTCCTTTTTCAGTTGGTGAAACAGGAAGAATTGGAACAGGTAGAAGAGAAATTGGACATGGTAAATTAGCTTGGAGAGCAATCAACTCTTCATTACCAACAAAGGAGGCATTTCCATATACTTTTAGAGTAGTTTCAGAGATTACTGAGTCTAATGGTTCTTCTTCAATGGCTACTGTTTGTGGAACATCATTAGCATTAATGGACGCAGGAGTACCGATCAAAGAGCCAGT
Source organism: uncultured Pelagibacteraceae bacterium (assembly GCA_902523515.1). Taxonomy (GTDB): domain Bacteria; phylum Pseudomonadota; class Alphaproteobacteria; order Pelagibacterales; family Pelagibacteraceae; genus Pelagibacter. Next base: position 138,300 of record CABYZT010000001.1, read on the forward strand.
TGCAGGTATTGCAATGGGATTAATTAAGGAAGGCGATGATTTTAGTGTTCTATCGGATATTTTAGGTGATGAAGATCATCTTGGTGACATGGACTTCAAAGTTGCTGGAACTAAAGATGGAATTACTTCTCTTCAAATGGATATCAAAATCACAGGTATTACATTTGAAATCATGGAGCAGGCATTAAGCCAAGCTAAAGAAGGAAGGGTTCATATATTAGGAGAAATGAATAAAGCATTATCAGCCTCAAGAGCTGATGTTGGAAAGCACACCCCAAAAATGGAACAAGTTAATGTAGATAAAAAAGACATTGCTGCTGTTATTGGAAAAGGTGGTGCAACGATCAGAGAGATAGTTGAAAAATCAGGTGCAAAAGTTGATGTAAATGATGAAGGTGTGGTTACAGTTGCTGCTCCAGATGAGGAATCTAGAAACATTGCAATGCAAATGATTAAAGATATCACTGCAAAAGCTGAATTAAATAAAATTTATTCAGGCAAAGTAATGAAGATTATGGAGTTTGGTGCATTTGTTAATTTCTTAGCAAAACAAGATGGACTTGTTCATATCTCAGAACTTGCAGATAAGAGAGTGGCCAAAGTTACCGATGTAGTTAAAGAAGGTGACGAGGTGAAAGTTAAAGTTATTGGTTTCGATAGAGGTAAAGTTAAACTTTCTATAAAACAAGCCATAGAGTAAAAATAATTTATTGGATAAATAATTTTTCTTATGTTTTAATGAAAAAATTAAGTTGGTACTACAAAAGTTTAATTTTTAAATTAAAAAAAAAAATAAATTTAGACAAAGAAAAGAAAAAGAAAAATAAGACTCTTAATGAAATATTTAATTATTATGGATCTGATAAGGGAACAAGTGTAAAAAATCCTTATGGAAAAAATTCTAAAATTATAATTGGTCATGGCTTTGGTGAGTTCTATGAAAAACACTTCAAAAAATTAAAAAATAAAAAATTCAATTTTCTTGAAATAGGAACCTGGGAGGGAGCTTCTCTTGCATCTTTTTATAACTATTTCAACAAAGCATATATTTATGGAATTGATAGAAATTTTAAAAATAAATATTCTTCAAAACGTTTGAAGTTTTTATATTGTGATACTACAAAGATAAGTGACTTAACAAAAATACAAAAAAAAATTAGTAAAAAAAAATTTTTGATTATAATTGATGACGGATCTCATTTATTAAATGATATCATACATAATTTAAAATTTTTTTTTAAGTTTTTAGATAATGGGGGTTATTATGTCGTAGAAGATTATAATCATCCAAAGTATTATACCTTTTTAAATAATTCTCAAAATAAAGAACTTTTATTTGATAAAATAATTTATAACCTAAAAAACAAATTTTTTTTTAAATCAAAAATCTTAAAAAAAAGTGATCAGCAATTTTTATTTAACAATATAGAGAAAATATATACCCACAAAGGAATAATGATAGATAAGAAAAAAAATGTTTCGGATATTTTAATTTTAAAAAAAAAATAACTTACATATTTTAAATTACTATTAACTAAGACTGTAAAAATCTATGCTAATTATTACTCTTTTAGTTTTCTCATTATAACAACTGAATAACATTTAGATAAAAATTAACTATATTATTGAGGATTACAATAGTCTTAAATATTATACACTTACTTTAAATTTATAATAAAAAAATGAATATAAATAAAACTAAAAAAATATCTCACAGAAATAAGATATTTTATTTAAGTTTAGTTCTTTTATTTAATATTAAATTTTTTTTTGAGTACGCAATTTTTGATTATAAAATAATTGGAGATACTTCAGCAGGATATAATATTTTCCAATATTTATATAACAATTTTTCTATTGAAAATAAAATTATTTCTTGGATAGAATTTATTGATGGTGGATATCCAAATATCTTAGATTTAAAATTTTGGAATAGTTTTTTTATATACCCTTTTTTGATATTAAGTTATGTAATTAAAAATCCTTATATATCTTTTAATTTATATTTATCATTAATTTTTATAACTTTAGTTTATTCAATTAACAGAAATTTAGAATTTTTAGATCTTAAAAATAAAAATTTAATTTTACTTTTCATAGCAATATTAACATTATTTACATTAGATTTTAATTATATGCATCAGCATATTTTATCATCTATTTGGCTATTATATGTAAATTTTAGAATTCAAAAATATTTTATAAATTATAAATTTATAGAGTTGATTAAAATTTTAGTATTTGGATCTTTAATATTATATTTTCATCCAACATATTTAAATTTAATTTATATATTTTATTTTGGATTTTTATTATTTTTTATATTTTTATTATTAAATTTAAGTCAAATAATAAAAAAATTTAAAATTAAAAAAAAAAATTTTTATTTCTTAATTCTTTCATTTTTTGTTGTCTTTTTAGCTTATTTTGGTCTTGATTATGAAAGAGAGATAATAAATGTACTTTCGTCTGGTAGAAGCAAAGATGATCTCAAAGTTTCATATGAAAGTTGGCTTTCATTAAACTCTTTTGATCCAAGAGTTTCTTTAGGACATTTTTTTTATCAAGATTGGATCGCAAATTATTTTCCATTAAATATTTCATTTGTTGGAATATTTTTGATTTTATTTTTTTTAATTTCAAAAAATAAAAGTTTATTTTTTCATTCGAATATTATTGCACAATTTATATTAGTTATATTATTTTTTTATTTAGCTCATTTTTCAAGTTTTTATATTTTTGAAAAATATTTAAGCAAATTTTTATACAATTTTGTTCCTTTTATGGATTATACAAGGAACTTCATTTTTGTATTATTTGGAGCAAAGTGTTTAATGATTATTTGTTTAGCTTTTTTGTTAGATAAATTTTTAAATAATATTAAAAATTTTAGTTTAAGTGACTTAACTAAAATAAGTTTAATTTTCATTTTTTTATATTCAGAATTTTTATTTAGCTTTTTTAAGAATGCAATTGATAAAAAAATATATATTTTTTTTATGTCTATAAGTATAATTTTCATCTCAATTAATTTTGTATTAATTTTTATGAAAAAACTTAACAAAAAAAATTTTATGTCATTAGTAGTTCTATCAGTTTTTGCAATTTATTTATCAAATTTTTATGCTGAACATTATAAAGTAATTAAGCCTAAAAAATTTGAAAAATTTGACGAAGTATATTTTAGCGATAAAGTAAATATCTCAGAAGATTGTTTTTCATCGAGAGATATAAATAAAATTTATGATTATTATTTAAGCTATAATTTAAATAGATATACTCAAAAGTGGAACAGTTTTTTGTTGAATTCAAAATTAAGACCTTGTGAGGTTGTTACTAATCAAGTTATTGTTAGTAAATATTCGGATTTAACTACTGATAAACTATTTATTATAAATGCAACTAAGGCTTATTCAGGTAAAACTGTTGATGGTAAATATGGTCAATATTGGGAAAGACCAAATCATGAATACAACATTAAAAAAAATTATAATGGAATCAATTACAAAATATCAAATGTATATACTAATCAAGATAGCTTAAAATTTAATAGAATATCTAATTCAAATTATAAGATTAATAAAAATCCAATGATAAAAAATATTCATACAAAAATTAGATATGATGACTATTGGAAAATTTTGAATAATTCAGAGGAAAATACTTCTCAAATTGTTAATAATAATGGATATTTAGAGATTAGAAATCTTAAAGGAATTTCTGAGGTTAAAATTAAATATGTAAATATTTTTTTGGATTTTATAAATCATATAACATTAATTATATCTTTATTTATTGTTATTTTTACATTAACAAAAATTTTTAAAAATGAGTATTCTTAAATTTATAAAAGTTAAATGAAAATATCTATCTTATTACCAGTATATAATGATACTAAAAATCTTATTAATTTAGTTGAAAATATAAATTTACTGTACGGTAAAAAAGAAAATATTGAACTAAACTATTTTATAATTAACGATGGTTCCAACTCAAGTATAAGTACATTTTTTCAGAATGAAAGTAATGTTACAATCTTAGATTTAAAGTCTAATCAAGGAAATCAAAAAGCAATATATGTTGGACTATCTTATTTAAATGATAAAAATTATGAATTTGATTTTTTAGTTATCATGGACTCAGATGGAGAAGATAATCCAAAACATATTATTAATTTATTAAATAAAGCAGAACAAAATAAAGAAAAAATTATTTTTGCATCTAGATCTGAAAGAAAAGAAGGAGTTTTATTTAAAATATTTTATTTTTTTTACAAAATAATTTTTAAAATTCTTACAGGAAAAAAAATAAATTTTGGCAATTTTAGTTGTATGTCTAAAAATATAATAAAATCTATCATTACATTACCAATGATTGATGTTCATTATCCCTCAGCAATAATTAAATCTAAATTTGAATATCTAACTATCCCACTTGAAAAAGGGAAAAGATATGATGGCAAATCATCTATGGATATAATAAATTTTATATTACATGCAATGAAATCATTAGCAGTGTTTAATGAGCAAATTATTACAAGGTTTCTAATCTTTTCTTTTATGAGTATAATAATCTGTACCTTATCAATATTTTTGGTAGTGATTTACAAAATGACTGAACCACTTTTATTAGCAGGTTGGTCAACTAATGTAGTAATAGGTTTCTCAATTATTGGACTGATATTTTTATTCATGTTTTTTTCTTGTTTACTTGTTTTGATAAATAAAAATACATTTATTCAGAATTCAAATTATGATTATAAAGATCTTATAAAAGAAATATCAAAAAAAAAATAAAATACTTATGAATATTTTAAAAAATTTTACGATTATTATTCCATGTATTGAATTTGAAGATGTTAAAGATAGTTTAAAAGAAATTAGAAAAATTTATAGCTCAATTAAAATCATAGTATGTTTAAATAATAAAATAAAATTTCAAAACAAAGATAGAAATACTTTGTTTATTTATTCAAATTCAAAATCAATTGGAAAAAAAAGAAATATTGCTGTTATGGCAGCTAAAACAAAATATATAGCATTGATAGACTCTGATGCTTTTCCTAAAAAAAAATGGATTGAAAATTCGGTAAAATATTTAAAATATCCCGATGTAGGCATTGTTTCTGGACCAAATATAAATCCATTAAACCAAAATTCTATTGAAAATATAATTGGGATTTTGAAAAAGAGCTACTTAGTCTCAATGAAACCAGGATTTCAGAGGGGATATGAAAAAAAAGCTCAATATATAAAATTTTTACCAAGTGTAAATTGGATATTAGAGAAGAAAATTTTTTTAAAAAATAAACTAATGAACAGTAAAATGATTAGAAATGAGGATTGGGATTTTGTTCAAAGATTAAAAGACAAAAATTTAAAAGTATTTTATTCTCCAAATTCAATTGTTTATCATAAAAATGGCTCATTAAGTCATTTTATAATAAAAAGATTTAAATATGGTTTTTATATGAGCGATGTATTAAATAAAAATAATTCTGAAAACTATTATTTTTACACCCCATTATTATTTTGTATATTTTTATTTTCTTTACCTTTAGTTTTTATGTTTAAAATTTATTCAATTTTTTATTTAGTGGTATTATCAATTTTTTTTTTAACTGTTATTTTTGAAACACTTAGGGTAACAGAAAAAATTAAGTTAATTCCTTTTGTTTTAGTATTTTTAATTCCAAGTATTTTATCTCCAGGTTTTGGTATTATTTTTAGTATTTTAAATAAAAAAATAAAATGATTACAAAAAAAACAAGTTTAAGTTATGTATTGCAAAACTTATATTTAAAAAAAAATGAGCCTATAAGTCTTGTCCATTTTATAACTAATAGATGTAATGCAAGATGTTCTTTTTGTTTTATTGATTTCGATAGCCCTGATACTTTCAAAGGGGAGCTTACAATTGATGAGATTGATAAATTGACAAGAAAATTAGGTAAATCGTTGTTAAATGTTAATCTAACAGGAGGCGAACCTTTTGCAAGGAAGGATATATCAAATATTGCGAAACTATACTTAGACAATTCCACAGTACAATCAATTTATATAACAACAAATGCAAGTTTGCCTGATCGAATTAAAAATTTTGCAGAAGAAATATCAAATTACTCTCCTGACACAGAATTAAGTTTTCAAATATCCATAGATGATCTTCCAACAAATCATAATCGTGTCAGAAAAATTAAAAATTTATTCGATGATTGTTTAGAAACTTATAGAATTCTTGAAAAAATGAACTCACAGAATATTAATCCTGTTATTAATATTACCGTTTCAGAGGAGAATTGTAAAAATATTAGAAATATTTATCGATACTTCAAAGAGGATTGTAAATTTAAGTCCATAAAGGCCTGCATTGTAAGAGACGAAGGTGTTTATAAAATTCCAAATGAGAGAAAAAAAGAGATTTTTAATGCATATGATTGGTTAACCAACGAAATACTTAAAGATACAAGAAGAAAGGAGATAAAAAATTATAATAAAGATTCAATTCAAGGAAGACTACATAGAAAAAAAGATGAAATTTCCTGGGATATAATTAAAAAAACATATCTAGAACCAAAATATATAAGTCCCTGTCACGCAGGAGGATTATTTGGTGTCATAACTGCCGATGGTAAAGTTTTTCCATGTGAAATTTTAGAAAATAAAATGCTCGGCAATTTAAGAGAAAATAACATGGATTTTATAGATATTTGGAAAAACAGTAAGACGCTTAACATTAAAAAAGATATAATTGATAATAAATGTAATTGTTCTTATGAATGTGCGCTAACCTATAATATTCTTGGTAATTGGAGATATCAACCAAGTCTATTGTCTTCAATTTTAAAATAATGTTTATTTTAAGTTATATTCTTTGGATCTGGCATTCCAACTTTATTATATCCTGCATCTACATAGTGAATTTCACCAGTAACACCGTTTGAAAGTTCACTTAGAAGATATAATGCTGAATTTCCAACATCATGGATATCTACATTTCTCTTAAGAAAAGAATGGTCCTCATTCCATTTATATAAGAATTTTGCATCTCCGATAGCAGAAGCTGCCAATGTTTTAATAGGTCCTGCGCTTATTGCATTTACCCTCATGCCTTTGGCACCTAAATCTCGAGCTAAATATTTAACACTGGCCTCAAGAGCAGATTTACAAACACCCATTACATTATAATTTGGAATTGCTTTAGTAGATTCGTAAGTTAAAGTTAATAAACTTCCGTCTTTTTTCATTACCTTTGAAGCCTCTTTTGCCACTTCAGTGAATGAAAAGCATGAGATTAACATACTTCTTAAAAAGTTTTCTCTAGTCGTATTTAAATATTCACCAGATAATTCTGATTTATCTGAAAAAGCAACTGCATGAACTACAAAATCAATTTCACCCCATTGAGACTTGATATCTTCAAATAATTTTACTACCTCTTCCTTTTTTTCAACATCACAACCAAATGTTACATTTGAATTTAATTTTTTTGCCAAAGGGATTACTCTTTTTTTAAGAGCATCACCTAAATATGTAAATGCTAGTTCAGCTCCTGCTTCAGCAAGTTTTTGAGATATACCCCAGGCAATAGATCTTTCATTAGCAACACCCATGATTAATCCTTTTTTACCTTTCATTAAACTCATAAATTAAACCTTTTCAAAAATTAAAGCTGCATTAGTTCCACCAAAACCAAAGCTATTTGACATTACAGTATTTAAAGTTACTCCTGTTTCAGTTTTTGAAACTATAGGAAATTTTTTAGCATCATCATCCATATCAGTAATATTTGCAGAACCTGTAATGAAATTATTTTTCATCATTATCAAACAATAAATTGCTTCATGAACTGAAGCAGCACCCAATGGGTGGCCTGATAAAGATTTAGTTGAACTTATTTTTGGAATATCATCCCCAAATGTTTCTTTAATAGCATTAAGCTCAGTTATATCTCCAACTGGTGTAGATGTTCCGTGAGTATTAATGTAATCAATTTTATTTTTAGCAGTCGCCATTGACATTTTCATACATCTAACAGCACCCTCACCCGATGGCGCTACCATGTCGTATCCGTCCGAAGTTGCTCCATAACCTGTTAATTCTGCGTATATTTTTGCCCCTCTTGCTTTAGCATGTTCGTATTCCTCAAGTACTAACACACCCGCACCACCTGCAATTACAAACCCATCTCTAGTTTTATCATAAGCTCTAGACGCAGATTGAGGAGTATCATTATATTTTGACGATAAAGCTGTCATAGCATCAAACATTGCTGTCATCGCCCAATGAATTTCTTCACTTCCACCTGCAAAAACAACATCCTGTTTACCCATTTGAATTAATTCCATAGAATTTCCTATGCAGTGTCCACTAGTTGCACATGCAGAACTCATTGTGTAGTTAGTTCCTTTTATTTTAAATGGTACGGCAAGAGTTGCTGATGCTGTACTGGCCATAGTTCTTGGAACAATAAATGGTCCCATAAGTTTTGGAGTTTTAGCTCTTGTTTTGTCTGCTGCAAGTATTACATTTTCAATTGATGGGCCACCGGAACCCATTACAATTCCGGTTTTAAAATTGCTCACTTCACTTTCTTCTAATCCTGAATCCTCAATTGCTTCTTTCATTGCAATATAATTATAAGCTGATCCTGAACCCATAAATCTAATTGTTTTTCTATCGATATAATCCTCTAGTTTAATATTTGGTTTACCATGAACATGGCTTTTTAAATTATGCTCTTTGTATTCTTCTGCAAAAGAAATTCCTGATTTTGAATTTAATAAAGATTGATGAACCTCTTCTTGATTATTGCCTAGACAAGAAACTACGCCTAAACCGGTGATAACTACTCTTCTCATTATTTAAATAAACCTACCTTTAAACTTTCTGCCGAATATATTTTTTTATTATCTGCAAGAACAATCCCATTTGCAAGTCCAACGGTTGTTCCTCCAGGAGACATAATTTTCTTCATATCTATTTCATATCTTACATTTTTTACACTCTGTAAAACTTCACCTGTAAATTTTACAGTACCCACACCTAAAGCCCTTCCTTTTCCAGGATTTCCTAGCCAACCTAGAAAAAAACCTACCAATTGCCACATAGCATCCAAACCTAAGCACCCTGGCATAACTGGATCTTTTTTAAAATGACAATCAAAAAACCAAAGATCATCTTTAATATCTAATTCAGCTTTTAAAGAGCCTTTATTAAATGCTCCATTATTTTCATTGATTTCCGTTATTCTGTCAAACATAAGCATTGGTGGAAGAGGTAATTTTGCATTGCCAGGTCCAAAAAGATCACCATTTCCACAAGTTATTAGGTCATCATAGGAGTATGAGTTTTTTTTCATAATTTTGAGCCCCCTTAATACTTGATTTAATCCTAATATAATATAATAAAACATTATATTTTTATTCATACTTTAGAATAATTATAAAAAACTATGCCAAAAAACTGCAATTTTATTGAAAAATTAAGAGAAGTTGGACTTAGACCTACTAAGCAAAGAGTAAAGATGTGTGAAGTTTTGTATAATAGAGAAAAAACTTTTCATTTCACAATTAACGATTTGGTTAAATTGTTATCTGAGAAAATGAATCAAAAGATATCTCTAGCTACAGTTTATAACACAGTTCATGCATTTGAAAAAAAAGGATATTTAAAAGAAATTTCAATTGATAGTCACAAAAGTTATTTTGATACAAACACATCAGCACATCATCATTTTTTTGATGAAGATACGCATGAGTTGATTGATTGTGATGAGAGCGATATAGACAAAATAAATATTAGAAAAAATATTACAGGAAAAAAAATAAATTCCGTTGAAGTGTTAGTTAGAGTTGCGAGTGATAATCAAACTCAAAAATAATTTAATTAAATCATACACTTAAAATCTACATTATAATAATTCTAAACTATTGACATACTGTTAATATGCATTATATGATTTGCTAACATTAAAAAGGAGAAAAAATGTCTTTAAAAGGAAGTAAAACAGAAGAAAATTTAAAAGAAGCGTTTGCTGGTGAAAGTCAAGCAAATAGAAGATATCTTTATTTCGCACAAAAAGCTGACATAGAAGGTTACAATGATGTAGCTGCAGTTTTTAGATCAACAGCCGAAGGTGAAACTGGTCATGCACATGGTCATTTGGAGTATCTAGAAGAAGTTGGTGATCCAGGAACTGGTATGCCAATTGGTGAAACAAAAGCAAATTTAGCTTCGGCAGTACAAGGCGAAACTCACGAGTATACTGATATGTACCCTGGTATGGCTAAAACAGCTAGAGAAGAAGGCTTTGAAGAAATTGCTGACTGGTTCGAAACTTTAGCTAAAGCTGAAAAATCACATGCTGGTAAATTTCAAAAAACTTTAGAGTCTATTAGCTAATCAAATATCTTAGTGGGCGTTAGTCGCCCACTAAAAACAATTCGAATTTCAAAAAACTTATTTATATGAGCAAAGAAGGAAGTTTAGGTGCACCTATACGACATCCTATAGACTTTGAGCATCCTGATTTTTTAAATCCCAAAAAGTTAGATGCTGAAATGAGAAGAGTGTTTGACATTTGTCATGGATGCAGAAGATGTTTTAATCTCTGCGATTCATTTCCTAAACTATTTGACATGATTGATGAGTCTAAAAATGAAGATGTTGAAAGCTTATCTAGTGATCAATTTGCTCCTGTCGTTGATGCATGTACTTTGTGCGATATGTGTTTTATGACTAAATGTCCATATGTTCCACCTCATGATTTTGATTTGGATTTTCCACATTTAATGCTGCGATATAGAACAGCTCAAAAAAAATTAGGTAAATTACCAAGCGTACCAACACAATTAGCTCAAATAGATCGAAACGCTAAAATTGGTATTATGTTCTCAAAAATAGTCAACTGGGCATCAAATATTAAAAATAAATTAATTAGAAAAATCTTAGAACTAATTACTGGAATAGATAAAAGAGTTCAGTTGCCAAAATATAACTCAGAAACTTTTTCATATTTTTTTAAAAAAAATAAAGATAAGATAAATTATCTAACACCTTCTAAAGATAGAAAAGTAGTTATTTATTCAACTTGTTTTGTAAATTTTAATAAAAAAAATACGGGTGTTGCTGCTTTAAAAGTTTTGAAAAAAAATGGTGTAGAGGTTCAGGAGGCTTATCCTGGTTGTTGTGGGATGCCATTTTTAGAGCAAGCAGATCTGCCAAAAGTTGTTGAACAAGCGAAAAAAGTTTCTAAAGATTTAATTGAATGGATTGATAAAGGATATAAAGTAGTAACCTTAACAGCTAGTTGTGGATTGATGTTAAAATTCGAATGGCCCTTGTTATTACCAAACGATGAAAAAATAAAAAAATTATCTTCAAATGTTATGGATATTGATGAGTATGTTGTGGATATTGCAAACAATGAGGGATTAGCTGAAGGATTAAATGAGATTGATGGAGGAGTAACCGTGCATCATGCTTGTCATGCTAGAGCACAGAATATGGGTATCAAAGCAAGAGACATGTTAAAATTGATACCAAACATTAAAATTGATGTAGTTGAAAGATGTGCAGGTCATGGAGGAACTTTTGGAGTAATGAAAGAAACTCATGATTTAGCAAATAAAGTTGGAAGACCTACAGCTAGACAAATAAAAACTAAAAATAATAAGTATATGGCTTCTGATTGTCCTTTAGCTGGTAAACATTTAAAACAGTTAGAAGTTGATACAAACATATCTAATGATGAGGCACTACACCCTATCGAATTAGTGGCAAAAAGTTATAACTTATGATCATGCCAAGAGAAAAAAGAGAAATTCAAAAAGAAGACATCATGCCTTTAGATGTTTATGTAGAAAAGAGACGTCAATTAAGAAAAAGTATTGTTGATTATAAAAAAAATAGAAGAGTTGCTTTAGGGCCTTATGCTACTTTTTATTTTGAAAGTTATGAAACAATGTTAGCTCAAGTACAAGAAATGTTATACATTGAAAAAGGTGGTGATGAGCAACTTCAGGATGAGTTAACTGCGTACAATCCTTTAATACCTAATGGTAAAGAACTAACAGCAACTTTAATGTTTGAAATAGATAATCCTATCTCAAGGGCTGCGTTTCTTGGAAAAGTTGGTGGAATAGAAGAAACAGTATTTATGAAAATAAATGGTGAGAAAATTAAAGCAGTTCCCGAAGAAGATGTTGATAGAACTTCTTCTGAAGGAAAAGCTTCATCAGTACAGTTTATTCATTTTAATTTTACTGATGATCAAATAGAAAAATTTCAATCTAATAGCTCAGAAATTGAGCTTGGAATTGACCATAATGAGTATTCTCATAGCACAAAATTATCTAAAGAAAATATAGCCTCTTTATCTACTGATTTTAGTTAATTTAGTCCCCAAATATTATCTGTTTTAATCCAACCTTCAAATTCTTCTGATATAATTTTACACCAATTTTGTTCACATTTTTTTACAATTAATAATCTTCCCTCTTTTATTTGAGCAATTGGTTTGGCAAAAGATGTAGGTTTTTTAAATAAAACTTTATCATTCGTAGCTATTACAGAATTACTTTTTTTTAATTGAGAGACATGGATCCATCCACTGTTATTTTTTAAATCTATAATTCTCCTGAAATTCTCTTTTTTATCGATTTGTTTTAATGGAAGATTAATTTTTTTATAAACGTATTTAATATCAGATTCAAAACTTGGTCCGTAACGAACGTTTACTTTATTTTTTTTAAGAGAAACGAATATTTCTCCTGCATTACTGGAGTTAATAAAGAATATTAAAAGAGAGAATATAAAAATATTATTTATTAGATTTTTTATTTTCACTTTTCTTTGTTTTATTTAATTTAACTTTTCTAAAGCTTAAATTTAATAAATCTATAATAAGAATAAATCCATTTAAATTTTGACCAATTTTTAATATTTTTTTTAAAACTTCATTAGCTAGCATTGTTCCAATTGTTCCTGCTACTGGTCCCAATATTCCTTCATATTCACAGTTTAATATGTCATCAGTAATAACTTCCTCTTGATAGAAGTCTCGTAAAGAAGGAGTATGTTTATCTATAAAATCAAAAGTAAAAATATGACCATCAAATTTACTAATTGCTCCAGTGACAAGAAATTTTTTATATTTTAAACTTAAATCATTTATTAAAAATTTACTTTCAAAATTGTCAGTACCATCAATAATGAAGTCATAATTTTTTATTATCTTTTCAAATTTTACTCTATCCATTTTAAAGTTATAAAGATTTATTTTTGTTTTTGGGTTTATTCTATTTAGTTTTTTTTTGGCAATTTTAACTTTTGAGTGATTTAAATCTTTTTCATCATATAAACTTTGTCTATGAATATTTGATAGGCTAACGATGTCATGATCAACAATTCCTAGTTTGCCAATGCCAGATCGGGTTAAAAAATCAGCCGCTGGACATCCTAGACCACCCATTCCAATTATTAAAACCTTAGAGTCTAGAATTTTTTTTTGTCCTAATGGACCTATGTTTTTTAAAATTATTTGTCTAGAAAATTTATCTATTTCTTTTTTGTTTAAATTTTTGCTCATTTTCCAGTAGAGCCAAAACCACCCTCTCCTCTAATTGTTTCTGGTAGATCATCAGTTTCCTCAAGATCCATTTTAATTACAGGAGTTAAAATCATTTGTGCTATTCTATCTTTATTATTTATTAAAAAATCATTTTTTCCGTGATTAAAAAGGATTACTTTTATTTCTCCTCTGTAATCACTATCAATAGTTCCAGGTGTATTTAAAACACTAATGTTGTTTTTTGCAGCTAAACCAGATCTTGGTCTTATTTGGATTTCGAATTCACTTGAAAATGCAACAGCAAGCCCTGTTGGTACTAAGCATGATGAGTTTGGTTTAAGATTAATAGGTTCTTTTATTAATGCCATCAAATCCATTCCTGATGCACCTTCTGTTTTGTAAGCGGGTAATTCAACTGCAGGGTCTAACTTTTTGATAAGAACTTTTGCCATTAATTTAATTGATCAATTATTCTATCAACTATTTCATCAGAAATTCCAGATTTTTTTTTGTACGAAAGTTTTTCTTTTTTAACGTCTTTGTTTTTATAATGAATTGTTACTTCATTATAATCAGAATTAAATCCTATACCTTTATTTGATACATCATTAGAAATTATCCAGTCACAACTTTTCTTGTTTAATTTTTCCTCTGCATTTTTATCGATCTGATTAGTTTCTGCTGCAAATCCTATTACAAGTTCAGGTCTCATGGAGTTATGGTTAGACACATAATGAAGTATGTCTACATTCTTTTCTAAATTTAAGTTTAAGTTCTCTTGTTTTTTAATTTTATTTTCATACTTTTTATTAATTTTAAAATCAGCTACTGCAGCAGAAAAAATTGCTACATCAACAGGTAAATTTTCTTGAGTAGCTACTAACATTTCATCTGCTGTTTCAACTTTTATAAGATTAATATCTTTAGTTACTTCAAGATTAGTTGGACCTGATATTAATGTTGTATCAAAACCTTTTTTGGATAACGATTTTGCTAATTCATATCCTTGTTTGCCACTTGATTTATTTGTAATAAAACGAACTGGATCTATGTACTCATTAGTTGGACCTGCTGTAACTAATGCTTTAAATTTTTTGTTATTTTTTTGAGTTAAGAAATATTTATCAATTTCTTCAGCAATTACTGATGGGTCTGACATTTTACCCTCTCCATATTCACCACATGCCATATTACCAACCTCTGGACCTATTAGTTTATATCCAAACCCTTTTAATTTTTTTATATTTGTTTTAGTAGTTGGATGCTCCCACATTCTTACGTTCATCGCTGGTGCTAAAATAATGTCTTTATCTGAAGCCAAAACAACAGTGGATGCTAAATCATCAGTTGTTCCTTGAGCCAGTTTTGAAATTGTATTTGCCGTTGCAGGTGCAATTACGATTATATCTGCCCATCTTGAAAGTGAAATATGATCCATTTCAGCTTCATTTTCTACACTAAATAAATCGCTGTAAACTTTATTTTGAGAAAGTGATGTTACTGAAAGTGGAGTTACAAACTCTTTTGCACTTGCTGTAAGAATTGTCTTTATTTCTGCACCATTTTTTTTAAAGAGCCTAATTGTTTCAAGACTTTTATAAGCAGATATTCCTCCACAGATAATAAATAGTATTTTTTTATCTAACAAATTTTTCATTTCCAGAATTAAAATACTATAAGGCCAAAAATTACAAGAAGTAATAAACCAATAATAGATTGATTTCTAAATGCTATCATTTCTGATTTCTTATCATTCAGAGCGGTATAAGAATTTGAGTTTTGTGGAATTTGACCACTAGCTAAAAACGTTAATGCTTGATTTGCTTTATCCATAATCTCAGGAAATTCTGGCAAACGTTTAATAACTTCAGATGTATTTTTTAAAGTTTCATTTAAATTATTAATTGGGTCTTTTGTTTCTTTAAGCCAATTTTCTAGAACAGGCTTTGACGTTGTCCAAATATTTGTGTTTGGATTTAACTTTCTTGCTACACCTTCAACGACAACCATAGTTTTTTGCAACATTAATAATTGAGGTTGAGTTTGCATATTAAACTTTTCTGTTACATCAAACAATTGTTTGAGTAATTTACCTCCTGAAATATCTTTTACTTCTTGACCAAATATAGGCTCACCAATTGATCTCAAAGCTTGAGCTAGATCATCGATTGGTACTTCTTTTGGAACTAATCCGGCCACTAAGTGGACTTCAGCTACTTTACGATAATCTCTTTGAATAAATCCAAATAAAATTTCTGCTAAAAACCTTTTACTAAGTTTGTCTAATCTGCCCATAATCCCAAAATCTATAGGTACAATTTGGCCACTATTATCAACAAAAATATTTCCTTGATGCATATCTGCATGAAAAAAACCATCTCTTACAGCATGTCTTAAAAAATGTTGGATAATATCTTCAGCTATTTTATTAGTATCTAAATTTCTTTTCTTTAGCTCCCCAGCCTCTCTTATTGAAATTCCATCTATCCAATCTAAAGTCATTACATTTTCGCTAGTAAAATTCCAATAAATTTCAGGAACTTTAAATCCAGCGTCATTTTTAGTGTTTTCAGCATATTCATTAGCCGCAGCAGCTTCGAATCTTAAATCCATTTCAAGATTAGTTATTTCTTTAAGTAAAAAAACAACTTCAACAAGTTTTAATCTTTTTGTTTTTTTTATAAATGACTCAATAATAAATGCAAATAACATCATTGCATCTATTTCCTCATTGAATATTTTTTTTATATCTGGTCTTAAAATTTTTATTGCTACATCTTTAATTGTTCCATTGTCATTTATTTTTGCTTTGTGAACTTGTGCAATTGATGCAGCTGCAACTGGTTCACTTAAATCAATTATTGAATTAAATGCATCAACTCCAAGATCTTCTTTAATAATTTCTTTTGCTTCATGAATTGAAAAAGGTGGTAATCGATCTTGAAGTTTTTCTAGCTTTAAAGATAATTCTTCTCCGATTATATCAGGTCTAGTAGCAAGAAATTGACCAAGTTTGATGAAAGTTGTACCCATAGATTCTAAAGACCTAGATAGTCTTTCACCATCATCCTCAATTAAATTATTTTGTTCCTTTTTCTCAAATGAAATAGATAAAATTTGAAATAATATTGTTACAGCTAAGGGAGGTTTTTTAAATTTTGATGCAATTTTTAAAATATCTGATCTTGCAATTTTTCTTCCTAATTTAAATAAAGAAATAAGTTTTTTAATCATTAAATTTTCCAACCACTATGAATTGAAACAACACCACCAGAAAGATTTCTATAAGAACATTTGTGAAAATTATTTTTTTCCATTAATTCTAATAATTCGTCTTGATTAATAAATTGTTCAATACTTTTGATTAAATATTCGTAAGGTTCTTTTTCTCCAACTACAAACTGACCAATAATAGGAATAAGTTTTGAATAATTTTTATATATAAAATCAAGATTTGAATTTTGAATCTTAGAAAATTCTAGACATAGATAGCGTCCACCGGGCTTCAAAACTCTATAAGCTTCTGAAAGCGCTTTATTTAAATTTTTTGTATTTCTCAGTCCAAAGCTAATAGTGTAGTAATCAAATGAATTGTCTTTTATTGGTAATTTTTCTGCTGGTGAAATAAGCCATTTTACATTTTTATAATTTGACAATTTCTGTTTTGCCTGACTGACCATCCCTTTATTTGGGTCTACACATGTAACTTCAGCCTCTTTATTTGTGCTATCTAAAAATAACCTTCCAACATCACCCGTCCCACACGCAACATCTATCAATTTTCTACTAACTCTCGGACTCATCATATTGATTAAACTTTTTTTCCAGTATCTATGTACACCCATAGACATAAAGTCATTCATCAAGTCATATTTGTTGTAGACCTGATTAAATACATTTTCTACAAGTCCTTTTTTATTTTGAAGATTTTGTTGCATAAAAAAATATATATTGAATATAGTATCAAATGCCAGAATTACCAGAAGTAGAAATTGTTAGACAATCCCTTCATAAAAAGATCAAAAAAAAAAGCATAAAAAAAGTAATAATTAGAAACAGGAATTTAAGGTTTAAAATACCAAGTGATTTTGAAAGTTTTCTCAAAAATAAAAAAATAATTGAAGTTAGTAGATTTTCTAAATATTTAATTATCCATTTTAAAAATGAAGATTATTGTCTAATCCATTTAGGAATGTCAGGAACAATTCATATTCTTGATAAGAAAAAGCCTCTAAAATTTACGAATACTAGTTTTTATCATTCACCTTTTTTACCTAAAAAACACAATCATGCAGAGTTTGTATTTGATAGCTTGAAAGTAATTTATAATGATCCAAGACGCTTTGGATTTTTCGAAATAATTAAAAATCATCAAGATTTAGAGAAAAGATTTAAATCAATGGGACCTGAGCCCTTTAGTGATAAATTTAACCTAAATTATGTAATTAATTACTTTAAGAATAAAAATAAGGATATAAAAAGTTTTTTACTTGACCAGAGATTTGTTTCTGGAATAGGTAATATTTATGCAAGTGAAATTCTTTTCGCTAGCAAATTAAATCCATTTAAAAAAGCAAAAAGACTCAATAGAAATGAATGTTTAAATGTTATTTTAAATTCCAAGAAAATACTTGAACAGGCAATTAATAAAGGTGGTTCAAGTATTAGAGATTTTAAAGATATTTCAGGCAATAAAGGTAACTTTCAAAAGGAGTTTAAAGTTTATCAGCAAGAGGGAGCTGATTGTAAGCGTACGAATTGCAAAGGTATTATAAAAAAAAAAATAACATCAAATAGGTCGACCTTTTTTTGTGTTTCTTGTCAAAAATAGTTAAATATTTAGTTGACCACTTTAAATTCTCAAGCTATACCCCTGCGCAGATGGCAAACACAAAATCAGCAATTAAGAGAATTAGAAGAATCTCCAAACAAACAGCGGTAAATAAAGCTAGAAAGAGCAGGTTTAGAAACGCACTTAAGAAGATGAACCTTTTAATTGATGGTAAAAAGAAAGATGAAGCTCTTAAATTTTTACCAAAGTTAAACTCTGAGTTGATGAAAATTGCAAAAACAGGAATAATAAAAAAACAAAATGCTTCTAGAAATGTTTCTAGAATTACAAAAAAAATTGCTGCAATCTAAACGTTAGTTAAAATTTTTTAAACAACCCCTGATATCCACATTATATATTTAAGTTTCGTATTGAGTTACTATATTTAGATTTAGTAAATATTTGAATTATAGTCATTCAATCTGTATTCGATTTAATTTCAATGCAATCAATTAATTGATTCAATCTATGTTTGATTCAATTTATAATTTTAAACTTAAGTTTAATTTAGAATTATTTTTTTTAAATATAAATCACAATCATAGATTTTATTTTTTTTTAAATTTCTTTATTAACTTGTTGCAAATTTTTTTAAATAGTTCTAACTGAGATTTCCCCTTAAGTTATGAATAAATTAACAAATACAAAAAATATCAATAATTTTTCTTCTGAAGGCTTTGAATGGAAGCAAGTACAAAATGAAATGAAAAATAAACTTGGCTTAGAAGTTTATGAGAGTTGGTTAAAAAAAATTTCCTTTGTTGAGGAATTCAATAATTATTTATTATTATCAGTTCCAACAAGATTTATTAGAGATTGGATTACATCAAGGTATTTAGACCAAATATTACAAATAATTAAAGTATATAAGAAAGATATTATTAGAATTGAATTTAAAATAATTGAAAAAGCTCAAGACATCACTTTAAAAGAAAATAATATTAAAGATAACAATATCAATGAAAATGTTTCATTTATAAAAGACTCTTACCTTCAGTATAATCGAATTGATCCAAATAAAAGATTTGATAATTTTATTACAGGTTCAAGCAACAAATTAGCTTACGAAGCTTCTTTAAAAGTCTCAGAAAATATATCTCATTATAATCCACTTTATATTTATGGTGGTGTTGGAATGGGAAAAACTCACTTATTAAATTCAATAGGTTTAGAGCTTAAAAAGAACAATAAAGTAATGTTTATTTCTGCAGAACGTTTTATGTATCAGTTTGTAAAATCAATTAAATCAAACGATATGGTTAAGTTTAAAGAATATTTTAGAAATACAGATATTTTATTAATCGATGATATTCAGTTTATAAGTGGAAAAGAGGCTATGCAGGAGGAATTTTTTCATACATTTAATGCATTACTTGATAAGGGATCTCAAATAATTGTGTCAGCTGATCGAGCACCAAATAAATTATCAAGAATTCAAGAAAGAATTAAATCAAGATTTTCTGGTGGATTAGTAGTTGATATTCAAAAGCCGGATTTTGAGCTAAGAAAAAAAATAGTTGAAAAAAAAACTGAAGAACTGAATGCTTTGTATTCTGAACAATTACAAGTTTCTAGAGAAATTCAAGATTTTATAAGTAATGAAATAACCGGAAGTGTAAGGGAACTGGTTGGAGCAATAAATAGAGTTGTTTCATTTTCAAGAATTTACAACAAAGTCCCAAATCTTGCTGAAACTAAAGTAGTTTTAAAGGATTTATTAAATTTAGCAGAAAATAAGGTTACAATAGATCTAATTCAGACAATTGTTTGTAAGTTTTTCAAAATCAGCAAAAATGAAATGTTATCATCTAGAAGATCAAGATATTTAGTAAGACCTAGGCAAACAGCGATTTATTTAACTAAAATTTTAACTTCTAAATCATTACCTGAAATTGGAAGGGAATTTTCTAACAGAGACCATACAACAATAATTCATTCAGTAAAAACTATTGAAAAGATAAAAGAAAAAGATCCTGAGATGGTTGATAATATAAATAAATTAAAAAACCAGATTTTATATAATAACAAAGAAAATGAAATTTAACGTTAATCAACAAGACCTTCAGCAAGCATTAAATTATTGCCAAGGAGTTATTGAAAAAAGAAATACATTACCAATACTTTCTAATATTTTGTTAGATGCAAGCAATTCAAAACTTACTATCACTGCGACTGATCTAGATTTAATATTTATACATCAATTAAATAATGTAGAAATTCTAGAGGAGGGCAAAACAACCACAACTTCCTCAATCATGTATGATATTATAAGAAAGTTTAACTCAGGAAAAAAAATAAATCTTTCTCTAACAGATAAAAGTAAATTACTAGTAGAGTCTGAAAAATCTATTTTCAATTTGAATTGTATAAGTGCAACAGAGTTTCCACTGACAGATGAAAATTTTAATCAAAATGAATTTATAATTAAATCAAAACAATTATTGAAATTATTAAATAAATGTAAATTTTCAGTTTCTAATGACGAAACAAGACATTACCTAAGTGGAATTTATTTTCATCAAACAGAAGTTGAAGAAAAAAATTATTTAACAGCAGTTGCAACTGATAGTCATAGAATGTCTATTTCAAAAATTAGATTAGAGGAAAAAATTGATTTTGATCCAATAATTTTACCTAAAAAAACAATTTTTCAACTTTGCTCTTTATTAGATAGCTATGATGGAGATGTGAAAGTTTCAAATATGAAATCAAAAATAAAATTTGAATTAAATGATAGTATTTTAATTTCGAAACTTATTGATGGAAAATTTCCTAATTACATTCAAGTTATACCTAAAAATAATCAAAAAAAATTAGAAATAGACTTAAAATTATTTTTAAATTCAGTTGATAGAGTAGCATCTGTTTCATTAGATAAAAAAGATGGTGTAAAATTCAATCTATCTAAAGACACTTTAGATCTGTCAGTAAATAATACTAACAGTGGTGATGGTAAAGAAACTCTGAGTGCTAAATTTGATCATGATTTAGAGATAAGTTTTAACTCTAGATATTTGATAGATGTTGCCTCACAACTAGATGGAGATAGAGTTGAAATTTTTTTTAATGATACTGGTTCACCAGCACTGATAAAAGATCCAGGTGATTTCGATAGTATTTTTGTTGTTATGCCTATGAAGGGCTAATTAATTAAATCTAACTCTGAATAAATATTTTTTTCAAGAATTTGAATAAAATTTTCCTTTGTTAATCCAGAAGGAATTGGTTTTAGAATAGAGATCGTAATTGTTTTATTAGATTGCTTTTTACCTGTTTTAGGCCAAACATATCCAGAGTTAATTGCGACTGGCTGACAAGCAATATTTAGTTCCTCATAAATTCTAGAAGCACCTTTTTTAAAAGGTGGTCTTTCATCTGGAAGAACTCTAGTTCCTTGAGGAAAAATAATTAAAGGTCTATTAAAAGTAGTCATCATTTTCGAAATATCATCAAAAAAACCCAAGTTATCTTTTGTAACTTTGTTTCTTTTTATCGAAATTGATCCTATTTTTTTTAAGTACCAACCAAAAATTGGAATTAACAATAATTCTTTTTTAAGAATAAATACAGGTGAGTTAAAGATTGTTTGTAAATAAAAAGTTTCAAACATTGATTGATGAGATGCTGCTATAAAAAATTTTTCATTATTAATAATATTTTCTTTTCCCTTGATTGAAATCTTTACTGAGAGAACAATCCTTAAACAAAAACTGGCCCAACGGCCCATTAATTTACCTCCCATCAAAACAACCCGATTAGGCAAAAAAAACGATGGTAAAAAAATTATCGAAATAAAGATGATTCCAGTGAAAAACAATATTGAAAATAAAAAGTTTCTTATCATTTTTGTCAAAAGCTAAATTATATCTTTATGCTTTTGTCTTTTTCTTATTACTTTAATTTTTGATCCCTTTATTAATAATTCTATTGGTTTAGGTCTTAAATTATAATTTGAGCTTAGTGACATTCCATAAGCTCCCACATCACATATTGCAATTAAATCTTTTTCTTTCAAAACTTGAAACTTTTTTAATGTAACAAATTTATCTGTACTTTCACAAATAGGACCTACAAATTCATATGGTTTTTTTGATTTTTTGTTAGATTTTATAACAGGTAAGGTTTTATGAAATGCACCATACAAGGCAGGTCTCATTAAATCGTTCATTGCGGCATCCAAAATGATAAATTTTTTACTACCGCTATCTTTTATATAGATTATTTTTGACACCAATGTACCGGTATCGCCAATAATTGATCTACCTGGCTCAAATATAATTTTAACTTTATGTTTTCTTAAAAATTTAAGGATAGCTGTGTTGTATTTTTTATAATTAAGTTTTTTATTTTTATCAGTATAAGCAATACCCATGCCTCCGCCTAAATCTATAAATTCAAATTTATGATTTGTTTTATTGAGAATTTGACTAACCGCTTTAAGCATTTTTTCATAAGGTCTATGGTCTAAAATTTGACTGCCTATATGAACGCTTAGACATTTTAAATCAATATTTTTCGAATTTTTACAATAATTTATAATTTCATAGAATGTATTTTTATTTACACCAAATTTATTTTCTTTTTTCCCAGTAGATATTTGACTTATTGTTTTTGCATCCGTGTTGGGGTTTAGTCTTACACCAATTTTTATTCTTTTATTCTTTGATTTTGCTATTCGATTTATTTCTTTTATTTCACTTAAAGATTCAGCGTTAATAAGCAAAATTTTTTTATTTATAGCAAAGCTGATTTCATTTGTTGTTTTACCAACACCAGAAAATACTATTTTGCTTGGATTAATTCCTGCTTTTAGTGCCATCATCAATTCTCCCACTGAAACAACATCAGCACCTAACCCAAATTTTTTAATTTCTTTAATTATATTAACATTTGTGTTGGATTTAACTGCAAAGCAGATAAGTGGTGAATATGATCTAAAGTTTTTTTTAAAATTATTAATATTTTCTTTTAATTTAGAATAGGAGTAAGAATAAAATGGAGTTCCAAATTTATTGGCAATTTTTTGAAGATTAATTTTTTCTATTGTTAATTTTTTGTTTATGTATTTCATTAAGCTAAGATAACTGAAACTTCTTTTATTTCTGCTTTTTTATCTGGATCTAAGTATTTAGGATCACCTTTCTTTCCACAAGAAATAACTACGCAAAATAACAATATAATTATAGTAAATTTTTTAATCATTTTTCTTTTTTATATTTCATTATCATTTTTTTAATATTATCAAAAGAAGTTCCACCATAAGATTTTTTTGAATTAATTGAATTTTCTAAATTAAATACTTTTAATACCTCATCTTTAAGTTTAGGTTCAATTTTTCTTAATTCCTCTATAGTCAACTCATTTAATTTTTTTTTTCTTTTTTCAGCAAAATTAACTACAGCAGCAGTTTTTTGATATGCTTTTCTAAAAGACATTGAGTGATTTTTTACAAGATAGTCAGCTAAATCCGTTGCTGTAGTATAACCAGAATCAGCAAGTTCTAACATTTTACTCTTATTTGGCTTACAATTTTTTAGTATTTCATCAAAAATTTTTAAACAATTATTTAAATTGTCATTAGATTTGAAAACAATTTCTTTATCGTCTTGTAAATCTTTAAAATAAGACAATGGCAAGCCTTTTAAAATTGTTAGCATCGATAATAAATTTCCATAAGCGTTTCCTGATTTTCCACGCAAGTACTCAAGAAGATCAGGATTCTTCTTTTGTGGCATTATTGATGATCCAGTAACAACTTTATCAGATAAATTAATTAAGTTAAAACCATCAGAATTCCAAATAATTAAATCTTCAGCGATTCTAGAAATATGCATAGCACACACAGATGAAGCGTATAAAAAATCCAATACAAAATCTCTATCCGAAACTGTATCAATAGAATTATTTGTGGGCATTTTAAAGCCAAGTTTTTTAGTTGTATAATTTCTATCTATATTAAATGATGTTCCTGCTAATGCCGCAACACCCAACGGATTTTCATTTAAACTGTTTAAATTATTTGAAAATCTTTTTTTATCTCTATTAAACATTTCTACATAAGACATTAAATAATGTGCAAAAGAGATAGCTTGGGCATTTTTAAGATGTGTAAATCCAGGCATAATAGTCTCAACATTTTTTTCAGCTAATTTGATTGTGCTCTTAATAACTTTATTAATATTATTATTTATTTCGTTAGTTGAATTTTTCATCCAAATTTTTAAATCAGTAATTACTTGATCATTTCTTGATCTTCCAGTGTGAACATAGCCAGCTTCTTCACCTATAATTTGAAAAAGTCTCTTTTCTATATTCATATGAATATCTTCATATTTTTTATTAAACTCAAATTTATTGTTTGTGATTTCCTTATCAATTTTGGCTAGTCCATAAACAATTTTATTTTTTATTTTAAATGAAATTATTTTTTGTTTAAAAAGCATTTCAACATGAGCAATTGATCCTTGAATGTCTTCTTTATAAAGTCTTTTATCAATATCTATTGAATTACCAACTTTTTGAAACAAACTTGACACATTTTTTTTTATCCTTGTGTTCCAAATTGCTTGGTTGTTTTTATTTTTTGCCATGATATTTAATTATACCTATTTAACATGAGATTTTTAATAATATTTATTTTTTTGATAACAAATGTTGTAGCTGAGGAACTACCTGGAATTAAAAATATTGTTATCCATAAATCACCAAAAACATATGATAATGTTATTTTTTTAGACAAAAAAGATCAAAAAATTAACATCAATGAATATAGAGGCAACTTATTGGTATTAAACTTTTGGGCAACCTGGTGTGAACCTTGTAAAGAAGAAATGCCATCGTTAGACAAACTTCAAGCTAATCCAGAATTGGATAAAATTAAAATTTTTGCAATCAATATTGGTAAAGAAAAATCAGACAAAGTTAATAAATTCTTTAAAGATTTTAATATCAAAAATTTCGAACCTCATTTTGATCCACCTACTACATTAGCAAAAATGTTTTCTTTGAGAGGTGTCCCTACATCAATTCTAATAAATAAAGAGGGTCAAGAATTTGCTAGGATAATAGGTTCAATTGATTTTGAGGATAAAAATTTTGTTAGTTGGATAAAAAAATATAACTAATTTTTAAAAAAATAAGCGAAGCCAACTAAAGCAATAATAGCAATAAACTGTAAAATAACTCTTAACTGCATTAATTTATTTGAATATTTCTTACTTGTCTCTCCTCCCTTAAAAAGAGTCCCTATACCTAAGATTAAAACTACTCCAACAGCTATCAAAAGAGCAATTGATAAAACTTTTACTAATATTCCTGAAATCATATTTTTATTATAGATTGTGTTTTGACATAAAAAACATAATTTATCTACTATGACATTTTGCCTAGATTCAATAATTATTAAACCAGAAAATGGTGTTGAAATCAAAAATGCAGTTATTTTGCTTCATGGTTATGGAGGTGATGGAAAGGACATAAGCATGCTTTCCTTAAACTGGAAAAGACATATGCCTAATACAATCTTTATTTGTCCTAATGGTCACGAACCATGCTCTATAAATCCTTCAGGTTACCAGTGGTTTGATTTAACTAAAGAGGATTCTGATTATATATTAGAGCAATCAATTAAAGCTGAAGAGGTTTTAAAAAAATTTATTAATGAAATAAAACGAGAGTTTAGGTTGTCAAATAATCAAATCTGTTTATCAGGATTCAGTCAGGGCTGCATGATGTCTTTGAATGTTGGCCTTACATTTGAAGAAAAATTTTTATGTATAGTTGGTTTTTCTGGAAAAATAATTAATCAAAATGATTTGAAAAACAGAATCAAGAATAATACTGAAACATTACTTATACACGGTGAAGCAGATCAAATTGTCTCATCAACATATTTACTAGAAGCAAAGGATTTTTTAATTAGAAATAATGTTAAAGTTGATACATTATTAATAAAAAATTGTGATCATCATATTCCTATTGAAGCATCAAGTACAGCTTTAAATTTTATTTTAAAAAAATTTAACATCTCTTATTATTGATAAAATTGTTTAACTAAGTTAAAATTAGTAAATGAACAATTTTATTGAACAAAATGTTTCATTAGAAAAGTGTCCAGCATTAGTGCTTAATGCTGACTACAGACCTTTGAGTTACTATCCTTTGTCTTTGTGGTCTTGGCAGGACACCGTTAAATCTGTTTTTCTTGATCGAGTTATTATTGTTAGTAATTATGATAGAACTATAAGAAGTCCATCATTCAATATGAAATTACCAAGTGTCATTGCATTAAAGGATTATATCGTTCCTCAAAGCAAGCCAAGTTTTACTAGATTTAATGTGTTTTTAAGAGATAAATTTTCCTGTCAATATTGTGGAAGCAATCAAGAGTTAACTTTTGATCATTTATTACCTAGATCAAAAGGTGGTGAAACTAATTGGGATAATGTTGTAACAGCTTGTTCTGCATGCAATGTGAAAAAGGGTGGAAAACTATTAAAACATTCAGGTATGAAGTTGCATCAGTACCCTTATCGACCATCAACAGAGGATCTACATAAAAATGGTAAAAACTTTCCACCAAATTTTTTACATAAAAGCTGGATGGATTACTTATATTGGGATGTAGAACTAGAGTCTTAAATTTTCTCAGAAATATTTATTGCAATTTTTGATCCAGTTTTAATAATTTTATCTAATATAGAGTATGGACCTTCTTTTGAAGCACCCTTTTCATAGGCAATATCTTTATGACTTAATTCATCTTCTCTAAATTTAATTATTTTTTTTTTAAGTTTTGATTCACTATTATCAAGTTGTTTTATTTGGTTTAAATAATGCTCATCTATCACTTCTTCAACAGAAGCAGTACAAAGCATAGCTGCTTTCTTACCAAGTAAAGTTGAACCAAAACCTAATCCCACACCTAATAAATCCCATAAGGGTAAAAATTTTGTCGGTTTTATATTTCTTTTTTTAATTTCTTCTTCAAAAAAATTAGAATGTTCTTTTTCATGAACTTTCATTTCTTCAATTATTTTTTTTAAATCTTCATCCTTAATTAATGTGTTTAGAGCAAGCAACTGTCCTTCATAAATTTTAACAGCACCACGCTCTCCAGCATGATCAACTCTAATAAATTCTTCTATTTTCTTTTTACTTATTGTTTTCATAACTTAAATAAGCTCTTGTTGTAAAATATACTATTAATATTGATATTATAATATTGTAACTTGTAAGCGATAATCCTAAAATTTTAAATGTAACATCTTTGCAGCTTACATTCTTTTCTTGTAACTGTCTTAATATATCCTCTTTTGATAGTAAATTAGAGCCATTTTTTAAATCACAAACCAATGATTCTTCAATAAAGCCCTGCTCAATACCTAAATGGTATAAAGATAAAAAAGTAGCTGCTAAAAAAATTAAAATAAGAGAAAGAATGAAATATTTTTCAAGATTAATAAATTTATAATTTAATACAATAATTATTAATGCTAATAGGTATGGAATTCTTTCCAGTACACATAAGTTACAAGGTTGATGACCTAAAACATATTCAATAAAAAATGCTGAAGATAAGGCAATAATGCTAATTAAAAAAATTAACTTTAATGTAATTGTTTTGTTAATCTCAACCATTAAATTTTAAAAATAAATAAATAATTATAAATATTATAACTATAATAATTCCAATCATGGTGAACCATTTTGATCCATGTTTTTCCATGTATTCTGTAAATAATTCTCCAAATCTATAAGATAAATAGGCAACTATAAAAAATCTCAGGCTTCTGGAAATTAAACTAACAATTATAAAAATAGGAAGATTAAAAGCAATTAAACCACTTGAAATCGTAAAGGCTTTATAGGGTAATGGAGTAAAGCCTGCTAAAAAAAGAATACTCAGCCATGCGAGGAATCCACTATCTTGAGACATGCTTAATTTTAAATTTTCAACTTTATCTTGATAACCATAAAATTCGATCAGATACATGGCTAAATCTAAAAATAAATAACCTATCAAATAACCAAAGATTCCTCCAAGAACTGAAAATATTGATGCTATTAAAAATATTTTAATATATTCCTTTTTTTTAGAAATAACCATTGGGATTATCATTGCATCTGGAGGTATAGGAAAAAAAGAACTTTCTATAAAGGATACAAGCCCTAAATAAAAATTTGAACTTTTATGTGCAGCTAATTCTAAACATTTTTTGTAAAGTGTTTGAAACATTTTTTGGTTTTAATATAAATTTAGTTCTTATACTATTTAAATATAATTTAATTGAATACATAGGGCGAATGGCGGAACTGGTAGACGCGCACGACTCAAAATCGTGTTTCGTAAGAAGTGAGAGTTCGATTCTCTCTTCGCCCACCATGAAAATATGAATTTAGATAATTTAAATAATTTGATCGAATTATTTGCTAATCAAGCAAATAAACAAAATAAAAGAGATATTTTTTTAGAATGGCTAAACCCAAGTAATAAAAAAAAATACACATGGGAACAAACAGAAAAGAATATTTTAAAATTATCAAAAGTTATTAAAGAAAATATAAAAGAAGGCGATAGATGTCTTTTAGTTTCGGAGAATAGACCTGAGTGGTTTGTTTCTGATTTAGCTATAATGTTAGCTGGTGGAATTACAGTTCCAGCATACACAACTTATACAGAAGATGATTATAAGTACTTGATAGAGGATTGTGAGCCTAGCTTAGTTATAGTTTCAAACAATGAAATGCTAAGAAAATTAAATAATACATTGAATGAAAAACATTTTATTAAAAAAGTTATAACTTTAGATGAAATAGCTAAGGTAACAAATAATTTAAATATAATTAATAAAGAAAAATATTTAGATTTTAATTTAATTATAGAAAATAATTTATTAGCAGAAGATAAAATTGAAAATAATAAATTAAAAAGAAATTCTCCTGCATGTATCATTTATACTTCTGGTACTGGAGGTAATCCTAAGGGAGTAATCTTAAGTCATGGTGGAATTTTGAATAATGTTGTGGGATCGTGTGAAATTACAAAACCATTATTTAACTCAAGACCAGTATTTTTAACTTGGCTTCCTCTTTCACACTCTTATGAGCACTGTCTTCAATTTGTACAGATAGCAGTAGGAGCTAGAGTATTCTATGCTGAAAAAATTGAGAAACTTCTAGAAAATATATCTGAAGCAAAGCCTACAATTATGGCAGCTGTCCCTAGGTTCTACCAAAACCTATACAACAAAATAAACATGAATTTAAAAAAACAGACAGGTTTAAAAGCAAAATTAATTGATGCAACAATTCGTTTGGGAAGAAAAAAACTATTAAATAAAAAAATGACTTTTTCTGAAAAATTACTTAATTTTGTAGTTGATAGATTAGTTAGAAAAAAAATTAAAAAACAGTTCGGTGGGAATTTGAAAGCTTTCGTTTCAGGTGGTGGTGCTTTAGATAAAGAAATAGGTGAATTTTTGAATGCTATAGGATTACCGACACTTCAGGGATATGGCTTAACAGAAACATCACCAGTAGTAAGTTGCAATCCAATACATAAAATTAAAGTAGAAACTGTAGGACCTCCATTTAAAGGAAATGAAGTTAAAATTGCTGAAGATGGAGAAATTTTAGTTAAAGGCGAAAATGTAATGCTAGGATATTGGAACAAAAAAGAAGAGACTGACAAAGTAATTATAAATGGATGGCTTCATACAGGCGATATTGGAGAGATAGATCCAAATGATGGTTATTTAAAAATTACTGATAGAAAAAAAGATATCATAGTAAGTGCTGGCGGAGATAACATTTCACCTGCTAAAATCGAAAATATGATTACAAATGAGCCAGAAATTGATCAATGTATGGTTTATGGTGATAAAAAAAATTATTTAGTCGCTTTAATAGTGCCTAATAAAGATTTTTTAAATGAAAAAGAAAAAATAAATAAAGTAATTGAAAAAATAAATACAAAATTGACTTTATTGGAAAAAATAAAAAAGATTCAATTAATAGATGAAATTTTTTCTATTGAAAATGGTTTAATGACACCAACAATGAAAGTAAAAAGAAAAAAAGTTACAGAAAAATATAAAAATCAACTAGAAAATCTTTATTAAATTATTTAAATAAAATTGTTTATTAACCGCATAAACATTAACTAAATTAATAAAAAAAAGTTTTATAAAAATAAAAAAATTCAAAATAGTTTTTACAAAATTTAACTTTTAATTAAAGAATTGACATAACTTATAGAAAAAAATAAAAATATGTTAACAACGAATCAATTTGATTCGTTTAACTAAAAAAGGGAGCTAAAGATGCCTAAGAAAAGAAAAAAAGCGGCAAAGAAAACTAAGAAAAAAGCTAAGAAAAAAGCTAAGAAAAAAGCAAAAAAAAGAAGAAGAAAATAGTAACTTAGTATTCTTTACAAAAAACGCTTCTCATTACAGTAGTGTGTGAGAGGCGTTTTTTTTACTCGTCAATTGGTTCATCGTTATCAGAAATTGGCTCGTCTACAGGTAGTTCACTAGTTGGCGTTTTTGCAGGTGCCGCTGGTTGAGGCTGCCCACCTAAGTTTCTTTTTAGTGCTTTATCCAATTTTTTTTGAGTATCTTCTAATGATACATTCAAAACAATCTGAAATTCAGACAAAATTCTTTCATAAGCTTTTTCAAATAATTGTCTTTCACTATAAGACTGGTCAACCATAAGGTCATCACCTTTATTTAAATCTCTGACAACCTCAGCTAATTCATATATTTTTCCAGAAGATATTTTCGCCTCATATTCTTGTGCTCTTCGACTCCACATTGATCTTTTAATCTTTGGTTTACTTTTTAATATTGAAATACACTTGTTAACCTGATTGATAGTTGCTAAAGGCCTCAAGTGAGACTGTTTGTTTACAGGGACCATTCCATTAGCTTTATCTTTTTCAAATTTAATAACATATGTTTCAACATCAATTCCACCAATATTAATTTTTTTGAACTCTGTAATTTGGCCTACACCATGTTTTGGATAAACAACGTGATCTTTAATTTTGTATTCTCTTTTTTCGGATTCTTGTTTTTTAACTTTTTTTATTTCAGGTTTAACTTCATTAGTTTTTGAAATTCTTAAATTATCTACTTTTGTTTCAGCTGCTGTTTCTGCAACTTTAACAGTTTTTTTTATTTTGTTTGCTTTATTTAAAACTTTTTTAGCAACTTTTTTGGTTTTTTTTGAAATTATTTTTTTAGCTTTTTTAGCTTTTTTAGCTTTTACAGTTTTTTTTGCTTTTACAATCTTCTTTTCAGAAACTTTTTTTTTCACTTTTTTGTATGTTTTGCCTTTAAAGATTTTCTTTAAAATATTTTTCGTACTTATTTTGCTCATTTTTAAATTTCTCGTGATCCGCTGGTGGATCTTTTTTTTCACTTATGTTAGGCCAGATTTCAGAATATTTTTTATTGATCTCCAACCATTTTTCACTTCCAGGTTCAGTGTCTGCTTTTATGGCATCGACAGGACATTCTGGCTCGCAAACGCCACAATCTATACACTCATCGGGTTTAATTACAAGCATATTTTTACCTTCATAGAAGCAATCAACCGGGCAGACATCAACACAGTCTGTTAGTTTGCACTTAATGCAATTGTCGTTAACGATATATGTCATTCTAAATTTTGTTTAATTTTTTCTTTAATATCGCCCATGGTTTTATTGTCAATATAAAGTAATCCCGCAAGTCGTCTCATTAAATTAGTTTCATATATATCAGCATCTTTGTTTGAATAAATTATAGACCATAAAGACTCTACGATTTTAATTTTGTCTTGTTCAGGTAAGTTTTTTACCTCTCTGGTAAAATCCAAAATTTGATTTGAATTTTCTTCTATTATATTTGCTTCTTCAATTGTTTTAGAAATATTTTCACTTTCTACACCAAGCTCTTTAAGTGTTCTTTTAATAATTTCTTCCTCTTTATCTGTATAGTTTTCATCTATTTTTGCAGCATGAATTAATAAAGCACAAACTTTTGTGAGAAAATTATTATTTTTTGTTTCTTCTTTTTTAAAAAACATTTTAATTTAAATTTAAATTCTTTAATATTTTAAATGGATTTTCGTTTGAGATCTTCTTTTTTGTAATTTTTTTAAATTTCTTATTAGGACTATATTTAAAAAATGTTTCATTTTCTTTTTCAAATATTTTATAATTCATTTTTTGAAGTAATTTTTTGAAATTATCTTTACTACATCCTAAAAGATTTAACATTTCTGGAACTAATTTTATTTCAGAATTTTCCTTTGAACTAGAATTTATTATTAATACAAATAATCTTTCCAAAATATCAATTCTTACAAAAAAATTATCAAATCTTTCAAATCCACACAAAAGCATAAAATTTTTATTTTTTATTTCTTTATCGTCCAAAAAATTTAAACCAAAGGTAGGTGGTTTTAAATTATGAAATTTTTGATAAAAATTTTTCCACAATAATGTTCGCAAAGATACTGCTTCTGGTTTAATTAATTGATAAAGGAAAACATGATATCTACCAAACTTTACTCCTAAGTCTCTAAGAATTTTTCTTTCATTTTGTTCTAAGTTTTTTAGGTATTCAGAAACTTGATCTCGCTTTAATACTCCATTATTTTCATAGAGTTGGTATGCCAGTGCTTTAATTGATGAATTATTTTCTTTTATATTTTTTAAATCAATTAAACTTTTAAGAACATTATTTATTTTTGTATGTATCCATTTATAAATGTAGTCGTTTAATTTTTGTTTAGTGTTTTGTTCAATAATATCATCAACAATTAAATCAAAATTAGGATTTAAATAGTCACCACCTGTTATTAATTTAGCAATTGGAAAATCATTCCAGTAAATTTTAAAGTCCTCATTTAAATTTATTAATCCTGTATCAATTATTGATTGAACACGTTTTTCTAATTCTGGACCTATAGTTTGTCTGGCAGCTTTTTTTAAAGATTTTATATCTGTTTCCAAAGCACCTTTTTTTAGATCTAGTTCTAATTTTAGTCCTTTTATCTTTCCAATAAATTGATCGTCTATTTTGACGTCATTGTTTTGTAAAATTTCAGTTTTAAATTCCATATCTTGTTTTAAACCTCTTGCGAGTACACTTGCTCTTTTGTCAATAAAAGTTTTAGTAAGTTCTTCATGCAATCTGTCTGAAAGTCTATCCTCTAAGTGTTTAGTTTTTTCTATCCAATAAATTTGATTTTCTACCCAATTATTTTTATTCGAAACATATGACCAAGTTCTGACATTTGCAATTCTATTTGACAAAGAATCTACATTTCCTTCTAATTTATCAAGCTTCATAAGCTGTAATCTCATATAGTCTTCAGAAATTAGTCCTTTTTTGCTTGTTAAAAATTTAAATACATTTCCAATAACCTCAAAATGATTTCCGTAAGTTTTTTTTACAAAATCAGGTATTTGACAACATTCCCATAAAAGCGTTAAAGTTTTCTTATCAAATCCTATATTTAAAATTCTTTGATCTTTTAAAAAATATTTTAGTGCTTTTTCGTCCTCACATTCATGAATTTTTCTTAGCCATTCCTCTTGGGGTTTTTCCTCTAAACTTTTAATTAAACTCATTGGGTTATTGAAATTAAGATTTGAATTTCTCCAAAACAAAGTTCTAATTTCTTCAAATTTATGATTTTCTAATAATTCTACCTCTTCTGGAGATATTTCTTTACAATCACCAGTAATACCGAAACCTCCATCGTTAAGGTATCGACCAGCTCTACCGGCTATTTGACCTATTTCTGTAAGATTTAATCTTCTTAATTTTTTTCCATCAAATTTCTTAATATTTGAAAAATAAACAAAATCTAAATCCATATTTATTCCCATTCCAATTGCATCTGTTGCAACTAAGTAATCGACATCTCCAGATTGATATAATTCAACCTGAGCATTTCTTGTTTTTGGACTTAGTGATCCCATAACAATAGCGGCACCACCCTTTTGTCTTCTTATTAACTCAGCAATGGCGTAAACCTCCTCTGCTGAAAACGCAATGATTGCTGTTTTTCTGTCAATTCTTGATATTTTTTTATGACCAGCGTAGGTAAGTTTAGATAGTCTTTCTCTATTTATAAATTCAATATCTCCATCTAATTTTGAAATAATATTTTTAATGGTACTTGAGCCCATTAGCATTGTAAGTTTTTCTCCCCTCATATTTAAAAGTCTGTCAGTAAAAATATGACCTCTTTCATGATCAGAGCACATTTGAATCTCGTCTACGCCAACAAACTCAAGATGTTTATCAATTGGCATAGACTCAACTGTACATAAAAAATATTTAGCATTAGGTGGAATTATTTTTTCTTCTCCAGTTATAAGTGCAACTTTGTCTAAACTTATTTTCTTGATTACTTTGTCATATACTTCTCTTGCTAATAATCTAAGTGGAAATCCAATCATACCACTCTCAAAAGAAAGCATAGTATCGATAGCAAGATGGGTTTTGCCTGTATTTGTAGGACCAAGTACGGCTGTAATTTTATTTTTAGTCATTTCTATCTTTTGTGCTTCTTTTTTTTTACCTACCAGATATTGTTACTGCTAAAGAACAAAAATAGACTAAAACATGACCGAATCGGAGGATAAAAAGTTCTCATTTTCTTTTAAATGTTAGTGAGATTATCATAAATAAGTTTAATTCTATAACAGTAATTTAATTTAAAAAAATGATTAAAAAACTTTGGCAACCCTCTCTAATTGTAAAAAAAAATTCAAATTTATTTGCTTTTGAAAATTATATTTCAAAAAAATTAAGAATAAAATTCAATAGAAATTATAAAAAATTATTAAATTGGAGTATTAAAAATTCACCTGAGTTTTGGAATAGATTTTGGGATTTTAGCAAAATTAAGGGAATTAAAAGTAATAAAAATTTTAGAAAATCAAAGACTTTTTATAAAAATTTATTTTTACCAGGTAGCACTCTAAATTTTGGTGAAAATTTGTTATCTAAAAACAACAATGAAAAAGCAGTAACCTTTATTAGTGAAAATGGATTTAGAGAGGAAAGATCATGGAGACAATTAAATTTAAATACTCATAAAATTTCAAGGTTTCTAAAAAAAATAAATATTAAAAAAGGAGACAGAGTAACTGCATATATGCCAAATATTATTGAAACTGTTGAAGCATTCATTGCTACAACTTCTTTGGGAGGTATTTGGTCTTCTTGTAGTCCTGATTTTGGTTCTAAAGGTGTTATAGAAAGATTTTCTCAAATAAATCCAAAAGTTTTATTCATTACTGATCAGTATTTTTATAATGGAAAAAAAATAGATATTTTAAATAGACTTCCAGAGATTTTAAAATCAATCCCATCAATTAAAAGTGTTGTAATTATTAATTATCCTGGAAAAAAGCTTATTAAAAGTAAATATAAATTTAAAAAAATTAAATTATTTAAATGGAATGAATTAATGCAAACTAATGCTGAAAAAATTGATTTCAAAAGATTTGATTTTGAAACAGAGTTAGCAATATTATATTCAAGTGGAACAACTGGAAAACCTAAGTGTATTTGTCATCGATCTGGTGGTGTTTTAATACAGCATATGAAGGAACATCAATTACATTGTAATATTAAAGAAAATGATAACGTTTTTTATTTTACCACATGTGGATGGATGATGTGGAATTGGTTAGTTAGTTCGTTAGCTTCAAGGGCATCTATTGTTCTTTTTGATGGATCTCCAATGTTTAAATCATCTGATTTGCTTTTGAAAATAGCACAAAGAGAAAAAATAACTTTATTTGGAATAAGTGCGAAGTATTTAGATGCTTTAAGAAAATTTAAACCAAAATTAAAATATAAATTTAAACTAAATAAACTAAGAACAATTTGTTCAACTGGCTCACCTCTTTCAGAAGAAAGTTTTAGATATGTTTATAAGCATATTAAAAAAAATGTGCACTTGTCATCCATTTCTGGTGGTACCGATATTATTTCGTGCTTCGTACTAGGAAATTTATATCAGCCAGTAATAATAGGAGAAATACAAAATAATGGTTTGGCTTTAGATGTAGATGTACTAAGTGACAAAGGGAAGTCTTTAAAAAATAGTAAAGGAGAACTAGTTTGTAAAAATCCTTTTCCATCAATGCCTTTAAAGTTTTGGAATGATAAAAATGATATTAAATTTAAGAGTGCTTATTTTAATAGATTTAAAAATATATGGCACCATGGAGATTATGCAGAGATAAAAAATAGTGGTGGATATATAATTCATGGAAGATCAGATACCACCTTAAATCCCAGAGGTGTGAGACTTGGAACAGCAGAGATATATTCAGAAGTTGAAAAGTTTAAAGAAATAAAAGAGTCTATTGCTGTAGGACAATCATGGGATAATGATGTTAGAATAGTTTTATTTATCGTAATGAGCAAAAATTATTCATTAACAGCAAAATTAATTAACAAAATTAAATTACAAATAAAAAAAAATGCATCTCCTAGACATGTTCCAAGTAAAATTATTGTTGTAAAAGATATACCTCGAACAAAAAGTGGCAAAATAGTTGAACTTGCAGTTAAAAGCAAGATAGAAGGAAGTCAAATTAAAAACATTGAAGCTTTAGCAAATCCTGAAGCTCTTGAACAATATAGTAATATAAAAGAATTAAATATATAAATATAAAAAATTAACCACCAGGTCCTAAATTAGAAGGTTTTATTTTAATAATTTTCCATACTCCAGATGCAGAGGTAATTATTTTATCATTACACTTTAACTCACAAAATAAAAACACAAGAGTATTAGTTTTTTTTAAAATTTTTGTATGTCCAATAATTTCATCCCCAACTTTTGAAGTGCCTATAAATTTTATATCTAAAGAGATAGTTACACATGGAGCATTTCCGGCAGCTCTATGTGCAGCTGTTCCTGCTCCTGCATCTATTAATGCAGATAAATAGCCCCCGTGAGTTATTCCTGCAGCATTCAAATGGTTTTCACTAATTATAGATTTAAATTCGTATTCATTTTCTGAAATAGCTCTAAATAAAACACCACCATTGTGCTTCATAAACCCAGGTTTAATACTTATTTGTTCAAATTTATTGCTCATAATTTTTTATAATACAAAAGTTAAAATTAATAAAATAATTAAAATAATTATAAAAAAATAAATTACTGATTTTTGTAAAGATGCGTTCAAAAGCCAATTAAACATTTTTGTTTCCTTTTTGGTGGACCGCCCAGAACTCGAATCTGGAATCTCCCGGTTCGTAGCCGAGCGCCTTATCCAATTTGGCCAGCGGTCCGTTTTAATAATATATCCCATATATCAAAGTTTTTGATGTAATTTAACTTATAAAATATTATGTTAATCATTTTATGAGTAAAAATTCTAGCGATGTTGTTATTACCTCAGCACTAAGAACTCCAATTGGAAGATACAAAGGATCGTTAAAAAATCTTAGCGCATCAAAATTAGGATCAATAGCGATTAAAGAGGTAATTTATAAATCAAAATTAGATTTAAAGGAGATTGATGAAGTAATTATGGGGCACGTTTTAACTTCTGGACTTGGTCAAAATCCTGCTAGGCAAGCTTCAATTGGTGCAGGAGTACCAGTTTCAAAACCTGCTCACATTGTTAATCAAGTTTGTGGATCTGGATTAAGATCTGTTGTTTCAGGATATCAATCAATA
Organism: uncultured Pelagibacteraceae bacterium; assembly: GCA_902523515.1. Lineage (GTDB taxonomy): Bacteria > Pseudomonadota > Alphaproteobacteria > Pelagibacterales > Pelagibacteraceae > Pelagibacter. The sequence continues at coordinate 176,416 of CABYZT010000001.1, forward strand.
TGTTTAGGAGAAAATAAAATAGTCATAGCAGGTGGTCAAGAAAATATGTCTAGAGCAACTCATGCAATTTATTATAGAGAAGATAAAAAATTTTCTGAAAATAAATTAGTAGACACAATGATAAAAGATGGTCTGCTAGATTCATTTAATGATTATCATATGGGTGTCACAGCTGAAAATGTTGCTGAGAAATATAAAATTTCTAGAGACGAACAGGATAATTTTTCTTTAAATTCCCAGAAAAAAACAGAAAAGGCTTATAGTGAAAATAAATTTAAAGATGAGCTGATTAAATTACAAATTGAAGATGGTGATAAAAAATTTATTTTTGAAAAAGATGAACATCCTAGAGAAAATTTAAGTATAGATGATCTAAAAAAATTAAAAACAGTATTTAAAGAAAATGGAACTGTAACACCTGGAAATTCCTCAGGTATAAACGATGGTGCTGCTGCCTTAGTTTTAATGTCTAGAGAGCAAGCGGAAAAAAAATCATTAGAGCCATTGGTTAAAATTGTCTCTTGGGCTACTTGTGGGGTTGAGCCCTCATTAATGGGACTAGGACCCATACCTTCAATTCAAGAAGCTTTATCTAAAGCAAATTGGAAAATAGATGAAGTAGACCTATTTGAAATTAATGAAGCCTTTGCAGCACAAAGTATTGCGGTAATTGAAGAATTAAAAATTCCTGAACAAAAAGTTAATGTTAATGGAGGAGCAATTGCCTTAGGACATCCAATTGGAGCTTCTGGGACAAGAATTTTGGTTACACTTGTCCATGAAATGATTAAGGAAGATAAAAAAAAAGGTTGTGCGGCACTCTGTATTGGTGGTGGTATGGGAATAGCTATGTGTATTGAGAGAAGCTAAAAAGCTTAATATTCATTTATTTTTTTATTTTTTGTATAATAAAAATATAAGATTTACGAAAAAACCTTATTAATGTGATAAAATAAAATCCAATAATGTTTTTTTGGGTATATAAAACATTTAAAAATGAGCGAAAAATTACTTGTTCCTGACATTGGTGACTTTGAAGATGTTGAGGTTATAGAGATACTTGTAAAACCTGGTGATCAAATTAAACAAAATGATCCAATAGTTACAATTGAAAGTGACAAGTCAAGTGTTGAAATTCCTTCTACCATTACTGGAAAAGTAGATAGTTTAGCAGTTAAAGTTGGCGATAAAGTTTCTAAGGGAGATTTATTGCTAAATCTTACACCATCATCAAAAACATCATCAGAAAGCACTCTTCCAAAAGATACAGAAAATATAATTAAACAAGCTGAAGATGCAATGGCTGAAAAAAAAGAGGAAAAAAAAATTATATCTGAACCTATAATTGAAAAAAAACAATCTACAATTCAAGTAGTTAATGGGGCTGATATTGATCCACTTGAAACTCAAGATTGGTTGGAGTCTTTATCTGCAGTTATTTCGAAAGATGGAAATCATAGAGCTCATTTTTTAATTAAAGAACTAATTAACAAAGCTTATCGTGAAGGAGCGAATATTCCTTATACTCAAAATACACCATACATTAACACAATACCTCCTGAAGCTGAAGTAAAGTCTGGTGGCGATCAAAATATTGAAAGAAGAATTAGATCGTTGATTAGATGGAATGCAGCAGCAATGGTAGTTCGAGCAAATAAAAAATATCCTGAACTTGGTGGACACATTGGTACATTTGCCTCTGCTGCAACATTATATGATGTTGGTATGAATCATTTCTGGAGAGCAAAAAATAACAAATTTGGTGGAGATTTAATTTATTTTCAAGGACATAGTGCTCCAGGAATGTATGCAAGGGCATTCTTGGAGGGTAGATTAAATGAAAAACAATTAGATAGTTTTAGACAAGAAGTAAAACCTGGAGGTCTATCGTCATATCCACACCCCTGGTTAATGCCAAAATTTTGGCAGTTCCCTACAGTATCGATGGGATTAGGTCCCATGCTTGCAATATATCAAGCAAGGTACATGAAATATTTAATCAATAGAGGTTTGATTAAAGATGAAGGGAGAAAAGTATGGGCTTTTTTAGGTGATGGAGAAATGGATGAACCAGAGTCCATGGGTGCAATCGGGCTAGCTGCAAGAGAAAACTTAGATAATTTAATTTTTGTAGTTAATTGCAACCTTCAAAGATTAGATGGTCCAGTTAGAGGTAATGGAAAAATTATTCAAGAACTTGAAGGAAGTTTTAGAGGAGCTGGGTGGAATGTAATAAAAGTTATTTGGGGATCATATTGGGACTCATTGATAGCTAATGATAAAACTGGTCACTTAATAAAAATTATGAATGAAACCGTAGATGGTGAGTATCAAGCAATGAAAGCAAGAGACGGTGCTTATGTTAGAGAAAAGTTTTTTGGAAAATCTCCTGAAACATTAGAATTAGTTTCAAGTATGTCTGATAAAGATATATGGCGACTCAACAGAGGTGGACATGATCCTCATAAAGTTTTTGCAGCATATGATAAAGCAACTAAACATCAGGGGAGCCCAACAGTGATAATTGCAAAAACCATTAAAGGTTATGGAATGGGAAAATCAGGGGAAAGTGTAAATACTACTCATCAAACTAAAAAATTAGATGTTGATGACTTGATGTACTATAGAGATCGATTTGATGTTCCCTTAACAGATGAACAGGTGAGAAATATTGAATACTTTAGGCCTGACGAAAAATCTCCAGAAATAAAATATATAAAAGAAAAAAGAATTAAATTAGGTGGATATTTACCCGAACGTTCGACTTTCGCTAAACCAATCAAAGCACCCTCAAAAGATATTTTCGATTTCATGAAAGAATCAACAGGTGAAAAAGAAATGTCTACTACTATGGCACTTGTGAGAATGTTAACAAATTTATTAAGGGATAAAAATATATCTCCTAGACTGGTTCCTATTATTCCTGACGAAGCAAGAACGTTTGGCATGGAAGGATTTTTTCAAAAAATAGGGATTTATGCGCATGAGGGACAAAAATATGAACCTGAGGATGCAGCTCAATTAAGTTCTTATAGAGAAGATAAAAGTGGTCAAGTTTTAGAGGAAGGTATCAATGAAGCAGGTGCTATGTCTTCATGGATTGCTGCTGCCACTGCTTATACTAATCATGATATCGAAATGATCCCAATTTACATTTTTTATTCAATGTTTGGTTTCCAACGAATAGGAGATCTAGCTTGGGCAGCCGGGGATAGCCAGGCTAGAGGATTTTTGGTAGGTGCAACAGCTGGAAGAACAACATTAGCTGGAGAAGGCTTGCAACACCAGGATGGGCATAGTCATTTAATTGCATCAACTATTCCAAATTGTGTAACTTATGATCCTACATTTCATTATGAATTAGCAGTAATTTTTCGAGAAGGTCTAAGACGAATGCATGAGAAAAATGAGAATGTTTTTTATTATATTACAACAATGAATGAAAATTATTCACACCCAGAAATGCCAAAAGATAAAAATTGTGAGGAAGGTATTCTAAAGGGTATGTATAAAATAAAAGAATTTAACAAATACAAAAAAACTAAAATCCAACTTTTAGGATCAGGAACAATTCTGAGGGAAATGATGTCTGCTGCAGAGATTTTACAAAATGATTATAAAATTGACAGTGAGATATGGAGCGTGACAAGTTTTAATGAATTAAGAAAAGATGGAATGGAGGTAGAAAGATTTAATCTTTTGAATCCTGATAAAGAACCTAAAAAATCTTATGTTGAGCAATGCCTGGGTCAAACAGAGGGCCCAATTATGGCTGCATCTGATTATATGAGAATGAATTCTGATCAAATCAGACCTTATACTAATAAAAGCTTTTATTCATTAGGAGCAGATGGTTTTGGAAGAAGTGATACAAGAAAAAATTTAAGAAAATTTTTTGAGGTAGATAAAGAACATTTGGTTGCTTATGGTTTAAGTATTTTAGCAAAAGAACAGCTTATTACTTCCAAACATGCAAAAGATGCAATGAAGAAGTATAATATTGATACTAACAAACCAATGCCAACAAAATTATAATGTCAGAAACTGAGATTAAAGTACCTAATATTGGAGATTTTAAAGATGTTGAGGTTATTGAGGTATTAGTTACCGAAGGTCAATCAATTAAAAAAAATGATGCCTTAATAACAATTGAAAGTGATAAATCTAGCGTAGAAATACCATCAAATTTAGAGGGTAAAATTAAAAATTTAAAAATAAAAGTAGGAGACAAAGTTTCTGAGGGCGACTTAATTTTAACTTTAGATAGTGATACAGAAGTTAAAAAGGAAGAGGTTAAAAAAAAACCAGAAATTGAAAAGGAGTCAAAAAATATTGAGGTAATAAAACCTGAAATCCAAGAAAAAACATTTTCTAAAAATAATATTTCAGACATTTCATCCGCAAGTCCAAAAGCTAGAAAATTTGCTAGAGAACTTGGTGTAGATATTAATCAAGTAGCAGGAAGTCAGAAAGATGGCAGAGTTGTTGAAGATGATATTAAAAAATTTGTTTCATCTAATTCAAAAAACAACGTTGTAGTAAAAGATAGTAAACCAGATAAAATTAAAAACGAATTTGAACATTCTGATTTTGGTGAAATAGAAATTAAAGATATACCAAGAGTAAAAAAATTATCATCAAAATATCTTACAAATTCATGGACAACAATTCCTCATGTTACAAATCATGATGAAGCCGACATAACGGAGATGGAAAGTTTTAGAAGTTCATTAACAGATATGTATACTGGAGAAAAAATTAAAATTACACCTCTAGCATTTATAATAAAGGCTTTAGTTGCATCTCTTAAGAAATTTCCTAGTTTTAATTCTTCTATCGACGAAATTGAGACTGGAAAAATGACTTTAAAAAAATATTACCATATTGGGATAGCAGTTGATACGCCAAATGGATTAATGGTTCCAAAAATAAGAAATGCAAATAACAAAAAAATTTCTCTGATAAGTAAAGAATTAAAAGAGGTAAGCGAACTTTGTAGAAATTTAAAAATTGATAAAAAAGAATTGTTTGGCGGCTCGATGACGATTACGAGTTTAGGTGGTATAGGAGGTTCATTTTTTACTCCTATAATTAATTATCCTGAAGTTGCTATATTAGGAGTTGGAAGATCAGAAAAAAAACAAATTTTTATGAATGGAAAGTTTCAAACTAGGACTATGCTGCCAATTTCTTTATCTTATGATCACAGAATTATTGATGGTGCAGAAGCAGCTAGGTTTAATAACGATCTAAAAGAAAATTTAGGCAAAAATTTTGCTTATAAACTAGCCGTCTAATCAGAAATGTCTAAAACCATCTCGTTATTCAGTGCTTTATTGTGTACTTTCATTTGGGGGACAACTTTCATTGCCCAAGACACAGGCATGGATAATATTGGTCCTTTTACATTTAATGCTGTGAGGTTTTTTGTTGGTTTTTTAGCCATAATTCCACTTATGGTTTTATTTGAATTAAAAAATTTTAAATCAGAATTTAAATTAGATAAAAAAACTTTCATAATTTATTCATTATTAATCGGAATTTCTTTATTTTTAGGCTCAGCACTACAACAAGTTGCTTTACTTTATACAGATGTTGCAAATGCTGCTTTTTTTACAATTTTTTATGTGCCAATGGTACCGATTATCATTTTTATGTTTGGTAAAAAATCAATGCATTGGAGTGTATGGCCTTCTGTAATTCTATGTTTAATTGGAGGATATTTATTAACAAATTTTCATGATGCAACAGTAAGGTTAGGAGATACTTTGGTTGTTCTCGGAGCTTTATTTTGGAGCACTCATATCATTTTTACTGGGATCATTATAACTAAATACAATCTTCCACTTACCTTAGGAGCTGCACAGACTTTAATTGTGGCTATTTTTTCATTTATAATTGGAATTATTTACGAAGAATTTATTTTCAGCAATATTTTAATGGAAATTTATTCAATTTTATATGCAGGTATATTATCTGGTGGATTTGCATTTGTATTACAAATTTATGCACAGCGCAATATTACCCCAGCACCTGCTGCTATAATTTTTTCTCTTGAAGGTGTATTTGCAACTATAGCTGCTTGGTTTATTTTAAATCAAATTCTAGATGTTAATAATTTACTTGGATGCTTTTTTATTCTATGTGGAGTTCTCTTGTCTCAATTACTACCTTTAATTAAAAAGAAATATACTTAATAAATTAAACTAAATAAAATTAAGGCAATTATTATTCTATAAATTACAAAAGCATTCATTGAAAATTTATTTATATAAATTAAAAAGAATTTAACTGTTAGAAAAGAAAAAATAAAAGAAGATATAATTGCGATAACAACTAAGTAATTAAACTGAATTGATTGTTCAAAAACATCTTTCAAGCTTAAGACACTAGCTCCAGCTAATGCTGGGATTGAAAGTAAAAAAGATATCTTACTTGAATCTACTCTATTAAATTTTAAAATTCTCGCAGCTGTTATGGTAATTCCTGCTCTACTCACTCCAGGTACAATAGAGAAAATTTGGAAAACACCTATAAATATTATTGACTGAAAATTTAAATTTGAAGAAATTTTTTTATCAAATCGATTCTTGTCTGAGATGTATAAAATAATTGCGAATATTAAAGTAGTCCAAGCAATGACTTCTAAATTTCTTAACTGATAAATTAAATTTGTACTATAAAGTATGTATCCAACAATTATTAATGGAATAGATCCTAATACAATTAAATTTATAATTCTTTTATTTTTTCTGATATCAAACAATTCATCTTTAAAAAAATAAATTATAGCTATTAGTGAACCTAGATGGAGGCTAATATCAATAAGCAAAGAACTAGATTTAAATTCATATAAAGTAGAAACCAAAATTAAATGAGCAGAAGAACTAATAGGAAGAAATTCAGATATTCCTTGAATTGCAGAGAGAATTAAAACTTCTATAATATTTTGAAACATTGTTTCTTCGTAACTTATAAAGTATTTATTTAAAACAATTCGATTTAAGCATAATAGCTATGCAATAATTAAAAACGTGTTAATTGGCGGTAATAATTTAAAAATTAAGGTCAATATATATGACCTATTTTATGCTTTATATACATAAATCAGGGTATATTTTGCCAAAACTTAAATAATATTATGCCTGATAAAATGCTCAAATTTGTTAAAATAGGTCAACAAACTCCACCTAAAAGAGAAGTTGATACGAGAAAGGAAGATTTTAACGAAATTTACGACGAGTATATCAATGAAAAAGCCAAAGAACAGTCGAGTAGGTGTTCGCAATGTGGAGTACCTTTTTGCCAAGTTCATTGTCCTTTAAGTAATAACATTCCAGATTGGCTTAAACTGACAGCAGAGGGAAGATTAAAAGAGGCGTATGAATTATCCCAAAGCACAAACAACATGCCTGAAGTGTGTGGCCGAATTTGCCCCCAAGATAGATTATGCGAGGGAAATTGTGTAATTGAACAGTCTGGTCATGGAACAGTAACTATTGGATCAGTAGAAAAATATATTACAGATAATGCTTGGGCTCAGGGCTGGGTAAAACCAATTAAGGTAACGAATGAAAAAAATCAAAGCGTAGGAATTATAGGAGCAGGTCCTGCTGGTTTAGCTGCTGCAGAACAATTAAGAAAAAATGGGTATAAAATAACTGTCTACGATAGATATGATAGAGCAGGAGGATTATTAATTTATGGAATTCCAAATTTTAAATTAGAAAAAGAAGTTGTAGAGCGAAGAACAAAACTCTTAAAGGATGGAGGAATTGAATTTGTTCAAAATTTTGAAGTTGGTAAGGATGCCAGTCTAGACCAATTGAGAAAAAAACACGATGCAATTTTAATTGCTACAGGAGTTTATAAAGCAAGAGAAGTGAACTTACCTGGAAATGATCTTGATAATATTTTTCCTGCAATGGATTTTTTAACAGCATCTAATAAAAAAGGTCTAGGAGATGATGTTGAGTTGTTTGATAAAGGAATTTTAAACGCAGAAGGTAAAGATGTTATTGTAATCGGTGGAGGTGACACAGCAATGGATTGTGTGAGAACTTCTATAAGACAGAAGGCAAAATCTGTTAAATGTTTGTATAGAAGAGATAAAGAAAATATGCCAGGATCTGCAAGAGAAGTTGCAAATGCAGAAGAAGAAGGTGTTGAATTTGTTTGGTTATCAAGTCCTAAAGAATTTAAAGGTACAAATAAAGTAGAAAAAATAATTGTAGATCAAATTAAGCTAGGTGATCCAGACGAGACAGGAAGAAGAAAGCCACAAGTACAAGAAGGCTCAAGTTACGAAACAAAAGCAGATATGGTTATCAAAGCACTAGGTTTTGATCCTGAGGATTTACCAAATTTATTTGATAGCAGTGAATTACAAGTAACAAAGTGGGGAACAATTAAAACAGATTTTGATACTATGGAAACAAATATAAAAGGGGTGTTTGCAGCTGGTGACATAGTTAGAGGAGCTTCGTTAGTTGTTTGGGCGATAAAAGATGGAAGAGATGCAGCAGCTTCAATTAAAACTTATCTAGAGAGCAAATCTAAAGTAGAAAAAAGAGTGGCTTAATGAAAAATTATAAAAAGAACCTTCACCTTTTAAAAGAAAATAATGTTTATTCAGAAGATATGGAGCATGATGCTTGTGGTGTTGGTATAATTGCATCAACTGAAGGTAAAAAATCTCGTAAAGTTGTAGAGTATGGTATTGAAGCGTTAAAAGCAGTTTGGCATAGAGGCGCTGTAGATGCCGATGGGAAAACTGGTGACGGGGCTGGAATTCATGTTGAAATACCAAAAGATTTCTTCATTGAAAAGATAGAAGTGACAGGACACACACATGACAATTCTGAAATATGTGTGGGTATGATATTTCTGCCTCGGAATGATTATGCAGCGCAAGAAAGTTGCAAAACTATTGTAGAAAGTGAATTAACAAAAAATGATTTTAGTATTTACGGTTGGAGACAGGTTCCAGTTAATCCAAAAGTTTTAGGAGAAAAGGCATTCCAAACAATGCCTGAAATTATCCAAGTATTGTTTAAACCTTATAATCCAGAATTAACAAATAAAGATTTAGAAAGAAAAATTTATGAAACTAGAAGAAAGATAGAAAATGAAGCTTTTAAAAAATCTTTAAACAATTTTTATATTTGTTCATTGAGTTCTAAATCTATCATTTACAAGGGGATGTTTTTAGCTGAAGCTATTTCAGATTTTTACCTTGATTTAAAAGATGAGAGATTTATTTCAAGGTTTGCTATTTTTCATCAAAGATTTTCAACAAATACAGCGCCTAGCTGGAATTTAGCTCAACCCTTTAGAGCTATAGCGCATAATGGAGAAATTAATACTTATAGAGGAAATAAAAATTGGATGAAAGTTCATGAACAAGAGATGAACAGTCCCCTTTTTGACGATGTTGAGAACTTAAAACCTGTTATACAACAGGGAGCATCAGACTCTGCTGCATTAGACAATGTTTTTGAATTATTAAATATATCTGGTCAGCCTGCACCTTTGGCTAAGCTTATGTTAGTTCCAGACGCATGGTCTAAAAAAAATAAAACTCTACCAAAAGATCACCAACAATTATTTAATTTTTTGAACAGTACAATGGAGCCATGGGATGGACCAGCTGCTATTGCTGGAACTGATAATGAGTGGGTTATAGCTGCAAATGATAGAAATGGATTAAGACCTTTAAGATACGCAATTACAAAAGACAAATTATTATTCGCAGGTTCTGAAACAGGAATGATTGAATTAAATGAAAAAAGAATTTTGTCAAAGGGAAGATTGGGTCCCGGGGAAATAATTGGAGTTAGAATAGAAAAAGGTAAAGTATTTACAAACAAGCAAATAAAAGATTATTTAGCCAAAGAGTATAAACACTTTAATTCACAAATTATCGACCTAGATGATAAGTTAACTATTTCAGATGAAAAAAATTCTTTTTCGGGAGATGATTTAAGAAGAAGGCAATATACTTTTGGAATAAGTCTAGAAGATCTTGAGCTCATACTGCATCCTATGGCAGAAGATGCTAAAGAAGCAACTGGATCTATGGGGGACGATACACCATTGGCTGTTTTGTCAGATAGGTATAGACCGCTGTACCACTTTTTTAGACAAAATTTTAGTCAAGTCACAAACCCACCAATAGACTCTTTAAGAGAAAATAAGGTTATGAGTTTGAAAACAAGATTTGGAAATCTTGGAAATATTTTAAATTTTGATAATTTAACAAAGCAAAATATATATGTTTTAAATAGTCCAATATTATCAAATTCTCAGTTTGAAAAATTTATAAATTTTTTTGGCAACAATTCATCTATAATTGATTGTACTTTTTCTGAGGAAGAAACTTTATTTGATTCAATTAAAAAAATTCAAAAAGAAGCTGAAATTGCAGTAAGACAGGGAGTTACTCAATTGATTTTAAGTGACAAAGAGCTTTCTAGCTTTAAACTTCCAATACCAATGCTTTTAGCAGTTGGATCAATTAATTCATTCCTTATTGAAAAAAAACTAAGAGGATATGTATCAATAAATGTTCAATCTGGAGAGGCTTTAGATACACACTCTTTTACAACCTTAATAGGAGTTGGAGCAACTACTGTAAATCCATACTTAGCATTTGATAGTTTATTTCAGCGTCATGAAAAGAAATTATTTGGTCAATTTAGCTTTGATGAATGTGTAGAGAGATACATAAAATCAGTAAACGCAGGTTTATTAAAGATCATGTCTAAGATGGGTATTTCAGTTCTAAGTTCTTATAGAGGTGGATGTAACTTTGAAACTGTAGGTTTAAGTAGAACAATTGTTGCAGATTATTTTCCAGGAGTTGTCTCTAAAATTTCAGGTATTGGACTTACGGGTATAGAGAAAAAAATTAGAGAAATTCATAAAGAGGCATTTGAAAGTTCTGAAACCATATTGCCGATAGGTGGTATATATAGATATCGTAAAAATGGTGAAACTCATCAATATCAAGGAAAATTAATTCATTTACTTCAAAGTGCAGTAGGATCTAATTCTTATGATGCCTATAAAAGATATGCGGATGGAATATACAGCTTACCACCTATTAATCTTAGAGACTTAATTGATTTCAGAGAAAAAAAATTAAGTGGGCCAATAGATATTTCTGAGGTTGAGCCAATAGAAAATATTTTAAAAAGATTTGGAAGTGGGAGTATGTCTCATGGAGCTTTATCAAAAGAGGCGCATGAAACTTTGGCAACTGGTATGAATAGGATTAAAGGTGCTTCATGTAGTGGAGAGGGCGGTGAAGATGCAAGTAGATTTAAAGTTTTAGATAATGGTGACAGCGCAAACTCAAGAGTAAAACAAATAGCTTCTGCAAGATTCGGAGTTACAGTTAATTATCTTAATAATTGTAATGAGATAGAAATTAAAATTGCACAAGGCGCTAAGCCTGGTGAGGGAGGTCAGCTACCAGGATTTAAAGTTACAGAGGAGATTGCTAAACTTAGACATTCAACTCCTGGAGTTACTTTAATATCACCACCACCACATCATGATATTTATTCAATCGAAGATCTTGCACAACTAATTTATGATTTAAAACAAATAAATCCTAAAGCAAGAATTGGAGTTAAGCTTGTTGCCTCCTCTGGAGTAGGAACAATTGCAGCTGGTGTAGCTAAAGCAAAAGCAGATATAATATTAATTTCTGGACATAATGGCGGAACAGGAGCAACACCACAGACTAGTGTTAAGTATGTTGGAATACCATGGGAAATGGGTTTGACGGAAGCAAACCAGGTATTAACTTTAAACAATCTTAGACATAAAGTTACATTAAGAACAGACGGTGGAATTAAAACCGGAAGAGATGTGGTGATAGCTGCAATGATGGGTGCTGAAGAATATGGTGTTGCTACTACAGCTTTAGTTGCAATGGGTTGTATAATGGTAAGGCAGTGTCATTCAAATACATGTCCTGTAGGCGTTTGCACTCAAGATGAAAAGCTCAGAGAAAAATTTACTGGGACTCCAGAAAAAGTAGTTAATTTGTTCACATTTATAGCCAGTGAAGTAAGAGAAATATTAGCAAATTTAGGTTTTAAATCATTAAATGAAGTGATTGGTAGGACAGACTTGTTAAAACAGGTTAGTAAAGGTTCTCCAAATTTAGACGATTTAGATTTAAATCCTTTATTTGTTCAAGCTGATACCGGAAATAATCCAAGGTATTGTGAGGATCAAGAAATAAATAGTGTACCAGATACTCTTGATCAACAAATTTGGCCAGAAATTGAACAAGCTTTAGATAATTCTGAAAAAATTGAGAAAGAATATCAAATAAAAAATACTCACAGGGCAGTAGGCACAAGAATTTCTCATCATTTGTATAAAAAATATGGTTATGAAAAACTTGATGAAAACTTTTTAGTTTTAAGTTTTAAAGGATCAGCAGGTCAATCATTTGGTGCATTTTCTTCTAAAGGTTTAAAACTTGTATTAAAGGGAGATGCAAACGATTATGTTGGTAAAGGTTTGTCAGGAGCTACTATTTCAATTAAATTACCTGAAGAGAGCAATTTAGTTTCAAATGAGAATACAATTTTAGGAAATACTGTTCTTTATGGAGCTACTTCAGGAAAACTTTTTGCTGCTGGTCAAGCTGGTGAAAGATTTTCAGTTAGAAATTCTGGTGCAGTTACAGTAATTGAAGGATGCGATTCTAATGGATGTGAGTATATGACTGGTGGAACTGTAGTAATTTTAGGAAATGTTGGTGATAATTTTGCAGCTGGTATGACAGGTGGAATGGCCTTTATATATGATAAATCTCAAGAATTTGAAAAGAAAGTAAATCCAGAATCAGTAGTTTGGCAAAATGTAGAGACAGATTATTGGAAAGAATATTTAAAAAATTTAGTCAGTGAGCACTTTAAAGAAACTGAGTCTCAACTATCGAAAAAAATAATTGAAAACTTTGATGATGAAGTAAATAATTTTGTTCAGGTATGTCCTAAAGAAATGTTGGATAAATTAAAAAATCCAATTACTTTAAAAAAAGATATAAAAAAAGTTAGCTAAATTAATAATTTAAGCTCTTTTAAAATTATATTTAACCATTTTTTATTTGATAAACTGTGATCACCTTTTTTTACAATATTTAATTTTTTCTTAGCTTTTGGAAATAATCTTAAAACTTTTCTTGAATATGAGACAGGAACTGCCTCATCTTTTTCACCATGAACCATTGTTACTTTAATATTTGAATTAATTTTTTTATTTAAGACTTTGTTTTTTCTTCCATCTTTTATTAATTGTAGAGTAATTGGATATTCATAATTGCCATGTTTTAATTGATAAATACCCTTACTTATTGTTTCCTCTTTCATTTTTTTAGTAAATTTTTTCCACATTAAATTTTCTAAAAATTCAGGAGCAGCCCCTATTCCTAAAAATCCTTTAATCTGTTTTTTGAAAATTTTGAATTGATTGAGCGAAATCCATGCGCCCATACTTGAACCAATTAGCACAAATTCTTTTTTTTTAACGTATTTTCTAATTAAAATTGACGTCTCTTTACTCCATTTTGAAATATTTCCATTTACAAATTTTCCAGAAGATTTTCCATGACCAGAGTATTCTAGTGCTAAAAAACTTACTTTATTTTTTTTAGCAAATTTCAAAAAAGCATTTGGTTTTTTTCCTTCAAGATCTGACATAAAGCCATGCAAAAAAACTATAAAAGAACTATTTTTAAAAATTTTGGAAATATATCTAATTTTCTTTGTATTTGATATTTGGTGAAATCTGAAATTTGCCATAATCATTTATAAGTTTTGTCTATTAATATATAATCATATCAAATGTCATCTAATTTAAAAGTTTTACAAGTAATCCCAAAATTAGGTTATGGAGGAGCTGAAACAGGTTGTTATGATATTGCACATTATTTACCAGAAAATAATTGTAAATCATTTATTGTAACAAGTGGTGGTGAATTACTTAAATTTGTAGACAGAAAAAAAGTTAAAATATTTAGACTTCCAGTGCAAAGCAAAAATCCTCTACTAATTTTAATTAATGCTTTTATCTTAATTGGAATAATTTTAGTTTATAATATTTCTCTTGTTCACGCGAGAAGTAGAGCACCTGCTTGGTCATGTTTGTTAGCAACAAAAATCACAGGACGAAAATTTGTAACTACATTTCATGGAACATACAATTTTAAGAGTAATATAAAAAAAATTTATAATTCAGTAATGACTAGAGCAGATTTAATAATTGCAGGATCTAATTTTATTTTTTCTCATATTAAAAAAAATTATTCAAAATATTTAAATGAGAAAAAAAAATTAATGGTTATTTTTAGAGGAATAAACGTCGACTACTTTGACCCAACAACTAAAATTGAAATTGAAGAAAAAAAATTATTAAAAAAATGGGACATTGAAAAAGATAAAAAAATTATACTTTTACCTGGTAGATTAACTTCCTGGAAAGGACAGGAAGTTTTTATAGAGGCTATTAATTTAGTGAATATAGAACTCGGTTATGAAGCTTTTTATGCTGTCATTCTAGGCAGTGATCAAGGTAGAGATTTATATAAGAAAAAATTAATAAGACTTTCGGAGCAATACAGATTGTCTAAACAAATAAGATTCATAGATCATTGTAAGGATATGGCATTAGCTTATAAAGTTTCTGATATTATTGTTTCAGCCTCAACAGAACCAGAGGCTTTTGGTAGAGTTGCTGTTGAAGCACAATCGATGGAAAAACCAATTATAGCGAGCAACATTGGAGGTTCTAATGAAACAATAATTGATGAAAAAACTGGTTTTTTATATGAAGCAGGAAATGCTAAATCATTAAGTAATAAAATATTAAGAACTCTTAACATGGATGAAACTCTATTAAAATCAATTGGTAATGAGGGAAGAAAAAACATAGTTCAAAAATTTAATGTTGAAAAAATGTGCTTTTCTACTTATTCAGAGTATAAGAGATTATTAAATTAAATGCCGATAATAACATTACCCGACGGAAACAATATTGATTTTCCTAATAAAGTTACTGGACTAGAAGTAGCTGAAAAAATTAGCAAATCATTAGCTAAACAAGCCATGGTCATAAGTGTTGATGGTGAACTTAAAGATCTTGATTTTTTAATTGAAAATGATTGTTCTGTAAAAATTTTTACCTCAAAAAATCCTGAGGGCTTAGAAACTATAAGACATGACACAGCTCATATTTTAGCTATGGCTGTTCAAGAATTATTTCCTGGAACACAAGTTACAATTGGACCCGTGATTGAAAATGGATTTTATTATGACTTTGCTAGAAAAGAACCATTTACAGAGGATGATCTAGTAAAAATTGAAAATAAAATGAAAGAGATTGTTGATAGGAATGAAATAACAAAAAGAGAAGTTTGGGATAGAAATAAAGCAATTAGCCATTTTAAAAAAAAAGGAGAAATTTATAAAGCTGAGCTGATAGAAGCGATACCTGAAAACGAAGATGTATCAATTTATTTTCATGGAGAATGGCATGATTTATGTAGAGGTCCACATCTTTCCTCCACAGGTAAAATAGGAAAATATTTTAAACTTACAAAAGTGTCAGGTGCATATTGGAGAGGAGACTCTAATAACGAAATGTTGCAACGAATATATGGTACGAGTTGGGCAACTCAAAAAGACCTAGATGAATATTTGAAAAGAATAGAAGAAGCTGAAAAAAGAGATCACAGAAAATTAGGTAGAGAAATGGATTTATTTCATTTTAGAGAAGAAAGCCCTGGCTCAGTATTTTGGCATGAAAGAGGATGGAGTTTGTTTCAAAAGCTCATTAACTACATGAGAAGTAGACAAGATGCAGCTGGTTATAAAGAAGTCAATACTCCAGAGGTACTAGATAGACAACTATGGGAAAAATCTGGGCATTGGGAAAAATATGGAGAAAACATGTATACTTCTGAAACACCAGATGAGAAGGTTTTTGCAATTAAACCAATGAATTGCCCTGGTCATATCCAGGTATTTAATCAAGGCTTAAAAAGTTACAGAGATCTTCCGTTACGTTTTGCTGAATTTGGGAAAGTTCATCGCTATGAGCCATCAGGCGCTTTACATGGGTTATTAAGAGTAAGAGCCTTTACTCAAGATGATGCCCATATTTTTTGCACTGAAGATCAAATTACTAGCGAATGTTTAATTGTTACAAATCTAATACTAGATATTTATAAGGACCTTGGTTTTGAAAATGTGATTCTAAAATATGCAGATAGGCCAGAAGTAAGAGTTGGTGATGATTCAGTTTGGGATAAAGCAGAAGCCTCTTTGCTTGAAGCCGTTAAAGCTTCTAAATTAGAATATACTATCAATAAAGGTGAGGGAGCATTTTATGGTCCTAAAATTGAATTTGTTTTACGAGATGCCATTGGTAGAGATTGGCAATGTGGAACTTTACAAGTAGATTTAAATTTACCTGGAAGATTAGATGCTTCCTATGTTGATAAAGATGGAACCAAAAAAGTTCCTGTTATGTTGCACAGAGCATTATTTGGTTCTCTAGAAAGATTTATTGGAATTTTAATTGAAAACTATGCAGGCAAGTTTCCATTTTGGATATCTCCTCTACAGACTATGGTAATACCTATTTCAGAAGAATTTAATGACTATGCAGTTGAGGTATCAAATAAAATTAAAAATTCAGGTATAAGTTCTGCAGTAGATTTAAAAAATCATAATTTAAATTATAAAATTAGAGATCATTCTTTAGCAAAAATACCCCTTTTATTAATTTGTGGTAAAAAAGAAGTTGACTCCAATTCAGTAACGATTAGAAGATTAGATTCTAATAAACAAGAAAATATGGGTATAGATCAATTCTTAAAAACATTCTCTGCTTTAAACAAAGCATCATCAAACTAAGTGGCAGACTTCAAACAAAATTATTTTCAAAGAAGAACCAAGGATAGAGGTCCAAGATCAAATAATAGAATTTCTTCTCCTGATGTACAAGTTATTGCAAGTGATGGAGAAAATCTTGGAGTGATGAATACTAATGAAGCTATTTCTATGGCAAAAAATCAAGGTTTAGATTTAATTGAAATAGCACCTAACGCAAATCCTCCTGTATGTAAAATAATGGATATGGGTAAATATAAGTATGATGCTCAGAAAAAAGCAAATCTTGCAAAGAAAAAACAAAAAATTGTTTCTTTAAAAGAAATAAAAATGAGACCTGTTACGGAAACTCATGATTATGAGTTTAAAGTCAAAAATGCTAAAAAATTTATAGCTAAAGGAGATAAGGTTAAATTTACTATCAGATTTAAAGGTAGAGAGCTTCAGCATTCGCATCTAGGAAATGAACTAATGGGCAAAATTAAAGAAGATATGAAGGATATCGGTAAGGTAGAATTGCATCCCAAGTTTGATGGGAAGCAAATGATCATGGTAATTCAACCTTTATAAGCTGTAATAGAGGTTGTAAAATTATATCTTTCTTTGTATAAGTCCGCAGAATTATGCCAAAACTAAAAACAAAAAGCTCAGCAAAAAAAAGATTTAAAATATCCGCTAAGGGCAAAGTTATTTCCGCTCAGGCAGGTAAAAGACATGGCATGATTAAAAGAACAAATTCACAAATAAGAAAACTAAGAGGCACCACAACATTGTCTAAACAAGATGGAAAAATTGTTAAGTCATATATGCCTTACAGTTTAAGAGGTTAATAATGGCAAGAGTTAAAAGAGGTGTAACTAGCAAAGCTAAACATAAAAAAGTTTTAAAAGCTGTAAAAGGTCAATGGGGTAGAAGAAAAAATACTATTAGAGTTGCAAAGCAAGCTATGGAAAAATCCATGCAATACGCTTACAGAGACAGAAGAAATAAAAAAAGAGATTTTAAATCATTGTGGATACAGAGAATCAATGCTGGTGTTAGAGCTGAAGGCTTAACTTATTCAAAATTTATCAATGGATTAAATAAATGTGGTATTGCAATAGATAGAAAAATTCTTGCTGAAATTGCTTACGATAGCCCAGAAGCATTCAAAACAATTGTACAAAAAGCTCAATCAGCTTTAAATTAATCTTCGCTATTGTTTTTATTTCTTAAGGAAATAATCTACTAATATGTCAGAGATAAAAAATATTAGAGATCAGTTTATGTCAAAGCTTGAAAATGATTTGAGCATTGATCAAATAAATGAAATTAAAACCGAGCTCTTTGGTAAAAATGGTTTAATTTCATCAAAATTTAAAACAATAGGATCAATTCCAGAGACCGATAGAAAAAAATTTGCATCAGATTTAAATCAGGTTAAAGACGAACTTCAGAATTTCATAACTTCTAAAATTAGTGAGATAGAAGGAAAAAAAATAAACGAAAAATTAGAAAAGGAAAAAGTTGATATAACTTTGCCTGAAAGACCATTCGTTAGAGGAAAAGTTCATCCAGTATCACAAACTATAGATGAAATTTCATCTATTTTCTCTGAAATAGGATTTAGTGTTGAGGAAGGCCCTGATGTTGAAAATGAATACAACAACTTCACTGCTCTAAACACACCAGACAATCATCCAGCAAGAGATATGCATGATACATTTTACTTAGATGAAAACAAAGAGGTTTTGTTACGAACTCATACTTCACCAGTTCAAATCAGAACTATGCTAAAAGATAAACCTCCATTCAAGATCATTGCTCCTGGAAGAACTTATAGATCTGATAGTGATCAAACACACTCACCAATGTTTCATCAAGTAGAAGGTTTGCATATTGATACAAATATTAATATGGGGCATTTAAAAGGATGCTTGAATTATTTTATAAAAGAATTTTTTGAAGTAGAAAAAATTAAAATGAGATTTAGACCTAGTCATTTTCCATTCACAGAACCATCTGCTGAAGTAGATATTGGTTATGAAATAAAAGATGGCAAAATAATTATTGGAGAAGGAGATAAGTGGCTTGAAATTTTAGGCTGTGGCATGGTTCATCCTAATGTCTTGAGAAATGTAAAAGTAGATCCTTCTAAATATCAAGGATATGCTTTTGGTATAGGCATAGACCGACTAGCAATGCTTAAATACGGTATTAATGATTTAAGAGCGTTTTTTGATTGTGACTACAGATGGCTAAATCATTTTGGATTTGATCCACTTGATGTTCCTTCAAATTATAGAGGTTTAAGCAGATGAAGATCACATATGATTGGTTAAAAGATCATTTAAAAATAAGTGCTAAAGAAGATAAACTTCTTGAGAAACTAACAGACATAGGTCTTGAAGTTGAGAGTGTAGAGAACTTATCTGAGGGATTAGATTTATTTAAGGTAGCAAAAATCATAAAAACAGAAAAACATCCTAATGCAGACAGACTTAAAGTATGTGACGTTGATATTGGTAATAAAGAAATCAAAAAAGTTGTCTGTGGTGCTGCAAATGCTAGAGAGGGCCTTCTTACTGTATATGCACCACCAGGCGCAATAATCCCAAAAAACAAAACTAAACTTGTTGTCGCCAAAATAAGAGATGTCACATCATATGGAATGCTCTGTTCGGAATCTGAATTGAATTTATCAGATGAAAGTGATGGGATTACTGAGCTGTCGCAATCTAAATATGCAAAAAATATAGGAAAAAGTTATTTTTCTAAACCAAGTTCTAATCTTATTGATTTATCAATTACACCAAATAGACCAGACTGTCTTGGTGTTAGGGGGATAGCGAGAGATTTATCAGCTGCAGGTTTTGGAAACTTAATACCAGAAACAAATAAAAAAATTAAATCTAATAAAAAACAGACCTTAAAAGTAAAAATAAAAAAAGAAAAAAATCAAGGCTGTTTATCTTTTGGTAGCTGCTTGATAACTAACGTTAAAAATACAGAAAGTCCCCAATGGTTGAAAGATAAATTAATTTCTATAGGCCTAAAACCAATATCTGCAATTGTAGATATTACAAATTATGTCATGATTGATATTAATCGTCCTTTGCACGCATACGATGCTGACAAAATTGATAAAGGAATAATTGTTAGAAATTCAAAATCAGGGGAAGAATTTACTGCTCTAGATAATAAAAATTATAAACTAGATAATGGAATGTGTGTAATAAGTGATGATAAAGGTGTCTTAGGTCTAGGTGGAATTATTGGAGGAACAAGATCAGGTACAGAGTTAGATACTAAAAATGTTTTATTAGAGTCAGCTTATTTTGATCCAAGATCAATTAGAAAAACTGCAAAAAAATTGAATATTGATACAGATGCTAAATTTAGATTTGAAAGAGGTATTGATCAGTTATCTATTGAGGATGGATTAAATAAGTCAGCTTTTTTAATTAAGGAAATTTGTGGTGGTGAAATTAGTAAAATAGATATTCAAAAAATTGAGTCTTATAAAAACAAAGTAATAAAATTTGAACCAAAAATATTTGAAAAAATTACTGGTTTTAAAATTTCAAATAAAGAAATAATAAGCATTTTAGAAAAACTTGGTTTTAAATTAAAAAAAGAAAAAAAATTCTTTAAATTATCTGTTCCATCTTGGAGACCAGATATTGTTCAAGAAATCGATATAGTTGAGGAACTTGTAAGAATTAGTGGCTATGAAAAAATAAAAATAGAAAATCCTATTAAAGAAAGATCAAAAAATACTTTAAATCCAACTCAAAAGTTATTTCATTTTCTTCAAAGGGCAGTAGCATCCAAAGGATATTTGGAAGCAATCACTTGGTCTTTTACAGATGCCAAATATAACGATCACTTTAAGGAAGCGAGTAAAGAAATAAAAATTGTAAATCCAATTAGCTCTGAATTGAGGGTATTAAGAAATTCGATTTTTTCAAATTTAGTAATGCACATGAGCAAAAACTTAGATAGAGGAATTAAGGATTTATCAATATTTGAAATAGGGCCAATATTTTATGGTTCACAACCTGGAGAACAGAATACAATTGTCTGTGGTTTGTCAGCTGGAAAAAAATCTAGACTTTCATGGATAGAAAAAGAGAGAAATATAGATGTTTTTGATATTAAAAGAGATGTTATACAAACTTTAGTAGAAGCTGGTTATGACTCAGAAAAATTTTATATTGATGATGAAAGCCCAAATTATTATCATCCAGGAAAATCAGGTAGAGTATTTTTAAATAAAGGAAAAGATAAGATAGCTGCTTATTTTGGAGAAATTCATCCAAACATTATCAAAACGCTAGATATTAAAACAGAAACTCTAGTAGGGTTTGAAATATTCCTAGATAATTTAAAACTACCAAAAAAACCTTTAAAAGATCAAAAAACAAAATATTTAGTTTCCGACTTTCAAAAATCTGAAAGAGATTTTGCATTTATTGTTGATAAAAAAATAAGTGTGCAAGATATAGTAAATGCCATATCAAATATTGATAAAAATTTAATTTCAAACATAAAAGTATTTGATGTTTACCAAGGAGACAATATTCCTGAAAATCAAAAATCAGTTGCCATAAGCGTTACCATTCAGTCGTTGGAAAAAACATTAACAGATAAAGATTTAGAAAAAACTAATAATTTGATAATAGAAACAGTTGAAAATAAAACTGGTGCTAAAATTCGTTCCTAAAATAATTAATGAGTTCAATTGATAATATAAGAAATTTTGCAATAATTGCGCATATTGATCATGGAAAATCTACTATTGCTGATCGAATTATTCATAGTTGTGGTGGATTAACTGAAAGAGAAATGAAAGCTCAAGTTTTAGATTCTATGGATATTGAGCGAGAAAGAGGAATCACAATTAAAGCTCAAACTGTAAAATTAAATTATAAAGCTAAAAATGGAAAAAGTTATATTTTAAATATTATTGATACCCCAGGTCATGTAGATTTTAGCTATGAAGTAAGTAGATCTTTATATGCCTGTGAAGGTTCAATTCTGATTGTAGATAGTACACAGGGGGTAGAAGCTCAAACTTTAGCAAATGTTTACCAAGCTTTAGATATTAACCATGAGATAGTACCAGTTTTAAATAAGGTTGATTTGCCCGCATCGGATTTAGATAGAACAAAAAAACAAATTGAGGAAGTTATAGGAATTGATACTGAAAATGCAATTCCGTGTTCAGGTAAAACTGGAGAAGGAATAGATGATATTTTAGAACAAATTATTACAACATTACCAGCTCCAAAAGGAGAAAGTTCTGCAGACCTAAAATGTTTATTAGTCGATAGTTGGTATGATACGTATCTAGGTGTAGTGATTTTAGTCAGGGTGATAGATGGTAAACTTTCAAAACATATGAAAATAAAAATGATGTCTACTAATCAGGAGTATATTGTTGAAAAAGTTGGGGTTTTTACACCAAAACCAGTAGACATAAATGAACTAACAACAGGCGAAATTGGATTTATTACAACAGGAATTAAAGTTTTATCAGAAACAAAAGTTGGAGATACGATTTGTGATGCTTCAAAACCTTTAGAAAATGCTTTGCCAGGATTTAAACCAAGTAAGCCGGTAGTATTCTGTGGCCTGTTTCCAGTAGATAGTTCTGAGTTTCAAAAACTTAAAGATGGTTTAGCTAAATTACAATTAAATGACGCAAGTTTTTCATTTGAACCAGAGTCATCCTCTGCTCTAGGATTGGGTTTTAGATGTGGATTTTTAGGCTTACTTCATTTGGAAATTGTAACAGAAAGATTGGAAAGAGAATTTGATGTTAATTTATTAACAACTACACCAGGTGTTGTTTATAAAGTTCATCTTAATAACGGAGACATAATTGATCTTCAAAATCCATCAAGTTTGCCTGATCCAACTTTAATAAAATATATTGAAGAACCATGGATAAAAGCAACAATCATTACTCCTGACCAATATTTAGGTCCAATAATAAAAATGTGTCAGGATAAAAGAGGAATTCAGACTAATTTAAGTTATTCAGGTAATAGAGCTGTAGTGAATTATGAGCTACCATTGAATGAAGTTGTTTTTGATTTTAATGACAGACTAAAATCTATGACTAGTGGCTATGCTAGTTTTGACTATGAAATTATCGAGCATAGGGAAGGAGATTTGGTAAAACTTGGTATTCTAGTAAATGGAGAACCAGTCGATGCTTTGGCGATGATGATACATAAAGACTTTGCACAAAAAACAGGGAGAGAGGTTTGTGAAAAATTAAAAGATTTAATACCTCGACATAACTTTATGATTCCAGTTCAAGCAGCAATAGGAGGTAAAATTATTGCCAGAGAAACAATTAAAGGGTTTAAAAAAGATGTTTTAACTAAAATTCACGGTGGTGGAGCAACCGATAGAAAAAGAAAACTCTTAGAAAAGCAAAAAAAAGGTAAAGCTAGATCAAAGCAATTTGGTAGAGTTGAAATACCACAGGAAGCATTTATTGGTGTTCTTAAAATTCAAAAGGAATAATTATGAAAGTTTTTGATTGTTTTACTTATTTTGATGAAGATTTAATTCTTGAAACAAGATTAAATATTTTGAATGATTATGTAGATTATTTTATTATAGTTGAAAGCACATATAATCATAATGGTGAGAGTAGAGATTTAAAATTTGACATAAATAAGTACGCTAAATTTAAAAATAAAATTAAATATATTGTTTGGGATAAAATACCAGTAGACATCGAAACAATTGAAGAAAAAGATTCAGATATCGATAAAGAGCACAAATTTATATATAATGCTGTTAAAAGAGACAATGGACAAAGAAATTATGTAATGAAAGGTTTAGATAATGCTGAAGATAATGATTTAATATTATTATCAGATTTAGATGAAATTCCGTCGTTAAACAGAATTGACCTTAAAAATATTAAATCAAAAATAATAATATTTGATCAGATTATGTGTTATTATAAATTTAATTTAGCAATACCAAATTATAAATGGTTTGGAACAAGAGCTTGTTTAAGAAAAAATTTAAAAAGTCCTCAATGGCTAAGAAATGTTAAAGCCAGAAAATATCCATTCTTTAGATTAGATATTTTATTTAACGAGAAAAAATATAATAATATTAAAATAATTGAAAATGGAGGTTGGCATTTCACTAATATTAAAACTCCAGAGGAAATTCATTATAAATATAAATCTTACTGTCATCATAGAGAATATGAATTATCAGGTTTGAATGTTAATAAAATTAAAGAAATTATTAAAAGTAAATATACGATATATGATTTAAAAGCAGATCAACGTAAAAACAAAATTGGAAAAGGAATGAAACTTATAAATTTACATGATCATGAATTACCCAAATATATAGAAAAAAATAAAAATAAATTGATAGAATGGTTTGATTAAAATTTTTAAATTAAATTTGAAAATATTCTTTATTTATTAAAATAAAATTTGGAGAGGTGGCCGAGTGGTTGAAGGCGCACGCTTGGAAAGCGTGTAAAGGAGCAATTCTTTCATGGGTTCGAATCCCATTCTCTCCGCCATCATAAAAGCTTTATTTTTCAATGGTTATTTAGGCATTTTACAGTTTTTTTGTTAAGATAAATCAGCAATTTTTTTAAAAAATGTTATAATTTCCTTTTTCCAAAATTTAAAAAATGACAAATAAAAATACATATCAGGCAGATTCCATCAAAGTTTTAAAGGGTCTTGAAGCAGTTAGAAAAAGACCAGGTATGTATATTGGAGATACAGATGATGGCACTGGTTTACATCATATGGTTTATGAGGTTGTTGATAACTCTATCGATGAGGCGTTAGCAGGGTATTGTAAAAATATTAATGTAAAAATTAACTCAAACGGAACAATTACAGTAAACGACGATGGAAGAGGTATTCCTGTTGATATACATAAAGGAGAAAAAAAATCAGCAGCTGAGGTAATTATGACCCAACTTCATGCTGGTGGAAAATTTGATCATGATTCCTATAAAGTTTCTGGTGGACTACATGGCGTTGGAGTTTCTGTTGTCAATGCGCTTTCAGAAAAATTACAGTTAGAGATATTTAGAGATGGAAAAAAACACTATATAGAATTTCAAAATGGTGAAACTAAAGCTCCTTTAAAGGTTGTGGGAAAAGCAAAAAATACTGGAACCCAAATTACTTTTTTACCTTCTAAAGAAATTTTTTCTTCAATTAAATTTAGTGCTAATATTTTGATTAATAGGATAAGAGAATTAGCATTTTTAAATAAAGGAATAAAAATAATATTTACTGATGCAAGCCAAAAGAAAGAAAAAACATCTGAATTTAAGTTTGATGGTGGTGTTTTAGAATTTGTAGATTTTTTAGATGAAAAAAGAGAAAAGTTACAAAATAAAAATGGAAATGAGTTATTTAGAAAACCAATTTATATCGAAGGTAAGAAAAATAACGTAGAATTAGAGTGTTCTTTAAAATGGAATGCAGGATATTCAGAGGATATATTTCCGTATACAAATAACATCTATCAAAAAGATGGAGGAACCCACTTGTTAGGGTTTAGAAGTGCATTAACAAGAGTAATTAACAAGTATGCAAATGAAAATAATTTATTAAAGAAAAATAAATTAGCAATTTCAGGCGATGATATAAAGGAAGGACTGACTTGTGTGTTATCAACTAAAATTCCTGATCCAAAATTTTCTTCTCAGACAAAAGATAAGCTAGTCTCATCAGAAGTAAGAATGATTGTGGAAACACTAGTAAATGAAAAATTATCTATTTGGTTTGATCAAAATCCATCTATTGCAAAAATTATTTTAGCTAAAGTTATTCAAGCCGCAATGGCCAGAGATGTTGCTAGAAAAGCAAGAGAAAATGTGAGGAGAAAAGGAGCCCTTGAATTAAGCGGTCTTCCTGGAAAATTAGCTGATTGTCAAATTGGCAAACAAGAAGGAACTGAATTATTTATTGTAGAGGGAGACTCAGCGGGTGGATCTGCTAAACAAGGAAGAAATAGAGCAAATCAAGCAGTTTTACCACTCAGAGGTAAAATACTTAATACTTATGTAGAAGATTTTAATATGAAAAAAAATGGTAACAGCAATGGAAATGGTTCTGATCAAAGAACAAAGGCTTTGTCTAAAATGATTTCTTCAAATGAAATTGTTACTTTGATTAATGCTCTTGGTTTGGATCCAAAAGCACAAGAGATTGATTTAAAAGATTTAAGATATGGAAAAATTATTATTATGACGGATGCTGATGTAGATGGCTCTCATATAAGAGCCCTTCTTTTAACCTTTTTCAATAATAAACCATTCAATAAATTAATTGAAAATGGCCATGTTTATTTAGCTCAACCTCCTTTATTTAAAATTAACAAAGGTTCTAAAGGTATTTATATTAAGGATGAGAAGGAGTTAGAAGATTTCATAATAAATAATAATAAAGAGTTAAAAAAAATTAAAAAAGGATCTAAAGATTATCTAAAAAAAATTGATGAAGAAAAATCAAAAATGAATATCCAAAGATTCAAAGGTCTTGGAGAAATGAACCCAGAAGAATTATGGAGTACTACATTAGATCCAGAAACAAGAAATCTACTTCAAGTACAATACTCAAAGGATTTGAAAAAAGATCAAAGTTTAATCCATACTCTAATGGGTAATGATGTGGCATTAAGAAAAGATTTTATAGTATCTAATGCTATAAATGTTACAAATCTTGATATTTAAAAATGAAGTTCTTTGAGACTTCAAAATATCATTCATTTAAAAAATCAACTTATATAACTCTTAGATGGATCGGAATTATTGGACAATTAATTGCAGTAAATTTTGTATATTTTTTTCTAAATCCTAGTTTTGATTTTATTACCTCAAATATAGTTATATTTTTTGGAATATTAAGTAATTTATATTTAACTTTTATTTATAAAAAAACACAATTATCAGACAGATCTGCTTTTATCTTCCTGCTTATAGATATTTTGCAATTAGGTGTCCTCCTTTATTTATCAGGAGGAATAACTAATCCATTTGTAATATTTATATTAATACCAAGTGTTTTTTCTTCATCAAATTTGAGCTTAAGAACAAATACATTATTAGTAACTTTAACAATAATTATAATTATTTTTCTAACCTTTAATTATGAAGATTTGCCAATTAATTTAAACAGTGATTTTCATAACAATCATTATTTTTACTTTTCTATACCAATATCCTTAATTGTTGCTTTGGTTTTTTTAAATTATTTTGCAATGACATTTGGCACACAATCTAGATTAAGAAAAGAGGCATTAGGAAAAATGGAAGAGGTAATGGCTAAAGAACATGAACTATTATCTCTAGGTGGTCAAGCTGCAGCAGCGGCACATTCTTTAGGTACGCCACTTTCCACGATAACAATAATTACGCATGATTTAATGAAACAATTTAAGGGGCAAAAAGATTTAGAAAAAGATATAGAGTTATTGAATAGTCAAGTCGAGCGATGTAATGAAATTTTAAAGCGATTAACATTAAATCCTGTGGAAGAAGATGAATTTATTGATAAAGATATTAATATTCGAGATTATTTGCATGAAATTATTTCTTCATTCAAGGAAATAAGTAAAAAAGAATTTGTCCTCAATTTTGACCAGGACTCAAACCCAAAAAAGATAACCAAATCTATAGAGTTGGTTTATGGGTTAAGAAACTTTATTGGAAACGCAAATAAATTTGCCAAAAATACAATTTTTATTAATTTGAAAAGTGATAGTGAAACAACTGAAATAACAGTTGAAGATGATGGTGATGGTTATCCCAGAGATATAATCTCAAAAATTGGTGAGCCATATTTGAAATCAAATTATTCTAAAGACAAATCTAAAGAGGGTTTAGGTCTAGGCTTGTTTATCGGAAAAACTTTATTAGAAAAAAATTTTGCATCAGTTAATTGTAGAAATTCAAAAACGCGTAATGGTGCTGAAGTTGTTATTAGATGGAGGAATAAGGAATTATTTAATATTTAGTGGTATTTGTTCTTTGTTTCAAATAATGAGCTTAATTGAGATATCATAACATCTCCTAATTCATTTACGTCAGTAATCTTGATAGCTTTATTATAATATCTTGAAACATCATGGCCAATTCCTATGGCCAAAACTTCAATATCTGATTTATTTTCAATAAACTTTACAATCTTTTTTAAATGTTTTTCTAAGAAATCACCTGAATTTACAGAAAGAGTTGAGTCATCTACAGGTGCTCCATCAGAAATAACCATTAATATTTTTCTTTCTTCTTTTCTCTTTTTAATTCTATTATAGGCCCACGATATAGCTTCTCCATCAATGTTCTCTTTGAGTAATCCTTCTTTTAGCATTAGTCCTAAATTATTTTTTGCTTGTCTCCAATGGGTATCTGCACCTTTATAAATAATATGTCTTAAGTCGTTCAATCTTCCTGGTGTTTTCGGTTTAGAATTTTTAGTCCATAATTCTCTACTCTGTCCACCCTTCCAATTTTTGGTAGTGAAGCCTAAAATTTCGACTTTAACAGAGCACCTTTCTAACGTTCTTGATAAGATATCTGCACAAATAGCCGCAATAGTGATTGGTCTTCCTCTCATAGATCCAGAGTTGTCTATGAGTAGAGTCACTACTGTATCTTTAAAATCTAAATCTTTTTCTTTTTTGAATGATAAAGAATTATATGGATCCATAATAATTCTTGGAAGTTTAGAGCTATCTAATAATCCTTCTTCTAAATCAAATTCCCAAGCCCTATTTTGTTTTGCAAGCAATTGTCTTTGAAGTTTATTTGCTAATTTTGTTATAACATCTTGGAAACCAATTAGCTGTTGATCTAAACTTTTTCTTAGTTTAGTTGCTTCATCAGCATTTTCTAAATTCTCAGCTTTTACTATTTCATCATACTGTGTAGTAAAAATTTTATAATCAAGATTTATGTTATCTATATTTTTTTTTACTATTTGTTCTGAACTTTGTTCATCAGATTCAACTTCGTTGAGCTGTTCATCTAAGCTAAATTCATCAATGCTATAATCAGCGTCTAGAGAGGCTTGGGTTTCCTGGTCATTGTTTTCATCTTTGCTATCATCTTTATCACTGTTTTGATCATCATTTGAAGGATTGTCTTGCCCCTGATCCTGATTTTCTTGCTCTTTTTCGTTATCTTCATCACTTTGAAAAATATCCATTTCTTCCAATATTTGAGAAAACTTTGAAGAGTAAGTATTTTGATCTTCTAGATTATTCATCAAAAATTCCTTATGTTTTTCAATAGAATTTTCAAAATCTTTTTCCCAAAAATTTAACATTCTAGAAGTTAGAGCATTTAACTTTATTTTATGAAAGTTTTTTAGCATATATAATTCAAAAGCCTCTGCCACAGGCACATCCTCTTTTGTTTTTAATTGATCTTTTCTTTTACGATTAATTATTTGTGAATAGTTTTCATGAAAGTTTTTTTCAATACCTTTAAGCATTTTACCACCCAATGCCTCATATCTAATTTTTTCAGCAATATTATAAAGTGATCTAGATGAATTGTTGCTAGGTAAGTTTTTTTTATAAATTAACTCACTAGAAAATTTTTTTTTAAGGGCGCTTGAATCGGTCTCTGCACGTAGTCTTATAAAGTCACTTGGATTAGTAAGATTATCGATTTCTAATGAAATAATATCTTTAGCTTTTTTTTCTTCAAAGTTTTTTTTATTTAAATCAAAATCATCAGAAATTACTTTTGCTGTTGAATTTAAAGCAATTCTAAATTTTTCTTTTAAGTTTGATTCTTTAGAGCTCATTTAAATTTGAATATTAACCAAAGACTCTGGCAATTCTTCTCCAAAACATCTTTGATAATATTCTGCGATAGTATTTTTCTCAATATCGTCGCATTTATTTAGAAAAGTTACTCTAAAAGCGTAACCAGTGTCTTTAAAAATTTCAGAATTTTCAGCCCAGTGCAATACAGTTCTAGGACTCATCACCGTTGAAATATCTCCTGCTATAAATCCTTTACGTGTAAGGGATGCAACTTTTATCATATTGGCAACTTTTTCTTTACCTTTTGTATTATTAAGATTTTTATTTTTAGACAACACAATATCCATTTCTCTATCTAGGCTAAGATAATTTAATGTTGTAACGATATTCCATCTGTCCATCTGACCTTGGTTAATTTGCTGTGTACCATGATAAAGACCTGTCGTATCACCCAGTCCCACAGTATTTGAAGTAGCAAATAATCTAAAAAATTTATTTTGTTTAATTACTTTGTTTTTATCTAATAATGTAAAATTACCCTCAGCCTCTAAAACTCTTTGAATTACAAACATTACATCAGGTCTACCTGCATCATATTCATCAAAAACAAGTGCAACTGGATTTTGTATAGACCATGGTAAAATTCCTTCGTTAAATTGAGTTACTTGTTTGCCATCTTTAAGAACGATCGCATCTTTTCCAATCAAATCAATTCTACTTATATGACTATCTAAATTTACACGGATACAAGGCCAATTTAATCTTGCAGCTATTTGCTCAATGTGAGTAGATTTTCCAGTCCCATGATATCCTTGAACTAAAACTCTCTTATTAAACGCAAATCCTGAAATAATAGCTAAAGTAGTATCTCTATCGAATTTATAGTTTTTATCAATTTCAGGAACGTATTCATTTTTTTTTGAAAAAGCGTCAACTTCCATTTCTGAGTCAATTCCAAAAGTTTGTTTTAATGAAACTTTAATATCTGGTTCTGTATTAAGATTTGGTGTCAATTTTTTCTCTATAAGTATTTTTTAATTGGGTGTAAGCCAGTGTTATAAGTTTAAGTTTTTCCTCATATTTTTTATTTCCAGAATTCATATCAGGGTGAAATTTTTTCACAAGTAATTTGAATTTATCTTGTATTTTCTTCCAATTTAAACCCACAGAAACCCCCAATATTCCAAAAGCTTTTATATCTTTATGATCAAATTTAAATTGACGCATATGATTATATTCTCCATTTATTTTTTCTTTATCTAACTCATCTCTCAAAGTTGTATTCCATAACACTTTGAAAAAATTATCTGAAGAACTGAAGCTTTGTGTGGGTTTGTGCCAAGTCATGTCAGATTTTAAAAAATCCATTACTTGGTCATCATTCATACCTGAAAAATAGTTCCAATTTTTATTAAATTCTTTTACATGCTCAAGGCAAAGCATTCTAAATTTTCTGCTATTATCTTTTTCAACTGGCGCCTTATATTCACCAATTTCATTACAATTATTCCAGTCACAAATATTTTTCATGATATATAATAACATATATGGATATAAATGAGTTAATTACAATTGTAAAAAATAAATTATTAAATGAAATTAATATTGAAAGTATAACAGTTGAAGATAAATCTTTTCTTCATAAAAATCACAAAGGAAATCAAGAGGGAAAATATCATTTAAAATTATTTATTGTTTCTGAAGAACTAAAAAAAATGAATAAAATTGAAAGTAATAAAAAAATTTACAAGATTTTAGATCAAGAATTAAAAGAATTTATTCACTCAATCCAAATTTTAATTAGTTAAAAATTTTTTCAGAAATAAATTTAACTTTTTTTTGGAATATTGTTTGTCGAAAATTGGCTTACCAATTTTTTTTAACAATACTAAGTTAATTTTTTCAGAATTATTTTTTTTATCTTTGATCATAAAAGATAAAATCTTATTTAAATCTCTGATAGAAAAATATTTTTTTATAGAAGAAGGTAGACCAGAATTATCAATATGATTTATAATTAAATTATATTCACTTTTATTAATCATGTTTTCCTTAAAACTAAAATTCAGTGCCGTTTTCATTCCAAGTATCACGGCTTCACCATGATTTAGTTTATAGCTGTACCCTAAACCTGCCTCATAAGCATGGGCAAATGTATGGCCAAAATTTAATACTTTTCTTAATGCTATTTCTTTTTCATCTTTTTCAACTACTTTTTTTTTAATTTTACAACTTTCATAAATTGCTTTTTCAATAAATGGAGAAGAAAGACTTAAAATTTTTTTAAGATTTTTATTTAAGAAACTAAAAAATTTTTTATTATCAATTAATGAATGCTTCAATATTTCTCCATATCCACAAATTATTTGTCTTTTTGATAAAGATTTAAGAAATTGAATATCTGAGAGAACCAGTGATGGTTGATAAAAGCTCCCTATTAAATTTTTACCATATTTAGAATTAACTCCAGTTTTTCCCCCGATTGATGAATCAACTTGAGCTAAAAGAGTTGTTGGAATATTTGCAAACTTTAGGCCCCTTTTGAAAAGGCTAGCCGCAAAACCACTTACATCGCCTGTAATTCCTCCTCCTAAAGAAATTAAAATATCATTTCTTGAAAAGTTTTTATTTAATAAAACTTCTAGAATTTTATTAACGCAATTAATATTTTTATTTTTTTCACTAGCATTAAAAAATAACACAAAAATACTTTTATTTTTAAAAGACCTTTTAATATTTGAGACAAATTTTTTTGGAACATTTTTATCAACAACAATTAAACATTTATCAAAATCAATTGAATTTGATTTAAAAATTTTTGATACATTTAAGGTCAAATTTGATCCAATAATTATTGGATATTTTTCAGTTTTAGTTACTATATTTAATCTAGTTTGTTTCATAAATTTCTACAATTTTTTTTACTATTTCAATTTTAGTAAGATTATCACACTTTATCTCATATAAAGCTTTAGAATAAATGTTAGATCGTTTCTTAATTAAATCAATTAACTCAGTATCAGTTGCATTAATCGCTAATGGTCTTTTTTTACTATTTTTAATTCTATTTAACAATGTTTTATCATCCCAATTTAGCCAAAAAGATAAATGATTTTTTAAAATTTCTTTTCTAATATTGTTATTTGTAAAAGCCCCCCCACCAAGTGAAATCACAGTAGAGCTTAATTTAAGTTTTCTTAAAGTTGTTTGTTCTTCAATTTTTCTAAAATAATTCTCACCCTTATTTTCAAAGATTTTTTTTATTGTAATGTTTAAATTTTTTTCAATTTCTTTATCGATATCGACAAAATTTAATTTTAATTTTTTAGCTACTAAAGATCCAATTGAACTCTTACCAGAACCCATCATCCCCAAAAAAACTAGATTTTCTTTTGATTTCATAAGTTTCTTTATTGAAAAAACATAAATATGTCTTAATTTGAAATTATCTAAAAGTATATGCAATTCATTAAAAACACAAGTTCAGGCAAAGCAAGTATCATAGGACTTGTGATTAAATCTATAATCGGATTAGGGGTTATTTTAGGTATTATTTTTTTTCTAAGTACAATTGATTTTCCTGCACCTAAAAAAGAAATTGAAAAAATTATTCCAAATGAAAATTTTAAAATTGTTAAATAAGAAACTTCTTTTAATTAAATTAGTTTGTCTTATTTTTTTTACACCTGCTTTTGCAGAGGAGAAACCGATTGATATTTGGAAAATAGAAAAGAAAGATAATCAAGTTATTTCAGAAACAAATATTTCAAGTGAAAATTCTAGTGGCACTACTCAGAATAGTGTTTACGAACTACAAACAAACAAACAAATAGATACTATAAAACTAGATAAAGAATTTTCATCAAAAGAAATTAAAATTGTTGGACTATATGATCCTAGTGAATACGGGTTGAGTATGGATATGTGGTCAAATTCTGATGGAACTAAATTAAAAAATTTATTTCAGAATATTAATAAGTTTAATCTTTCAGAGGATGCATCTGATATAATGCACATATCTTTATTAACCAACGCTTATTCTCCAACTCAAAATATTACTGAGCAAGAATTTATGAGCTTTAAATCTGATTGGTTAATAAAAGATGCAAACTTAGAATTAATAGAAGAATATTTAATTAAAAATCAAATAATAAATTTGCATCCAAATTTAACAAGATATTTGGTAGATACTTATTTATCAGAATCAAACGTAAAAAAATCATGTGAGATTTTTTCTAAAAATTCTGAACCCATTCAAGATGAATATCTATCAAAATTTAATTTATATTGTTTAATCAATTATGGAAAAAATGAAGAAGCACAACTAATCTTAGATTTAAAAAAAGAGTTAGGTTTTGAGGATAGTTATTACGAAAACAAAATAAATTATTTATTTGGATATTTAGATGAGGCAGATAAAGAAATATCAATAAATTCAATTTTAGATTTTCATTTAGCTCATAGAACTAACCCTGAGTTTTCTTATGAACCAAGTGACGATACACCTAAAATAGTTTGGAAATATCTTTCAGCCGCTAATTTACTTTTTAAAATTCAAGATATAGAGATTACTGATGTAGAAAAAATTTCTACAATAGAAAAAGCTGTTAATGATAAAAATTATTCTGAGGAGGAGTTATTCGAATTTTATAAAAAATTCCAATTTAATATTAATCAATTTTTGAATGCAAAAGAGGCATATAAATCTTTATCTTCAATCGAGGGACGCGCTCTTTTATATCAAAGAGCTCTTTTAACTGAAGAACCAAAAATCAAATTAGAATTTATAAAGATATTAAAAGATCTATTTATATCTGATGATATTAGTGATGCTTTTGATTTGGAATTAAAAAAATTTTTAAGTGAAATTAATGTTGAGGATGTGCCATCAAATTTTACAACATTTTATAATAGCAATCTAAATAAGAAAGAGACGGCAGATAAAAAGATTAAATATAATAGTAAAATTTTACATCAATCAAAACTTATAAATTATTTTAATGGGGATTATGCAAAATCTAAAATTGAAGAGGATCTAGATAAATTTTTAAAGAAAATAAAAAAAGATAAAAAATATTTTTTATCAAAAAAAGATATAATTTTTTTAGAGGCACTTAAATCTGATGGAGTTAAAATTTCAAAAAAATATGACAGTCTATATGAGGTGAAGCAATCAGAAATGCCTGCTGATATTCAAACAATGATAGATAATAATGAGATAGGTGCTGCATTGTTGAGAATAATTGAGGTAATTGGACCTGACAAAATTGAAAATATTGATGAAGATACAGTTTATTTTATTATCAACACTTTAAATCAATTAAATGTTGATTTAATTAGAAATAAACTATTGCTAAAAGTTCTTCCTTTAAAAGTATAAAAATTATAATAAAATCAAGTTATGGCTATCAGAACTATAATAACAGAACCTAATAAATTACTTAGGCAAATATCTAAACCAGTAAATTCTGTTGGTAAAGAAGAACAAAAATTAATGGATGATATGCTAGAGACAATGTATGACGCAAACGGAATTGGTCTCGCGGCGATACAAGTTGGTGTACCAAAGAGAATTATTGTAATGGATATAAGTAAAGATGAGAGTAAAAAAGAGCCAAGATATTTCGTAAATCCGGTTATCAAAAATAAAGATCCAGAAAAAGCAACTTATGAAGAAGGATGTCTTTCTGTGCCAAATCAGTTTGCAGAAATAGATAGACCTAGTAAGTGTGAAGTAGAATATCTTGATTACGATGGAGAAAAGAAATTGCTAAAGGCTGATGGTCTTCTGGCAACATGTATTCAGCACGAGATGGACCATTTAGAGGGAATCCTATTTATTGATTATCTTTCAAAATTAAAAAGGTCAATGATAATCAAAAAATTATCTAAATTAAAATCCACTTCTGTAGAAGCTTAATCAATGCTAAAAAAAATAGTTTTTATGGGTACTCCCATGTTCGCTGTTCCAATTTTAAAATCACTTTATCAAAATGGATATCCTATTTCTTGTGTTTATACACAACCACCTCAAAAATCTAAAAGAGGTCAAAAAATTAACAAGTCACCAATTCAATTAATTTCTGAGACTTTAAATATAGAATTTAGAACACCAAATTCATTAAGAGAAAACTTAGATGAATTAGAATATTTTAAATCTTTAGAGGCAGATTTGGCAATAGTTGTTGCTTATGGTCAAATTATACCAAAGTCATATTTAAATTTAACTAAAAAAGGATTTATTAATATACATGCATCTATTCTTCCAAAGTGGAGAGGCGCTGCCCCTATTCAAAGATCAATTATGAATTTAGATAAAGAGACAGGAATTAGTATTATGAAAATAGGGGAGGAACTAGATACAGGACCGGTATGTAATATTTATAAAATTAATATCGAAAATAATTTAAATGCTGAAGATATTAATGAAAAGCTATCAAGTTTGGCTGCAGAGAAAATTTTAGATAATATAGATGATATATATGAGGATAAAGCAAACTTTATAGAGCAAGATCACTCATCAGCAACATACGCATCAAAAATTCAAAAAATAGAGGGGCAAATTAATTGGAAAGAGGATGCTAAAATTATAATTGGTAAAATAAATGGACTATATCCAGTTCCGGGAGCCTATTTCATGTTTAACGGTGAGAGATATAAAATATTAAAAGCAGAAATTGGACAAGCGCAAGGAAAACCAGGTGAGGTTTTATCTGACTATTTAGAAATTTCGTGTGGAGACAAAAAATCAATAAAAATTAAAGAAATACAAAGACAAGGAAAAAAGCCTCAAAGTATTGGGGAATTTGTTTTAGGAACACAAATTAAAAAGGGTTCATTTATATAATGAATAGATATCAAATACTTATTGAGTATGAGGGAACAAATTTTAGAGGATGGCAAATTCAAAAAAAGGGCCCAACAATTCAAGGATTAATTCAAGAAAAATTATCAAAATTATTAAAAGAAAAAATTGTTTTACATGGTCAAGGAAGAACTGATGCAGGGGTTCATGCATTTGAGCAATCTGCACACTTTGATTGCAAAAATAAAATAACCGATAAAATTAAATTTTTAAAATCCATTAATCATTTTTTGAACTTAAAAGACATTGCAATTAAAAATATTAAAAAAAGAAATAATAAATTTCATGCGAGATTTTCAGCAAAACAAAGAATTTATAAATACTTTATTTTTAATCAAATAAGCCAACCAATAATTGAAAAAAATAGAGCATGGCATGTTCGTAGGCCTTTAAATTTAGAATTAATGAAAAAGGGTGCAAAAAAGTTATTAGGAACTAATGATTATTCAACTTTTAGATCTTCAAGCTGTCACGCTAAAAGTCCAATTAAAACTATTAAATCAATTAAAATTAAATCATCAAAAAATAAAATTGAATTTCAATTTAGTTCGCAATCATTTTTACAACATCAGGTTAGATCTATGGTTGGTTGTTTAAAATACTTGGGAGAAACTAAATGGGATTTGAAAACTTTTGAAAATAGATTTAAGTCAAAAAAAAGAACGCTGTGTGCCCCTCCAGCACCACCAAGTGGTTTATTTTTATTTAGAGTTCTTTATTAATTTATTTTTATTGCTCATAGCAAACTTTTTATTTATTCGCCATCTAGACTCAGCTCTTACAATATACCCACAACAGTTTTTTGATTTACATTTACAAGGAAATTGTTTGTAGTTTTCATCATAACCAAATCCATAATCACAGGTAAACTCCTCACCTTTTTTAATATCTTTGATTGCTTTGACCCAAATTTTCAATCCCTTTCCATCGTAATCACAATTATTATCACAAGAATGATTAATTAAACCTGCGGTATTCCATGGAAAATCCCCATCTAGATCGTATCTTTTATTTATTGTGAATAAATATATTGGTTTACTATTATCGTACTTATCAGAATCTTGTGTTTGTTTTTTTGTTATAAGTTTTCCAACATAATCAATTATTTTGGTTCCCTCTTTAATGTCACGAGTTGCATAAAGCCCTCTACCTTTATTATCAATTCCAGATTTTTTTATTTTATATAATTTCATGAAGATTTTTTATTTAGAGTTTTATTAAGATTTATCAATTAAATTCTAAAAGAGCATCAACGTGTCTTTTAGTGCTGTCTCGAAGTGCATTTAGGTCATAACCGCCCTCTAAAATCGAAACAACTTTTCCATTACAAAACTTTTTTGAAGTCTCTAATACTCTTTTAGTAATAGTAAAATAATCCTCTGTTTTTAAATTAAATTGAGCGAGAGGGTCATCTTCATGGGCGTCAAAACCAGCGCTAATCAATATAAACTCTGGTCTAAACTCTTCTAATTTTCTTAATACACGGTCAAATACGTTTAAATATTCCTCTGAACTTATGCCAGCTGGCAAAGGTATATTAAAGATGTTGTTGAATTTACCTCTTTCTTGTTCTGAACCAGTTCCTGGGTAGTAGGGATATTGGTGAGTTGATATAAAAAGAACATTTTCATTTTCATAAAAAATATCCTGTGTTCCATTACCGTGATGTACATCAAAATCTATTATTGCAACTTTCTTATATTTATATTTTTTCAACAAATAATTTGCACCAATACTCACTGAATTTAAAATGCAAAAACCAGCAGCCTTATTTTGTGAACTATGATGTCCAGGAGGTCGAACACTACAGAATGCATTTCTAAATTCTTTTTTTTCCACCCCATCAATTGCAGCAATTATTGATCCAACTGCATCGAAGGTTGCGT
This sequence comes from uncultured Pelagibacteraceae bacterium, assembly GCA_902523515.1. GTDB lineage: Bacteria > Pseudomonadota > Alphaproteobacteria > Pelagibacterales > Pelagibacteraceae > Pelagibacter. Next base: position 214,854 of record CABYZT010000001.1, read on the forward strand.
CTTTGCTTCCAGGTGAAATGATTGTATCGCCATCAAGTGAAGAAAAACCTTTTTTTGGGAAAGAATTTTTTACTAAATTTAAATAATTATTTTCATGCGTGGTTAATAGAATATCATCTGAAACTTTAGATGGTTTCTTCCAAATAAGATTTTTATTTTTAAGCTTTTTAAAATTTTCTACTATTACTGATACCCTTGCTATTTGTTCTGGATGCCCAGGACCTGTATCATGATTTTGAGATGTATCTGATGTAATTAAGCCAGTTTTCACTTAAAGTAATTATCTAAGATTTTAGTATAAATTAAAGTTAATCTTTTTAAATCAGATAATGACACACATTCTCCTACCTTATGCATAGTTTTTCCTACTAACCCAAATTCTAAACATGGAGCTATTTTTCTTATAAATCTAGCATCTGACGTACCACCAGTTGTAGATAGTTTAGGTTTAATTTTAGTAATTTTCTTAATTGTATTTTGTATCATAAATGTGGTTTTGTTAGGCTTAGTCAAAAAGGCCTCACCAGAAACACTGTATTCAATTTTATATTTTGATTTATTTTTATTACAAATTTGTTTTATTACTTTATTAATTTTGTTCTTTAATTTGTAAGATGTGTGTTTATTATTAAATCTAATATTAAAGGATGCACTAGCTAATCCTGGAATCACATTATCAGCTGAATTATCAATGTTAATTTTTGTTATTTCTAAATTTGTAGGTTGAAAATCTTTTGTTCCTTTATCAAATTTAACTTCTTTTAACTTTTTGAGTATTTGGACTAAAGCTGTCGATGGATTGTTTGCTCTGTTAGGGTAAGCTACATGACCTTGAATACCAATGACAGACAATTTTCCAGTCATACTACCTCTACGACCAATTTTTATCATTTCTCCTAATTTATTTGGATTTGTAGGTTCTCCTACTAAGCAAAAATCTATTTTTTCTTTTCTTTTTCTCAAATATTCAACAACTTTTTTTGTTCCATTAATTGCAATTCCTTCTTCGTCCCCAGTAATTAGAAGGCTAATTGACCCATCAAATTTTTTATTTAATTTAGAAAAATTACTTACAGCAGTAACAAATGCAGCTATTGAGCTTTTCATATCATTTGCACCTCTGCCAATTAGGTATCCTTTCTTAACAGCAGGTTTGAATGGATTAACAGTCCAATCATTCAAATTACCGGGTGGTACTACATCTAAATGACCTGCATAACAAAAATTTGGACTCGCGGTACCAAGTCTTGCGTAAAGATTTTTTACGGGATAACTATTTTTATCTTTGAACTCTAGAATTTTAGTTTTAAAGCCAATTTTTTTTAATTTTTTTTCTAAAAATTTAATAACACCGGCATCAGTTTTTGTAACAGATGGAAACCTAATTAGCTCTTTTGCTAATTGAAGTTCATTAATTTTTTGCATTTTTATTCTCTTAGAAGATCGTTAACTGATGTTTTAGATCTCGTTTTTTCATCAACTTGTTTAATTATTACTGCACAATACAAAGATGGCGCTTGTGGATTGTTTTTATCTGGTAAGGATCCTGGAACTACCACTGAATAAGGTGGAATTTTTCCATAAGTTATTTCACCAGTTTTTCTATTAACAATTTTTGTTGATTGTCCAATATACATTCCCATACTAAGAACAGAGCCTTCCCCAACTATTACGCCTTCTACCACTTCAGACATTGCTCCTAAGAAAACATTATCTTCAATAATTGTTGGTAATGCTTGAGCAGGTTCTAATACACCCCCAACTCCAGTGCCAGCTGAGATATGACAATTTTTTCCAATCTGACAACAACTTCCAGCACGACTAAACGTGTCCATCATCGTCCCTTCATCAATATATGCTCCGATATTTACATAACACGGCATCAAAACTGCATTTTTTCCAACAAATGATCCTTTTCTAACTGGTGAATTAGGCACCATTCTAAAACCAGCTTTTTCATGATCTTCTTTTGTCCATCCTGCTGTTTTTCCTTTAAGTAAGTGAGCTTTGTCATACCAACTACTGTATGGACCATTTAAATTTTCCATTGGATACATTCTAAAACTTAACATGATAGCTTTTTTTAGATGTTGATGAGTAACCCATTCACCATTGATCTTTTCAGCTACTCTTGCTTTTCCGCTGTCTAAATCTTCAATAATTTGATTAACAGCATCCTTTAAAGATTTATCTGAATTTTGGCCTACTTGGTCTTTATTTTCCCAAGCTTCATTTATAATTTTTTCTATACTCATAATTTTATGAGTTTTTTAATAACCTTATTTCTTTTAAAAATAAAGAAAGATTTTCTATTTTGTAATCAATGTATTCCTGTTCAGACTCTTTTTTGCCCCAGTATTCATCATTCATTAACCAAACTGTTTTTGCTCCTCTTTCTTTTCCAATAGATAAGTTTTTTGCAATATCTTCAATGTAAAGTGTCTCAGTTGGATCAATTTGAAATTTTTTTACCATAAGATCAAATGCTTTTGCTGTAGGTTTTGGACTGTATTCAGCATCGACAATATCAAAAACACCATCAAATTGATCATCAATTCCTAAGTGAGTAGTGATATTTTTAACATGTTCTTTGCTACCATTTGTAAAAACAAATTTGTTTAGATTAGCATGTTCTAGCTCATTCCTCAAAACAGTATCTTTTTCTAGAAAATCTAAATCAATATCATGTACGTAGTCTAAAAATTCTCTTGGAGGTATATCGTGATGAATCATTAAACCATTAAGACTGGTATTATATTTATGAAAATAATTTGTTTGTAATTCTTTTGCTTCTTTTAAATCTACATTTAATTTATTTGAAATGTATTGAGTCATTTTTTTACTTACTTGACCAAATACTCCCTCAAGATCACTGTAGAGCACTCCATCACAATCAAATAATATGTTTTTGATATTTTTTAACTCTTTCATTGTCTTATTAGGGTCCCAGAGCCCTTGTCAGAGAATATTTCCCATAAACATGAATGTGGTTTTGTACCGTTAATTATACCAACTGCTGTAACACCATTGTTCACTGCATCTAAACAAGCATTTATTTTAGGTATCATACCCTCTGTAATAGTTTCATCTTTGATCATTTCCATAATCTCAGATGAAGAAATTTCTTCTATTAATTTCTTATTTTTATCTAGAACACCATCCACATTCGTCATCAATAAAAGTCTTCTAGATTTTAAAGATTTTGCTATGGCCATTGCGGCAATATCTCCATTAATATTATATGTTTGATTTTCTTTACCTAATCCTAATGGTGAAATTATTGGAATTTTATTTTGATTAATTATATTTAATATTTGTTCATTATTAATCTCATTTGGTATTCCTACAAATCCTAGCTCTTCTGCTTCTGGTATTGTTTTTATAACATTATTATTTTTTGTGTGAATAGAGATTGCCTCTGTCCCTTTGTCTTTTAAAGAATTAACAATGTCATCATTAAAATCAATCAAAACAGATTCAACAATATCAATTATATGTTTATCTGTTACTCTAAGTCCTCTTATAAATTTTGATTGAATATTTGATTTTTCTAGTTCTCTTTTAATTCTAGGTCCACCACCATGAATTACCACAGTCGCAAGGCCCAATTTATTTAAAACACTAAGATCAGTTATAAAATTATTAAATACGTTTCTATCAATTAAAACGTTTCCACCGTATTTAATTACTATCAAATCATTTTTGTATTTTTCAATATATTTAGTTACTTCATTAATTGGTGGCCCATCTTTAGGTAATATCTTTTCAAGGTCCATTTATTATTTTTAAATTAGGTTACAGTTTTAACTGTTGTACGTTTCATTATTACAACCTGCTGAGCCATTGTTAAAATGTTATTAACTGTCCAATAAATTACTAGACCACTTGGGAATGGTGCAAGAATTACTGTTAAAAATAAAGGGAAGAACATAAATATTTTTGCTTGCATTGGATCTGTTGGAGCTGGATTTAACTTTTGTTGCACCCACATTGATACCCCCATAGCAACTGGCCATGCTCCAATTACAAGGAAAGAAGGTACGTCATAAGGAAACAATCCAAATAAATTAAATATTGAAGTAGGATCCTTAGCACTTAAATCTTGGATCCATCCATAAAAAGGCATATGACGCATTTCTATCGTTACAAATAAAACTTTATACAAAGCAAAAAATACAGGTATTTGAATTAGAATTGGCAAACATCCAGACATGGGATTTACTTTTTCCTTCTTGTAAAGAGCCATCATTGCTTGTTGTAATTTCATCTTGTCATCTTTGTGTACTTCCTTAAGTCTTGCCATCTCAGGCTGAAGAGCTTTCATTTTAGCCATGCTTCTAAATGAAAAATTAGCAAGTGGAAAAAATGCTACACGAATACAAACGGTAACAGCAATAATTGCTAATCCATAATTACCAAATATTTTAAAGAAATATTCTAAAGCAGTAAACAAAGGACGTGTTAAAAAGTATAAGAATCCCCAATCAATCGTAAGATCAAATTTATCGATTTTTAATGATTCTGCGTACCCATCAATTACATCAACTCTTTTTGCAGCTACTATTACTTGCAAGTTTTCTTCTATAGAAGAGTTTCCAGTTAACTCTAATGGTTCTGTTGTAACAAAGTTTATTCTGTACTTGTTTTTGTAATCCATCGTAGTTTTAAATTCTTTTTCTCTTGGTGGAATTAGAGTTGATATGTAATATTTATCCCCTAGACCTAACCATCCTTTTTGGGCAGTTCTTGAGAATTTTTTCTCTTCAATATCGTCATAATCTTCCTCAATTAATTCTTCGTCTAATGTAGCGATAGGGCCTTCATGAAGAATGTAAAAATCGGTTAAACCTTCTGGGATTTGATTTCTTATAATTTGTCCATAAGAATAGAAGTCATAGTTTTTATCAGTAGAATTTATAACTCTTTGTTTTATTGTGAATAAAAACTTATCATCTAATGCAATTTCTTTTTCAAAAGTGATGCCTTGATCATTAGTCCAACTTAGTTTTATAGGAGATTGATCAGTTAATTTTTTATTTCCAGAAACTGACCAAATTGAATCTGCATTTGGAATATCGATATTTTTATCAGTAGTTATAAAACCACTTTCTATTATATAGCCTTCTTTAGAGCTTCGTGGCGTAAGAAATTTAACTTTTTCATCACTTTCCAAACTAACATTATATTCTTTGAAAGTTAGATCGTCTATTGCAGCCCCCTTTAATGAAATTGATCCAATAATACTTTGGTTTTCAAATTGAATTCTTTCACTTTGTTGTAAAGCTTCTTCTCGTGAAATTTCAGTTATATTTTCCTTTTGATCAAGACTAGGAGCATCTGAATTCTGTTCAGTCTTAGTTTTTTCGGTTAAGTTTCCTTTCGTTACAGGAGGTGGTGCAAAAAATAGTGAGTATAATATAATTACAGCAGCTGATAAACTTATGGCAGCAATTATATTACGAGTTTCCATTATTTATTATCCTTTATTTCTCTTTTAACTGGATCAAAACCTTCGCCACCACCTAAAAATTTTATTGGATGGCAGGATAAAATTCTTTTTAAACTCATAAATAAACCTTTAAAAAAACCAAATTCCTTTAAAGCATCAATGCTGTATTCAGAACATGTTGGTAAATATCTACAAGAATGACCTAATAACGGACTAATCAGATATTTGTAGGCTTTGATAAATTTAATTAAAAGTAAAGTAAATATATTCATTATTTTATTTTTGCAAAATCCTGAAAAAGAGTTTTTTTTATAATTTTGTATTCATTATTTAGCATAGAAGACTTAGCGATAACAAGAAATGAATAATCATAGTTTATCTTTATTTTTTTAACAGCTTCATTCATGATGTTTCTTAATCTTCTTTTAATTTTATTTCTCTTTACTGCATTACCAATTTTTTTTTTAGTCACAAAACTGATATTAAGTCTTTTTTTATCTTTATTTAGTAATTTCCCAAAAAAAATACTTACATATTTATTTGTAATCTTTTTTTGTTTAAGCAAATTTTTAAATTCTTCGTTTTTTGAAAGAGCAAGTATTTTGCTTTTCATTATTCTATACAGAAACAGTTAGTGATTTTCTTCCTCTTGCTCTTCTTCTAGCCAAAAGTTTTTTACCACCTTTAGTTTTCATTTTCGAACGAAAGCCGTGTTTTCTAGCTCTTTTTTTATTAGAGGGTTGATAAGTTCTTTTCATAATTAGATTTGATATAGTTTTTTTATAATTTTTGCCCCTTTATATTAGTAATAATTAAAATAGCAAATAGAAGATTAAGCATTAAAATAAGAAGAATCATGGAAAATACAAAAAAAATTAAATTATTCATAGGATTGTCCTATTTAATTATAGTTTGTTTGTTTTTATATTTTTTCTTTTCCAAATATAGTCTTAAGGAAATTACATCATATGAATTCTTAAGAAATAATTGGACGTATTTTGTTGAAATTAAAAATTCTAATATTTTTTTAGTTTTAATTTCGTTTTTAATATTAACAGTATTATGGGTTTTCCCTTTTTTAGGTTTTGGTTCTCCAATAGCTCTGATGGCGGGGTTTATTTTTGGTAATTGGTTAGGAACTGTTATTGCTGTTACAGGTTTGAGTATTGGTGCAACCTTATTATATATTTTTGGCAATTATTTTTTAAAAAATTTAATAAGAGAAAAGTTTTTGAATAAATTTAGAAAATTAGAAAATAAATTTAAAAAATCAGAATTTATCTATTTATTTATTTATCGTTTAGTTGGTGGCATCCCTTGGCAAATTCAATGTCTCTTACCAACATTATTTGATGTTAAAATAAAAAATTATTTTTTTGCTACTATATTTGGAATAGTACCTGGTACTTTTTTGATAGCTTCTATAGGAAGTGGGTTAGAGCAAATTATTAATCAAAACTCTGAAGTTCCTAAAATCACAGACATAATTTTTACACCAAATATTTACATTCCTTTGATTGCTTTTTTAGCTTTAATTTTTTCAACAATTATCTTCAGAAAATTTTTTTACAAAAATTAATGGTGCTCCCACCCTGTACTGACCAGGGAACTAGTCATTACCAATGACTTGTTATACCATTTAACTACAGGAGCTTAGAGACAAATTGTATTTTATTGATAATAAAGCATTTTTTTCAAATTATTGCCTTAATTTTTTGGTGAATTTGATTTATATCTATTTTAGGAAAATGTTATGGGAATTCATTACGATTACAAATCAACTAAAGGTAATAAGCTCATGGAAAAGCAAGCTAAAAGAGAGAGAAAGCTTGCTGAAAAAAAAGCCAAACGTTTAGCTAAAGAAGGCCCAAAAAAAGAAGAGGAAAAAGCCCCCACGTTGGATCCTAACAAACCAATTTCTTTAGATTTCCTGACTAACCCAAATAAAGAATGAGTTCAAAAGAAAAAAATGAGCGTTTAAGCTTGGCGCTTAGAAAAAATTTGAAGAAAAGAAAAATTTTCCAAAAAAAAAATAAAAAGAAAAATAAATAATGTCAATTCAACCTGATTCTTGGATTAAAAAAATGTGCAAAGAGCACAATATGATAGAGCCATTTTTGGATCATCAAGTCTCTGAAGGAAAAATTTCTTATGGACTAAGTAGTATGGGATATGATGTAAGAATTTCCGATGAATATAGAATATTTACTAATGTAAATAGTTCTTTGGTTGATCCAAAGAATTTTTCTGATGATAACTTTATAGAACGAAAAGGATCATACTGTATTATACCACCAAATTCATTTGTTTTAGCTAAAACAGTTGAATATTTTAGAATACCAAAAGACGTTTTATGTATTTGTGTTGGAAAAAGTACTTATGCAAGGACAGGAATTATTTGTAATGTTACACCAATTGAAAACGAATTTGAGGGCAATATTGTAATTGAGCTAAGTAATACAACACCTAACCCTGCAAAAATTTATTCAAACGAGGGAATAGCACAATTTTTATTTTTCAAATCAGATACTCAGCCAGAAACAACTTATAAATCAAAGAACGGTAAATATCAGGGTCAAACTACAATTCAAGTTGCTAAAATTAAAAAGTAATTTATGGATAAATTTCTGATTAATGGCCCTTGTAAAATCAAGGGCAATGTTTCAATTTCGGGTTCGAAGAATGCATCCCTACCAATATTAGCTGCAACACTATTATTTGATAAACCTGTAGTTATCAAAAATTTACCAAGAGTTAGAGATATTAATACAATGTTAAATTTATTAAAGTCCCTTGGTTCTAAAATAATTTTATCACGAAATAAAAAAACAGCAAAAATTATAAATAAAAAAAATATGAAAACTTTCGCTAGTTATTCTTTAGTCAAAACAATGCGTGGTTCTATTTTAGTTTTAGGTCCACTTATTTCAAAATACCATAAATCAAAAATCTCTTTACCTGGAGGGTGTTTAATTGGTGCTAGACCAGTGAATTATCATCTAGCTGCATTAAAAAAACTTGGTATGAAATATGAATTAAAAGATGGATATATTCTTGCAAAATCGAGAGGAAAACTTAGCGGGACAATTATAAATTTTCCACAGATAAGTGTCGGGGCAACTGAAAATTCTATAATAGCAGCTTGTTTAGCAAAAGGAAAAACAGTTTTAAAAAATTGTGCAGTTGAACCAGAGATTAAGGATCTTACAAATTTTTTAAATAAAGCTGGAGCGAAAATTAAATGGACAGGAAGAGTTTGTAAAATCATAGGTGTAAATTCTTTAAATGAAACTGAATATTCTGTAATGGCCGATAGAATAGAAGCAGGTACATTTTGTATAGCTGCGACACTTGCAAAAGGTAATTTACAAATTAACAATTTAAATCCTCAAATTATTGGCACAGAATTAAAATTACTAAAAAAAGTTGGTGCTAAAATTAAAACTAGTGAAAATAGTATCTTAATTAAAGGACCTGAAAAAATAAAATCAATAAAAAGCATTAAAACTAAAGAGTTTCCGGGTATTCCTACAGACCTTCAAGCACAATTAATGGTTTTAATGTGTAAAGCAGTTGGCAAAAGTTTAATAACTGAAAGTATTTTTGAAAATAGATTTATGCATGTCGCAGAATTACAAAGACTGGGAGCAAAAATAAATATTAAAAAAAATACTGCTACAATAGAAGGAAATACTAAATTCATTGGCGCTGAATTAATGTCTAGTGATTTAAGAGCTTCTGTTGCCTTGGTTCTAGCAGCTATAGTTTCTAATGGAAAATCATATATTAATAGAATTTATCACTTAGATAGAGGATATGAACAAATAGAAAATAAATTAAAAAAAATAGGCGTTAAAATTAAAAGATTAAAATAGTGAATAAATATTTAGCAAAAATAATAGCAAGTGACCAAGAGGGGTTGCAAATGATTTCAGCTTGTAGTTCAGGGGCTAAGGTTAAAATTGCTGATATAAAATATCTCGCATCCAATAAGGTTTTTTTATTATCAATTGAAAGAACAAAGGTCGAAAGTGATCAGGAAGATAAAAAAATCAACAGTATTTGCAGGTTTGATTTTGTTGATAAAGTAAAATCAAAGAACATTGATCAATCAAATCAAGAAAAAGTTTTAGAGCTAATAGGTATAGATTATTTGAAAAATAATGATGTTTATGAAATAAATCTTATTTTTAATAACAATGCTCATATTGCTTTAACTACAGAAACTATTGAAGCAAGATTAGAGGATCAAAGTGAAATTAAACAGTCATGAAGATATTAAATAGCAAAAGTAAAAATTTTGATAAATTATTAGAGAATTTGCTTTTACAGAGAAAAAAAAAAATTCAATCAAACTCTGTTTCAGTAACAAATATAATTAAAGATGTTAAAAAAAATGGAGATAAAGCATTATTAAAATACGAGAAAAGATTTAATCAAAACAACATAATTATTCCAAGCTCAAAACAAATAAAAAAATCTCTTAATTCTCTTGATAAAAAAGTAAAGAAAGCAATTGATATAGCTTATAATAGAATTTATAAATTTCATTCACTTCAAAAATTTAAAAATATTTCATATACTGATAAATTAAAAAATAAACTCGAATATAAATATGTGCCTTTAGAGTCTGTTGCAATTTATGTTCCTGGTTCTACTGCTTCATACCCATCGAGTGTGTTGATGAATGCTATTCCAGCAATTGTAGCAGGTGTTAAAAGAATAGTTATGATTAATCCAGGCCATAAAGGAAAACAAAATCCAGCTGTTTTATACGCTGCAAAAAAATGCAAAATAAAAGAAATTTATTCTATCGGGGGCCCTTCTGCTATTGCAGCAGCATCTTATGGGACTAAAAAAATTAAAAAAGTTCATAAAATAGTTGGCCCAGGAAATGTATATGTTGCAGCAGCAAAAAAAGAAGTTTTTGGTGCTGTTGGAATTGAAGGTATGACTGCTGGTCCTTCAGAGGTGACTGTAGTTTGTGATAAATTTTCAAATCCTGAGTGGGTTGCAAGTGATTTAATTGGACAAGCTGAACATGATATTCTCGCACAATGTATTTTGATTTCAAAAGATAAAAATTTGCTAGATAAAGTAAAAATTGAAATTACTAAACAATTAAAAGAAATCCCAAGAGCTTCTGTTGCAAGAAGAAGTTTAATAAATAATGGAATTCTTATGTATATTTCTTCAGACGCTAAAATAACAAGTGTTGTAAATAAAATAGCTCCAGAACATTTAGAATTAAATATTAAAAATTATAAATCATTAGTTCCAAAAATAAAAAATTCAGGATCAATATGTTTAGGAAAATATGCAGTTATGGCATTGACTGATTATAACGTCGGATCAAACCATGTGTTGCCAACTAATGGTTCTGCAAAATACTCAAGTGGAATAAGTGTAAATGAATTTTATAAAAGGATTTCATACATAAACTTATCAAAAAAGGGTATTGAAAGTCTTGGACCATCAGTTATAACACTTGCAAATTACGAAGGGTTGGTTGGACACGCACAATCTGTAGTAAAACGAATTAGGAGAAAATAAATTTGTCAAAACAAGACTTACTGGAATTTAAAGGTACAGTGATAGACCTACTTCCTAACGCTATGTTTAGAGTAAAATTAGAAAATGGACATACCGTTACTGCGCATACAGCTGGCAAGTTAAGAAAAAACAGAATTAGAGTTCTCCAAGGTGATAATGTAACAGTTGAAATGACACCTTACGATCTTACTAAAGGGAGAATTACCTTTAGGGGATAAATAAGGCTGAGTAGCTCAGGAGTAGAGCAGAGCCCTGAAAAGGCTTGTGTCGGAGGTGCGAATCCTTCCTCAGCCACCACCACAAAGTTTCATCTTGAAATAATCGTAAAAGAAATTACTTTTAAGAGATAATAAATAACAAAAGGACTAAGAAATAAGATGAGTACACTACAAGGAAAAATTAAATGGTATAATGGTAAAAAGGGATATGGCTTCATTGAAAGAGATGATAAAGAAAAAGATGCCTTTGTTCACGCTTCAGCGGTAAAAGCTGCTGGTATGAGATATCTCAATGAAGGTGATAAACTTGAATTCACATTAGAAGATGGTCCCAAAGGTCCTTCTGCAGTTAATTTAAAAAAAATAGACTAATTCAGAAATAATTCCAAAGGGCGTTTTATCTATCAAATAGATAAACGTCCTTTTTGTATTTATACCTTGAATATTAATTATTTTTGTCTAAAAGACTGCTCATGAATATAAATATTACATGCAGAAAGACTTTTAGAAGCACTCACAGAAACTGTTTCCATAGCCAGTAGGCTATTTATTTATATTATAATTTTAAATCCACATAAAATAAGATAAAAACAAAGAGGATAAGCCCGGGTGGTGTAATGGTTAGCACGGAAGTTTGTGGAACTTTAAGTTTGAGTTCGACTCTCAGCCCGGGTACCAAAAAATGAATAAAGAAAAAAAATTAATTCCTGGATTACCTTCAGGATTTGAAGATCGTTGGGATAAAAAACTTCTTCTCAAAAAAAAGCTTTTAAAAGCTATTGAGAATAATTTTATTAAATTTGGAGCAGAGGCTCTGGAAACCCCTTCGTTTGAAATAAGTGAAAATATAGGATCTTTTTTGGCAGAAGATGACGCTAATCCTATGTCTGATGTATTCTCATTTCAGGATGGAGAAAAAAACATTACTCTTAGGTATGATCTTTCAAGCCCGCTAGCTAGATTTGTTGCACAAAATAATCAAGAACTTCCATCAATCTTTAAAAGGTATGCCATTCAAAATGTCTTTAGGAATGAAAAGGCTGGTAATGGAAGATACAGAGAATTCATGCAAGCAGATTTTGATATTATTGGAAATGTTAATTCTGCTCAAGCAAATGCGGAGCTTTGCAATTTAATATCAAGTACTTTGTTAGATTGTGGTCTTAAAAAAAATCAATTTACAATTAACATCAGTAACAGAAAAATAGTTCAAGGATTAATTGATGATTTAAAAATATCAGAAGAAAAGCAAGTAAAAGTAATTAGGGCAATTGATAAATTAGATAAACCAGGTTTTGGTTTAAAAGGTGTTGAAGATCTACTTAAAAAAGAAAGAAAAGATATAAGTGGTGCAGTCACTAAGGGTGCAGATTTAAACGATGAACAAGCATCTGAAATACTAAATTTTTTAAAAATTAAAGATTTAAAAGAATTAAAAGAAACATTAAAAAATCCATTGTCTCAAGAAGGTATAAAGGAATTAGAACAAGTATTTGAAGTATTGGGTTACAGCTCAAATTTAAATCAGGTCAAAACAAATTTTACAATTGTTAGGGGATTGGCTTATTATTCAGATTTTATTGTTGAAACAAATCTAAATTTTAAAGTCACAAATAACAAAGGCAAAGAGGTCGATATAGGCAGTATTTGTTCTGGAGGAGCGTATGCAAAATTAATTTCGAGATTTAAAGGTGTGGATATTCCAGGTACCGGAATTAGTTTTGGTGTTGATCGATTGTTATTTGCTTTAATGCAATTGGATCAAGTAAAAGTAGATAATCAAAAACCAGTTTTAGTTTGTGTAATGGATGAAAAATATCTTAAAAATTACTATGAAATTTTAGATCTTTTAAGAAATAATAATATTAATGCTGAAATTTTTTTAGATACAAAAAAAAATTTAGGTAAGCAACTAACCCTAGCAAATAAACGTGAGTTGGATGTTGCAATAATATTTGGTGAAAATGAATTTAATGAAAATACAGTCACTATAAAAAGCCTTAAAGGTCTTAAGGGTGAAAACAATAAAACATTTCCAAAAGAAAATTTAATCGATGAAGTCAAAAAACTTATCTGAAAACATCCTTAGATCAGTAAAATCTAAGGGTTTTAAATATATTGATTTACCTTCAGTAATTGAGGCTAATCATATTGTTCAAAGATCAGGAGAAAATTTTAGAAAGTTTATCTTCTCCTTTACTGATCAGAATGGAAGTGAGTTGTGTTTAAGACCAGATTTAACAATTGTATCTTGTTTAAGGTATTTGGAAAATAATTTAAAAGGTAAGGAAAAAATTTTCTACAGTGGTCAAGCTTATCGAAAATCACAAAATAAAAAAGATTCAATTATTAGAAATCAAATTGGATTTGAAATTTTAGGATCTAAGGAAGAGAAAAATGACGATAAAGAAATTATAAATACATCTCTTAAATCACTTCAAAATATCAAATATTCTTCAGGAACACTAACTATTGGAAATGTTGAAATATTTAATTTGTTAATTTCAAAATTGGATATTCCAAAGAGATGGAAGCTAAGATTAGTCAGACACTTCTGGAGAGAAGAATATTTTAATGATTTATTAAAAAGATTAGAAACTAATTCAGATGTTGATCCAACAATTGTAGAAATAGATAAAAAGCGTTACGTGAAAATGCTTAAAGAAGATTTATCAAATATTGTTGCAGGAAGAACAATTAATGAAATATTAAAAAGGTTTGATCAGAAAATAAAAGATCCTAGAAGAGCTAGTAAAGGAAAGAATGTTTCAAAAATAATTAAAGATTTCTTAAAAATTAAATGTCCGATAAATAAAGCAGCAATTGAGTTAAATAAATTTTTTAAAAAAAACAAAATAAATCTAGCTGTAGATCAAAAATATTTTCCAATCTCAAATAATAAGGTTTCAAAATTAGATGTAGTATTTTCAGCATCCTTTGGAAGACAATTAGAATATTACACCGGAATGGTTTTTAAAATTGATATTAAATCTAAAAACTCATTAAAAAATATTATTAATGGTGGTCGTTATGATGGTCTAATTTCAGACTTAGGATCAAAAAAACAAACTCCAGCAGTAGGTGCTGCTTTAAATTTAAATTACTAATGACAAAAAATATTTTAAATATTGGAATTCCAAGCAAAGGTAGACTTAAAAAAGATGTTTTAAATATTTTTAAAAAAAATAAATTAAATCTCATTTCTGAAAGAGGAGAAAGAGATCTTTTAGGATCTATAAAACAATTTAAAAATATTAAGATTTTTTATCTTCATGCAAGAGAGATCATAGAAAGACTTGGAGACGGATCTTTGGACATAGGTTTTTCTGGCTTTGATTTATTAAAGGAAAGTGAAATTAACACTCAAAAGAAAATTAATGTGTTTAAAAGATATAATTTTGGAAAGGCCGCATTAGTAGTTGCAATTCCTGATCCATGGATAGATGTACAAACAGTTGCAGATTTAGAAGAAATTGCATTTGAATTTAAAGATAAGAAAAAGAAAAGATTAAGAGTAGCAACAAAATATCCAAACTTAACAAGAGAATTTTTGTTTTCAAAGGGCGTTACCCAATTCAAATTAATTGATAGTTTGGGTGCAACTGAAGCTTATCCTTTTACAGGCTCATCGGAAATAATTACAGATATCACTTCTACCGGAGAAACGTTAAAAGCAAACAATCTACGTATTTTAAAGGATGGAGAAATATTAAGATCAGAGGCCTGCATGATAATTTCTAAGTCATCCAATAATAAAATGGGTCTTAAAAAAATAGTGAAATTACTTTCTAAAAATTAAGTCTTTCCAATAAATTAGTATAATTTTGATAATATCTAGATTTTTAATAATTGCATAAAGTGCAACAATAACACAAATAATAAAGAATATTTTTAATACTAAAATTAGTTCCATAAAGTATTTTTAAATATTTAAATTCATTAATCAAATATTTACGATAAAATAAAAAAATTAGAATCATGGATAATATATTGTTAATTTTACTAGTTTTGTTATTAGGCGGCGTTTTAGCTATTCTTTATCTAAATTTAAAAACTAAGACAAAAGATGAAAATGAAAACAAAGAAGCTGAGGAAATAGCTAATTTAAAATCAGAAATATCAAGTTTAAAAGACACCTTAAACACTACAATCAACAGCTCACTTGGTGCAATGACGACTTCATTTAATAATCTATCAACCGGGGTTACTAAAGATATGACTGAAACTTTAACTAAGGTAGAGGAAAAGGTTGGTAATTTTAATCAACAAGTTCAACTATTAAATCAAAGCCAAGAGGGGATAACTAAAATTTTAGCTGGAGTTAAGAAATATGGAACTCTTGCAGAATTTAGCTTAGATGCTTTAATTAAAGATTTGCTACCAGCCTCTCAATTCATGACGAATGTTAAAATGAAAGAGGATACCAGTGAAAATGTTGAATTTGCAATAAAGCTTCAAGGAGATGTTTTAGTTCCTGTTGATAGTCATTTTCCAGTAGAAAAATTCAAAGCAATTACCGATGGTCATGATGCGGAAGACAAAAGGGCTGTAGCAGATGCTAGAGCAAAATTAGCCTCAGCGTTTAAAGCAAAAGCTAAAAGTGTTAATGAAAAATATATTGTTCCACCAAAAACTACTGATTTTGCAATCGTATATGCTCCTACAGAAAGTTTATACAAAGAGTTAACTGAATACCAAGATCCAAGTACAAAAGAATTATTAACTCAAGAGTTAATGAAAAAATATAAAGTTGTAATATGTGGACCCAATACTCTTTCTGCTTACTTACAGTCTTTACATATGGGATTTCAATCATTGAAGGTACAAAAAGGAGCAACAGAAATTTATAATCATTTGAAAACAATCAGTACAAGATTTTCTAAACATTTTGACAACATTATAGTTCTTAGAAAAAAATTAGAAGATGCTATGGGAATTGTTGATAAATTTGGAACGGATGCAAGATCAATTTCAAGGACCTTAGAAAATATTAAAGATCCCGAGCAGGTTGAGAAAGCTTTACAAACTGAAAACGTGGAAAAATTTGTTGAACGAAATAGGCAGCTTAAAAATTAATTTCTTTTTTTCCTTAATAACGTCTATAAGAAATCTCATGCAGTGGAATCAAAAATATGATTATCCAAAATCATCAAGAGCAACAGTTGATGGCATTAGAAGATACTTATTAGGGGAAACAAAATTACCAAGTGTCACTTCAATTTTAGATGCAACTCGATCTGAAGAAGATAAAGCAGCATTAGCAAATTGGAGAGAAAGAACTGGGCAAAAAGAGGCTGAGGCAATTACAAAAGCAGCAAGTAGTAGAGGTTCTCAAATGCACAACTATTTAGAGTCTTTTTTACTTGGAAGAGAAAATTTAAGTTTTTTTGAAGATAACGAACAATACAAATTAATGGCTAAAGAAATTATAGAAAAAGGTTTGAAAAATAGATTGGATGAAATTTGGGGTGTTGAATGCACTCTTTATTACCCAGAGAAGTATGCAGGTACTGCTGATTGTGTTGGAGTTTATGAAGGAAAAGAAACAATAATTGATTTTAAACAAAGCAATAAACCTAAGAAGGCTGAATATATAGACTCATGGCTTCTTCAAACAAGTGCATATTCATTAGCACATAACATTGTGTATAACTCCAATATCACTTCTTGTGTAATTTTGGTTTGCACAGTAGATAAATTATTCCAAGAGTTTAAAATTCAAGGGCATGATTTAATTGTTTACCAAAATTTGTTTTTGGGAAGATTAAAAAAATTTAATGAGCTATCGCACTTAACTTAGGATTTTATGGATAAAATAGTAATTTACGATACAGAAACAACAAATAGTACAATTTGGGGCTCAATAATTGAAGTAGGCGCTGTAGTTGTTGATAAAAACTTAAAAGAAATTGGTAAGCTAAATATTCGTGGCAGAATGCCCGAGGGTGAGGTTCCAAGTGCAAAGGCCTTATTAGTTAATTCAACAAGTATTGATTTACTTACTAAAGGCAATTACTCGCATTACGATTTTTTAGGTGCAGTAGAGAATTTTTTCTCTAAAGCTGGTCCAGCATTGTTTATGGGTTGGAGCAACTTAAATTTTGATAGACGAATGTTTCATTTTAATTTTTTTAAAGGGAATAGATATCCTTACATTACACATTCATCACCCAATAAAGAACATGACGGTTTACATGTTGCAAGAGTAGCACAAACTTTGAATCCTGAAACATTAAAGACTGAATTAACAGAAGCTGGAAATGAAAGTCTAGCTTTAGAAGGTTTAGCTAGACAACAAGGATTTGATACATCTCAACAACACACTGCTTATCATGATGCATTCACAAGCTTAAAAATTCTAAGAATTATAAAAGACAAACATAAAGACAATTGGGAAAATTTTTTAAGTACATCTACAAAAAATAGCGTTGAAACTATCTTAAAAAGTGAGGGGATTTATTCAATTTTCGAAAATGTTAAAGGAAAAAATATGATGTATCTTGTCTCTACATTACATCCAGGTCATTGTTTTCATCCATCATATGCATCTTGGGGATATTTATTTGATTTAAGAAGAGATCCTGAACCTTTGTTAAATTTATCAATAAATGATCTTAAAGTTTATTTAAAAAAGTTTAGTCCAAAAGCACTTAGAGTAATCAAAACAAATAAAGCCCCTGTTGTATTAGATAAAAAGTTTGCATTAAAAGAGAAGGCATATGCTGACTTAGATTTAGAAACAATCCAGAAAAGAGCAAAAATGGTTAGAAATAGTGAAAATTTTTGTAAAAATATTCAAATCATTAATAGAGAGGCCGCCGAAGAAAAAGCTCAAACTCAAACCCAGGAAGATTTGTTACCTGAAGAAACTTTATATGAAAAATTCATTCCCAATAAAGACACCCAATTATTTAAAACTTGGCATAATTCTTCTTGGGAAGATAAATTAAGAATGTTGGATAAGTTTCAAGATAAAAGATGTAGTTGGTTTGGGCAAAAAATTATTTATCAAGAAGCACCGCATATTTTGCCACCAGATTTATACAAAAATATAAAAAGTGAAATTGCAAGACGAATTTTAAGTAAAAATAGAGAAAAGTGGCAAACTATAGGAATGGCATATCAAGAAATTGACACCTTAAGAGATCAAGCATCAAATCGAGATGATGAAGAGGAACTAAAAAAATTAGATGAAATAAATGAATTTATTATGTCTATAGAAAAAAAATATGAAATTGCCTAGTTGACTTTAAGGCTCTAATTAATAGAAAGGAATTATGCTTACAAATTTTAAAGACGAAGATTTTGATACTAAAATTAAAAATGAAGATGTTTCAGTCATTCAGTTTTCAGCTGAGTGGTGTGGTCCATGTAAGGCACTAAAACCAGTAATGGATAAGTTATCTGATGAATATAAAGATAAGGCTGGTTTCTATTATGCTGATGTTGAAGATGGTGGAATAAATACTGGAAGTGCAGCAGGTATCAGGGGTGTTCCAACAGTTATTATCTATAAAAAAGGCATTGAAGTAGATAGAAAAGTTGGTGGAGTTCCCGAAAGTCATATGAAGGAATTTTTAGATAAAAATATCTAATTTAAATTTAAAACTTCACCCGCAAGATATAACGATCCAGTAATAAGTATTATATCGTTTTCTTTTACCGGTATTGACTTTATAGCATCTTCTATACTTTCCTTATAATTTATATTTGAAAAGCCGTTTAGCTTATCTTTAAGCTCTCCTCCTTTAATTGAATTAGGTTGATTAGGTATATCTATTGTAGTCAATGTAGAGATATCCTTAAAGAAACTCATATATTCATTATGATCTTTATTAGCCATCATTCCAAGAATGATGTGTTTATTGCAATCTAAACTTTCCAAGTATTCATTCACAACTTTTGCTCCCAATGGATTATGAGATCCATCAACATAAAGTTTGTGATCTTTTACAAGCTCTTTAAGTTTTCCAGATTTAATTTCTTGTAATCTTGCAATACAATTTATTTTTAAAATACCTTTTTTAATGTGGTCATCTTTAATTTTTAAATCTTTCAAAATTCTTAGGGTCGCAATTGCTGTTGAGACATTTTCTAATTGAAATTGACCTTTAACATTTGGGATAGGTAATTTTATTCCCCCAAATTGATCTTCATAATAAAAGAAGTTATTTTCTTGCATTGTAAAACTATAATTTTCATTATGGAAAAACTTATTTGATCTGTTATTTGAAATTGTTTTTTTTATATTATTTACAATTTCTTTATTGCTTTGTTTTGCAACTATAATATTTGAGTTTAAAAGGCTTGATGTTTTCTCAAAAATAATTTTTTCAACAGTTTGTTCATTTTCAGGTAGCCAATCTAAATGATCAAGACCAATAGATGTTACGACGCTAGCAAGATTATTTTTTAAGATATTAGTAGCGTCAAATCTAAAGAATAATCCACTTTCAATTAAATTTATATTATATGGGTATTGAGATGCTTTTAAAAAATAAGCTGCAGTTAGTATTTCAAAAAAAGTAATTGGCTTACCATTGTTAGCTTCCTCAACTTCTTCAAGTAAATTTGCCAAATCTTCATCATTCAATTCTTCATTATTAAAAACAAACCTTTCATTGATACTTTTGATATGAGGACTAGTGTAGACATTACAATTGAAATTTGCTTCCTTTAAAATAGAAAACATTGCTTGGATAGTTGAGTACTTTCCATTAGTACCAACAATTGAAATTGCTTTGATTTTATCTTGAGGGTTGCCTAATTTTTTGCAGAGACTTTGAATACGATCTAGACTTAAATCTATTTCTTTAGGATGCAGCTCTTGTAAGCGACTGACTATCTTCTGAAGTTTCATTTTGTTCAGCACTTATATCAGAGTTTTTCTTTAACAATATTGATAATAAAGTTCCAATTTTAGAGGCGAGATCTTTACGTTCAACGATTAAATCAACAAAACCAGTTTTTTCAACATATTCACTTTTTTGGAAACCTTCAGGTAATTCTTCTTTAACAGTTCCTTGAATTACTCTTGCACCCGCAAATGCAATTAAAGCTCCTGGTTCTGCAATGTGAATATCACCTAACATAGCGTATGATGCAGTAATACCTCCTGCTGTTGGATCAGTGATACAAACTAAATATGGAAGTCCATTTTTCTTTAATTCATTTATTGCAAGTGTTGTTCTTGTCATTTGAGATAATGAAATTAAACTTTCCATCATTCTCATTCCCCCTCCTGCACTAATACATAAAAAAGGTGTTTGATTTTCTATGGCATGTTGTATTCCATATAAAAAAGCCTCACCTTCTGCTGCTGCCATTGAAGCTCCTAAAAAATCAAAATCAGAAGCTACAGCTGTAATTTTAATATTATTTATATTTCCAGAGGCAACCATCATACCGCATTCTAATCCTGTTTTTTTTCGGGCACTTTTCAATCTTTCTTTGTAAGGTTTAGAATCTATCCAGTTCAGCGGATCGTCTTTAGGTATTGGAGTTTTGAAAATCTCATAATTATTTTTTCCAAACAAAATATCAAACCTTTGATGTGGTTTTATTCTATGATGACGTTTACAATCTGGACATACCCACAAGTTTTGCTCTAAATCTTTTTTTAAAATTGGACCCTTGCAACACGATGTCCAATCACTTTTTGCAATATCTTCTTTTGTAGCCCTTTCACGTATAGCAGTTTTAATTTTTTCACCTGCTTTAATAATTTTAGTTATCCAGTTCATTGAATTTTATTTTTTAATCTTTTAACAATATTAGTAACATTTGTGACCGCATTTTGTCTCTTTTCAATTGATTTAGAGATTTCCTTACAAATTGCGCTTCCAACCACCAAACCATCAGCTTTTTTAAGCGATTGGATGGTTTTTTCTGTAATTCCAAAACCAATAACAACATTTTTTGATTTATTTTGTTTTTTAATTTTGTTGTATTTTTCTAATATTTTCTTTGGGGATACTTTAAGCTTACCACCAGTTGTAGACAACATGCTTATATAATAAATCATATTGTGTGAGTCTTTTATGATTTTTTTTAGTCTTATCTGGGAAGTAGTTGGTGAAACCAATTGAATAAAAGTAATCCCCCTTTTTTTGCATTTTGATGCAAAATTTTTATTTTCAGGATAAGGCAAATCAACAACTATTAAACCATCAACTTTTGATTGTTTGCATTTTTCTAAAAATTTATTTTCATTATATTGATAGATCATGTTGTAATATCCCATCAGTATAACTGGTTTATTTTTTTTTATTTTTTTAAAATTTTTTGCAATTGAAAATACATCATTAATTTTAATACCATTTTTGATTGCTCGGTAAGCACTTGTTTGTATTTGTCCTCCATCAGCTATAGGAGTATTATGTGGAAAACCTAATTCACAAATATCTGCGTAATTAGAAATTGATTTTAATATTTCTAAAGATTTTTTTTTAGTATTATCTCCAGCGACAGTATATGTAAGTAGAGCTGGTCTATTCTCTTTTTTTGCAGCTGAGAAAGCTTTGTTAATTAATGAATTCATTAATTTTTACCCAACCTTTCTCTCAAAATATCTCTATCTTTTTTAGCATCACCACAAGAGTTAACTATTATTATTGTATCTTTACTTAATTTTGGAGCAATTTTTATCGCCTCTGCAAATGCATGACTAGGTTCTAAACTTGGATTAAGTTTTTCAAAAGTAGTTACCATCACATGCGCTTTTAGTGCTTCTTCATCAGTTGCGTAAGTGTATCTGGCTCTTTTTGTATCTTTTAAAAAACAATGTATAGGACTTACACCTGGGTAATCCAATCCAGCACTAATTGACTCGGTATCATTAATTTGACCTTCATTGTTTTGACAAACATAAGAAGCTGCTCCATGTAAAATTCCAATTTTAGCATTTCTACTTAAAGGAGCAGCGTGGAGCCTTGATCTTTTTGGACCTCCAGCCTCCACTCCAACTAACTCTATTTGCGACTTATTAAAGTCTATAAATTCACTCCAAAAACCATATGCTGAACTTCCACCACCTACGCAGTTAATTAATTTAATTTTTTTTGGGATTTTTTTGAATTCTTGTTTAATTTGTATTTTTAATTCTCTTGAAATTTGTGCCGTACTCCATCCACAAATTTTTACAAATATATTTGGACCAACTGTACTTCCAACACACATATGTGTAGTGTCACAATTTGATACCCAATATCTCATACACTCACTGACTGCATCGACTAAGGTTTGACTACCTGAATATACAGGAACTATTTCAGCACCATTTTTTCTCATAGCATCACAATTTGGTTTTTGTCTCTTAATGTCTTTTGCACCCATGAAAATTTTACATTTGAGACCAAATTTCTTTGCAGCCATACTTAACATTTTACCAGCATAACCAGCACCAGTGTCACCAACTATATATTTTTTCCCCATAGCTTTGCAAATTAAGGCATGAACAGTTGCATTGTATATTTTATGGGCACCACCATTAGCCTCCGATACAACTTTAGCCCATATTTGAGCACCACCTAAATGAGCAGATAAATTTTCTAATTTTACAAATGATGTGGGTGATCCTATATAATTTTTAAAATAATAGTCTCTTTTTTTTAAAAATTTCTTATTATTTCTTAATCTTGAAAACTCACGTGTAAGATCTTCTACAGGTTTTTTTAAAGTTTCAGGAATAAAACTTCCTCCAAATTTACCGCCCCAAAATCCGTAACGATCATGCTGGTCAATCAGAGGAATTTTTTTTTTAAGTTTCATTTTTTAATTTATTAAAATTGTTTAAAAAAATATCTATTTTGGATGTATCTTTTAATCCAGAAGTTTCCAAGCCTCCAGATAAATCTAAATAATTTGCGATTTTATCAAATTTTTTTAGATTATCATCGAATTTTATATTACCAGCTAGCATCAATTCTTTCTTGAATTTAACATTTTTGATCAAGTTATGATCAAAGCCTTGGCTTTTTTCATAACCTTTACTATCAAACAAATAAACATCTGTTACATCAACAAATGATTTATATTTACGAACATCAGATTCATCATTTATTGTAAAAGCTGTAATAATTTTTTTTTGATACTTATGTTTAATATTTTTAATTTGCTCTGGTTTGCAGTCATACAGCTGATAATAATCAAAAGGTAAATTTTTTATTTCTTCTAAAATTTTTTCATTAGGTTTTACTAAAACTGCAACAAACTTGCTTCTATTTTTTTTAACATTTAATAATTTTTTTAAATTATTGATTTCAACATATCTTGAACTTTTAGGATAATTACAAATAAATCCAATAAATTTAGGAGGATATGAGTGATTGATAATAAATTTTAAAGTATGAGAATCTTTTATTCCACAAATTTTGCAGCCTTTGATCATTTATTTAGATGATCTATTAGTCTTTTTATATTATTTTTAATATTACCTTTTGTTAGAGATCTTCCCATTACAATGCCTGAAACTTTATTTTTAAATGCATCTTTAGGAGTCATAACACGTTTTTGATCATCAGAAACATCTCCAGGCAATCTTATACCTGGAGTTACAATAAATAAATTTTTGTACTTTTTTCTTACCATCGTTGCTTCTTTAGCGGAACAGACTATTCCATCACATTTAGATTTGTTTATTAGATCAGCTTGTTTCAAAACTAATTTTTTAACTTTCTTTGTATATCCTATTTGTTTAAGTGATTTTTCATCCAAACTTGTTAAAACTGTAACACCTAATATTTTTAAATTTTTATTTATTTTTCCTGTTCTCTTTTTAACAGTCTTTAGCATTTCCAGTCCACCATTTGCATGAACTGTAATATATTTACATCTTTTTAAGTCTTTTAAACTATCAATTGCAGACATTGCTGTTTGTGGAATATCATTTATTTTTAAATCTAACCAAAAATCGTTTTTAATTTTTTCTAAGAATTTTCTACCATCTTTTGAGTAAAAGAACTGTAGACCAAATTTTGGGATAATTTTTAATTTATTGGTCTTTGTTTGCAAAATTATTTTTTTAATTTCATTTAAATTTGAAGTATCACAAGCTACAAATATATTTCTATTCTTCATTGTTATTTAATTTTTTAAACAAGTCTTTTGACATTTTAAAGTGAATTGTTTTTTTTTCAGGTGTGTTTACTTTCTCTCCAGTTTTTGGATTTCTTGAAATTCTTGCTTTTTGAGTATTCGTTGAAAAGATACCAAAACCTCTTAATTCTACTCTATCACCTCTCTTTAAGGCTCTTTTAATTTCATTTAGGATTATGTCTGTGAACTTTTCTAGATCTTTTTTAAGAAAATTCGGATAGTTATTTGAGAGTTGTTTTAAAAGCTTTGATTTTACAATAGCCAAATTGAATTCTTTTAATTATTACTTTTCTTCTTCTTTTTTCTTTAGGTCATCAGATAAAGATGAAAATGGAAGATTTTTTCCAGAGCCTTCAGATCCATATTTTTCTAATGCCTCTTTTTTCTCAATTTCTTCTAATAGTTTAATACTTAAAGTTACTCTTCTTTTAGCTAAATCCAAATCAGCAATCGCGCAGTCTAATTTTTCGCCTCCTGTCCATCTACTTGGACGAGCATCTGATGCATTGATTGCAATTGCCGATTTTTTGATCTGGAAGTCCATTTCACATCCATCAGGCCTAACCGTTAGTCCCTTATTATCTGTAGATACAACTTTTACTGTTATAATTTGATTTTTTGATTTATCTTTAAACCAATCAAAAGGATCAGGTAGTGTTTGTCTTAAGCCAACTCTAATTTTATTTTCTGAAGATTTTATTTCTAAAACTTTAACTTTAATTTTATCACCTTTTTTATATTTGGTAAGTTCTTCTTCACCATTATTTAAATAAGTTAAGTCATTACAATGTAAAAAAGCATCAACATCTATATTTTCAATTTTTACAAATAAAGAGTATTCATTTTTATTTATAACTTCTCCCTCAACAACCGAGTCAACTGGATATTTTTTTTCAAAAGTTTCAAAAGGATTTTCCTGTGTTAATTTATGCGATATTGCTACACGTCTTTTTTCTTTATCAATCTCAGTAATTACGCATTCAATTTCGTCACCTATTTTAAACATTTTTTTAGCTGATACATTTTTTTTATTCCAACTAAGCTCACTTGAATGAAGCAAAGTTGTTAACCCTGGCTCTAATTCACAAAAAGCTCCAAAGTCCATTAATTTAACTACTTTGACTTTGTAAATTTTATTCAATTCGTAATTTTCTATATGCTCAAATGGGTCTGGTGAAAGTTGTTTTACTGAACATCCTACTTGCAATTTTTCTTTATCCACGCTAATTACTTTTAGATCGTGTTTTTCACCAATATTAAAAACTTCATCAGGGTGATTTACTCTAGAGTATGATATCTCTTGCAGATGAACCAATACATCTAGCTCACCATTTACATTAAAGAAACATCCAAAAGAACTATAACCTTTAACTTCTGCATTTTTAATAACATCTCCAACTTTATACTTTTCAATTATTTTAGCTTTGTCTTCTTTTTTAAAAGAGGAAATTATTTCTCTTCTAGATACACACGCGTTTCCTCTGACTTTATCAAGTTTAATTAGTGCAAACTTTTGGGGTTCGTTCATTAAATGACTAATATCTTTAATGGGTTTATCACTTATTTGAGATCCTGGTAAAAACATTAGAGAACCCGTATCAATATGTTCTACAATACAGCCACCTTTACACTTAGAGGTTATTTTACCCATTATTGGTTCATTTTTTTCATAGGCCTCAACTAGTTTATCCCATCCTTTAATTTTCTGAGCTTTGCTAGCAGACACTAATACCTCACCATTTTTGTCTTCAATTTTTTCTAATAAAACAGGTATTTTTTCACCTATTTTAATTTTTTCAGAAAGACCCATGCTTTTTAATTCATTAATATCTAAAACTGGCTCTGATTTAAGACCTTCAACAAAAAGAAAAACAAATTTTTCCGTAATTTTATTTATTTTACCTTCAATAATTTTTCCTTCTTCTATATGAACCTTAGAGAGTTGACTATTTAACAATTTTTCGAATTCTTGGGATGCTGGATTGGATAGATCTTTATAAATTTCCATTAATTTTTAGTTTCCTGTCTATTATTTTTTTTATTTTTAAAAAACATGCCCTTTTATTAAGGTTTGTCGTATTAATCAATAGTGAATCTTTTGTTTTCTTCAGGGGTGAAATTTGTCTATTTAGGTCATTTTTATCCCGGTTTTTAATACTTTTTAGCACTTCTTCATAAGTGATTTTTTTGTTAAATACTTTGAGTTCTTTATATCTTCTGTTTGCTCTAGTTTTTATGTTAGCAGTTATAAAAAATTTAAAATCAGCATCAGGTACAATGTTATAGGTAATATCTCTACCATCAAGACACGATCCGTTAAATTTTTTTGGAGGATTGTAAGCATAATTTAATTGAAAAGAATGAACAGTTTTTCTTATGCTTGGTATTTTTGAGATGATAGAGGCTTCTGTTCCAATATTATCAGATAAAAGAATTTTATTTGATAAGTCATTAATTTTTAGAGAATTTATTTTTGATTTTATATATTTTTGATTAAATTTTTTTGGAAACTTTAATTTTAAATATGCAATAAATCTATATATTTTTCCTGTATCTAAATAAAGAAGATTATAATGTTTAGAAATAGATTTCGCTAAAGTACCTGCTCCAGCAGCAGCAGGTGAATCTATCGCGATTTTAATAATATTTTTTCTTTTTTTCATTATTTAATTTTTTAATTGATTTATAATTTTCAAAAAATTTGGAAATGAGGTTTTAATTGAATCCTTATCATAAATTTTCCATTTACCACCAATAGATAAAGCTGCAATTACACATGTCATAAATACCCTGTGATCTTTTAAAAAGTTTTTAATTACTATTTTTTTTTTTACTTTTAAATCTGGGTTTCCATATATTTTAATTGAATTCTTTGTGGTGATAGTTTTTACACCCATTTTCTCTAAAATAATTTTGCCCCATTTTAATCTCGGACTTTCTTTCTGATTTAATTCTCCCAAATCTTTAAAATAAGATATCCCATTAGCCTTTGCTGCTACTAAAAAAATAGCTAAAAATTCGTCAATAGCTTCACTATTTAGTTTTGGTGGACAATTTATTGGCTTTATTAAATCTGGACTCTTTATTTTAATATCAGAAACTTTTTCTCCTTTATATATCCTTTTATTTAAAAATGTAATTTTAATTCCCATCTTTTTTAAAATTTTAACTATTCCTATTCTTGATGAATTTATATTCACATTTTTAATTACTAATTTTGAATCTTTTAATAGTACAGCTAAAACAATAAAAAAAGCACTTGAGCTTATATCTGAAGGAATATTATAATTTAAAGGTTTTATATATCTTACCTTGTTTATTTTTATTTGGTCATAATTATTTCCTTTTTCAACTGTGATCGGTAAACCTAAATATTTACTCATAAGCTCAGTATGATTTCTTGATTTTCTTGCTTTAATATATGTTGTGCCATTTGTTCTCATTCCAGCGAAGATTACAGAACTTTTGCATTGCGCTGAACCCTTCTGCTCAAGATATTTTATAGGTTTTAAATTTGAGCAACCAATTAGAGTTAGGGGCAAACTTTTATTTTTATTTAATTTAAATTTTGCTCCAAATTTACTTAATGGTTTTGAAATTCTACTAAAATCCCTTTTTGATAAACTTTTATCACCAATTAATTTCACTGGATATTTTGCATTTACAAGCAAACCAAGAAGTAGTCTTCCTAGAGTACCTGAATTTTTAGCATCAATTCTTAGGTTTTTTTTATATTTGTAACCCTCGATACCTTTTCCAAATATAACACAATAATTTTTTTTAATAATTGATTTGATACCTAATTTCTTTATTGCATTAAGAGCTGCCAAAACATCTTCTGAAATCAATAAATTTTTTGCTTTTGAAACACCCTTAGCAAGTGATGAGAGCAATACCCATCTAATACTTATACTTTTGTCTCCACTTACGTTGATTATTTTATTAAATTTTTTTAGTTTTTTATTAATAATTACAGAGTTTGGCATTTATAATTAATTAAATTTAAAATTATCACCAAAATAAGCATTTTTAGCATTAATATTTTTCACTAAATTTGATGGAGTATCTTCCGCAATAATTTTTCCATTACTTAATATCATCGCGATATCCACACACGCCAAAAGATCTCTAGCCTGATGATCGCAAATACAAATTGTAATTAGATTTTCTTTTTGAAGATCAACAATAATTTCTTGCAACATTTTTATCGTCATTACATCTAAAGCTGCGAAACACTCATCCAATAGTAGAACTTTTGGTTCACTTAATAGGGATAATGCAATTACTAGCTTTTTCTTTTGTCCCCCTGATAAAAATCTTGCTTTTATATCTTTTAAATTATCTAGCTCAAATTTTGAGATTAAGTAATTAACCCTTTCATTTCTATAATTTTCTTTATCAATAACAATTTCACTAATCGCTTTTAAATTATCATGAAGAGAAAGATCATTAAAAAAACCTCCATATTGTGGAACATACCCTACTTTATATTTTTTTGTTCTAAGATAAACTGGATATCTAGTTACATCTTCACCGGCAATTTTAATTTTACCAGTTACAGGACTTATTAATCCTGTTATCAAATTAAATATTGTTGATTTTCCTACACCATTTGGTCCAAGCATTCCAAAAATTTGCCCTTCATTTATTTTAAAGTTAATATTATCTAAAATTAATCGATTTCCATAAGAAAGAGATACATTTTCAAATTCAATTATAGAATTTATATTTTTAAAAGATTTTATTCTGAATTTTTTTATGATTGCCATCTTAATTTTTACTCTTAATATTTACTTTTTTTTGGTTTTCATACATAAAAATTTTAGTATCTTTTGTCTTTATATTCATTTCAATCGCGTCTGCTTTAAGAATATTTTCTAAATTTGTATAAACTACATTTTTTGAGATTATCATTGAATTTCTCTCAAGTGAGAAATCGAGATATTCTCCTGTAATCTTATTTTTTAAATAGTTAATTATTACATTTTTAGAAAAAATTGTATCAAAATTCTCAGAATTATATTTTCCATAATCTGATGAAATAGTAATATTTTCCGAATTTTTGAGTTTTATTATAGCATTTACATTAGTTAAAAATAAAATATTAGAATTAGAATAGTCGATTTCACCTTTAGAGGCGTGAATTTTATATTCGTTACCGTCATTATCTACTGTTGTGTAATTAACATTTTCAATTATGTTTGAGTTATATGTCGATTGATCTGTAATTTTAGGATCTATTTTAGTAGTTTCAACTTTTTGAAAGTATTTTGAATAAATCAAAAAAAAAATTATGACAGGAATGAAAATAATTAAAAAAATTTTTCCAAATTTTTTTTTATTCATTTATGAAATATTAGATTGCAAAATTGTATGAACATGAATTACACCAATAGTTATAAGAGGCTTTTTTTTACTATTAACTATAAGGGAAGTAATTTTTTTATTATTCATAATTGATAATGCTTTTACAGCTAATTCATTTTTATCAATAGATATAGGTTTTTTAGTCATAATTTTTTTTACAGGCAACGATTGAAAACTAGGATTTTTTTGACTAAATCTTCTTATCTGCCCATCTGTTATAATTCCGCAAGTTAAATTTTTTTTGTTTCTAATAACTAAGAAACCTAACTTCTTTTCTGTTAAAATTTTTAAAGCATCTTTAGTTTTAAGATTTTCATTAACGAAAGGTATTTTTTTTCCAGTAATCATAATATCTTCAACTGTTCTCAGTTGAGCACCAAGACTTCCTGCTGGATGTAATTTTTTGAAATCCATTTTGTCGAATTTTTTAAATTTCATTGTAGCAATTGCCAATGCATCACCTAAGGCAAGCTGTACTGTTGTACTGGCAGTTGGAACAATTCCACCTGCCTCTAATACTTTTGGAGTTAGAAGTTTAATCTCAGCAGCTTTATATAATATAGAATCTTTTTTAGATACAATACCAATCAATTGGATTTTATTTCTTTTTGCAAACTGAATAATATTTTTAAGCTCATTTGTCTCGCCAGAATTGCTAATTAAAATTAAAATATCTTTTTTAGAAATCATACCAAGATCTCCGTGTGAAGCTTCACTAGCTGAAATGCTGAATGATGGTGTTCCAACTGACGCTAGTGTTGCGGCGATTTTAGATGCTATAAGTCCACTTTTTCCAACTCCACATAAAATTATTTTGGATTGGCATTTTGATATTTGAATTATTGCTTTGTTAAATTCATTATTAATATTTTTTTTTAATGCTTGTAGAGCCTTGATTTCTAAATTTATTACATCTTTTGCAATATTTGTAAATTTTCTTTTAATCATTAATGTGACCAGATATCATCTTTAAATAAAGCTAAATCAAGATCTACTCTAGTTTTCAAAAATTTTAAACAATTTTGATAAAGTTTAATCCTATTTTCTCTCTTAAGTATTTTTTCAAGCTCACTGTGAATTTTGTGTAAGTAAATAACGTCGTTTGCACAATATTTAATTTGTGCGGGTGTTAAATTTCCTCCAAAATCAGAATTTTGGAATTGTTTGCTGATATCTATATTGATAAATTCCTTAATTAGAACTTTTAAAGAATGATTTTCCGAATAGGACCTTGCAAGCTTAGAGGCTATTTTGGTATCAAGTATATTATTTGTTTCAGTTTTTAAATAATATTTAATGTGAGCAATATCTGCTCTACCATAATGAAAAATTTTTGTGATTTGATCATTACTAAGAATTTTTACTAGATTTGGTGCAGAGTAGTTATTTCTATCAAATTGAACTAAGTGTGCATCACCATTACCAGAGGAAATCTGAATTAAACAAAGTGGATCACGCCTGACATTTAGACCCATAAATTCTCCATCAACAGCTATTATATTGCCTAAATTTAAATCATCTGGTAAATCGTTTTTGTATAGTTGGATATTATTATTCATTTTAAAATATTTATATATGAAAGCAAAAAATTGTCTAATTTTTGGTGGTAGTGGTCAAATTGGAAGAAATTTAATAAGAAAGCTTACTAAGAATTACTATAAAGTAACTGTAGTAACTAGAAATATCCATCAAAAAAGTTTTATCATCAAAACCCAAGCAAATGCTGGCTACTTAAATATAGTAGAGTCAAATATATTTGATGAAAAAAAGATAAGAGCACTTTTTGAAAATACAGATTTGTGTATAAATTTAGTAGGTATTTTATTCGAAGGAAAAAAAGGTAATACTTTTCATAATATTCACTCAGTTTTTCCATCTTTGTTAGCAAAATTATGTAAGGAATATGGGTTAAAAAATTTTATTCATATATCTGCACTAGGTATAAACGAGGCAGTGGACTCCTCTTACGCTAAAAGTAAACTTGAGGGAGAAAATAAAATTTTAAAAAATTTTCCTCTTGCCACAATACTTAGACCTTCAATTGTTTATTCTGTAGATGATAATTTTACAACAAGTTTCATGACATTATTAAATACTTTACCACTCTTTCCACTTTACTATGGTGGACGTACAAAGTTTGCCCCAATTCATTGTTCGGATCTAACTGATACAATTTATCATGTTATTTCAAAAAATATTTATTCAAATATTATAGAATGTGTTGGTCCTGAAATAATTACTTTTAAAGAAATATTAAGACGATTACTTAATTTGATTGGAAAAAAAAGATTACTATTACCTATGCCATTGCCAATTGCTAAAATTACAGCAGGAATGTTTGAGCTTTTGCCCAATCCATTAATTACTAGAGATCAATTAAAACTTTTAAAATATGACAATATTTCTTCAGGCAAATATAAAACAAACACTGAAATTGGTGTGCCAAGCGTAAGATTTTTTGACAAAGAAGTAAAAAAATATTGTTACATGTGGCGAGATGGAGGACAATTTTCTACGGAAAGATATTTATCCAATAATGAGGATCTTCCAAAAAAAGTTAATTAAATCTAGGCCGTTTTTATTTTTTTTCCAATAAACTCTGGGATCTCTTCTTTTTCAGATACATCCTCTTTCTTACCTTTTGGTTGATAAGCATAAAGCAAATGTAGTTTACAATAAGAAAAATCCTTTAAAGATGATCTTCCACAGAAATAAAATGACTTTTCATCTGGGTGTCCAATTGGCCACTTGCACGTACTATCATCAAGTTCTTCTAAATGTTTAGGATTTTCTGGTTCGAAGTCTTTTTCGATTATTAAAGATTTAAATTTACTTTTTCTACCTCGTGGATTTTTTATATTATTTTCAACAATTGACTTTTCAAAACTTTTATTTGAAGTCGCAGCACGAGTTTTTATTTTCGCAGATAAATTAAGTCTATGAGCTTTTCCAATTACGGCATTTCTACTTAAGCCCCCAATAATCTCTGCAATTTGGCTAGCTGTGCTTCCTTTCCCCCAAAGTTCTTTTAATTTTTCAACTTTTTCTTCTGTCCAGCTCATATTTCTATATCTTGTATGTTAATTATATAAAATAACAATATACTGATATAAAATTAAATTAAACAATCAAAAAATAAGAGTTATCAACACTAATATTCAATTAACAAAAGATATATGTTTTCAATCCTTGCTTGTATAAATAATTAAACTTTATAAAACAAAATAGACTTATGAGTTATTTGGCAAAAAACTATAATAGAAAAAAAATTTCCTTTAAATACGGAAAAGGAAGTTATTTATATTCTGCAGACAATAAAAAATATTTAGACTTTGTTCAAGGGATAGCCGTAAATTCTTTAGGTCATGCCCATTCAAAATTAGTTAAAACAATAAGAGATCAGTCAAAAAAACTTTGGCATGTTTCAAATGCTTTCCAAATTCCAGAAGGAGAAACATTGGCTAGAAAGTTATGTAAAAAAACTTTTGCTAATTATGTAATGTTTCAAAATAGCGGGGCTGAAGCTACCGAAGCAGCAATTAAAGTTGCTAGACGATATTTTTATTCAATAGGTAAACCAAATAAAAATAGAATTTTGTGTATTAAAAATTCCTTTCATGGAAGAACCTTAGCAGCAATTTTTGCTAGTGGATCAAAGAAAATGACAGAGGGATTTGGTCCAAAAGTAACAGGTTTTGATCACTTTAGTTTTGGAGATCATAATTCTCTCAAAAAAAAAATTAATAAAAACACAGCTGCTATTATGGTTGAAACTATTATGGGTGAAGGTGGTATAAAAGTGATACCAGATTGGTGCTTGAAAGAATTAAGAGTATTATGCAATAAGAAAAAAATATTATTAATTCTTGACGAAGTTCAGTGTGGAATTGGAAGATCTGGTGATTTTTTTGCTTTTGAAAAATCTAAAGTAAAACCTGATATTGTGCCAATTGCAAAAGGAATAGGTGGAGGATTTCCTATTGGAGCGGTTTTAATGAATAAAAAGGTTGCCTCAGGCATGATACCAGGCACTCATGGATCAACATTTGGAGGAAATCCTTTGGCGATGGCTGTTGGAAATACCGTAATGGATATCATATCAAATAAGAAATTTTTAAATAATGTAAAAAGTTTATCAAAATATTTTTTATTAAAGCTTAATAAAATTAAAGAAAAATATCCAAATATTATAAAGCAAATAAGAGGAAAAGGATTTTTAATTGGGATACAGTTATATAAAGATCAAACTGAATTTATAAAAAAATTGATGAACAACAAGCTACTAACTATTAGAGCTGCAGAAAATGTTGTTAGGATTTTACCTCCATTAAATGTTAAAAAGAATGAACTAGATTTAGCATTAAAAATTATTGAAAAAGTCTGTTCGCAGATAAAATAATATGAAACATTTCATCAACTTAAAAGATATACCTGCAAAAGATCTAAGAAAGATCATTATTGACGCAAAAAAAAGAAAAAGTTTAAGAAAAAAACTTAGTACATTAGAGGTTGATAAGGGTGCACCCTTAAAAGGAAAATTATTGATTCAAATGTTTGAAAAATCTAGTTTGCGAACAAGATTAAGCTTTTATTTAGCTATCAAACAATTAGGCGGTGGTACTTTGACTTTAAGATCTAATGAGCTTCATTTGGGTCAAGGTGGAGAGAGCATTGCTGATACGGCTAAAATTCTTTCGACCTATGGTGATGGATTTATGCTTAGAACTGATAGTGATAAAAAAGTCGAAAATTTTGAAAAATATTTATCTATACCCGTCATCAATGGCTTAAGTCCTTCGTCTCATCCAACACAGGTTTTATCAGATGTTTTTACTGTTGAGGAAATAACGAAGAAATCTATTTCTAATTTAAATATCTGCTGGATTGGTGACTCCAACAATGTTTTAGATAGTTTAATAGCTGCATCAGTAAAATTTTCTTTCAAGCTAAGTATTGGCTGTCCAAAAAAATTTGAACCAGGAAAAGAAGTTAGAGCTTGGGTCAAAAAAAATAATAAACAAATTTACATTTATAATGATGCAAAAAAAGCAGTTTCTGGTGCAGACGTAATTTTTTCCGATAAAGTTATTTCTCTAAATGACAAAGTTAATAAGAAGAAAAAAATAAAAGCGTTCAAAAATTTTAAAATTGATAAAAAATTAATGAGTTACGCAAAAAAAAGTTGTATTTTTTTACATTGTTTACCTAGAGGAGACGAAGTGAGTGATGATGTTTTTCTGGGAAAAAAATCTCACGTATGGCAACAAGCACTCAATAGAGTTCATGTACAAAAAAGTATTTTATTATATTGTTTTGGAAAATTAAGGTAGCGGCAAAGGGCTGTCTGAATTTTCATTTAGATATTTTATTACAGAGGCTCTATCTTTTTCTTTTCTAAGACCTGCATATGCCATCTTTGTTCCCTTTATCCATTTTGCAGGTTTAATTAAAAATCCATTTAGTTCTTCAAAAGTCCACTCTTTATCATACGCTGCTAATGCTTTAGAATATTTATATTCTTCAACGGCTCCAACTTTTCTTCCTACAACATTATATAGCGCTGGACCTATAGCATTTTTTCCTCCTTTAACAATTGAATGACAAGCTGCGCATTTTTTAAAAACTTTTTCACCATGAGCAATATCTCCCATTGCCATCAATGCTGATATATCAATTTTGTCTGACGTCGTGCTTGAGCTGGTTGTGGATACAGTAGTGGCAGTTTCTACTTCAACTGAATAACCAGGCGTTTCAGGTTTCTCTACATGGAATATAACATCAGATAATTTTCCAATACCGATAACAAGCAGGGCAACCATTAAAACTGCAGCAACTATTTTATTTATTTCGAAAGAATCCATTTTTTCTAATTTTTGTAGTGAACGTATAACACGATAAATTAAAAAAAAGCTAAAATTTAATGTATAAATTTGCCTCTATAGTTGTTTAATGAGTATAATAATTTGAAAATATAATGAAAACTTTAGTAATTATACCCTCTAGAATGTCTGCGTCTAGGCTTCCAGGTAAACCGTTATTAAAAATAAATGGTTTATCAATTATATCACATGTGTCTAAAAAAGCTGGAGAAGCCAATATTGGAGACGTGATTGTAGCTACAGAGGATCAAGAAATTATTGATGATGTTAAAAGTAATGGTTTCAATGCTATTTTGACCAGCAATAAACATAAGACAGGAACAGATAGAATTTACGAAGCACTTAAAAAATCAAATGTTAGAGGTGTTGATTTTATTATGAATTTACAAGGTGATGAACCAGCAATCGATATTGATGATATCAAAAGTTTGAATGTCAAAATGGTAAAAAATAATTCTAATTTAGGAACTCTTGCGGCAAAAATAAAAGATAATAAAAACCTTAAGAATGAAAATATTGTTAAGGTCATTACTGAAAATAGCCTAGAAAGTGATCATTTTCCAAAGGCTGTATCCTTTTCAAGAAAATCTGAGCAGGTAGAAAATATTTATCACCATATTGGAATTTATTGTTATTCAAGAGATTGTCTAGAAAAATTTGTTCACTTGGATCAATCCAAAAATGAAATAGAAAATCGACTAGAGCAGTTAAGAGCATTAGATAATAATATTGATATCAATGTTTCACTTGCTATGTCATCTCCAATAGGAGTGGATACAGAAGAAGATTATCTAGCCTTAAAAAAAATAATGGAATATAAGAATTGATGAGTAAAATTTATTTTCAGGGAACCTTTGGTGCATATTCTCATTTAGCAGCGCTTTCTATTGATCCTAAAGCAGAAATATTACCTTGTAAAACTTTTGATGAGTGTTTTAACAAAGCATCTGAAGAGCCAGATAGCAGAATTATAATTCCAGAATCAAATAGAATTACTGGTAATATTGGAATTGAATATTTAATATTTAAACATAGGCTTAATATTTATAAAGAGCATTTTCAAAAAATTGAACACAACTTATTAGGACAACCTGGAGCTAAATTAAAAGATATCAAAGAAGTATACTCACATGCTCAAGGATTGTCTCAGTGTTCAAAATTTATAAAAGAAAATAATTTAGCAGAACATATTAGAGCAGATACTGCTGGATCTGCTGAAATGATTTCTAAAACAAAAGATATCAAACAATCTGCGATAGCATCTTCCTTAAGCGCTGAAATTTATGGCTTAGAAGTAATTGAAAAAAATATAGAAAATGAAAGTGGAAATTTGACAAGATTTTTGGTTATGGGAAAAAATATTTCTCAACCAGAATTTAAAGACAAAACTTATATAACCTCTTTTTTATTTAAATTGAAAAGTAAGCCAGCTGCCCTCTATCAATCACTAGGAGGTTTTGCTATTAATGGTGTCAATTTAACTAAACTACAAAGTTATCCAGAAAAAAATAGTTTCGATTCTTATTTTTTTTTATGTGATTTAGATGGACATATTGAAGACTCAAAAGTTCAAAAATCTCTTGAAGAGCTGGGCTTACATTGTGAGGATTTTCACGTTCTAGGTGTTTTTGAAGCTGATAGTTTGAGACAAAATAAATAAGAATCTTTTCTTGTAGATTAGAAATTTTAACTGCTATAATAGATTTGGAGGCTAGAGGTGGATGCTGCTTGAACCCGACCAGATCTTAACGGAAGCAGTCGTAGAGACAGTTATTCAGGTTCTAGTCTCCTTATAGATATATGAATAATAACTCAAAAGTATTAGCGCTTAAATATAGACCACAAACTTTCGATGATCTTATTGGTCAAGAGGTTGTTGTAGAAACTATTACCAACTCGATTAAAGCTGACAAAATACCTAATGCATATTTGTTTACTGGAATAAGGGGAATAGGAAAAACTACAACAGCACGAATTGTTGCAAAAGCACTTAATTGTTCAAATGGAATAGAAAATAAATGTAAAATTAAATGTGATAATTGTGATGCGATTACAAACTCAAATCATATCGATGTTCTTGAGATGGATGCCGCAAGCAAAACAGGCGTAGACGACGTAAGAGATTTGATTGAATTTTCTAGATATGGGCCAACATCTGCAAAATATAAAATTTTCATAATTGATGAAGTTCATATGCTTAGCAAGCAAGCATTTAATGCATTATTAAAAACTTTAGAAGAGCCACCTGAATATTTAAAATTTATTTTTGCAACAACAGAAATAAAAAAAATTCCTATTACTGTTGTTTCTAGATGTCAAAGATTTGATTTGTCTAGAATTAAATCCTCAGAATTATTAGAATATATAAAATTAATTAAAGATAAGGAAAATGGAAAAATAACAGAAGATGCTTTAAAGCTTATAGTAAAAATTTCGGAAGGTTCTGTTAGAGATGCTTTATCATTATTAGATAGAGCATTATTAAGTTTGGATGATGGAAAGGAATTGGATTTAAATTCAGCTCAGAAAATTTTTGGATATTTCGATAAATCTCAATTAATTGACTTATTTGAGCTGATTTTAAAAGGTGAAGAAACAAAAGTAATAAATATTTATAGAAAAATTTATGACCAAGGTGTTGAACCAAAAGTTTTTATTAATGACTTCTTAGAGTTACTTTATTATTTTAAAAATATTAATTCTTTAACTTTAGAAAGCACAAACTTTTCATTAAATGATGAAGAATTTTCTAAAATTAAAAATTTATCAAATCAAATAGATTCAGAGGTATTGATATTATTTTGGCAATTTGCCATTTCTTCTCTTGAAGAAATTGATATTGTTTCAAACCAGCACCTTTCAATTGAAATGTTCTTAATAAGACTGATGCATTTAAGTTCTGTAAAATCTAAAAATAAAGTTGAAAAAGTTGAGATTGATTTGAAGAGTGAAAATTTAGTTAACAATAAAGAAACTGAATTAACTCCTAAAGCAATCAATCAAATCAAGAATATTGCACAGGAAGAAAAAACCAAACCAGAAGTTCAAACAGAAATTAAAGCAGAACATAAAATTAATATAAATGCATTTGAGGATTTAATTGAAATTTGCTCAAAAAGAAAAGAAATCAAACTTAAATACGAATTAGAAAAAAATGTTAACCTTGTAAAATTTGAAAAAAACAGAATTGAAATATCTTTTAATGAAAGTTTAGATAAAGATTTTGTAAAAGATTTATCATCAAAGCTTTTTGAATGGACCGGTGAAAGATGGATTATTACGTTTAGTAAATTAAAAGGGCAGATTTCAGTAAAAGATAAAGAAAAAAATGTAAAAAAAAAGTTAATGGATGAAATGAAAAATTCAGAAATATTTAAAAGTGTGATGGATAAATTTCCTGATGCCGAATTAATAGATGTAAATTCAAAAAAAAATGGAGTTGATAATGACTGATTTTAGTAAAATTTTAGATAAAGCAAAAGAACTTGAGGCAAAAATGAAAGAAAGCCAACAAAAGATTAAGGAAATTAGAGTTGAAGGAGTTTCGGGTTCAAATTCTGTAAAGATAACTTTGGATGGAGAGGGAGAGATGCAAACAATAAAGTTATCTGATGAAATTATGAAAGAGGACAAAACCATAATTGAAGATTTAATTGTTGCAGCACATAATAGTGCTAAATCTCAACTTAAATCAAAAACAACTGAGGAAATTTCAAAAGCAACAGGTGGGTTTGGAATTCCAGGTTTCAAATGGCCCTTATAAAATATGGAAAATGGTAATGAGATAGATGATTTAATTAAACTGATATCAAAATTGCCTGGCTTGGGTCCTAAATCAGCAAAGCGGATTGTATTAAAGTTAATTAATAATAGAGATGAACTAGTAAAACCTTTAGCAAAATCATTAGCGGATGTTTATAAAAATATTTCTAGATGCAAAATTTGTGGGGCTCTAAAATCTATTTCAATAGAGTGTGATTATGAAAATTGTAAAATTGTAGATAAAAAATATGAAAAAATTTGTGTAGTAGAAAATATATCTGACCAGTGGAGTATAGAAAGTTCAAATATATATAAAGGTTATTTTCATATTTTAGGAGGCACTATTTCGTCAGCTGGACAAAAAAAAGAGGATTTATTAATTAATTCTTTAGTGCAAAGAGTTAAAAAAGATAAGATAGAAGAAGTCATACTTGCAACTAGTGCAACTGTTGAAGGTCAAACAACTGCATATTATATTCAAGATAGTTTAAAAAATTTGAATGTTAAGATTACTAAATTAGCACAAGGATTACCTGTTGGTGGAGAAATTGAAAGTTTAGATGATGGAACTTTATTTTCTGCTTTTAAAAATAGGTCTAATTTGGTTTCGAACTCAGATTAGATTTTTTTTTCAATCTATTTAAATGAAGTAATGGTTCAGTATAACCTGAAGGTTGCTCTTTACCTTTAAACACTAAATCACAAGCAGTTTGAAACGCTATAGAATTTTCATAATCATCACTCATTTTAACATATAGCGGATCATCTTTGTTCTGATCATCTACTATTTTGGCCATCTCTTTCATTATTTCAGTTACTTGTATTTTTGTTGTAATTCCATGATGAATCCAGTTGGCTATATGTTGTGAAGAAATTCTTAGAGTTGCTCTGTCTTCCATCAAGCCAATATTGTTAATATCAGGAACTTTTGAACAACCTACTCCTTGATCGACCCACCTTACAACATACCCCAATAAAGTTTGTGCAGAGTTTGAAATTTCTTTATTTATATCCTCTACAGACCAATTAGGTCTATCTGCTATTGGAATTGTTAAAAGATCATCAAGCATAGCTGGTTCTCTATCAGTTAATTTTTTTTGTTCATCGAAAATATTTATTTCATGATAATGTAGAGCATGTAATGCAGCTGCTGTTGGTGATGGAACCCACGCACAATTTGCACCTGCTTTTAAGTGTCCTGTTTTTTGCTCCATCATATCTTTCATTTTATCTGGCATTGCCCACATTCCTTTTCCAATTTGAGCTTTACCAGAAAACCCACAATTTAAACCAATATCAACATTGTTATTTTCGTATGCAGTAATCCATTTAGACGATTTCATATCACCTTTTTTAATCATAGGACCGGCTTCCATTGATGTATGCATTTCATCACCAGTTCTGTCTAAGAAACCAGTATTGATAAAAAAAACTCTATTTTTGAGACTTCTAATACATTCTTTTAAATTTGCTGATGTTCTTCGCTCTTCATCCATAATCCCAATCTTACATGTGTACTTAGGTAAATTTAGAACTTCCTCAACTTTAGAAAAAATTAAATCTGTAAATGCCGTCTCGTCTGGACCATGCATTTTAGGTTTTACAATATAAACTGATCCAGTTCTTGAATTATTTTTATTTTTAATATCATGTAGCGCGGCTGCTGTAGTTATAAATGCATCCATAATACCCTCAGGTATTTCGCTTCCATCACCCAATAAAATTGAAGGATTTTTCATCAGATGACCGACATTCCTTACAAGCAATAGGCTTCTACCATGCAACTTTAAGCCTTTGCCATCTTTTGAGATATAACTTCTGTGTGGATTTAATTTTC
Organism: uncultured Pelagibacteraceae bacterium; assembly: GCA_902523515.1. Lineage (GTDB taxonomy): Bacteria > Pseudomonadota > Alphaproteobacteria > Pelagibacterales > Pelagibacteraceae > Pelagibacter. Next base: position 256,014 of record CABYZT010000001.1, read on the forward strand.
TCTCAAATAATTTTCCTTCTTTTTCAAATTTTGACTTAAGATCTCCCTTCATTAAACCTAGCCAATTTCGATAACAAATAATTTTATCTTTCGAGTCAACTGCTGCTACACTATCTTCATTATCACAAATTGTTGACACTGCTGACTCTAGTATTATATCACTAATACCAGCATGATCTTGTTGGGCAGCAAAAGCTCTTGAGTCTTTTAGAATTTCAATATGTAAATTATTATTTTTTAAAATAATTGCGGATGGATTATCACTTTCACCTCTGTGTCCAATAAATTTATTTTCATCCTCTAAATCAAAAATATCGGCACCTTTCAAAACTTTTAATTTTCCAAATTTTACAGCAAAACTTGTAATTTTATTCCAGCTTAATCCCGCTAATGGAAAGTATTTATCTAAAAAATCTCTTCCATATTTGATAACCATTTCACCTCTTAAGGGATCATATCTTTCAGATACGCTATCCTCAGACTGTTCAATTACATCCGTACCATAAAGACTATCATATAAACTCATCCATCTTGCATTCGCAGCATTTAATGCATATCTTGCATTCATCACAGGCACAACCAACTGAGGCCCTGCTATACTTGCAATTTCTTCATCAACATTTTTGGTTTCAATTTTAAAGTCAGGCCCTTCTTCTTTTAAGTAACCAATTTCTAATAAAAATTTTTTATATTCATTTAAATTAAATTCTTTACCTTTATTTTTAATATGCCATTCATCAATTTTTTTCTGCAATTCTTCTCTAAATTTAATTAATTCTTTATTTTTTGGTGCTAGCTCATCAAGAGTTTCCTCAAGACCTAACCAAAAATTTTCTGCTGATATATCAGTCCCTTTTAATAATTCGTCGCTTACAAAGTTAGATAGTTTTTCAGATACTTGAAGGTTGTTAATTTTAATGTATTTTTCTTGCATAGCACTTAACTTCGTACCCCATCTGTATTTTTGCCTGAGAGCTTTACTCCTTCGGCGGAAATCAATCTCTTTCCAGAGTGTTATGCTTTAATCGGTCCTTTTGCCTGAGAGTTTCCGGGGTGGTTGCTCCTTCGGCGCTAAAAATAGTCTCTCCCGATAATGAATTTGTATCTGTTAAATGATTTAAGTCAATTAATAAGAATTACACCTTATTTAATATCATTTTATTGCCTTTTTTGTATTTTAACCATCCGCTATAAATAAAATATGAAAAATTATCTAAATTTTGAAACAGAAATTAAAGATCTAGAAAACGAACTAGAAAAATTGAAAGATCCTTACAATCAAGAGGGATTATCAGAAGTCGATACTCAAAAAATTTCAAGCACTCAAACAGAAATAGATGAAAAATTAAAAAATATTTATTCCAATCTAGATCCTTGGCAGACTACTATGGTCGCTCGTCATGAAGATAGACCTAAAGCAAAATTTTTTATTGATAATTTGTTTGATGATTTCATCTCACTATCTGGAGATAGATATTATGGAGAAGATAAATCGGTTTTAACTGGATTTGCAAAATTTAATGGAAAATCAGTTTTAGTGATAGGACAAGAGAAAGGAGAAGATTTGGATAGCAGAATAGAAAGAAATTTCGGAATGATGAGGCCAGAAGGTTATAGAAAAACTATAAGATTAATGAACTTAGCAAACAAATTTAATATTCCCATAATCTCTTTTATTGACACTCCAGGAGCATATCCAGGTGTAGGAGCCGAAGAACGAGGACAAGCAGAAGCAATTGCAAAATCAATCGAGTGCTGTATGGAGCTTAAAGTTCCAACAATTGCAATAATTATAGGTGAAGGTGGTTCTGGTGGAGCAATTGCATTAGCTTCATCAAATAAAGTCCTTATGCTAGAAAATGCAATTTATTCAGTAATATCCCCTGAGGGATGTGCAACTATTCTATGGAGAGATCCAAAAAAAATGCTTGATGCTGCGAAAGCTATGAAGCTTTCAGCTAAAGATTTACTTAAGTTAAAAGTTATTGATGAAATAATTGACGAACCATTAGGTGGTGCACACAGAGATAGAGATATAATATTAACCAATATCAGACAAACCTTAACAAAAAATTTAAATTATTTTGACAACTTATCCTCTGAAGAAATAATGACTGAGAGAAAAAATAAATTTCTAAAAATTGGAAGAAATGATGGTTTTATGACTAGTACTGAAGATTTAAGTACATTAACAATTAAGAAAAATAACTTTGATCAAATTTTTAAATCAAAAAAAATATTAATAGCGGTTATTGGTGGATTAATTTTAGTTTCTTCAATCTTTTTATTAATTTAAATTCTATAAGGCTCCACAGCAGTTTTTAAATTTTTTTCCTGTAGCCTCACATCTATCGTTTCTAGAAATTTTTTGATTTTTTTTTATTAACAATAAACATTTTGGATTATCAGATGGATTTATTTTTTTAGAATTTTTTTCTTCATTATTTGATTCCATTACTACCTTTAGGTTCATTAAAATACTTACATAATCTAACTTTAATTTTTCTAGAAGATTTGAAAATAATTCAAATGCTTCTTTTTTGTATTCAACTAAAGGATCTCTCTGACCATAAGATCTTAATCCTATAACTTGTCTCAATTGCTCCAAATATTGAATGTGAGATTTCCAGTTTAAATCAATTGATTGAAGAAAAATTCTTTTTTCAATTTCTTTTGCATGATCTTCACCTAGAAGTTTAATCCGTTCATTTCTAGTTTCTTGAAACTTATTAGAAATCTTCTCTCTGAAATCTTTATCTTTTGCTTCAATTAAATCTTTAAATTCAGCTTCTTCAAAGCTTTTTCCAACTATTTGTTTAGTTTTATTATAAAATTCATTACTTTTAGGATTAGATAAATTTGAAATTTTTAAATTAATTAAATCATCAGATATTTCTTTTAAAAATTCATCTGAATAATCAAAGATATTTTCACTATTCATCGCATTTTTTCTTTGTGAAAATACAACATGCCTTTGATCATTAAGAACATTATCAAATTTGATGAGTGTTTTTCTTATATCAAAATTTCTAGCTTCCACTTTCTGCTGTGCTCTCTCTAAAGCTTTATTAATCCATGGATGATCAATACTTTCACCGTCTTTAAGTCCAAGTTTTTCGAGCATATTATTCATAGAATCTGATCCAAAAATTCTCATTAAATCATCCTCTAGACTGACGTAAAATACAGAGCTACCTTCATCTCCCTGTCTTCCAGATCTTCCTCTTGCCTGGTTATCCACCCTTCTAGACTCCATTCTTTCTGTGCCAATTACAAATAAACCACCTAAGGATTTAATTTTATCTTTATTTATTTTAAGTTCCTCCTCTGGAATAGAGCCCTTCTTACCACCAAGTTGAATATCAACTCCTCTTCCCGAAATACTTGTTGTAATTATTAATGAATTTTCTTTTCCTGCATTTGCAATTATCTCAGCTTCATTTTCATGATTTTTTGCGTTTAACACTACATGTTTAATATTTTTTTGATTTAACAAATTTGAATAAACTTCAGATTTATTAATACTTGAGGTAAATACCAAAATAGGCTGACCTAATTTATTTCTTTCAATTATTTTTTCTATAATTGCTTCATTTTTCTCTTTTTCTGTTCTAAAAATTAGATCGTTAAAATCTTTTCGAATCATCTCTTTGTTTGTTGGAATAACAACAACAGGAAGATTGTAAATTTCAAAAAACTCCTCGGACTCTGTAGCAGCCGTACCAGTACAACCAGATATTTTTTTATAAAGTTTAAAATAATTTTGATAAGTTATTGAAGCTAACGTTTGATTTTCAGCCTGTACTTGAATTTTTTCTTTAGCCTCTAATGCTTGATGTAAACCATCTCCAAAACGTCTGCCTTCTAAAATTCTTCCAGTAAGTTCATCAATAATTTTAAGACTTCCATCTTTAACAATATAATCTCTGCCCTTTTCAAATAAATGATTTGCTCGTAAAGCTTGATTAACATGATGAACTAAATGTAAATTTTCTGGATCATAAAAATTATTATTTTTTAAAATTCCTGCGTTAGAAAAAAGTTTTTCAACATTATTAATTCCATCATTTGTCAATAAAATGCTCTTTTCTTTTTCATCTATTTCAAAGTCTTTATTATTTAAGATTCTAATTAGTTTATCAATTGCTAGATATTGAGCAGTTTTATCTTCAGCTGCTCCGGAAATTATCAAAGGTGTTCTTGCTTCATCAATCAAACAAGAGTCAATCTCGTCAACTATTGAAAAATTATGATCTCTCTGAACCATTTCTTTTTCAGAAAACTTCATATTATCTCTTAAGTAGTCAAATCCTAATTCACTATTAGTTGCATAAGTGATATCACAATTATAGTTTTTCTTACGTTCGGCATCATCTTGATAATTGTTAATAAATCCCGATGAAAGACCAAGAAAATTGTAAATTTGTCCCATTTCAATGGAGTCTCTTTTTGCAAGATAATCATTTACAGTTACTATATGAACACCTTTACCGCTCAATGCATTTAAATAGGCAGCAAGTGTTATGGTTAAAGTTTTTCCTTCTCCAGTTCTCATCTCAGCTATTTTGCCCTGATGTAAAGCTACACCTCCAATTAATTGAACATTAAAGTGCCTTTCATTTCGTGTTCTTTTGGCAGCTTCTCTTACTAAAGCAAAAGCTTCAGGAAGCAACTCATCCAAAGATTTTCCATTTTTAATCTGATTTTTAAATTCATTAGTTTTTTTTGGAAATTCTACTTCATTTAAATTTTTAAAATTTTCCTCGTACGAGTTTATTTTTTCAACAATTTTACCAATTCTATCTAGCTCTTTTTCATTACTAGATTTGATAAATTTTGTTATTAAATTTAATGGGTTAAACATTACTATTTGATTTATTCTTTACTTATATTGTTTAATATATGTATTAAATAAATAATTTAAACAATATGGGAATTAATTTAACAAATTTTTTATCATCTCAATCAAAAAATACTAAAATGATTGATTTTCAAGACCTGGATCATTTAGATGGTCTTTCAATTTCAGTTGTTTCAGCAAATTTATATAAAGATATAAGAGATGATTTAACAATGTTCTATTTTAGAGAAGGCGCCAATTACGCTTCTGTTTACACCCAATCAAAAATAGTATCTGAAAATATAAAATGGAATATAAACCAAAGACCAAAAAAAATATATTCTCTCATAGTAAATACAAGAAACGCCAATGCTTTCACTGGAAAGAAAGGGTATGAAAGTTTAAAAAAAATAGCAGATTTAACAGCTAAACAACTAAACAAAAAACAGGCAGAAGACGAGCATAATCCTAAAAAAATTTCTACAAAAAATATAATTTTTGGGTGCACAGGTACTATTGGAGAAGTTTTTCCATATGAAAAAATTTCTAATAGTATTCCAAATTTAATCAAAAAAATTCGTTATACTCAGAATAAATTTCTTTGGATGAAGGCAGCACTTGCAATAATGACCACCGATACGAAGCCAAAATTAGCTATGGAGGAATGTTATATTGGAAGTGAAAAAGTAAAAATATATGGAATAGCCAAAGGATCAGGAATGATATATCCAAATATGGCTACGACACTTGCGTATATATTTACTGATGCAACTTTATCTAATGATATTTTGGGAAAGTTATTAAAAAAAAATATAACGAATACTTTTAACGCTATTTCTTGCGACGGAGATACTAGCACCAATGACATGGCAACTATTTTTGCAACTAATGAAGTTAAAAATTACCAAGTGAAAAGTATAAATGAAAATAAAATTAAAAATTTTGATAAAGCACTAAATAATGTTCTTTTAAATCTAGCTAAGAGAGTGGTTTTAGATGGTGAAGGAGCATCAAAATTCATAATAATAAATGTTAGTAAGTGTAAAAGTGAAATAGATGCAAAAAAAATTGCTTTCTCAGTTGCAAATTCACCATTAGTAAAAACTGCGATTGCTGGAGAAGATCCAAATTGGGGAAGGGTCATAATGGCAATCGGTAAAGCAGGACCTAAAATTAATTTAAAAAAATTATCAATTAAGTTTGGAAGTATATTAATTGTAGAAGGAGGAAAACTTAATCAAACTTACGATGAAAAGCAAACTGCAAACTACATGAAATCTGAAAATATAGAAATAAACATTGAAACATTTACAGGAAACAAAAACTTCACAGTTTATTCTATGGATTTAACGAAAAAATATATTGAGATTAATGCAGACTACAGAAGTTAACATATTGAAAAACTAAATTGTATGATTAACTAATATTTATGATTAAATATAAACTTTTTTGTAAAGAATGTGCCTTAAAATTTGATAGTTGGTTTGCATCTTCAAGCGAGTATGAAAGATTAAAAAAGAAAAAACTTTTGAATTGCCATAATTGTAATTCAGTAAAAGTTGAAAAAACAATTATGTCACCTCAGCTTATAAGTCATAAATCTAAAACTAATGAAAAAATAAACTTAGAAAAATATAATAAAGTAAAAAAAACTATAAAAGATTATCAAAAATTTATTAAAGACAATTTTAATTATGTTGGTGATAATTTTGCTTATGAGGCAAGATCAATTCATTATAATGGTAAAAAAAAATCAAAGGGTATTTACGGTAGTGCATCAAAGGAAGATTTAAAAGAATTAAAAGAGGAAGGTATAGATGCTCAATTGATACCTTGGATAGACGAAAAAGAAAATTAGTTTTTAATAAACTTTGCTATATAGTTTACAGATAAATTTTTAGAAATACTCCATTCATCCTTAATAATGTTAAAATTCATACCCTCTAATTTATTGAGAGATAAATCATATTTTGTTAAAATTTTTTTAAGATCCTCAGGTTTCACAAATTTTTCCCACTCGTGTGTTCCAATTGGTAGCCATCTTAAAACATACTCTGCTCCAACAATTGCAAAAATATAAGATTTTAATGTCTTATTTATAGTTGCAACAAACATTAGTCCATTTTTTTTTAGAAGTTTCGAGCAAGACTTTAAAAAAAAATCTATATCCTCCACATGTTCAACAATTTCCATATTTAATATAACATCAAATTTTTTTGTAGCTTTAAGTTTTTCAGGTGACGAACATAAATAATTAATTTTTAGTTTATTTTTTTTTGAATGAAGTTTTGCAATTCTTATATTTTTGTCAGATGCATCAATACCAGTTACATTAGCACCCATTCTTGACATTGGTTCAGATAGCAATCCTCCACCACATCCAATATCTAAAATACTTATTCCTGACAAAGGTTTGGATTTATTTTTTAACTTAAAATTATTAATAATATTTTCCTTTATATATTTAATTCTTGTTGGATTAAATTTGTGAAGTGGTTTAAATTTCCCCTCTGGATCCCACCATTCATCAGCCATTATAGAAAATTTATCTATTTCTTTTTTATTTACACTAGTCATTGAGATAAATAGTTGACATAATAATTTAGATGTATTTTATCCATTATTTATTAAATATTAATAATTAAAGCTAGCATGAAAACAGTTGTATTAAAATTTGGAGGAACATCTGTAGGGTCTATAGATAGAATTAAAAAGGTATGTAAAATAATTGCTTTTTACAAAAAGAATAAAAATAAAGTGGTTGTTGTGTCATCAGCAATGAGTGGTGTGACAAATGAATTGGTAAATAAATCAAAATCAATTAGTAATAATTTTGATAGAGCAGAATATGATGTATTAGTTTCGACTGGAGAACAGGTATCATGTGCACTTATTGCAGGAAGATTGAAACATAATGGTTTTAAATCAAGATCTTGGACATCTTGGCAATTACCTATTTTTACAGATGGTCCTCATTCAAGTGCAAGAATTAGCTCAGTAGGTATTAAAGAAATAAATAAATACCTTAAGTCAGGCGGAATACCTATAATCACTGGTTTTCAAGGAATTAATAATGATTTTAGAATTACTACCATAGGAAGAAGTGGATCTGATGCAACTGCAATTATGCTTGCAAAATTTATTAAAGCTGATGAATGTATAATTTATACTGATGTAGAAGGAGTTTATACTACAGATCCAAGGCAACACAACAAAGCAAAAAAAATTAAAAAAATTTTTTATGACGAGATGTTGGAAATGGCATCCCTTGGGTCAAAAGTAATGCAGCCTACTTCGGTTCAGGATGCGAAGTTAAATAAAATTGATATCAAAGTAAAATCTTCATTTGTTTCAAAAAGTGGAACTTTAATAACAGGTTCAAATAAGATTTTCAGTAATCAAATTATAACTGGGATTTCTTCGACAAAAAATGATGCTAAAATCACGATTATAGGTGTTAAAGATAGACCTGGAGTAGCAGCATCAATTTTTAGACCATTATCTAAGAATTTAATTAATGTTGATATGGTTGTTCAAAATATATCTCAAAATGGAAAAGAGACAGATTTAACATTTACAATTAAGTCTGAGGATTTGAAAAAAACTGAGAGATTAATAAAAAAAAATAAGTCCATATCATATAAAAAATTGTCTTTTGATAAAGATTTATCAAAAGTTTCTATTATTGGAGTAGGGATGATAACTACACCTGGAATAACTTACAGGATGTTTCAAGCATTAGCTTCCAGAAAAATAAATATTCTAGTTATATCTACATCTGAAATAAAAATTTCAGTACTTATTTCCTCTAAGAGTGTTAAAAAAGCTGTAGCAGTCTTACACAAAGAATTTAAACTAGACTAATTTTATGAGCCTTAGGCCTTTTAGAAATATTGATAGAAAAAAAACTAAAGTAATTAATGTAGGTGATGTAAAAGTTGGAGGAGATAATCCAATTTCAGTTCAATCTATGACCAACACATTGACAACTGATGTGTCAGCAACAATAAAACAAATTCAAGAAATTCATGAGGAAGGCGCTGATATTGTAAGAGTGTCTTGTCCAGATGAAGACTCTTCAAAAGCTTTAAAAGAAATAACAAAAAATGTTCAAATTCCTGTAATTGCTGATATCCATTTTCATTATAAAAGAGCTATTGAAGCTGCAGAAAATGGTGCAAAGTGTTTAAGAATTAATCCAGGAAACATTGGTGATAAAAAAAAAATTCATGATGTTTTAAAAGCTGCAAAAGATAATGATTGTTCAATTAGAATAGGTGTTAATGCTGGATCTTTAGAAAGAGATATTCTTGAAAAATACAAAGAACCGTGTCCAGAGGCATTGGTAGAAAGTGCTTTAAGAAATATAAAAATTTTAGAGGATGAAGATTTTTTTAATTTTAAAGTAAGTGTAAAATCTTCTGATGTATTTTTATCAATTGCAGCTTATAGACAACTTTCCAAAGCTATGAATTACCCATTACACTTAGGAATAACAGAAGCGGGAGGGTTTGTTACAGGCAGTGTTAAGTCTGCTATAGGTCTTGGATCACTTCTCTTGGATGGTATTGGCGACACCATAAGAGTATCTTTATCTGATGATCCTGTAAAAGAAGTTAAAATTGGAAACGAAATTTTAAAGTCCTTAGGATTAAGAAACAGAGGAGTAAAAATAATATCTTGCCCATCCTGTGCAAGGCAAGCTTTTCAAGTAATTGATACAGTAAAAATACTAGAGGAAAAATTATCTCATATAAAAACTCCATTAACACTGTCTATTATAGGCTGTGTTGTGAATGGTCCGGGTGAGGCTGCTTTGACGGATGTTGGTATAACTGGCGGTGGAAAAGGAAATAATATGCTTTATTTATCTGGCGTTCAAAGTGAAAAGGTTTTAACAGGTGAAATTATAAATAAAGTAGTATCAGAAGTAGAAAAAAAAGCAGCTGAGCTAGAAAAAAAATAAAAAGATGATTCCAAAAAAGACAATTGATGAGTTGATTGTAAAACATTCAAATTTAGAAAAAGAACTATCTTCTGGGGAAATAGATAAAAAATTGTTTGCAGAAAAATCCAAAGAGTATTCAGATATAAACGAAATTATAGATGTTGCAAAAAAACATATCTCTTTTGAGAAAGATAAACAGGAATTAGAGAAAATTTTGAATGATCAAACATCAGATGATGAACTTAAAAAAATGGCTGATGTAGAACTGACAGATTTAAATTTACAACATGAAATTAATGAAAAAAAATTGAAGTTATTTTTGCTACCAAAAGATGAGGCAGATAAAAAAAATGCGATTATTGAAATAAGAGCAGGAACTGGCGGTTTAGAGGCTAGTTTGTTTGCATCAGATTTATTTAAAATGTATGAAAAAGTTAGTCATAAGAAAAAATGGTCTATAGAATTAATCTCTATATCAAGAAGTGATGCAGGTGGTTTAAAGGAAGTTATAGCTTCAATCAAAGGTAGCAATATTTATTCTACATTAAAATATGAAAGTGGAGTTCATAGAGTACAAAGGGTTCCAGATACAGAAACACAAGGAAGAGTTCACACTTCCGCAGCAACAGTTGCAGTTTTGCCTGAAGCAGAAGAGGTAGATTTAAAAATAAACGATTCAGATTTAAGAATTGATGTATTTAGGGCTGGAGGTCCGGGTGGACAATCTGTTAATACTACAGATAGTGCAGTCAGAATCACTCATATACCCACAGGTCTGTCTGTTTCGCAACAAGACGAGAAATCACAACATAAAAATAAAGCTAAAGGAATGAAAATTTTAAGAGCTCGCCTTTATGAGCTTGAAAGATCTAGAATTGATCAAGAAAGATCTCAAGATCGAAAGACAAAAATTGGTACAGGAGATAGATCTGAAAGAATAAGAACTTATAATTTTCCACAAGGAAGAGTGACAGATCATAGAATAAATTTAACACTTCATAAATTAGATGAGTTTTTAGAAGGCGAGGCATTTGATGAAATGATCGAGTCTTTAACCTTACAAGCTCAAGAAGAAAGTTTAAGTAATTTAAAATAATGAATATTAATATATTAATTCAAAAAGGGGCAAAAATATTAAGAAATAAATTTATCAAATCCGCACAATTAGACTCAGAAATTTTAATGGCTAAAGTATTAGAAAGAGATAGAAAATATGTAATTTTAAATTCAGATAAAGTTGTTCATCAAAATCATCTATCTGATTTTAAAAAATTAATTAAAGAGAGGTCTAATCGAAAGCCTATCGCACAAATTATTAAAAAAAAATTTTTTTGGAACTCAGAATTTTTAATAAATAAATATACTCTAATTCCTCGTCCTGACACGGAGTTGATTGTTGAAAGTGCCTTAAAATTTTCAAAAAATAGAAATGAATTAAATATATTAGATATTGGAGTAGGATCAGGGTGTATTTTATTGTCTATTTTGAAAGAAAGAAAGAAATTTTATGGAACTGGTATAGACATAAGTAGAGATTGTTTAAATATAACTAAATTAAACGCTATTAATCTTAATCTTAGCTCAAGGCTCAGATTATACAAATCTAATGTTGACAAATTCAATATTGGCAAATATGATTTAATAGTTTCTAATCCTCCTTATATTGACAAGTTAAACTTAAGGTATTTGGAAAAAGATGTTGTAGGTTTTGAACCTAGACAAGCACTTTATGGAGGATTAGATGGATTATCAGAAATCAGAAAAGTTATAAAAAAATCATCTGAACTGATTAAAAAAAATGGTAAACTTATTTTAGAGATTGGATTTGATCAAAAAAATAGGGTAATTAAAATTTTAAAAAAAAAGGGTTTTTACATAAATAGTACTCAAAAAGATCTTGCAAAAAACGATAGATGCATTGTCTGTACAAAAATAACGTAGATTTTAGATATGGTAACATTTAGAAATAATAACAACAGCAATAGAAGAAATAATTTTAGAAGAAACGATAGAAATTTCAAAAATAATAGTGAAAGATCGAAATTTGGTTCTAATTTTTCTAATAACGAAAATTTTAAAAGAAAATCTCCTGGAAGAAATAATCATAACGCTCCAAAATTAATTGAAAAATACAATGATCTTGCAAGAGAAGCATCTTCAAATGGTGATAAAATCTTATCAGAAAACTATCTACAACATGCAGATCATTTTATGAGAATTCTTAATGAAAGAGAAAATTTTAGAAAAGAGAGAATGCAAGAGAATAAAATTGAAAATAATGAGATTTCTGTAGATGAAGGTGAACAAGCAAAAGAAGATCTATCTGCCAGCGTTTTGGTAGATGAAAAAACAAATGAGGATAAGATTGAAAAAACTTCCTAAATTATTAGTTTTTTAATAATTAATTTAATCCAATAATCTTTTCAGATTTTAGAACATCTAATTTTATTTTTTTTGTCTCAAAAAGTTTTCTTTCATCTCCTTTTAAAACTTTACCTGAGGGAAGTTTAAGTTTTTGAGAATTAACTTTTTTTCCATTTACAATTACCTCATAATGTAGATGTGGTCCTGTTGATTTTCCAGTTGATCCAACGTAACCTATAGTTTGACCTTGTTTAACTCTTACTCCTGGCTTGATTCCTCTAGCAAATTTTGACATATGTGCATATATAGTTTGATAAGTTGAATTGTGTTTTATTTTAACACAATTTCCTCCACCACCACACCAACCAGCTTTTTTTATTATTCCATCACCAGATGCCATTATAGGTGTGCCCATGGGTGCAGCAAAATCTGTGCCTCTATGCATTTTATTAAATCCATCTATTGGATGTTTTCTCATCCCAAATGGCGATGAAAGTCTAGCACCATTAATTGGAGTTTTCATGAGTGCCTTCTTTACACTTTTCCCATTTTTATCGTAGTGTCCTTCACTTCCCTTGTAATCAAAGTAATATAAACTATTATCCTGTCCACTAAGTTTTAGATTTGCAAAAAGGATTTCTCCTGTTTCAACAATCTCATTCTTTTCATTCAAAAAAGTTTCATACATAATTTGAAATTTATCTTTTTTTCTTATGTCTCTTTGAAAATCAACTTGAAAACCATAAATTCTTGCAAACTCAACTATCATATTAGCTGGTATTTTCTGATCTGTTGCTGATTTATATAAACTTTGTAAAATAATATTTTCTTTATAAATAATTTTTTTATTAAGTTTTATTGATACAATTTCTTCCCTAAAATCATCATTTTGAGTGTTTCTTTGTAATAAAATTTTTTGGCTATTAGAAACTTGGTAAGAAAATTCCTTAATTTTATTATCTGTTTTATCTAAACTAAACTTTATAATTTGTTTCGTATTTAGTTTATTAAGATCAACTTTTTTCTTTAATGAGTTTTTTATTTTTGTTATTTCACTTTTATCAATTGAATAATTTTCTAAAATTTTATCAAAAGTTTCCCCTGATTTTATTTGATGTTTTATTTTTAGATATTTTGGCTCAAGATTATTAACAATATGAGAAAGTGTTTTTTGAAAGAAAATATTATCGATAAATTTATTATAACTTTTATAGCTTAAATTTTTATTATAATTAAAAATACTTGTAAAAATTATGCTGAAAATAATTAATGTAATTAAAAAATATATCTCAGTATTTTTTTTTAGTTTGTTTTTAAATTTTTTAATCATTTAAATTTGTTGGCAATAATAATTATTAGTTTAAAGGTTTAAAAAAAACAAAAAAAACCCTTAAAAATATGGGATTTTTAGTTATTTTTTTAATCTTAAATGCTTGATTTCCTATAATTTTAGCCTATAAGCGTTGAACTTTCTCAGTAAATTATTGTTAAAACAATAAAAAAAGTGAGGATTATTGAGCTTTTTTGAGCTCAATTAGCTATTTGAAAAGTTAAAATTTAAGAAGAGAAGTGTGGACGGTTAAGGTTACCAAAATTTGTCGTACACACTTCAACATCATATAAATTTTATTCTTAGAATTTATATGGAAGCTAGTGTGCGCCGTTTTTAAACTTGAGAGTTTGATCATGGCTCAGAACGTACGCTGGCGGCACGCCTAACACATGCAAGTCGAACGAAGTAGCAATACTTAGTGGCAGACGGGTGAGTAACATGTAGGTATCTGCCCTTTGGCCTGGAATAACACGAGGAAACTTGTGCTAATACCGGATAAGTCTTTACGGAGAAAGCTTTATGCACCATTGGATGAGCCTGCACTTGATTAGTTTGTTGGTGGGGTAATGGCCTACCAAGACTGTGATCAATAGCTGATTTGAGAGGATGATCAGCCACATTGGGACTGAGACACGGCCCAAACTCCTACGGGAGGCAGCAGTGGGGAATCTTGCACAATGGAGGAAACTCTGATGCAGCGATGCCGCGTGAGTGAAGAAGGCCTTTGGGTTGTAAAGCTCTTTCGTCGGGGAAGAAAATGACTGTACCCGAATAAGAAGGTCCGGCTAACTTCGTGCCAGCAGCCGCGGTAATACGAAGGGACCTAGCGTAGTTCGGAATTACTGGGCTTAAAGAGTTCGTAGGTGGTTGAAAAAGTTGGTGGTGAAATCCCAGAGCTTAACTCTGGAACTGCCATCAAAACTTTTCAGCTAGAGTATGATAGAGGAAAGCAGAATTTCTAGTGTAGAGGTGAAATTCGTAGATATTAGAAAGAATACCAATTGCGAAGGCAGCTTTCTGGATCATTACTGACACTGAGGAACGAAAGCATGGGTAGCGAAGAGGATTAGATACCCTCGTAGTCCATGCCGTAAACGATGTGTGTTAGACGTTGGAAATTTATTTTCAGTGTCGCAGCGAAAGCGATAAACACACCGCCTGGGGAGTACGACCGCAAGGTTAAAACTCAAATGAATTGACGGGGACCCGCACAAGTAGTGGAGCATGTGGTTTAATTCGAAGATACGCGCAGAACCTTACCAACACTTGACATGTTCGTCGCGACTTTGAGAGATCAAAGTTTTCGGTTCGGCCGGACGAAACACAGGTGCTGCATGGCTGTCGTCAGCTCGTGTCGTGAGATGTTGGGTTAAGTCCCGCAACGAGCGCAACCCTCACTTTTAGTTGCCATCATTAAGTTGGGCACTCTGAAAGAACTGCCAGTGATAAGCTGGAGGAAGGTGGGGATGACGTCAAGTCCTCATGGCCCTTACGTGTTGGGCTACACACGTGCTACAATGGTATCTACAACAGGAAGCAAGACTGCGAAGTTAAGCAAATCCTTAAAAGATACCTCAGTTCGGATTGCACTCTGCAACTCGAGTGCATGAAGCTGGAATTACTAGTAATCGTGGATCAGCGTGCCACGGTGAATGCGTTCCCGGGTCTTGTACACACCGCCCGTCACACCATGGGAGTTGGTTCTACCTTAAGGCAAGGTTTCAAACCCTTGACCACGGTATAGTCAGCGACTGGGGTGAAGTCGTAACAAGGTAGCCGTAGGGGAACCTGCGGCTGGATTACCTCCTTTCTAAGGATGAATGAAAGTAAAATTTCATTCTAAATAATATACAGGATAATGTTGACCGTCCTCATTTCTCTTCTTAAAGTAGTGTTTCTCTTGCATGGGGGCCGGTAGCTCAGTTGGTTAGAGCACACCCTTGATAAGGGTGGGGTCGAAAGTTCGAGTCTTTCTCGGCCCACCAATTTAAAGATCATGGGGGATTAGCTCAGCTGGGAGAGCGCCTGATTTGCATTCAGGAGGTCAGCGGTTCGATCCCGCTATCCTCCACCAAAACACTTAGTTATAAAAAATTGTAAATAATAAATAATAATTAATATCAATATCTATATCCGAACATTAGTAATGTTATTAGCTAATGTTCAAATAAAAATTTGATTCAACACAGAATTTTTTTCTGTGCATAAATCAAGCGTTTAAGGGCGTGTAGTGGATGCCTTGGCACTGAAAGCCGATGAAGGACGTGATATACTGCGATAAGTTTCGGGGAGCTGTATGTAAGTTTTGATCCGAAAATTTCCGAATGGGGAAACCCACCACTTTATGTGGTACTTTAAACTGAATACATAGGTTTAAAGAGACAACCTGGAGAACTGAAACATCTAAGTAACCAGAGGAAAAGAAATCAATTGAGATTCCGTTAGTAGTGGCGAGCGAACGCGGACTAGGCCAGTAGTTTTGTTAAAAAAATTTGAATAGTTTGGAAATGCTAACCATAGAGGGTGATAGTCCCGTATGAGTAATGTTTAACAAAATTCTTGAGTAAAGCGGGACACGTGAAATCCTGCTCGAATATAGGGGGACCACCCTCTAAGCCTAAATACTCTTCAGTGACCGATAGTGAACTAGTACCGTGAGGGAAAGGTGAAAAGAACCCCTATTAGGGGAGTGAAATAGAACCTGAAACCGCATGCCTACAATCAGTCGAAGCTCTTTTTAGAGTGACGGCGTACCTTTTGTATAATGGGTCAGTGACTTAATTTATTAAGCAAGCTTAAGCCATCTAGGTGTAGGCGTAGCGAAAGCAAGTCTTAATAGGGCGATTAGTTTAGTGAATTAGACCCGAAAACGAATGAGCTTACCATGAGCAGGTTGAAAGTTGGGTAACACCAACCGGAGGACCGAACCAGTTGACGTTGAAAAGTCTTTGGATGACTTGTGGTAAGGGGTGAAAGGCCAACCAAATTCGTAGATAGCTGGTTTTCCGCGAAAACTATTTAGGTAGTGCGTTGAATAAATAGACATTTAGAGGTAGAGCACTAAATGGGCTAGGGGGAAGAGATTCTTACCAAACCTAATAAAACTCCGAATGCTAAATGTTGTTCTTCAGCAGACAGACTGTGGGTGCTAAGGTCCATGGTCGAGAGGGAAAGAGCCCAGACCACCAGATAAGGTCCCCAAATTATGATTAAGTGTGAAAGGATGTGGAAATTCCTTAACAGCCGGGAGGTTGGCTTAGAAGCAGCCATCCTTTAAAGATAGCGTAACAGCTCACCGGTCTAATAGAGTTTCTGCGCCGAAGATGTAACGGGGCTAAAATCATATACCGAATCTGTGGATTTGTAATTTTTTCGAAAATTACACCTGGTAGCGGAACGTTCTGTAAGCCTGTGAAGGGATACCCGTGAGGGATCCTGGAGGTATCAGAAGTGCGAATGCTGACATAAGTAACGATAAAAGAAGTGAAAAACTTCTTCGCCGAAAATCCAAGGGTTTCTGCGCAAGGTTAATCCGCGCAGAGTTAGTCGGCACCTAAGGCGAGGGCGAAAGCCGTAGTCGATGGAAATAAGGTTAATATTCCTTAACCAGATGGTAGTGACGGATCTTGTAAGTTGTGAGTTCTTAATGGATTGAGCTTGCCGCGAAAAGGTTCCAAGAAATAGCTCCATCATTAGACCGTACCCTAAACCGACACAGGTGGATTAATAGAGTATATTTAGGCGCTTGAGAGAATGATGTTGAAGGAACTCGGCAAAATACTTCCGTAACTTCGGGATAAGGAAGACCTGTTTTTAGGCAACTAGAGATGGGTGGCACAAGCCAGGGAGAAGCGACTGTTTATCAAAAACACAGGGCTCTGCTAACACGTAAGTGGATGTATAGGGTCTGACGCCTGCCCGGTGCTGGAAGGTTAATGCGGTTGGTGCAAGCTAACTTCTGAAGCCCCAGTAAACGGCGGCCGTAACTATAACGGTCCTAAGGTAGCGAAATTCCTTGTCGGGTAAGTTCCGACCTGCATGAATGGCGTAACGATTTCTCCGCTGTCTCCAACATCAACTCAGTGAAATTGAATTCTCCGTGAAGATGCGGAGTTCGCGTAGTTAGACGGAAAGACCCCGTGCACCTTTACTGCAACTTTACATTGGTATTAGGAAAAACATATTTAGCATAGGAGGGAGACATTGAAGCAAAGGCGTCAGCTTTTGTGGAGTCACCAGTGAAATACCTCTTTTGTTTTTCTTGGTATCTAACTGATTGCCGTTATCCGGCATCAAGACATTGTATGGTGGGTAGTTTGACTGGGGCGGTCGCCTCCCAAATAGTAACGGAGGCGTGCGAAGGTAGGCTCAGAACGGTCAGAAATCGTTCGTAGAGTGCAATGGCATAAGCCTGCCTGACTGTGAGACTGACAAGTCGAGCAGAGACGAAAGTCGGTCATAGTGATCCGGTGGTTCTGAGTGGAAGGGCCATCGCTCAACGGATAAAAGGTACGCCGGGGATAACAGGCTGATACTGCCCAAGAGCTCATATCGACGGCAGTGTTTGGCACCTCGATGTCGGCTCATCACATCCTGGGGCTGGAGCAGGTCCCAAGGGTTTGGCTGTTCGCCAATTAAAGTGGTACGTGAGCTGGGTTCAGAACGTCGTGAGACAGTTCGGTCCCTATCTGCTATGCGTGTAGAAGAATTGAGAGGAGTTGACCCTAGTACGAGAGGACCGGGTTGAACATACCACTGGTGGACCGGTTGTAGCGCCAGCTGCAGTGCCGGGTAGCTAAGTATGGACGAGATAACTGCTGAAAGCATCTAAGCGGGAAACTCACCTCAAAACTAGTTCTTCCTATAGAGCCGTGGTAGACCACCACGTTGATAGGCTGGATGTGGAAGCGCAGTAATGCGTGCAGCTGACCAGTACTAATAGCTCAATTGGCTTGATTTATGCACTGAAAAAAATTTTCTTAAATTTATTGATACCTCTAAAGACAATCTATTTGATTGAATACTTATATCTATTAATTTAATTATTAATATGAAAATTTTCTTAAAAAAAATTTTTTTTTATGAAATACTTTTATTAGCAATATCTATTTTTATAACTCTATTCATTATTAATTTTCTTATTTACTACAAAAAGATCAAAGAAGAAAATTTATTAATTTCTAAAAATTTAGAAATTGTAATTAATAATTACAAAAATAATAAAAAAAATACAAAAATTTTTTATCCATACTTAATTGTTAATCACGATACTGTTAGATTTAATAAAATTCTGGATAAATATAAAATTACACCATTAAGTTCTATTTCAAATAAAAATATAAGTTTATGTAATGAAAATGGCATTCAAGTAAATTTTAAAAGTGATATTTACGGATTTAGAAACGACAATTCAGTTTACTTAAATAGCTCTGAAAAAATAGTTTTATTAGGAGATAGTTTTATTTTTGGTTTTTGTCATAATGATAATAAAACCATTTCAAATATTATTAATCAAAATTTAGAAAAAAAAAATATATTAAATTTATCTCAAGCAGGGACAGGTCCATTGATTCAATCTGCGATTTTGATTGAATATAGCAAGAATATTAATTTTCAAAAATTATACTGGTTTTTGTTTACTGGAAATGATTTTGTCAATTTATCTGACGAGTTAAAAAATAAAAATTTAAATAAATATCTAGATATTAACTATTCACAAAACTTAATAAAAAAACAGAAAGAAATAGATAAAATTTATATAGAAATTAAAAATCGATATTTTCCAGGAGAACACCTGTCTACATTAGAAGAATTAGAAGAAATAAAAAAAAGATATCCATTTAAAAAAATTGAATTGTTATCTCTATTTAAAATGCAAGAAGTTAAGATTTTATTAATTAATTTTTTTGATAAAGAAAATGTAAATAGCTTGGATAAAAATTTAGTTAATAAATACTTAGATATTGTAATAAATACAAAAAATAATCTTTTAGATACAAAAGATCTTACAATAGTTATTTTGCCTGAAGAAAGATCATTTAAATTAAAAAACTTTGAAAATTATTATCATTTAAATCATATAAAAAAAACTTTAAGAGACAATAGTATTGATGTTGTTGATTTAAGCTCTAAATTTACAAAATATTACGAATTTTTTGATTTTTTTTATTCAAGATATACTCATTATAATGAGAATGCACAAATTTTAATTGCAAATGAGATTTTACAAAATATTAAAAAATAAATTCATACATATATATTATTTTTCAAAGTATAGATATTTTGAGTTAAAAAAATAATAACTTTTATGATTAAGCAGTTAAAATTTAAAATTGGCTATAGACCAGAAATAGACTTTTTTAGAGCAATTTCAGTAATTTTAGTATTCGCATTTCACACTGAATTATTAAAATCAGGTTTCATAGGAGTTGATTTATTTTTTGTTATTTCTGGATTTCTTATTTCTTCAATAATCTTAAAAGATATATCTACAAATAGATTTAGTCTTAAAAATTTCTTTAATAGAAGGATAAGAAGAATTTGGCCAATGCTAATTCTTTTAATTTTTTTAGCTTTACTTATAAATTTTTTTATTATGGATCCAACACAATATAAAGAATTTTTAAGTACTGCTATTGGATCAACTTTGGGTATTGGTAATTTTGTCTTTTATAATTTACAAAATGATTATTTTAGCGAAAGTGCCAATTTAATAACATTAATTCATACATGGTCACTATCTGTAGAAGAGCAATTTTATATAATTTTTTCTATTATAATTTTTGTATGTTTAAATTTAAAAATAAAAGATTTAGTTAAAAAGATCTTTATATTATGTGTAATTATTTTCTTTATAGGATTTATTTACATCTCTTATTATCCTTTTTTAAAAAATAACTTTTATTTAACACAATACCGAATTTTACCTATATTATTAGGTATAATTACTTCTATAATTTACAACACAGATATAATATTTAGAAAAAAATATTTAAATAAAAATCTATCGATTATAGCTTTTATATTTATAGTAGTTT
This sequence comes from uncultured Pelagibacteraceae bacterium, assembly GCA_902523515.1. Taxonomy (GTDB): domain Bacteria; phylum Pseudomonadota; class Alphaproteobacteria; order Pelagibacterales; family Pelagibacteraceae; genus Pelagibacter. The sequence goes on from CABYZT010000001.1 coordinate 276,536, forward strand.
ATATTTTTATTTTTGAGCTTTACTACGAAACATTTTTAAGAAACCTATCATTTAATTATAGCTTGGTACCCTCGATACTTCTATGTTTATTTATTTACAGTTATAAAAAAAATATACTTTCAAAATTTATATTTGAAAATAAATACATTGTTTATTTAGGTTTGGTATCTTATTCATTTTACTTAATACACTTTTTTTTAATTGCAAACTTATTTGTAATTTACGAAAATTTTCTTGGAATTAATTTCGATTTTAACATACAAAATATAATTTTAATATTTATTTCATCTATAATTTTATCATTAATTTCTTGGAAATATATTGAGGTAAAACTCAGAGATAAAAAACAAATTTCAGACAAATTAATATTTAAGCTATTTTTTTTGTCTCTTATTATAGTTATTTGCTATTCGTCAATTTCCTACTTTAAGAATGGTTACCCAGATAGGTTTACAAAATCAGAATATTCAAAAAAATTTGAAGAAGCTAAAAATGCACATAGTCCATTTAGAGAAAATTGTACAAATAAAAAGTTTAAATTTGATGAGATTAATTATTGTATTTTAGGAAACGCAAATAAACCACCTAAGATTGCATTAATTGGAGACTCCTTTATGGAACATTACGAAACAGCATTTAATAAGCTTGGAAAAAAAAATGAGTTTTCAGTTGTTAATTTTTTAAATTGTAGGAATTTTGAAAATTTATTTAAAAAAAAAGAATGCATAGATATACCTAATTTAATTGAAGAGAAAAAGATTGATAAAATAGTTATTTCTTATAGGTGGATGCATAGATTTATTGATTTAGAAACAGGTCTTACTGCAAGTAAAGAATTTGTTGAATTAAGAAAAAAAAATTTGATTAAATATATTAATCATCTTAATGAAATTGCTGAAGATATATACTTAATTTACCCTATTCCTGAATTTGAAATTAATGTACCGAGGGTACTTTTAATGAAAAATTATTTATTCAAAACTGAGGAAAAAACATTTTTAACGATAAATAAAAAATATTTTCTTCAATCAAATAACTATGCATTTTCTTCATTAAATAAAATTAGAAATATAAATCGAATATTTCCACACAAACAGTTATGCGATGAAGATTTGATCAATGGTTATTGTTACAGTAACAATGAAGATTTTATTTTTTATTATAATAGAAATCATTTAACTAATGAAAAAGCTGAAGAAATCATTTTAGATGTTAAAAATGTTAATCTTCTTTTAAAAAATCTATTTTAAATTAAAGAATGGTACTATCCAGTTAATCTTCTAAATGTTGAATGTCTAATTGGACCATCAAGTAAAAATTTTTTTTTGTTTAGAGAAAATTTAATTTGTTTAAAAACTTTATCAAATGCACTTAGATATTTTTTTATAATTTGATCGGTATATGCGTAACTAATTGAAATCGTATTGTTTGCTAAAAAACCTTTTTTAAGCATTTCTTGAATAAAAAATGTCGATATTTCTTTATTATTTTTATATTCAAATGAAAAACTAGGTATTGCATTTAGTCCACTAACTTTAATGTTTATATTATTTTTTTTTGCAATTTTTATCCAAGCCTTTTTTATCTTTTTGCCAATTTTATTTATCTTTAAATTTACTTTTTCTTTTTTTAGTTTTTTAAGTGTTTCATTTGCAGCAATAAATCCCAACCTATCTGTCCACATTGTTGAACTGATAAAAGTATCTTGAGCGCACTCCATTATCTTTCTCTTTCCAATAATTGATGATATTGGATAACCATTACCTATAGATTTACCAAATATTGCTATGTCAGGATCTACGTTAAATTTTAGATGAATTCCACCATATACATCTTTAAAACCAGAAGTAATTTCGTCGAAAATTAAAATTATTTTATTTTTATTTGCAATTTTCCTTATCTTTTTAAGAAAATTATTATTGGGCTCTTGTCCTCTCATTGGCTCCATAATGATAATCCCAATATTGTTTTTTTTAGTTAAAATCTTTTTTAGAGAATTAATATCATTATAAATGAAAGGAAAAATTGAATTGGCATAGGATTTTGAAACTCCTTTTGTTTTAAGACCAGGCAAAAGTTGTTTATCTAAATTGTTTTTCTTTTGCATGTTTGTTGCTAAATACCAATCATGCCATCCATGATAACCACAAAAAGCTATATTTTGTCTCTTTGAAAATGCTCGAGCGATTCTTATTGCAACCATACAAGCTTCTCCACCAGATTTACAAAATTTTGCCATATCAGCCCATTTGTGAATTTTTATCAATCTATTCGCCAACTCAAATTCCTCTGTTGCATTTAGAGTTGTCATTGAGCCTTTTTTCAAACCTTCTATTAACGCGGTATTAATATCTTTATCTGAATAACCTAACACACACGAAGTAACCCCCATACCCGCAAAGTCATAATATAACTTATTTTCTAGGTCCCAGATTTTACAATCTTTAGCTTTATTATAATAATTTGGCCAAAATTCCGGTAAAAAAATTTCACTTCTTTTGGACAATAGTTGATTGCCACCAGGGATTACTTTTTTTGCTTTTTTTAAAAGTTTTTGGCCTTTATTCATTTTTAGGAATATTAATTAATAATTTTAATAATATCACTGATAGTTATACTAATAACCCAAAAAAGCTATCTAAAAAAAGCAATTAAATTATAATTCAATAATATTTTTATAAATTTAATTATGCTATTTAATTCATATCAATTTATATTCTTTTTTTTACCAGTCTTAATTCTGGCTCTATTTTTAATTCAAGTTAATATAAAATTAAAATTCATACCAATTTCAATATTAATATTATTTTCTCTATTTTTTTATGCATATGATAATTATAAATTTTTATTCCTTCTATTGTTCTCTATAATAGTTAATTATTATATTTCTTTGGCAGTTGATTATTTAAAAAATAAAAACTTAAAAAAATTGGTTATTAGTTTTATAATATTATTTAATTTATCAATTCTTTTTTATTTTAAATACTTTAATTTTTTTATAGATAATTTATCAATTATTTTTTCAAAAAATTATAATTATATTGAAATATATTTACCTCTAGCTATATCTTTTTTTACATTTCAGCAAATTTCCTATCAGGTTGATAATTATAAAAATAAGCAAAAAAAAAATATTATAAATTATATTCTTTATGTAAGTTTTTTCCCACAATTAATAGCTGGTCCAATAATTAGATATTCACATTTTTATGCTGAGTTAATAAAAGATAAATTTCTAAAAATTAATCATGAGAATTTATCTTTAGGTACATCAATAATTATTTTAGGCTTATTCAAGAAGGTTGTTTTAGCTGATACAGCAGGATTTTATGTCGATAATTTATATAATCAAATTTATAACGGTGATGAAATTTGTGGTTTTGATTTATTTTTATTCATTATTTTTTTTTCTGTTCAAATATATTTTGATTTTTCAGGTTATTCAGACATTGCAGTAGGAATAGGAAGAATTTTAAATTTTAATATGCCAATAAATTTTAATTCTCCATATAAAGCACATTCAATTATAGAATTTTGGAAAAGATGGCATATTACACTATCTCAATTTTTTAGAGATTATTTCTACATTTCTTTGGGAGGAAATAAAAATATTTTCTTTATAAGAATAATTTTAATTATATTTATTATGACAGTGGTTGGATTATGGCACGGTGCTGCTAATAATTTCATTATTTGGGGCTTGGTCCATGGAATATTAATTGCTTCTAATCATTTCATTAATCGAATTAACTTTCGAATATTAAAAGAATTTAAAATTCCAAAATTTATTAAAATTCTCATAACATTTTATTTGGTCGCAATAACATTTGTTTTCTTTAGAGTCGAAGATATTGATAAATCTTTCTCGATTATATTAGGTGCATTTTCATTTGATAACTATTTTTTTAGTTCTTATTTCATCAATGAAATTTCAATTTTAAAAAAAATCATTATGTTATTGTCAATATTGATAATATTTTTAATGCCAAATATTTTTCAATTATTTAGATTAAAAACTGTGAACATAAGTAAAATAGAAATAAAAAATAAAATTACTTTTAAAACAAACTTTTTATGGGCTTTTTCTCTAATTTTAATATTTATTTTTTCATTAGTTTCTTTAAATACACCAAGTGTTTTTATTTATTTTCGTTTTTAAATAAAACTTCATTTTCTTTTAACCAAGTTTTTGTAAATAACTGGGCACCAAGTCTATTCATGTGATTAAAATCATAAAAACCAACATCATAATTTATATCATCTAAATTCATGACATATTCTTTAAATTTTTTATATTGATCTAATTGATTGTTTGTTAGTAAAAAATATTTATTTTTAAATTCAAAATCTTTTAAATCATTTACAAAATATATTTTACTATTTGTACATTTATTTAAGTATTCGTGAACTTTTTTGTCATTGTTCCTTTTTTTAATTTTAGTTAGGTTTTTTATTATTTTAGTAGAGGGTATATTTGTTAAAATTAATTTTGTATTATTTTCAGAAATATATTTACATAAGTAATTCAAGAATTTTTTATGTTCTTTAAAAAAAAAGTTATCATCATTAAATTTATTAATTAATGAACTGTAATTCTTAAAGCCACTAGTTTCTTTATTTTCAAAAATTATATTATCAATCATTAAGTCAATTTTATTATTCTCAATATTTTTAATATATTTTTCAATTTCTTTATTTATTGGCACGGTAATCTTAAAAGAATTTTTATTAATCAAATATTTTGAAATAATTTTAAATTTTGTTTGGTACTTTGAATTTTCAATATCATTTAAATATTTTTTATGTGCATGTACAAAACCTTGATTAATATTTTCATTTAAAAAAATTCTATATGTATTTGATAATATTAAAAATTTTGGTTTTATTTGATTTTTTTCAAAAAAATTTAATAGATATTCAATACTTAAAATTGAAAATCCTTGTAAAAAACAAGTTCCAATTCGTTTTTTTGTTTTGTTTCTAAATATGTTAAAATCCCAACTATGATACCCAGTGCTATCACCAATGAATATTATTTCAGGATCCACATATTCAATTGTCGAGCATCCTATATCAGAGTTACCATATAGAGAATTATAGTACAGTTTTTTGTCTAATTTACTTTGGAAGAAATTAGAAAAAAAATGATTTAATAAAGTGGCAAAAGTAATAGATACAATAAAGATAATACCCAAAACCACATAATTAAAAGTTTTAAAAGACTTATTTTTTAAAAAGAAATTCATAAAAATCAGAAGTTAAAAAAATATATCATTTTTATAATAAAAGATTATAAATAATTTCTTAAACTAATCTAATTTAATGAAAATATTTGTAACAGGTTCTGAGGGTTTTATCGGATCTCACTTAGTAGAGAGTCTCGTTAAAAAAAAATATAAAGTTACAGCTTTAATTTTATATAATTTTAAGACTAGTAGTGGCTGGTTGTCAGAACTTGAAAAAAAAAATAAAAAAAATTTAAAAATAATTTATGGTGACGTAAGAGATTTTAATTATGTTTTAAAAGAAACAAAAAATTTTGATGCGCTATTTCATTTAGCTGCATTAATTTCAATTCCTCATTCATATAATTCCCCAAAATCTTATTTAGATACAAATTTAATTGGAACATATAATGTTTTAGAGGCTGCAAAAATAAATAAGATTAAAAAAATAATAATAACTTCTACGAGTGAAGTTTATGGTACCGCAAAATATATTCCAATAGACGAAAAGCATGAACTTCAACCTCAATCTCCTTATTCAGCCTCAAAAATTGCTGCTGATAATTTATCATTATCATATTTTAATACATTTAATTTACCAGTAACAATAATAAGACCATTCAATACATTTGGTCCGAGACAATCAACAAGGGCTATTATACCATCTTTACTAACCCAAATAAGTTTTGGTAAGTCAAAATTAAATGTTGGAAATTTAAAACCGTCTAGAGATTTTACTTATGTAAAAGATACAGCAGAGGCTTTTTGTAAAACGTTAAAAGCAAAAAATATTGAAGGCGAGGTAATAAATATTTGCAATAATTTTGATATAAGTGTTTTAGATTTATTAAATATATTAAAAAAAGAGTTGAAACTTGATTTTAGCTTAAAAATTCAAAAGAAAAGATTTAGACCAGATAAAAGCGAAGTATTCAGATTGCATGGTAGTAATGAAAAAGCTAAAAGACTACTGAATTGGAAACCACACTACTTTGGAAAAAAAGGTTTTGTTAAAGCAATTAACGAAACATATCAGTGGTATAAAAAATTAGATAACTTAAAACTTTTCAAAGATACTTATAGTATATGAAGAAAAACGAGGAAAAAAATTTATATAAATTAATATCCAGTGTAATAAAAAAAAAATCTGCAGAGTTACATGAGCCACATTTTAATAATTTAGAAATAAATTATTTAAAAGAAGCTATAAAAAAAAAATCTGTTTCTAGAAAAGGTAATTTTGTAGATAGATTTTCAAAAAAAATTAAATATTTAACCAAGGCAAAGTATGTAATTTTAACTTCTACTGGAACATCTGCATTACATTTAGCATTATTAGCACTTAATATAAAAAAAAATGATGAAGTTTTAATGCCTTCTTTAAATTACATCGCTTCAGCAAATGCTACTTTATATTGTGGAGCAATACCACATTTTATAGATGTTGATGAAGAATCTTTAGGTATAGATCCTATTAAATTAAAAAAATATCTAATCGAAAAATGTTTCGTTAAGAAAAAAAAATGTTTTAATAAAAAAACTAAAAGATCAATAAAAGCCATGATTTGTTTACATACCTTTGGATATCCTGCAAAAATTTTAGAACTTAAAAAAATATGCTCAAAATACCATATAAAATTAATTGAAGATTCTGCAGAGGCTTTAGGAAGTTTTAGTAACAAAAAACATTTAGGTACATTTGGAGATATAGGCATTTTGAGCTTTAATGGAAATAAAATAATTACTACTGGTTCTGGTGGTGCTATTTTGACAAACAATTTGAAACTTGCAAAAACAGTAAACCACCTTAGCAAAATTGCAAAAAAAAAACATCCTTATAAACTAGATTACGATTTCTTAGGATATAATTATAATCTGTCTAATTTAAATGCGGCCTTGGGTTTAGCTCAAATAGAAAAAATAAATTATTTTTTAAAAAATAAGAAAAAATTACATGAGAGATACTATAAAAAATTTCAAAAAATTTATTATTTAAAAATATTTTCTGATAATAAAGTGAATAAAAGTAATAATTGGCTTATTACATTAGTTTTAAAAAAAGCAAATAAAAAATTTTTAAAAAAACTTTTTGATTATACTAATAATCAAAAAATCTCAACTAGGCCAGTTTTTAAATTATTACATAAGATTAAATATTTAAAAAAATATCCAAAAATGAATTTAAATAAATCTATTGATTTAGAAAATAGAATTATAACAATTCCTAGTAGTTCATTCCTATGATCAAAAATAAAATAAAAATAATTGCTGAAATCGGAGTAAATCATAATGGAAGTTTAAAAATTGCAAAAAAATTAATTGATGCAGCTAAAAACTGTGATGCAGATTTTGTTAAATTTCAAAATTTTAAAGCAGAAAGTCTTGTTACAAAAAAATTGTCAGTTTTAAAATATCAAAAAAATAAGAATTATAAAACGCAATTTGATTTATTGAAATCTCTAGAAATTTCGAAAAAAAATTTTTTTAAATTAAAAAAGTATGCAAATAAGAAAAAAATAGAATTTTTGTGCACACCTTTTGACTTAGAAGGAGCGAATTTCCTTAAAAAATTAGGTTTAAAAACTTTTAAAATACCATCAGGAGAAATTAATAATTACCCATTATTAGAGTTATTATCTAAAATAAGTAAAAAAGTTATTCTATCTTCAGGGATGGCTACATTAAAAGAAATTAACTATGCGATAAGTGTTTTAACGCAAAATAAACTAAAAAAAAAAGATATAACAGTTTTACATTGTACAACACAGTATCCTGCAACTTTAAAGAATATTAACTTACTTGCAATGCAAACAATTAAGAAGAAATTAAATGTTTCAGTCGGTTATTCCGATCATACAGAGACAGATTTGACAGCAATTTTAGCGGCAGGTTTGGGTGCTGAAATTATTGAAAAACATATAACTCTTTCCAAAATAATGCCAGGACCTGATCACAAAGCAAGTATGGAAATAAAAGATTTTAAAAAGTTTGTTGAAAAAATAAAGAATGTTAAAATTGTTCTTGGAAGAAATCATAAAGGCCCAACCAAAGACGAAAAAAAACATATGCATCTTATAAGAAAATCTATTGTAGCTAAAAAAAATATTCATAAAGGAGAAACATTTAATGTTAATAATATTACGACAAAAAGACCCGAAGGTGGAATAAGCCCTGTTAAATGGAAAAAAATTATAGGTAAAAAAAGTAAAAAAAATTACTTTATTGATGATTTTATTTAATGAAAAAAATTTTTGTAGTATCAAGCACTAGAGCAGATTTTGGTATATTAAAAAATTTAATATTAGAATTGTCTCAAAAAAAAAATGTTAAGTTAACAACAATTTTTACAGGTACTCATTTAATAAAAAATTTTGGCTACACAATAAAGGAATCTTTTGACTTTAATAATATAAAAATTAAAAAAATTAAAGTGAGCTATTTATCTGACAAAAATTTTGATTTAATTAAAGTTAAAAATCAAATTTCAAATGAGTTTTCAAAATATCTTAATAAAACTAAACCAGATTTGGTAATAATATTGGGAGATAGGTTTGAAATATTGGAGTGTGCTTTAACAACTTATTTAATGCGAATTCCAATTGTTCATCTTCATGGTGGTGAAGTCTCAGGTGGTTCTTATGATGATTCAATGAGACACGCAATTAGTAAATTATCCAATTTCCATTTTGTTACAGAAAAAACTTTTAAAACAAGGTTAATTCAAATGGGGGAAGAGAAAAGAAACATTTTTTGTTATGGATCTTTAGGTGTTGATACAATTTTAAAAGAAAAACTTTTATCCAAAATAGAGTTGCAAAAAAAACTTAATATTAAATTTAACAAAAAAAATTTAATGTTTGTTTTTCACCCTGTTAATTCTTTAACTAATAAAAGTGATGATGATTTAAAAGAAATTCTTAAAGCAATCAAAACGCTAAAAGATACATCAATAATTGCAACATATTCTGGTTTAGAGAATGGTGCTGAAAAATTTATAAAAATTTTAAAAAAATATTCAATGTTAAATAAGAATTTTTATTTATTTAAATCACTTGGTTCTAAAAATTTTTTATCATTATTAAAACAGGTAGATGCTATTATTGGAAATTCCTCAAGTGGAATTATAGAAATGGCAAGCTTTAAAAAAGCTACGTTAAATATTGGTGATAGACAAAAAGGTAGATTGCAGTCTAAAAATACAATTAATTGTTTGCCTCAAAAAAAAGAAGTAATTTCCTCAATAAAAAAGATTTACCAAAAAAAATTTCAAAAAAAATTAAAGTTTGTTAAGAATGTATATTTTAGGAGAAATTCTACAAAATTAACTGTAAAAAAAATATTAAATTTAAATTTATCTGAAGTAAAAATTAAACAATTTGTCGATATTTAAAATTAAATGATTGAAAAAATAAAAAATTTTAAAGATATTATTCTGAGTGAAAATCAAACTATACATGAAGCTGTTCTAATTTTACAAAAAAAAGCTTTACAAATTTTACTTATTAAAAATAAAAATAATAATTACTTAGGGACTGTTACAGATGGAGATATTAGACGATCACTCCTTAAAAAAAATACCCTAAACAATAAAATAGTTACAGCTGTAAATAAAAAATCAATTTATGTTAATAAAACTTTACCAAAAGTTTTTGTTTTAGAGCTTATGAAAAAATATTCAATTAATTCTATACCAATTATTTCAAAAAAAAAAATTTTGGGCCTTTATAAAAAGGTTGATGATTTTGAAAATTATAAAAAACACAATGAAAAAGTAGTAATTATGGCTGGTGGTAAAGGAACAAGATTGTTACCATTGACAAAAAAAATACCTAAGGCAATGATTAAAATAGGGGGAAAGCCTATTTTAGAACATACTATATTGAGCATTATTAAGTATAATTTTAATAATATTATTATTTCTGTTAATCATCTATCTTCTCAAATAAAAAGTTTCTTTGGTCACGGATATGCAAAAATTGCAAAAATTTCTTATATTAATGAGAAGAAACCATTGGGAACAGTTGGCTCATTATCTTTAATTAATATAAATAATTCTGAAAATTTAATTTTAATGAATTGTGACATTTACTCAGGAATTAATTTAAATGATTTGTTGATTTATCATAAAAAAAATAATGCAGATGTAACGATAGCAGCCAAGGTAGATGATCGGATAAGTGACTACGGTATAATAAGATCTTCAGGAAAAAAATTTAAATTATTTGAGGAAAAAATGGCATATTTTGACTTAATTAATACAGGAATTTATGTAATCAAAGGTTCTTGTATTAAATATTTAAAAAAAAATAAAAAAATAGATATTCCAGAATTTTTTACGTTACTTAAAAACAAAAAAAAAAATATTCTTATATATCCGACTTATGAATATTGGTATGACATTGGGCAAAAAAAAAATTATAATAAGGCAAGAAAACATAGAGTAACCAAGGATACAAATGAGTAAAAATTATGTTGTTTGTATTATACCAGCCAGACAAAATAGCAAAGGGATTGATAACAAAAATATACAGAAAATAAAAGGTAAAGAATTAATCAAATTTCCTTTTGAACTAGCAATAAAATCTAAATATATAAATGAGATAATATTTACCTCAGATTCCAAAAAATATATTAGTATTTTAAAAAAAATTAATAAAAAAAAAAATAAAAGAGTTCATTTTCTTTTAAGACCTAAAAAAATTGCAACAGATAGTAGTACTTCATATAGTGTGATTGATCATGCTTTAAAAAAAATAAAGCCTGACGCAAGTATAATAGTTCTATTGGAACCAACCTCACCACTTACAACAAGAAAAGATTTAGACAAAGGTATAAAAAAATTATTAATTAAAAATTCAAAATTTGATAGTGTAATATCTTTAGTTTCTAACCCAAAATTTAATTCTAGTTATAAAGTCGAAATAAATAAAAAAAATAAAATTATTAATTTTGATAATAAAATTAATCAAAGAAGACAAAAAATGAAAAATGAATATGTACCGTCAGGAAATTTTTATATATCAAGAAAAAATAGTTTAGATAGAAATAAAAATTTTACTTCTAATAAGACTTATGGGTATGTTATTTTGAAGAAATATTATACTGATATAGATGATTACTTAGATTTGGAGTATGCAAAATTATTAAGTAAATTAGGATCATATAACATTTTTAATGAAGAAAAAATTATTAATTATTGGAAGTGAAGGTTTAATAGGATCAGATTTATGTGATTATCTCTCAAATAAGTATGAAATTTTTAAAATTGATATAAAAGCAAAAAATTTAAAAAGAAGTTTTAGAGTTAATTTAAATAATCCAAAAAATGTAAAAAAAATTTTTGATACTTTTATAAAAAAAAAAACCTATTTTCATGTAATTATAAATTCAATATATCCAAAAAGAAAGATCTCAAATAATAAATTTTTAGATTTTGATATAAGTAATTTCGAAAAAGATTTAAAATTTCATTTAATACCTTTTTATTCAATTCTTTTAAATGCTTATATTTATTACAATAAAATAAATAAAAAAGGACATGTAATAAGTTTTGGATCAATTTATGGTCTTAAAATACCTGATTTCAAGATTTATGAAAACACCGAAATAAAATCACCTATAGTATATTCGTCTTCAAAAGCTGCCCTCTCTATCATGAATAAATACTTTTCTAAGTGGAGTAGATATAATAAAAAAGATATTAAGTTTACATGTGTTAATCCAGCTGGTGTAAAAAATAATCAGTCCAAAACGTTTCAGAAAAATTATCTCTCAATTTATAAAGCTAAAATGTTGAATAAGAGGACATTATCTAAAAAAATTTATTCTATAATTAATTCTCCAGAAAAATATGATGGTAAGGACGTTTTGGTTACTAACGGTATAATTTTGTAAGATTAATTTTTGAAAATTTAAAAATAAAAAATATTGTAAAAATTAAGTTTATTATAAAGATAAGGAATCTAACTCTATTTTTTTTTTTATTGTTAATTATTTCCTCTGTTTCTAAATATAATACAGGCTCCTTAAATACTATATCTTTATTGTTAAATTTATATAGAGTACATTTCTCGTAATCTACTACTTTATCTTTCTGAGAATTAACGAAATTTAATATTTTCTTAGATAAAATATTTACCTCGTTTCTTTTGTTTTTGATTGTTTCAACATTAATATTTTTTAGGCTCGATCTAATCATTATCCTTCCATGTTCTTTTAAAATTATCCAACTATCATTTGGTACCAAATGATAGTATTTGTCGAAGTTTGAAATTTCATTAGAACAATAAGCCCAAAAAGTAGCATGGTAAAAATAGTTATTTTTGTTTTTTGGGATTAATAGAATAAAAAATATAAAAAAATAAATTAAAAGTGCAAGAAAACTAACTTTTTTCATTTTTCAAACCTTCATTCATAATTAAGGCAATTAAAAAAATAAAAAGTATATCAATATGCCATATTTGATTCCAAAAAGAAAAAATTACTATGTTAAATATCATTATAAGTAAAATTTTATTAAATTTAAAATTTTGATTAGATAAACGATTAAATAAAATAATAAAAAGAATAAACCAAAAACCCATAGATGAAAAATAAGTCATCAAAATATTATGTGGTGCGGTGATTGTATTCCATAAATAAAAATAATAATTACTACCCAAAGATGCTATAGTTCCAATACCATTACCGCCTGAGCTTAATAAAAATAGAATTTCTTTTAATAAAATATTTTTGTTTTCAACATAGTGAAGTTGCAAGTTATTAAATCCCAGGTTAATGGGTAGAGTTAAAAAAGTGTCAAAATTGAAAATATTTAGAACCATTCTATCAGAAAAAGAATTTAAATTTATTAAATTAATATTAGAGTAATATAAGAATAAACTTATTGAAATTGATGACAAAAAATAGAAGGTTATAAGTCCAAATATTTTTTTTAGATTTAAATTTATTTTAAGAAATTTAACTAAAAGAAAAATTCCAATACAGAAAATTGAATTAAATATATTAAGTTTGGACTCAAAATTTAAAAAAGTAATTAAAATTAAAAGAAAAAATATTATATAGTCTAAAAAGCTTTTATTTTTTTTTGAAAATCCAGCAAATAAAGATATAAATGCCCAAACTGATGTTGTTATATGATCACCAATAAATATTGATCTAAATAGGGGATATTTATTTGAGTTAAATTCAAAATATGTATTTTTATAGATTATTTCTGAAATAGAAAAATAATCACTTAGAAATATAAAAAATAAAAACTCTAAAGTTAGCAAAATACCTGTAAAGTAAATAATTTTTAAAAACAGTTCAGTTTTCTTATTAAAATAAAAAATAATTAAAAAAAGATTTAAAAGACTAAAAAAATAAATATACCCATGCAATAATTTAAAAATTAAATAATTGTCACTTAACCTTCCAATTAAATAAAAATACAATATATTTATTAAATTTATAAAAATAAGTAGTAAATTACAAAGTACAAATAGTTTTTTCTGATCATAATTGAAATTTTTGTATTTTAAAAAAGATAGACTTAAAATTCCTAATGCAAGAAAAATTTCTTCATATCTAAATAAGATACCATGAATAGGATATTTTAAAGCACCAGGTATTAAGAAATATCCAAGAAATAATATTGTTATATAATTTAATTTACTAAATTTTTCCAATTTTTGTTCCATAAACCGCTTTACCAACCATAAGATCGACTAAGGTAAGAAGTATATATGAGTGAATTATTTCAACAGTATTATAAGAAAAAGAGTTTATGTGAAAGGATATTCCTTTTTTATTTATTCTACTTAGAGTATTATTTTTATTTTTACCAGTAAGTGTTACTAAATTAATTTTTTTTTTAATACAAAATTTTGCAGCATTTATAACATTTTTAGACTCGCCAGATACAGAGATCAATATTACCGCATCTCCTTTGTTTGAATAACTATCAATACCTTGTTTAACAAAATTCTCAAATCCATAATCATTTGAAAAACAAGTTATGAGATCAGCATCATTAAAATTAATACATTTTATTCGAGCATTTTTTGTTAAATCAACAGCAAAATGACTAGATGTTGCTGCACTTCCTCCATTACCAAAGATAATTACCTTTTTTTTATTTTTTTTAATTTTTTTAAGTAAATTTACTGATTTTAAAAAAAGCTTATCCTCTCGATTAATTTTTTTCAAATTTGAATAAGTTTCTTGCTGAATTTGAAAAAATAATTTATTTATAGTCATTTTATTTTATAACATTAATTAATAATTTAGCAAACACATGAAATATTTGGTTACTGGATGTTGTGGTTTTATAGGGAGCCACTTGACTGAAAAGTTAGTAAAAAATAAAAAAAATAAAGTTATAGGTATTGATAATTTATCTAGTGGAAATATTAAAAATATAAAAGGGTTTATTAATAGAAAAAATTTTAAATTTTTAAAAACAGATTTAAATAATAAAAATTTAAAAAAAAAATTAAACAAAGTTGATTGTGTACTACATTTAGCAGCTTTATCAGATATTATTCCATCGGTAAGTGATCCAAAAACTTATTTTAAAAGTAATGTAGAGGCTACATTGAATTTGCTTGAAATCATGAAGACTAATTCAATCAAAAAAATTATTTATGCTGCATCATCATCTTGTTATGGTCTTCCAAAAAAATATCCAACAAATGAAACCGCACGAATAGATACCAGATATCCTTATGCGTTTACAAAATATATAGCTGAAAAAACCATTATGCATTGGTCTGAAGTTTACAATTTAAATGCAGTTTCATTAAGATTATTTAATGTATATGGACCTAGAGTAAGAACAGTTGGACATTATGGGGCTGTTTTTGGTGTTTTTTTGGCTCAATTAGCTAATGATTACCCAGTTACAATTGTTGGAGATGGGAAACAAAAAAGAGATTTCACATATGTAAGTGATGTAGTTAATGCATTTATATTAGCATCTAAAAAAAAAAATATTAAAAATGAAATTATAAATATTGGATGTGGAAAACCTATATCAATAAATAATCTTGTAAAAATTATGAATCCAAATAAAATTAAATATCTACCTAAAAGGCCTGGCGAACCAAACATGACTTTTGCCTCAATTAAAAAAGCAAAAAAAATACTTGGATGGAAGCCAAGAGTATCTTTTGAAAGAGGGCTAAGTGTCATGCTAGATGATTTAAAATCTTGGAAAAAAGCACCCTTATGGACTACATCTAAAATTAAAATAGCTACTAAAGAGTGGTTTAAATTTGTTAGATAGAATTTTTTAACAAAAACTTAGATTTTTTAAAAAATATAGTAAATAAACTTATTAAAGTTAAAAATTTTAAAAATATTATCATATAATATAATTTGTTTTTGTGTTTATACATAATGTTTCTTAATTTAATTTTATTTGGGTCAATTAATTCTAATTCATTTTTTAATAAAAAGATAACTCTAGCACCCAATGTTTCAGGGACTATGTAGTCTGTATCAATTGTATGCACATTATTTTTGTGAAGATAAATTTTTGAAATTTTAGTATTTTGAAATTTATTTTTAAGAATTCTATATGCATAAATTCCAGGATGCATTTTTATATCAAACATTGCAAAAGAATTATCATATCTACATTTAAATTTATTATCTTTATAATTTACATATTTAATTTCATAATTTACTTCATCTCTAAAAGGTATCTCGCAGCCGTAAATTTGACCACAAACAGCATATGTGCCAATAGTGGTTCTAAAATAAATAGAAGGCAAAAATAAAATTAGGCATAAAAACACAACACCAATTGAAGTTTTTGGGAATTTTTGGAATATATCTTTAAATCCATGAATAAAATTTGGAAATAAAAATATTAAGAATGGAGCTATGCCTCTATTTCCTGAAATACCAGCAGGTAAAAACCAGTATTCTTCAAGAGCAAACAGTAATACCAAAGTAATTAGGGAAAAAATTTTAATTAAATCATTTATTTTAAAATTTTTGTAAAGTGAATAAATTATAAATATTAATGTAGGAAATATAAATATTATTCCAAGGGAAAAACTAAAAAAGGTTTGAATTAATCTTTCAAGATATATTTTAATTATGAGCAAAATATTATCCGTACAAAAAGATGCTAAAATTTTTTCAAGGTAATAGTTATCTAAATCAATTGGTCTAAGCAGAAAATAAAAAATTAATATCAAACCCAAAAATATAAAAGTATATTCAAATATATTTTTTAAATTTAGTTTCTTGTCTTTAAAATATGTATACAAAAAGAATGGAACTAATACCCAACATGTAATTCTTATTTGAATTAAAAGAGCATCTATTATTGGGATGATTAATTTACCTTTATTTTTTTCAATCAAAAAAATTCTTAAGGACAGTAAAAAAAAAGTATAACTTTCAGCAAATGCACTGCTAGAAAAAAAATTAATTAAATAAGTTCCAAACCAAAAAAAAATTATAGATACAATTAAGAAATTACTATTAAATTTTTTTTTATAGCTATTATAAATTAATAATATTGAGGATGTAAATAGAATACCAGGTAATAGAGCAATTAAGTACTCTAAAAAAAATTTTGATCCTGGAAATTGTGGAATTAAATCAAAAAATTTAACTATAGTTACATCGATTAAGAAAAAAAAAAAATTATGTTTTAAAAAGGTGGGTTCATTAGGAAAAATTAAGTTTGTAGCCGTTTTATAATTTTCAAGAAAATTAAAAATCGATAGATCTGAGTTTAAAAATTTTTGACTTATGAGAAAAATTTTTTCATAGTCACCAGAAATACTACCTCTAGAAAATATAATTAAGTAGATTATAAAAAAGAAAAATATATAAGTTTTTTTGTTTAATGAAAAATTCATATTTAAAATTACTGAGTATAATAGTGCCGTGTTATAACGAACAAAAGACTATCGGTAAAGTGATTTTAGTAATTCAAAAATCTCTTAAAATTTCAAAAATTCATAATTATGAAATTATAATTGTTAACGATGCTTCAAAAGATAAAACAAATGAGATTTTAAAAAAAATTAAAGATAAAAAAATTAAAATTATTAATAATTTAAAAAATCTCGGGCTCGGTAATTCAGTTCTTAAAGGATATAAATATGCGACAGGAAAATATTGCATGTATGTCCCAGGAGATAATACTCATCCTGTTAAAGGCCTTGTTATGATTTTAAAAAAAATAAGTTTCTCTAAAGAAGAGTTGATTATTCCTTATGTCAAAGACAATACTTCAAGACATTTTTTAAGAATATTTTTGTCAAAAGCATTTACCATTGTAGTAAATTTTTTATTTAATTTAAAAATACCGTATTATAATAGTTTAGTGGTCTATCCAGTTTCAAAAATAAAAAAAGTTAAAACTATAAATGGAGATTTTTCTTTTCAGGCTCAATTAATAATAATACTTATTAAAAATTTTAAATTAAAATATAAATTAGTCGGTACAATAATTAAGGAAAATAAAGAGTTTTTTTCAAATGCAGTGAGGTTAAAAAATATATTGCTTGTTATAAAAAGCATTATAAGACTTAATTTTAAATTTTAATTATTTATGAGTACTAATAAAATTATAATTTTAGGAGCTGGACCAAGTGGATTATCGACAGCTTATGGAGTAAAAAAAAACTCTGAAATAGATATCGAAATTTATGAAAAAAAAAACAAGGTTGGCGGGTTAGCTGGAAGTTTTTCAATAGATAAAGATATTGTTGATTATGGTCCACACCGACTTGCAATTCAAAATCCACAAATAAAAAAGATTGCTGAAACTTTATTAAAATCTAATATTCTAATTAATAAAAGTCAGCATGGAGTTCAATTTAAGAGCAAGCTTTATCAGTTTCCACCAAAAATAAAAGATTTGATAAATATTAAATCAATAATTTTGATTTCTAAAATTATAATTAGTTATTTTTCAGGAAAAATACACTGGTTTGTTAACAGATATGGTAACGAAAATTTTAATGATTTTGTTCATCATCAATTTGGCAAATATTTTTTAGATCAAATTGCCAAACCAATGAGCACAAAAGTTTGGGGAGATAGTAATAAAATTGATCCTAACTTTGTTACTCAAAGATTTTCAATGATTAAACCATTTGAAATATTTAAACAATTTATTTTTCCAAGTCCAAAACTTAACCCATCAATTTTTTATTACCCCAAGTATGGTGGATTTCAAGCAATTTGGGATGCAATGAAAGACTCTTTAGAAAACAATAGAGTTAAAGTTAATTTAGAATCTTATCCTACAAAAATTTTTATTGAAAAAAATAAAATTAGTTATTTAGAAATACAAAATAAAGATCAATGTATTAAAATAAATACTGAAGATACAACAGTAGTATCATCTATTCCAATTTTTAACTTATTAAAATTAATGAATAAAGCTGATGATAATTTATTAGAATTAGCTAAGAAAGTTAGAGTCAGATCTATGTACTTAGTTATAATGAAATTTAATCAAAATCAGACTTTACCTTATAGGACTTTAATATTTCCTGAAAAAAAATTTATTTTTAACAGAATTTTTGAGCAAAATTTATATAGCAGAAATACTGTTGAAGATAATAAATCTGTAATCGTAGCCGATATAACATTTGATAAAGATAGCGAGTTCCATAGTGCCGAAAAAATAGAGGAGATTGTTAAAGCACAAGTAGGATCTTTAAAATATGTAAATATTGATAAATTAGAAAGTATTAAAGTTGAATTAGTAGAGTATGCCTATGTATCTCCTGAAGAGCAAACAAGAAAAAATTTTCAATTTATAGAGAGAAAATTAAACGAAATAGAAAATCTTGAATTAATTGGAAGATTTGGTGTAGGAGAGTACGATAATAGTGACTATGCAATACTGAATGGTTTAAATTTGTCAGATTTTTTATCTTCAAAAATATCTAAGATTGAATATGAATTAATTAAATCTGGCACTAGTCAGGAAAAAATATTAGGTTAATTTTTTTTAAAAAAATTACCAAAAAAGTTTTTAGCTATCATTCCTCTAAATTGACCAATTTGGATAAAAAAGTGCTCAAATGATTTTAAATTTTTTATTCTTCTGTAAAAAATTTTCCATCTTAAATAAAAAGCGATATTTGCTCTCTCTCTAATTGAGTTTAATTCTTCAAGACTTAACTTGGAAATGGAAACACTAGTTTTCAAAGTATCAGAAAGATTCTCAGATTTGATTTTTCCAGATCTTATTGCATTTTCCCTGAATGTACTTCCAGGTAATGGAGCAGCTATATTAAATGAGGCAAAATCTATTTTTATTTCCTTTGCATAATTAATAGTATTATAGATATCTTCTTTGCTTTCATGAGGTAATCCTATGATAAAATCAGCACAAACACTTATGCCAATTTTATCTGCAAAATTTAGTAGTTCATTCAAAACATTTTCGTTCACTTTTCTATTGTATAGGGCAAGGTTTTTTAAATCTTTACTATCTATTCCAATTACAATTGTATGAAAACCTGCATCTTTCATTAAAGTTAATATTTCATTATCAAAAATGCTGGGATGAAAGTAACATGAATATTTAAGATTTATATTTTCATGTATAATTTGTTTCAATAAATCTTTTCTTATATTTTTAGGAACTCCAAATACTTTATCAAAAAATTGAACTTCTTTGAAACCTAGTTTCTTTATATATTTTAGTTCATTGATAATATCATCGTTCTCTTTACATATTGGATGCATTAAGCCACTTGTACAATAAGAACAAGAATATGTGCATCCCCACATTGTGGTTACAGTTGTAAAATTTTTAGTTGTTAAAAAAGGCCAGGCATAATTTTTTCTGAACAAATCATGTCTTGGTAAATTTGATTTTACAAAAGAAACTTTTTTGTTTCTATCTTTCAGGAATGGGTGCTCTTTGGGATCTGTTATTACAAAATCCAAATGATAATTTTTTTTTTGTTTTTTTAATTTTCTAATATTTGCAATTTTTTCAACATCTAAATTATAAGGCTTATAAATTATAGCATCTATATCTAAATAAAAAATGTCTTTACGAAAATTTTCTTCTAAAAATATATCTCCTAAAACACAAATAGTAGAATTTTGAAATATATCTCTTATTTTTTTAAGATATTTTATATCATCATAATATGAAACTGAGCCCAATGAAAAAAAAATGATATCTATATTTACATTTAAATGATTAATTTTTTTATAAAATTCTTTATCATCCAGTTCATCTGCAGTACCATCAATTAATGACAATTCGTCATCTTCTTTAAAGTAAGAGGACATGATTATGTAATCATTTGGTTGCCACAAATAATCAGCCTTTGTTTCGTGTGAACAGTCAATTAGTCTTATAAATTTTCTCTTATTTCTTGATGGTGGGATTATAAAACTAGTTATCATTTTTTAATAAACAAGAATTTGAAATTGAGAAATTTTTAATTATTTTAAAATTTTTACCTTCGTTTAAAATAAAATTTTTTGAACAATATTTATATAATAAATAATAATCAAAACCATCAAAATTAAAGTTTTTTAGCAAAGTTTTATTTGAATAATCTGGATTTTCATAATTTATTTCATTTAATTTATTGTCAATAACTGGATGTGATAACATATTTAAGAAAGTATAATTTGTTTTAATTTTTATATTATTTTTATTTTTAAAATAACTTACAAAATAATTATTTATTTCTACATCCATTCCAACTGGATCAGTTTTCATATTGAGGATTTTTTCAAATATTATTTTCTCTAAATGTTTCTCACTGGGAATATTTTTACCTAACAATATTGTTGATACAAAAATTATAGAAAAGAATAAAGTGATATACTTAATTTTGATTTTATTTAAAAATTTTAGTAAAATAGACATTAAATTTCCAAAACCAAATAAAATTGTAACAATATAAATTGGCCACAAATGTCGTATTTCCATACTCATAAAAAGAACCCACAATATAAAATAAATGAAAGATAATGAGGAAATAACTAAGTATTTTTTACTTTTTGTGAATAAAGTTGAAATCAAACATAATATAAAAAAAGATGAAGGCTTGAATATTGCTTCTTCGATTCTTCCAAAAAAGTTTCCATAGTTTTTTCCATGACCAATGCCTTCATGAAACTCATCATCAAATAATAAAACTTTAAAAATACTGTTGTTATCAAATAGATTATAATTAAATATTTGAATAAAATAAAAAGGCAAAAATATTATAAGAATAACACTTAAAGTAATAAGTAATGATTTAAAAATTTTTTTATGAAACAGTTTTTTTTCAGTTGCTATAAATATTAAAATAAACGGTGCGACTATCCAACCTTGTTCTTTTGTTAACAAGACTGACAAAGCTATTAAACTATATAAAACTAAAAACTTTTTTGTATCAGCCCAATTATTCAAAAGAATATTTTGTTTTTTGAAACAAGAAAGATAGAAAGATAAAAAAGTTAGCAATACGTAATTTAATGGAAACTCCATATACCCAGATGTAAACATCGAGTAACTGGAGTCTCGTAAATATATTATAGAGATAATCCCTGAAAGTAAAAAAAGTATATTTGATTCCGATAAACTTATAGATAATACAACACTTAAAATTAGAAAAGGTAATAATAAATATATTACTTTTGCAAACGGCTCTAAATATTGATTATCATAAAAAGTATATATAAGAGATGTACTAACTGGCCAAAGTTGAGGTCTAACAAATACTGTCTCAGGTATAATATTATTAAACCAAATTTTAGACCATTTTGAATAATAAGCCATAACATCACCTAGATCGAAAATTTGTAAATATCCGTTGTAAGGTGATTTAAGAAGAGGAAGATATTTTACTAAGAAAATACCAAATATTATTAAGCTTAAATATAAAATAAAAGTACTTAATTTACTACTAATTAAATCTATAAACTCTTTTTTTGTTAAATTTGTAATTTCTTCTAAGTAGATTTTAATTTTTTTAATATTTAAAAAAATGTAAATAATTTCAATAAAAAAAACAGACCATATTATTATAAAATCATAAATTTTAAGAGAAACTAGTAGAAAAATTAGAATATAATTAATTACTAATGTAAAGCAAACACTTAGGTTTATAATTGTAAAAATATTATATGAAAGCTGAAATCTTGAAGATAATAGAAAACCTGGAATAATAAATGATTGTAGAAAAATAAAAGGGAATAATAAATAAATTATTTTTTCTACTAACATAAGTTGCAAATTTATATTTTAGTATTAAACAAACAACAAAAAAGAATATATTTAACTTAACAAATATAAAATTTCTAGTTGATAATTTTTAACAAAATTTATAAAAAATTCACATGCAATGGACTTTTACCCTTTGCTTCAATTATTTTTTCACTCCCACAAATATGATCATCAAGTGCTTTACTTACATAATGTTGAATTGGCAAAGTTCCCATCATTGTTTGTGCATCAAAGCTCGGTGAGGCTAAATAATTCATTATTTTCCAATATCTTTCTGATTTAAAAACATCCTTAAATCGTTCATCAACAAAATTTCCAATATGTAATTTTGAGTATCTGGCATTAAAAAACATTCCAGATGGAGCTATTAAACCGCTACCACTAATTTGGAGTAGAAATTGTGGTCCATAAAATCTTTTATAAGAAGGTTTGCCTTTATCTTTAATTTTATCCCATTTAACAATAATCTTTGTAGTTTCATTTCCTAATGACTCTGCTTTATCTAAGAGCTCATACATTTCTTCATATTTTGAGTAATCTACTCCAAGAGTTCCAAACTCATCATCAGAGCAATGTTTAATAACACCATAGTCAACTCCCAAATCAACTGCTAACTTAGCAAATGGTATTATTTCATCTTTAAATTCAGGCATTAAAACCATTTGAATACCAAGAGTTACTTTTAATTTTAATTTTCTTTTTAGTTCTACCGCGTATCTTATATGTTTCATTGCTCGATCAAACACTTCAGTATGATCTTTGCTTTTGAACATAATTCTTGAATACTCCTCTGGCGTACCTGCTGCACATGTGAATCTGACCCATGTTAAATGAGGTAAAACTTGATCAATTTTTTCTGGTTCCCATTCCCATCCATTTGTTGCATTACCAACATCTATACCAACGTTCGAGGCATGTTGAATAAATGGAACATATGCCTTAGAAAGAGTGCTTTCTCCATCAGAAATGAGAGAAACACCTTTTACACCTACTTCTGCAAAATCATCAACCAAGTCTAAAGCTTGTTTTACTTTAATAGATGATCTTTCTTGAGGTTCTTGAACCATAGCGTAACAAAACGAACACATCGCTCCACAAGCTCTGGTTAAAGCCATATCAACACTCACAGGTGCAATTCTCTCACCATTTTCCCATGCTTCAACTCTATCATAGTGATAAGAGAGTTTATGAGAATCTAAAATTAACTTTCCCTCTTTAGTCTCTACTGCATTACTTTGATATTTCTCAATATTATTTAATTCTGTTTGCATATACTAATTTTCTTCATCCTTTTTAAAAGTAATTCCTCTCAAGTTTCTTAATTTACTTTTATCTCCTACTGGTTCTAACCATATAGTAATTGCTTTTTCAATAGAAGTTTTTAAAAAGCTCTCTAAATCAAGTAATAATACACCTCTTTCGTTTGCAGGAATCGATCTTTCAATTTTTAAAGTTACTTGAGCATCGTCATCTGCATGTATAACCTCGAAACCTTCATAAAGATTATTGTGCTTAATTTTCTCATAGATCATCATTATTCTGTCTTTTTCTGATTTATTTTTCCATTGTGCTGAAGAAACAGGCGAAGAAGCTTGAGAAAATTCTTTATTTATAAAATTTTTCATTATTAGGATTATTAAATATTACTTATAGAACTTATTGATCAAATTTGAAATATATATAATTTCTTTTTCTTTTAAATATTGATTAATAGGTAGCGAAATTATTCTTTTTGATTGATTTTCAGTTATAGGGAAACTTTTTTTTTTATATCCCAAATTTTTTGAGCAATCTTGCAAATGAATTGGTATTGGGTAGTGTATAGCAGAGCCTACTCCATTTTTTTCTAAGAATTTTTTTAATTCATCTCTTCTGTCCACTTGTACTACAAAAGTGTGATAAGTATTGAACTCTGATTTTTTTTCGTTTGGAAAAAAAACATTATCTAAATTTAAATTTTTTAAATAAATATTTACGTTTTCTCTTCTTCTTTTTATAATTGATCTAAGATTATCTATACGAAAATTTAAAATTGTTGCTTGGATAGCATCCATTCTTGAAACATAACCAAACGATTTAACATTGTTTCTGTTTTCTTCCATTCCATGAGATCTAAGATTTTTAATAATTTCATAAGTCCTCTTGTTATTTGTAGTTAGAAAACCGCCATCACCTGAAGCATTTAAATTTTTTAGGGGATGAGTTGAGAAACACCCAATATCTCCCCATGATCCTGACATTTTACCTTTATATTTTGATAAAATTGATTGTGCGCCGTCTTCAATTACTGGAATTTTATATTTTCTTGATATGTTCATTATTTTGTCCATTGAACACATTCTTCCAGTTAAATGAACAGGCATTATAACTTTAGTTTTTCTTGTTATTTTTTTTTCAATTTCTTTTTCATTAATGTTTTGATCATCTTTTACATCTACAAATATTGGTTTGGCACCTAAATGAAGTATAACTGCTGTTGATGCAATGAATGAATTAGGAGGAGTTATTACTTCATCTCCTCGTCTAACTCCTAATAAATGCAAACCTAGAGTTAGTGCATCTGTTCCACTATTTAGAGCTACACAATATTTTGTTTTACAAAGTTTTGAAATTTTTTTTTCAAATTTTTGAATTTCATCTCCACCTATCCAGTTCCCAGAGGATAAAGTTCTGTCTATTTTAGATAACAAGTCTTTTCGCTCAGTTGCATATTGTTTTGCAATATTAACATAAGGAATTTTCATTTTAGGAGTAAAATTCTCTCACACATTTTACTACGTGACTCATCTCTTTTTTACTCAGATGTTGATCACATGGGAAGCTAATTATATTTTTAGCATGGTAATCAGAAACTGGAAAATCTCCTATTTTATGTTTTAAAAATTTCATTGCATTTTGTCTATACATTGGTATCGGATAATGAATTTTTGCTTCAATACCTTTTTTTTGGCAATATTTAAGAAGCTCATCTCTCCTTTCTGCAAAAACAATATAAAGATGATAAACAATTTTATAATTTTTTATTCTTGGTGGAATTAAAATTCCATTAATCTTGCCTAGGTTTTGATCATAAAAATTAGCATTTTGAATTCTTTTATTAGCAATTTTTTTTGCTGTTGGTATCAACCAGTTTCCTACTACTGCTTGAAAAGTATCTAGTCTTGAATTGTATCCACATATCTCAACATTATCTCTGTCAATTAATCCATGATTTCTAAGAAGTTTTAGTTTTTCATAATATTTTTTATTACTAGTAACAATTATTCCACCATCAGACCAAACGTTAATATTCTTAAGTGGATGCAATGAGAATGCTCCAAAATCACTCCACGTTCCAGAATTTTTATTGTTAATCGAAGCCAATATCGATTGGCATGCATCTTCCACAACTGGTAAATTATGTTTTTTTGCAATTTTATTAAGAGCTATCATGTTTGTCATATATCCGGTGAAGTGAACTGGTACAATTGCCTTAGTTCTTTTAGTTATTTTTCTTTCAACTAAATTTACATCCATGCAAAAAGAATCATCACAATCAACAAAAACTGGTTTTGCACCAAGTTCACAAATAGCCCCCACTGTTGCAACAAAAGTATTCGCTGCTGTAATTACCTCATCTCCATGCTTAATTCCTAAAGTTTTTAAACTTAATTTAATTGCATCTGTACCTGAGTTTACCCCAATAGCATATTTTGTACCTATTAGTTTTGCAAATTTTTTTTCAAATTCTAAAAGAGGTTTTCCTAGAGTAAAATCTCCTGATTTTACAAATTTTTTAAGTTTAGACCACAAATCTGGACAATTACCAAATTGTTGAGGAAGGTATGAGTATCTTACTTTCATTAAAAAGGACCTTTAAAACTTAAATCTGGAACATCAATTGGAATATTATTTTTTAATTTTTTTTCTAATTTTATTTTATTCTTACCCTTTTTTAAAATGTCTAAAATAGCGCATAAAATAGTTTTTTTATTTGGATAGTAATTATTTGCCAAAAACCTAGTAGATGGTGTTGGCATGAATGGAAGTCCTATTCTAACAGGTTTAGATTTTAAATTTTCTAAACAATTTTCGGATATTCTAGTAACAATTTCTGATCCAATTCCAAGATTTTTAAAACCACTGTCTATAACAATTATTCTTCCAGTTTTTTTTACTGATGAAATAATTGAATCAGTATTGAGAGGTTGAATTACATTTAAATCAAATAAATCAAATGAAATTCCTTCACTATTTAAGATTTTTTGTATTTCTAAAACTTCAAGAAGATTGTATCCATTTGCAACAATCGTTAAGTCTTTACCATTTTTAATTTTATTTGGTTTATTTATATTTTGTGAATAGAATTTTTTTGGCACACTACCCTTTATATTGTGAAGCCATCTATGTTCTAAAACTATAACTGGATTAGGATCTTTTATCGCCGATAGCATCATTCCTTTAAAATCTCTGGGCATACTAGGCATTATAACTTTCAATCCAGGAATTTGAGCAAATAAACTGTCTAAGATTTGGGAGTGCATAGGACCCTGACCCCAACCTCTTCCAATTATAAGACGAATAACGATTGGAACAGTGTGTTTTGAGTTTGAAACAAAAAATGCTTTAGCACAATTATTTATTATTTGTTCAAGAGCAAGAAGTGCAAAATCAACTCTTTGATGAACTTGTATTGGTTTTAATCCCATCATAGCTGAACCAATACACAAACCAGTCATTCCATTTTCAGATATTGGTGTTTCAATGACTCTCTTTTTACCAAAAATTTTTTTTAAATTTTTTGTTGTACCAAATATTTCTTTTGGGTCATTTACACCTTCACCTATTACGTAAACATTTTTATCTTTTTTCATCGCTATTATAGTTGCTTCATTAATAGCCTCGCTTGAAGTAATAATTCTTTTTTTAGGCATACAATTTGATTTCTTTTAGATTTGGTCCTTTAAATTTTTTCTTCCTGCATTTTTTAAAAATATTATCAATTTTTACTTTATACTTATCTTTAATATCGCTTATTTGTTTTAAGCTTAATATTTTTTTTGAAATAAGTAATTTTTCCATTTTTTTCAGTGGACAGTTTTTGTCCCATTTTTTTATTAATTTTGGGTTTCTATAATTCAGATAATCGTCTTTATTTGGACCACAGTGTTCAAACATTCTAAAAGTATCTAATAAAATAAATTGAGGCTGTTTATTTTTTTTAATTTCACTAATTATTTTTTTAGTTTTATTAAAAATATTTATTGTATCGTTTCCATCCAAAAAACTTGTTTTTATATCAAAAGTTTTAGAAATCTTTTTGATTAGGTTTTTTGGTTGTCTCTCTTTAATATCAGTAAAGCATGAAAATAAATTATTTTCACAAACAAAAAGGATAGGAAGGGATAAAATTTTCGCATAGTTTAAACTTTCATAAAATACTCCTTCCTCAATAGCGGCATCACCTAGAAAAATAACTGCAACGTTATTTTGTTTATTGTATTTAAAATAAAAACCGGCTCCAACACCCAAAGGTATTGCACTAGAAACAATCGGCACACTAGACAAGACACCTTTATTTTGGTCAAATAAATGCATAGATCCTCCTCTGCCCCCAGTGCATCCATCAGAATTCCCATAGAATTCATTTATCATTTTGTTTATGTCACCTCCTTTTGCTATGTAATGAGCATGACAACGGTGATTGCTTACAATTTGATCTTTATCATTTAAATTTTTACAAACGCCTACAGCAATGGCTTCTTGACCAATTGAAAGATGTATAGGACACCTCATCTCCTGTTCAGAGTATCGATCAGATATTCCTTCTTCTACAATTCTAATTTTGAGTATATCTTTATATAAACTTTTTAAATTGTTATTACTAATCATTCAAAAGAGATTTAAGATTCTGTTTTATAATTTTTATATTGTAATACCCATCATCGTCAAAAGTATTAATAAGTGTTTTGGTTTCAAAAGCATTTACTAAATCATTTATTGCGTCAGAAATTGTTTTTTTTGTTTTGAAGCCAATCTTATTAAAAATTTTATCAGACGAAATTTTATAAGACCTTTGGTCAACAACTTTTTCCTTTATCAATTTTGCATCTGGACAAGAAGAATTTACCATTTCAGCAAGCTTATTTACCGAATGGTTTTCGTCTCCTACATTAAATATTTCGTTATTGGATGCTTCTGCATTTTTAATTACTTCTATGTAAGATTCGGACATATCATCAATGTGTATGTTTGGTCTTAGTTGATCACCTCCGTGAATAATTATTTTTTTATTAAAATATGCATGGTTTGTTAAAATATTTACTATAACATCAAGACGCTGTCTTTCAGAGTATCCACAAACAGTAGCTGGCCTAATTATTGTTTTATTAAATTTTGCACTTTCATTTAAAAGTATCCCTTCACATTCTAGCTTGAATTTTGAATAATCTGTTATTGGTTCTGCCTTTAGGTCTTCTGTAACTGAATCTTCCTCTTTAACTCCATAAACGCTTGAAGATGAGGCATAAATAAATTGTTTAATATTAAATTTTTTAATTTTATTTACTAACTTTGGGAAACAGTCGAAGTTAATATCTTTTCCTAAATTTGGATTTAGTTCATAAGATGGATCATTTGAAATACATGCTAGATGTATAATTATATCTGTATTTTCTAAAAAAGTTTCTAGTTTATTTAAATCTCTTATATCCCCCTTAACTAATTTAAGATTTTCATCATCAAGAAGATCTGTAAAAACATTTTTTTTATAAAGAAATAGATCATAAACTATTACTTGGTAATTTTTCTTTAATAACTTTCTTACCAAGTTACAGCCAACATAACCTCCACCACCAAGTACTAGTATAGTTTTTTTTTTCATTATTTTAAAATTGTGCTTAAATACGACAGAAAATTTTCAAAATCAATTTTTTTGCTATGTCCTCTAATATTTGTTTTTAATGACCCAATTGTATTTCCAATTAATGCAATTTCGTCAATTTCAAATCCACAACTCGCAAATAAACTAGTAATAACAAAATAAGCATCACCAGCCCCCATGGTATCTACAACTTTATTTGAAAAAACAGGCATCTTAAATTGTTTATTTTTATCAAAAACAATAGAACCATCTTTGCCTAAGGTTATCGCAAATTTATTAGTTTTGATTTTTTTTGAAAGTATATTTCTGTAGATTTTATCTGGTGATAAAAATTTATTTTTTGCTGCTAATTTTGCTTCAGGATAATCTATACAAACATAGTCTGCTTTTTTATATTTTGTAATTAAATTGTAACCTTGGTTAGAGCTATTGCTTTGGGCATTTATGGCTAAAAATTTTGAATTTTTTTGAATAAATTTTATTGTTTTGGGTGTTAGCAAGTTATGACCAAAGTCATTAACTATAACTAAGTCAAATTTTTTAAGATTATTAATTAAGTAAGAAAATATTTTTTTTTCGTCAAAAGTTGAGATTGGTTTATCTATCATTTTATATATTTGGAATAATTTTCTATTTAGTCCCGTTTCTACATATCTAATTTTTTCAATAGTTTTAAGACTATCAAGTTTTAAATTTTTAATTTTAATAAGTGATCCAAAACTTTTAATAATTTTATTCAAAATTGGTTTATCATATGAAGTAAGAACATTAACATTTTTTGAAAAAGAGGATAAATGAATTCCTGCTGCTAAAACACCTCCAGCAAATATTTCATTTTTTAAAAGAAGATTTGATATAAGATTTTCCTTAGGTGTTTTTCCTAATGGTTGTACATATTTATATTCATCGACTATTGTTTCTCCAATTATAAGTATTTTTTTATTTTGTACTTTTTTTAAATTTAGGAGTATTTTATTAATTATATTTCTTTTCTTAAAAATATTAATTTTTTCTTTTAATTCTCTAGAAAAATTTTCAAAGTAATTATTTATTAAATTTGATGAGCTATAAACTACCTCATTCGAATATATTACTTTTCCACCATATTTTTTTACTTCTTGTTTTTCTTTTTTTATTTTTTTTGTTATATCCTTTGAGTTGTCTTTATATTCTTCACCTTTAAGATAAAAATCTGGTTTTACAATTTTAATTGCAGGTATAGCACTTGGATCATTTACTACAAATACACAGTCTATAATAGATAAAGACTCTAACATTTCTTTCCTATAAATTTCTTTGAAATATGGTCTGCCATGACCTTTCTTTACAAATTTATCTGCTGTTATTGAAACAACTAATTTATGTCCAAATTTTTTTGCAAATTTTAGATGTTTGATATGACCTACGTGTAATAAATCAAATGTCCCGTGAGCCAGTATAATTTTATAAGAATTCTTTCTAAATCCATTGATTATTGATTTAATTTTTTTTGAGTTTTCTATTAATATCATATTAAATAACTGATTTCTTATAATTAATTTAACTTTAAATCAAACTTTAAATTTGTTTGATATTATTTATTTTGGTAAACAAAAATAACATGTTAAAAAAAAAAATCTGTAAGTTTTTTTTATGGAATTTTGAATTTTTTCTTTTTTTTTTTCCAAAAAAAATACAAATAAATAAAAATATAAAATTAATTTTTGCGGTAAAACTTTATTTGTTATTTAAGAATTTTGACTTTATCCTTAAGGTGAAGTTTTTAATACTATTAATAATTTTGAATATTTTGTCATTATTTTTATATTTTAAGTTTTTAAAAAATATTAGTTCTGAGCAGCAGACAAGATTTGTTAAAAATTTATTTGATTTGAAAATAAATAACTTATCTAGAGGTATAATTGCTTTAAAAAGCCAGTCTATAATTATTTTTTGTTCAATTTTAAAGGATAAATTTTATGACAATTAGAAGTTTAGAGTATGATTATATTGTAATTGGTTCAGGGGCTGGAGGTGGAATAGTTTTTGATGAGTTAAAAAAAAAAAATAAAAATGTTTTACTTATCGAAAAAGGTCCGCATGTTAAAAGTGAAAATTTAAAAAAGCAGTTTTATTATTCTTTAAAAAATATTTGGAAATACTCTGGATACCAGCATGCATCAGGGAATATTTCTTTACCAGTATTGCAAGGTGTTTCGTTGGGAGGCTCCACAACTATAAACGGTTCTATAATGCAAGATCTAGAAGAAAGTTTTTGCAATAAAATAATTTTCGAGACAAACATAAAAAATAAAAATTTTAGATTTGATAATTTAATGAATTATCAAAAAGAACTTTCAAATGAATTTAATATCAAATCAGGAAGCAAGGAGTTTCTTAAAGATAACAACTTATCTAAAGAAGTAGAGAGAAGAAATTGGAAATGCGATTTATCTAAAAGAGCAGTTTCAGATATAAATTATAAAGGTAGATCATTATCAGGAAATTCTATTGAAAATATAATATTAAGAAAATATCAAGGATTAAATATTCTTACAAATACAGATGTAAAGCAAATTATAAATGAAAAAAATAGAATTTTAGGAGTAGAATGTTTTGATAAATTAAAGAGAAAAAACTTTTTTATAAAAGTTAATAAAAAATTAGTAATTAGTTGTGGAGCAATTGAAAGTTCAAAACTTTTATTGAAATCAAAAATTAAAAATAAAAACTTAGGAAAAAAATTTTCTTGTCATTTGAGTGGTGCAGTGGATGCTTTATTTTCAAAAGATAAAAAAGAAATTGAAGGCTCATTGAATGCGATAGAAATTACTACAAATGATAGATTTTGTAGAAAGTTTGCCAATCAAAATGTACCCGATGAAATAATATTATCTAGGATTCCTTTTCAGAATGAAGACAATTTACAATCAAAATTAAGTAAAATTTCTTCATGGGTTTACAATGTTTCATCAAAAAATAACGGATATATTTCAAAAAATTTTTTTGATTATAAGCTAAAATTCAATATTGAAACCGAAGAATTTGAGAAAGTAAAAAAGTTTATAAAACAAATTTCAGAATTTTTATTTAATCTAGGAGCAGTAAATGTTTTTCCAAATGTAATAAATAAAAATAACCTTACGAAAAATATTAAAGAAACTCAAAATTTGCTTAATAAAATTGAAACAAAAGATTTACTTTTGACAGCATCACATTTGTTTGGAACATGTTGTATTGGTAAAGATGAAAATTCAGGAGTAATTGATGAAAATTTCAAAGTCTTTAATTATGACAACTTATTTGTAGTAGATTCAAGTATATTTCCTTTCCCGACAAGCTATAATCCTCAGCTTACAATTATGATTTATGCAAAATTAGCATCAGATATAATTATTAATGAATAAAAAAGCTTTAGTAATTGGTGGTACTAGTGGGATTGGGTTTTCAATTTCAAAGGTATTTGCTAAAAAAAATTATGATGTAACTATTGTCTCCTCTAACATTGAAAATTTAGAAAAAGCATTAATTGACTTAAAAAAAATAAACTCAGATTGTTCATACTTAAAGTGTGATTTGAAAAATGAAATAGAAGTAAATAATCTATCTAAACTTTTATTAAATCAGAGAGAAAATTTAGATTGTGTAGTATTTTCTAGTTGCAAGGGTTTATTTGGTAAAATTAACGACGTTGAGGACGAGAAATTTATAAATTATTTTAATACTTTTGTAGTTTCCAATTTAAAGTTATTAAAAAATATTTTTAATAAAAACCAAAAAACGAGAATAATTTATCTTTCCTCATATATGGCTCATTTTGATATACCAAATTATAACAATTATTCGTTTATTAAATTAACTATAGATAATTTTTTACAAAAACTAAAAGCAGAAAATAATTATAGGCGAATATTAACTGTTTACCCCGGTTCAGTAAAAACAGATTTTGATGAAAAATCTGAACTAATAGGAAAGTTTAAATTTAAAAAATCTGTTAATAAAAAATCCCCAGATGAAGTTGCAGAAAAAATTTTAAAATCATATGAAAATTACGAAAATGTTTTACATTTTAGCATTTTTATGAAACTTCTCTTTTTTTTTAAAAATATTATTCCAAAGTTTCTAAATTTTATTGTAAATATTTTTTTTAAATGAATAAACTTTAAAATTGGTAATAAAGAAAACTTATAGAATTTCCAATTGAAAAAATTGATATTACTAAAAATATTCCTGAAATTAATCCTAAAAAATATTTCCAATTAGATTTAAATATTTTTTCAAAGTTAATTGTAATTTCTTCACTATTTGGCATAAGTAAAGTAATTAATAGACACAAACATAACTTAGGAAATATATAAAAATCTTTTAATAATCTAAGGTCTCCAAAATAAATTTCGCTAAAGCCAATTAAATATAAAAATTTAATGAAATTATCTGATAAGGTGATTGGGAACACGATTTGATCAAATTCTAATAAAGTTTTTACAATAATTAAACTTTGATTTAAATTTGAAGATCTAAAAAAAATAAAAGCAATTACAATTGAGACAAATGTTAAAAACCAATAAATAATTTTAATAAAAATTATCTTATCTATTATAACAAATTTAATTTTTTCTTTTAGAAACCTATAATAATAATTGATCAAGAAAAACAATCCATGTAACAAACCAAATATTATAAAATTGATACCAGAACCATGCCAAATGCCTATTACAAAAAAAGTAATCAATATAGAAAAAAATAAATTTATAAAATAGTTTTTTTTTAAATAGGAAAATTTACTAAAATATATAGTTATAGGATTAAATATATAGCCTGTTGTAAATCTTGTTAATGTAATATGCCAGCTTCTCCAAAAATTAATAATTGAAACTTCTTTTAAA
This sequence comes from uncultured Pelagibacteraceae bacterium, assembly GCA_902523515.1. Lineage (GTDB taxonomy): Bacteria > Pseudomonadota > Alphaproteobacteria > Pelagibacterales > Pelagibacteraceae > Pelagibacter. Next base: position 310,697 of record CABYZT010000001.1, read on the forward strand.
GGAGACCTGAAGTTACTGGGAAAATTTAAACCTATAATTTTAGCCATACCAATCGCCATATCTGAATAACCTGAAAAATCGAAATAAATTTGAAATGTATAAGATATAACTGCAAGCCAAGCTTCAAAAAATGTTGCATTCAATGAATTCAATTCAGATTCAAATAATGGATCAACATAAAAAGATAAATTATCAGCAATTAAAACTTTTTTTGATAATCCAATTATAAATATTGTGAAACCTATTGAGAAATTTTTTAAAATTTTATTTTTTTTGAATGACTTGGGATAAAATTCACCTATTTTAATTATTGGACCAGCAATTAATTGTGGAAAAAAAATAACAAAAGAAAAATACTTGAGAAAATTTACTCTATTTTTTTTCTCTTGGTATACATCAAAATGATATGAAAGTTGCTGGAATGTAAAAAAAGAAATTCCTAAGGGTAAAATTAATTTTGAAAGAACAATCTCGTCTTGAAAAAAGTTTAATATATCCACAGAGTACTTAAAATATATCAATAGAAGCAAATTTAAAGTGATTGCCAAATATAATGCAAATTTTTTTCTAGTGGATGAATAAAATGTAGTTAAAAAATAATTAATAATTATTGATGATAATAAAATTAAAAAATATTTAAAACTAAAGTAAATATATTATTAAAAAATTTGCATTTTTAATTATTTTTTTTTTGTAAAATAAAAAATAGAAAATTAAAAATAATGGAAAAAAAAATAATAAAAATTCAATTGAGTTAAAATTCATTTTTTACAACCTAATTCTAAAAAATCCACCTCCTTAAGAGGATATATAGTCTTAGAAAAATATGCATTTTCTCTATTTAATTCGAATAATTTTTTTATTTCATCATAATCCTTATGATTAATTAATTTTTCCTCTAATAATATTTCTGCTATTAGAAATGTCATTAGCGTTTCTCCTGGATGTATTGCATCTAGAAACATGCAATCATTATAATATTTTGAATATCTAAAATTTAAAATTTTAATTAAGTTCAAATTAATATTTAATCTCTCAAAATCATCTCTTTGAGAGATAAAAATATTATAAAATTTTGGACTTATTGGAGGATAAAATTTTACAAGTTTAATTTTTTCTTTTTTTAAAAAATCTTCAATATTTATCAATTTTTTAATCGAATCATTATCAATTGTAAATTTTTCAAAATTCCATACCTTGTTATTTAATCTTTCCAAACTGTTTTGAAATTTTTTATCAATATTTACATGCTCATTATCAAGTAAAATTCTTGTAGGTATATAGTTGCCCCATACAGTAAATCCTTCAAAATTTTCGTTTGCTAAGATCCCAATATTTTTTTTTTCAGAAAATAATGTTTTATAATTAATTTTTTTGGATATAAGCCAATTATAGAAAGAGAAATAATCACTAGTAGAAAATTGTATAATAGATTTTTCTTCATTTGAATTTTGACTATTATTATTCATAATTTTGAAATTATTTTTTTTTAACCAGTTTTTATTAAGAACCCACCAATCTACACCATAAAGAATGATTTTTGGTTTATGAATTTTAATGATCTTTTTTAAAAATTTTTCTGTCATTTCTAAATTATAAAAGTTGTTATTTAGTTTAAGCACATTCTTTCCATAAAAGTTGTCTGAAACATGCTGACTAGTTGATGTTCCAATAATTAAAATTTCTGGCTTAAGCTTTGAATATTTAATTAAACTATAATTTGTATAGTCAATGTTAATAGGAGAAGAATAAATATTATTTTTTGAAATTTGATAGTCAACCAATTTAGAAATTGAAAGATTTTCATGATTTTTTTTAAAAAAAAAATAGGGAATTAAAAATAAAACAAAAATAATACAGATACCCACCATGATACTAGATAGATAATATATATATTCTTTTTTTTTATTTATTTTCATAGGAAATATGCATATAAATTATTATTATAATTGCTAAATTTAATCTATAATGACATCTTTTGAAAAAATAAAAATTAATAAAGTAGTAAAAAAAAAAATAAAAATTACTGAAAATTTAGTAAAAAAGTTTACAAATCTTACACAAGATCATAATCCAATTCACTCTGAAAATAAAATATCTAATTCCACATATTTTAAGGGCCCAATTGTTCATGGTATGTCTTATGCGATTTTTTTTTCAAAGTTAATCGGCAATCAGCTAATTAATGGACCTAGTATTTGGTTATCTCAAAACTTTAATTTTAAAAGAAAGGTATTACTAGGAGACTCTTTAACTCTAGAATGCAGAATAATCTCAAAAAATAATAATCAAAAAATAATTAAAGTTTATTGTTCAGGTAAAAATCAAGCAAACCAAATAGTAATAGATGGATATGGAGAAATAAAATATTTATCTACATATTTTCAAGAGTCAAAAAAGAAATCTAAAAAAATTAGAAAAGCATTAATTATTGGTGGCTCATCTGGAATTGGAGAAAAAATTGTTAGAACATTAGCTAATGACAATTTAAAAGTCTGTTTTACTTATAAAAACTCTCATAAAGCAGCTAATAAGATTGTTAAATCAAATAAGAATATTTATTCTTATCAATCTGATTTTATTAAAGATGACGCTAATACAGTAACTAAAAACGTTGAAAAAATATTGGGTGGAAATATTGACATACTTATCTTATGTGCATCTGAAAGAATATTTCATGGTAAAGCTTTAGAAATAGGGTACGAAAAAATACAAAGTAATTTAGATTTTTCTTTAAGATCTAGTTACAACTTGTGCCAAAAAGTAGTAACCAAAATGAAAAAAAATAAATTTGGTAGAGTTATCAATATAGGATCTACTTTAACTGAAAAAATTGCTCCAAATTTATCATCTTATATAATTTCTAAGCAAGCGTTAAAAAATTTAATTCAAGTGCTATCAGTCGAGTATGCTGATGAGAATGTTACTTTTAATTCAATTTCTCCATATTACACTGAAACAAAGATGTTATCTGATGTTCTTGATGAAACAAACGCAATGGTTGAAAAATTTAAAAATCCAATGAATAGATTGGGAAAAACAACTGATGTAGCAAATTGTGTAAAATTTTTATGTACAGAGGAAAATAACTATATCAATGGACAAAATATAATTTTATCTGGTGGCGCTGTTAATTGATGTTAAATTATTCAGACAAAATCAAAAATAAAGAAACGTTTTTAATTAATCAAAAGTTAGTTGATATTTTAAATAAAACCAAGAATAGCAAAAAGAAGTTAAAAATTTCTATTATCACAGCTTTTACTAATCAGCTCATTGAAAATTATATAAATTTTTTATTTGAAGAAAAAATCGAAATTCAGTTTTTAAGTTATGGAAATTCATTGTCTTATATAGAAGATGGTGATGAAATATTTAATTTTAAACCAGATTATATTTTCGTATTTTTAGAATTAGAGAATTTAGTTCCTAATATATATTCAATTAATCTTAATTTTAATGGAAATTTGTTTAAAGAAATTAATAATTTAAAAACTAAACTTGCATTTAGTCTAAAAAGGTTTCAAAAAAAAAACAATGCTCCAATTTTTTTTTCAAACTTTGTAAATACATATGAGGATTTTCAAAAATATTGTAATTTTAAAATTAAAAATTCTAGAGAAAAAATTTGTACCAAAGCAAATGAAATGTTAGTTGATATTTCTAGTAAAATAAATAATTTTTATATATTTGATTTTTTTTCAGTTGTTAAGAAAAATGGCCTAAATCAAATTTATGATTACAAACAGAAACTTATAGATTTAAGAAACTTAAATAATTTTGGACTTAAAATTTTATCTATCGAAATATTCAAATATATTAGTCAATTTAAAAATAAAAGGAAAAAAGTTATAGTTGTTGATTTTGATAATACATTGTGGGGAGGAATATTAGGAGAAGATGGGTATCAAAATATTAAAATTGAAGATTCTTATCCAGGAAATTGTTTTATTAATTTTCAAAAATATTTATTGAATTTAAAAAATTCAGGTGTTCTTTTGTGTGCGGCAAGTAAAAATAATTTAAGTGATGTAAAGGAACTTTTTGTTAAAAGAAAAAATGATTTAATATTAAAATTATCTGATTTTTCAGCATTAGAGGTCCATTGGGATGATAAATATAAATCTTTAATTAATATTTCAAAAAAATTAAATCTTGGAATTGATAGTTTTGTATTTGTAGATGATTCAAAAATAGAGTGTGAAAAAATAAATAAATTTTTACCAGAGGTAAAAACAATTTGTCTGGATGTGAAACCTGAAGAAATTTTAGAAAAAATTAATCAGGAAAATTTCTTTTATACATTTGGCATTACTAAAGAGGATAAAAAAAGATCTCAATTTTATAAAGCTGAAACCAAAAGAATGAAAATTATTAACAATAAAAAAAATTTAAATTTTATCTCAGATTTGAACATGGTTTTGAATATCTCAAAATTAAAAAAAGAAAATCTAGAGAGAGCTGTACAATTAAATAACAGAACGAATCAATTTAATTTAACAACAATAAGATATGATCAAAAAGAAATATTAAAAATGATTAATAGTAAAGAACATGAAATTTTTTGCGTAAGTTTGAGAGATAAGTTTGGTGCTTATGGGATAATAGGTTTGGTATTTTTAAAACATATCGAAAAATCAATTCATATTGAAAATTTTTTAATGAGCTGTAGGGCACTAGGTCGTAAAGTTGAGAGTGCTTTGTTATCCTTTGTTGAGATGAAGTATAAAAAAAATGGTTTTTTAAAAGTTATAGGTAGATATAAAAAAAGTAAAAAAAATATAATTGTTAAAAATTTTTTTACTGATCATGGATATTCAAAAAAAGGAATATTCTATTATAAAGATTTAAATAA
>CABYZT010000002.1 GCA_902523515.1 uncultured Pelagibacteraceae bacterium
TTTTCTAAGAATAATTTTTTTGCAATATAAACAGCAATTAACATACCAATTAATTCAGCAGCTATATAAAAAGGAGTGTTTAAATAACTTATACCAGTAAAAGATTCTGTGAATGTTCTTGCTATTGCAACAGCAGGATTCGCAAAAGATGTTGATGAAGTAAACCAATAACCAGCTGTAATATATAACCCAACAGATGCAGCTACGGTAATTTTACCTGACTTCATGGATCCAAAAATAATGATTATTAGTCCTAATGTAGCAACAATTTCTGATACAAAAATATAGATACCATCTCTTGATTTTGTCGATAATTCAAAAATTTGATGTTCAAAAAAGAAATTAGCTAAAGCTACACCCAACAAACATCCAAGGATCTGAGCTGAAATATAAAAGGGTAGAAGACGTTTTTTTAACTTTCCTGTAATTGTCATAGCAATACTTACAAATGGATTGAAATGAGCTCCAGATACATCCGCAAAAACAGTTATTAACACAAACAATCCAGCTCCAGTTGCTATAGTATTTGCAATTAACATTACAGCTGTATCATCGGTAAGATTTTCTGCCATTAAACCTGATCCAACTATGATCATTACTAGAAAACAACTTCCAATAAATTCTGAAAGAAAATATCTAACTTTATTTTTCATGTAGCCATTCTTTAATTTTATTACTTATAACATTGAAAGTGTTTCTAATGATTATTTGCTTTTCTTCATCATTTGCATTCTTAAGTTTTGTTACTGGATCATCTATATCCCAATGAATAATTTGGTTTTTATCAGGCCAAATAGGACATACCTCATTATTTGCGTTATTACATACTGTTATTACATGATCCATTTTTATTTCATTTTCGATAAACTTTTTAAAGTTTTTAGAACTATAATTAGTTAGATCATAATTTTTATTTTTTTCTAAAAAACTTCTAATATCAACATTGATTTTTCCAGATGGATTGCTACCAGCACTGAAAGCTTTAAATTTATTTGAGTATTCATTATTGATAATACTCTCAGCTATAATGCTTCTTGCTGAATTTCCTGTGCATACAAATAAAATATTTTTCATTAAAAAATAATTTTATAAATACCGATTACAAATAATGGAATTTGTAATCCAAAATTTGTTAAAATGGCCTTATCCTTTAATAATAATCCTGAAATTGTCCACCCAACAACACCAAGTCCATGAAAATATATATTCAGCGGGTAAATATTAAGATTTGTAAGTAAAATACCAGTTAACACTAAGAGTGTACTGATCCATTTGAGATATTTTTTTAAAAATGACATTCAAAACTTATATGAATGTTATGTTAAAGATTTGTTACAATAGACTTTTATGTTATTTAATTTTTTTGAAGTTCATAGATGGAAACGTAATGTTTCTTCTTAGGCAGTGGGATTATGGTTGGAACTTTAGTCAATCTTGGTTTTATTGATTTATTTCCTACAATAATATTTTTGTCATAATTATCTAAATTAACCTCAGGATGAGGGTTTCCATCATTGATTAATGGCCACGCATCACAAGCTCTATATCCAAATAAAATTAACGGTCTTGAGTTATTCATTTGATTGTGTCCAGACCCATGAACTGATCTACAATGAAAAAATACTACTGTTCCAGCCGTTCCAGTTATAGAAACACTATCTTTAGTTCCTATTTTATTTTTCTTAGTGTCTATTTTTCCAACAAAATAATTTTCTTTGCTGTGGTGGCTGTACAATTTCTTTTTGTGTGATTTTTTTATTATTTTAAGTGGCCCATTTTTTTCATAACAATCATCTAAATATATACCAACTGTAATTAAATCATCGTTTGTATGAGGGTAAAAAGCCCAATCTTGATGCCATCCAATTTCACTACCTTTTTTCTTATTTGGAAGCTTGAAATTTAATTTACCTAGATGAAATCTAACTGTTCCACCTAATAATTTTTTAGCTATAGATATAATCTTTTTATCTCTAGACAATTCATAGAAAACTTTATGTCTGTTCTGAGGATTATTTAGTCTTAAAATTTCTTTATTTTTTGAAGAATCTGAATTGTAGACAAAATGGTAATTATCATAGGACTGAGTTCCATTTGCACCATTACTTTTTTTTCTTTTTTTTTCTTTTGAAATTACTTCATTAACAATTTTATTTATTTTATTTATCTTTGTTTGAGAAATTAGATTTTCTTTAACAAGAAAGCCATTTTTTTTAAATAAATTTAAATCATTCATAAAGTTAGATTATGAAAGAAAATAAATCTTCTTTAAAATAAATACAATGTTTTTTGTGAGATTAAATAACAGTAATAATTATTTGTTAATCCGAGAATTTAAAAAAATTCCCGGATTAAACCTAATTTTAATTAACAACCTTTGAAGGATGCAGACATATTTCTAATTAAATTGAAATATAAGTCTTTACCTGGATCTAATGTTGCACCTAGAGGATCAACAACACCAGTTTTAATCTTCATATCTTTTCCAACTGCATTGATAATATCAGGATTAAACTGAGGCTCTGAGAATACACAAGCTACTTTATCATGCTCAATTATTTCTCTAATTTCAGCTAGTTGTTCTGCACCTGGCATAACATCGGTATTGACTGTAAATGCACCCAAAATATTTACATTATATCTTTCTTCAAAATATTGGTAAGCATCGTGAAATACTATAGAAGCAGTACTCTTACTTAATTCAGCTTTAACATCTTTATTAAGTTTATCGATTTCTTTAAGTGCTTTTTTTAAGTTGCTTTTATATTTAGATGCGTTTTTAGCATCGTTTTCTATTAAATGCTCAACCATTTCATTTAAGATTACTTTAGCATTCATTGGATCCAACCATATGTGTGGATCAAATTCACCGTGTGCATGACCTTCGTGTCCATCGTGATCATCATGGTCATCGTGACCATCCTTTTTACCGTGATCATCATGGTCATGATCGTCGTGGTCATCTTCTTTTTTACCGTGATCATCATGGTCATCGTGACCGTGATCATCATGATCATCAAAAATATTTCTTTCTCTAAACTTTAATACATTTAATCCTTTAATTTCCATCAATTCGATTTTTTCAGCTTTTTTAGCAATTGAACTCAATGGTTTTTCTAAAAAACTTTCTAGATCTTCACCAACCCAAAATATTAAGTCAGCATTTTGAAGCATTTTTGCATGTGAAGGTTTCATTGCAAATCCGTGTGGAGAAGCATATCCATCAACTATTAAATCAGGTTTAGCAATACCATCCATTAAGTAACTAGCTAATGAATGAATTGGTTTAATAGAAGCAACTACTTTTATTTCGGCATTTGCTGGTGTAAAGAATGTTAGAATTGATAATATTGAGAATATAAGTGGTATTTTTTTAATATTTTTCATAATAAGTAATTTAATTGGTTGTTATAATATAACGTTATGTAATAATATAACATTTATAAGTCAAGCAATATATGAGCTCAGAAAATAATACATTAGTAAAATTAAATAACGCTGGTTTTAAACAAAATGATAAGTGGCTAGTGGAAGGTGTTTCATTAACTGTTGAAAAAGGAAAGATTGTTACCCTTATTGGACCTAATGGATCTGGAAAAAGTACTACCGCAAAAATTGCATTAGGAATTTACAAAAATATAGAAGGAAGTGTTGAGAAATACACAAATAAAGTTGGATATGTTCCTCAAAAAATATCTATTGATTGGACTTTACCGTTAAGAGTTTATGACTTTATGCTTCTAACAGAAAATATTAAAGAAGAGGCAATTGATGAAGCACTTACATTAACAGGCGTTATCCATCTTAAGAATAAAAATTTAGGAAATTTATCAGGTGGTGAATTTCAAAGAGTTTTAATTGCAAGAGCTATTTCAAAAAAACCTGAATTATTAGTTCTTGATGAACCTGTTCAAGGAGTTGATTATACTGGTGAGATTGCTTTGTATGAATTAATAAAAAGAATTTCTGAAACACTAAATTGTGGAATTCTATTAATCTCTCATGATCTACATACAGTGATGACCGCAACTGATCATGTGGTGTGTTTGAATGGTCACGTATGTTGCTCTGGATCACCAATGGATGTTGCTAAAAACAATGAATATAAAACCTTATTTGGTGAACAAGCATCTCAAATTCTTTCTGTATATGAACATAAACATGATCATGTTCATTCAGACAAAGGTGAAATAAAGAAAAATTAATATGTTTGATGATTTTTTTATAAGAGCACTAATTGCAGGCTTAGGTATAGCCTTAGTAACTGGACCTCTTGGTTGTTTTGTTGTTTGGAGAAGATTATCTTACTTTGGTGATACATTAGCTCACTCTGCTCTACTAGGTGTTACTTTAGCTTACTCGTTTGAATTAAACATTGCTCTTTCAGTATTTATTATTTCATCTTTAATTGCTTTAATTTTAATTCAATTACAGAAGAAAACTAATTTACCTGGTGATGCTTTGCTTGGTCTATTAGCTCACTCTTCTTTAGCTGTTGGATTAGTAGTAATAGGTTTTTTAACCTTTATTCGTTTTGATATTATGGGACTTTTGTTTGGTGATATATTAGCTGTGACAACTGATGATTTATTAATCATCTGGACAGGTGGAGCAGTAATTTTATTAGTTCTAAAATTAATTTGGAAACCATTGTTTGCATCTACAGTTAATTACGAATTAGCAGAGGCAGAAGGGTTAAACCCTGATAGAGCAAAAGCTATTTTTACAATTCTTATGGCTGCTGTAATAGCCATATCAATTAAAATGGTAGGGTTATTATTGATCACAGGTATGCTTATTATTCCAGCTGCGATGGCTAGAAATATTTCTGATAGCCCTCAAAAGATGGTGCTATTTTCAATAATTGGTGGATTGTTGTCAGTATTATTAGGACTATTTTCATCCCTAGAATTTAATACATCATCTGGGCCTTCAATTATAATGGCTTCTTTGATTTTATTTATATTATCTTTACTTAACATTAAACAATCGATTAAATTGAAAAACTGATAACTAATTGATAAGAATTTAAAGATGCAAAAAGAACATAACCTTTCCAAAAATCAAAAAATCATTTTTGATCTTATAGATAAATCTGGTGAACCTATGAAAGCTTATTCAATTTTATTTAATGTCCAAAAAAAGGGAATAAAAGCACCACTACAAGTTTATAGAGCCCTAGATAAGTTGGTTGAAATTGGAAAAATTCATAAGATTGAAAGTAGAAATGCTTTTATAGCTTGTCAAAATTCAAGCTGTCAGGTTTCCAAAGCCACAGCTTTTTCTATTTGTGAGAGTTGTGAAAATGTATCAGAAATAAGCAATTCAAAACTTTCAAAATATTTATCTAATTTTTCAGATGACTCTGGAATGAAATATAGCAAATATAATTTAGAATTTTTTGGTTTATGTAAAAAATGTAAATCAAAATAATGAGTACAGTTTTATTAACTTTAGACGAAATATTTGAACTAGCTAAAAAAACTCTTTTAGCTAATGGTTGTGATGATGAAACAGCATCAATTTTATCTGACTTAATCAGAAACGCTGAAAGAGATGGTTCTGTATCACACGGTTTATTTAGATTGCCAGCTTATGTAACAGGTCTTAAAGGTGGAAAGATAAATGGAAAAGGGAAACCTGAAGTAAAAAAAATATCTCCATCTGTTATCAAAGTTGAAGGAAATAATTGTTTAGCACCTGTTGTGTTAAATAAAGGATTGCCTGAATTAGCAAAAGCTGCAAAAGAAAATGGTGTAGCTGTGTTAGCAATAAATAACTCACATCATATGGCTGCTATGTGGCCTGAAACAGAAAAATTAGCAGAGGAAGGTTTAGTTGCATTTGCATGTACATCTTACAAGCCTGCTGTTGCACCTGCTGGTGCTATAAAACCATTATTTGGAACAAATCCAATTTCATTTGCTTGGCCACGTCCAGGTAAAACACCAGTTGTTTATGATATGGCAACTGCTTCAATGGCAATGGGTGAAGTTCAAGTTGCTAAAAGAGAAGGGCACAAAGTTCCACTTGGAACTGGTTTAACTAAAGATGGTAAAGAAACAACTGATCCAGGGGAAATTGCTGATGGTGGAGTTTTATTACCCTTTGGTGGTTACAAAGGATCTGCAATTGCAATGATGGTAGAATTAATGGCAGGCGCATTAGTTGGTGACAATTTTAGTTTTGAAACTGCTGCCAAAGATAATAATGATGGCGGTCCTCCAAGTGGCGGTGAATTCATACTAGCTATTAACCCAGATAAAACATCAGGTACTAATTGGCAAAAACATGCTGAGGAATTTTTTGAAAAAATGAAATCAATGGGTGATGTAAGATTACCTGGAGAAAGACGTCACAAGAATAGAATGGATACTGGTCCAAGAAATATTAACGAAGAATTAGTAAATAAAATTAAATCTTTAAGCTAAATTAATCTCAATTGGTGTGTGATCAGAAGGCTTTTCTCTTCCACGTGGATCTTTATTAATATTAATATCTTTAATTTGATCAATTATAGAATTTGAAACTAAAAAATGATCAATCCTCATGCCATTATTTTTTTGCCATGCGCCTCTCATATAATCCCAAAATGTGTATCCTTCTTTATCTTCATAAAAGTGTCTGTAAACATCACTAAAACCAAGATTAATCATTTCTCTAAATTTTTTTCTTATTTCAAGTCTGTATAAAGCATCGTCTTCAAAACTTTTAGCATTGTAAACATCTTCAGCTGAAGGGATAATATTGAAATCACCTGCTAGAATAATTTTTGAATTTTTTTTAGATAAAGTTTTTAATTGTTTTATTAATTGATCAAGCCAATGTTTTTTATAATCATATTTTTCAGTATCCACAGGATTACCATTAGGGGTATAAATATTTATTAATTGTATATTTTTTTTCTTATGTTCAAATTCAGCTGAAATTATTCTTGATTGTTTTAACTTATCCTTAATTAAATCTGTTTTGACATTTTTTAATTTATTTTTTGAGATGATCGCTACACCATTATAACTTTTTTGACCAAATACATGACTTTCATAGTCCATTGACGAAAAATCATCATATGGAAAATTAACATCTTCAGTTTTGATTTCCTGCATCATTAAAATATCAGGTTTATATTTTAATAAATAGCTTTTGATATTATCAATTCTTGCTCTTACCGAGTTTACATTCCAAGATGAAATGAGCATTAAAGCGAGAAGGACACTCCACAACCACATGAAGATTTGGTTTGTGGATTAGAAATTTTGAATTGTTCACCTATTAGTTCAGACACATAATCAACCTCAGATCCTTTAAGCAAATCAGCTGAAGTTTTATCAATTAAAATATTTTGATAATTTAAATCATCATCTTGTTTTGATTTATCAAATGTAAATTCATATTGAAAACCAGAACATCCTCCACCTTTGATAGCGATTCTGAAGAATGATCCTTTGTCTTTTTTTGATAACAAATTATCTATTTGTTTTAACGCTTTATCCGTAAATTTAATTTCTTTAATCATGTTTGAACACTGATATTACTAATATAATACTTAATTATTTAAATTAAAGGATGAAAAAAGACACTTTGTTAGGCGTATTTAAAAGTAAGGGTAGACTTAATAAAGAAGCTAATTCTAAATACAGATCTCCTTTTCAACGCGACAGAGATCGTATAATTCACAGCGCATCATTTAGAAGATTAAAGCACAAAACCCAAGTATTTGTTAACACAGAAGGGGATCATTTTAGAACAAGGATTACTCATTCAATTGAAGTTGCTCAAATAGCAAGATCAATTGCAAAATATCTAAAATTAAATGAAGATTTAGCTGAAACCTTAAGTCTTGCTCATGATTTAGGTCATACCCCATTTGGCCATGCAGGAGAGGATGCTCTAAATGAGTGTATGGAAAGCTATGGTGGCTTTGATCACAATCTTCAAACACTAAGAATAGTAATGTTTTTAGAAAATAAATATTTCAAATTTGCTGGATTAAATTTAACTCTTGAAACTTTAGAGGGACTTTTAAAACATAACGGACCCGTAGAAGATCTAAGCATGATCAACAAACTAATTGGATCAAAAGTTTTCAAAAATAAGATTAACTTTAATACGTATCCATCTTTAGAAGCTCAAATATCAGCAATATCAGATGATATTGCATATAATAATCATGATATTCAGGATGGAATTAAAGCAAACCTATTCAAACTTGAGGAATTAGTTGAAATAGATTTTTTTAAAGAAATTTATCAAAAATATAAAAAAAAAATTAATAAAAAAAATTATAAAATTGCGATTTACCAAATGATAAGAGACTCGATAGATGTTATGATTAGAGACTTATTAAGGAATACAGAAAAAAATATTAAAAAATTAAAAATTAAATCATTAAAGGATGTGTCAAAATCAAATCAATTAATAGTCTCCTTTTCAAATAAAATAGAAAATTCAGAACAAGAAATCAGATCTTTTTTAAGACACAGAATGTATGACAATAAATCAGTGCTTAATAAGAATCAAAGAGGTAAAATGATAATTAAGAAATTATTTAAAATAATTAAATCAAATCCTAGAAAATTTCTTACTAAAGAGCAATTGACTAAAGACAAATATAGAGCTATTTCAGATTTTATATCTGGTATGACAGACAGATACGCAATTAACCTTTATAACGATAATAAATGAACATTTTTGAATTATATCTAGATAAAATTAAATCTATTATTGTTGAGCTTAGTAAAAAAAATCAACTCATCGTTCCAGAAAATTTCAATGGTATTAATGCGGAAATACCACCTCCTAAATTTGATTGTGATATTTCCACTAACGTTGCAATGGTTTTATCTAAACTAAATAAAACTTCTCCAATAGAATTGGCTGAAAAACTTGCACCTGAAATAAAAAATAGTGATGATTTAATAGAAAACATATCAGTTGCTAAACCTGGTTTTATAAATATTAAATTTAAGCCATCTTTTTGGTCAAACTTTATTAAAGAAATAATTGATAACGCTGAAAAATTTGGAATTAATGAAAAAGAGAAAAAAAATAATTATTTAGTTGAATTTGTATCAGCTAATCCTACAGGACCTTTGCATGTTGGTCATTGTAGAGGAGCTATTTTAGGTGACGTCATATCTAATGTTTTAATATTTAATAAACATAAGGTTACAAAAGAGTATTATGTAAATGATTATGGTAACCAGATTATAAATTTTACAAAATCTGTATATTTTAGAATTAGAGAAGTAAAATTTAACGAAACATTTCCTCAAGATAACCCTGATTTGTACCCAGGAGATTACCTTATTGATTTTGCAAAAAATATAATTTCGGATAATTCAGATCTAAATTTTGATGATTATGAGCAAATAAGCGATAAGTTAACAGCTTTATCTATAGAACAAGCGCTACTTTTAATTAAAAAAAACCTTAAGAGTTTAGGAATTAACCACGATAATTTTGTTAGTGAAAAAAGCATTGTTTTAAACAATGAAGTAGAGAGTGTAATAAAATTTTTAGAAAAGAATAAATTTGTATACAAAGGAAAAATTAAAGCTCCAGCTGGTGAAGACGATAAAAACTGGATAGAACGAGAACAGTTACTTTTTAAATCTACTGATTTTGGTGACGATAAAGATAGAGCATTGCAAAAATCAGATGGAGCATGGACTTATTTTGCAAGCGATGTTGCTTATCATAAAAATAAAGTTGATCGTAAATTTGATTATTTAATAAATATTCTTGGCGCAGACCATGCTGGATATATCAAAAGAATTTCATCTTCAGTTGAAGCTTTGTCAGGAAAAAAAGATAAATTAATCTGTAAAATTAGTCAGCTTGTAAAATTAATTAAAGATAACAAACCATTTAAGATGTCTAAACGAAAGGGAGACTACATCACTGTTGATGATTTAATTGAAGAGGTTGGAAAAGACGCAACTAGATTTATCATGCTTAATAGAAGTAGTGATGTAGAATTAGATTTTGATTTTGATGCTGTTAAAGAAAAATCAAAAGATAATCCGTTATATTATGTTCAATATTGTTATGCTAGAATTTCATCTGTCTTTAGACATATTGACAAAGATTTAAATACAAAAATTGAATTAGATGATTTTAGTTTTGAATATTCAAATGATGAGATAAAAATTTTAAAAAAGATTTCAGAATGGCCTAAATGTATCGATGCAGCTAGTTCAAAATTAGAACCTCATAGAATACCTGTTTATTTATATGATCTTGCCTCAAAATTTCATTCTTATTGGAATCTTGGCAAACAAAACCCAGAAAAAAGATTTATTAATGACCAAAAAAAAGTTGCACCAGATAAATTAATTTTTTTAAAAGCAATATCTAACGTTATAAAATCAGGAATGGATATAGTTGGTGTTGATACACCAGACAAAATGTAATGCTAAAAGAAATTAAGTATTTAATCTTTATTGTTGTAATTGCTTTATTTATTTTTTTAACTGGTAGATATTATTTTTCAGATGAAAATAAGAAGAAATCATACAGATCTTATAAAAATAACGATGAAAAAATTAAATTATATTCAAAAAACTTACCTGTTTTGGAAAACGATACACAAAATGTAATAGAATACGTTAAGCAAACAAACAAAAAAAAGAAAAAAAAGTTTAATTTTTGGAAACTTTTAGAGAATGATTAAGAATAGAAGAGCTTTTATTGTTGGTTTAAAATCATCAACATTATCAAACAAAGAGATTGCTTTTTTAAAGAAATATAAACCATGGGGAGTTATTTTATTTTCAAGAAACATAAGTTCAATTGAACAAACTAAAAAATTAACTGATAAAATAAAAAAGATATTCAAAGATAAGAAATACCCAATATTAATTGATCAAGAAGGTGGAAGAGTAAATCGATTAAGTAAAATTATCTCATTTAATAATTTGACTTCTGAATATTTTGGTAATTTATTCAAAAAAGATAAGAAAAAATTTAATATTATTTATAAATTATTTATCGATAAAACTTCTTATTTGCTTAAATCAATCGGTGTTAATATAAATACTGTTCCTGTTCTAGATCTTCGAGTTAAAGGAGCTAGCAACATTATTGGTGATAGGTCTTTTTCAAAAAATAAAAAAAATATCTCTAAAATTGGAGATATTTGTATTGATTATTTTCATGAAAATTCCATTGGTACTGTGATGAAACACATACCAGGACATGGATTAGCTAAGGTAGATAGTCATAAATTTACTCCTGTGGTTACAAAAAACTTAAATTATTTGAATAAAAATGATTTTTTTCCATTCAAGAAAAAACAAAGCTATTTTGCAATGACAGCGCATGTAATATATCGAAGTATTGATAGAATAAATACAGCTACACATTCTAAAAAAATTATAAATTTAATTAGAAATAAAATTGGCTTTAAAAACATTTTAATTTCAGATGATTTATCAATGAAAAGTTTAAAAGATGATTTAAAAACTAATACGATTAAAACATTTAGTGCAGGTTGTAATCTTGCTCTTCATTGCAATGGCAAATTGTCTGAAATGAAGGTAGTTGGTGATAATTCACCAAAGGTCAATAATTTTATTATAAAAAAAACATCGTTATTTTATAAAATTTTAAGTTAATATCTGAGCATGACTGTTTCTGATTCTGCATTATTTAATGTTGATATTAATAACTATAATGGCCCTCTAGATGTACTTTTAGATTTAGCTAAAGCTCAAAAGGTAGATCTTGAAGAGATATCAATTACCAAGTTAGCAGATCAATTTCATGATTATATTACAAAAGAAAAAAATTTAAATTTAGAAATTGCTTCTGAATATTTATTGATGGCAACTTGGTTAGCATATTTAAAATCTAAATTGTTACTTCCAGGAACACCAGAAGAAGAATTTAAAGTTCAAGAAGTTGCAGAAAAATTAAAATTACAACTTAAAAAATTAGAATTAATAAGATTGCTTTCCGAACAAATGCTCAAAAGAAAAAGATTAGGAAGAGAAATTCGATCAAGAGGAATGAAGGGAAATATAAGATCTATTTATAGTACTGAGTATAATTTAAGTTTATTTGAACTTCTTAAGTCATATTCAACAATTATTATGACCAAGGACTTTCAAAAAATGAACATTCCCAAATTACCAGTATTTACTGCTGAAGATGGAATTAAAACAATAAGAGAGTTTTTTGGTAAATTAATCGAGTGGAAAAAATTAGATGATTTAATTCCTAAAAATTTTAAAAACGGATCAAAATATAAACGTACTGGTAAAGCAGGAATATTTGCTGGTTCTTTAGAATTGGTTAAAGAGGGAAATTTGACCATGAAACAGGATAAGTTGTTTGATGATATTTATGTTAAGGAAAATAATGATTAAAAAAGAAAAAATTCCAAAAGATAATATTGTTAAATTTCCATCTAAATTATCAGATTTAGAAAAAGAAATTGAAGCAGTTATTTTTGCTGCTGCTGAACCATTAGATGTTGATACAATTGAAAGCAAAATTACTAAAAAAGGTAACGTCTCTAAATCATTAGAAAAGTTGCAGCAAGAATACTCTAAACGTGGAATTAATCTGGTTTGTATAAAAGAAAAGTGGTCCTTTAGAACTTCTCCTAACTTGTCAAACATCATGTTGCAAGAAAGAACGGTTGAAAAAAAACTTTCTAGAGCTGCGGTGGAGACCTTAGCGATAATTGTTTATCACCAACCTGTTACTAGAGCAGAGATTGAGGAGATAAGAGGAGTTGCATTTGGAACGAATACTCTTGAAATATTGATGGAACTCAACTGGGTGAAACCAGGTGGTCGTAAAGATGTACCGGGTAGACCAATTCAGTATGTTACAACTGATGAATTTTTAAGTCATTTTAATCTTCAAAAATTATCTGATTTACCAACAATTGATGAACTAGGTGCCGCTGGTTTAATTGATAGTTCTAGTATTGATAATGCAATTTTTGGAACAGGAAAATTCTATAAAGAAAAACAAGAAGAAAAAAAAGAGGATATTTATTCCAATATTGATGAGATGTTAAATAGCACTCTTGATACAGAAGAGAAAGATTAACAAAAAAGTAACTTTTAAATTAACCATAAAAAGGTTATAAGTTTTTTATGAGTATAGGAATTTGGCAAATAGCAATCGTAGTTATATTAGTAGTCTTATTATTTGGACGAGGTAAAATCTCTAGTCTAATGGGTGATGTAGCTAAGGGAATTAAAAGTTTCAAAAAAGGAATGGCGTCAGATGTTACTGACGATACAGAGCCAAAAAATATATCCGACGAAAATAAAGACTCAGAAAACAAAGATTAAATCACATGCCTACTATTGGTTGGTTTGAGATATTAATTGTTGTTGGTATTGCAATTGTTGTTCTTGGTCCAAAAGATTTTCCAATCATGTTAAAAAAAGCAGGTTCTTGGATAGGAACTGCAAAAAGATATGTGAGCAACATTCAAAATGAAGTTTCTAATTTAGAAATTGATGAAGAAAAAATTGATAATGAAATAAAAAAAGAAACAAAAAAAGATGAGCAATGAAGAAAATGAAGGTGGATTTGTTAGCCATCTAACAGAACTAAGAAAAAGATTAATACATAGTTTTATATTTCTAATAATCTTTTTTGTTATTTGTTATATATTTGCAGAACATATCTATGGTTTTTTAGTTGATCCATTTGCTCAAGCTGTAAAAGATGATGGATCTGACAGAAGGCTTATTTTTACAGCCTTACAAGAAACTTTTTTAACTTATATTAAGGTATCTTTTTTCACAGCTTTTTTTGTAACCTGTCCATTTATTCTAATGCAAATATGGAAATTTATTGCACCAGGGTTATATAAACATGAAAAAGTTGCCATACTTCCATATCTTGTACTAACACCAATCCTTTTCTTTTTGGGAGGTATGCTTGTTTACTATTTGATAATGCCTCTAGCTATTAAATTCTTTTTATCATTTGAAAGTACAGGGATGTCTACAAGTTTACCAATTCAATTAGAAGCCAAAGTAAATGAATACTTATCACTTGTTATGAAGTTAATTTTTGCATTTGGAATAAGTTTCCAATTACCTATAGTTTTAAGTTTATTAGCAAGAATAGGTGTCGTTGACAGTGAATTTTTAAAAGAAAGAAGAAAGTATGTAGTAATAATTATATTTGCTGCAGCAGCATTACTTACACCACCAGATCCAATTACTCAAATAGGTTTAGCTATACCTTTATTAATTTTATATGAATTATCAATATTTTCAGTAAAATTTATAGAAAAGAAAAATTTAGAAAAAACTGATGCATAATTTAAAAGAAATTAGAAAAGACTTTTCAAAATTTGAAAAAGATCTTGAAAAACGTTCAGTTAAAATTGATTTTAATAATTTAAAAAAACTTGATGAGTTAAATAGAGATTTAATTCAAAAGAAAGAAAATTTAGAAAAAGAAAAAAAAGATATTTCAAAATCTAAAGATGAAAGTTTATTTAAAAAATCTAAAGAAATATCAGCGGAATTAGAAAAAATTACTGAGCAACAAAAAAATACTAAAACTGAATTAGATAATATTTTATCAAGTCTACCAAATATACCTCATAAAGATGTTCCAAATGGCAAAGATGAAAATGATAATGTAGAAGTTTTAAAAGCTGGAAAAGTTCCTGAGTTTGATTTTAAACCTAAATCACATTATGAACTTGGTGAAAATTTAGGCATGCTTGATTTCGATCTTGCAACAAAAACAACCGGATCAAGATTTGTATTTGTTAAAAAAGAGTTAGCATTACTAGAACGAGCTTTATCTAACTTTATGTTAGATAATCATATTGTTCAAAATGGCTATCAAGAGATTTCACCTCCATTGATTGCCTCTGATAATACAATGTATGGAACAGGCCAATTACCAAAATTTGAAAACGATCAATTTGAAATAAAATTTGATCAAGGATCTGATAGAAAATTTTTAATTCCAACTGCTGAAGTAATTTTAACAAATATTGTTAAAGATAAAATTGTAGATCAAAAAGATTTACCAATGAGATTTGTTGCTTCAACCCCATGTTTTAGAAAGGAAGCAGGTAGTTATGGAAAAGATACCAAAGGAATGATTAGACAACATCAATTTTATAAAGTTGAGATGGTTAGTATTGTTGAAAAAGAAAATTGTTTAGATGAATTAGAGCGAATGACAAATTGTGCAACAGATATACTGGATAAATTGGAATTACCTTATAGAAAAGTAATTTTATGTTCAGGTGATATGGGTTTTAGTGCAGAAAAAACTTATGATATTGAAGTGTGGTTACCATCAGAAAATAAGTATCGTGAAATATCATCATGCTCTTCTTGTTCAACATTTCAGGCACAAAGAATGAAATCAAGATATAAAAATAAAAGCAAGGAAACTGTTTTTGTTGGAACATTAAATGGAAGTGGTTTAGCTGTGGGTAGAACTTTAATTGCTGTATTAGAAAACTATCAACAAAAAGATGGTTCGATTATTGTTCCTAAGGTACTGCGACCGTATATGAATAATTTGGAATTGATTTCAGCTAAATAAAGTTGTTTTAATTACACAGATAGTATAAATATTCACATAATTTATAAGGAGATTTATGGAAGGTTCAGGAATAGGACAATTTATACCGTTAATTTTAATTTTTGTTATTTTTTATTTTTTCTTAATCAGACCACAGCAAAAAAAAGTTAAAGAGCACAAAGCAATGGTTGAAAGCCTTAAGAGAGGTGACAAGGTTGTTACTTCTGGTGGAATTACAGGAACTGTGGAGAGACTTATAGACAATGATAAAGTTGAAGTAGAAATTGCTGAAAACGTTAAAGTTGAGATAGTAAAATCAACTGGTATCCAAAGTCTTGTTAATACAAATACACAAGAAGTTAAAAAATAATTATTTTTAGTTAAGTGCTTTATTTCTCTAAGTTAAGAATTTTATTTATAACTCTTTTTTCAGTTTTATTTATTTTAATTGCTTCATCAAATCTTTTTAAATTTGATGATGATTTTTTTGATAAAAAAATTAATCTAGGATTGGACCTTCAGGGTGGATCATATCTATTACTTGAAATTGATAATAAACCTGTAATTGAACAAAAATTACAAAACCTAACAACAACAATTAGAAATTACTTCAAAGAAAAAAATATTAAAATCAACAATATTAAAATAGATAATCAGAACATTTTTTTTAATGTAACAAATAATGATAAGCAATTTGTCTTAGATGTTTTTCAGGACGAAAATAGTGACCTTAACCCTTATTACCCAAGATTTAAATCACATCAGTTAGAAATTGAAGATACAGGGTTAAATTTAAAAGTTAATTTTTCAAGACAGGGTTTAATTAAACTTAAAACTTCTTCTCAAGATCAAGCTATAGAAATAGTACGAAGAAGGGTAGATGAGGTTGGAACTAATGAACCCAACATACTTAAAAGAGGAAATAACAGAATTTTAGTAGAGCTTCCTGGATTAGATGATCCAATGAGAATAAAATCATTACTTGGTAAAACTGCAAACCTTACTTTTCGTTTTGTAACAAATGATGAAAATGATCGTTTTGGTGTTGAAAAGTTAAAATTTGAAAATGGCCTAGAAGAAGCCACAGTTAGTAAAAGAATTATAATTAGTGGTGAAAATTTACTCGATGCACAACCAAAAATGGATACTCAAGCTAACCAAACAATTGTTTCATTTACTTTAGATAGGGTAGGTGCAAAGAGGTTTGGTAAGGCAACATCAACTGGTATTGGAAAACAATTAGCAATTATTTTAGATGGTAAAATTATTAGTGCACCTGTAGTTAGAGATACGATTGCTAGTGGTTCTGGTCAGATAAGTGGTGGATTTACTTTTCAAACAGCAACTGATCTAGCCTTATTATTAAGATCAGGAGCGTTACCAGCACCATTAGAAATTATTGAAGAAAGAACGGTTGGACCTGATCTTGGACAAGACTCAATTAATGCAGGAATGATTGCTTTGGCAATAGGTTTTATATTGGTGATAATTTTTATGTTAGTTAAATATAAAATTTTTGGATTAATTACCAATATAACATTAATAGTTAATTTGTTTATTCTTTTAGGTGTTTTAACTTTATTCGAGGCCACTTTAACATTACCTGGTATTGCGGGAATTATTTTAACTGTAGGTATGGCTGTTGATGCAAATGTTCTAATTTTTGAGAGAATTAAAGAAGAATTAAAAGACGAGACTAATAGTATTTTGGCTTTTGACGGCGGATATACTAAATCAAGAACAGCAATTTTAGATGCTAATATTACTACTTTATTAGCAGCAATTGTTTTGTTTTTCATGGGTTCAGGTCCAGTGAAAGGTTTTGCTGTAACTTTAGGTGTTGGAATATTTACAACTCTATTTTCAGTCTATTTTATAGCAAGATTGTTCACTAGTATTTATGTATCAAGAAATAAAGATAAGGAAAAATTAATTTAATGATTGCTTTTAACAAATATTATAATCACTTTAATTTACTCTCATCATTTTTAATTATTGTTTCATTACTATTGTTAATTTTTAAAGGTCTTAATTTTGGTATAGACTTTAAAGGTGGTACATTAATTGAATTAAGAGCTTCAGATTCAAAAATAAATGTTAGTTCATTAAGAGATAGATTTAATCAAATGGATCTAGGAGACGTTTCAGTTAAAAAATTTGGTAATGATACTGATTTTTTAGTAAAATTTGAAAATAAAGATAATAAAAAAAACATCATTGAAGAAATTAAAGTTAATTTGGATAAATCTTTTGGAAACAATTATGATTTTAGAAGAGTTGAAAATGTTGGTCCAAAAGTTAGTGATGAATTATTAAAATCAGGTGTAATAGCAATATCTTTGTCTTTAGCATTAATGCTGATTTACATTTGGATTAGATTTGAATGGCAGTTTAGTCTAGGTGCTATTTTTGCTTTATTCCATGATGTAATAGTAACTCTAGGAGTTTTTTCACTATTTAGTTTAGAAATCAATTTATCAATTATAGCAGCAGTGTTAACAATAGTTGGATACTCAATGAATGATACTGTTGTAATTTTTGACCGTGTTAGAGAAAATCTTCGAAAATATTCTGATATTAAGATTTTTGAATTAACAAATATTTCGATTAATGAAACTTTATCAAGAACTATAATAACATCTGCAACTACTTTACTTGCTTTATTAGCAATTTATTTTTTTGGTGGTGAGATATTAAAAGGGTTTTCATTAGCAATGATACTTGGTGTTGTTTTTGGAACTTATTCCTCAATTTATATAGCTAATACTGTTTTGGTTAGACTAAGAGTTTCTCAAAAAACTGTTCTTAGAGAAAATGAAAAAAAATAATTTAATATAAGTTTTGAGCTATAACCATTGTTAGCAACATTGGTAATGATAATAGGGTATTTGTTCTCGAGAATAGCATTGCAGTTTTAGCTGATTTTGCCTTAGTCTCTGGATCAGTTTCAACTATTCCTAAAGCTCTTTTTTGATTTGGCCAAATAACAAACCATACGTTAAATGCCATTATAATTCCCAGCCACATCCCAATTCCGATTGCAGTATGTTTTGGTACACCTGAACCTATACTTAAAGCCATTGCATCATGAAGATATCCATTGAGATAAGCAAGAATCAAACCTGAAAGAACAGTTATCGCTGCAGCCCATCTAAAATAAAATAATGCAGCAGGAGCTATCACTTTGCCTATGGCTGGTTTTTGTTCATCAGGAATTTTTCCCATATTAGGTATCTGAACAAAATTAAAATACCATAATAATCCAATCCACATAATTGCGACAATTACATGTATATATCTAAACAGCCAGCTCCAGAATAATGTATCAAAAGCTATCCCACCATTTAAATAAAATAATCCTAAAAACAGTACAATTGCTAAAACTATCGATGTATGAATAGTTTTTGATAATGAGGATAATAGATTACTCATGATTCTTAATAACTATACACTAATTTTAAAAAAATTTAAGTTCTTAAATCTAAGCTAAAAGAGGTTTTAAAAATTGACCGGTATAACTTTCTTTTACTTTGCTTACTTCTTCAGGTTTTCCTTCGGCGACAATATTACCACCCTTCACACCACCTTCAGGACCCATATCCACAATATAATCTGCTGTTTTTATTACATCTAAATTATGTTCAATGACAACTACTGTATTACCAAGTTTTACAAATGTATGAAGTATCTCTAAAAGTTTTTTAATATCATGTTGATGCAAACCTGTAGTTGGTTCATCCAATATATACATTGTTCTTCCTGTCGATCTTTTTGAAAGTTCTTTAGCAAGCTTAATTCGCTGTGCTTCACCTCCTGATAAGGTAGTTGCTTGCTGACCAATTTTTATATAACCCAATCCAACTTTTTTAAGAGTTAGTAATTTAGTTTTTATATTAGATATATTTTCAAAATATTCACATCCTTCATCAACCGACATATCTAAAACATCTGCAATACTTTTACCTTTAAATTTGATTTCCAAAGTCTCTCTATTATACCTTGTTCCTTTACATTCATCACACTGAATATAAACATCAGGTAAAAAATGCATTTCATATGTGATTACACCATCACCTTCACAAGCTTCACATCTACCTCCTTTAACATTAAAAGAAAATCTTCCTGGTTTATATCCCCTTGTTTTTGACTCTGGTAGGCTTGTAAACCAATCTCTAATAGGCCCAAAGGCTCCTGTATAAGTTGCTGGATTTGATCTAGGGGTTCTGCCAATAGGAGATTGATCAATATCAATTATTTTATCAATTAATTCTACACCCTTATAACCTTTAAATGATTTTGGTGTTTTTCGTGCTTTATTATTTAAAGTTAAATTTAAGGCATGAAATAGAGTTTGTAATATTAGAGTAGATTTACCACTACCTGAGACACCAGTAACACAAGTAAATGTTCCAGTCGGAATTTTAAGATTAACATTATTTAAATTATTTCCGCTTGCACCATTGATTTCTACAAACCTTCCATTTTTAGCTAAACGTCGTGTTTTTGGAATTTCAATTGTTTTTTTATTAGCAAGATACTGTCCAGTAATACTATTTTTATCTTTTTTAATTTCTTCATATGATCCTTGCGCTGTTATTTCGCCACCATTACTTCCAGCTTCAGGCCCAAGATCAATAATATGATCTGCATTTTCCATCGTCTCAGTGTCATGCTCAACAACAATAACAGTATTACCAAGATCTCGTAATCTTTTTAATGCATTAATAAGCTTAACATTATCTTTTTGATGTAAACCAATTGAAGGTTCATCCAACACATATAATACACCTGTTAAACCAGATCCGATTTGTGATGCTAATCTTATTCTTTGTGCTTCACCACCTGATAATGTTCCAGATTCTCTAGATAATGTTAAATAATCTAAACCAACGTTTAAAAGAAAATTTAATCTTTCATTAATTTCTTTTAAAACATGTTCAGCAATTTTAAATTGTCTTTTATCAAGGTTATTTTCTAAATTTTTAAACCATTCCGCTGCATCTAAAATAGATTTTTTTGTTACTTCACTAATATTAAGATCATTAATTTTTACACATAAAGCTTCCTCTTTTAATCTGTCACCATTACATGCTTCACATGCTGTATCAGATTGATATTCAGCAATAGCTTCTCTTTTCCATTCGCTATCAGACTCTAAAAATCTTCTTTCAAGATTATTAATTACACCTTCAAAAGTTTTTTTATAAGAATATTTCTCGTAACCATCATCATAATTAAATTTGATTTCATCTTCATCAGAACCATAAAGAATAATATCTTTAATTTTTTTTGGTAATTTTTTCCATTTTTCATCTAAAGAAAAACCATAATGTTTTGCTAAAGATGCTAAAGTTTGAGCGTAATATAATGTGGTTGATTTTGACCAAGGTTCAATTGCTCCATCTGCTAAACTTTTTCTTTCATCAGGAACGACTAAATTTGGATCAACATTTAATTTCATTCCAATTCCCTCACACTCTTCACAAGCTCCATAGGGACTGTTAAATGAAAAAAGTCTTGGTTCAATTTCCTCAATTGTAAAGCCACTCTCAGGACAAGCAAATTTGGTGGAGTAAATTAATTTTTCAAGTTTTCTAAATTTTTGAGGAAGTGTTTCATCTTCATATTCAACAAATACTAAACCGTTGGCTAAATTTACAGCTGTTTCAATACTTTCAGCTAACCTATTACCAAGTTTTGAATTTAAAACTATTCTATCGACTAAGACCGAAATATCGTGTTTAAGCTTTTTATCTAGATTAGGTGATTTTTCTATATCATATAAAACATTATCAATTTTAATTTTTCTAAAACCTCTTCTTTTGTAACTTAAAATATCTTTTTTATATTCACCCTTACGACCTCTTACTACTGGAGCATAAATATATATTGTTGATTTTTTTGGTAGTTTTTTAACCAAATCTACTATTTGTGTAATTGTTTGAGAGGTTATTGGTTTACCTGTAAACGGTGAATAGGGAATACCTGCTCTTGCATATAACACTCTCATGTAATCATAAATTTCTGTTACAGTTGCAACAGTAGATCTTGGATTTTTTGATGTATTTTTTTGTTCTATTGCAATAGCTGGACTTAACCCTTCAATTAAATCAACATTTGGTTTTTTCATTTTATCTAAAAATTGACGAGCATAGGCAGACAAACTCTCTACATACCTTCTCTGACCCTCTGCATAGATTGTATCAAAAGCTAAAGATGATTTTCCTGACCCTGATAAACCCGTTATGACCACAAATTTGTCTTTGGGAATCTCTACAGTAACATTCTTCAAATTATGTTCTTTAGCACCCTTAATAACTATCTTTTTCATCATAATTTTAGTTGCTTTGAGTTAATAAAATTAATATTCAGAAGAATTGTGATATAATTCTAATTAACAAATTTAACAAATATTAAATATTATGGCTGGAAGTTTAAATAAAGTATTATTAATTGGTCGTTTGGGCGCAGATCCTGAAATTAAGCAAATGGTAAATGGTAAAAGTGTAGCCAGATTAAGTCTTGCAACAAGTCAATCCTGGAAAGATAAAAACACAGGTGAAAGAAAAGAAAAAACTGAATGGCACCGTGTAGTTGTATTTAATGAGGGTTTAGTAAATGTTGTTCAACAATATTTAAAAAAAGGTGCTCAAGTTTATGTAGAGGGACAACTTACGACAAGAAAATGGAAAGATGAACAATCGGGACAAGACAAATACTCAACTGAAATAGTTATACAAGGATATAATTCTTCACTCACAATGTTGGGAGGAGGTAATTCTGGTGGCGGAATTCAAAATGACACAACTCAACAAAATAATATTGAGGATTCTTCACAAGTGTCAGATATGGATGATGAAATTCCATTTTAGTTTCTATGAAAAATATTGAAGAGTTTAAAGATAAAAATATAAAATTAATCTCAATGCATGATGAGATGAGCTCATCATATCTTTCTTATGCAATGAGCGTAATTGTAAGTCGTGCTCTTCCTGATGTAAGAGATGGATTAAAACCAGTTCATAGAAGAATTTTATATGCAATGTATAAAGGTGGATATGATTGGTCTAAACAATTTAGAAAATCTGCAAGAATAGTCGGAGATGTTATTGGTAAATATCACCCGCATGGTGATCAATCTGTTTATGATGCTTTAGTAAGAATGGTACAAGATTTCTCTATGAGTTTACCGTTAATTCAAGGCCAAGGAAATTTTGGTTCTATTGATGGTGATCCAGCTGCAGCAATGAGATATACCGAAACGCGCTTGTCAAAAGTTTCTCAATATTTAATTGATGATATTGAAAAAAATACAATTACTTTCAAAAGCAATTATGATGAAACTGAAAAAGAACCTAGCGTTTTACCAGCACAGTTTCCAAATTTATTAGTAAATGGAGCTGGCGGTATCGCGGTTGGTATGGCAACAAGTATACCTCCACATAATTTAGGTGAAATTATAGATGGCACCTTAGCCTTAATAGATAACAAAGATATTAAAATTAAAGAATTAATGAAACATATACCTGGTCCAGATTTTCCAACTGGTGGTGTAATTATAGGTAAAGATATAATTAAACAAGGATATAACAATGGCAGAGGGTCTTTTAAGATAAGGGGTGAAATTTCAATTGAGCAACAAAAAAACGGACGTGAAAGACTTGTAATAACTTCTATACCTTATCAAGTAAACAAATCTGTTTTAAATGAAAGGATTGCTCAATTAGTAAGAGAAAAAAAGATTGAAGGAATAAGAGATATTAGAGATGAATCTAACAGAGAAGGTATTAGGGTAGCAATAGATTTAAGAAACGGTGTAGAACCAGAAACTATAAAAAGACAATTATATAAAAACACTCAAATAGAGAGTTCATTTGGTTTTAATACATTAGCTATTGTTGAAGGAAAACCACAAACTTGCACACTAAAAGATTTTTTATCTAATTTTTTAACTTTTAGAGAAGATGTTGTAATTAAAAAAACTAAATTTGATCTTCAAAAAGCTGAGGAACGTGCTCATATATTAATAGGATTATCTGTTTCAGTTGAAAATTTAGATAAAATAATAAAAATTATTCGATCATCTAAAACACCTGATGATGCTAAAATATCAATTCTTAAAACTAAATGGAAAATAAACAAGTCTCAAAAATTAATTTCTTTAGTTGAGGGAAAAAAAAGTAAAAACCTCTATTCTTTATCTGAACCACAAGTTTTAGCTATTTTAGAATTAAGACTTCAAAAATTAACTGCATTAGGGATAAATGAAATTGAAGTTGAAATTAAAAAATTAGCTGAACTAATAACTAAGTATAAAAGGATTATTTCATCAAAAAAAGAACTTTTAAAAGTAATCAGTGAAGAGTTAAAAAATATTAAAGAGAAATTTGCAATACCAAGAAGAACTAAAATTATAGATGCCGTTTTAAATTATGATATTGAAGAAACCATCCAAAAACAATCAGTAATAATTACAGTCACATTACAGGGATACATAAAAAGAGGTTCTTTAGATGGAGTGAAAAAACAAAAAAGAGGTGGCAAAGGAAAATCAGGCATAACAACTAGAGATCAAGACTCTGTTGTTCAAACATTATCCGTAAATACTCATACTTCAGTTCTCTTCTTTTCTACCGAGGGTTTGGTTTACAAGATCAAAGCATGGAAAATCCCTGAAGGTTCATCATCATCTAAAGGTAAATCTTTATTTAATATTTTACCTTTAAAGAGTCACCAAGCAATAAGCTCAATTATGCCAATGCCAGAAGATGAAACTGATTTAAAAAATTATCAAATTATATTTGCTACTGCTGAAGGCAAAGTAAGAAAAAATAGTTTAGAAGACTTTTCATCAATTAATGCATCTGGAAAAATTGCAATGAAATTAGATAATAATGATAAAATCGTAGGTGTTAAAATTTGTAAAGATGATCAGGATGTAATTTTAAGTACAAGATTTGGGAAATGCATTAGATTTGAAGTTAAAAAGCTAAGAGTTTTTAAAGGTAGATCTTCTAAAGGAATTAAGGGTATAGAGTTAGCACCAAATGATCAAATAGTATCTTTGTCAGTTATTGATAATGATAAAATTAATAAAAATGGAAAAAAATCAAAAGACGAAAAAACTGAATTAAAAGCTAAAGAAAAATTTGTTTTATCAATAAGTGAAAATGGTTATGGTAAAAAGACTTCTCATATAGATTACAGAGTTACTAACAGAGGCGGTAAAGGTATTATTGGGATAGTAAATTCTCCAAGAAATGGAAATATAACTTCATCCTTTCCTGTTTTTGAAGGTGATGAAATTTTAATTTCTACGAATAAAGGTAGGGTTATAAGAGTTGCCGTTAAAGAAATTAGAACAGCAGGCAGAAATACTCAAGGAGTTAGAATAATTAAGTTATCAGGAGAAGAAAAAGTGGTTTCAGCAATTAAAATTGATGATAATTTAATTTAATGAGTAAAATTGCAATTTATCCTGGAACATTTGATCCAATCACTTTTGGACATATAGATGTAATAAAAAAATCATTAAAATTGTTTGATAAAATAGTAGTAGGTGTTTCAGATGAAAGTAACAAAAGTTATTTATTTAGTACTGAGGAAAGAATAGAAATAGTAAATAAAGCCTTATTTAAAGATCTAAAATTAAATAGAAAAAAAATAAAAGTAGTTTCATTTGGTTCTTTAACCACCGATTTATGTAAAAAATATAAATCAAATATTATTCTAAGAGGATTAAGAGCAGTATCTGATTTTGAATACGAATTTCAATTAGCAGGGATGAATAGAAAATTGAACCAAAATATAGAAACAATTTTTTTAATGTCTGATGTAGAAAATCAAATAATTTCATCAAAATTTGTAAAAGAAATTGTTAAATTAAAAGGTGATATAAAAAAATTTACTACCAAAAGTACAATCAAGTCTTTAAAAGATAAATATGAGTAAAATTTTTTTTAAAATACTTATTTTGTTTTTTTTTATTACCAATCAATCAATAGCTGAGGAGAATATAATGATATTAAAATTAAAAGATGGTGACGTTAAAATTGAATTATTTGAAGATGTTGCACCAAATCATGTTAAAAGAATTAAGGAATTAGCAAATAGTGGTAAATATGATAACGTTGTTTTTCATAGAGTTATTGATGGATTTATGGCTCAAACAGGTGATGTAAAATTTGGAAATTCAGAATCTAAAGATTTTGATCTAAGACGAGCAGGAATGGGTGGTTCAGATTTCCCAGATTTAGAACAAGAATTCAATAGTCTGCCACATGATAGGGGAACTTTGTCAATGGCTAGAGCTCAAGACCCAAATAGTGCAAACAGTCAATTTTTTATTTGTTTTCAGCCAGCTCCTTTTTTAGATCGACAATATACAGTTTTTGGAAAAGTAATCGAGGGAATGGAATTTGTTGATAAAATAAAAAGAGGTGATCAAAACAATAACGGTGCTGTAACTGATCCAGATAAGATTATTAGTTTTAAATCTCAATAAATTTTTTAATGGCATTAAAAAAATTTGCCTTTAACGTTTTAAAAAAAGATAAATTTGCTAGGTGTGGTTTAATTGAGACACATCGTGGAAATATACAAACTCCTGCCTTTATGCCTGTTGGAACACAAGCCACAGTAAAAGCATGCACAATAGATGATATTAAAAAAACTGGTTCTGAAATAATACTTTCAAATACTTATCATTTAATGATACGGCCTGGTGTTGAAAGAATCGAGTCTGCTGGTGGACTTCATAATTTTATGAATTGTGATTTACCTATTTTAACTGACTCTGGTGGTTTTCAAGTAATGTCTCTCTCAAAATTGAATAAAATTGATAGAGAGAAGGGTGCTATATTTAACTCTCATATTGACGGTAAAAAATTTTATTTAAGTCCTGAGGAGAGCATCAGAATACAGTTAGGTTTAAATTCAGACATAGTAATGATTATGGATGAGTGCCCAAAAAAAACTAATGATTATGATGTTATTCAAAAATCTATGGATCTTTCACTTTATTGGGCCGAAAGATCTAAAGTGGCTTTTGGTAGTAATCCTCATAAGGCTTTATTTGGAATTGTTCAAGGAGGTCTATTTAAAGATTTAAGACTTAAATCACTGGAAGAATTAATTAAAATTGGTTTTGATGGTTATGCTATTGGAGGATTGGCAGTAGGTGAAACACAAAATGAAATGTTTAATGTTTTAGATTATATCAAAGAATGTTTGCCTATAGAAAAACCTCACTATTTAATGGGTGTTGGAACACCATCAGATATTTTAGGTGCAGTAAAAAGGGGCATAGATATGTTTGATTGTGTGTTACCTACGAGATCTGGAAGGACAGGTTTAGCTTTCACATGGAATGGAAGGGTAAATATTAAAAATAATAAGTATCAAAATGATAATACTCCACTTGATCCTAATTGTGAAAATCTTAACTTAAATAAATATTCAAAAAATTATCTAAATCATTTGTTTAATACTAATGAAATATTAGCTTCAATGCTTTTGACCCTTCATAATATTAATTTTTATCAAGAATTAATGTCACAAATTAGAAAAAATATTAATTCTGGTACATTTGATGATTTTCATAATAAATACATAGATAAGTTGTAGTTAGAGCAACTGTGCCATTTTGTATGAATAATCATCTCAGATTCCTTAATTTAACAACCTTAATTAATCAAAACTTTTATATACAACGAATTGAAAAATAAAAATTTATCTGTATACACACAATATTCATTTAAAAAAAATGAATCAATTTTGTGGGCCGTTAGCTCAGTTGGTAGAGCAATTCCCTTTTAAGGAATGGGTCGATGGTTCGAGTCCATCACGGCTCACCATCAATTGAATTAACTAATTTCAATTGGTGGATAATCTAAAATTACTCCACCCATCTTTTCATTAAGATCTTTAATTCTATTATCTGATGATGGATGTGTGCTCATAAATTCAGGTGGCTCTTTACCTTTATTAAGTTCTTTCATTCTTTCCCAAATTTTTACTGTTTCTCTGATATCATAACCTGACAATGATGAAAAAATCATACCTAAATAATCAGCTTCACTCTCCTGTTTTCTATTAAAAGGATTTAATAATCCTAGTTGTGTAATCAATCCAACTGTATTTATTCCAGTTGTTCTATTTACTTGAGATAGTTTTCCACCACTAAAAATATCTATTAATTGTGTCCCAGTATTTACCAATGTAGCTCTACTTGCTCTTTCAACTGAATGTTTTGCTACAGCATGAGCAATTTCGTGACCCATCACAGCAGCTAATCCATCTGTATTTTTTGTTGCTTCAAGAATACCAGTGTATACAGCTATTTTGCCACCTGGCATGCACCATGCATTTCTAACTTTTTTACGATCAATTAGAATATATTCCCAATCAAAGTTAATTGTTGGATCTTCAATTCCTGCTCTATAAAAATATTCAGAAATTGAGTTTTCCATTCTTTTTCCAATTTCTTTAATTTCATTAAGAGTTTTGGTGTCATCACTCATTTTTTCTTTTTCTTTTATTTTTTCATAAATCTGAGCAGCTTGAGCATTTAATTTAGCTTCAGAGACAATTTTTAATTGTTTTCTTTCAGTAATTGGCGCTGAAGTACAGGATGATAATAATAAACTCCCACATCCGCAGCCCATATAAGATAAGAATTTTCTTCTATTCATAATTAAAAAATTTGATATTACTAGATTAGCATGAATCTTAATAATAAAATATTAATAGTATTATTTATTATTTCAATATTATTTGTTATTTACGCAAGTTACAGTTAATTTTATGGCCAAAAAAAGTAGCAGAAAATCTTTATCTTTAACTCTTAGAAATTATTTCATTACAGGTGTTGTTGTTTTAATACCGATAGGTTTTACTTTATATTTAACAAAAATTTTAATTGGAATATCTTCAAACTTAATTCCAAAAAATATTAATCCTAATAGTTATTTACCTTTCAATATCCCTGGTGTTGAAATTGTAATTTCAATTTTACTTATTACTATTGTTGGTGGCCTGTCTTTATCATTTTTTGGAAGAAGAATTCTAAAATTAATTGATGATTTATTTAAAAGAATTCCTTTTTTAAGAACTGTTTATTCAGCAATTGTTCAAATGACCGAAACTTTTTCAAAAAAGGATGATGGTAAAAAGAGTGTTGTTTTAATTGAATATCCCAGAAAAGGAGTCTGGGCAGTGGGATTTGCAACAAAAGAAAATAAGGGAGAGATGGCTGAAAAAACAGGAAAAAATTTAATTAATGTTTTTGTTCCAACAACACCAAATCCAACCAGTGGTTTTTTATTAATGTTTCCTGTTGAGGATGTTATATATTTAAATATGTCTTTCGAAGAGGCTTCTAAATTCATTGTATCAGCAGGCACTTCGACTAAAAAATCTTAGGCAATATCATTAATTATATCAGCTCTGTCATACAATTTTAACAAAGGTTTGAATTTACTTATATCTTCATTTGATTTTTCTATTCTTTTCATTTCTTTTTCGGCTAATAAGAAAAGATCACTATTCTGAATTGGATCTGCTAACTTAAAATTTTTTACACCACTTTGTTTAAATCCCAAAATATCACCAAACCCTCGTAATTTCATATCTTCCTCGGATATTAAAAAACCATCATTAGTGTCTTTTAAAATTTTTATTCTCTTTTTTGCATTTTCGCTTAGATTTGATTTAAACATTAATATGCATGTAGAGTTTTTATCTCCACGACCAACTCTACCTCTTAATTGATGAAGTTGAGATAAACCAAATTTGTTAGCATTTTCAATTATAATCGTATTTGCATTTGGAAAATCTATCCCAACCTCTATAATCGTTGTAGAAACCAAAATCCTAAATTTATTATTTAAAAAATTGTTTAGTATTTTATTTTTTTCATCTACATCAGTTTTTCCGTGAAGCAAACAAACTTGATTTGGAAACTTTCTTTCTAAATATTCATACTTTTTAACAGCAGATGAGTGATCCAGCTTTTTAGACTCTTCAATCAATGGACAAACCCAAAAAATTTGATTTCCTAAGTTAATTTCTTTTCTTATAAATTTTAAAACATCTTCAATTTTAACCTCTAATTTACTATATGTTTTAATTGGTTTTCTATTTTTAGGTTTTTCTCTAATTATTGAAATATCCATATCACCATAAATTGTCATTGTTAGAGTTCTAGGTATAGGTGTTGCTGTCATTAATAATACGTCACAATTTGATCCACCTTTGTCCGACAATTTTTTTCTTTGATTCACTCCAAACTTATGTTGTTCATCTATAATTATTAATCCTAATTTTTTGAAAATTATTTTTTTTTGAAAAATAGCATGTGTACCAAAAATAATATCAATTTTATTATTTTCTAATCTTTGAAGTATTTCTTTTTTTACCTTGTATTCTGATTTTCCAGAAATAAGAGCTATATTTATGTTTTTAGGAAATAATTTTTTTGCTAGATTAAAATGTTGTCTTGCTAGAATTTCCGTAGGAGCCATAAATGCAACCTGGAAACCAGAGTTTATAGTATTAATTGCTGCTAAAAGAGACACTATTGTTTTTCCACTACCAACGTCTCCTTGTAAAAGTCTAAACATTTTATTTGGTGAACTCAAGTCTTTATTTATTTCGTCAAGTGATTTTTGTTGATCATTGGTAAGAGAAAAATCTAATTTATGGATTAAAGAATTTTGTTTATTTAAATTAATTATTTTATTTTTTTTCTTAATTCTTTTTATTTTTTTTCTTATTTCTGAATTAACTAGAAAAGTTGAAAATATTTCATCATAAGCAAGCCTTTGATAAAAATTTGATTTATAATTTCCAATATTTTCAGGTTTGTGCAGTTCTTTAATTGAGCTATTCCAACTTATATTTTTAAATTTAGATAAAATACTTTTAGAGTGCCATTCATTAAAAACTGGTAAATTATTGATTATTTGATTTAAAATTTTATTATATATTTTTTCAGAAATACCTTCAGTTAACGAGTATTTATTATGAGTTTGCTTGATTAAAGAAGAATCTTCAGAAACATATTTTGGATTTGTAATTTGGTATTTATTCCTAAAATGACCTATTTTACCACTTACTGTAATTTCTTTTCCTAATGGAAGTATTTTTTTTATATATCCTTCATAACTATTAAAAAAAACACAATCTATTTCACCTGTCTCATCAGTACACAAAACTCTGTTAGGCAATTTCCTTATACGTGGGAAGTTATACTTTTGTGGAATTATAGTTACGGTTTGTATTTCACCAATTTTTAAATCTTTTATTTTTGATGATAAGCTTCTATCCGTATAAGATTTTGGAAGTTTCCATAGTAAATCAAATAAATTATTAATATTTTTCTTCTTTAATAAATTTTTTGTTTTAGTTCCTACACCTTTTAAAGAACTTAAATCTGATAATAAATATTCATAATTTGTTTTATTATTCATTAACAACTAATATATTCCAATTATTATGATCAACATAGATGAATTAAAAAAAAAAATTATTTACCGATCTAATTATAGGGGTACAAAAGAAATGGATAATCTTTTAGGTGCATTTACAAAAAAATATATAAATAATTTAAATGAAAATGATCTTCTTGATTTAGAAAAACTTCTTAATATTGATGACACTAATTTGTACAATTTTTACAATGGTTTTAAAACCGATTTTGAATTTGAAAATAATAACATCAATTTATTATATAAAAATTTTGAATATTCTAAAAAATGATGGCGGAGAGACTGGGATTCGAACCCAGGAAAGAGTTGCCCCTTTGCCGGTTTTCAAGACCGGTGCTTTCAACCGCTCAGCCATCTCTCCGTGAGTGAGGTTTTATAATTATAATTATTTAATTCAACCATAAAATAGTCTAATAAACTTATTAATTACAAGCATCATGGTTTCCTATGAATAAAGAATTTAACAAAGGCTTATTACTTGCTGGGTTTGGATCTTTTTGGTGGGGATTTTTTGGAGTAATTTATTTTAAATATATTGCTTATATTGGGCATATCGAATTAGTAGTTCACAGATGTTTATGGACAGCCTTTACTTTAATTATTACTACTTTTTTTTTCTCTAAATGGAGTATTTTTTTTAAAATTGTAAAAAATAAATCAAATTTATTTTATTTATTTATCTCAGGTTTTTTGATTTTTATAAATTGGGGTGTATGGATTTATGCTATAGCAACAAATAGAATTATAGATGCAAGTTTTGGGTATTTTATAATGCCCATTTTAAGCGTAATGCTTGGTTATCTTTTTTTTAAAGAAAAACTAAATAAAAAAAGAATTTTTTCAATTCTTTTAGTTATTCTATCAATTCTTTTTTTAATAATAGTAAGTATTAAATCATTGCCTTGGGTTGGTTTAATTGTTGCTGTAAGTTGGGGGTTCTACAATCTAGTTAGAAAAAAAATTAATGTTGATACTGATGTAGGGCTTCTTGTAGAGAGTTTATTTATACTACCATTCGCACTGGTAGCTTTTTATTTGATAGCAAGTAAAGGATATAATGATTTTAAATTATCTGATCCATCGATGATGCTATTTATTTATCTTGCTGGACCTATGACGGTTATACCCTTATTTTTATATGTAAGGGGAGTTGAACTATGTGGATTGGGACCTACTGGTATGATATTTTATATAACTCCTACATTTCAGTTTTTATTAGGCTACTTTTATTACAACGAGCCTTTTTCAATTACAAAATTAGTTAGTTTTATTTTTATTTGGATTGCTGTAATTATATATTTGAATGATTTACATGAAACTAATTAAATTTTTTTTATTTTTTATTTTTATTTCTATTAATTGCTCATTTGCTGATATCAATAAAGAATTTGAAAATTGGAAATTAAATTTTAAAAAAATAGCTTTAAAAAATAATATTTCAGAAAAAACATTTGATAAGGTTATGTCCGATACTAGATTTTTATCAGATGTAATAAAATATGATAGATATCAACCTGAATTTTATGAAGATACTAAAACTTATATTTCAAAAAGAACATCTTCAAAAAAAGTTTCCTTAGGTAAAAAATTTTATGAAAAAAATTCAAAGTTAATAAATTCTGTTGAAAACGAATTTAATGTAGATAGAGATTTATTATTAGCTTTAATGGGAATAGAAACTAATTTTGGAACCTATGTAGGCAAAATGGATATTTTATCTTCTTTAGCAACCTTAAGTTTCGATAAAAGAAGATCAGAATTTTTTACAAATGAATTATTAACTCTTTTAAGATTAATTGAAAATGAACAAATAGATTATAGAACATTATATGGATCTTGGGCAGGAGCTTTTGGATTTTTTCAATTTATGCCTTCAACAATGAAAAATTACGCAATTGACTATGATGGGAGCGGTTATATAGACTTAAAAAATAATAATGATGCTTATGCTTCAGCATCAAACTATCTAAATCAAATAGGTTGGAAAAGTGAGAGTCCTTGTTTTTATAGAATTGATTTATCAGAAAATATTCCAAGTAAGTATTTAAACATTTCTGCCAAAAAACTTCATGATAAAAAAAAATTAAAATATTTTAGAAAATTTATTAAAAATAATGATCAAATAGATAAAAAGTATAATGCTTTAAAGGTAGCCATTATAACTCCAGATAAAGATATCATACCTGATGCTGAAACTTTGAATCCAGCTTATGTTGTATTTGATAACTATGAGATAATATTAAAATGGAATAGGTCATTGCGATTTGCTTTAGCAGTTTGTACATTAAAAGATAAATTTAAAAATGAACTTTAAAAAACTAATATTTATTATTTCTATACTTTTTTTATCTGCATGTAATCAATTTGATCAAAATAATAAAAACTTAGTTTATATTAGTGATCAAAAGTATAGTAATACTGGATTTACTTTAATTTATGATGATGAATTAAAAAATGAAAAAAAAATATCTAAAAAAATTGATAATAGATCTCTTTTAATTTTTCATAATAAAATTAAAAAAAATTCATTTGTTAAAATCACTAATCCTGTTAATGATAAGTCAATTATAGCTGAAGTAATCTCTAATAACGTTAAATTCTCCTCTTTTTACAACTCTGTAATTACGCAACGTATTGCAGATGAGCTATCTCTTGACCCTAAAGAACCTTATATTGATCTTGTTTTAATATCAAAAAATTCAACATTTATAGCTAAAAAAGCAAAGACTTTTGATGAAGAGAAAAGTGTAGCTGAAAAAGCTCCTGTAGACGGAATTACTATAGATAATCTGGGTAAAGAAAAAAATAAAGAAGTTAAAATAAAAAAACGTAAATTTTTATATTCAATAAAGATTGCAGATTTTTATTACCGAGACTCGGCAGAAAATATGGTTAATAGAATAAAAGATGAGACAAATATAAAAAAATCTGTAATTAGGAAATTATCTAAAACCAAATATAGGGTATTATTAGGTCCATTTAATGATATAAAAAAACTAGAAAAATCATTTAACGAAATAAAAGTATTAAATTTTGAAAATATAGAGATATTAAAAGATGTTTAGAATATTATTAATTGTAATTTTTTTTAGTTTTTCATTAGCAAGTGTTACAAAAGCTAATTTTGACGTAAAGGCAAGAACTGCAATATTACAAGATTATCATTCTGGAGAAATTCTCTATGAAAAAGAGCCAGATATTTCAATTTATCCAGCTTCTATGACAAAAATAATGACAGCAATTATTGCTTTTGATTTAATTAAATCAGGCGATCTTAGTTTAGATGAAAAATTTATTATATCAGAGAGAGCTTGGAGATTATCTACATCTGGATATTCATCGATGTTTATAATGGTTGGGGATCAAGTCTCTGTAGAAAATTTATTAAGAGGTATTATCGTTGCTTCTGGAAATGATGCGTGCATTGCATTAGCTGAAGGCATAGCAGGAACTGAAGAAGAATTTGCAATTTTAATGACTGCTAAAGCAAAAGAACTAGGCATGGATTATACAAATTTTTCTAATTCATCAGGAATAAATGACACCGACAATTACTCAACTGTTAGAGATATTTTAAAAATGTCTAGATATTTAATTAAAGAACACCCTGAATTCTACAAAATGTTTGCTGAAAAAGAATTTACATGGGAGAGAACAGGAGGTGATCCAATAACGCAAGGAAATAGAAATCCTTTGCTTTATAAAAATCTTGGAGCAGATGGAATAAAAACTGGTTATTTAGCCGTTGAAAAATATTCTTTAGCATCATCAATAGATAGAAATGGTAGAAGATTAATTGCTGTTGCAAGTGGGTTTAATTCAAAAAATGCTAGATCTAAAGAGAGCATAAAATTACTTACATTTGGTCTTACCAACTATGATCTTGTAGAAATAGCTAAAGCCAATAAACCATTACACAAAATTGATGTTTGGTTAGGAAAAGAAAATAGTGTGGAAGCATACACAAAGGAAGATATTTATAAAACAATCAAAAAAGCGAAAAAAAAACTTTTAAAAGTTGCTGTTAAGTATGATGGACCAGTCGAAGCACCGATTAAAAAAGATCAAAAAATAGCTACTCTAAGAGTTGTTTATGATCAAGAACTTGTTGGTGAGTATGATTTACTTTCATCGAAAGAAATTAAAAAAGTCAATTTTTTTACAAGATTAATAAAATCAATAAATTATTTAATTTGGGGTGATGTCTAAAAAACCCATCATTGTTTTTGAGGGTATAGAGGGTAGTGGCAAAAGTCATCATATAAATAAAGTATCTAAATATTTAGATAAAAAGAAAATTAATTATATAAAGATAAGAGAGCCAGGTGGAAGTCTTAATTCAGAAAAAATAAGAAAATTAATTTTAAATAAAAAATCTAATTTTAACATAAATACTGATTTACTTTTATATTTAGCAGCTCGTAGTGAAAACATAAATCTTATAAAAAAATCATACAAAAAAAAAATTATTTTGATTGATAGGTTCATAGACTCAACAATTGCATATCAGCATTATGGTATGGGTGTTGATTTAAAAATTATAAAAATAATAAATAAATTTCTATTAAAAAACATTAAAGTAAATTTTACTTTTCTTAATGTTGTAAATAAAAAAAATCTATTTCAAAGATTAAAAAATAGAAAATCTTTAAATAGATATGATCAGTTTGATACAAATTTTTATAACAAAGTTCAAAAAGGTTTTTTAAAATTAGCTAAATCGAATAAAAAATCATACAAAATAATTGACTCTAATTTGGATATAAAAAAAAATGAAGATTTAATATTAAATCAAATTAAAAAATTAATTAAATGAATTTAAATCCCATAACTCAAATAAATTTATTTGAGCACAAAGAAATTTTTAATCAATTGTATAAATTATCTAAAAAAAATATTTTGCCTAATAAAATTCTTTTAACAGGTGAAAAAGGTATTGGAAAATCAACTTTAGCATATCATTTAATTAATTTTGTATTGTCAGAAAATGAAAAATACCCCTATGATTATGAAAATAATAGAATTAATCCAGATAATAAGTCATATAAACTTATACTTA
The DNA here is from genome assembly GCA_902523515.1 of uncultured Pelagibacteraceae bacterium. Classification (GTDB taxonomy): domain Bacteria; phylum Pseudomonadota; class Alphaproteobacteria; order Pelagibacterales; family Pelagibacteraceae; genus Pelagibacter. The sequence goes on from CABYZT010000002.1 coordinate 36,079, forward strand.
ATAAATCTAACCCAAATTTTTATTTAATTGATGTCTTAGAAGAGAAGAAAAATATTGATATAAATCAAATTAGGGAGTTGATAATAAATTTAAACAAATCCACATTTAATAATAAAAAAAGGTTTGTTTTAATTGATAATATTGAATTATTAAACTTAAATTCTATTAATGCTTTATTAAAAATTTTAGAAGAACCTAATGAAAATATAAATTTTATTTTAATTAATAATAATAAAAGGGTGCTTCCAACTCTTAAATCTAGATGCTTATATTTTAAAGTTTTTTTAACAAAAAATCAGTCAATTAAAATTGTTAATAAAATACTAAACAATGATATAAATACCATTATTAATAATAAGTTATTTGATTATTATGCCACTCCTGGAAAATTATTTAAATTAATTAAGTTATCTGAAGAATATGACTTAGATCTTGTTAATTTTGATTTAAACACAATACTAAAAACAATAATTAAAGATAAAATTTATAAAAAAGATAAATCAATTATTGAAACCATTTATTCTTTTATTGAACTTTATTTTAGAAACAATATATCTATAGAAAATATTAGTTTATTAAAGTCATACCATTATTTTTTAGAAAAAATAAACAAAACTAAAACTTATAATTTAGATGAGGAATCATTGTTTATGGAATTTGAGGATAAAATACTAAATGAGTAAAACTTATTATATTACTACGCCTATATACTACCCATCAGCTAAGCCTCATATGGGCCATGCATATTCAAGTATTATTTCAGATTTTTTTGCAAGATTTAAATTAATTGATAATTACCAGGTTCATTTTCTAACTGGTACAGACGAGCATGGTTTAAAAATTCAAAGATCTGCAGAAAAAGCAGGGAAGGAGCCTCAAATATTTTGTGATCAAATTAGTCAAACATTTAGAAATCTTTCAGATACTTTGAATTTATCAAATACTGATTTTATAAGAACTACTGAAACTAGACATAAAAAAACAGTTCAACATCTGTGGAATGAACTTGAGAAAAATGATGATATATACTTATCAAATTATTCTGGATGGTACTCAATATCAGATGAAGCTTTTTATAATGAAGATGAAATTGAGGAAATTGATGGAAAAAAAATTGCTTTATTGTCAAAATCTCCTGTTGAATGGATTGAAGAAGAGTCCTATTTTTTTAGACTTTCAAAGTGGGAAAAACCGTTATTAGATTATTACGAAGCTAATCCAGATTTTATTTATCCAGAATCGAGAAAAAATGAAGTTATTAGTTTTGTTAAAAGTGGACTTAAAGATCTTTCAGTAAGTAGAAAAAGTTTTTCATGGGGAATACCTGTTCCAAATAACAAAAACCATGTAATATATGTTTGGCTAGATGCATTAACAAATTATTTAAGTGCATTAAATTATCCTAACACAGATGATGATTTGTTTAAAAAATTTTGGCCAGCTTCAATTCATTTGATTGGAAAAGATATACTTAGATTTCATGCTGTTTATTGGCCTGCTTTTTTATTAGCAGCAAAAATTGATTTACCAAAGAGAGTCTATGGACATGGATGGATTTTGTCAGGTGAAGAAAAAATGTCTAAATCCAAAGGAAATATACTTGATCCATTAGAGATAATTAAAGAATATGGTTTAGATCCTTTAAGATATTATTTAATAAAAGAAGTTTCTTTTGGTAATGATGGGAATATATCTCAAGAAAGACTCGAAGATTGCATTAATAGTGATTTAGCTAACAATTATGGAAATTTATGTCAGCGTGTAACTGCCTTTGCGATAAAAAATTGCGATGGAAAAATTCCATTAGAAGTTAAATTTAATGATGAGGATTTATTAATACTAAATAAGTTTAAAGATAATTTAGATAATATCAGGTCTGAAATTGACAATCAAAATATTAATTTTTATATCGATTATATTGTTAATTCATTGTTTGAAGCTAACAAATATTTTAATGATCAAGAACCGTGGAAAAAGAAAGATGATATAATTAGATTAAATACTATTGTTTACACTACATTAGAAATCGTGAGAAAAATAAGTTTTTTGTTGTATCCAATTATTCCCGAATCATCTTTAAAAGCGTTAAAGATTTTTGATATTAAAGAAAAAGATATAAAATTAGATGCAGTCTCAAATAATGACTATTTAACAAAAGGTAATAAATTAAATAAAATAGACATACTTTTTAAAAAAATAGAAAAAAAAAATGATTGACTCACATTGCCATCTAGATCACGAACCATTATTAAGTGACCTCTCTAATGTAATAAAAAGATCAAAAGAAGTAGGTATCAAAAAATTATTAACCATATCAACCTCGTTTGAGAGTTTTTCTAGGGTAAAAGAATTAATTCATAAAGATGAGATGATTTATGGTACAATTGGTATTCATCCACATGAAAGCTCAACAAATATTATCACTTCAAAACAAATCATTGAAAGTCTTAACGAAAATTCAAAAATAATTGGAATCGGAGAAACTGGTTTGGATTTTTATTATAATAATAGCGAAAAAGACAAACAGATATTAAGCTTTAAAGAACATATAGAAGCATCTATTAAAACTAATGTTCCATTGATTGTTCATTCAAGAGATGCCGAAAAAGAGACTTTTGAGATATTAAATGAATATAAAAATGAAAACCTAAAAATTTTAATGCATTGTTTTACTGGATCAAAAGAATTCTCTAAGAAACTAATGACTTTTAATTCATTCTTTTCAGCCAGTGGTATCATTACTTTTAAAAACTCATTAGATTTACAAGATACTTTCAAATCAATTCCATTGGATAATATTTTAATTGAGACTGATAGTCCTTTTTTAGCACCTGTTCCTAAAAGAGGAAAAAAAAATGAACCATCTTTTATAGATTTTACTGCTGCAAAATTAGCTGATATTAAAAATGTATCTAAAAATGATCTTATAATAAAAACCACAGATAACTTTAATAAACTTTTTTTTAATTGAAATTAATGAAATTTATTATTTTAGGATGTGGTAGTTCAATGGGTGTACCAAGACCAGATGGTTTCTTTGGAAATTGTGATCCCAATAATAAAAAAAATTTTAGGACAAGATGTTCAGCTTTAGTAAAAACCACAGATGAAAATATTCTTATAGACACATCACCTGATCTAAGACAACAACTTCTAAAACATAAAGTAAAAAAAATTAATAAAGTATTATATTCTCATATGCATGGTGATCAAACTCATGGAATAAATGATTTGAGATCTTTTTACATAAATAGTAGAAAACAAGTTGATGTATATGCTGATAAATATACTTCAAAATATCTAAAAAATACATTTTCTTATATATTTAAAAGTAATTCCAAAGAATATCCCGCTACTTTGAAATTAAATAAATTGCCAAATAATGTAGTTACAACAAATAATAAAAAAAAAGTAAGTATTAGATCCATTATGGTTGAACATGGAAAGGTAAAATCAAATTGTTTCATTATAAATAAAAAACTAGCCTATATTAGTGATGTAAGTAAAATTTATACCAAAGATTTTAAATATTTTAAAAATCTTCAGTATTTAATCATTGATTGCTTGTGGTATGATTTTCATCCATCACATTTTAATTTAGAAACGTCTTTGTCAGTAGTAAAACAATTTAAACCTAAAAAAGCTATTTTTACAAATTTATCTCCAGTCTTAGATTACGAGGAACTTAAAAAAAAGTTACCTAAAAATGTTATTCCAGCACATGATGGTTTAACTATAAATTTATAAAATATTTTCTATAGCTTTAATTATCTTTTTTGACATAGGTTTTGTCATTGATGCAAATGTATCTTCTACCTTGCCTTCTTTGTTGATTAGAATTTTATGAAAATTCCATTTAGGAACAGCTGATTTTCCATGGTTTTTCTTTGCCCATTTGAAAATCTCATGAGCATCGTTACCTTTTACTTTTGTTATAGTTGTTAAAGGAAAATTAATATTAAAATTTACTTCACAAAATTCTTTTATATCTGTATTGGTCTTTTTCTCTTGATTAAATGAATTTGATGGAACTCCAAGAACAATCAAGCCTTTTTCTTTGTATAAATCCCACAATTCCTGTAATTCATCATATTGTTTAGTAAACCCACAATAACTTGCTGTATTAACAACTAAAATAACTTTATTTTTGTAATCTTTAAAATTAATTGTCTCACCAGTTATACTCTCTATACTGAGGTCATAAATTTTTTTTTCATAGTTTGCACTAGCTGAGGTTTTAAAAAAAAACATAATTATAGAAAATAAAAATATTACTTTTCTCATTTACTCGGTTTGTTGGGAGTAAGTAATATCAAAAAATAACCAAATAAAGTGGATAACAATGACCCAGTTAATACACCTATTTTTACACCATCCATATATTGCATATTTTCTGCAAAAGCTAAGTTTCCAACAAATAAACTCATTGTAAAACCAATCCCAGTAAGTACACCTACACCATAAAAATTGTACCAACTTGTATCATTTGGCATTTGAGCTACTTTTAATTTTATTGACGTATAAGAAAATATAAAAACTCCTAGTTGTTTACCAAGGAACAGTCCTAGCACTATACCTAAAGGGACTTTATCTAATAATGACGCAAAAGATAAACCTTCTAAAGATACTCCCGCGTTAGCAAATGCGAATAATGGCATTATTCCAAAAGCAACATACGGACTAATTGCATGTTCTATTTTAATCAATAGTGAAAAATCTTTTTCTTTTTTTCTATGAGGAATTGTCATGGCTAACAAGACACCAGCGATAGTAGCGTGTATTCCTGAGTTATGCGTAAAATCCCAAAGGAAAAGACCTACAACTAAGTAAGGTAGAAACTTTTTAATATTAAATTTGTTAATTAATAATAAAACAACAAAAGCTAGCAACATTAAGGTTAAATATTTAACACTCAAATCTCCAGAGTAGAACAGGGCAATAATTACTATTGCTCCTAAATCATCAATTATAGCTAATGCAGTTAAAAATACTTTTAATGATAAAGGAACTCTTTTTCCTAACAAAGATAAAACTCCTAATGAAAATGCAATGTCTGTAGCTGATGGAATTGCCCATCCATTTAAAGTTTCGCTATCACCTAAATTTATAAAAACATAAAACAGTGCAGGAACTAACATTCCTCCTACAGCAGCAATTATAGGCAATAAAGCTTGTTTAATATTAGAAAGTTCACCTTGTAAAAATTCTCTTTTAATTTCTAAAGTAACAAAGAAAAAGAAAATTGCCATTAATGCATCATTGATCCAATGCAATACTGATAATTTTAATCCAAAGTTATTAATACCTATGAATAAATACTTATTTAGAGTAGTAAAATATAAATCTGCTAGTCCAGAATTGCTTATAAATAATGCAATTATTGCAGCAAACAACAATACAAGTCCACTTGCAGCTTCTAATTTAAAAAACCATCTAAAAGGCTTAGAAATATAATTAATCATAAAAAATTAAATTAGGTCTATAATAAATAGTTTTATATCTTGCAATGTTTCAAAAAGGTTAAATAGTATAATTTCTAATCCTGGAAAAACATTAATAAGTGGAGTTTTAAGAGTATCTAGCAAAATAACTAGTGCTACAGATGAAATAATAAATACTATCAAATAAGAAAAAAATTTAGATCCTTTATTTTCATTTTTTAATTTTTTAACCTTGTTTGGAATTTCTTTTGATGTTTTGTTTTTTTTTTCAGGTTCTATTATTTTTTCTTTCTGTAGGTTTTTGCTAAATTCTAAATTTTTGTCATTTGTTTTAATAGCTGGTTCTATTTTGTTTTCAGATATATTTTCATTTAATGTTAATGGTGCTTCGATTTCATTTTTTGGTTTGTAAAACCAGACTCTTTCACACGACCCACATTGTAGTTCTCGCCCTTCTTGCGGTATTAATGAACTATCAATTTTGAATTGTTTCTTTTCGCAAGGGCAAGTAATAATCATGCTTCGTTATATAACAGATTTTACTCAAATTTCTTTTAATTTTGCAATCTTTATACATTGAAATTATCAATAACTGCTGTATTAGTACTCGGATCGGAGTGTAGCGCAGCCTGGTAGCGCATCTGGTTTGGGACCAGAGGGTCGCAGGTTCGAATCCTGCCACTCCGACCATCATTTATGAAAAAAGCTATTATTTACATTCCAAATAAAAATCCAATGCAATCAGGATTAGCAAAAAGTGATAAATGGATTTTAGAATTTAAAACAAAAGATCCAACAAAAAACCCTTTGATGGGTTGGGAAAGTTCATCTGATACTTATACAGAACTAAAATTAGAATTTTCATCAAAGGAGCTAGCAATCAATTACGCAAAGAAGAAAAAAATTGATTTTGAGTTAATTGAACCAAGAAAAAGAAAAACTGTAAAGAAATCATACGCAGATAATTTTTTAAAATAATAAATGTTTAGATTTTTCACTCAAAAAAGTTGGTTTCTATGGTCATGGATTGGTTCAGCTATCATTTTATCTTCGCTTTGGATTCAAGTTAAAATTGATGTAAAAATAAATGAATGGTTTGGTGAATTTTATGATATGATCCAAAAAGCCTTAGGTGCTCCAAACTCAATCACTATAGAGGAGTACTGGGCAAGCTTAATATCATTTATAACTTTAGCTGCTATGTATGTTGGTGTAGCTGTAGTAGTAAGTTTTTTTACTTCGCATTATTTATTTAGATGGAGAACCGCTATGGTTGAGTGGTATCACAGTGTTTACGATAAGGCTCGAAAAATTGAAGGTGCAGCGCAAAGAGTTCAAGAGGATACTATTAAGTTTTCTAGAATAATGGAGTCTCTTGGTACCAGCCTAATTGAAGCTTTAATGATACTCGTTGAGTTTATGCCTATCTTATTTGGATTAAGTATAGGAATACCAATATTCTTTTTTGGTGATTGGGATTACGGTTTAATAGTCGGTGCTTTAATTTGGTCAGTTGGAGGGACAATATTTTTAATTTTACTTGGTTTAATTCTAAGATTAGTAGGTGTTGAATACGATCTACAAAAGAAAGAGGCAGCCTATAGAAAGATACTTGTTATTGCAGAAGATGACGGAACTATAAGACCAAAAACGATAGAAGAATTATTTGATGGAGTTAGAAGCATTCATTTTTTAAGTTATATAAGATATTTGTATTTTAATATTGGAAGAATAGCTTATTTACAGGCTAATGTTTTGTCAGCGTATGTTTTTTTAGCACCTGCCATAGTAGCTGGTGCAGTGACTCTTGGAGTTATGCAGCAAATCATAAGAGCATTTGGTAGAGTAGAAGGGTCAATGCAATACATATTGAAAGCTTGGCCAACTATTATAGAACTTGCTAGTGTATATAAACGTTTAAGGGAATTTGAATCTAAAATAAATCAAGAAGATTTAATTGATGAAAAAGTTTAATGGCAATTGATAAAAAATTAATTGATCAATTTATAAATGTTACTTCAAAAGCAGCTTTAGAAGCTTCATATTTAGTCGGAAAAAAAGATAAAATTGCTGCAGATAAAGCTGCTGTTGACTCCATGAGAAGTGAATTAAATAAAATGAATATTCAAGGCGAGATAGTAATAGGTGAAGGTGAACTAGACGAGGCTCCTATGTTGTATATCGGTGAAATATTAGGCAATAATAGCAATGGTCCAGAATTCGATGTAGCTGTTGATCCGTTGGAAGGGACTAATTTTGCAGCTAACGATTTACCTGGTGCTCTATCTGTAATTGCTATTGCTGAAAAAAATAATTTGTTTAAGGCTCCTGAAACATATATGGAAAAAATCTCTACCAGAGTTAATGAAAAAAATGTTATTGATTTAGATTATACAGTAAAAAAAAATATTTCTAATTTAAGTGATTATTTAAATAAGAATCCAGAAAATTTAACTGCATGTATTTTAGACAGACCAAGACATAAAGAAATTATAGATGAGTTAAACAAATTAAAAGTAAATCTAAAATTAATTTCTGATGGTGATGTTTCAGGTGCTTTACTAGTTACCGAACAAAAATATAATGTTGATATTTTTTTAGGCACTGGAGGTGGTCCAGAAGGTGTTCTTGCTGCAGCTGCTTTGGACGCATTTAATTGTAATTTCCAAGGTAGGTTTTTGTTTAAAACAGAAAAGGATAAAGCAAGAGCAAAAAAAATGGGAATAAATGATTTAAGAAAAAAATATGAATTAAATGAAATTGTCACAGGTGATTCTATGTTTTGTGCTACTGGAATTACTTCTGGCGATTTGGTAACTGGTATAGAAATACAAGGTAATGATTTCGTTTCAGAGACATTAGTGACTCATAAATCTTCAGGTCTTAAAAAGGTAATAAAACTAAAACAAAATTTAAAATGATATGCTTGATTAATTGTTTAATTTACAATAAAAAGCAGCAATTCGGTCCCTTCGTCTATCGGTTAGGACACGTGGTTTTCATCCTCGAAAGAGGGGTTCGATTCCCCTAGGGACCGCCATAAATTAGATAACCTTTCATGGTTTATTACGTATATTTGATTAAAACTTTAGATGGCTATTCGGACAAAACATACGTTGGATACACTAATAATTTAAAAAAAAGGTTAAATAAGCATAATTCAAATTTAGGTGCTAAGTCAACTAAAGGGTATAAATGGGAAATTATTTACAATAAAAAATTTTACTCAAAATCAAAAGCACTTTCATTTGAATATAAGCTAAAAAAGGATAGAAAAGAAAGATTGAGATTATTATATGAACATAAAAAAAAATCTTAATATAGCAACTATCTTACCTTATAAAGAAAATTATACATTTGCTAAAGCATCTGCTGCTTCTCTTTGGGTTTCTGAATTTTTCAAAAAATCAAAATACAAAAAAAATAATATTATTTATGGTCATACTAGATCAAAAGATTATTTAAGTAAAAATTATAAAAATATAAATTTAAAAAATTTAAAATCAAAATTAAAAAGTACTACTAATGAATACGCGGAAAAATTATTAAAAGAAATTAATAATAATAATTACGATATTATAGAAGTTCACAATAGACCACTATTACTTTTTAAATTAACAAATAAAGTTAAAAATAAATTTATTTTTTATTTTCATAATGATCCATTATCTATGAAAGGATCAAAATCAGTTAAAGAAAGATTGAAAATATTAGAAAGTGTTGAAAAAATTATATTTGTCAGTGAATGGGTAAGGGAAAGATTTTTTCTAGACATAGATCAAAAATTACAAACTAAAACTGAGGTCGTTTATCCAAGTGTAAATAAACAAAACAAAATAAAAAAAGAAAAGAATATAATTTTTGTAGGAAGATTAAATTATTCTAAAGGATATGATATTTTTAAAGATGCTGTAGTAAGAATATTAGATAAATTTCCCAAATGGAATGCTTACTCATTAGGGGACGAAGATAGGAGGGATATTTATATTAACCACCCTAGACACAAAGAGCTTGGATTTCTTAATCATAAAAGAACTTTGGATATTTTAAATAGATCTGAAATTGCAGTCGTGCCGTCAAGATGGGAAGAGCCATTTGGCAGAACATCATTAGAAGCGTCTTCTAGAGGTTGTGCCACAATAATTAGTAACAGAGGTGGTTTAAAAGAAACTACTAACTCAGCCATTATCTTAAAAAAACTAGATTCAAATGAACTTTACTTAGAGATTAAAAAATTAATAACAAACAACAAAAAAAGAAAAATCATACAGTCTTTAAGTAGAAAAAATATTAAACATATAATTGATGAAAATACAAAAATATTAGATCAAATACGAGAAAGCTGTGTCCCTTTTTTTAATATTAACTTCAATAAGAAAAAATTAAAAATAATTAATTTATACAATCAAGGTCAGAAATTAAATCATAGATTATATAATATTTCATTGGGTAAAAAATTTACAAATGGTTTTGTAAGAAATGGTCATGACGTTCTAGAAATTAGTGATAGAGATTTTTTAAGGAATAATAAATCTTTTAGTTTAATTCCTAATAGAAGCAATTTTCAAACCTTCTTAATTGATACTTTCAAAAATTATAATCCAGATATTATTTTTTTTGGACATACAAAAAATCTTGAGCTCAATACCTTAGATGCTTTTAAATCTATTAATAAAAATCTCATTTTATCTCAGTGGAATGAAGATCCAGTGATGCCTAGTCTCAATTATTCAAAACAAAATATTTCAAATATTAAACTATATTCAGATTTTGTTGATCATAACTTTATTACAACAGATCCCTCTATTCTAAGTAAAACCATTAATAAAAATAATTTTAATTTTTTCTTTGTCCCAGTTGATAAAAATATTGAAAGTTTTGATGTTTATAAAATGAAACCAAAAAAAGACTTATTTTATGCGATGAGTCATGGTGTAAATAGAGCTACACTTAGAGATGGTGTCGAAGATGAAAGAATTAATTTTTTAAATAAATTAGTAAAAAAAATTCCAAATATAAAATATGATTTTTATGGATTTGCGAATAAGCAGCCTATTTGGGGAAATGATTTCAATAATGCATTAATTAATTCAAAAATGGGTCTTAACTTAAGTAGAGGTAAACCAACTAAGTTTTACTCTAGTAACAGAATTGCTTCGATAATGGGAAATGGCTTACTTACATTTATTGACGAAAATGTTCAAATGAAAGAATTTTTTAACCAAAATGAAATCATTTTTTACAAAAATATTAACGATTTAGCTGATAAAATTAAATTTTATTCAAAAAATGATCGTAAAAGAATTAAAATTGCCCGCAAGGGTAAAAAAAAATATTTTAAACTTTTTAATGAAACTAAAATTACAAAATATTTTATAGATGTATCTTTGGGTAACAAGGCTACTTTATTATAATTTTACTTTGTTTAATGCATTATTTTTAAATAAATTTGCCTCTTTTATATACCTCCTTACCATTTGTGTTGATTTATGACCAGTCATAGCCATTATGCTGCGCTCATCAGCACCAGACTCCGCAGCGACTGTTGCAAAACCTGATCTTAAACTGTGACCAGCAAAATTCTTATTTTCGATTCCAGCTAAGCTCAAATATTTTTTCATTAATAAAACTACAGATTGATCAGTTAGTCTTTTGTCAGTTAGTGATAAACCTTTCGAAAACCTTCTAAAAATAGGTCCAGATTTAATTTGCGAAATTTCTAACCACTTTTGTAAGTTTTTAACAGGACAGTAACTTTCATTATTGAAATAGGGGAGTCCTTTAATCATTCCTTCTCCAAATTGATCAGTTTTTGATTTTTTAACAGTGATTTTTAGACCTTCAGGAACAAATTCAAGATTCTCATGATCAATTGATATAAGTTCAGTTCTTCTAAAACCACCCCCAAAACCAATTAAGATTATTGACTTGTCTCTTAATTTTTTAATTTCTTCAATTTTTTGATGATTTATTGCATTAATTATTAATTTTAAATGATTGATTAATATAGGTTTTTTTCCTATTTGAATACTTCCTTTAACTCTTCTTATGCCCATTAAATTTTCTACTATGATTGGGTGTTTGGTATCTAAATAAAGCCCTTTTAACTTATGAACCATGCTAATTGATACAAGTCTTCTTCTTAAAGTGCTTATTTTTGAATTTTTAGATAGATGAGTTATGTACAAAGAAACAATTTTTGGTTCTGATGGTAAAGATTTAAAACCGTGTTTTGAGCAAAAAACTTCAAAATCTTTAAAATCTGATTTATATGCTCTTAAAGTATTGCTTGCTTTAGAACTTTTGAGGTTATTTATAGTTGCCTCATGTAATGATTTTAAGTCTGTTGTAAGCTCACTCATATTATTACTATTGATAACAATTAATTATCATTAGTAATATATCAAGAGTTTTCTAATGTCAAATAAAATAATTAGTCATTTTTTAGGGACAATTAATGATATTGCGAGCTCAATAATGATGAAATATAATTTATAGATGGGTATAGATGGAGTAATTGAACCGATATATTTCTTAATAACATCCTTTGGTTTTGCAATACTAAGCTTTATTAATTATAGAAAATCTGGAAAAACTCTTGAAACTATTTATCTTTCAATTTTAACTGTTTTCTTTATAGTTTGTTTCATTATTTTAAATTTTTATTGATGAAAGGTACTAAATTTCAATTAAAAGTCTGGAATTACCTTAAAACTATACCAAAAGGTACTGTTAAAACTTATAAACAGGTGGCAATAGCTATAAAAAGCCCTAAATCAGTGCGTGCTGTAGCTAATGCATGTGGAAAAAACCCTTATGCCCCCAAAATACCCTGTCATAGAGTAATTCGGTCCGATGGAGGCCTTGGTGGATACTCAGGGAGAGGTGGAATTAAGACAAAACTGCGTTTATTAAGATCTGAAAAAGTTGATATTTAGTGGATTTTTTGGCCTATTTTATGGTCAAAAAAATTAGTAAAATCAACGTTTTTTTAATATTTAAGCTTATTTTAACATAAATAGTAATATTCACCCTTCAGTTGCACTATATATCGAGATATAACAAAATAAACCACCTCTATGGCCGTTTAAAACATATATTCGATAACTGCATTGCTCTAGTTTTCAATGATACCAAGGCTAAATTTAGTATCAATTTTTATAGAATTTTTACAAATTTTTGTTCCCTGACACACTTATTAAAATAAGAATTTTGAATTTTGTGTTTAATTAGCTAATAAAAACATTGGCATTAAACACTTTTAAGTATTATGGTTTATTTTCTTTCTTTATCTACTTAAGATAATAGTAATTTATTTGATAATTTGTATTAATTTATCTAAATATTTAATATTAAAAAATATAATAATTACAATAGTTTAATAGTATATATTAAACTATTAAATTATATATTAGTAACTATTTATTTACTATTAATTAGAACGATTAATCAAATATTCTCTTCTAGAAATATATAGACCACTGAGAACAATGATAAATAAACCTAAATAAGTCCAGTTATCTGGTAATTCATGAAAGAAATAATAACTAATTAATATATTGGTAATTATCTCTGTATAGCCCAAAGGAGCTAATTTAGAAGCATCAGCGTATTTGAGAGATAATATGAGAAAAAGATGCGCTACAGAGGCTATAAGGCCGATTAAAGCCATTAAAATCCACTGATTTGATGTTGGATTAACCCAAACTGAGGGCATAAATAGGCTAATTATAATGGTTCCTATTAAACCCGATAGTAAGAGTGTTAAAAGAGGATTGTCAGAGGTACTGAGTTTCCTCGTGATAATAAGATAAAACCCATAGCAAATTCCATTACCTAAAGCAGCCATGGTAGCTAAATTAAGTTCTATAAAGCCAGGTCTGATTACAATTAAAGTTCCAATAAATCCTAATGATACAGCAGTCCACCTCTTCACCCCTACTTTCTCATTTAAAAAAAATGGAGATAAGGCAGTAACACAAATTGGAGCAACAAAAGCTAAGGTTAAGGCTTTAGGAAGTGAAATTTCCGATATAGCATAAAAGAATAAATAAGTAGAAAAAACAAAAATTAATCCTCTAATTAATTGAAGGGCTGGTTTTTTCGTCCAAACTAATGAATGCCTATAAAAGATAAGCATTAGGGATAATGTAAAGACTACAGTAAAAAAATATCTTGCCCACGTTATCTGCAAAACATCCATAGATGAGCTTAAATATTTAGCAAAAGCATCCATTACAGGAACAATCATCCAAGCAGATGCATTTAAAATTATAGCCTTCATAAAAGAAGGATATCTCTTAATAGAAGTATTTTAAAGCAAAGAATAATGTAATCGGAATAGTGAATAAGGACATGATTGTAGATACTACAATTGTGCTAGATATATTATCTACAATTTCTTTAGGAGAATACATGTGCGCAATCAAATAGCACAAAATTGCACTAGGCATACAAGACTGAATTAACAGAACACCAGCTGGTATACCAGATAAATTAAAAAATTTTATAACACCAAATCCTATAATAGGACCTAATATTACTCTTCCAAAAGAAGTTATTAATGCATCTTTAAAAGAAAAAACTTTCATTTGTGTAAGAGCAACACCTAGCGACATAAGGATCATTACAATCATTCCATAAGCTAAGAGCATTACAGTATTTAATACAAATTGAGGAAATGGAATTTCAAAATACAAAAAGAGTACTGTTATTAAAATTGCGTAAAATGATGGACTTTTTAATATTGTTTTAAAATCAAAGGCTCTTTTTGCTAAAAAAATATTTAAAGTAAAGTGGAGTAAAACAATAAGAGATGAAATTGCAGCTGCTATACCCATTCCTAATTCACCATAGGCAAATAAACAAATCGGAATACCCATATTTCCAGTATTTGGTAAGATAAATGTTGGTAATTCACGAATATAATCTTTCTTCATAAGAATAAGAAAAATTAAACCTACAAGCCCAAATAATGTTAATAAGATAATTGCGTAACCAAAATATTCACTAAATAACTCAAAAGTTACTCCACCTGCAGTAATAGCAAAAATAACGAGAGCTGGAGTTCCAAAATTACCAGCGTATGTAGTTATAAATGATGTATCAAAATCAGGATTTTTTTTACCCAAATGATATCCAAGACCTACTATTAGGAATACAGGAAATAAAACTTCAAAAAGTTTTAAATAAATTTCCATTAACCGAGCAATCTAATTAATGTTGGTGTTTTTAAAATATTTTTATTTTTTTTGAAAATAGACAGGCAATTATGAATATTAGTTTCAGTTGTTTTATGTGTTATAATAACTATTGTTGCCTTATTATTTTTTTTATCAGGTGTTTGGATTAACCTTTTAACTGAAATTTTGTATTTAGCTAAACGATTAGTTATTTCAGATAATACACCAGGCTTATCTTTTACCTCAAATCTTAAATATAATGAATTTACGTAATTATTTACATTATATGGCTTTAAAGATTTAAGCTTAGAAACGCTAACACCGAAAGGTTTTTTTATATTTCCACGCAAAATTGATAATAAATCAGAAAGTAATGATGAAGAAGTAGGACCTGGACCAGCTCCCTCCCCTTGCAGTACACTTTCTCCAACAGGTTTACCTTGCAGAATTACTGCATTCATAACACCGTTAACATTACCAATATAAGATTTTTTACTAACCAAACATGGATGAACGGTTTCAAAAAGATGATTATTCTTTAACTCAGAAATTCCCAACAGCTTTATTCTTAAATCTAGTTGATTTGCAATTTTAATATCTTTTAATTCAATTTTTTCTATTCCTTCCATTAAACATTTATGTTTTGAAATTTTACTGTTAAAAGCCAAAGCGGACAAAATTCTAACTTTTGCAAACGCATCAAAACCATTTAAGTCTAATTTAGGATTACCAGGTTCGGCATAACCAAGTATCTGAGCTTTTTTTAAAACATCTGCAAAATTCTCATTTGAATTTTCCATTTCGGATAAAATGTAATTTGAAGTCCCATTAAGAATTCCATAAACCTTTGATATTTTATTTGTTGCTAATCCTTCTTTAATAGATCTTAATATTGGGATACCTCCAGCAACTGATGCTTCAAATTCCAAATTAACCTTATTTTTTTCTGCAAGTTTTGCTAACTCATTACCGTGTTTTGATATTAAAGCTTTATTAGGTGTAATAACATGAATTTTATTTTTTAAAGCAGTTTCTACAACCTTTTTAGAAATTCCATCTGATAAACCTATAGCCTCAAACAATATATCAATGTTATTTTTTTTAAAAATTTCTAAAGGATTTTTGTAAAATATTTTTTTATTAACTTTAAATTTTCGTTTTTTATTAAAACTTCTTGCAGATACAGCAACTACCTTTATTTTCTTTCCTGTTTTAAGCTCAATATCTTTCTTTTTTGTATTTAGTTCATTTAGTAAATAATTGCCTACCTGACCAAGTCCTACTACTGCAATATAAATTAATTTACTCATTTGCTTATATCTGGATATTTACTTTTTTTTGTATAGTCATCTATATAAATCTCATATTCCTCTAATGTCATTGATGTTATATCGTCTGACTTTTTTAATATCTCATTTAATTTTTTTTGACTAGTTTTACTTTCGACAGAATTTTCTGTCCAATATTGAGAATCTTTGTTTAATGAACAATTTGATAATATTAAAGAAAAAAAAATTATTATAAATTTTCTCATTTTAATCCAGTCGTTTCAGAAAAATTAAATTTATTATTTAAATTTTGAACAGCTTGACCTGCTCCACCCTTAATCAAATTATCAATAGCAGACAGAATGATTATTTTATTACTATATTTAGATTTGCACACAGAAATATAACAGTTATTAGTATTTATTACTTCATTGGTGCTTAACAAAGAGTCGGGCTTTAATATTTTTACAAAACTCTCATTTTTATAAAAATTAGTTAATATTTTTAATACTTTAGCTTGTGAAATATTATTTTCTAAATCAACATATATAGTGCTCAAAATACCTCTGAACATTGGTGTTAAGTGAGGAGTAAAACTAAATTGAAATTTTTTCTTAGTAAATTTTCTTAACATTTGGTCTATTTCAGAATTATGACGATGAAAACCAACCCCATAAGCACTTAAAGATTCATATAAATTTTTATCTTTATATTTTTTGTGAACTCCTCTGCCAGCGCCTGAATATCCAGATTTTGAATCAATTATAATATTATTTAATTTAATTAAATTTTTCTTAAATAAAGGAAATAGAGGTAGCAATATTGATGTTGGATAACATCCTGGACATGAAATAATATTATATTTTTTAATCTCTTTTCTATTTATTTCAGGAAGTAAATAAATACTTTTTTTTATTAAATTAGTTGCTCGATGTTTTTGTTTATACCACTTTAAATAATCAGAAGCATTTTCTAATCTAAAATCTGCAGCAAGATCTATTAGAGTATGATTTTTGCTTATATGTTTAGATATATCCTGTGCTTCGCCATTTGGAAGTGCTGTAAAAATAACATGAACGTCTTTTAATAATTTTTTATTAAATTTTAAAATTTTTGGTAATTTATATTTAGATAAAGATTTATCGTAGAATTTAACGTGTTTACCCACAGAAGAGTTTCCACAAAGGTATTTAATATTAATATATTTGTGTTTAACTAATAATTTAATTAATTGAACACCAATATATCCAGTTGATCCAGCAACTAATGCGTTAAGCTTAGGCATTTTTTATTATAACAGTTAAAAATTAAAAAAAAATTATCTTTTAGAGAATTGGAAGCTTCTTCTAGCTTTTCTTCTACCAGGTTTTTTTCTTTCAACTGCCCTTGAGTCTCTGGTAGTAAGTTTCTCTGTTTTTAAAGTGGCTTTTAGATTTTCATCAAATAACACTAAAGCTTTTGAAATACCGTGAACCATTGCCCCTGCTTGGCCTGTAGGTCCTCCTCCTTTTACACTGCATCTTACATCATAATCAGTAGCCTGATTAATAATCTCAAAAGGTCTTGTAATTTGCATTTTATGAGTTTCATCAGCAAAATAATCACTAAATAATTTACCATTTACATAAATTTTGCCAGAACCTTTTTTTAACCAAACTTTTGCAATTGATGTTTTTCTTCTACCGGTAGCGTATTTACTATCTTTAAAATCTAATTTTAATTTTGGAGATTTTGATGCTGATTGAGTATTTTCCATCTTAGTTTCTAGCTATATTTTTACTATTTAATTTATCTAACTCTATTACAGTCGGATTTTGTGCTGAATGCGGATGTTCATTTCCTGCATAAATTTTTAATTTTGTTAATTGTTTTCTTCCCAATACTCCACCAGGTAACATTCTTTTAACTGCCATTTTTAAAGTTTCTCCAGGTTTTTTTTCATGAAGTTTCTCAGGTGTTGTAACTTTAATTCCACCTGGATGACCAGTATGTCTGTAATATTTTTTATCTTGAAATTTTTTTCCAGTAAATTTTGCTTGTTCAATATTTTTAACAACAACAAAGTCACCATCATCCATATGAGGTGTGTATGTAGTTTTGTTCTTGCCTCTTATAATATTGGAAACAACAGTAGCTAATCTTCCAACTACTGCATTCTTCGCGTCTATTTCATACCAAGATGAATTTAATTGGTCTTTTTTAGTGAATTTTGTCATTGTGCGAGGATTAATACTATTAATAATTACAAAGTCAATTTTATATTTAGCTTGAATTATATAGCTTATATGCTAGAAATTAATTGCCGATTTGATCCTATTGCGGGCTTAAAACTGCTAAAAAGGAAATTTCATAAAATTAATAAAATCGGTAGGCATTTGAACTGTATTGTGCGCCTAACATAATGTTGAAGCACTAAAAAAGGAGTAAAATGACAAAAAGAAGAAATAACCCTGAAACTATAGCTATCCACGGTGGTGACTATAAAAGTGATCCAGCGACAAACGCCGTAGCTGTTCCAATTTATAGGACAACATCATACCAATTTAACAACACAGAGCATGCTGCTAACCTTTTTGCCCTTAAAGAATTTGGTAACATCTATACTCGTATAATGAACCCAACAAATGATGTGTTGGAAAAAAGAGTAGCTGCACTTGAGGGTGGACTTGCATGTCTAACTGTTTCTTCAGGACAAACTGCCTCAACTTTTGCTGTATTAAATGTCGCTCAAGCAGGAGACAATATAGTTAGTTCAACTGATCTTTATGGTGGTACAGTATCTTTATTCACACATACACTTAGCAAACTTGGGATAGAGATAAGATATGCAGATCCAAGTAATCCTGAAAATTTTGAAAAGTTAATAGATGATAAAACTAGAGCTTTTTACGGTGAAACCTTACCAAATCCATATTTAAGAGTGTTTCCAATAAAGGAAGTTTCTGACATTGGAAGAAAATATAATATTCCACTAATAATGGATAACACAGCTGCACCAGTAATATGTAGACCAATTGAACATGGAGCTGCAGTAGTAATTCACTCACTTACAAAATATATAGGTGGACATGGTACAGCAGTTGCAGGAAGTATAGTTGATAGTGGTAACTTTGATTGGACCGCAGATCCTAAAAGACAACCTTTATTTAATGAACCTGATAATAGTTATGGTGGTGTAATTTGGGGAAAGGCTGTACCAGAACTAACTGGTGCCAATGTACCATTTGCAGTTAGGGCAAGAGTTTGTTTATTAAGAGATTTGGGATCAGCTCTGGCTCCAGATAATGCTTTTGCAATAATTCAAGGGCTTGAAACAGTTGCTTTAAGAATGAGACAACATTGTGCTAATGCTGAATATGTAGTTGATTTTCTTAAAAAGCATAAAGAAGTTACAAAGGTTATTTATTCTACTGAACATGATAAACCTATAGCTGATAGAGCAAAAAAATATCTTCAAGGTGGAAATGGACCAATGGTTGGTATCGAACTTAAAGGTGGTATTGAAGCTGGTAAAAAATTTATTGAGTCTTTAAAGATGTTCTATCACGTTGCTAATATTGGTGATGCTAGAAGTTTAGCAATTCATCCAGCAAGTACAACTCATAGTCAATTAAATGAGAAAGAACTAGCTGCATCAGGTGTTACGCAAAGTTATGTGAGACTTTGTATCGGTATTGAACACATCGATGATATTATTGAGGATCTTGATCAAGCATTGAATAAATCATCAAAAGGTAATTTAAAAGCTGTAAGCTAATTTGAATTTTAATGTCTACAAATAGGAACTAATAATTAGACCCTTTATATTTTACAATATAAAGAAAATACAATGTTGAAAGTATTATTAAAATAGAATTTATCTGGTGTAGAGATGCATAAATCATTTTTACTCCAGATAAAATTGTAAGAACTCCCAAAACAATTTGAAACAATAAAGAAATTCCAATAATGAAGATTGGAATTCTTAAATTTATATTTCCATTTTTTAAAACAAAATAAAACATGTAAAAATATAATATGACAATTAAATATGCTAAATTTCTATGAATAAATTGCACAAGTGATTGATCATCAAATACTTTAAGATTAAACAAATCATTAATTACACTGTCATCCGGGAAATATGATGAGCCCATTAAAGGCCAAGTATTATAAATTTTTCCCGCATCCATCCCAGACACAAATGCTCCAATTATTAATTGTAAAAATAATAATAAAAGAAAGAATTTAATTAAGTTTAATTTAATATTAATTTGATTAATTCTTATATTTGTTAGTTTTAAAAACTTCCAGAAAACTAAAGATAAAATAATAAAAGCAATAAATAAATGTAGTGATAATCTATAATGACTAACATCAACTCTATCTACTAAACCACTTGAAACCATGTACCATCCAATAAATCCTTGAAAACACACTAAGAAAAAAATAATTGAATATTCTCTTAAAATCCAAAAACCATTTTTAATTGTAAAATAAATCATTGGTAAAAGAACGGTTAGACCAATTAATCTCCCCAATTGACGATGTGCCCATTCCCACCAAAAAATTATTTTAAATTCATTTAAAGTCATATTGAAGTTTTGCTCTTTAAATTCAGGTATTGTTTTATAGAGATCAAAATATTCTATCCATTTGTCATTTGTTAAAGGGGGCAATGTGCCAACAAAAAGTTCCCAAGTGGTAATTGATAGTCCAGAGTCAGTTAATCTGGTTAAGCCCCCTACTAAAATTATTAGAATGATCATCAATAATAAAGTGATCATCCATATTTTTAATTGAGAATTTAAAGAATAATTCTGACTGTACATGAATAGATAAATATAATAATTATTAATTAAACCAATAAATTAAATGTCGCCTAAAAACAAAAAAAAATTAGAAATAATAAGATCTAAATTAGATAAGTTAGACAATAAATTGTTATCATTAATTAAATATAGAACAAATCTTGTAAAAGAAGTTTTAAAACTTAAAGAATTTAAAAAAGAAATAGTGGATAAAAAACGTATCAATTTTATTCTTAAAAAAATTAACTCTAAATCTAAGAAACTAAAGATTGATCCTAAAATCACTAATCGTATTTGGAAAAATATGATTTTATCTTATATTGATTACGAAAAAAGAAACTTTAAAAAGAAGTAATTACTTGCTATGTGGTGGAAGCTTCTTTTCCACAAACATTTCATGTTTTCTTGTATCTGGATTGTATTTCTTTGCTGAAAGTTTAACTTTGGCTTTTTCACCACCAGCTGGTTTTTTAACGTAATAGAAATAGGGACTATCAGGTTTGGCTTCAGGAACCATTCTTACTTTAACGTGCGTTTTTTTTGCCATTTTTTAATTCTTTTAATTTATTAGAAATTTTTAATATCTTATTTCTTAAATTTTCTGTCCTTATAGATTTATCTGCAATTTCGTCAAGCTTTAAAGAATCTTCATTATTTAATATTTTTTTTACACCCTTTATGGTCATACCTTGATCTTTAAGTAAAAATTTAACTTTTTTAAGAAGATTAATTGTTTTTTCATCATAATATCTTCTATTAGAATTTAATATCTTTGGTTTAATTTGTTTAAATTGAGTTTCCCAAAATCTAATGACATGTGTCGGTAAAGCTCCTTTATCATTTGATTTAAGATTTAATATTCTAGCTACTTCGCCAATAGTTTTGTAAGCGCTATTTGATTTATCCATTATCCTTTAAATTAACAAATTCTTTAAATTCCTTTGATGGTTTGAACAATACTACATCTCTGCTTGAAATTACTTTTGTTTCTTTAGTTTTAGGGTTTCTTCCAATTCTAGATTTTTTTTGCCTTATAGAAAAAGTGCCAAATTTAGATAATTTTAATTTTTTTTCATTTTTGATATTAGTAACTATAGTTGATAAAAAATCCTCAATTAAATTTTCTGATATTTGTTTTGAAAAACCAAGCTGCATATAAACCAAATTAACTAAGTCTTTTTTAGTTAAATTAATTCTCATATTAAATATTTTGCTTAATCTTTTCTATCAAATTGCCTTTTACAATTCTATGACAAACATCTAGAGAGTTTGAAAAGCCAATATGGTCAGTTCCTCCATGACTTTTAACAACTGGAGAGTCTAAACCAATAAAAATTGCTCCATTATATAGTCTTGGATCTAGTCTTTTCTTAAATTTCGTTAAGTTTGATATATTCAATAAAGATGAAATTTTACCTATTAATGTACCTGTCATCGCATTTTTTAATTCACTAGTTATAAAATTCGCAGTACCCTCTGCTGTTTTTAATGCAACATTTCCTGTAAAACCGTCTGAAACTATTACATTAACCTCTCCATCCATAAGATGATTTCCCTCAATGTAACCAGCAAAGTTATAATTATCTGAATTTTTTTCATTTAATAATTGATAAGTTTCTTTTATAGTCTCATTTCCTTTTAATTCTTCTGAACCGATATTTAATAATGCTACGTTTGGTTTGTCATTCGGATAAAGTGAAGTATACAAAGAAGCTCCCATAATTGAAAAGTCTGATAAATTTTTAGAACTACATTCAATGTTGGCACCTAAATCTAATACAACACTCATACCCTTTTTATTTGGCCATAAAGCAGATAAAGCTGGTTTGTCTATATTTTCTATCATTTTTAAATTCAATTTCGATACAACTAACAATGCACCTGTATTACCTGCTGATATAACTATATCTGCTTCTTTATCTTTAACACTTTGAATCGCAAGCCACATACTGGTATCTTTCCCTCTTTTTGCACCCTCTAGAGGACTATCAGTGCTTTCAATTTTTTTTTCTGTATGAATTAATTCAAAAAATTCTGCAGATATTTTTCCTTTAATTATTGGATCTATTTTATTTTTGTCGCCAAAAATTTTAAAAAAATTATTTTTATTAATAGAATGATTTAAAATAATACCATCTATTATTTTCTTTGGTGATCCATCACCACCCATTGCATCTACTGCAATTTTAATCAAATCTGACATTTTAATAGATTATAATATACTATTCTTTTGGGTCTAAAACTTGTCTTCCCTTATACATACCAGTTTTAAGGTCTAAATGATGAGATAACCTGTATTCACCTGATTTTTTATCTTCAACTATATTTTTAGTTGAAAATTTCATTGTTTGAGCTCTTCTCATCCCTGTTCTGGAAGGGGTTTGTTTTCGTTTTGGTACAGCCATAATTATGGGTTACTTACACTTTTTAAATAAGAATTCAAAGTTTTTTTTGATAAATCATCATTAAAATTGATAAAATACTCCAGTAAAATATCATTATTTTCAAATTCCTCTAAAAAAATAGAAATTTTATCTAATTTTTCAGATTTTGTTAAATTGTCCCAAAAATGTATTTCGGAAAGCATTGAATGGAATAAATTAATATAATTCTTCATTTTTTTGTTAATTGATTGGTCACCATAACCAATTTCCCTAATACTTAACTCAAGCTGTCTGAAGCAAAAATCATAAATTTCTTGTAAAATTTTTTTATTTTCTTCATTTTTAAAGTTTTTTAGAAAAAAAGAAAAATGTAGTAAAAAAATAGTTAATCGATCTGAAAAATTATCCTCTCTATTTAAATTTTTGTATAAATCTTTATTTCTAGAGTAATTAATCAAATTGTTATAAACATATAAATAAGTTTTATCCATGAAAAATATATTATATATAATTTTAATTTATTTAATAGTTTCAAATTGTTCTTTTAAACCAGTAAGAAAACATCATGGAGTATCCTATCTTGAAGAAAAACAAACTTCTCTTATCATAAATAAAAGCAATAAAAATGATATTAAAAAACTTTTAGGTAATCCATCGACAAAAAGCAAGTTCGATAATGATATTTGGATTTATATAGAAACTATTCAAACTCAATCAAATCTTAAAAACTTGGGTAAAATGATTATATCAAAAAATGATGTCTTAGTTTTAGAAATTGATAATTATGGTATTTTGAAAAAAAAAGATTTTTATAATAAAGAGGATATGGAAAACATAAAACCAATAGAACAAACTACAGAAGCAGGATTTAAAAGAACATCATTTATTTATGAATTTATGTCTAGCATGAGACAAAAAATTAATGACCCTCTTAATAAGAGGGCCAAAAATACTAAAAAAATTACCCAGCGATAACAGCTAACAGAAGCAAAGCAACTATATTTGTAATTTTAATCATTGGATTAACCGCTGGTCCTGCTGTGTCTTTATAAGGATCACCAACAGTATCACCTGTTACAGCAGCTTTATGTGCTTCGGAACCTTTTCCACCATGATTACCGTCTTCAATATATTTTTTTGCATTATCCCAAGCACCGCCTCCTGCTGTCATTGATACAGCAACAAATAAACCTGTAATAATTACCCCAAGTAACATTGCACCAACTGCAGCTAAAGCTGCTACCTGACCGCCTATTGATAGAATAATGAAGTAAAGAACAACTGGCGACAGAACTGGAAGAAGCGATGGAATTATCATTTCTTTAATTGCTGCTACTGTTAATAAATCTACAAGTTTAGCATAATCAGGTTTTTGTTTTCTTTTCATTATACCTGGAAATTTTTTAAATTGTCTTCTTACCTCTACAACAACCGCACCGCCTGCTCTCCCAACGGCTTGCATTCCCATTGAACCGAAAAGATATGGTAGCATTCCACCTATTAACAAACCAACTACTACATAAGGGTTTGATAAATCAAAAGTTACAACGATACCTTCTAATGCAGATCCTGCTTCTTTTGAAAAATGTTTAATGTCTTCTGTATAAGCTGCAAATAAAACCAATGCTCCTAAACCTGCTGAACCAATTGCGTAACCCTTTGTTACAGCTTTTGTTGTGTTTCCAACCGCATCTAAAGCGTCAGTTGTCTTTCTGACTTTCTTATCAAGATTAGACATTTCAGCAATACCACCAGCATTATCAGTTACTGGTCCATAGGCATCTAAAGCTACAACCATACCAGCTAATGCAAGCATAGTAGTTACAGCAATTGCAATACCAAAAAGTCCAGCAATAGAATTTGTAATAAGTATACCAGCAACAATTATTAAAGCAGGAATAGCAGTTGCTTCCATAGAAACAGCCAAGCCTTGAATAACGTTAGTACCATGACCAGTTGTTGATGATAATGCAACAGATTTAACTGGTCTATAACTTGTTCCTGTATAATATTCAGTAATCCAGATTAATAATCCAGTGATAACTAATCCTATTACACCACAATAGTATAGATCCATTCCATTAAAGGTTTTATCATTTATCGTATATTCATTTGTAAAACCAATTACATGATCTGTAACAGGCCACAATATTATTAAAGAAGCTAATGCAGAAACAACAAATCCTTTGTACAAAGCATTCATAACGTTATTACTTTTTCCAAGTTTAACGAAAAATGTTCCTATAATAGATGTTAACAAACATGCTGCACCAATAGATAAAGGGTAAATCATCATATTAAGATCACCAACAAAGAAAATTGAAGATAATACCATTGTTGCAACAATTGTTACTGCATAAGTTTCAAACAAATCAGCAGCCATACCAGCACAATCTCCTACGTTATCACCAACGTTATCTGCAATTACAGCAGGGTTTCTAGGATCATCTTCTGGAATTCCAGCCTCAACTTTTCCAACTAAATCAGCACCAACATCTGCACCTTTTGTAAAAATTCCACCACCTAATCTTGCAAAGATAGAAATTAGGGAAGCACCAAAACCTAATGCAACTAATGCATTAACTATTTCTCTTTCTTCAACATTAGATTTCAATAATATATAATAATAAACAGCTATAGCTAATAAAGCCAAACCAGCAACCAACATTCCAGTTACAGCACCAGATTTAAAAGCAACTGAAAGACCTTGAGCTAAACCTTTTCTAGATGCTTCTGCTGTTCTTACGTTAGCTTCTACTGAAACCAACATTCCTACGTAACCCGCAATACCTGATAAAGCAGCACCTATTAAATAACCGAGACCTACTAGTGGACTAAATGCAATACTTACGATTACTAAAACTACAGCACCAACAATAGCAATAGTTTTATATTGTCTTGCTAAATATGCCTTTGCACCAATTTGAATTGCAGATGCAATATCTTGCATTTTTGCATTCCCTGCACTTGAATTAAGAATATTTTTTCCAGTTAAAAATCCATAAACGATAGATAATAAACCAGCTCCAATTGTATATAATAGTATTGTTTCGACTGTTCCGCTCATATTAACCTTAAGTTGTTGGTTGTTAAATTTTAAGCCCGCACAATACAAAAAAAGATAAAAAAGACAACGATTAACTTCTAAAACCGATGAATATAACCTTTGGATTTAGCTCGTATTTGCTTGCCTTTTTCATCAAATATCAAAGATCTATCTTTACCAGATACAATTTTACCAATTTTAGTTATTTTAATTCCTGATGCTTTAGATGCGTTTTGAATGATTCTAGCATTCTTAATATCTGCAGTAAATAAAACCTGATAATCATCTCCATTAGAAATTAGATTAATTTTATTTAATCTTTGTTTTTTAATAAAATTACTCAATTTATTGGAAACAGGTATTTTATTTTCAAATAAGTGAAATGATAAGCTTTGTCTATTTATCATTTTTGTCAAATCATCAATTAATCCATCTGAAATATCAATAGAGCTATTAGCAAATTTTAATAAATATTTTGTTAAATTTAAAGGTAACTCTGGTTTGTAATACTTATCTACAAAGAATAATTTGTCTTTATTTTTAAATTTAACTTTATTAGTTAGTGCTTTAAGTCCTAAATAACTATCTCCCAAATTTCCAGTAACATAAATGTCATCATTTGATTTAGCTTTATTGCGATAAATTATTTTATTCGAATATCCCAATGTAATGATTGTGAAAGTTAGTTTGTTTGAAAAAGTCGTGTCTCCACCACATAAATCAATATTAAATTTGTTTTGTTCTGATTTAAGTGATTTTGAGATTTTATATAAATTATTTTTTGTAAATGTTTTTTTATTACCAGAACCAGAAATAAAATAAAACTTTGGTTTTACTCCTTTGCAAATTAAATCAGAAATTGATGACCTTAATATTTTTTTAATTACTAGATCTGGAGATTTAAAATCATAAAAATGTGTTCCAATATTGTAAGTATCAACAGATATAACAACACCTTTTTTTTTATCAAAAAAGACATCATCATTAAGATTAAGAGCAGATTTATTTTTTTTAGCTATTTTATAAAAATAATTATTTATTATATCAAATTCATGCATTGTTAGATCTTAATTTTTTTCCAACGTTATCTAATAAAGCATTAAGATACTTTGTTTGTGAATCTTCAAGAAAAAAATTAGATGAATTTAAATATTCTTTAATAATTATGTTTATAGATAAATTTGGCTTATACATAAATTCATAAGTTGCTGCTTTTAAAATTGTTTGAAAAACTTTGTCTAATTTTTCAAATACAAATTCATCACCTAAACTACTATTTAATTCATCTAAAATAAGATCGTTTCTTTCTATCGTTCCTAAAACAATATCTTTAATAAATTTTTTAAATCTATGTTTTGGAAAATCTAAATCATCATCTTCATTATAAAATTTACCATATAATTTCTGAATAATTATAACTCTAGGGTTATTTTTTGGATTATAATGAGTTCTCATTTTTGAGACAAAACTGAAATGACAGCTTCTGCAGCTTCAGCACCCTTTTTTCTTCTTGCTTTTGCTTGAGCCATATTTAGACAGGTAATTATTCCATTTCCGATAGGTTTTTTACTATCTATAGATAATTTCATTATGGCATCTGTTGAAGCTTGAGAAATAAAATCAAAGTGCGGTGTTTGACCTTTAATTACACATCCTAAAGCTAAAAAACCATCAAATTTTTTTAAATTTTTGGAGATTGTAACTGGAATTTCAAAAGCACCAGGTACTTTAATAATTTTTATAATATTTTTTTTTGGTATTTTTTTTAAAGCACTGCTTATTAAACCATCAGCAATATCTTTATAATAATCTGCTACAACAATTAAATATTTTTTTTTCATCAAATTAATTCCTGTTTTGTAATTTTTATACCATAACCATCAAGACCAATAACCTTTTTTGGTGATTTGGTGATTAATATCATGTTTTTAATTTTTAGGTCTTTAATAATTTGAGCTCCAATACCATAATTTCTTATTAACTTGTCATTTCCCTTTTTATAAAAGTCTTTGTTTTTATAATCTTTTAAGGTCTGAGTTACTGATTTTAAATTCGAATCTTTTATAAATACTAAAACACAATTTTGGTATTTTTTAAAATAATTTAAAGTCTTGTTAAATGAATTTGGTAGTGATTGATTTATTAGATAGTTTTGGACAACATTAGATGAAATTACTCTTACTCTTGGAGTAATACCTTTTTTTATTTTACCTTTTATTAATGCGAAGTGCTCTGAACCATCTAAAAGATTCTCATAAATTCTAATATTGTATTTTTGTTTTTTTACATCAATCTTGCTTTGCTTTTTAAGTTTAATAAGTTTTTCTTTTTTTAGTCTATATGCAATTAGATCTTCTATCTTTCCAATTTTTAATTTATGTTTTTTTGCAAAATTGAATAAATTATTACCTTTAGCCATTGTTCCATCTTCATTCATAATTTCACAAATTACAGCAGAGTTATTTTTTTTTGCTAATTTAGATATATCAACTGAAGCTTCAGTGTGCCCTGCTCTAACAAGCACACCACCATCTTTGGCTATAATTGGAAACACGTGACCAGGTGAAACAATTTCATTTTTATTTACATTTTTTTTTGAAGCTATTTTAATTGTTTTCGCTCTATCTTTTGCAGATATACCTGTTGTTATTCCTTTTTTTGCTTCAATAGAAATTGTAAAAGCCGTTTTATTTCTTGATTGATTTACTGGAGACATCAGGGATAAATTTAATCTTTTTGCTTGAAGTGAATCAAGTGCTAAACAAATTAAACCTCTCCCGTATTTTGCCATAAAGTTAATGTTCTTTGCATTTGTGTCTGATGTTGAAATAACTAAATCTCCTTCATTTTCTCTTTTTTCATCGTCTACTAAAATAAACATACCACCTTTTTTGGCTACGCTTATAATTGACTCTATCGACGCAAAATTATTTTTTTCCATTAAAATAATTCCTAACGTATTTAGACAAGATATCTATTTCTATGTTGACTAAACTAGATTTTTTTAAAGTTGATAAATTTGTTTCTTTATAGGTGTGAGGGATAATCCAAATTTGGAAACCTTTTTTAGTCACTTTTGAAATTGTAAGAGAAATACCATTTACACAGATTGATGCTTTTTCTATTAAGTGTTTTCTTTCCTTTTTTGGTAAATCAAAGTCAAAAAGAAATGATTTATCTATTTTTTTAATACTTAATACTTTACCAACAGTATCAACATGTCCTTGACAAATATGTCCTGAAATTTTTGTCCCATATTTTAAAGGTAATTCTAAATTTATTTTATCTTTTATTTTTAAAAATTTGAATTTTGATCGAATTATCGTTTCTTTTGAAAGATAAAATTCCATAATTTTGGATTTATATGAAATTAAAGTTAGACAAACACCATCACAGGCAACGGACAAACCCATGTCTTTATCGGATACTTTAACATTACTTTTAACAAAAATGTTAAGACCTTTAGGCCTTTTAATTATCTTAGTAATAGTACCTTGGTTATAAATTATTCCGTTAAACATTTTTTCTAACTATATAGTGTTATTCTGTCTTTTCGTAAATTTAGATTTAGATTAATTTTTGTTTTATATTTTTTATTTAATATATTTTGACTACTAAATTTCAAATATTCAAAGTTTTTAGAGAGGTTTTTTGGACTTTTATATAAATAAAATTTATTAAATATTTTATTCTTTATCAATGAATTTGTTAATTTATCTCCTCCTTCAATTAGTAAATTCCTACATCCATAATTATGTAATTTTTTCAAAATTAATTTAATGTCAAATCTGTTATTTCTATCAATTCGAGATTTAACCAAATGAATACCTTTTCTTTTAAATTTTGAAATTTTTGATTTGTCAGCTTTATTATAAAATATTAAAGTATTTTTGTTATTAGAGGATTTAATTATATAACTGTTTATTTTAGAATTTAACTTGTTATCTAAAATAATTCTTTTTGGAGAAAATTTTTCAAAACCCTTCAAACGACAATTTAATTTTGGATTATCTTTATTCAGTGTTTTATGAGTAATCATCAAACTATCATTTTGATATCTCAACATGTGGGTAAACTGATCTGAATAAGAATTTGTAATCTTTTTCTGGTTCTTACTGTAAATAATATTATTTTTTGAAATAGCAATTTTGCCAGTGACAAAAGGTAATTTTTTCTTTCTATTAAAAAAATAAGGTAAATAAAAACTTTCAATTTTACTTTTTAATAAACCTTTTTTTACAATTATTTTTTTTGATTTTAAAATTGTAAAACTTTTATTTCTTACTCTTTTGTCTATGTCGGTAACAGCATATACAACCTCAGAAATTTTTGATTTTATTATCGCGTCAGTACATGGTGGTGTTAAACCGTGATGGCAGCATGGTTCTAAAGTAACATACATTTTTGAGCCTTCTAATTTTTCAAAACTATTTTTAATCGCATTAAATTCTGCATGTGGTCTACCATTAAATGAAGTTTGTCCTATGGAAATAATTTTATCATTTTTGACAATAACACAACCAACAGAAGGATTTGATCCAGTCTGTCCATGACGAGATTTAGCCAAGTCTAAGGCTAATTCCATATAAAATTTATCTTTTGATGAAAATTTATCTTTTTTTGTAGACATCAAGCTTGTCCACGAATTGTACGAAATCTTTTTCTTCTCTAAAGTTTCTGTATACAGATGCAAATCTTACATATCCAACTGGGTCTAAATCTTTTAATCCATCCATAACCATTGTCCCAATTGTATTTGTTGATATTTCTCCTTGTCCTAGTTCTTCAAGAGATCTTGAAATGTTACTGATGAATTTTTCTATTGTAGCCGTATCTATTGGTCTTTTTTTTAGAGCTATGTAGATTGATTTAGATAATTTATCACGATCAAATGATGATTTTCTCCCATTTTTTTTAACAACCATCAATTCTCTAAATTGAATTCTCTCGAATGTAGTAAATCTTTCACCACATATGCACAATCTTCTTCTTCTTATTGCGGTACCGTCTTCAGTTGGACGTGAGTCTACAACAGATGTATCACCTTTTTTTTCGCACGGACAAATCATTTACTAAAGGTTCTTATATATCGGAAATGAAGAAGTTAAAGAAATAACTTCATTTTTTACTTCGTTTTCTATTTTGCTATTATCTGTTGGGTTTTCAGACAAACCTTTTAAAGTTTTTGTTATTAATTCACCCACTGTTTTAAACTCATTTAAACCAAATCCACGAGTTGTAGCCGCTTGAGTTCCTAATCTTATTCCAGATGTAATCATGGGTTTTTCTGTATCAAATGGAATACCATTTTTATTACAAGTAATGTTTGCTCTAGACAAACTCTCTGCTGCAAGATTTCCTTTCACATTGTAAGGTCTCAAATCAACCAACATCAAATGTGTATCTGTGCCATCTGAATAAATTTTAAATCCATTATTTTTTAAAGTTTCTGCTAACATTTTTGCGTTTGCTAAAACAGATTTAATGTAATCTTGAAATTCTGGTTGTAGAGCTTCAAGAAAGCCAGCTGCTTTTGCAGCAATAATATGCATTAAAGGTCCTCCTTGGTAACCAGGAAAAACAGCTGTATTAAATTTTTTAGCAAGTTCTTCGTGATTAGTTAAAATTATTCCTCCTCTTGCACTTCTAAAAACCTTATGGGTTGTAGAAGTAACCACATGAGCATAATCACAGGGATTAGGGTACCCTTTACCAGCAACTAATCCTGAGAAATGAGCCATATCAACCATTAAGTATGCCCCAACTTTATCAGCAATCTCTCTAAATCTTTTAAAGTCAATTACTCTAGAATAAGCACTTCCACCCGCGATGATTAGTTTAGGTTTATGTTCTAATGCAAGTTTTTCAACATTATCATAATCTATCAACTCAGACTCTTTATCTACATCATAACCTATAGCGTTAAACCATTTACCAGACATTGAAATTTTTAATCCATGAGTAATGTGACCACCTGAATTTAAACTCATACCCATGAACGTATCACCTGGGCTTAACAAGGCTAAAAACACTGCTCCATTAGCTTGTGCACCTGAGTGTGGTTGAGCATTTGCAAATTTACAATTAAATAATTTTTTTAATCTTTCAATGGCAAGGTTTTCTGCAACATCAACATGCTCGCAACCATTATAATATCTTTTACCAGGATAACCTTCAGCATATTTATTAGTTAAAACTGATCCTTGCGCCTCTAATACTGCTTGAGATACTATATTTTCAGACGCGATAAGCTCAATATGTTGTTGTTGTCTGATTAATTCATCTTTAATAGCTTTATAAAGCTCTGGATCTTTTACAGATAAACTATCCTCAAAAAAACTTTTATAACTATCATTTAAATAACTTTTTTCGCTCGACATAATTATATTTTCTTAACCCTTCTCAAGTGTCTACCACCGTCAAATTTTGTATTTAAAAAAACACTAATAAATTTCAAAGCATTTTTTTTGGTTATTAACCTTGACCCTAATGTAATGATGTTTGCATCGTTATGCAATCTGGATAATTTCGTTGATTTTAGATTAAAACATTGTGCTGCGCGAATATTTTTATGCTTATTTGCCGCAATATTCATACCAGTACCAGATCCACACACTAAAATGCCAACATGACTCTTATTAAGTTTAACTCTTTTAGCAACTTTATGAGCATAGTCGGGGTAATCAACACTTCTAATATCTTTAGGGCCGAGATCTTCAAATTTTATTTTTTTATTTGTTAAGTAATCTTTAATTAGTTCTTTTAATTTAAATCCAGCATGATCTGATGAAATAAATACTTTTTTCAAATTAACTAAATTTATAATCTAAAACACAAGCAACTAAATGTATTCTATTCTCTTCTCCACCATTAAATGCATTGTGATATTTAGTGTTGTTTGTAACCCAAACCGAACCATCAGCAGGCATATGTTTTGCAACATTATCAATTACCATTAAACAACCAGGATTTGTTATAATAGGTATATGTAATCTTGGTTCAGGATCTCTATGCCAACTTAAAGTTGATCTTGGCTCTTTTAAAAGAATTCTAATTCTTCCAAGTTTATATTTCTTTGAAAGGACATCATAAACCTCTTTAAAATATGTGTTCTCATAGTCTTTAATAAATTCTGAGTAAGATGATTCATCAATCATTTCATCTCTAGAAACTTCTTTTCCTGATTTATCAGGTTTAGTCCAGTATACTCCACGAGCTTTATTACCTTTGATTGAATCTGGATCACCAGGTACCTGTGTTAAAGATATAGCACCAAAGTGCGTAACACCTGCGTCTTCAAATTTTTTAATCTTGACTATTTGATGATAAGCTTCTTGCAACTTTTCTATATCAAACTTAATTTCTTGTTTCTGGAAATCGCTAAAGTCTAAAATTCTATCTTCCTTTTTGACATTTAGGTCTATAACTTTTGAATTTTCTGTCGCCATCGTGATTGCTTTCTACCTTTTTTTTTGTATATGTGTATATTACATTTGTCGCAATTTAAAAGTAAATTAAAACATGATTATTGGTAAATATCCGAGTCTTAGAATTAGAAGAAATAGAAAAGAATCTTGGTCAAGAAGACTGATTCAAGAAAATACCTTAAGTCCTAATGACTTTATATTACCTATTTTTTTAATTGAAGGTTCAAATAAGCGTCAAGAAATTTCATCGATGCCAGGCGTTTACAGATATACAATTAATAGATTGAGTCAAATAGTGGATAGAGCCATAAAAAAAAAGATACCAATGGTTGCACTTTTTCCAAAAATCCAAAATGTACATAAAGATGAATTAGGAACAGAATCACTTAATGAAAAAAATTTAGTTTGTAGAGCAATTATAGAAATTAAAAAAAAATACAAAAATCAAATAGGTATAATGTGTGACGTAGCATTAGATCCCTACACATCACATGGTCATGACGGTTTAATTAAATCTAACACTATTTTAAACGACGAAACTGTAGAGGTACTGATTAATCAATCGTTACTTCAGGCAGAGATGGGTTGTGATGTCATTGCCCCATCAGATATGATGGATGGCAGAATAGGAAAAATAAGAAAAGCTTTAGATAAAAATAAATTCCAAAACGTTCAAATATTATCTTATGCTGCAAAATACGCTTCAAGTTTTTATGGACCTTTTAGAGATGCTGTTGGATCTAAAGGCTCGTTAAAGGGAGATAAAAAAACCTATCAGATGGATTATAGGAATTCTGATGAAGCTTTAAGGGAAGTTGCGTTAGATATTAAAGAAGGTGCTGATATGGTAATGGTTAAACCAGGTATGCCCTATTTAGATATTATAAAATCTATAAAAGAAAAATTTAAATTACCAGTTTTTACTTATCAGGTATCAGGAGAGTATAGTTTACTTGAAACAGCTATAAAGAAAAAATTAATTAATAAAGATGCCGTATACGAAAGCTTAGTTGCTTTTAAAAGAGCTGGAGCCAATGCTATTGTAAGTTATTACGCTGATAGAATTGATAAAATTATAAAATAGTTATTTTAACGTATTTAAAAAAAGTAACCTACTATTTGGATAATTTAAATTATTAGGTCTTAATATAGTTTTATCCAAATAATCACCTACTAATTTCAAACCGCTTAATAAAGTACCGAGATCATTAACTTCTAGGTCTTTTTCAATCAAAAAATTAGGTACATATTTTTTTTCATTTAAAGAACTAGCGTAATATACAGTTTTGTTACCTTCTAAATCTTTTTCAACTAAATTTTCAAGTGCTAAGTCGTATCCTAATATTTTAAGTAACTCTAATTCCCAAAAAACATATTTTTTTAACCAATCTTTTTCTTTTAAAATTAAAAATAAATTTTGAATTAGAAAATAAACTTTATCATTAGATTGAGACTCTGGTGTTAATATTTTAATCAAATTCATTGCAGATGTAATACAAGACAGCTTTTGTTTGTGATCAAAATATAATGGGGAATAGGCATTTAAAATCTCAATTTTAAAATAACCTATCCTATTTTCATTTTTAGAATTGTAATTGACATGGAGTTTGTTGCCAAGTTGAAGATAATTTTTAATTTTTTTTGAAGTACCACCAAAAATAATTCCAGATATCTTTCCTTTTTCTTTTGTAAATAATTCAGCAATTAATGAATTTTCATTATATCTTGTTTTGCTTATTAAAAATCCTTCGTCTGACCAATTCATTTTTTATTTGTATTTTTCAAACATTCTATTGCAGCATTTTGTTCAGCTTCTTTCTTTGATTTTCCAGTAGCAATAAAATATTTTGTATTAGGTAATTTTACTCCAACTTTGAATATAGGTTTATGTCTAGGACCCGTATTTGAAATCAATTTATACGTAGGCAATTTTTTAAAGTTTTTTAAAGTTTGTTCCTGTAACTTTGTTTTTGCATCTATTTCTGTAACCACACTTTTTTTAATATGATCTTGCCACAAGTCTAAAATTTTTTTTTCAACAATTGTAAAACCTTTATCAAGATAAATTGCACCAATTAATGCCTCACAGCTATCAGATATAATTTTGTCTTCAATTTTTATTTTTTTATTGTTAGGATTAAATGTTTTAACATAACTAGATAAATTGATTTTTTTTGCTACATCCAAACAGGTTTTTTTATTCACTAACGATGCAAATTTTTTATCAAGAATACCTTCTTTTTCCTCAGGATAAATTTCTAAAAGCTTTTTTGCTATCACCAAGCCAAGAACTCTATCACCAAGAAACTCTATTTTTTCATTATTTTCATTTGGATTAAAGCTTTTATGTGTGAGGGCTTGGATAAGTAAATCTTTGTTTTTAAATTTTAAATCAATTTTTTTTTCTAAACTCTGATAGTTAATTTTCATTAATTAATTTTATTAAATGTTCTATTAAATCTTATTGACTTATGCCATTTCCAAAATTCTATAAAACTTCCTATTTTTTTATCAGAAGAAAAAAATATAAATTGAGCTTTTCCTACTAAATTATCTTTATGCACATATCCTACACTTGTTAAGTATCTGCTATCTTTAGAACAATCTCTGTTGTCCCCTAAAAAGAAATAATGATCTTTTGGTACAGTAAACACATCAGAATTTTGATAAGTATAATCTTTCAAATAAACAGTATGAAATTTTTTTCCGTTTGAAAGCTTTTCCTCAAACCTATAGACATCAATGCTTTTGTCTCCACAGAATATAGTAGTTTTGTTATTAATTTTAGATTTAAGAATTTCAGAATTATTTAAATATAAATTTGAGTCTATGAACTGAATTTTATCACCAGGCAAACCAATTAATCTTTTAATATAGTCTGTTCTGTTATCTGCGGGAGTTTTAAACACGATCACATCACCCCTTTCTGGAGGGCTAAACATAATTCTTTTGTTTAATATTGGAGGGCTAAAAGGAAATGAATGCTTACTATAACCATAGGTATATTTTGTTACAAATAATCTATCACCTACTAACAAAGTAGGTTCCATGGATGATGATGGGATATAAAATGGTTGTACTAAAAGCGATCTAATTATAACTGCAATTATTAATGCATAAATTAAAGTTTTTAAATTTTCTGAAAAAAAATTTTTATCTAATTTCATGATGATTGAATAATTGCAAATGCTGTTGAATAATTTTTTTCGTCCGAAATTGATAGAAAACATTTAAAATTTTTGATTTTAAAGTTCTTTTGAATGATTTTTGTAATTTTTTTATTTTTAACATAATAAGGCTTTCCCATTTTGTTATTAACAACTTCTATATCTTTAAAATTTAAATTTATACGAAAACCTGTGCCTAGAGCTTTAGAAAATGCTTCTTTTGCAGCAAATCGCTTCGAAAAATAAGCTACCTTATTGTTTACAGTATTAGATTGTTTCAATTCTTTAGATGAATAAATTCTTTTTTTAAATAAAGGATTTTTAATCGATTTTTGAATTCTTTTATTTTCAACAATATCAACGCCAATACCTAGAATTTTCATTTATTTTTTTATAATTTTTTTAAAGTTTTTAATTACTTTTGAAAGTCCATTAAATATTGACTCTCCAATTATAAAATGTCCAATATTATACTCCTCAATATATATTATTTTTGTTAATATTTTTGTGGTTTTATAGTCTAAACCATGACCAGCATGGACTTCTATATTTAAACTTGATGCTAATTTTGCACTTTTTTTAATTCTGTTTAATTCACTAGAATAATTTTTTTTTGATTTAACTAGGTTTGCTAATTTTCCAGTATGTATCTCAATACAATCGGCATTTAATTTTTTAGCAAGTCTAATATCAATTGGAGATGGATTAATGAACAAACTTGTTCTTATCTTTGCTTTTTTAAATTTTTTAATTATTTTCTCTAATTTATTAAGATTGTTTTTTATATTTAGACCTCCCTCAGTAGTAATTTCTTTTCTATTTTCTGGAACTAAACAAATAAAATTTGGTTTTATCTTAAGTGCTTTATTAACAATATCTTTGTTCATAGAAATTTCAAGGTTTACAGATACATTTCTTAAACCACAGATTTTTTTTGCATCAATATCATTTATATGTCTTCTATCTTCTCTTAAATGTATTGTTACGGAATCGGCTCCATAACTAATAACTTTTTTGGCTGCGTATAGTGGATCTGGATGTTTCTCTCCACGAGCGTTTCGTAGAGTTGCAATATGATCTATATTTACACCTAACCTTTTCACTTAATAAATCTGCTTCCTGGGGTTGTTATTGGTATAGATTTAAGTTCTGGTGGTAATTTATTTGCTTTAAAAGTTGGAACATCAATTTTTAAATGAGATGTTATTCCAGTTTTTATTTTTAAAGATTGTTTAGTTGATCGATCAATAATAGATGCAAATCCAATTAATTTTGCTTTTGATTTTTTAATCAATTTAACACACTCCAAACTTGATTTTCCTGTAGTGATTACATCTTCTATAATTAATACTCTTGTACCTTTTTTAATATTAAAACCTCTTCTGAGAGTAAATTTACCATTTACCCTTTCGCAAAAAATTGTTTCTTTTTTAAGCAATTTTCCTATTTCATATCCTATAATTACTCCTCCCATTGCAGGAGCTAGTATTAAATCAATTTTTTTAAATTTTTTTTTAATTTTATTTGCTAAAGATTTACAAATTTTATCAGCTAAATTAGGGAAAC
This sequence comes from uncultured Pelagibacteraceae bacterium, assembly GCA_902523515.1. Classification (GTDB taxonomy): domain Bacteria; phylum Pseudomonadota; class Alphaproteobacteria; order Pelagibacterales; family Pelagibacteraceae; genus Pelagibacter. The sequence goes on from CABYZT010000002.1 coordinate 74,350, forward strand.
TTAAAAGTTTTGCACACTGAATATATTTTGATGAATGTAGACCTGAGGATAGAACAAAGTGACCTTCTAATAATGCATTAGTTTTTTTTAAAATATTTAAGGATTTTTTGTGTGAAAGCATTTCTTTTTTCTTCGTGTCTAATTATCTTAAATTTTATACTCTTTTGTTTTAGCTCTGCAATAAAATTAGTAAAATTCTTAAGGTTTCTAATAATTAATTTAAATTTAAAATTAATATAATTGGGATTTTTACCAACCATTTCTAAGCTCGATATATTTAACTTATGACTTCCAATTAGTGAGCTTATATCCCCTAACTGACCTGGCTTATCAGGTAATGACATCCAAAGTGTGGTATTGTATTTTTTTGTTTTTTCCTCTTTTTGCTCTCCTTTATCATGCCAATATCTTCTTATTGCTGCTCTTGCTTTACCTGTTTTGGTTGTTGGTATCCAATGAAGTGATGGTGAATTATTTTTTGATGTTATAATTTTTACACGATCACCATTTCTTAAAATAGTTTGTAATTCGTTTTTGTTTCCATTAATTTCACAACCAACTGCTGAATTGCCAATTTTAGTATGAACGGCATATGCAAAATCTATAGCTGTTGCGTCTTTAGGTAATTTTATTACTGAACCTTTTGGTGTGAAACAAAATACGTTTTCTTGAAACATTTGTAGTTTTGTATACTCATAAGAGTCCTCAGGGTTTTCATTTTTTTCTATAATCTCCACAAGATCTTTTAACCAATCATACTCCTTCCAGCTTAAAGAATTAAATTTTTCAGAAGATTTATACTGCCAATGAGATGCAACACCTCTTTCTGCAAATTCGTGCATTTCGTGTGTTCTGATTTGAATTTCTATTGGTTTTTTATTTGAACCAATTACTGAAGTATGTATAGATTTATAACCATTGATTTTTGGAGACGAAATATAGTCTTTAAATTTTCCTGGTATGCAATTCCATTTTTTATGAAAAATACCAAGAGTTTTGTAACAATCGTCAACATTTTTTAAAATTATCCTAAATCCAATAATGTCTGTTATTTGCTCAAGCGAAACTCTTTTTTTTTGGACTTTTCTCCAAATTGAAAAAGGTGTTTTTTCTCTACCATGAATCTCAGCATAAATTTCATTATCATTCAAGATTTCACTTAACTCAAAAGATTGTTCTTCAAATAAATCTTTTCTATCTAATTTTATTTCATCAAGTCTTTTTTTAATTAATTTTCTTGCATCATTATTTAAAATTTCAAAAGATAAATCTTCAAGCTCGTCTCTTATTCTGTGCATTCCCATTCTATCAGCTAATGGAGCATAAATTTCCATTGTTTCTTGAGCTATCCTTTTTCTTTTGTCTTCTTTTGTAATCGCTTTAATAGTCCTCATATTATGTAGTCGATCAGCAATTTTCACTAACAGAACTCTAATGTCTTTTGATGTTGCTAAAATTAGTTTTCTGAAATTCTCAACTTTAGAATTAGCTCCAGCAGAATTTTCAAATGCTGAAATTTTTGTTACACCGTCGACTAAATCAGCAACCTCATCACCGAATTCTTGTTTGATAGTTTCATAAGTTGCAAAAGTATCTTCTATAGTGTCATGTAATAAACCTGTTGTAATTGTAGCGCTATCTAATTTTAATTCAGTTAAAATATTTGCAACCTCAATTGGGTGAACAGAATATGGATCACCTGATGCTCTTTTTTGACTCTTATGTGCATTAACAGCAAAATTATATGCTTTATCCAATTTTTCAGGATTTAGGAATTTATTATAATTCTTAACTTTATTTATAAGTTCATTTGAATTAAGCATATTTGATATTATACCACTAAATCAAATTTGTTTAATAGATCTAATGTCTCTATCAGGAAGCAGAGAAATCAAGGTTTTAACATCAATTTGTTTGTCAGGATGGATCCAATTCTTTTGAATCTCAAATAATGGAAATAATACAAAGTTTCTTTTGTGCATCATTTTATGAGGTAAATTAATCTTAGAGTTTTTTTTTGAAACCAAATTATTAAAATCGATTATATCTAAATCACATGTACGAGGAGCATTTTTTTTCGCTTTTTTTCTACCTAATTGATTTTCTATAGATTTACATATTTTTAATAGTTCTTGAGGACTGTAATAATATTTTAATTTTAAAATTATATTTAAAAACTTAGGTTTTCGTGGGTCAGGCCAGGAAGGCGTTTCATAATAACTAGATACCGAGAGAACATCTAAGTTATGTTCTGCTAATAAAAATTTTGCTTTTTCTATATTTCTTTTTCTTACACCTAAATTTGAACCTATTCCTAAAAAAACAATTTTAGCTTGATTTTCTAATATATCTTGCCTTTTCACGGTTCCAATCTCTACTTTTTTTTGTTGCTCTTTTATCATATTGCTTTTTCCCTTTTGCAACAGCTAATTCTATTTTAGCCTTTCCTTTTTTAAAATACATTTTTGTTGGAACTAATGTGAAACCATCTCTTTGCATTTTACCTATCAATTTATTTATTTCTTTTTTATTAAGAAGTAATTTTCTATCATCTGTTGGGTTATGATTAGAGTAACTGGCTTGCTTGTATGGAGATATATGTGAATTAATTAAAACAATTTCACCTCCCTTTTCAACAGCATAAGACTCAGCGATATTAACCTTGCCCTCTCTTACTGATTTAATCTCTGATCCCTTTAAAACAATTCCAGCTTCAAAAAGATCTTCAAAAAAATAGTTAAAACTAGCTTTTCTATTTAAACAAATCATTTTCAAACCAGGATTGGTTTTTTTGTTCATTAAATTAAATTAGCAGAATGAAGAGCTTTTTTTACAATTTCTTTTGTTGTGTCTGTTACTTTTACAAGTGGTAGTCTTACTTTGTCATCACAAAGTCCTAAAAGTTTTGCAGCATACTTTACAGGACTAGGATTACTCTCAACAAACATTGAGTGATGAACTGGTTGTAATATTTTATCTAATCTTTCTGCTTCTTTCATTTCGTTATCGGTGTCTGATTTGGAGAATTTTTGAAATTCTGAACAAAGTTTAGGTGCAATATTGGCTGTTACACTAATAGTACCTACCCCACCACGTTTATTAAATTCAAAAGCATTATCATCATTACCTGTTAATTGAATAAAATCTTTACCCATTTTTTCAATTGTTTGTTCAACTCTATCTAAATCACCCGTTGCATCTTTAACACCAACTATATTTTTTAATTCATATAGTCTAGCCATTGTATCAACTGACATATCAATCACAGATCTACCTGGAATATTATAAATTATAATTGGGATGCCACACTTGTCATTAATTGCTTTATAATGTTGATACAAGCCTTCTTGAGTTGGTTTATTGTAATAAGGTGTAACTATCAAAGCTCCATTAGCACCTGCTTTTTCTGCATGTGTGGTTAAAGAAATAGCCTCCTCAGTTGAGTTGGAACCCGTACCAGCAATAACTGGAATTTTTCCATTACTTTCTTTAATACATAAATCTATTACTCTTTGATGCTCATGATGACTTAACGTAGGGGATTCACCTGTTGTACCAGCCGGCACAAGTCCATTGGTACCATTATCGATGTGGAAATGGATTAACTTAATATATGCTTCCTCATCTAGACCATTATTTTTAAATGGTGTAATTAAAGCAACATTTGATCCTTTGAACATAAATACTTATAACATAGTTTAAAGATTCATATACTAAAAGATTATGCTCAAAAAAATATTATTTTTAGGTTTCACCATATCAATATTAATATTTTCAAATAATCTCTTTGCTGAAATTAATTCAGTTGTACCTTTAAAAAAACCTGTTTTAAGTAAAGAAGAAATTCAAAAGAAAATATCTATAAATATCCTTAAGCCATTAAAGAAGCCTAAGAAAACCAAAGAAATTAAAATCGAAGAAGTGATTGTTAAAAAAGAGTTGGTTTTAAAAGAGAAAAAATTAAGTTTTAAAATACCGAAGAAAAAACCAACTATAGCTGGCATTAGCTCAGCAATGAACATAAAGATTTCAAGATATTATAGTAAAAGAGACTTTGGGTTGGCTAAAAAAGCCATTTCAGAAATGCAGAAAAGCAAATGGTCATCTGCGCTTAAAATAGCAAAAAAAGCAAAAGATAACTCTATTTATAATTTTATACAATGGAGACATCTTTTAACGTCAGGTAACCAGGCGTCCTTTTACGATTATCAAGTTTTTTTAAATAAAAATTCAGATTATCCTAGAATAAGCAGAGTTAAATATCTTGCTGAGCATAAACTATCCACAGAAAGTGTTTCACCTAAAAAAATAATAAAATGGTTTGGAGAAAATGATCCATTAAGTGGTTATGGAAAAATGATACTTGGAGAAAGTCATATTTTAATTGGAGACAAAAATAAAGGTACAAGACTGATTAAAGAAGGTTGGGTCACAGCAGATTTATCCAAAAATGAATTAAAATATTTTAGAAAAAAATATAAAAAATATTTAAATGCAGATGACTATATTAAACGAGCTGATTATTTAGCTTGGAACGGTGATAGTTGGGATTTACGAAGATTAATAAGGTATCTGCCAAAAGATTACGAACTTTTATATAATGCAAGACATCTTTTAATGAGTAAAGGTTATGGAGTTGACCAAGCCATAGCAAATGTTCCTCAAAAATTTAAGAATGATGCTGGGTTAAACTACGATCGATTGAAATGGAGAAGAAAAAAAGGACGTGTAGATTCTTCAACAGAAATCTTATTGAAAATAAGAAATGATAAAGAGTATTTAGTTAGGCCTGACAAATGGTGGAAAGAAAGAGAAATTATCTCAAGAGCATTGCTTTATAAAAAGAAATATGAAATTTCATATAAAATTTCAAGTAATCATGGAATGACTGAAGGATCTGAATATGCAGCTGCTGAATGGATGAGTGGATGGATATCATTAAGTTTTTTAAATGATCCAATAACTGCTAAAGATCATTTTAAAAATTTTTATGAAAATGTTAGTTATCCAATAAGTTTATCTAGAGGTGCTTATTGGCTTGGAAGAGCATATGAAAAATTAGGCGAAAGAGAGCAATCAAAAAATTGGTACAGAGAAGCCACAAAATATCTTACTACTTACTATGGTCAGCTAGCTTTTTTAAAATTAAATCCAAATGGCAAATTTGAGTTAGAAAAAGATATGGAAATTGATCCAAAATATAGAATTCAATTTTTTAATAAAGAGCTTGTAAAAATTTCATATCTACTAGATGAATTAAAGAAAGATAAATATACAAAACATATTTTAAGACATTTAGCTAATGATAATATAGCAAAAGGTAGTGAGGTTTTGGCTGCGGAATTAGCTACAAGTATTAATAGATACGACTTTGCTATTCAGGTTTCAAAAATAGCGTCTTATCAAAAAAGATTTCATAATAAATACAATTACCCAATAATTAGTACTCCTAAATATATTAATAAAAGAAAAATTCCAGAAAGTGCTTTGATCTTATCTATAATTAGACAAGAAAGTGAATTTGATTTAGAAGCTAATAGTCATGCTGGTGCAAAAGGATTAATGCAGTTGATGCCTTACACAGCAAAAATAGTCTCAAAACAAGCAAAACTGCCTTATTCAAAATCAAGGTTAACCACTGATCCAGAATATAATATTAATTTAGGTTCACACTATATAGCAGGTTTAATTTTACAGTATGATGGTGCTTATCCTTTTGCAGTCGCTGCTTATAACGCTGGGCCCAACAGAGTTAAATATTGGAAAAAAATAAATAAAGATCCACAAAAAAAACAAGTTGATTATGTAGATTGGGTTGAATTAATTAAATTTAGAGAAACCAGAAATTACGTGCAGCGTGTAATGGAAAACTATAATGTCTATAGATATATTTTAGAACTGCGACCAGTAACTATGAAAAACTTTTTTAGAGATCAGCCACTTTATTAACTAAGAAAGTTTTAATTTAAAAGAGGATTTTTAAATAATAATAAATAATGAACCCAAAAGATCTACAAGATGAAATCAAAGAAGGAATAGAGCTTTTCAAAAATAAAAAATTTAACGCAGCAAAAAAAATATTTGAAAAACTTGAAGAAAATATTGAAACTAAAACAACTGGTTTATTTTTTTTAGGTGTTATTCAGCTTGAGCAAAAAAATGTACTTGAAGCAAAAAATATATTTTTACAATTAATCAAAATTGATCCAAATCATGAGGATGCAAATTTAAGTTTGGGTATTATCTTTATGGGCGAAAAAAAATACGAGAATGCATTAGATCATTTTAAGAACATCATATCTGTAAATGAAAATAATACAAATGCACTTTATCATATTGGATTAACTTATTTTTACATGAGAAAAATAAACGAATCTATAAACTTTTTTAACAAATGTATTAAATTAAATAAAAATCATCTTCATTCATACTTAATGCTAGGTCATAGTTTAATTAGAGAAAAAAAATTCAAATTAGCAATTGAAAATTATAATAAAGTTTTAGAAATTGATCCAAAAAGAGAAAGGACAAAATTTAATCTTTCTTGGTGTTATTTTGCTTTATTTGAATTTAATAAAGCTTTTGAATTCTATGAATTTAGAAAACCAAAATTGCAACCTAGTGGTCGATACTTAGAAGTAACAAGTAAATTTAATTCTAAAGAATGGAAAGGTCAAGATTTAACTAATAAAACTATAATGGTAATATGTGAGCAAGGTTATGGCGATAATATTAATTTTTTTCGTTATTTATTTTGGCTCAACGAAAAGTTTAATACTAAAATAATTTTTTACTGCCATACAAAATTAAAACATTTGTTTCAACATACACCATTTGAAATTATTTCTGATTTAAGCTCAATAACTAACATTGACTATTATCAACATCTATTAAGTTTACCTGCATTTTATTTTGCAGAAAAAAAAAGTTTTAAAGAAAATATAAATTTTATTAAAGTAAATGAGAGTGTTGCAACTAAATGGGAAAAAAAACTTAATCATTTTAAAAAACCTATTATTGCTATTAATTGGCAAGGTGATGAAAGATACAGTCACGATGATATGAGATCAATTCCTCTTTCTTATTATAAAGAAATTCTTAATAATAAGAATTTCGACTTTATTAGCTTACAAAAAAATTTTGGATCCGAGCAAATTAAATTAAACAAATACGAAAATTTTTTGATTGATTTATCAAATGAAATAGATTTGGGAGAAAACGCATTTGAAGATACGATTGCAATATTAAAAAAAACTAACTGTGTTGTTACATCTGATACAGCAATTGTTCATTTAGCAGCAACTTTAAATATTAAAACTTATTTATTATTGAGTTACAATCCAGAATGGCGATGGCATATTGAGCTTAAATATAAGTGTTTCTATCCTAATCTAAACATAATCCAGCAAAAAAGTCCTGGGGATTGGTATGGTGTTTTTAAAGAGTTAAACGATAGATTAAAACAAAATCTTTAAGTTTACTATTTAGAAGATAATTACGATTTATAATTATTAATGGCGGAAGAGGAGGGATTCGAACCCTCGGTACAAGTTTCCTCGCACGGTCATTTAGCAAACGACTGGTTTCAGCCTCTCACCCACTCTTCCATATGACATTGTGTATTAAGCGATTGTATTGAAAATTCAATATATATAAAGTAATTATTCAATTATTATGAGAAATAAGTACTCAGTATTTTCGTTAATCAAAAATGCTCTTTCATATCATGAAAATTGGCAAAGAGCATGGAAAGACCCTACACCTAAAAAAGAGTACGATGCAGTTATTGTTGGCGGTGGTGGCCATGGATTAGCAACAGCTTACTATTTGGCAAAAAAACACAACATGAATAATATTGCTGTAGTGGAAAAAGGTTGGATCGGTGGTGGAAATACTGGTCGTAATACTACTATTATTAGATCAAATTATTTATGGGACGCCAGTGCAGGTTTATATGATCATGCATTAAAAATTTGGGAAGGTTTATCTCAAGAACTAAACTATAATGTAATGTTTAGTCAAAGAGGTGTGATGAACCTTGCACATAATTTACAAGATGTTAGAGATTTAAAAAGACGAACACATGCTAATAGACTAAATGGAATTGATGCAGTCTACTTGAGCACTGAAGAAGTTAAAAAATTTTGTCCAATTATAAATACGTCACCAGATATTAGATACCCTGTATTAGGAGGAACTTTACAACGAAGAGCTGGAACAGCAAGACACGATGCAGTTGCTTGGGGATATGCTAGAGGAGCTGATGCAATGGGTGTTGATATTATTCAAAATTGTGAAGTTAAAGGAATAAAAAGAAATGGAGATAGTGTTGAAGGAATAGAAACAACAAAAGGATTTATAAAAACTAAAAAAGTTGGTGTAGTTGCAGCTGGTCATTCTAGTGTAATAGCTAATATGGCTGGTCTAAGACTTCCCCTTGAAAGTAAACCTTTACAGGCTTTAGTTTCTGAACCTGTAAAACCAATTATTGATACAGTTGTAATGTCTAATGCAGTGCATGCTTATGTCAGTCAATCTGACAAAGGAGAGCTGGTGATTGGTGCTGGAACGGATGATTATGTTTCTTATACTCAAAAAGGTAGTCATCAAATAGTTGAAGGAACATTAAATGCAATTTTAGAATTATATCCAATTTTCAGTAGAATGAGAATGTTAAGACAATGGGGAGGAATAGTAGATATTTGTCCTGACGCTAGTCCAATATTAAGTAAAACTTCAATTAAAGGATTATATTTTAATTGTGGTTGGGGTACTGGTGGATTTAAAGCAACTCCTGGATCTGGGGATTTATTTGCTCATACTATTGCAAACGATGAACCTCACAAACTTAATGCTGCATTTAATTTAAATAGATTTGTAAGCGGTGACCTTGTTGATGAACATGGTGCTGCAGCGGTTGCTCATTAATGTTTTTAATAAACTGTCCATACTGTGGAGAACGAGATCAGCAAGAATTTAAGGCTGGTGGTGAAGCTCATATCGAGAGACCTAAGCAACCAACAGAATTAAGTGATGATGAGTGGGCAGAATATTTATTTATGAGAAAAAATATTAAAGGTGTTCAATTTGAAAGATGGAACCATGCACATGGTTGTCGTAAATGGTTTAATATGGTTAGAGATACTTCTAACGACGAAATAAAAGCAATTTACAAAATGGGTGAAAAACCACCTGCTCAATAAAATGACTAAAAGCTTAAGGGTAAAATCTAGTGAATACATTGATGAAACTAATAGAATTTCGTTTAAATTTAATGGCAAAACTTACCATGGGTTTAAAGGTGATACGTTAGCATCAGCGTTACTTGCAAATAATGTTCATTTAGTTGGAAGAAGTTTTAAATATCATAGACCAAGAGGAATTATGACGTCTGGTTCTGAAGAACCAAATGCTATAGTTCAAGTAAATCCTGGTACCAACAGAACAGAACCTAATGTTAGGGCAACAGAAGTTGAGATTTACGAAGGTTTAGAAGCAACCAGTCAAAATTGTTGGCCAAGTGTAGAATTTGATATTGGTGGAATAAACAATTTTCTCTCGCCATTTTTTCCTGCAGGTTTTTATTACAAAACATTTATGTGGCCTGCTAGCTTCTGGGAGAAATATGAATTTTTCATACGACACTCAGCCGGTTTAGGAAAATCACCAACATCAAATGACCCTGACATTTATGACCACCGAAATATTCACTGTGATGTGTTGGTTGTAGGTGCAGGTATATCTGGAATATTGGCAGCAAAAAATGCAGCTAAAAATAATTTTAAAACGTTGTTAGTTGACGAAAAAAATGAACTTGGTGGCTCAACTATTTTTGAAAATAACGAATTTAACAAAATTGATAATAAAACTCCTTCTGAATGGTTAAAAAAAGAAATAGAGGAACTTAAAAATATTAAAAATCTTGAAATAAAAACTAGAACAAGTGTAGCTGCTTATCATCAATATAATTATCTTTTGGCTAGAGAAAATCTAACTGATCATTTAGAGGCAAAAGATAAAACAAATAAAATAAGACAAAGACTTCTGAAAATTAGAGCTAAGAAAGTTATTTTGGCCACAGGTGCTTTAGAAAGACCCTTGATATTTAATAATAATGATAGACCAGGAATAATGCTTTCATCTGCTATTAAAAAATACAGTGAATTTTATGGAGTTGCTTGTGGTAGTAAAAATGTATTTTTTACTAATAATGATAGTGCTTACGAAAGTGCTTTGTCACTATATAACAAAGGTATAAATGTTGAGGCAATTATTGATATAAGAGAAGAATCTGAAAGTAAAATTGTTAAAAAAGTAAAAGAAGCAGGTATTAAAGTTTATTGGTCACATACGATTGTTGATACAGCTGGATACAAAAGATTAAATGGCATTTCAATCATGAAACTATCTAATGATGGTACTTCAGTGACTGGAAGTAAAATTTCTATTTCATGTGATTGCTTAGGAGTTGCTGGTGGTTGGACACCTGCCGTCCATTTATATACACAATCAGGTAGTAAACTAAAGTTTGATGAGGAAAAACAAATTTTCTTACCAAATCAGAACACATCTGGACAAATAAGTGTAGGATCTTGTGGTGGAGATTTTAAAATTGATGAAATCATTAAAAATTTAAATCAAAAGCTTAAAGATAATCTAAATATTAAAGAAACAGATTTAGATAATATTAAAGTTGAGATTGATCAGGAAAATTCAAAAAGAAATATTTGGTTACTTCCTTCTGATAAACCTTTAGGTAAAACTAAACCATTTGTAGATTATCAAAACGATGCAACAGCTAAAGATATCAAATTAGCATTAAGAGAAGGTTTTAGATCAATTGAGCATGTTAAAAGATATACGACTACTGGTATGGGTACTGATCAAGGTAAACTAGGAAATATGCATGCATTGGGAATAATTGCAGATACAGCTGGTGTTAAAATGGGAGAATTAGGAACTACTACATTTAGACCTCCTTACACACCATTAACATTTGGAACTATTGTAGGTCGAAATGTTGGAAAGTTTTTTGATATTTTTAGAAGAACGCCAATTAATGAGTGGCATGTTGAAAATAAAGCTGAATTTGAAAATGTCGGTCAATGGAAAAGAGCTTGGTACTACCCTATTAATGGAGAGACAATGCATCAAGCAGTTCAAAGAGAAAGTAAAGCTGCAAGAGAAAGTGCTGGTATACTAGATGCCTCTACTCTTGGTAAAATTGATATTCAAGGAAGTGATGCTTCTGAATTTTTAAATAGAGTTTATACAAATGCTTGGTCAAAATTAGCAGTAGGAAAATGTAGATATGGGCTAATGCTAAATGAAGATGGTATGGTTTATGATGATGGAGTTACAACAAGATTAGGTGAAAATCATTACATTATGACCACAACAACTGGTGGAGCAGCAAATGTTTTAGGTAAACTTGAAGACTATCTTCAAACAGAATGGCCTGAGCTTGATGTTTATTTAACCTCTGTAACAGATCATTATGCTACAGCTAGTTTATGCGGACCTAATAGTAAAAAAATTCTTAAAAAAATAATTCCCGATTTAGATTTATCAGATGAAAACTTTCCTCATATGTCATTCAAAGAGGTTCATATCGGTAATATCCAATGCAGAATAATGAGAATTAGTTTTACTGGAGAACACAGCTACGAAATAAATGTTCAAGCAAGTTATGGAAAGGATTTATGGGAAAAGTGTATAGAGGCGGGTAAAGAGTTTAACATTACTCCTTATGGAACTGAGACAATGCACTTATTAAGAGCAGAAAAAGGTTTTATTATTGTTGGTCAAGATACAGATGGAACAATGACTCCTATCGATCTTCAAATGGATTGGATAGTAAGCAAGAAGAAATATGATTTCATAGGAAAAAGATCTCTTTATAGATCTGATACAATGAGAGAAGATAGAAAGCAATTAGTAGGTTTATTAACTGATGATCCAAATATTGTTTTAGAAGAAGGAGCACAAATAGTTTCTGAGTTAAATCAAAGTCCAGTAGAAATGCTTGGACATGTAACTTCAAGTTATTTCAGTCCAAACCTAAAGAAATCAATAGCACTTGCAGTAGTTAGAGGTGGAAAAGATATGATGGGAAAAAAACTTTTTGTGCCCATGGAAAATAAAAATATTAATGTCACGGTTGCGAATCCAGTCTTTTACGATCAGAAAAATGAGAGGTTAAATGCTTAATTACAATTCAGTTATTAAAAATGAAATTAAGCAAGAAAGTATTTCTGTAAACGAAATCTCTCCAGTAATAAAAATTAATTTGAGAGGTAAAAAAAGAGAATTTTTAACAAATGTTGGTAAAAATCTTAATATGATCTTGCCTACTGAGGCAAACACTTCAACAACGAGTGATAAATTAACAGCAATATGGCTTAGTCCAGACGAATGGATGATAATCTCAAATGAGCTAACAAGTAAAGACACAAATAAATCTGATCTATATGAAATGTTATTTAATAGTATTTCAAAAACAAATTTAGGTGCTGTTATAGATGTAACAGATCAATTTGTTCAATTAGAACTTAAAGGTGAAAATGTCTATGAAATCTTATCAGCAGGATCTCCCTTTAATTTTAATGAATTTAAAGAAAAAAAAGGATCAACAACTCAGACTGTTTTAAATCATGTAGATGTAATTCTGCAACATAAAGATGAAAATATTTTAAATCTGTTTGTTAGAAGATCTTTTGCTGAACATCTTTGTTATTGGATTGAAGACTGTGCTTCAAGATTATAAACTTATTTTTTTCTTCTAAAGTCCCATGGCATTTCAAATTTACCTTGCCAAAGGCCTTTTTTTTCATTTTTAGCATTAATTTCGTTTGATATATATTTTTTTGAGTATTTTCTATAAGCTACTGCATAACCGTTTGAAACTAGCCAAGAATTCAGATTTAAATTTCTTTTATAACATTCTCCAATAAATCTTTTGTATCTATCAACATCCAAAATTTTACAAGTTATTACTTTGTTATTTATTTTATTTTGTAATTTTTGAGTTGAAATTTTTCCACATGGATAATCTTTAGTAAAAGTAAAAAAAATTATTGTTAGATATGGTTTTTTACACATTTGCTTGAATTCAGGTGCATCAATTCCGTATAATCTTATCTTTTTTGAATTTATTTTTATTGTATCACCATCAATAATTTGAGCATTTCCAGAAATTTCTTTAATCTCTTCAGACCTAACATCGTTATATGTGAGAATAAAAAAAATCGAACAAATTATAATTAAAATTATCGCTTTTCTTTTTGTAAAAAACATGTTTAAAAAATATTAAATATTAACTAATTTATGTTTAATATAATATTTGACATAAAAAAGTAGCATCAATGATATCAACCATTGAAAAATAGCCCATATATAAAAAAAAGTTTTAAAATCTGCATTTAGATACTTTGCAATGTAAAAGGATAGAACTGGTACTATAACATTTCTGGCAATATTATTAACCATGGCTTTTTCAGATTTTTTTAAAGCCATAAAAAATCCATTGGATAAGAAAAATATTGGATAAGCAGGTAAAATAAATGCGGAAATCTTAAGGTACATCGAGCCATGCATAATTACATTTGGGTTTGAAGAAAAGAATTTAGGAACAATGTCAGCACTTATAAAAATAACTACACCAGCGATTAACATTATAAATAGACCGTATTTTATTGAGGTAAAATAGGATTGCTCCACTCTATCGTAATATTTTGCTCCAATATTTTGCGCTATTATAGAAATTATTGCTGTATTAATTCCTAATATTGGTAATAAAACTACTTGCTCAATTCTTGTAGCAGATCCATACCCTGCTACAGCATATTCACCAAATAACCCAACATATGTAAAAACAATTGTTGCAGCGATAGAATACCCTAATATGGCAATTGTAATTGGCATTGATTGAAAAAAAATATTTTTTAAGAAAAAAAATTTAGCTTTGAAATGGTCTAAAGTTATTTGTTTAATTCTTTGATTATTTAATATTTTTATCAAAATAACCAACAAAGATACAAATTGAGCAATTAAAGTTGCTATCCCAATACCAGTTATTCCTAATGGTGGTATAAATAAAAAACCAAATATAAAAATTGGATTTAAAATAATGTTTAAGAAAAAAGAAAATATTAGAACATTTCTGTAAGTTTTAGTGTCTCCTTCTGCGTGTAAAAATGAATTTAAAGCTACTACTAAAATAAATAATATCGTACCTAAAAAAATTACATTTATATATTCGAGTCCAAGAATTGTTACTTCTTGAGAGGAATTCATTAATAAGAATATCTTTTCACCAAAAGCAAATCCTAAAATAGATACAACTATCGAGATTATAATCGAATAAATGATTACATTTCCAAAATAACTTAAAACATTATTTTCGTTTTTTTCTCCAATACTACTGCCAATCAATGATGTTCCTGCTACGGTAACTCCAATTGATGTCGCAATAATCAAAAAATATATCGGAAAAGACTTGCTCAAAGCAGATAAGGCTTCTGGTGATATTTTTCCTGCATAAAAAGTATCTACGATTGTGTAAAGTGTTTGGAATAAGGTTCCTACACTTGCTGGTATAGCAAGTTTTCTTACTAACAACGAAACTTCATCTTTTAATAAATTCATTAGTTTAAGATTTGTTAATACTCTTTTTGGAAGATATGTCTTTTTCCTGCTTCTTTAGCAAGATTAATTTGTTTTTGTCTCATCCTAAATCTTGATTTTTGATGATCTGTTAGGTTGTCGTGACAATTTGGACATGAAACACCCTCTTCATATTTTTTTGATTTTTTATCCTTAGGCGATATAGGTTTCCTGCAACCACTGCACATTGAGTAAGAACCAACTTTTAGACCATGTTTTAAACTAATCCTGTTATCAAAAACAAAGCATTCACCTTTCCATAAACTTTTTTTCTTATTAGTTTTTTTGAGATAATTTAAAATTCCACCATTTAACTGATAAATATTATTAAAGCCTTTATTCTCCAAATATACAGATGCCTTTTCACAGCGGATTCCACCAGTACAAAACATAGCTATAGGTTGATTTTTTTTTAATTTTTTTAGATATTTTGGGAAATCTCTAAAGTTATCAACATCAGGATTGATTGCTCCCTTAAATGTTCCAACATCATACTCAAATGGTTTTCTCGCATCTATAAGAACAGTATCCTTTTCTTTAATCAGCTTATTCCATTTGATTGGATCTACATGGCTATCCTTTTTT
Organism: uncultured Pelagibacteraceae bacterium; assembly: GCA_902523515.1. Classification (GTDB taxonomy): domain Bacteria; phylum Pseudomonadota; class Alphaproteobacteria; order Pelagibacterales; family Pelagibacteraceae; genus Pelagibacter. The sequence continues at coordinate 89,599 of CABYZT010000002.1, forward strand.
TTTATTCTTTTGTTTAAAATTAAATTCATAGGAACAACCTCGTTTTTGATTTTCACTTTAGGTTTATGAAATGGTTGGAATAAACTTTTAGACTTATTGCTGCTGTTAAATTCTTTAAATTTTAAAGCTCTTTTTAAATTGTTAATTGTGAATTTAATGTCTGCAGCTTTACCAGAAATAGTTCCATTTACACCTTCTTTGGAAATAATTATAGTACCTCTAATATTTTTCTTTTTTAAAGTTTCTAATAAAACTTTTTGATTTTTCTTTAGATAAGAAATTTTGACAAATTTATAAAAACCAACTACTTCAAACATTATAATTTTCTACAAACAGTCATACCATCACCAAGAGGAATTATTAACTTTTCAACCCTTGTATCCTTTGAGATATGACTATTAAACTCTTTAATATTTTTAGTAAATTTATCATTATTGTTTTCATTCACAACTTCTCCATACCATAAAACATTATCAATGATTATTAGACCATTTTTGTTCAATAATTGTAAAGAACGTTCATAGTATTCAATATAATTCATTTTATCAGCATCAATAAAAACTAAATCAAACTTTTCATTTTTAATTTCATCTAAACTTTCTAAAGCAGGTTTAATTAATGTTTTTATTTTATGATCTTGATTAGCTTTTTTAAAAAAATCTAGTGCTACTTTATTAGTTTCTTCATTTTTATCTAAAGCAATTATTTTGCCGTCGTCTGATAATGCCAAAGCCATAGATAATGTACTTAATCCTGTAAATGTACCTATCTCTAAAATTTTTTTGATATTTGAAATTTTTATAATTAGATGCAGAAATTGACTTTGTGAAATTGAGATTTGCATTCTTTTGATATCACCAAGAGAAGTATTGTATTCAATTATTTCTTTTTGGACTGGATGTAAGTTAAATCCATGACTTAAAATATACTCTTGGAGTTCTTTAGTTATATTTAGGTCTGAACCCATAAATTCTAAAGTTTTTTCTTTAAAATCTCATTAACTAATTGAGGATTTGCTTTTCCACCAGAAACTTTCATTACTTGACCTACAAAGAAACCAAATAATTTAACTTTACCTGATTTATATTCGGTAGCTTTGTCTCTGTTATCATCAATAACCTTATCTATCAGCGCCTCAAGTGCTTTTGGATCACTCTCTTGTTTTAAACCTTTTTCTTCAACAATTTTCTGAGGATCTTTGTCGCCTTCCATCATTTGTTCGAAAACTGTTTTTGCAATTTTTCCAGAAATTGTTCCGTCTTTAATTAAATTAATTAATTTTGATAAATTGCCTGGACTTATAGGGCTTTCAGTTATTTCTAAATTTTTTTCATTCAAAGCTGCAAATAATTCACCAATTATCCAATTTGTTGCAAGTTTTACATCAGACTTCTTAATTACATTTTCAAAGTAATTTGATGTTTCAATATCAGAAACTAAAATGTTTGCTTCATAAGGAGATAACTTGAATTTTTCTATAAATCTTTTTTTCTTTTCATCTGGTAGCTCTGGAATTTCTGATTTTAAGTTTTCAATAAAATCATCTGAAACTTCTAATGGCAATAAGTCTGGATCTGGAAAATATCTGTAATCATGAGCATCTTCTTTTGATCTCATTGATCTAGTTTCATTTTTTTTAGTATCAAAAAGTCTTGTTTCTTGATCAATCGTTTGACCATCCTCAATTAAATCAACTTGTCTATTAGCCTCGTATTCAATTGCCATCTGCATGAATTTTATTGAGTTAACATTTTTGATCTCACATCGAGTTCCAAACTCTTTTGAACCTTTTTTTCTAACAGATACATTTACATCGGCTCTTAAAGATCCTTCCTGCATGTTTCCATCACAGGTACCTAAATACCTCATTATAGATCTTAATTTTTTAATATATGCATTTACTTCATCTGGAGACCTTAAGTCAGGTTTGCTTACAATTTCCATTAAAGCCACACCAGATCTATTTAAATCTACAAAAGTATTTTTAGGATCTAGATCATGAATGCTTTTACCTGCATCTTGCTCTAAGTGTAATCTTTCTATACCTACCTCTTTTTGACCATCTGGCATATCAAGTATTACTTTACCCTCACCTACAATTGGATCTTTGAATTGTGAGATTTGGTAACCCTGAGGTAAGTCAGCATAAAAATAATTTTTTCTATCAAAAACAGATCTCTTATTGATTTTAGCTTTTAAACCAATTCCTGTTTTGATAGCTTGTTTTACACAATACTCGTTTATTACTGGCAACATTCCTGGAAATGCTGCATCAACTAAACTTACTTGAGTATTTGGTTCAGCTCCAAATTTGGTCGCTGATGTTGAGAATAATTTTGACTCCGATGTAACTTGTGCATGAACTTCTAAACCAATGACAACTTCATATTGATTATCATTTCTATTAATTAGATATTCAGATTTGCTCTTACTCACTCAATCCACCAATCAGTAATGTTGTTTTTAAAATTAATTTTTTCTTCCATAGCATATGCAATGTTTAAAATATTTTGTTCATCAAAAGCTTTACCAATTATCTGTAATCCTAATGGATATCCTTTAGCATCATGGCCTGCGGGTATAGAAATTCCAGGTAAACCTGCTAAATTTACAGGAACAGTAAAAATATCATTTAAATACATTGAAACCGGATCATTTGTTTTTTCACCAATTTTAAACGCAGAACTTGGAGTGGATGGGGTTAGAATTGCATCAACTTTTTTATAAGCATCATCAAAATCTTTTTTAATAAGTTTTCTTACCTTTTGTGCTTTAAGATAATAAGCATCATAATATCCTGAAGATAAAACATAAGTTCCAATCATTATTCTTCTTTGAACCTCAGCACCAAATCCTTCAGATCTAGTTTTTTCATACATATCAATAAGATTTTCTCCTTCAGCTCTAAAACCATATTTAACACCGTCGTATCTAGCCAAATTAGATGAGGCCTCTGCTGGTGCCACTATGTAATAAGTTGGTAGTGCATAATTAGTATGAGGTAGAGATATGTCAATAATCTCAGCACCACAATCTTTTGCGTATTCAATACCTTTTTTCCATAGGTCTTCTATTTCTTTAGGCATGCCATCTACTCTATATTCCTTGGGTATTCCTATTTTTTTACCTTTAATATCTTTTGTTAATTCTTTGCTGTATTCGTTTCTTTTGAAGTCTATAGATGTAGAATCTTTTTCATCATAAGTACTAATAACTTCCTGTAACAATGCACAATCTTTAACATTTTGCGCCATTGGACCAGCCTGATCTAGAGATGATGCAAATGCTACAATTCCATATCGAGAGCAACTACCATAAGTGGGTTTTAATCCAACAGTTCCTGTAAATGAAGCAGGCTGTCTTATAGATCCACCTGTATCTGTTCCAATAGTTATTGGTGTTAATTGAGCTGCTACAGCAGAAGACGATCCACCAGACGATCCTCCTGGGACTAAATTTTTATCAATTGGGTTTTGTACATTACCAAAAAAACTAGTTTCATTAGATGAACCCATTGCAAACTCATCACAATTTAGTTTGCCCATTAGGATAGCTCCTTCATTCCAAATATTTTGTGTAACTGTCGACTCGTAGGTTGGAACAAAGTTATTTAAAATCTTACTACCTGCAGTGGTTCTTAAATCTTTTGTACAAAATAAATCTTTCACAGCCATTGGAATGCCAGGCAATTTTAGATCAAGATTAGGTTTTTCATCAAACGTTTTTGCTTTATTTAAAGCATTTACATAATCTTCAGTTATATATGCATTTAATTCTTTTGATTTTTCTGATCTTTCAACAAATGCTTTAGTAACTTCTCTTGAGGAAAGTTTTTTACCTTTTATATTTTCTACTAACTCAGATAATGATTGTTTAGTTATATCTGACATTATTCAATTACCTTTGGTACTACAAAATAATCTTCATTTTCCTTAGGAGAATTTTTTATTACTTGATCTCTTAAGTTTTTACTTTTTACTTCATCTGACCTTAGTTTTAGAGTTGTTTCAGCAACAGAAGTTAATGGTTCAACATTGTCAGTTTTTAATTCGTTAAGTTTTTCAATAAAATCAAAAATTGAATTTAAATCACCTGCTAGTTTCTCTGCTTTTTTCTCATCTACAGAAATTCTTGATAGTTTAGATATGTGCTTTATTGTTTTAAGATCGATGCTCATATGGTATTTAAATATGTCGCAAACTATCACTTAAGTTTAAAATATACAATATGATCACTATTGAAGAATTCAAAAAAAAACAGTCTGAAACCTCTAGATTGATTGGTTTAGATCTTGGTTCAAAAAGAATCGGTGTATCAATTTGTGATGAAAAACAGTCAATAGCCACACCTTTTAAAACAATCAATAAAACCAATAATGATGATCTAATCAACGAATTAAAAAAAATAATAGAGGAAAACAATATTAAAGGAATTATCATTGGATATCCAATTAACATGGATGGTTCATTAGGTCCTTCAGCTCAATCAGTAAGTGATATATCTAAAAATATAGACCAAAATATTGATGTAGAAGTTTGCTTATGGGATGAAAGACTTTCAACTGTGGGGGCATTTAATCTATCTAGTCAGCTTGATGTTAATGTTTCTAAGCGTGAAAAAAACATAGATCAAAATGCAGCTGCATTTATTCTTCAAGGAGCTATAGATTATTTAAATAATTAATCCTTGCCATTTAGGGGCTTTATAGCTATAGAGTTAGTTTTAATGGCAATTAAAACCAATAAAGCTATTAAAATTTCACAAAAACATCTGTTAGGTATCCAAGATTTATCAGTTAATGATATTAATTATATCCTAGATGAGTCAGAAGCTTTCATAAAATTAAATCAGAGTAAAAATAAAAAAATTGATGTGTTAAGAGGTAAAACACAAATAAATTTATTCTTTGAGCCATCAACTAGAACTCAAAGCTCATTTGAACTTGCTGGAAAAAGACTTGGTGCAGATGTTATGTCAATGAATATGGGTAACTCTGCAATTAAGAAAGGTGAAACTTTGATTGATACGGCAATGACCTTAAATGCTATGCATCCTGATATAATTGTGATCAGACATCAAGACTCTGGTGCATGTAATCTATTATCTCAAAAAGTTAATTGTGTCGTATTAAATGCTGGTGATGGTAGACGCGAACACCCTACCCAAGCATTATTAGATGCATTAACAATTAGAAATCGAAAAAAAAAAATTCAAGGATTAAAAATAGCAATATGTGGAGATATACTTCATTCAAGAGTAGCTAGATCAAATATTTATCTTCTTACAATGTTAGGAGCTGAGGTTAATATAGTGGCTCCATCTAATCTGATGCCAAAAGAAATTGAAAAATTTGGCGTAAATACTTTTACTGATATGAAAAAGGGGCTCAAAGATTGTGATATTGTGATGATGCTTAGATTACAAAATGAAAGGATGACAAGTTCATATCTTTCATCGAACAGAGAGTACTACGAATATTATGGATTAACACCAGATAAACTTGATCATGCAAAATCAGATGCTTTAATTATGCATCCTGGTCCAATGAATAGAGGAATTGAAATTGATACAAGATTAGCTGATGACATAAACAAGAGTGTAATTAAGGAACAAGTTGAATTAGGTGTTGCTGTAAGAATGGCATGTTTAAAAATATTTTGTGAATAAATGAAAAAACAATACTTTATAAATGCAAACATTATAGATCCTCATAATTCCATAAACGAAAATGGTGGATTAATAATTGGAGAAGACGGAAAGATAGAAGCAATAGGAAAAAAGGTAAATACAAACAATTTACCAACTAGAGAAAAACCTACTGACTTAAAAGGTAAATATATATTTCCTGGTATAGTGGATATGAGAGTTTTTGTAGGCGAACCAGGATATGAATATAAAGAAAATTTTAGGACTTTAAGTAATGCAGCATTATCTGGGGGAGTAACTTCCGTCGTAACCATGCCTAATACAGATCCAATTATAGATAATGTATCAATTGTAGATTTTTTAAAAAGAAGAGGACGTGATAAGTCTAAAATAAATATCTTTCCTTGCGCTTCATTAACTCAAAACACTGACGGCACCAATATGACTGAATTTGGGTTACTAGCTAAAAAAGGAATTATTGCTTTTACTGACGGAGTAAAAACAATTCAAAATACCAGACTTATGTCTAGAATTATGAATTCAGCTAAAGATTTGGGATGTCTTATAATGCAACATGCTGAAGATTACGATTTATCTAAAAATGGCATGATTAATTCTGGTATTATTGCAACAAAACTAGGCTTATCAAGCATACCAGATATTGCTGAAAGAATTATAATTGAAAGAGATCTTACTCTCTTAGAAAAAACCAAATGTCGATATCATATATCTCAACTATCAGCAGGAAAATCTGTAGATATAATTAAAGAACGTAAACAAAACGTTAAATTTACTTGCGGTGTATCAATAAACAATCTTTCATTAAATGAAAATGATATTGGAGATTTTAGAACATTTTTAAAATTATCACCTCCACTGAGAAGAGAAGAAGATCGAGAAGCTTTAGTTCAAGGATTAAAAGATAAAACTATTGATGTAATTGTCTCTGACCATAAACCTGAAGATGAAGAGTCCAAAAGATTAACTTTTGCACAAGCTGCAACTGGTGCATCTGGTATAGAAACATTGTTATCCTTAAGTTTAGAATTATTTCATAATGGATCTATAAAACTTGAAACTATAATTCAAGCTTTAACCTCTAACCCAGCAAAAATATTAAATATAAATAAAGGAAACCTGTCTATTGGTAATGATGCAGATTTTTGTATAGTAGATATCAATAAACCATGGATTGTAAAAAAAGAAAATTTAATCTCTAAATCTAAAAATACTTCAATTGAAGATAAGAAACTTCAAGGAAAAGTAACCAATACATTTGTAAAAGGTATAGAATTATTTAAAATATAAAAATGGAACTTTTTATAATAGGTATAATCTCATACCTAATGGGATCAATTCCTTTTGGATTAATTTTAACCAAAGTATTTTTAAAAAAAGATATTAGAGAAATTGGTTCTGGTAATATTGGCGCAACAAATGCTTTAAGAACTGGTAATAAGTTAATTGGTTATTCAACACTAATACTTGATGTGTTAAAGGCAGTAATACCTGTTTTATACATTAAAATTAATTTTCCCGATGCAGTATATATATCAGCTTTATGCGCTTTTATAGGTCATGTGTTTCCAGTATGGTTAAAATTTAAAGGTGGTAAAGGTGTAGCGACATATGTTGGGATACTTTTTTCTTTAAATATTATTTTTGGTTTGGTGTTTGGTATTTGTTGGTTAATAATCTTTTTTATTTCTAAATATTCATCTTTATCTTCCTTGATAGGATCACTTTCTATACCGGTTTATATTTTATTTTTTGAGGGTTCAGAAAATGTATTTTTTTACGTAATAATGTTTATTTTAATATTTTTTACCCACAGAGAAAATATTAAACGCTTGAAAAATAAAGAAGAAACTAAGACAAAAATTTATTAATTTGACTATCAAACTCTTTTGAGTAGTTTGTTATTTTATGAATCTAGTCATAGTTGAAAGCCCTGCTAAAGCGAAAACAATTAATAAGTATTTAGGTGATAACTATACCGTTTTAGCAAGCTATGGTCATATTAGAGATCTTCCTTCAAAAAATGGATCAGTTGATCCTGATCAAAATTTTAAAATGGAATGGGAAGTTGATAGCTTTTCAAAAAAATATTTAAAAGAAATTACTGATGCTGCAAAAGATTCTTCAAAAATAATTCTTGCTACTGACCCAGATCGTGAGGGTGAGGCAATAGCATGGCATGTAAAAGAGTATTTAAATGAAAAAAAACTTTTAAAGGATAAAGAAATTGAACGTGTGGTATTTAACGAAATAACAAAAAAAGCTGTCACACATGGCATTGAAAATCCAAGACAGATAGAGCCCTTATTAGTCGATGCATACATGGCTAGAAGAGCACTAGATTATTTGGTAGGATTTAATATATCGCCAATACTTTGGACTAAACTACCTGGTTCAAAATCTGCAGGTAGAGTTCAATCTGTTGCATTGAAATTGATCACTGAAAGAGAGCATGAAATTGAATTATTCAAGCCTGAAGAATTTTGGACATTAAGTATTAATTTTCAGGATAAAAACAAAAGCAACATTACAGCAAGTATTTCTCAACTTGATGGAGAAAAAATTGAAAAATTTTCATTTAAAAATAAAGAAGAAATTGGGAAGGCAATTGATAATATTAGGAATAAAAAATTTAACATAACTGATATTTCCTCAAAAGTTGTTAGCAGAAATCCCTCAGGACCCTTTACTACTTCAACACTTCAGCAAGTTGCCTCTGCTAGGTTAGGTTTTGGAGCATCAAGAACAATGCAAATAGCACAAAAACTTTATCAAGGAATAGAAATTGAAGGAGATACAGTTGGGTTAATTACATATATGAGAACGGATGGAACTAATTTGTCAGCTGATGCTGTAACTGATTTTAGAAATTTTATTAAAAAAGAATATGGTAACGAATACTTACCAGAAAACCCAAATAATTACTCAGGAAAAAAAGCAAAAAACGCTCAGGAAGCTCATGAAGCAATAAGACCAACTGATATTAATAGAAATCCAGACTCTATTAAAAAGTATTTAAGCTCTGACCAGCAAAAATTATATTCTTTAATTTGGTCTAGAGCTCTATCGTCTCAAATGGAAACAGCAAAATTTGACAGAAATACAATAACAATTGAGTCTCAAGACGGTAAAACTATATGTAAATCAAGTGGATCTGTTTTGAAATTTGATGGATTTTTAAAAGTTTATTCAAATCAGAGCAAAGATGATGATGAGCAAATTTTACCTGAGGTGTCAAAAGGACCAATTAATATAGAAGCTCTTATTGATGAACAACATTTTACCCAACCTCCCCCACGTTACTCTGAGGCGAGTTTGGTTAAAAAATTAGAAGAGTTAGGAATTGGAAGACCCTCAACTTATGCAAGTATTATTTCAACAATAGCAAATAGAGGTTATGCTGAAATAGTTAATAAAAGATTTTTTCCAACTGATAGAGGTAAATTAATTTCTGCGTTTTTAGAAAAACTATTTTCAAAGTATGTAGATTATAACTTTACAGCTGGACTAGAAGATCAGCTAGATGAAATAACTTCTGGAAAAGAGAGTTGGTTAAAAGTCTTAGAAATGTTTTGGAAAGATTTTAATAGTAATGTTTCAGAGGTAAAAGAAAAAAGAACTAGAGAGGTTTTAGATCTTTTAAATGAAAGTTTGGGAGCATTGATATTTGACACTGATAAAGAAGGAAAGATAGTTAGAAAATGTCAGTTATGTGACACAGGTTCCCTTAGTTTAAAAAATAGTTTTAGAGGAGGTGCATTTATTGGCTGTTCAAATTATCCTGAATGTAAATTTACAAGACCATTATCAAAAACTAAAGCAGCTGCTCAGTCACAATTAGCAGAACCAAAATTTCTAGGAAAACATGAAAATGGGAATGATATTTTTTTAAAAAATGGGAGATTTGGTCCCTATCTTCAGTATGAGAAGGTTCTTGAAGAAAATATTAAAGAAGAAAAACCTAAAAAAAGAAAACAAACTAAAAAAAAGAAAACTGAAGTAAATGAACTATTGAAAAATGTGTCTATTCCAAAAGGTATTGAATTAGAAAGTATTGATTTAGATAAAGCAAAATTTCTATGTTCATTACCTAAATCATTGGGTATCAATCCAGAAAATCAAAAAGAAATCACTTTGAACACTGGTAGATTTGGACCATATCTAAAATGTGAAAATAAATCAGCTAGAATAGAAAATGTCGAAGAAATTTTTTCTATAGGTTTAAATAGAGCTATTACATTAATAGCTGAAGCAAAACCTGGGAGAATGTCTTCTTCTATCATAAAAGATTTGGGTGAACATCCTGAAGATAAAAAACCAGTCCGAATCATGAAAGGCCAATATGGACCATATATTAAATATAAATCTCTGAATGCAACAATACCAGAGGAAAAAGATCCAGTAGATTTAACAATGGAAGAGGCTCTTATACTAATTGAGAAAAGAAGAGAATACGATAGAAATAAAAAAACTAAAAAAAAGAAAAAAAAGTGAAAAAAATATTGATAACTATAATAGTTTATTTGTTATCTTCTAGTGTTTCAATTGCTAAAGAAAATAATTGTTCGGGAATTAAAAAACTTTCAAAAAAATATCTAGAGTGTAAGGCTAAAAGTATTAAAGATAGTGCAAATAATGTAAATAATAAAATAAAAGAAGGTTCTGCTACCAAAACTGAACAAATAAAAGAAGGAACAAAAAATATTTTTAATAATATTAAAAATAAAATTACCAAAAACTAAATTAAATATGAATTTTGAAAAAAAAATTGAAGAATTAAAAATTAAACTCCCAGAAGCTAAACCTCCTGTTGGATCGTATGTTGCAACAAAAATATCTGGAAATCTATTATTTATATCTGGTCAAATCTCAGTTGATGAAAATGGTGAGTTAATAAAAGGAAAAATTGGCAAAGATTTATCAGTAGAAGAAGGATATAAAGCAGCAGAAAGATGTGGTTTAAATATTATATCGCAAGCAAAAGTAGCTTGCCATGGAGATCTTTCTAAAATTAAATCGTGTGTAAAATTAACAGGTTTTGTCAATTCAACTGATAACTTTACAGATCAACCAAAAATAATTAATGGAGCTTCTGATTTAATTGCTTCTGTTTTTGGTGAAGCAGGAATGCACACTAGAGCAGCAGTAAGTACAAATAGCTTACCACTTGGCGTGTCTGTTGAAGTTGATGCAATTTTTGAGTTAAATTAAATTATCTTCCGATACCAAAATATTTAAAACCTAATTTTTTAATTTTATTTGGTGAATAAATATTTCTCATATCGTAAATAATAAGTTTTTTATTTTTTGAAAATTTTTTGAAATTAATTGATTTAAAATCATTCCACTCTGTATGTATAATTACAATATCTGATCCTTTGATCGACTCTTGTATTGAATTAGAAAATTCAACATTTTTAAATTTTTTAAATTCTTTTTTTGATCCAGTAGGATCGTAATATTTAATTTTTGCACCTTTCTTGGATAAAAATGGGATTAATTTTAGGCTAGACGAGTCTCTCATATCATCAGTATTTGCTTTAAAAGTTACACCCAAAAAGGATACAACTTTATTTTTAATTTTATTATTTAAAATAAAACTAACTCTTTTGGATAATAAATCAGATCTTAAATCATTAGATCTGATAACGCTTTTTACGACTGATAAATTGGTTTTGTATTTATCAGCAGTTGAAACTAAAGCTTTGGTATCTTTTGGAAAACATGACCCACCGTATGCAGGTCCAGCTCTTAAAAATCTGCTACCAATTCTTTTATCTAGTCCAATTCCTATTGAGATATCCTCAATATTTATATCGGTTTTTTCACATAAATTTGATATTTCATTTATAAAGGTAATCTTTGTCGCTAAAAAAGCATTTGAAGCATATTTAATTAATTCAGCTGCTCTTCTTTTTGTAGAAAGAAATTTTGCACCTTTTGATATTAGTGGTGAATATAAACTTTTTAATATTCTCTGGGATTTACTATCATTTGATCCAACTACCACTCTATCTGGATAGATAAAATCTCTAATAGCCTCACCTTCCCTTAAAAATTCAGGATTAGATACTACTGAAAAAAATTTTTTATTTACTTTTTTAGATATAATTTTTTCAATCTCATCACCCGTTGTCACGGGCACAGTCGATTTATTGATTATAATTTTAAATTTTTTAATAGATTTAGATATTTCTTTTGCAGCAGCATATACTTGGCTTAAATCAGCACTATTACTATTTTTTTTGGTTGGTGTTCCTACACATATAAAAACAATATCTGATTTTTTCACAGACTCTTTTAAGTTTGTAGAAAAATTCAGTCTTTTATTTTTATAATTTTTTAAAACTAACTCTTCTAAACCAGGTTCGTAAATAGGAACAATACCCTTTTTTAAATTGTTAATTTTTTTTAAATCTTTATCAACACATATGACATCATTACCTAAATCAGAAAAACAAACGCCACTAACTAAACCAACATAGCCTGTGCCAATCATACATAATTTCATATTTTTCCTATTTCTTTTGAGGAGTTGATATAGCCACTCATTGTTCCACAATCAAGATACTTACCTTCAAAATTATGAGCTATAAATTTTTCTTTATCATTAATTAATAGCTGTATTGCATCAGTGATATGTATCTCTTTACCTTTACCAGGTTTAAGAGATTTTATTTTTTTAAAAATTGTACGCGGCAATATATATCTTCCAATAACAGCATTGTTAGATGGTGCTATTTTTACTGATGGTTTTTCAACTACACCATCTATAACATAATTTCTTTTATTTAATTTTTTATTAATTTTATATATTCCCCATCTTGAAACATAGTTTTTGTTTACTTTCATAGATGCCATAACTGAAGCTTGATATTTTTTATGAACTTTGATCATTGACTTGGAACAATTTTTTTTAATTATTAAATCATCTGGTAACAACATTAAAAAATATTTATTTTTAATATATTTTTGTGTCTTAAGTACAGCATCACCTGTGCCCTTTGGAATATTTTGAAAAACGAACTTAATTTTTTTTTTATATTTTAGTATCTTTTTATATTCATTTATTATTCTAGAATCTTTCTTTTTTTTTATAATATTTTTATAAAACTGATCACTATAAAAATATTTTTTTATCATTAATTTTTTAGTGGAGATGATAAATATTATCTCTTTAACACCTGCTTCAATACATTCATCAAGAATATATTCAATTCCTGGTCTTCCATTTATAGGTAGAAGCTCTTTAGCAAAAACACTTGTTAAAGGTAGTAACCGAGTTCCAAGTCCAGCTAAAGGAATAATTGCTTGTTTAATCATTTAAATGTTTTACTTATTAAATATTTTTATACAAATGAAAATTTTATTAAACAATACGACATTATTTGAATCATTAAGGCCATTTAATGACCTGGGTTTTGTTCCTACTATGGGTGGAATACATAAAGGTCATTTATCACTAATAAATAAATCAAATAAACTTTGTAAAAAAACAATTGTAAGTATTTTTGTTAATCCAAAACAATTTAATAATAAAAAAGATTTAAAATCCTATCCACGAAATATCAATAAAGATTTAAAAATTCTTAAAAAAAGCAAAAAAGTTGATTTTGTTTATCTTCCTAAATTTAAAGACATATACAAAGATAAAAAAAAATCAAAAATTACATTGCTAAAAAAAGATAAAATTTTGTGTGCTAAATTTAGAAAAGGTCATTTTGAAGGTGTTTTAGATGTAATGAATAAACTAACTAAAATTGTAAAACCTAAGAAGATATTTATGGGAGAAAAAGATTTTCAACAACTATATTTGGTAAAAAAGGAATTGGAAAAAAAATATAAAACTAAGGTTATTCCTTGCAAAACAATTCGAGATAAGGATAATGTAGCTCTCTCATCAAGAAATCTTCTTTTAAATAAATCTAATTTAATTATCGCAGCAAAGATTTATGAAACATTAGTAGATATTAAAAAAAATACTAAAAATAAGAAAAATATTCCAAGCTTTTTAAATCTTAAAAAAAAAGAATTAAAAAATAATTATAAAATTAAAATTGATTATTTAGAGCTAAGAAATATAAAAAACCTTAAACTTTCAAATACAAAAAACAATTCAAGATTGTTTATTGCTTATTATTTAAAAAACGTCAGATTAATAGATAACCTATAATTTTATAAAAAATATGCTCCAACACCTAAGAAGGAAACAAAACCTATTACATCAGTAATTGTTGTCACAAAGACACTTGAGGCAATCGCTGGGTCGATATTCATTTTTTTTAGGGTAAAAGGAACCAGTATGCCAAATAATCCGGCTATGATCATTGTTAGTACCATTGATATTGCTATTATCAGTGAAAGGATGCTGTCTTGAAACCATATCTGTACAATTAAAGCACTTATTGCTGCAAATATAATTCCATTTAAAATACCAATAGAAAATTCTTTAAATACATTTGATGAGAAATTATTTTGAGTTAAATCATTTGTAGCTATAGTTCTTACTGTTACTGCAAGTGTTTGCATTCCAGCATTTCCTCCCATCGAAGCTACAATCGGCATTAAGAAAGCTAATACTACCATTTGTTCAATGGTTGCTCCAAATAAACTAATACACCATGTTGCTAGAAAGGCAGTAAATAAATTAAGTAAAAGCCAATTGAATCTTCTCTTTGTTTTTTTTACAACTCCATCAGTAATTTCTTCATCTCCTACCCCTGCTAATCTTAAAGCATCTTCCTCAGCTTCCTCTTTCAAGACTGTTAAAACGTCATCGTTCATAATCATACCAACTAATTTATTGTTTTTGTCTACAACAGCAGCTGAATTCAAATTATAATTTTCAAATAAGTTAGCAACTTCCTCTTTATCCATTTCTACAGGAATTAATAATTGAGATTCTGACATAATTGTTGCCATTTTAGTATCTCTAGGTGTTGTTAAAACTCTAGAGGAAGGAACAGTTCCTATTGGTTTGAAATCTTCATTAACAATAAAAATTTCTAAAAACTCTTCTGGTAAATCTTTGTTTTCTCTTAAATAGTCAATTGTTTGACCTACAGACCAATTACTTGGTATAGCTGTAAATTCACGCTGCATAAGTCTAGCAGCAGTATCCTCTGGATAGCTTAAGCTTTCTAGTAGAGCAAATCTATCTTTAGGTGGTAAAGAGCTAAGGATTGCATTTTTATCCTCTTCAGGAACATTTTCCAATATAGATATAGCATCGTCTGACTCTAAACCCTTTAGAATACTAACTATAGAATCTGAAGATAAATATGTAATAATTTCCGATTGAATAGACTCATTCAATTCAACAAAAACGTCCGGATCAATATTAAAATTATTTAATTTAATTAAACTTTCTCTATCCCCTTCGCTAAGGTGCTCAATAATATCCGCAGCATCAGCAGGGTGCATTTCGTTAAATGAATTAGTAATAAATTGAGCGTCATTGTTAGCTATTTTGCTGGTAACAACTCTTATATATTCTTTATTAAATTCAAAATTTACTTTTTTATCTTTAGTTTTTTTAGTTAAAGACATAAATCTACCTATAATTTAGATTTGCACTATTAATACATAATAAAGATAATACAAATTATAAATGAACATAGAGATCAAAAAGTCAATAAAACCAGTAAATTATTTTGATGCTATTAATATATTAGAGTCAAGATTAAAGGATTTATATGAAAATAATGATCAAGAATTAATTTGGACTTTGGAGCATAATGAAGTTTTTACAGCAGGAACCTCTTATAAAGAGAATGAGATTATTGACAAATCCATTAAAATATTAGAAACGAATAGAGGTGGTAAAATTACTTACCATGGACCAGGTCAATTAATTTGTTATTTTGTTTTAGATTTAAGGAAAAAAAAAGATATCAGAAAATTTATAACAACTATTGAAAAAACAATAATTCAAACTTTAAAATTTTATAAAATAGAAACTTTTCCAGATAAAGATAATGTCGGTATATGGTATAAATATAATAATGAAGTAAAAAAAATTGCTGCTATAGGTATCAGAGTTAGCAAATGGATTGCCTATCATGGTTTTGCAATAAATATAAATAATGATCTAGAAAAATATAAAAAAATTATACCATGTGGTATTTCAGACAAAGGAGTAACTAATTTAAAAAATATTTTAGATCAGGATTACTCAAATTTAAGTGATATATTAGTTAAAAATTTTATTTCAAACTTGAAAATCTAAGTCTTTTAGATTTTAAAAGTTTTTTAAAGTAATCAGGCAACAAAGCTGAATAAGTATGTTTTATATCATTAATTTTAAATTTAATTTGATATGAATGTAACATTAAATTTTTATTAATTCCTTTATTAGAATTTGATAATTTATATTTTGTATCTCCAAATATGGGATTTCCAATTGCATATAATTGTTTTCTTAACTGGTGTTTTCGTCCAGTAAT
This sequence comes from uncultured Pelagibacteraceae bacterium, assembly GCA_902523515.1. Lineage (GTDB taxonomy): Bacteria > Pseudomonadota > Alphaproteobacteria > Pelagibacterales > Pelagibacteraceae > Pelagibacter. Next base: position 105,708 of record CABYZT010000002.1, read on the forward strand.
GGGTTTTAATTCTAATAAACTTGCTTCAGAATTTTTATCAATAACTGTAAAAATTGTTTTTGCATTTTCAATTATTTTTTTATCACCGTCGTACCTAATTAAATCATCATCCCATACACCAGATTTTTTATTAATTTCTCCTTGACATATAGCTAAATAGGTTTTGTGTACTTTTCTTAGTCTAAATAAAGAAGTAAGTAGTTGAGCGCTCTCTCTACTTTTAGCCATAATAAAAACTCCAGAAGTATCTTTATCTAATCTATGGACGGAATATGGTTTTGTTCCTTCAAAAATTTCACTTTTAGCAAAAATATCAACTAGATTTTTTTTTGATTTAGTTCCACCTTGTACCGATATGCCTGATGCTTTGTTTAAAACTACAAAATTGTCATTGTTGTCAATAATTTGATCTTCATTTGATTTTATAATTTCTTTTGATGGTAAAAACTTAATTTTTTTGTGTTGAATTGTTTCTTTAAATTCAATGTTGAATATATTTATTTCATCTTTTGTTTTTACTTTAAAAGAACTTTTAACTTTCTTTCTATTGAGTTTTATTTTTCCTGTTCTTAAGTATTTCTCCACAAGTCCTTGTGGAATTTTGCCAATTTTTAATCTTAACCATCTGTCCAAACGCATATCATTACACGTTGAATCAACGATGTAAGATTTCTTCATGATTTAAGATTTAAGCTGTAGCTTGTTTTTTCTCTTCCGTTTTAGGAGATTCTTTGTTTGTATTCTTTTTTGGCTTATCAACTCTTTTTGCTTCAACGTCTCTATCAACAAACTCAATTATTGCCATTGGAGCATTATCCCCATATCTAAATCCAGCCTTAATTATTCTTGTATAACCACCTTTTCTATCTTGATATCTTTTAGAAAGTGTTTTTTTAACTTTATTAGCTGATTTAATATCTTGTAGTTTAGAAACTAACATTTTAGTTGTCTGTAAAGTTTCTTTTTTACCTAATGTTATTATTTTATCTGCTTGAGGTTTTAAAAATTTAGCTTTTGGCAAAGTAGTTTTAATCTGCTCATACTTAATTAAAGAATTAAGCATATTTTTAAGTAGAGCTTTTCTGTGCTCTGATGTTCTATTTAACTTCTTATTTGCCAAACCATGTCTCATTAAATTGCTTCCTCCAATTTCTTAGACATTTCTGCAATGTTGTCTGGTGGCCAGTTAGGAATTTCCATTCCTAAATATAGAGACATACCTGTTAAAACTTCTTTAATTTCATTTAATGATTTTCTTCCAAAATTAGGCGTTCTCAACATTTCACCTTCAGATTTTTGAACTAGATCACCGATATAAATTATATTGTCATTTTTTAAGCAGTTCATTGATCTAACTGATAACTCTAACTCATCTACTTTTCTTAGTAAGTTTTTGTTAAATTCAGGTTCAGTAGAAACTTCTTTTACAGGAGCTTCAACTGGCTCATCAAAATTTACAAACATTTTAAGCTGATCTTGGAAAATTCTAGCTGAATAAGCTACAGCATCTTCAGCAGAAATTGATCCATTAGTTTCAACTTCCATTATTAATTTGTCATAATCTAGTGCTTTACCTTCTCTAGCAGTACTTACTGAATATGAAACTTTTTTAACTGGACTATAAAGTGAGTCTATAGCAATAAGGCCTAATGGTGGCTCTTCAGGTTTATTTAGTTCTGCAGGAACATATCCTTTACCTGTATTAACATTCATCTCCATATGAAAAGTAGTATTTTCATCTAGATTACAAATAACTAAATCAGGATTTAAAATCTCAACATCTGCAACTGGAGCTATATCTGAAGCTTTAATTTCTCCAGGTCCTTTAGCATTTAATATTAGTTTTTTTGTACCCTCAGAATTACTTTTCAGTGCTAAAGATTTTACATTTAAAACGATATCAGTCACATCTTCTCTAACACCTTTTATTGAGGTGAATTCATGTAAAACACCATCAATTTGAATTGATGTTACAGCAGCTCCTCTTATAGATGATAATAAAATCCTTCTTAGAGAATTTCCTAAAGTTAATCCATAACCTTTTTCTAAAGGCTCAGCTACAATTTTTGCATGGGTTAAGTCGTCACTTATTTGAACATCTAATTTAGATGGCTTGATTAATGACTTCCAATTTTTTACATTAACATTTTCGACTTCCATTAAACTCTCCTTTTCTTTGGTGGTCTAGTTCCATTATGAGGCATAGGCGTAGTGTCTTTGATTGACAAAATCTTAAATCCTCTAGCTTGCAATGCTCTTAAAGCGGTTTCTCTTCCTGATCCGGGGCCTTTAACTTCAACAGATAAAGTTTTCATTCCATACTCAAGAGCTTTCGAAGCTGCAGAGTCGGCTGCTATCTGTGCGGCATAAGGAGTTGATTTTCTTGATCCCTTAAACCCTTTTTGTCCTGCAGATGCCCATGAAATTACGTTTCCATTTGTATCAGCAATAGAGATGATGGTATTATTAAATGTTGATTGCACATAAGCAATTCCATTTAAAATATTTTTCTTAACTTTCTTCTTTTTTGAATAAGAACTTTTTACACTTTTTTTAGTAGACTTTTCTACTTTCTGATCTTTATTCTCAACTTTATCAGTTTTAGCCATAACTATTTTTTAGTTGGTGTTAATTTTTTTCCAGCAATAGCGATTGCTTTTCCTTTTCTTGTCCTAGCATTACATCTAGTTCTTTGTCCTCTAACAGGTAATTTTTTTCTATGTCTTGTTCCTCTGTAACAAGCTAGATCAATTAATCTTTTAATACTTAATGAATAATCTCTCCTTAAATCACCTTCTACTTTAAAGTTTTGATCGATGTACTCTCTAATTTTTAAAATCTCTTCATCTGTTAATTCATTTACCCTTTTAGCTCTTGGGATTTCTAAAGATGAACAAATTTGTTGAGAGAATTTATCACCAATACCATAAATATAAGTTAAACCTATGTGAACAAGTTTATTCTGTGGAATGTTTATACCTGCGATACGAGCCATAATTTTTGTGATAAATTGTGCCTTTTATATAAGAAGATTAATCAAAGTCAACGTCTTATACATTGATAAAAGTGTCTATTTTCCTTGTTATTTCTTTAATTTCTAAGCTTCCATCAATCTCTTTAAAATTTGGATTCTCAGAGTAGAAATTTAGAACTGGTTGGGTTGTTTCCATGTATTTCTCATACCTTGAAATTATCGTATGAGTATCATCATCAGACCTGTTTTCTATAATTTTTCTCTTTTCAAGCCTTTTGAGAATTGTTTCTTTATCTACGTTTAGAAATAAAATTAAATCTATACTCTGATTTGAATTTTTTAGTACTGCTTCTAAATTTTTTGCCTGAGTTAATGATCGAGGATATCCATCAAAGATTAATTTATTTTTTTTTTGAGGATCAGATATTAAATTTTGTATAAGTTTATTAACAATATCATCACTTATAAATTTTCCATTACTCATGTCATTGGTTATCGCTTTACCAATGTCTGAATTTTTTTTGATTTCTTCTCTTAAAAGATCGCCTGTTGAAATTTGAAAAGCATTTAATTTATTTACGAGATATTTAGACTGAGTACCTTTTCCAGCACCAGGAGGTCCAAATAAAATTATATTCACTTATTTACCAAATTTTGTTTTTTTAATCAGTTGTTCGTATTGTGAACTCATTAATCTTGTTTGTATTTGTGTTACAGTATCGATGGCTACCACAACAACAATTAATATAGATGCACCACCTAAATAAAAAGGTATTGGATAGTTTGCAATTAAAAATTCCGGCATCAAACAAACTAGAGTTAAATATAGAGCACCAATCGTAGTTAATTTTGTTGAAATATTTTCAATATACAACGCTGTACTTTCACCTGGTCTAATTCCTGGTACAAAACCTCCATACTTCCTAAGATTCTCAGCAGTTTCGGTTGGATTGAATGTTATAGAGGTATAAAAAAAAGTAAAAAATATTATTCCTGATGCATACAGCAACATATAAAGAGGTTGACCTTGCGTAAAATAAGAGCTCAAGTTTAAAAATGTTTCATTGTTAGAAAACGAAAAATTTGAGAATGTTACTGGTAGCAATAGAAGTGCAGAAGCAAAAATTGCAGGAATTACTCCAGCCTGATTTATTTTTAAAGGTAAATGTGATGACTCTCCTCCATACATTTTGTTTCCCATTTGTCTTTTTGGATAATTAATAAGAATTTTTCTTAATGCTCTTTCCATAAAAACTACAAAAAGAATTGTAACAATTAATAGAACAAATATAGCTAGGATCATAAATGTTGAAACAGCGCCCGTTCTACCTAATTCAAAAGTTGTAACCAAAGCTCTTGGAATTTCTGCTACAATACCAGCAAAAATTATTAACGATATACCGTTACCAATACCTCTTTGAGTAATTTGTTCTCCCAGCCACATTAAAAATATTGTTCCTGCAACTATTGTTGTAACAGTAGTTATTTTAAAAAAAGCTCCTGGGTTAATTACTAAGTCAGCGGATGACTCTAGACCAACAGATAAACCATATCCTTGGACTGTTGCAAGTAATACTGTTCCATATCTAGTGATTTGTGTGATTTTAGCTCTGCCTGTCTCACCTTGAGCTTTTAGATTTTTAAAATAGTCAGAAACCCCAGTCAAAAGTTGAACTATAATTGCTGAAGAAATGTAAGGCATTATACCTAATGCAAATATTGCCATTCTGCTAACTGCTCCACCGGCAAAAACATTAAACATGCCAAGTAATCCTTTTTGATTACCTTCCATCATGATTTTCAATTGTTCAGGATCTATACCAGGTAAAGGTACAAATGTTCCAAATCTATAAACGGCTAATATTAAAATAGTAAATATAATTCTATTTCTTAAATCATTTGTTGATGATGATGCACTCATATAAACAAACTATTTTTTTAATTGAATAGATCCACCAATTTTTTCTAGTTTTTCTATTGCTGATTTAGAGGCTAGGTCTGCTTCAATATTAATTTTATCTTTTACTTCCCCAGAACCTAAAATTTTTAATTTCTTTGAGTTTTTATTTATTAATTTAAGTTTTTTTAACAATTCGGAGTTTAATACTTCATTTGGATTAATATTTTTTTTGTCTATATAAGATTGAATTTTATCTAGATTTAAAATTGCGACACTCTCTTTTGATATTGGATTAAAACCTCTTTTTGGAAGTCTTCTGTATAGTGGCATTTGACCACCTTCAAAACTTTTTATAGCTACTCCAGATCTTGATTTTTGACCTTTAACACCTCTTCCTGATGTTTTGCCTTTTCCAGAACCAATTCCTCTTCCAACTCTTATTTTAGATTTATTGATTTTTTCTCTATTATTTAAAGTAATCATTATCCTCTTTTTTCAATTATTTCAGAAATTTTTTTATTTCTTATTGCTGATATTTGTTTTGGTGAACTTTGTTTCATTAAAGCTTTCATTGTAGCTCTTATAACATTGTGGGCATTAGAAGTTCCCATAGATTTTGCAACAATATCTTTTACTCCTAAAACTTCACATACCGCTCTAACTGGACCACCTGCAATTATACCAGTTCCTTTTGAAGCAGCTCTTAACACTATTCTACCCGAGCCATCTTTCGCCTTTACATCATGATGTATCGTTCTGCCTTCTCTTAATGGTATATGAGTAAGTTTTCTTCTAGCCATCTCATTTGCTTTTTTAATGGCATCAGGCACTTGTTTTGCTTTTGCGTGAGCTATTCCAATTTTTCCGGCTTGATTTCCAACAACTACAAGAGCTGAAAATCCAAATCTTCTTCCACCCTTAACAACTTTAGTAATACGATTTATATGAACTAATTTTTCTAATATATCGTCAGTTTTTTTATCTTTAAAATTTTCCATAATTAAAATTCCATTCCGTTTTCTCTTAAGGTTTCTGCAAAAACTTTAATTCTACCATGATATTTATATGAACCTCTATCAAAGTAAATTTTAGTAATTTTTTTCTCTTGAGCTTTTTTAGCTAATTTTTGAGCAACCAATTTAGATAATTCAGTTTTATTAACTTTATCAGTTGATTTAAGATCTTTTTCTACAGATGAAGCTGATAATAAAGTTACATTTTTTGTATCATCAATTATTTGAGCTGAAATATTTTTTGATGATCTAGAAATACTTAATCTAAATCTATCTTTTGAAGCAACTTTTTTAACTTTATTGCTAACTCTATATCTTTTTCTGATACTAGTGTTTAGTTTCATTACTTTTTCTTTCCCTCTTTTTTAAGAACATATTGTCCTTTTTCTCTAACACCTTTTCCTTTGTATGGTTCGATTTTTCTTAATGTTTTGATTTTAGATGCAACTTCCCCAACTAGCTGCTTATCAGATCCTGTAATTTTTAATGTTGTTTGTTTTTCAACAGCAATTTTAATGCCTTCTGGTATGTCAAAATTGATATCATGACTATAACCCAATTGTAAATTTAACTGATTTCCCTTTAGTGCTGCTCTATAACCTACACCAACTAATTCTAAAGTTTTTTCATAACCTGTACTTGATCCAATTACAGCATTATTGATTAAACTTCTATTCATTCCCCAAAGTCTTTTTGAATTTTGATCTACTTTTTTTGGTTTAATAGAAATTTCTTTTCCTTCAATTATGTCTAAATTAAACATATCTAAATCAATATTGATTGATTTTTTTCCAAGAGGTCCTTCTATATTTATATTATTACCAGCTAAAGCAACTTTAACTTTTTCTGGGATCGATATGTTTATTTTACCTATTTTAGACATTAAAATACCTTGCAAATTATTTCGCCACCAACTTTTTGTTTTCTTGCATCTATATCAGTCATTACTCCTTTTGGAGTTGATACAATAGCAATTCCTAAACCATTATTTATTTTAGGTAAGCTATCGGCAGATGAAAAAATTCTTCTCCCTGGTTTAGATACTCTTTCAAAAGCACTTATTACTGGATTACCTGAATGGTACTTAAGTTCTAATGATAGCATTGGTTTCTTTTCTTCAGAACTTACTTTAAAATCTTTAATAAAACCCTCATTTTTAAGTATATCTGCAATTTTTGTTTTAAAATTAGATGAAGGTAATTCTACTTTCTTATGATTTCTGGCTTGAGCGTTCTTCACTCTTGCAATCATATCTCCTATTGGGTCACTTAAACTCATAATTTTCCTTTCTACCAGCTAGATTTAACTAAACCAGGTATCTTTCCTTGTAATCCTAATTGTCTTAATGCAATTCTTGAAATCTTTAATTTTCTGTAAACACCGTGAGGTCTTCCAGTAATCTCACATCTATTCATAACTCTTATTTTAGCCGAGTTTCTTGGCAGTTTTGATAATTTTTGCTGCGCTTTAAATCTTTCTTCTAATGGAATCTTTTTATCCATTACAATCCTCTTTAATGCTTGTCTTTTCTTATAAAGTCTATCTGAAAGCTTAATTCTTTTTTTATTTTTATTAACCGCGCTTAACTTTGCCATGTTTAATTATCTCCTTTTTTAATAAATGGAAAATTCATTTTTTCTAATAATGCAAAACTATGCTCTTTGTTTATTGCTTTAATAACTATTACTATATCTAACCCTCTAACTTTGTCTGCTCTATCAAAGCTTACTTCTGGGAAAATTATATGTTCTTTAATTCCAAATGTATAATTACCAAATTTGTCAAAGCCTTTTGGAGACAAACCTCTAAAATCTTTAATTCTTGGCAATGCAATATTCACTAATCTGTCTAAGAATTCATACATTCTATTTTTTCTTAATGTTACTTTTAGACCAGCGTTTGATCCTTTTCTTGTTTTAAAGTTTGCAACTGATTTTTTAAATTTTGTTGTTACTGGTTTTTGTCCAGTAATTTTAGCCATATCTTCTTCACATGATTTTAAAATCTTAGAATCTGTAGCATCTAATCCAAGACCCATATTTAAAACAATTTTCTCAATTCTTGGAGCCATATAAATATTTTTAAAACCAAACTGATCTTTTAATGCAGGCTGAATTTCTTTATTGAATATTTCTTTTAATCTTGGTGTCATTATTTTTTAGCCTCTTTTTTCTTTGCCGCTTTTTCATTAATTAGTTTTAAGTTAGAAATATGAATAAAGCTCTCTTTAGGAAAAATTCCACCTTTTTTCTCTTTTGTTGTTTTTACGTGTTTTTTAACCATGTTAATTTCTTTAACTTTAGCTCGGTTATTGACTCTATCTATTTCAATAACTTCACCTTCTTTTTTTTTATCTTTTCCAGTTAAAACTCTTACTTTCAAACCTTTTTTAATCATTATAAAACCTCCGGTGCTAATGAAATAATTTTCATTTGACCTCTGCTTCTTAATTCTCTTGTAACTGGACCAAAAATCCTTGTTCCTACTGGCTCCCCTTTGTCATCAACTAACACAGCAGCATTATTATCAAATCTTACTTTAGAACCATCATTTCTATGAATTCCCTTTTTAACTCTCACAACGACAGCTTTATGGACAGATCCTTTTTTAACTTTTCCTTTAGGCATCGCCTCTTTAACTGCAATTACAATTGTATCACCAATACTAGCATATCTTCTTTTTGATCCACCTAAAACTTTAATACACTCAATTCTTTTTGCACCAGTATTATCAGCTACTTGTAATTCTGTTTGAACACCAATCATAACTTTGTACTCTCCATAACTTGAAATTTTTTATTTTTTGAAAAAGGTTTGCTCTCAATAATTGAAACTTTGTCACCAGTTTTGAACTTATTATTTTCATCGTGAGCATTATAATTTTTTCTAACTCTGATTACTTTTTTAAGAACTGGGTGAGAATATTTACGTTCTACCATAACAGTAACTGTTTTATTTGGTTTATCGCTTATGACTACTCCAGTAAGTATTTTTTTAGGCATTTGCTTTTCCTTTTAAAATTGTTTTTAATCTTGCTATTGTTTTTCTAGTTTCCCCAATTTTAGCTGGGTTTGTTACTTGTGAATTCATTTTTTGAAATCTGAAATTAAAAAGATCTTTTTTAAGTTTATCAATATTCTTCACAATTTCGTCCTTTGATAATTTTTTAATTTCTTGTTTTTTCATTATGCAAATCTCTTAATAGTTTTGGTCTTAATCGGTAATTTAGCTGATGCTTTATATAAAGCTTCTTTGGCAATTTGTTCAGAAACACCATCAACTTCAAATAATATTCTTCCTGGTTTTACTCTGCATGCAAAATATTCTGGTGATCCTTTACCTTTACCCATTCTGACCTCAATCGGTTTTTTAGAAACTGGTATATTTGGAAATATTCTTGTCCAAACTCTTCCTTGTCTTTTCATGTGTCTTGTTAATGCAACCCTTGCAGCCTCTATTTGTTTTCCAGTAACTCTTTCAGGCTGCAAAGCCTTCAATGCGTAAGCACCATAATTAATAGTACTTGCTCTAGTAGCAGTACCGTGAATTCTGCCTTTATGCGCTTTTCTCCACTTTGTTCTTACTGGTTGAAGCATTATTATTTACCTTCCTTTGGCGTTACCTTGTTAGTCTCTTGGCTAAATTCTCTTGCAAAAACTTCACCTTTATAAATCCAAACTTTAATACCAATAATTCCATAAGTTGTAAGAGCCTCTGCCTCTGCATAATCTATATCAGCTCTTAAAGTATGTGATGGAATACTACCATCTCTTAACCACTCAGTTCTAGCTATTTCATTTCCGCCAAGTCTTCCACTCACAGAAACTTTAATTCCTTTTGCTCCAAGTCTAATACATGATTGCATTGCTCTTTTCATAGCTCTTCTATAAGAAATTCTTTTAACAAGCTGTTGTGCTATGTTTTCAGCTACTAAATAAGCATTAGTTTCAGGTTTTTTAACTTCTTTAATATTTAAATTAACTTCATTTGTAGTGAATTTTGAAAGATTATTTTTAATTTTGTCTATATCACTTCCTTTTTTCCCAATAACAAATCCAGGTCTAGAAGTATATATTGTAACATAACATTTATTTGATGTTCTTTCGATCATTACCTTGGATACACCAGAGTTGATTACATTTTTCTTGATATATTCCCTAATTTTAAAATCTTCGATTAGGTAATTTCCAAAATCTTTTTTCTTAGCATACCATACAGAATCCCATCCTCTGTTGACACCTAATCTAAAACCTACAGGATTAACTTTTTGCCCCATGCTTCTCCATTTGTTTTGCTTCTGATAAAATTATTGTAACAGTTGACCAAGGTTTTAATATTGGTGCCGCTCTTCCTTTGGCTCTTGGTCTAAATCTTTTCATAACTATTTTTTTTCCACAATATGCCTCTTTAACTATTAATTTATCAATATCGTATTGAAAATTATTTTCAGCATTGGCTACTGCTGAACTGATAGTTTTTCTAACATCTCTAGTAACTCTTTTTTCTGAAAACTGTAAATCTCTAATTGCTACATCAACTTTTTTGCCAACAATACTTTTTAGTATTGGATTTAGCTTTCTGACACTTGATCTAATACCGTTGTTAACAGACTTTACTGTTTTGTCGTTAGTTTTATCAATTTTCTTTTTTTTACCCATAATTATTTCTTCTCTGCTGTTGCTGGTTTAGCTTTTTTATCAGCCGGTGTATGACCAAAGAACGTTCTTGTTGGCGCAAACTCACCTAATTTATGTCCAACCATATCTTCTGAAACAGTTATTGGTATAAATTTTTTACCATTATAAATTTGGAAACTTACACCTACAAAATCTGGTAAAATTGTAGATTTTCTTGACCAAGTTTTAATAGGAATTTTCTTTGGATCGTCTTTATACTTGTCGACTTTCTTCATCAAGCTTTCTTCTACAAACGGACCTTTCCAAACTGCTCTAGCCATTACTTAGTATCCTTCCTCTTATTTCTTCTCTTAACTATAAATTTATCTGTTCTTTTATTATCTCGAGTTTTTAAACCTTTAGCAGATTGTCCTGTAGGTGAAACTGGATGTCTTCCCCCAGCAGATTTTCCTTCTCCACCTCCATGTGGGTGATCAACTGGGTTTTTAACAACACCTCTAGTATGAGGTCTTCTACCCAACCATCTTGATCTACCTGCTTTTCCAATTTTAATATTTTTTTGATCTGGATTACTTAAAATTCCAATTGTAGCTAAAGCTCTTGAATCTATTTTTCGCACTTCACCTGAGGCTAATTTTATTAAACTGTAGTTTCCATCTAGACCACTAATAGTAACTGATGAACCAGCTGCTCTGGCAATTTTTCCACCACCACCTGGCTGTATCTCGACATTATGTATATTGATACCCACTGGTATATCTTGTAATGGCATACAATTACCTACTTTAATTTCTTTTTTAGAACCGCTTTCAACTTTATCTCCAACTTTAATTTTTTGTGGTGCTAAAAAATATGAGTGAGTACCATCCTCAAATTTAACTAACATAATGTAGCATGATCTATTAGGATCATATTCAATTCTTTCAACTGTGGCTTCCATGTCGAATTTTTTTCGATAAAAATCTACATGTCTGTACATTTTTTTATGTCCACCAGCTCTATTAATAGAGGTAATATGACCATTATTATTTCTACCTTTCATCGCATTTTTAGGTGAAACTAAGGTCTTGAATGGTTTACCTTTCCATAAACCAGTTCTATCAACTAAAATAGTCCCTCTTGTAGATTTTGTATATGGTTTAAAAGTTTTTAATGCCATTTATTAAATTCCTGTTGTAAGATCAATGCTCTGACCTTTTTTTAAAGTAATTATTGCTTTTTTATATCCAGATACTTTTACTTTTCTACCTCTGGTTACTTTTGTTCTGTTCTGTTTGTTAATAATATTTATCTTTGTCACATTAACTTTGAATATTTTTTCAATATTCTTTTTTAAATTTTTTTTATTTGCATCACCTGGAACTTTAAATACAATTTTATTTAGTTCAGATAAATTAGTTGATTTCTCTGTAACCACTGGAGAAAGAATTTTGTCGTATAAATGAATTTTTTCCATATTATGAATATCTCTTTTCTAATTCTTTCACTGAACTTTCTGTGAAAACTACTTTTTTAAATTTAATAATGTCATAAGCGCTGAAATGATTTACATCTGTCACTTTAACATTTGGAATATTTCTTGCTGATTTTTCAATTTTTTCTTTAGAATTTTTATCTAAAATTATTAGTGAATTTGTAATTTCAAGTTTATTAATAATTGAGTTCATTTCTTTTGTTTTTTTTATTTCGGAAGTAAAATCATTTAAGATTAATAAATTTTTATTATTATTTTTTTCAGTAATTAATGAAGCTACGCTTTGTTTTTTCTCAGTTTTGTTTAGTTTTCTTTTTTTATAAGCCAATTCACCTTTTGGTCCATGAGCAATACCACCACCAACAAATATAGGAGCTTTTCTACTAGCATGCCTTGCGCCACCAGTCCCTTTTTGAGCATATATTTTCGAAGTTGGTCCTTTTACTTCATTTTGTTGCTTAGTTTTGGCATGTCTTCCTTTGTAATTAGCATTTGTTTTATAAAGTACAGCGCTAACTAATTTATGGTTAATTTTTGCAGAAAAAATCTTATCCAAAACTTCAATACTATCTTTTTTTCCGTCTATGCTAATTTTATCTAATTTCATTATTTTTTCTTTTTCTCAGGTGTTTTTTTAGCCTGTTCAGCAGCTGCTTGTTTCTCACCAATTGTCATTTTGCTTATATTTTTCACTGATTTTTTAACCATTACTTCAGAATTTTTTGAACCAGGTATTGATCCTTTTAAGTAAAGAAGTTCGTTTTCTAAGTCTGTTTTTATTATTTCAATATTTTGCATTGTTCTTAGCTTGTCACCCATATGACCAGCCATTTTTTTTCCTTTAAAAACTTTTCCTGGATCTTGACTGTGCCCAGTTGAACCATGAGCTCTGTGTGATATTGAAACACCGTGACTGGCTCTTAAACCTCCAAAATTATGTCTTTTCATAGCACCTGCAAAACCTTTACCAATTGTCTTTGATCTTGTGTCTACAAATTTAATATCTTTAAATATTTCTAAACCAAACTCGTTTCCTTCTTTGTAAACAGAAGTATCATTTACTCTAAATTCTTTTAATTTTTTCTTAGCTTCAGTATTTTTTTTAGCAAAAACACCTTTCATTGATTTTGTTAGTTTTGAATTTTTAATTTTTCCATATCCAAGCTGAACAGCTTTGTATCCTCTTTTTTCCTCTTCAATGACCTGAATAACTCTTGCTTTTTCAACCTTTAGTACAGTCACAGGAACTAATTGACCAGATTTATAGAACTCTCTTGTCATTCCTATTTTTTTTCCTAATAAAGCTATCTCACTCATGATTAAATTTTTATCTCCACATCTACACCAGAAGCTAAATCCAGTTTCATCAAAGCTTCTACAGTTTGTGGTGTTGGTTCAATAATATCGATTAATCTTTTGTGTGTTCTTGATTCAAATTGTTCTCTACTTTTCTTATCTATGTGAGGTGATCTTAATACAGTATATCTTTCAATTCTTGTAGGTAATGGAATTGGCCCTTTTATTGTAGCCCCAGTTCTTTTAACTGTGTTTACAATTTCTTCTGTAGAGGCATCTAAAACCTTATTATCATAAGCTCTTAGTTTTATTCTAATATTTTGCTTTTCCATTATCCTGCTACCTTTTTAGTTACTTCGTCTTGAACGTTTTGAGGAACTTTAGAATAATGATCAAAGAACATTGAATATTGTGCTCTTCCTTGTGACATTGATCTAAGATTATTAATGTAACCGAACATATTTGCTAGAGGAACCATAGCTGTAATTACAGTTGCATTTCCTCTTTGTTCTTGAGTACTTATTTGTCCTCTTCTACTGTTTAAATCACCAATAACATCTCCCATATAATCTTCAGGAGTAACAACTTCTACTCTCATAATTGGTTCTAGAAGTTTTAATCCACCTTGAGTACATGCTTCTTTAAAACATGCCCTGCTTGCAAGTTCAAAAGCTAAAACGCTTGAGTCAACATCGTGATGTAAACCATCAACAATAGTTACTTTGTAATCAATCATTGGGAAACCTGCCAAAATTCCACTATCAGATACTGTTTCAATACCTTTTTCAACACCAGGAATAAATTCTTTAGGAATAGCTCCACCCTTAATAGCACTTTCAACTTCTCTACCTTTTCCTGGTTCTTGAGGTTCAACAAATAATTTAACTTTAGCGAACTGACCAGCACCACCACTTTGTTTTTTATGTATGTATTCATACTCAGCAGATTTTTCTATAGTTTCTCTGTAAGCAACTTGTGGAGCACCTACGTTTGCTTCAACTTTAAATTCTCTTTTCATTCGATCAACAATGATATCTAAGTGAAGTTCACCCATACCTTTAATTATTGTTTGACCTGACTCTTCATCTGAAGAAACTCTAAATGATGGATCCTCTTTAGCTAATCTTGCTAAAGCTTCACCCATTTTTTCTTGATCACCTTTTGTTTTTGGTTCTACAGCAATTTCAATTACTGGCTCTGGGAATTCCATTGGCTCTAGCAACACTGGATTTTCTTTGTCACATAAAGTGTGACCAGTCATAGTATTTTTTAATCCTGCAAGTGAAACAATATCACCTGCATTAGCCTCTTTAATATCTTCTCTTGAATTAGCATGCATTAAAAGCATACGACCAACTCTTTCTTCTTTATCAGATGAAGAGTTGTATACGGCAGTTCCAGACTTAATTGTACCAGAATAGATTCTAACGAATGTTAAAGAACCTACAAAAGGATCGTTTGCAACTTTAAATGCTAAACCGGAAAAAGAAGAACCATCATCAAATTTCATTTCTATTTCATCTTCTGATCCAACTTTTGTTCCTTTAATTGAACCAATATCAACTGGACTTGGCAAGTAGTTCACAACTGCATCTAGTAAAGGCTGAACACCTTTATTTTTAAAGGCAGATCCAGTTAAAACAGGAACAAAACTAAAATCCAATGTTCCTTTTCTTATGCATTTAACCAAATCTTCTTCCTTAATTTCGTCTCCATTTAAGTAAGACTCCATTAACTTTTCATCTTGTTCTACAGCAGTTTCGATTAATTCCGTTCTATACTTTTCAGTTATTTCTTTAAGATCATCAGGAATATCTTTGTATTCCCATTCTGCACCTAAAGCCTCATTTTTCCAAACTTGAGCTTTCATTTTAACTAAATCAACAACTCCAGTTAGAGAAGCTTCAATTCCAATAGGAACTTGTAATACTAATGGTTTAGCACCTAATCTATCTTTAATCATGTCTACACATCTAAAGAAATCAGCACCTGTTCTGTCTAATTTGTTTACAAAACAAATTCTTGGTACTTTATACTTATCGGCTTGTCTCCATACAGTTTCGGATTGTGGTTCTACACCTGCTACGCCATCAAAAACAGCTACTGCACCATCTAAAACTTTTAAAGATCTCTCTACTTCAATAGTAAAGTCTACGTGACCTGGAGTATCTATAATGTTAACTCTGTGATCATTCCAAAAACAAGTAGTTGCTGCAGAAGTAATTGTAATACCTCTTTCTTGTTCTTGCTCCATCCAATCCATGGTTGCTGCACCATCGTGTACTTCACCTATTTTATGACTTTTACCTGTGTAATATAAAATTCTTTCTGTAGTAGTTGTTTTACCAGCATCTATATGGGCCATGATCCCAATGTTTCTGTATTTATCTAATGTATGAGTTCTAGCCATATCTTATTACCACCTAAAATGAGCAAAGGCCTTATTGGACTCCGCCATTTTGTGTACATCCTCTCTTTTTTTAACAGCAGCACCTTTTTTTTCATAAGCATCATAAAGCTCATTAAAAATTTTATCTGCCATGTGTTTATCTTTTCTTTTTCTTGCTGACTCAACTAACCATCTGATAGCTAACGCTTGTGCTCTTTTACTTTTTACCTCAACAGGAACTTGATAAGTTGCACCACCAACTCTTCTAGATCTAACTTCTACAGTTGGTTTGATGTTATTAATTGCTTCATTAAAAATATTTATTGGTTCATCTTTTGTTTTTGTTTTTATTTTGTCAATTGCATCATAAACAATTTTAGCAGCGATACCTCTTTTACCGTCATACATTATATTGTTTATTAATTTTGGAATTATAGTTGAATTAAATTTTGGATCTGGAACTACATTTTTTTTGGGCTGTGTTTTTTTTCTAGACATTATTTACCTTTTTTTGTTCCGTATAAAGATCTTCTTTGTTTTCTATTTGCAACACCTTGAGTGTCTAGATTACCTCTTAGAATATGATAACGAACACCTGGTAAATCTTTTACCCTACCACCTCTAATCAGTACTACCGAGTGTTCTTGAAGGTTGTGACCTTCACCAGGAATGTAAGCTGTAACTTCAAATCCATTTGATAATCTTACTCTAGCAACTTTTCTTAAAGCAGAGTTTGGTTTCTTAGGAGTTGTTGTATAAACTTTAACACAAACACCTCTCTTTAAAGGTTGTTTTTGTAAAGCAGGAACTTTGTTCCTTGCTGCTGGTTTCACTCTTTTTTTTCTTAACAACTGGTTAATAGTTGGCATAAATATTTTAAAATTAATTAATTTATTTTTAGATGAAAATAACTGACAGGTTATTTTGTGGCAGCGTTTAGTACTGTTAGAAGCACTACATTCCAACCAAAAACATCGCCAAATTACTTATTAATAGCTCTTTGTCAAACTAAAACTGCAATTTTAAGGCGATTTTTTTACTGATTTGCCTGTGTTTCTTCAGGTTCTGAAGCTTCTATTTTATCCTGCTCTGCTAAGAAATTATTATCGTCTTCTAGAGCTTTGTTGTTCCATCTATTTTTAATATTACCAGTACCTGCTGGAACTAATCTTCCGACAATCACGTTCTCTTTTAGACCATTTAATGGATCGACTTTTCCTTTAATTGCAGCATCTGTTAATACTCTTGTTGTTTCCTGGAACGAAGCTGCTGATATAAATGACTCCGTTTGAAGTGAAGCTTTAGTGATACCCATTAGAACTCTTTCACCAACGGCTGGTGTTTTTCCTTCTGCAACCAATTTTTCATTAGTATTATCAAACTTAATTCTATCAACCACTTCACCAGGTAAATAACTTGAGTCACCTGATACTTTAACCTCAACTTTTTTAAGCATTTGTCTTAAAATAGTTTCGATATGTTTATCGTTTATAATTACACCTTGTAATCTATAAACTTCTTGAACTTGGTTAACAAAATATTCTGTTAATTCTTTTATTCCTAAGATTCTCAAAATATCATGTGGCAGTGGTTGACCATCTAAAAGATACTCTCCTTTTTGAATTTTTTCACCTGGATTAAAATTGATATGTTTACCTTTTGGAATTAAATAATTTGAAGGTTCTGATCCATCTTCAGGAACAATAGATACTCTTTGTTTGCCTCTTACCTCTTTACCAAAAACAACACTACCATCATTTTCTGCAATGATCGCACTATCCTTAGCTTTTCTAGCTTCAAATAACTCAGCAACTCTTGGAAGACCTCCGGTAATATCTTTTGTTTTTGTAGTTTCTTTAGGTAATCTTGCAATTACGTCACCTGCATAAACTTTTTGACCATCTTTAATTGATAAAATTGAATCTGGCACTAAATAATATCTAGCTTCATTATCATCAGCTTTTTTAATCACATTTCCTTTTTCATCTCTTAAAGTAATTCTAGGTTTTAAATCAGTGCTTTTTGATTGGCCTCTCCAATCAATTACTGATTTAGAAGAAATTCCTGTTGCATCGTCAGTAGTTTCTTGAATTGAAACACCATCAATTAGATCTACATAACTAGCTGTACCACTTTTCTCTGCTATAACTGGTGTTGTGTAAGGATCCCATTCACATATCTTAGTATTCGCTTTTACTTTATCACCGTTATTAAAAAATAATCTTGATCCATATGCAACTTTATAAACTGCAATTTGAACTCCATTATCATCCTCAATTGAAAGCTGAGTATTTCTACCCATTACAATTAAATTCTTTTTAGAGTCCTCTAATATATTTGAGTTTATAATTTTTAATGTTCCTTCATTTTTAGTTACAATTTGTGAGTCCTGTTTAACAGAGGCAGTTCCACCTACGTGGAAAGTTCTCATTGTTAACTGTGTTCCTGGTTCACCGATTGACTGTGCAGAAATCATTCCAATAGCTTCACCAACATGAACCATTTTACCTCTAGATAAATCTCTTCCGTAAGAAGTAGCACAAACACCTTCTTTTGAACCACAAGTCATTACTGAGTAAACTTTTATTGATTTTACCCCTGCAGCATCAATTTTATCACATCCAGCCTCATCGATCATGGTTTGTTTTTTGATTATTACTTCACCAGTTAAAGGATGTTTAATCTCATCAAATGTAACTCTACCAAGCGCTCTTTCAGAAAGGCTTACTACTACATTACCACCTTCTAAAATTTCAGAGAGTTCGATAAATCCTGGATTTTTACAGTCACAAGCTTTTTTGGTAACAGTTAAATCTTGAGCTACATCACAAAGTCTTCTCGTTAAATATCCAGAACTAGCTGTTTTAAGCGCTGTATCTGCTAAACCTTTTCTAGCTCCGTGTGTTGAGTTGAAATACTCCAAAGCAGTTAATCCCTCTTTAAAGTTTGAGATAATTGGGCTTTCAATAATTTCACCTGAAGGTTTAGCAATCAAACCTCTCATACCAGCTAATTGTTTCATTTGAGCAGCAGATCCTCTCGCTCCACTATCTGCCATCATAAATACAGAATTTATTTTCAATCCTTCATCAGTTTTTTCTGTAGCTGAAATTCCTTTCATCATTTCTCCAGCAACTTTATCTGTACACTTAGACCAAGCATCAACAACTTTGTTGTATTTTTCGCCTCTTGTAATTAAACCTTCAGCATATTGAGTTTCATAATCTGCAATTAATTTCTTAGTATCATCAATTAATTGAGTTTTATTTTCAGGGATTACAAGATCGTCTTTTCCAAACGAAATTCCTGCTTTAAATGCGTGTTTAAATCCTAAATCTTTAAGCTTGTCACAGAAAATTACAGTTGTTTTTTGACCACAAAATCTAAAAACAACATCAATTATTTCTGAAACTACTTTTTTAGGTAATAATCTATCTACTAAAGAGAACTTAATGTTGCTATTTTTAGGTAATAAATTTGCTAATAAAAATCTTCCAGCTGTAGAAGTGTATTTTTCCATTTTTTTATTACCTTGATCATCTACAGTTTCAAATCTTGAAATGATAGTACTATGTACATTTATTTGGCCAGATGATAATGCAAATTCAATTTGATCTGAGTTTGTAAAGTATCCTGCTGGTTTATCGGATATAGGTTCTTGTGAAAGATAGTAAATTCCTAAAATCATATCCTGACTCGGAACAATAATTGGTTTACCATTTGATGGAGAAAGAATATTATTTGTAGATAACATTAATATTCTTGCTTCTAATTGAGCTTCTAAACTTAATGGAACGTGAACTGCCATTTGGTCACCATCAAAGTCAGCGTTAAATGCTGCACAAGTTAAAGGGTGTAATTCAATTGCATCTCCTTCAATTAATTTTGGCTCAAATGCTTGAACTCCAAGTCTATGAAGTGTTGGTGCTCTATTTAAAAGTACCGGATGCTCTCTAACTATCAATTCTAAAGCGTCCCAAACTGCATTTGTTTCTTTTTCAACTAATTTTTTAGCTTGTTTAATTGTTGAAGCTAAGCCTAATTTATTTAATCTTGCGTATAAAAATGGTTTAAATAACTCAAGAGCCATTTTTTTTGGTAAACCACACTCGTGTAGTTTCAAATCAGGTCCTACAACGATTACTGATCTTCCAGAATAATCAACTCGTTTACCTAATAAATTTTGTCTAAATCTTCCTTGTTTACCTTTTAACATTTCAGCAAGAGATTTAAGTGGTCGCTTACCTGTTCCTGTTATTACCCTGCCTCTTCTACCATTATCAAATAAAGCATCTACAGACTCTTGAAGCATCCTTTTTTCATTTCTTACAATAATATCTGGAGCTTTAAGATCCATTAATCTTTTTAATCTGTTATTTCTGTTAATTACTCTTCTGTATAAATCGTTAAGATCTGAAGTGGCAAATCTTCCACCGTCTAGAGGAACTAATGGTCTTAATTCTGGTGGTATAACTGGTACAACAGTCATAATCATCCACTCAGGTTTTTGACCTGTTTCGATAAATGACTCTATTAATTTTAATCTTTTAATTGCTCTTTCTTCATTAACTTTTGATTTAGTTTCTTTAATAAAGCTAACAAGATTTTTTCTTTCTAATTCTAAATCTAAATTTTTCAGCATCTCAAGAACTGCTTCTGCTCCTATTCCCGCTGTAAAACTTTCTTCACCAAACTCATCCTGGTATTTTGCTAATTCTTCCTCATTTAAGAGTTGATTTTTTTGTAAACCAGTTAAACCAGGTTCTATTACTATAAAGTTTTCAAAATAAAGAACTCTCTCTATTTCTTTTAATTTCATGTCTACTGCCAAAGCAATTCTGCTTGGAAGAGACTTTAAGAACCAAATATGTGCTACCGGTGTAGCAAGATTAATGTGGCCCATTCTTTCTCTTCTTACATTTGATTTTGTAACCTCAACACCACATTTCTCACATATAATTCCTCTAAATTTCATTCGTTTATACTTACCGCATAAACACTCATAATCTTTTATTGGTCCAAAAATCCTTGCGCAGAACAAACCATCTTTTTCAGGTCTAAACGTTCTATAATTAATTGTTTCAGGCTTTTTAATTTCACCAAATGTCCAAGATTTAATTTTCTCTGGACTAGCAAGTGAAATTTTAATGCTATTAAAATTTTGAGCTTCTGAAATTTCGCTGCCCTTAAATAGATCTGTTAATTCTTTTTTCATTAATTAAGCTCCACATTTAATGCTAGTGATTTAATCTCTTTAACTAAAACGTTAAATGACTCTGGTATTCCAGACTCAAAGTTCTCTTCACCTTTAACTATAGTCTCGTAAACTTTAACTCTTCCTGCAACGTCATCAGATTTAACAGTTAAAATTTCCTGTAATGTATATGATGCACCATATGCCTCAAGTGCCCAAACTTCCATTTCCCCAAATCTTTGACCACCTAATTGTGCTTTACCACCTAGTGGTTGTTGTGTAACCAAACTGTAAGGTCCTGTAGATCTTGCATGAATTTTATCTTCAACTAAGTGATGAAGTTTTAGCATGTAGATTATTCCAACGGTAACTGGTCTATCAAATTTCTCTCCTGTTCTTCCATCCCATAAATAAGTTTGTCCAGATCCTGGTAAATTTGCTAGTTCAAGCATCTCAGTAACATTTTTTTCTTTAGCACCATCAAATACAGGCGTTGAGATTGCGATGCCATTTTGTAAATTTTCACAAAGATCTTTAAATTCACTTTTGCTTAATTTATCTACTTTTTCGTTAAAAATTTCTTCTCCATAAACAGATTTTAAGAATTTTTCGATTTTTTCTGTTCTTTCAATTTTTTTGTTATTTTCGTTAACTAGATTTTTGACTTGTTCACCAAATTCTTTACATGCCCAACCTAAATGTGTCTCTAAAATTTGTCCGACGTTCATCCTACTTGGAACACCCAGGGGATTTAATACAATATCAACTGGTCTACCATCTTCTCTATATGGCATATCTTCAACAGGTACAATTTTACTTACAACACCTTTGTTTCCATGTCTTCCAGACATTTTATCACCAGGTCTTAATCGTCTTTTGATTGCAACGAATACTTTTACCATTTTCATAACACTTGGTAATAAATCATCACCACTTCTAATTTTTAAAACTTTATCTTCAAATCTCTCTGTTATGTCTTGTTTTGCTTTATTATATTGATCTTTTAATTGCGCTAATGTTGCTTCGTCATTTACATTTCCTACTGTAATTTTGAAGACATCATTAATTGATAGTTTATTAATTGTATCAAAATCTAACTTAGTTCCTTCGGATAAATCTTTTACTTTTTTAGTTAAAGATGATCCTGACAGGAATTGTGAAGCCCTTTGTTTAATACTTCTTTCTAATATTTCTTCCTCAACAATTTTGTCTTGTTGTACTTGTTCAATTTCAGCTCTTTCAATTGTTATTGATCTTTCGTCTTTCTCAATTCCATGTCTATTGAATACTCTTACATCGACTACCGTTCCACTTGATCCTCTAGACATTCTTAAAGATGTATCTGTAACATCGATAGCTTTTTCTCCAAATATTGATCTTAGTAATTTTTCTTCAGGACCAGATGCTGAGTCACCTTTTGGAGTAACTTTACCAACCAAAATATCACCAGCATTAACCTCTGCACCAATATAAACTATTCCTGATTCATCAAGGTTTTTTAAAGCCTCTTCGTTTACATTTGGTATATCTCTAGTTATTTCTTCCTCACCAAGCTTTGTATCTCTTGCCATTATTTCGTATTCAACAATGTGAACAGATGTAAATACGTCATCTGTAACACATCTTTCTGAAATAAGGATAGAATCTTCAAAGTTGTAACCTTGCCACGGCATGAATGCTACAGTAACATTCTTACCTAAAGCAAGTTCACCTAATTTTGTTGAAGGACCATCTGCAATAATATCTCCAGATTTAACTTTATCACCAACTCTAACTAATGGTCTTTGATTTATGCAAGTATTTTGATTTGATCTTTTAAATTTTTGAAGGTTGTAGATATCTACACCAGACTTACTAAAATCTGTTTCTTCTGTTACTTTTATAACAATTCTTTTACCATCTATTTTATCAACAATTCCATCACGCTTAGCAACAATGGTCACCCCAGAGTCTAAAGCAACATCACTTTCAATTCCTGTACCT
The DNA here is from genome assembly GCA_902523515.1 of uncultured Pelagibacteraceae bacterium. GTDB lineage: Bacteria > Pseudomonadota > Alphaproteobacteria > Pelagibacterales > Pelagibacteraceae > Pelagibacter. The sequence continues at coordinate 128,567 of CABYZT010000002.1, forward strand.
ACAAGTGGAGACTCAGGTTTTAATAATGGAACTGCTTGCCTCATCATGTTTGATCCCATTAAGGCTCTATTAGCATCATCATTTTCTAAAAATGGAATTAATGATGCAGCAACTGAAACTAATTGTTTTGGTGATACGTCTATATAATCAATGGACTCAGGTTTTGCTAAAAGAAAGTTTAGATTTTGTCTGCATGAAACTAACTCTTCAGTAATTTTTCCATTTTTATCAAGTTTTGTGTTTGCTTGAGCAATAGTGAATTTTGTTTCTTCCATTGCTGACAAGTATTCGACTTTATCTTGAACAACACCATCTTTTACTTTTTTGTATGGACTTTCAATAAAGCCATATTTATTAATTTTTGCATAAGTAGATAAACTATTAATCAAACCAATATTTGGACCCTCTGGCGTCTCAATTGGACAAATTCTTCCATAGTGAGTTGGATGGACATCCCTAACTTCAAAACCTGCTCTTTCTCTTGTTAAACCACCCGGACCTAAAGCTGAAACTCTTCTTTTATGAGTAATTTCAGATAAAGGATTTGTTTGATCCATAAATTGAGATAGTTGTGAACTTGCAAAAAAATCTTTCAATGAAACTGTCAATGGTTTTGCATTAATTAGATCTTGTGGCATTGCTGACTCAACATCTAAAGTTGTCATTTTTTCTTTAATAGCCCTTTCCATTCTGTAAACACCAATTCTAGCCTGGTTCTCAACTAGCTCTCCAACAGAACGAACTCTTCTATTTCCTAGGTGATCAATGTCATCAACATCATCTTTACCATCACGTAAGTCCAACATTTTATGAATAATTGCTATGATATCATCATTTCTTAATATGGTAATTTTATCTGAACATTCTTGGTTTAATCTTGAGTTCATTTTAACTCTTCCGACATCAGACAAATCATATCTGTCTGAGCTAAAGAAAAGATTATTAAATATTTGAGTTGCTATCTCTATGGTTGGAGGTTCTCCAGGTCTTAACATTTTATAAATTTCCGTAATAGCTTCGTCTTTAGTATTATTTTTATCAGCTAAAATAGTTGTAAGTAGGTAAGGTCCTTTATTTATAGAATTTGTAACAGAAATTTGAAGTGTATGTATATTTGCATCTAAAATTTGTTGAATTATTGTATCATTTAATTCTGTCCCAATTTTAAATACACCATCTTCTTCTTCATTAACTTTTACATCTCTGTGTAAAAATTTACCAAACAATGATTCTCTAGAAACTAGTATGTCTTTCAAACCATCATTAGCTAATTTTTTTGCATTTAAAAAATTAATCTTATCGCCTAATTTAATTACTACTTTGCCAGTTTTAGCATCAATTACTTCTTCAGAGAAGTTTTTTGCCTTATAGTTTTCTGGATTAAATTTAGTTTTCCATTTTTCTGTTTTTGGATCAAAATTATATTGTTCACTTTCATAGAACTCATCTACTATTTCTGATTTTGTATATCCTAAGGCTAATAACAAAGTAGATGAAAAAATTTTCTTTTTTCTGTCAATCTTAAAATATAAAAAATCTTTAACATCATATTCAAAATCTAACCAAGAGCCTCTATTGGGTATCACTCTACAACTAAATAAAAGTTTTCCGCTTGCATGAGTTTTTCCTTTATCGTGATCAAAAAATACACCAGGACTTCTGTGCATTTGGTTGACTACAACTCTTTGAACACCATTAGTAATAAAAGTTCCACTATTAGTCATCATAGGAACTTCACCCATATAAACTTCTTGCTCTTTAGCTGATAAAATATCTTTGGTATTATTTTCTTGATCTATTTCATAAACTACTAATCTTAAAGTGCACTTAAGAGCCGATGAATACGTAAGACCTCTTGCTATACACTCTTCTACGTCAAATTTTGGCTTTTCTAATCTGTATGAAACATACTCTAAAGTTGCTTTATCATTTAAATCTTCAATTGGAAAAATACTCTTAAAAACTCTATCGAAACCTTTAGTTAGTTCGGCTGCTTCAGGATTAAATTCTGTCAATTCATTGTAGGAATTTTTTTGTACTTCAATTAAGTTAGGTATAGATAAACTTTCTTTGAGTTTACCAAAACTTTTTCTTATATTTTTCTTTTCAGTAAAAGATAATTGCATTTATGTTTATAAATACTGATTAAAAATAACCAGTATTTGAATTCTTTCTATTTAATTTATTTAAGTTCTACTTTAGCGCCAGCAGCTTCTAACTTAGCTTTGATCTCTTCAGCATCTTTTTTGTTTACACCAGATTTGACTTCTTTTGGTGCTCCCTCTACAAGATCTTTGGCTTCTTTTAAACCTAATGAAGTAGCTGCTCTTACTTCTTTGATAACATTAATTTTTTTATCACCTGCAGAAACTAACATGATTGTAAAATCATCTTTGTCTTCAGCTGGAGCCGCACCACCTGCTGCTGCTGGAGCTGCTGCTGCCATTGGAGTTACACCCCATTTTTCTTCTAATTGTTTTGAAAGTTCAGCTGCCTCTGCAACAGTCAAACTTGATAAGTCTTCAATAATTTTGTTTAGGTCAGGCATATGTATTACTCTTTGGGTTGTGTTTCAGAATTTTCTGCCGACAAACTACTCATTTTTTCTGAATGTGCAAGCAAAATACTGATTAATTTAGATGCAGAAGCGTTCAAAATACCCACAATATTGGCTCTTGCTTCATCTAATGTAGGTAAACTGGCTACATTTTGGACACCGGCCTGATCTAAGACCTCGTTATCCATAATTCCACCAATTAATTTTAAGTTTTCGTTATCTTTTGCAAATTTTGAGAGAATCCTTGCAGACATAATAGCGTCTTCTCCAAATGCAACTGCAGTAGGACCAGAAAATAAATTTGATAAATCTTTACACTTTGTTTTTTCTATAGCTAATTTTGTAATTCTGTTTTTTGTTATTTTAAATATGATTCCATGTTCTCTCATTTTGGCTCTTAATTCATCTAACTGAGTCATTGTTAAACCTTGGTAATGAGTAACCATAACAGCTTTGCTATTTTCAAACTTGCTTGTCATTTCTTCAATGTAATTTTTCTTTTGTTCTTTGTTCATCATAACTATATCGATTTCTCTAATTTAATTTTATATGAAACACCCATTGTTGAAGTAGCAAAAACACCTCTAATTAAATCACCTTTTAAAATGTTGTTTGACTTCTCTTTTTCTAAAGCATCTAAAATTGCATTATAATTTTTTAGTAATTGATCATCATTAAAAGATTTTTTACCAATACTAACTCCAATGTTTCCATCTTTATCATTTCTAATTTCTACTTGACCAGATTTAGCATTAGTAACAGCTTCTTTAATATTTTCAGAAACTGAACCAAGTTTAGGATTAGGCATCAAACCTTTTGGTCCTAAAACTTTACCTAATTTAGAAAGTTTAATCATCATTCCTGGAGTACAAATTAATTTTTCAAAATTTAATTCTCCACCTTTAATTTTTTCAACAAATTCATCTCCACCCACAATATCTGCACCAGCATCTTTTGCATCTTGTGCTTTATTATCTTCACAAACTACAGCAACTTTAATTTTCTTACCTGTACCACCAGGTAAATTAACCACTGTTCTAATATTAACTTCGCTTTTCTTTTGTTTGTTATTAATTTGAAAACTCAAATCTAAAGACTCATCAAATTTAGTTGTACAGTTTTTCTTAAGTTCAGGTAACAATTTTTCAATAGACTCTGCGCTTAAATCTTTAGTCTTTTCAGGTAATTTTTTATATCTTTTAGATGCCATTATTCTTTTACCTCTATGCCCATTGATCTTGCTGATCCTGCGATAATTTTTATAGCTTCTTCAATATCATGTGCATTTAAATCATTCATTTTTTCTTTTGCTATACTCTCTAATTGTTTTTTTGAAATTGAAGCAACAATATTTCTTCCTGGTTCTTTTGATCCACCTTTTAATTTTACTGCTTCTTTAATATAAAATGATGCCGGTGGTGATTTAATTTTAAAATCAAATTTTTTATCTTTATAAACAGTAATTTCAACTGGAACAGGCTTACCTGCCATTGATTTAGTTTTATCATTAAAGGCTTTACAAAACTCCATAATATTTACACCACGTTGACCTAATGCAGGACCAACTGGTGGAGCTGGATTTGCTTGACCACCTTTAATTTGTAATTTTATAAATCCACTTATTTCTTTTGCCATTAACTTACCTTCTCAACCTGATTATATTCTAAATCTACAGGTGTAGGACGACCAAATATAGAAACTGACACCTTAAGTCTAGCTTTTTCTTCATCAATTTCTTCAATCATTCCAGTAAATGATGCAAATGGACCATCTACTACCTGAACTTTTTCTCCAACACTGTAATCAACACCAGATTTTGGCTGAGCAACACCATCTTTGATTTGACCTAAAATCTTTTCTACCTCTTTATCTGAAACTGGCACTGGAATACCTTTAGTCCCCAGAAAACCACTTACTCTCTTTATATTTTTGATCATGTGGTAAATATTATTATCCATCTCACTCTTTATAAGTACATATCCAGGAAAGTATTTCTTTTTTCTTTGAATCCTTTTACCTCTCTTAACCTCAGTAACATCATGAGTAGGCACAATAATCTCTTCAAACTTATCAGCGATTTTGGCTTTATCCGCCTCTTCTTTTATTAGTGAGGCAACTTTATTTTCAAAACTAGAATGAGACTGAACTATGTACCAATTTTTCATTAAATACTCACTTTAAGTAAGAGTTCTAAGAAAAATTTTAAAACCTGATCTAAAAGAAGAAAAAATAAAGACATAACAACTGCCATAACAAAAACCATTAAAGCACCTTGCAATGTTTCTTTCCAAGTTGGCCAAGTGACTTTAAAAGCCTCTTGTTTTACCTCTTGTATAAATTTAATCGGGTTTCTCATAATATCTAAGCTCAAATTGGCAGGAGCGGAGGGACTCGAACCCTCAGCCTCCGGTTTTGGAGACCGGCGCTCTACCAATTGAGCTACACTCCTATTTATAGAGTTACTCTATAATTTTAGTTACTACTCCTGCTCCAACAGTTCTTCCACCTTCTCTAATTGCAAAGTTTAATTTTTCTGCCATAGCAATTGGAGTAATTAGTTTAACAGTGAATTTAGCATCATCACCTGGCATAACCATTTCTGTACCAGCTGGTAACTCTACTTCTCCTGTAACGTCTGTTGTTCTAAAATAAAACTGAGGTCTGTATTTAGTAAAGAAAGGAGTATGTCTTCCTCCCTCATCTTTTTTAAGTACATAAGCTTGAGCTTCAAATTTAGTGTGTGGAGTAATCGAACCAGGTTTACAAAGAACTTGACCTCTTTCAATGTCAGTTCTCTCAATACCTCTCAATAAAATTCCAACGTTATCACCAGCTTCACCAGAATCTAAAAGTTTTCTAAACATTTCAACTCCTGTACAAACTGATTTTTTAGTTTCTCTAATTCCAACTATTTCAACTTCTTCACCAGTTTTTATTACACCAGACTCAACTCTTCCAGTTGCAACAGTTCCTCTTCCAGAAATTGAGAATACGTCCTCAACAGGCATCAAGAATGGTTTATCAACTTCTCTAGCAGGTTGCGGGATATGTTCATCAACAGCTTTCATTAACTCTAAAATTGAATTTTTTCCAATTTCATCATCTCTACCTTCAACTGCTGCTAAAGCCGAACCTTTAACAATTGGCGTTTTATCTCCAGGGTATTTGTATGAAGTTAAAAGTTCTCTAATCTCTTCTTCAACAAGTTCTATCATTTCTTTATCGTCTACTTGATCTACTTTATTTAAGTAGACAACAATTGCAGGAATACCAACTTGTCTTCCTAATAGAATATGCTCTCTTGTTTGTGGCATTGGACCATCAGCTGCATTAACAACTAGAATTGCTCCATCCATTTGTGCAGCACCAGTGATCATATTTTTAACATAGTCAGCGTGACCAGGACAATCTACGTGAGCATAGTGTCTTTTTTCAGTCTCATACTCAACGTGTGCTGTTGAAATTGTTATACCTCTCTCTTTTTCTTCAGGTGCTTTATCAATTTGATCATAAGCAACTGCAGTTCCGCCACCAGCTTGTGCTAATACATTTGTAATTGCAGCAGTAAGAGTTGTTTTACCATGGTCGACATGACCAATAGTCCCAATGTTACAGTGGGGTTTATTTCTTACAAATTTTTCTTTTGACATTACTTTTTTACCTCAGTTTTTTTTTGTTTCTTCTAATTTTATTTTCTTGGAGCGGGTAAAGGGAATCGAACCCTTACATCCAGCTTGGAAGGCTAGCGTTCTACCATTGAACTACACCCGCACAACCCCAAGAGTAACACTCCATGTTATCCAAAATTTATTAAATGGTGGAGGGGGAAAGATTCGAACTTTCGAAGACCGAAGTCAACGGGTTTACAGCCCGCCCCATTTGACCGCTCTGGAACCCCTCCTTTGGGGAAGTGTCCCCTTGTTCAATAAAGCTTCAAATAACAAGCGTTTTATATATTTTATTTATGCAAATGCAACACGTGATTTAATAGGAAAATATTAAAAAAACCGTATAAAACAGATACTAATTTATGAATAAATCATCATTTTTCATTGTTGGCCAACACGCAGTTATTGAAGCTCTTAGGAATCCTAAAAGAAAGGTTTTAAGAGTCTTTTTGACTGAGGAGTCTAAGAAAAATATTCATAGAAAAAATCCAAATAAAAATGTTTTGGAAGACGTAAAAGTTTACTTTAAGTCTAAAAAAGAATTAGACAAATATACTTCCAAAGAACAATTAATGCACAATGGTTATGTTGCAGAGGTTGAACATTTGGATCAACCAGATATGAAACAATTTATAAAAGGTAAAAATAATTTAACATTTGTCTGTCTTGATAAAGTTACTGATCCAAGAAATATTGGTTCATTGATAAGAAGTGCAGCATCATTTGATATTGATGGATTGATAATTAAAGAGAGACATTTTCCTCGCGACAGTAAGTTAATGTATAAATCAGCAAGTGGTTGTATGGAACATATGAATATATTCCAGGTATCAAACATTAATTCCACATTGAAAAATTTAAGAGAAAAAAACTTCTGGGTTTATGGTTTTGATGCAAAAGGTCAAAAAGATTTCACAGATATAAAGTGGGAAGGAAACAAAATTCTTCTTTTTGGTTCAGAAGGATTTGGTATGAGAGAACATACAGGTAAATATGCTGATTTTTTTGTAAAAATTAATATTAATGAAGACATTGAAAGTTTAAATATCTCAAATAGTGCAGCAATTGTGTTTCATCACTTAAGTTATATAAAAAAAAAGAGTTGATTATTTAACAAATAGTTAATAATTATTGCGCATGCCCTTGTAGCTCAGCTGGTAGAGCAATTGATTTGTAATCAATAGGTCCGCGGTTCGAATCCGTGCGGGGGCACCACTTCACTTACTTTTTAATCAAATCAATATCTGTAACAGCTATTCTTAAGACAATAAGTGTGAACAGATCTGTAGATCAATTAATTTGTCAATTTAAAATCCACCTCTCCAGTTATCTTTATCTTCGAACCGCTCTTTCTCTTTTTTGGATGTAGGTCTGAATAAAAAATAAACTGCAAGAACAACAGTTAATAAAATTATAACAATCTCAAGTGTCATAACCAAAAACCACAATCTCTAAAAATTTTTTCATTTAATCTACCAGGCTGTTAATTTCCAGCACTCATTAGCGTCTTCAATACGAACGTAACAACCAAGAAAAGACATAATTTTAAATGCACAAAAACCTCCAAGTAAAATAATGACTACGAGCACTATTGGATTAATTTTTTTCATTTATCTAACTAGTCTCTCTTCTTATTTGCTCTATTTTAATCTTCTTTTGTAAACTTCTGTTTTTATCATAAAGAAGATTAAACTTTATTTTATTATTAGTTTTTACTGTGATTGATTGAGCATTTCTTACTTCTAAATTATCTGCAACAGCACTGATAGGTCTTTTAGCTGGGTTTAAGTTAGTTATTACTATTTTAGTTTTATCATTAACTATTTTGCCCTTCCATCTTCTTGGTCTAAAAGCACTTATTGGTGATATTGATAATTTTTTTGAATGTAGACTTAAAATAGGTCCATGAACAGAAAGATTGTAGGCCGTACTTCCCGCTGGTGTTGATACTAACACACCGTCAGACACTAATTTTTTGATTATTTGTTTTGAACCTTGTTTAATAGATAATGAGGCTGCCTGCCTACTTTGTCTTAGCACAGACACTTCATTTATAGCTATAGATCTCTTGATTTGATTGTTTTTATTTTTAACAATCATTTCTAATGGAGAAATTGAAACTATATTTGCTTTTGACAAGTTTTTTAAAATATCTTTTGGGGAAAATTTATTCATTAGGAAACCATAATTTCCAGAATTAATCCCATAAAAATGTTTTTTAGAATTTTTATTCTTTTTTAGTGTTTGAAGCATAAAACCATCACCACCTATGACTATTAAGAGATTTTCTTTTTTAAAATGATTTGTTTTTATTTTTTTTAATAACAAATTTTTAATATTTGATGATTTCTTGTTTTTATCTGAAATAATTTGAAGTTTACTCATTTAGTGGTGCCCTCGGCCAGACTCGAACTGGCACTCCGCAAGCGGCAAGGATTTTAAGTCCTTTGTGTCTACCAATTTCACCACGAGGGCATTTATGAATTTCATGAGTATTTATGCTAATATTTATAATTGAACAAGTCTAATTAGTAAAATTGTTATTTATTAGAATATTTTATAAATATCAATCAATGAAAAAAGCAATCAAAGTTTTGATATTTACTGACCTAGACGGCTCTCTGCTTCATAGAGATACGTTTAAATTTGATGAAATAAAAGACTATTTAAAACAACTAATATCAAAAGGAGTTTTTATCATACCCAATACTAGTAAAACTGAGAAAGAAATTTTACAATTTAATTACGAATTAGGATCAAATTTACCTTTTATTTCTGAAAATGGATCAGCTATTAATGGCTTAGAATTACTGAATTCAGATTTACCTAAAGAATTAATTCTTAGCAGACAGAAAGATGATCTTTTAAATATTTTTAAAAATATTGTTCCAATAGATCTGCAAAATAAATGTAAATGGGTTTCTGAAATGAATAAAAAAAAACAAAGTTTAATTTTTGGTTTAGAAGATAAAAAACTAAAGATGGCTTTAAATCGTAAATATACTATTCCATTTATATTTGAGGGAACCAAAAATCAAAGAAATGAACTATCTAAGATAATTAAAAATGAAAATCTTTATTTACAAGAAGGAGGAAGAGTTATTAATTTAACTGATAAGGTTAATAAAGCTAAAGCTCTTCAAATATTTGTAAGATTTTTAAAAAAAAATAATAAAAATATCAAGACAATAGCTGTTGGTGATAATTACAATGATTTAGAAATGCTAAAAAAGACTGATTTTCCATGCTTAGTATTCAATGACAAATTCACTTTAGATGAAATTCCTATAAATAATTTAATTACAACAAATAAGCCATCTCCAGAAGGCTGGGCAGATGTGATTAAAATAGCTCTAGTTAAAATAAATGAAAATTAATAAAATGAATTATGAGTGATTTTTTGCAAAATGGTATTATTTCAACACTTCATGATTTTGGAACAAAATCAACAAAGCAAATAGAAAAAGAGCTTTTAAGTTTTTCAAAAGAGAGAAAAATGGAACTTATTTTACCTTGTCTTTATAGCGAATTAAATGGAGATGCGTTACCAAAAATTGTTTCTGAAATTGCTCAAACTAATTATCTACATCACATAATAATAGGACTAGATCAAGCTAATGAAAAACAAGCCAGAAAGGCATGGACATTTTTTGAAAAACTAGAAACTCCATTTACAATACTTTGGAACGATGGTCCAAATTTAAAAAAATTAGATAAAGAATTACAAAAAAAATCATTAGCACCGAATGAAAAAGGCAAAGGCAGAAATGTTTGGTACTGCATCGGAATGTCTATAGCAAGAAATAGTGCAAGATCTGTCGCTTTACATGATTGTGATATAAAAACATATGATCGAAGAATGTTAGCAAAATTATTTTATCCAGTAGTTAATCCATTGTTTAATTTTGAATTTTGCAAAGGTTTCTATCCCCGGGTAGCAGATAACAAAATGAATGGAAGAGTAGCCAGGCTATTAGTTTTCCCGCTGTTAAACGCTTTAGAAAAAACCATTGGTAAAAGTGAATATTTAGATTTTATGAAATCATTTAAATATCCACTAGCTGGAGAATTTTCTTTTAGGAGAAATATTCTCCCAGAGTTAAGAATTTCATCAGACTGGGGAATTGAAATTGGAATTTTGTCGGAAATGCAAAGAAACTTTTCTCCTCAAAATATTTGTCAGGTTGATTTAGCTGATACTTATGACCATAAACATCAGGATTTATCTACTGATGATGAAAATAAAGGTCTTTCAAGAATGTCCATCGACATAATAAAAACTTTTATAAAAAAACTTGCTACACAAGGTCACTCATTTAGTAGAGAGCAATTAAGATCACTTAAAGCAACCTACTATAGGTCAGCACTTGATTTAATTGACGCTTATCGAGGTGATGCTGAAATGAATGGTTTGAAATTTGACTCTCATTATGAAGAAAAAGCTGTAGAATTATTTTCTAAAAATATAATTAAAGCAGGAGAAGATTTTTATTTAAATCCAATGGATGCTCCATTTATACCCACCTGGAGTAGAGTTAAAAGTGCTATACCAGATTTTCTAATAAGATTAGAAAAAGCTGTTAACGAGGATAATAAATTTTATCTTTAAGGATTTTAAGTCCTTCGTGTCTACCAATTTCACCACGAGGGCATTTATGAATTTCATGAGTATTTATGCTAATATTTATAGTTGAACAAGCTTTAAAAGTAAAATTTTTTAATTCATTTGATGTTCAAATAAACAAATAATATGAATTTCAAGATTCAGGTATTTTTTTATCAAATATTCTTTAAAAAAAATTAATTATATATAAATCTATATTTTTATATTTTTTTAAAATTTAATTTTTAAACTATGAAAACAAAATATAAACTAAAAAACTCAATTAATAATGTTCCATTCAGAGAATGGATAAGCGATAAGTATGAGGTTTACGTTTTCAAATATAACAATAGACTTCAAGCGATTAACGGTGTTTGTCCTCATTACTATGGTAAATTAGAATTAAATAAAAATAAAAATCAAATTACGTGTAACTTTCATCACTTGAAAGTCTGTCCAAATAACTTAACAACAAATAATAAAAAATTTAAAAAAATACAAAGCTTTAAAATAGTATCAAATTCTCCAATAGTTATTGAGATTTAAATGAAATTTTCGATAGATTATTCAAATTTTTCTAATTATGACAAAGATATACTGTGGTTTGTTAGTCAAGATATTGAGCATATAAAAACCTTACATTCAAAAACAAATAAAAATTTGAAAATTATTAAAATTTTTCAAAGTGAAAATACAGATCAATTATATAAACAAATAGAATACGTTACATGGAGGAAGGTTTTAAATTTTATAACAATTAAAGTCTATACAAAAAGAGAAGTTATTGATGATAAAATAATTTATATTGAGCACCACCCTTATTTAAAGACAAAAATCAAAACTACTCATACAATAAAAAAAGATAATAATGTATTTATTTTGAATGACTTTTTGGAAATTAATGCTCCATTTATTATTTATTTATTTAAACCATTTTTAAAATTTTTAATATTAAGACATTTAAAAAGTCAATTTAAAGAGGATGAAATGTTTAGAAAAAGACTGCAAGAAATTAAAGATAAAGTTGGTAAATTAAAACAGTATAAATGGCTCGATATAGAATAAATAATCATAAATAACTTAAATTTTATGATTTATTTTTTAATATTTCTGTAAAAAACAATTGAATAAAATATAATTATAAAAAAACCTAAAAAAATTATAAAATAAGTATAGATCATTAAATAAGTATTTTTATAAATTAAATAAGTTTTGTCATTTCCATTGTTGTCACTGAGTAGAATAAATCCATTTAAATTTTCGGTTAAAAGTTTATTTTTATCATCATCATAGTATTCCCAGTTTGGAGAATAAGTTATTTTTGTTAAGATTTTATTTTGGTTTCTATTTTTTTTTATTAAATATTTTTCATTGTTAATACTTTCAAATAAAACCTTGTCATCATCAGAAAATATAGATGAAACTTTATAATCTTTATTTTTAATAGAAATGACATGGTTAAATTTAATATTATCATCAAGATTTGATCCAAATTTATATATAGATTTATATTCTGGGTTAACTTTTAAATAATCTTGCCATTCACCATGATAAAATTTTTCACCTCCTCTAATTCTTAAAGCTTTAACAAGATTACATGGTTTGAAGTTGGTGTTGAGGAATAATTGTTGACCCCAAATCCAAATATCAGAAGTTAAATTTGGATAAACTTTTCCAATATCCTCTACTGATAAACAGTGTTCGATTTTATAATTTATGTTATTTTTATAAGAATATTCATTTTCAAAATTATTTTTTGGAATATATACTAGATTGATAGAATAGTATATTAGACAACATATAAGCGTCATTAAAGTAAATGAAAATTGAAGATTATTTTTTTTACTTTTTTTTACATAATAAATAAATAATAAAAATAGACTAAATATTAAAATAAATGCAATATACGATCTCTTATTCACGAAGTTCATATTAGCTGTAAGCAAAAATTCGGTGTAAAGAATTAATACTAATGAAATAAAAATTATTAATTTTTTATTTGATTTAATAGTATTTAAAAAGAAAACTATATAGAAAATCATTATTAAAAATAAAGAATAACGAAAAGCATATAAAGAAAAGTTCAATTTTCTCACCTTGTCTATCATGGGAAACTCATAAAAAATTTTTGAAAAGTAATTTTCATAAAAGTAAAAATTATGACCAAGACTTATATAAAGTATTATTATCGATAAAATTGAAATTGATAGAAAACTACCCCTAACATTTTCAGATACCTCCAAAGAAAATTTATTAAAATTACAAAAATAATAAATTATAAATATGGGTCCTAAAATAGCATATTGAAGTGGAATTCTATCCCAATGATAAGTTCCGTATAAAAATGATTTAATTACAAAAGATATATTTTGAGTAGATGATTTTAACCATCCATCAAAAGGTATATTCATAGCGTCTGGATCACGATAAGGTCCTAAAATGTAATAAAATTCTAACTCATAAAGAAGCAATTTATAAACTGTAAAAAAAACTATGAATAAAAAAATAATATAAATTAAATATTTTTTTTTAAATTTTATATTTTTTAAATTTTTTTGAAAAAGTATTTTATAAGCTAAGCAAATTAAAAAATAAAATAATGGAAAATAAAATACAAAAAGAATATTTAAATAGTGTGTAAAAGAAAAGATGAATAATATTGAAAATAATGCACACTTTATAAGTTCGACAAATTTTAGGCCTCTTAAAAAAAACTTTGTGATATAATAAATTGCACCTAAAAACCCTAAAGCACAAAACTGCTCAATAAAATACCAATTAAAATCAATTGAAAAGATGTTTATAAACGAAAGACATATAAAAGCTTCTCTCCAATATCTTAAATTAAAAAGAGATATAATTTTATATATGACATAAAGAATTAATAAAAAAACAACTGAAGTATATACAAGATATGCAAGATAGGGATTATTTAAAAAATTAAAAAATATTAAGAAAAAAAATATTATAGATCCTCCTTCATAATGAAGAGGTAAAATGCTTGGATGTCCCCCATCTAAATAAGGTGTCCATAATGGAAAATACCCAAAATCGTTAAAATAATTATAATAATACTGAAAATAAAAAAAAGTACCTGTGTTATCTCCTGTAAGTTTGTAATTCAAAAAAAAATGTTCAAACCAAAGTTTTAAAATATATGTCGCTGATAATAAGAAAAATATATTGAAATCTATATTCTTACTTAAAATTTTTTTTAACTTTTCTTCCATTAATAATCTAATCTAGGATGTTCAGATTTTTAATTTTAATTTTTTTAGTTACAACTATTATATTTTAAGATTTTAGTGCATTAATCAAAAATGTTTGATCAATTTCACAGTCTCTATAACCCTTTTTAACTATATTTAGGTATCTTTCAGTGGGAAATGCAAAGGATGTTTTTTTAACCATGGTATAGGTCATGACTTTTTTTCCATAATAATAAAAATAATGTTTTTTATATAAATTTGGAAAATCTTCATAAACATCTAATTTTTTCTCATCACTTTTAGAAATTTCAAATAAAGCACCTGGAACAATAGAATTTTTTTTAGGTTCAATATCTGCTGCTCTATATTTGCTTCTAAATGTTAATCTAAAATTCTTTAAATTTATTTTTTTTAAAAAAATACTATCTTTGCATCTTCGTTTCATTTGAAAATGATGAAGATTACTACCATATGCAAAATATAACATTAGCTCTCAACTACCTCAATTTTTTTTCATTTATAATCTAATAATTTGTTATTAATTTTTTATTTATCATTTATTTTATCAAAAATTTTTTCTGAAACAAAAGTAAGACCTTCTAAATTAAAGTGTCCGTAAAGTCCAAATGGAAAGTATGCATTTGGATTTTTTTTCATCAAATCAGACATATCCATAATCTCAAAATATTTACTTGCTATGCCTATAATATTTTTTTTATAAGAAAGTTGCTTTGATTGATATCCGTAATAATTATTATATCTTAACCAGCTTGGAAGGTATACAAATATAACTCTTATATTTTCTTTGTTTGTTATTCTATTTATACGAAATAACATATTGTTAAATTCTTGAATGTTAAATTCGGGCAATGTTAGATTGTGAATACCTATTAACTTTCTTAATTTTTGAAGTTTAATAAAAGATATAATTGTATATTTTTGATCTTCTCTAACTTTAACTGACTTTTTTTTTTTAGTTTTTTCAAATAAAGTTTTAAACCTTTTCTTTTGATACAATTCAATCAACTCTTTTGAGTTTTCATTATTTTTAATTAGGTTTTGTTTTATACCTTCAAGATATTTTAATAAAAATTTTTCTTTTAATTCATTAGTAAGTTCTGGTAAGTCATTTCCCTCATAATAAAACAAAATAATATTTTTTGGTTTCAACTCAATTGCATACTCTTGAATTACAGAATAATGACTTAAAAAAGAAGTACCAACCAAACCAAAATTTAGTGAATTTAAATTGTATTTATTCGTTAATTGACCGGCTATATCATCATTATTATCATAACTTCCAGCGTAAACAAAAGAATCTCCAATAAGAATTGTGTCTATATCACTTTCATATCTTGAATTTGGATTTTTAAATCCATATTTGTCATGTTTGTAATATTTATAAACACCATCTTCATTGCCAGATACTATAATTTTATTCATTGGACCTGTTAAGGGAATTAATTTAGTTTTTAATTCTTTCTGTGCGATCAAAAACTCTTGTCTATTTTTTAACAACCAATTAAATCCAAGTCTTATATCTTTATTTTGGTTTCTTGCGTTTTGAATTAATTCGTAAATGTTTGTATTGTCAAAAGTTTTTCCTGATTTTTTTGCTGCTTCCATTCTAAGTTTCAATATATTTTTTGTGTTAACTACCTGTATGTTTTTTTGTTTATAAAACAGATATAGTTCAACTAAGCATAATGTAAAAAAAACAGCTAAGTTTAATAAAATAAATTCATATATTTTTTTTTTAAAAAGAAAAAAAATAAAAATGAAAAAATGAAAAAATATTATTAAAATAATTGCATTGTAATTTACCTGATCTCCTAATACAGAGCTTTTTCTAAATAAATAAAATATAATTATTAAATAAAAAAAAAATATTAATATCTTAAACCAATTTTTCATTAGCGCTTAACTACCTCAATTTTTTTTTCATTTACAAATTTTAAAATTTGAGAATTGCAGTCATCAATTTTATTTTGATCTTCGGATCTAATAACTATCGATACCCCAAGCTTTCCAGCATGAAAAAATGGATAGCTACCAATCTCTACATCTGAATTATTATTTTGTACTTTTGTTAATGAACTGGCAATTTCACTTTCAACTGTTCTCAAACTTATGGTTAAACTTTTTATTGGTTCACCACCAACTATATAATTTGTTAATCCACCTAGCATAGATTTTAATATGGAAGGAACTCCTGGTAATGAATAAACATTTTCAACATTAAATCCTGGGGCACCACTTGTTGGATTTAAAATTAATTTTGCATTCTCTGGCATCCATGCCATTTTTTGTCTACCTTGATTGAATTCACCTGGTTGATAATAAGCTTTTAGAATTTTAAAAGCTTCTTTATGAACTTCATATTTAATTCCGAATGCTTTTGAAACTGATTGAGCGGTAATATCATCATGAGTAGGTCCAATACCACCGGTTGTAAAAACATAATCATATGTGGATCTAAGTAAATTTAACGTTTTCACAATAGTCTCTTCAACATCGGGTATTATTCTAACTTCTGCTACATTTACTCCAATTGAATTTAGCCAAATTGCTAAAGTTGATGTATTGGTATCTTGGGTTCTTCCAGATAATATTTCATTCCCAATTATTAAAATTGATGCATTAACTTTTACTTTTTTATTCATATGAAATATATAATTTAGTAATGGAATTTACCAAGTCTTTAATAAAAGGCAAATTAATCAAACGCTATAAAAGGTTTTTTACTGACGTTAAGCTCGGTAAAGAAATTGTCACAGCTCATTGTCCTAACACAGGATCAATGAAAGGTTTATTAGATGAAGATAATGAAGTTTATTTACTTCCCAATAATGATCCAAAACGAAAGCTAAAATATGGATTGGAAATTATTAAATCTAGAAAAAATTTAGTTGGGGTGAATACTCACATGGCAAATAGAATAGTTGAACATGGGCTTAATAACAATCTTATAAATGAACTTAAAAATAATGACTCAATAAAACCAGAGGTTTTTTTTAATAAGGAAACTAGATTTGATTTTTTATTGGAAAAAAAGACAAAAAAAACCTTTGTTGAGGTAAAAAATGTTACATTATTTAGAAATAAAGACACAGCAGAATTTCCAGATGCACCAACAGCAAGAGGAATTAAGCATTTATTAACACTTATTGATGCCATAAAAAAAAGTTATAAAACATACTTAATATTTTTAGTTCAAATCCAAAATATGAAATATTTTAAAATAGCTAAAGATATAGATGGAGAATATTACAAAGCCTACCTAAAAGCTAAAAAAGCTGGTGTTAATTTTTTAGCTTATAGATGTGATATGAGCTCTAAAAGAATTTTTATAGACAAAAAATTAAAAATTATTGATGACTGATTATAAAGAGAAATTTGAAAAAATGAGAGTTGCAGGAAATTTAGCTGCAAGAACTTTAGATATGTTAACTGAAAATATTAAGGAAGGCATCTCAACTGATTATATTGATAAGTTAGGGTATGAATTTATAAGAGATAATGGTGGCTACTCTGCGCCACTATATTATAGAGGGTTTACAAAATCTTTATGTACATCTTTAAACCATGTGGTGTGTCATGGAATACCTTCTGATAGAATTTTACAAGAAGGTGACGCTGTAAATGTAGATGTGACAGCAATTGTTGATGAACACTATGGTGACACGAGTAGAATATTTTGTATAGGAAAAACTCCAGTAAAGTTAAATAATCTTATTGAAACAACTTACGAGTCTATGATGAGAGCAATTAGAATTTTAAAACCAGGAATTAAATTGGGAGATATTGGTTATGAAATTCAATCTTTTGTAGAAGAAAAAGGATTTTCAGTTGTCAGAGATTTTTGTGGTCACGGAATAAGTACAACATTTCATGAACCACCAAACATTTTACACTATGGTAAAAAAAATACAGGTATGGAATTAAGACCTGGTATGACATTTACTATAGAACCAATGATAAACGCAGGTAAATACGATGTAAAAATGTTGAATGATGGTTGGACAGCAGTTACAAAAGATAAATCTTTATCTGCACAATTTGAACATACGTTAGGAATTACTGAAAATGGTTATGAAATCTTTACAGAATCTGTTAAAGGTTATTCAAAGCCTCCATACTTATAATTAATGATTAAAAGATACTCGCGAAAAGAATTAACTGATATTTGGTCAGAAGAAAATAAATATAAAATTTGGTTAAATGTAGAAGTTTCAGCTGCTGAGGCAATGGAAAAACTTGGACAAATTCCAAGAGGTGTTGCTTCAATTGTAAGAAAAAAAGCTAGAATTAATGTAAACAGAATTCATAAAATAGAAACTGAGGTAAAACACGATGTAATAGCTTTTCTAACTTCTGTTACTGAAAAAGCTGGAATTAAAGCTAGATACCTTCATCAAGGTATGACCTCATCTGATGTTCTAGATACTAGTTTTAATATTCAGTTGGTCCAATCAGGTAAAATCATTTTAAAAGATATAGATCAAATTTTAAAAGTTTTAAAAAAACAAGCCAAAAAATATAAATTTACACCATGTATGGGAAGAAGCCACGGTATCCATGCTGAGCCAATTACTTTTGGGTTAAAATTGGCTTCATTCTATGAGGAATTTAAAAGAAATAGAAAAAGACTAAAAGATGCTGTTGAGGAAGTATCAACTTGTGCAATTTCTGGGGCTGTTGGTACATTTGCCAACATTGATCCAAACGTTGAAAAACATGTTGCCAAAAAATTAGGTCTAAAAGTTGAGCCAATATCTACACAAGTAATTCCAAGAGACAGACATGCATTTTATTTTTCTGTTTTAGGAATTATTGCAGGTTCAATAGAGAGAGTAGCAGTTGAAATAAGACACCTACAAAGAACTGAGGTTTATGAACTACAAGAATATTTCTCTAAAAATCAAAAAGGATCCTCCGCAATGCCTCATAAAAAAAATCCTATCTTAAGTGAGAATCTTACTGGTTTAGCTAGAATGGTTAGAAGTGCAGTTGTGCCAGCACTTGAAAACATTGCTCTTTGGCATGAAAGAGATATTTCTCATTCAAGTGTTGAAAGAAATATCGGACCAGATGCTAATATAACAATCGATTTTGCATTAGTTAGACTTACAAATATTTTAGATAATATGATTGTTTATCCGAAAAAAATGTTGGAAAACTTAAATTTAACAAAAGGTTTAATTTTTTCTCAAGAAGTTATGTTGAAATTAACTAAAACAGGATTAAGTAGAGAAAAATCTTACAGACTGGTTCAATCTTATGCAAAAAAATGTTTTGCAGAAAATTTAAATTTAATTGACGTCATTTCATCAGATAAATTTATAAAAAGTAAAATTTCGCCAAAAAAACTAAAATCTATATTTAATTATTCTAAACACTTTAAAAATGTAAATTTTATCTTTAGAAGAGTTTTTAAATAATGAAAAAAGGTAAAAAATTATACGAAGGAAAAGCTAAAATCATTTATACAACAAATGATAAAAACTTAGTTATTCAATATTTTAAAGATGATGCAACTGCATTTAATAATCAAAAAAAAACTACAATTGAGGGTAAAGGTGTTCTAAACAATAGAATTTCAGAACATATACTTTCTAACCTTTCTCAAATAGGTATCAAAAATCATTTAGTTAAAAGATTAAATATGCGTGAGCAAATTATAAAGCTTGTAGAAATAATTCCAATAGAATTCATTGTGAGAAATGTTGCAACAGGCTCTATTACTAAAAGATTAGGAATTGAAGATGGTACTGTATTAAAAGAACCTCTTATTGAATACTGCTTAAAGGATGACAAGCTTGGAGATCCATTAATATCTGAAGAACATATTTTAGCATTTGATTGGGCATCAAAAATAGAAATAGATAAAGTTAAAAAAATGATTTTAAGAATTAATGATTTTATGATTGGGATGTTTAGAGGTGTTGGGATCAAACTCATAGATTTTAAATTAGAATTTGGAAGAATTAAAATTGATGGAAAAAATGAAGTTATTTTAGCAGATGAAATTAGTCCTGATACCTGCAGGTTATGGGACAGTATTACAGAAAAAAAATTAGATAAAGATCGATTTAGAAAAGATCTGGGTGATTTAATTCCAGCCTATACTGAAGTTGCTAAAAGATTGGGTATACTTCATGAACAATCTAATGTTTCAGCAGTAAATGTAACTAAATTATCCTCAGTTAAAAGAAAGAAAAAATGAAAATTTCTGTAATCATCACTCTAAAAAAGGATGTACTTGATCCACAAGGAAAAGTTATTCATCAAACTCTGGATGGAATGGGTTTTCAGGATATCAATGAAGTTAGACAAGGTAAATATTTTGAAATAGACACTACAGAAACTGATAACAAAAAAGCAAAAGCAAAAGTTGAAGAAATGTGTAAAAAACTTTTGGCAAATCTTGTAATTGAAAACTATAAAATTATTGATCCTAAGTAATTAATGAAATCATCAGTTATTACTTTTCCAGGTTCAAATTGTGACAGAGACATGGATGTTGCTCTAAAAAAATTTGGATTTAAAAATAAAATGGTTTGGCATGCTGATGCTGAATTACCAAAAAGTGATTTGGTTGTATTGCCAGGTGGTTTTTCATATGGGGACTACCTAAGATGTGGAAGTATGGCATCAAAATCAAAAATAATGCAGTCGGTAATTAATTTTGCAAGTTCAGGAGGTATGGTTCTGGGTATCTGTAATGGGTTTCAAATATTGGTAGAAACAGGTTTGGTTCCGGGTGTTTTGCTTAGAAATAAATATTTAGAATTTATCTGTAAAAATGTTTTTGTGAAAATTAACGATAAAAAAAACAAATATTTTAAAAATGTGGATAACGAAGTTTTAGAATTTCATATAGCTCATAATGAGGGAAATTATTTTTGTACCAATGATCAATTAAAAGAAATTGAAGACAATAATCAAATAGCTATTAACTATTGTGATAAAAATGGAAAAATAGAAGATCAGTTTAATCCTAATGGATCTATAAAAAATATTGCTGGTATATTTAATAGAGAAAAAAATGTTCTAGGGATGATGCCCCACCCTGAAAGAATGATTGATACATCTTTATCTGGTGAGGATGGGTCGTTATTTTTTAAAAACTTAATAAACAACTTAAAATGATTGTAAACGAACAAGTAGCAGTTGATCATGGTTTAAAAAAAGATGAATACGCTAAAATTTGTGAGTTATTAAAAAGGACACCAAACATTACAGAACTAGGGATTTTTTCTGCAATGTGGAATGAGCATTGCTCATATAAATCATCAAGATTACATTTAAAAAAACTACCTACTAAAGGAAAGAAAGTTATTCAAGGTCCTGGTGAAAACGCTGGTGTTATCGACATTGAAGATAATGATGCAATAGTGTTTAAAATAGAAAGTCACAATCACCCTTCATTTATAGAACCTTACCAGGGTGCTGCAACTGGGGTTGGTGGAATAATGAGAGATGTATTTACAATGGGTGCAAGACCAATAGCTAACTTAAACTCAATACATTTTGGATCACCACAACATAAAAAAACTAAAAATTTATTAAGAGGTGTTGTTCATGGCATAGGCGGTTATGGAAACTGCATGGGTGTTCCAACAATCGCTGGTCAAACAAGCTTTGATAGTTCATATAACGGAAATATTTTGGTTAACGCTATGACATTGGGATTAGTCAAAAAAGATAAGATTTTTTATTCTAAAGCTGCAGGCTTAAATAAACCAGTTATTTATGTTGGATCGAAAACTGGAAGAGATGGAATACATGGTGCAAGCATGGCTTCAGCTAGTTTCGATGAAAAAATTGAGGAAAAAAAACCAACAGTCCAAGTTGGAGACCCTTTTACTGAAAAACTTTTACTTGAAGCTTGTTTAGAGTTAATGGCTGGCGACTCTATTATAGCTATTCAAGATATGGGTGCTGCTGGATTAACCTCTTCAAGTATTGAAATGGCTTCAAAAGGAAACCTTGGAATTGAAATCAATTTAAACAAAGTACCATGCAGAGAAACTAAAATGACACCTTACGAAATTATGCTCTCTGAGAGCCAAGAAAGAATGTTGATTGTTTTAGAAAACGGCAAAGAAGAACAAGCAAAAAAAATATTTGATAAATGGAACTTAGATTTTGCAGTGATTGGAAAAACTACTAAATCTAAAAAAATAGAACTTTATTTTGATGAAGGAAAAGTTGCAGACATTCCAGTTAATACCTTGGTTGAAAACTCTCCTATGTACGATCGAAAATGGAAAAAAGCAAAACTTCCTAAAAAAAATAAGATTAAAAAAGAAGATATTAAACATTTAAAAGTTATTGATGTTTTAAAAAAAATTTTAGCAAATCCAAATGTATGCAGCAAAGAATGGATTTGGCGACAATATGATCATACTGTAATGGGAGATACTATACAGAAGCCAGGCGGAGATGCAGGGGTTGTAAGAGTTCATGGTACAGATAAAGCTGTTGCTGCTTCAGTAGATTCTTCTGCTGTTTATTGTTGGGCTCACCCTTTAACTGGTGGAAAGCAAGTAGTTTGTGAAAGTTTTAGAAATCTTATATCTGTTGGTGCAAAACCAATTGCTATAACTAACTGTTTAAATTTTGGTAGTCCTGAAAATGAAGAAAACATGGGTGAGTTTGTTGAATGTGTTCAAGGTATTGCTGAAGCGAGCGAATATTTAAAATTCCCAGTAGTTTCTGGAAATGTATCTTTCTACAATCAAACAAAAGAGGAAGGTATAAAACCTACGCCTGCAATTGGTGGAGTTGGGTTAATCAAGGATTATAAGAATATGATCACTATGGAGTTTAAAGATGTTGATAATTTAGTTTTAGTGATTGGAAAAACCGAAGGACATATTGATCAAAGTTTGTTTGCAAGAAATATTTTAGATGAAAAAAATGGACCTCCACCCGAGGTAAATCTATTTAATGAAAAAAATAACGGAGAAACTTTACTCAAATTGATTGATAATAATTTAATAAAAAGTGCCCATGACGTTTCTTTAGGAGGCATAATTACTGCGGTATCAAAAATGTGTATTAAAGGAAAAAAAGGAATAAATATTAAAAAACCTAAATATCTAATTAATGAAATAGAATACTTTTTTGCTGAAGATCAAGGTAGATATATTATAGAAATAAACAAAAAAGATTTTAAAAAAGTAGCTGATATATTGTACAAAAATGCAGTTCATTTCGATGAACTTGGTACAATTAATGAAAATGAACTATATATTAATGATAAGACAAAAGTTACAATTGACGAATTATCAACTTTTAATAAAAGTTGGCTTACAAACTATATGAGTAAATAATGGCTATGGATTTAAAAGAAATTGAGAATTTTATAAAAGAGGCAATGCCAGATGCAATTGTTGAAATACAAGATTTAGCGGGTGATGGAAATCATTATTCAGCTACAGTTACCTCGTCTCAATTTTCAGGAAAAAGTAAAATTGAGCAACATAAAATGGTTTACAACTCATTAAAAGGTAGAATGGGCAATGAACTTCATGCATTAGCAATTAAAACAAAGGAGAGTTAAAATGGATCAACAAACAAATGATTTAATAAAAAATGAAATTGAAAACAACGAAGTATGTTTGTTTATGAAAGGTACACCTGACGCTCCACAATGTGGATTTTCAATGGCAACTTCAAATATTTTAAAAATCTTAGAAGTAAATTTTAAAGGTATTAATGTTTTAGAAAATCAAAATTTAAGAGAAGGTATTAAAGTTTTTAGTGACTGGCCAACAATACCACAACTCTATGTTAAAAATGAATTTATTGGTGGATGCGATATTGTTAAAGAAATGTATGAAAGTGGTGAATTAGCAAAACTTTTTGAAAGCAAAAATATAAATTTTAAGGCTAAAAGTTAATTATCTAGAATAATATTCAATCACCAGATTAGGCTCCATAACAATTGGATATGGAACTTCTTCAAACTTTGGAACTCTAACAAACTTTAATTTTTTGTTTTTTTCATCCATCTGAATATATTCTGGAGTTTCTCTTTCTTTATTTGCAAGAGCAATATCGATTATTGCAAGTTGTTTAGATTTATCTCTTATTTCAATTGTATCTTCTTCTCTAACTAAATAGCTTCCAATATTCACTTTTTTACCATTTACTTTTACATGGCCATGATTGATTAATTGTCTAGCTGAAAAAATTGTTGTTGCAAATTTTGCTCTGTAAATAACGGCATCTAACCTTCTTTCAAGAAGACCAATTAAATTTTCTCCAGTATCACCTTTAAGCATTACTGCTTTTTTGTAAATATTTCTAAATTGTCTCTCGTTAATGTTGCCATAATAGGCTTTTAATTTTTGTTTAGCTTGAAGCTGTATTCCATAATCAGATGGCTTTGATGTTTTTGTTTGACCATGTTGTCCTGGTCCATATGCTCTAGTATTAAAAGGACTTTTAGGTCTTCCCCAAAGGTTAACTTTTAATCTTCTGTCTACTTTATGTTTAGAGTTTAATCTTTTTGTCATTTGATAGTGGGCTTTATAAACTTACTCATCATTTTGTCAATCAACGTTTTTTACCTAAACTTGCAAATACCCCTGATAAAATACGTGTTTCCTTAGTTGATAATTCCATCCTATAAAAAATATTCCTCAAGTTTTCAAGCATTATTGGTTTCTTCTCTTTTGATTTAAAAAAATTAATCTCTTCAAGATTATGTATACAAAGGTTTGACATAGCAATTATCTCTCTTTTAGATGCTGATTTAACTTTATTTGATTTCTTAAACGAAGATGCTTTTGAATTAATTATGCTTGATAGATATTGAGCAATTATTATTAGGCTGTGAGATAGATTTAATGATTTAAAATCAGGATTAGTCGGAATTTGAAGAGTATAATTGGCATAACTTATTTCATTATTTGATAGACCAGATGCTTCTGAGCCAAATAAAAAAGCTATTTTCTTTTTATAATTTATTTTTTTTAAATCTTCTAATTGGATATGTTTAATATTTTTATTTCTAAATCGTGCTGATGTTGCAATTACAATATCAATATTTTTTAAAGGTTTTTCTAAATTTTTAAAATTTTTTGCCTTATTAATTATATTTTTTGCTCCTACTGAGGTTGCTAAAATTTTATCATTTGGAAATATTGGTTTAGGATCAATAACAATAAGTTTATTAAAATTAAAATTTTTCATTCCTCTTGCACATGCCCCTATATTTTCTGAGAGTTGAGGTTTGTGTAAAATGAAAGAAATATTATTAACAGACATTAATCTATGCCATGATTTCTGTTATAATTGGAAATAGCTGATGGTTTAATATCATTTAGATATTTTGGATCTACAGTCCAAATAGAAACTCTTAATGGATAACATTTTGCAACATCAGATGAGTGTTCAGATCCACAATCACCCCCTGGGCAGGCAGAAAGAGCACCCAACAAGTCTGTTTCAGCAAAAAATTCTAAATAATCACCAGGTCTTACAGGGCTTGCTTTCATAAAATATTGTTTAGTATCATTGGTAAATCCAGTTAACATAAAAACATTTAATACATCATGAACTATTTTTTCTGCTTGATCTAATTGAACATTTTTTTCTTTAACCAAAGCTCTAGTTAAATTTGAATGACAACAATAATGATAATCGTTATCACTCAAAAGTTTTGATGTATATGGATCGCATCTTGTACCAATTACATCATGAACAGATCCTCCATCTTTATCATAATCATACCAATCTAATGTATCCCAAGTTATTGTTGCTAAAGATCTAAGATAGGGAAAACTACTAAACATTTTATCACCTACTGAAAGGTGTGTACCATAAAGAGCTCTTGTTTTTCCTGAGTAGAATTTTTCCTCTAAATTATTCAAATTAAATAAATTTAAATCACCTACTTGAGGTCCCTCTACACTTTCAATTCTAAAAAACTCACCAAATTTAACTTCAAAAGTTTTTGCATCTCTTGGAGGAATAATAAGTTCCTCTTTTTTAACCAAGTGATCTCGAGCAGAATGTAAAATACTTAAATTTTTTTCTTCAATATTGGTATTTGGGTAACAAACTATTGGTTTGGCTCCTATTCTATATTTTAGATCAGATGGTTTTTTTGAAAATTTTTTAATTTTCATTCTTACGAACTTCCAGGAGCTTTATCCTTAAATAATTTATAATCTAAACTATCTATTAAAGCTTTAAAAGATGCATCAATGATATTTGGTGATACTCCAATAGTAAACCAGTTAACATTCTTCGAATCTGTACTTTCAATACTAACTCTAGTAACAGCTTCAGTACCAGTATTTAAAATTCTAACTTTATAATCAACAAGTCTTAAATCTTTTAAATATTCTGAATATTTAGCAAGCTTGTTAACATTCTTTCTAATTGCATTATCTAGAGCGTTAACAGGTCCATTCCCTTGCCCTTCACACAAAATTTTATCTCCATCTACTTCTAATTGAGCTTTTGCATATGAAACAATTTCTCCTGCATTATCTTTCTTTACTGAAACATCATATTCATTAATAGAAATATACCTTGGTATCTCCCCCATTAATCTTCGAGCTAACAGCTCAAAGGATGCGTCAGCACCATCATAACTATAACCAATAAATTCTCGATCTTTCACTTCATCTAAAAGTTTTTTAATCTTTGGATCGCTTTTCTCAACTTTAATTCCTATTGAATTCAATCTTGACATAATATTTGATTGACCAGATTGATCTGAAACTACAATATTTCTAGAATTTCCAACTTCTTCAGGGTTAATATGCTCATAGGTTTTGGGATCTTTTTGAACTGCTGAAACATGCATTCCGCCCTTGTGAGAAAAAGCGGAAGCTCCAACATAAGGTAAATGTTTATTTGGTTTCCTATTTAATATCTCATCTAATAATCTTGAGCATTGAGTTAAATTTTTTAAATTTTCTCTTTTAATATTTAATTCAAACTTATCTGAAAAATCTTTCTTTAAAAAAAATGAAGGAATTAATGACATTAAATTAGCATTTCCACATCTTTCACCCAAACCATTGATTGTGCCCTGCACTTGTCTAACACCTGCTTGAACTGCTACAAGACTATTGGCTACTGCATTTTCGGTATCATTATGAGCATGTATTCCTAAGTTTTTTCCTGGAATTTGCTTGCTTACTTTAGATACAATTTCTGTTATCTCGTGTGGAAGTGTACCGCCGTTAGTATCACATAATACAATCCATCTAGCACCATTATCAAAAGCAGCTTTTAAACATGACATTGCATATTCTGAATTAGCTTTATATCCATCAAAAAAATGTTCGGCATCAAACATGAACTCTTTTCCAGATTTAACGATATGTTTTGTGCTTTCACTTATATTCATTAAATTCTGCTCTTTACTTATTCCTAAAGCGACATCCACTTGAAAATCCCATGATTTTCCAAATAAGCAAACGGAAGAACTTTTTGAATTAATTAATGATGAAAGCATAGGGTCATTTTCTGCACTGTGTTCAGATTTTTTGGTCATTCCAAATGCAGTTAATTTCGTTGATTTAAAATTATGATCTTTGTTGAAAAACTCAGTATCAGTTGGATTTGCACCTGGCCAACCTCCTTCAACATAATCCACACCTAATTTATCTAATGCTGATGAGATTTTTTCTTTATCATCAATTGAAAAATCTACACCTTGAGTTTGCGCACCATCACGCAGTGTTGTGTCAAATATATAAAGTTGTTCTTTACTCATTTAAATTTCCAAGTGGTTTTACCATCTTTATCTTCTATTAAAACACCTTTGTCTAATAGCTCATCTCTTATTTTGTCAGCTTCCTTATAATTTTTATTAACTCTAGCTTCATTTCTCTGATTAATTTTAATTAAAATTTCATTTTCAGAAATTGATACCTTGTTTTTCTTGAATTTAAGCCAATCCTCTTTAGTTTCATTTAACAATCCAATAAAATTGCAGGCAGAAATAAATAATATTTTATCTTCATCAGAACCCTTCGCTGCTTTCTCATATAGTTTATGTAAATTAGCAATATAGCCTGGAGTATTTAAATCATCGAGAAGAGGTTTAAGAATTTCATCTGAAATTTTTAATTTTGTTTTTATGTTAAAGTAAACATTGTACCATTTATTAATTGTATTTTCACATTCCTCTAAAAGCTTATCATTCCAATCAAGTGGCTGTCGATAATGTGCACTCATCAAAGCCATTCTTAAAACTTGACCACTTTTATTATTTCTAAAATCTTTAATTTTTAAAATATTACCCTGTGATTTTGCCATTTTTTCATTGGACATTGTGATAAATGCATTATGTAACCAATAATTTGCAAACGTCTTACTATCATTTGCACATCTTGATTGAGCTATTTCATTTTCATGATGTGGAAATAACAAATCAACGCCTCCTCCATGAACATCAAATTCGTTTCCTAAATATTTTTTAGACATTGCCGAACATTCTAAATGCCAACCAGGTCTACCTTTTCCCCAAGGTGAGTCCCATGAAGGTTCATCTGTTTCTGATGGTTTCCATAAAACAAAATCTTCAGGATTTTTTTTATTATCACTTACTTCAATTCTTGATCCTGCAACTAATTCATCTAGCTTTTTGTTTGATAACTGCCCATAATCTTTAAATTTATTTACTTCAAAATAAACATGCTTGTTATTTTCGTAAGCAAATCCTTTTTTAATTAATTCAGAAATCATTTCTATCATTTCTGAAATATGCTCAGTTGCTTTTGGCTCATGATTTGGTTGTTCACAATTTAGATAGATACAATCTTCGTTAAAACTTTGAGTAATTTTTTTTGTAAGCTCTGAAATTGAAATATTATTTTCCTTTGAGGATTTTATTATTTTATCATCTACATCTGTAATATTTCTTACATAAGTTACTTTAGGAAATTTATTTTTTAAAATTTTAAATAGAATATCAAATACAATTACTGGTCTAGCATTACCAATATGAGGATCATCATAAACAGTTGGACCACAAACATACATTCTCACATTATTTTTATCTTTGGGAATAAATTTTTCTTTTTTGTTAGTAAGATTATTTGTTAAAAAAATATCTAAACTCATAGTTGAAGAAATATACTTAAATTATAGATTTGTGAATCTATTTGATTAATTTGGAATTATGCATACAGGAATTGGCTCCATTTTATGCATATTTTGTTTTCTGATAATTTCGTATTTTGCACGATTCGGAGAATTTGGATTCTCCATTGCTTCTTCTAATTCATTATATTTTAAACCAAGTTGACCTTCATCAGTTCTACCGTCATCCCATAAACCATCAGTTGGAGGTGCATCAATAATCTCTTGCAGAATTCCTAGCTCTTTTCCTAATTCCCAGACCTGTGTTTTGTTACAATCAGCTATTGGTGAAATATCTACTCCACCATCTCCATACTTCGTATAAAATCCAACACCAAAATCCTCAACTTTGTTTCCTGTTCCTACAACAATTCCTTTATTCGCTGCTGCTACCTGATAAAGAGTGGTCATTCTTAGTCTAGCTCTAGAATTAGCCATACCATGTTCATTATCAAATTTTGATAAGCTTGCATTAAATGCTAAAAATAACTCGTCTAAATTAATTGTATGCGCTTCAACATTTTTGAAATTTTTTACTAACCATTCTTGATGTTTTAAACTTAAATCATGTTGATGTGATTTCTGTTTGATTGGCATAGATAAAACAATAGTTTTTATTCCAGTCATGGCACTAAGTGTGCTCGATACTGATGAGTCAATTCCTCCAGAAATACCTATAACTAATGACTCTGCCTTACTTGGCATATTATCTACATAGTTTTTAATCCAATTAGAAATAAATTTAACTTTTTCTGTAGGTGTCATAATTAAAAACTATTTATTATTTATAATTTTACAATGTATTAAGATGCCGCTCTGTCTGCATTTTTTGAATACGAGCTATTCTTTTTAATCTCATCTGAAATCAAGAAAGCTAATTCTAAAGCTTGATTTCCATTAAGTCTTGGATCGCAGTGAGTGTGGTATCTAGAAGATAAATCTTTTTCAGATATTTTTTGAGCACCTCCTATACATTCAGTTACATCTTGACCAGTTAATTCGATATGTAGACCGCCTGCATAACTTCCCTCACTTTGGTGGCATGCAAAAACCTCTTTTACTTCTTTTAAAACACTGTTGAATGGTCTTGTTTTGAAACCTGTTGCAGCTTTGATTGTATTACCATGACAAGGATCACACGACCAAATTACATTTAAACCTTCTTTTTTTATTGCCCTAATTAATTTTGGTAAAAATTTTGATACATTATCTGCTCCAAATCTTGATATTAGAGTGATTTTACCTTTTTCATTCTTAGGGTTTATTTTGTTACAAAGATTAATTAAATCATCAGCCTTTAAGGTTGGTCCACATTTAATTCCAATTGGATTTTCTATACCTCTACAAAATTCGACATGTCCTCCGTCTAATTGTCTAGTTCTGTCACCTATCCAAACAAAATGAGCAGATGTATCATGATTTTCACCAGTGGTAGAGTCTGTTCTGGTCATTGACTCCTCGAAAGGTAATAGTAAAGCTTCATGTGATGTCCAAAAATTTACTGTGTACAATCTATTATTAAAATCTGAAGTAATTCCACATGCTCTCATAAAAGCAATAGCATCAGCAATTTTATCTTCAAGATCCTTGAATTTTTTAGCTTGTGGGCTTTGTTTAATGTAATCTAAATTCCATAAGTGAACTTTATTTAAATCTGCAAAGCCTCCTTTTGAAAAAGCTCTAATAAGATTAAGGGTTGCTGCTGATTGAGAATAAGCTTTAAATAATCTTTTAGGATCTGGAACTCTAGCTTTTTCAGTGAATTCCATAGCATTAATGTTGTCTCCTAAATAACTTGGAAGCTCTACCCCATCTTTTATTTCTGTTGGTGCGCTTCTAGGTTTTGAAAATTGACCAGCTATTCTTCCAACTTTTACTACTGGTAATGAAGCTGAGTAAGTTAAAACTAATGACATTTGCAACATTAGTTTGAATGTATCTCTTATATTATCTGGATTAAATTCTGCAAAACTTTCAGCACAATCTCCACCCTGAAGTAAAAATGCTTTTCCATCTACGACATCTGCTAACTGACTTTTAAGATGTCTAGTTTCTCCAGCAAATACTAAAGGAGGAAATGTTCCTATCTTATCCAAAACTTTATCCAATTCTTTTTTATCTGGATATTCTGGAATATGTTTTACAGGATATTTTCTCCAACTATTTTTTTTCCAACTTTTCATATTCAACCTTGAGGTGTTTTAACAGAGTTTTAACTTTATTCAACAGTGACAGATTTAGCCTGATTTACTGAATTAACAACGTTAGAATTTAATATCTTTGGGATTTTCACAATCAACAGGAGCTATAAATTCATTAAATATTTCATTGCTTACTTCTGGGGTTGGTAAAAGTGTTGAAAGAGTTTCTTCACTCATTGCGAGGCCTTTATATGGTTTCAAAGCTTCTTTGTAATTTGCATTATGAAATTTTTCTCTATCATACCATTTTTTTGTTTTTAAAAATGATAGCATCGGTTGTTTTTTTAAAATTCTATACTTATCTTTAGAACAATTATATTCTGAAACACCATAAATATTAACTATCACATCAGCAAATGCAGAAGATGTAATTATTAATGCAAGTGTTAAAGATAACAAAAAATTTTTTAAATTATTCATAAATTCATTGTAACAAAAATCTACTCAACAGTTACTGATTTTGCTAAATTTCTTGGTTTATCTATATCATAACCTTTTTTAAGAGCAGAGTAATACGCAAGTTTTTGCAATGGAATTGTTAAAAGAAATGGAAGTAAATCATCGTTTGTGTTCTCTACTTCAATAGTTTCCCAAATATTTTCTGAAACAACTTCATCTTTACTTTTATTTGTAATCAATAATACCTTTGCTCCTCTTGCTATAACCTCCTGCATATTAGAGATTGTTTTTTTGTAATAATTATCTCTCGGGGCCAAAACAACTACTGGCATGCCCTCTTCAATTAAGGCCAAAGGTCCATGTTTCATTTCTCCCGCTGGATATCCTTCAGCATGAACATATGAAAGTTCTTTAAGTTTTAATGCACCTTCTAAAGCTATTGGATATGAATACCCTCTTCCTAAAAACATTGAACCTTTGGCTTCATTAAATGTTGAGGATATTGCCTGGATATCATTATCATGAAGCAATGTTTTCTCTATTAAGCCAGGCAAAGCTTTTAAATCTTTAATCTTTTCTTGATATTCTCTTTTTTCAATTTCATTTCTCATTGATCCAAGTTTTAAAGCTAAAATATATAAAACAAGAATTTGACCTAGAAATGCTTTTGTTGATGCAACTCCAATTTCAGGACCACAATGAATTGGTAAAACAAAATTAGAATCTCTTGCTATTGAGCTTTCGATTACATTAACAACAGAACATGTTTTCATGCTGTTTTTGTTACATAAATCTAAAGCTGCATAAGTATCTGCTGTTTCTCCAGACTGTGAAACAAAGACATATAAAGTGTTTTTTTTAAATCTATTTTTTCTATATCTAAATTCTGACGCTATATCTATGTTAACATCTAAATTTGTAAGTTCTTCAAACCAATATTTAGCCATTAAACAAGAGTGATAAGCTGTTCCACATCCTATTAAGGTGATTGAATTAATCTCTTCTATTTTCCAAGGAAAATTAAAAATATTTATATCTTTATTTACATTATCTACATATTCTTTAATTCCAGTTTTAATTGTCATTGGTTGCTCTTCAATTTCTTTTGCCATGAAATGTTTAAAGTCACCTTTATCGTAATTTGCTTGATCTGATGATAGTTCTAATATTTTTTTATTAACTTTTTTTCCTTCTTCGTTAAAAAAAAGGACTTGATCTTTTTTAACAATGCAAAATTCACCATCATCAAGATAAGTAATTTTATTTGTCATAGATTTTAAAGCATAAGAATCTGATCCTAGATAGTTTTCATTTGGACCATAACCAACAGCTAAGGGTGACCCTCTTCTAGCACCAACTATTATGTCTGGTATATCTTTAAAAACAATTCCAAGAGCAAAACTACCATGAAGTTGTTTTAAAGTTTTTGTAATGGCTTCTTCTAATTCTGAAGTCTTTAAATGTTCTGTTATTAAATGAACAATTACCTCTGTATCTGTCTGTGATTTGAAGTTATGACCTTTGTTAATTAAATGTTTTTTTAATATTGTAGAATTTTCAATAATACCATTATGAACTACAGATACGTTATGAGAAGAATGAGGATGAGCATTTAAACTATTTGGAATTCCATGAGTTGCCCATCTTACATGACCTATACCAATATTTCCTGTTAAGTTTTTTAAATCAAAATTATTTTCTAAGTTATCAACTCTTCCCTCTGATTTTACTTCATTGATTTCACCATCTGAAAGTGTGGCTATTCCTGCAGAGTCATACCCTCTGTACTCTAATTTTTTTAATGAATTAATTATATTTGCAGAAACAGGTTTGTTACTTGATATTCCAATAATTCCACACATAAATTATTTTTTCTTTCTTTTGTAATTCTTAACTTCTAATTGTGGCGATCTTGTTAGTGCTAAAGATTTTTTTTTAACATTCTTTGTTATTACTGATCCAGCTCCAACAATACTATCTTTATTTATAGTAATTGGAGCAACTAAAGAAGAGTTTGAGCCTATAAATACTTTGTCTTTAATTTTTGTCTTATTTTTATTTACTCCATCATAATTACAAGTAATTGTGCCTGCTCCAATATTTACTGATTTTCCAATTTCTGTATCCCCCACATAAGATAAATGGTTTACTTTTGATTTATTTCCTAAAATACTTTTTTTAATCTCTACAAAATTACCTACTTTAGATCCTTCTCTTAAAATTGTATTTGGTCTTATTCTAGCATAAGGACCAATCTCAACTTTATTTTCAATTTTACAAGATTCTAAATGTGAAAAAGATTTTATAATTACATTATTTCCAATTTTGACATTAGAGCCAATAACTACATAAGGTTCTATAGTTACGTTACTTCCAATCTTTGTATCTTTTGAAAAAAAAATAGTTTCAGGACCTATCATCTTTACACCTGACTTAATAAATTTTTCTCTAAGTTTTTTTTGATTTAAAACTTCCATTTAGAATTGATTTACATTAAGTATATATATTGATTAATTCACAATTTATTTCTTTAAAATACTTTTAAAATGAAACAAAAATTTACAATTTTATTCGATTTAGATGGAACATTAGTTGATACAGCCCCAGACTTAATGAGAGCTCATAATCATGTTATGAAGAAATTTGGCTACCCAACCAAATCAACTGAAGAAATCAGGAATCTTGTCGGTAAGGGTGCTGGAGCAATGATTGGTAGATCTATATGGGGTCAAGCAAAAAAAGAATTTGGAAAAGTAAATGATGAAAAAGTAAAAAAAGAAATGGTTACTGAGTTTGTTGATTTTTATGGAAAGAATATAATAAACGAAAGCACACTTATTAAAGGTGTAAAAGAATTTTTAAATTGGTGCAAAGATCAAAGCATATCCATGGCTGTTTGTACAAATAAGCAAGAACATTTATCAAATGATCTTTTAAAAAAAATTGGTATCTATGATTATTTTGAATATGTAGCTGGGTCAGATACTTTTGATTATTGTAAACCAGATCCAAGGCATCTTACCTCTGTGGTTGAAATATTAGATGGAGATATAAAAAAAACGATAATGATAGGTGATAGTGAAACTGATGCAAATGCTGCGAAGGCAGCTGAAATACCAATTATTTTATTAGAGGACGGATATACTGAAAAAAATAAAGACGAAATTTATCACAATCACTTAATAAAAGACTTTATAGGTATCGAAAAAATAATATCTGAATATCTTTAATATTGATTAATTTATTTTAACTATTAAAACAAATTCACAAATTAGGAGTTATTTTGTTATTACATACAGTTAAAGTATATCCATCAAAAATTAATCTTCCAAAGAAGAAACAGCTCGCATGGAAGATAGCTGAGATAGCAAGTGATAATGCAAAATTAAATAAAGATGCTATTGAAATGGTTATCAACAGAATAATTGATAACGCTTCAGTTGCTATTGCTTCCTTAAATAGAAAGCCAGTAATCTCATCTAGAGAGATGGCATTAAAGCATTCTAGAAAAAATGGTGCTACTATATTTGGTGTAAACTCAAAATTAAAATTTGATTGTGAATGGGCAGCTTGGTCTAATGGAACCGCAGTTAGAGAATTAGATTTTCATGACACTTTTTTAGCTGCAGATTATAGTCATCCTGGTGACAACATACCTCCGCTTATAAGTGTTGCACAACAAAATAAAAAAAGTGGATTGGATTTACTAAGAGGAATAATTACTGCATACGAAGTTCAAGTAAATTTAGTTAAAGGTATTTGTTTACACAAACATAAAGTTGATCACATTGCTCATTTAGGACCTAGCGTAGCTGCTGGATTAGGAACAATGTTAAAATTAAATACTGAAACTATTTATCAGGCTGTTCAACAGTCACTACATACAACAATTTCTACAAGACAATCAAGAAAAGGAGAAATTTCAAGTTGGAAAGCTTATGCTCCAGCACATGCAGGCAAGCTTGCGATAGAAGCTGTAGATAGAGCTATGCGAGGTGAAGGAGCGCCTAGTCCAATTTATGAGGGTGAGGATAGTGTAATAGCAAGAATATTGGATGGTAAAAAAGCTAACTATAAAGTCCCATTAACAAAAAAAGGTGAAAGCAAAAAAGCTATTTTAGAGACATATACAAAAGAATATTCTGCTGAATATCAATCTCAAGCATTAATAGATCTGGCTAAAAAGTTAAAAACAAAAATTTCAAATTTAAATCAAATTAAAAAAATTGATATATTCACTAGCCACCACACACATTATGTTATTGGTACAGGCGCTAATGACCCTCAAAAAATGGATCCTAATGCCAGCAGAGAAACATTAGATCATTCTATTATGTATATTTTTGCCGTGGCCTTGGAAGACGGAGATTGGCATCATATTAAATCTTATACTAAAGCTAGGGCAAATAGAAAAAGTACAATTAAAATTTGGAGATCAATTAAAACATATGAAGATAAAAAATGGACAAAGAAATATCATGATCCAAATCCAAAAAATAAAGCATTTGGTGCTAAAGTGGTAGTAACACTTAATAATGGAAAAAAAATAACAGAGGAATTAGATAGAGCAGATGCACATCCATATGGGGCTAGACCATTTAAAAGGCAAAATTATATAAATAAATTTTTAACTTTAACTGATGGTATTTTAGATAAAAAAGAGAGTGATCGTTTTTTAAAAACAGTGCAAAATTTAAAAAATTTAAAACCTGGTCAACTTCATAAATTAAATATTGAAGTAAAAAAAAATAAGTTGAAACAAAATAATAAAAGAGGAATTTTTTAATGCACTTTGTTGAAAAAGAGCCAAGTCAAAAAAGATTAGATTTTGATCTAAAACTAAAATCAAATAAAATATTGAGAGTTCCGGGTGCATACAATCCTCTAACAGCTAAATTAATAGAAGAAATTGGATATGATGCGGTTTATGTATCTGGTGGAGTAATGGCTAATGATCTTGGTTTTCCAGATATTGGTTTAACAACACTGCAAGATGTTAGTACTAGATCTTATTTAATTTCTAGAGTTACAAATCTTCCAACAATCGTTGATATAGATACAGGATTTAAATCTTGTAAAGAAACTATCGAAACGTTTGAAGAATTTGGAATAACAGGTGTTCATCTAGAAGATCAGATCGAGAGAAAAAGATGTGGACATCTTGATAACAAAGAACTTATTTCAACTGAAGCTATGGTTAAAAAAATTAAAGAATGTGTTGAAGCAAAAAAAGATCAAAATTTTAAAATTATTGCACGTTCAGATGCTAAAAGCGTTGAAGGTCTCGACAAAATGATTGAAAGATGTAAAGCATACATTGATGCTGGTGCTGAAATTATATTCCCAGAAGCTCTTCAAGATGAGAAAGATTTTGAAAAAGTTCGTAAAGAATTAAATGGTTATTTATTAGCTAATATGACTGAATTTGGTAAATCAAAATTATTTAATTACAAAGAATTAGAAAATTTTGGATATAATATAGTGATTTATCCTGTAACCACTCAAAGATTGGCAATGAAGAATGTTGAAGATGGATTAAGAGACATTTATGCAAATGGACATCAAAATAATATTATTGATAAGATGCAAACTAGAAAAAGACTCTATGAGTTGGTTGATTACGAAAAATATAATTCTTTAGATGAAAAAATTTATAATTTTAGTACGGAAGGACATGAATAATGAGCGATGATATTAAAAAAGGCTTACTAGGTATCGTTGTAGATGAAACAGAAGTTTCGAAAGTAATGCCAGAAATAAATTCTCTTACTTATAGAGGGTATGCAGCTCAAGATTTATGTGAATATTGTAGATTTGAGGAAGTTGCATATCTTATTCTTAATAAAGATCTTCCTAATACTATCCAACTTAGACAATTTGAAAAAGAAGAAAGAAACAACAGAGAGCTAACAAAAAATTTATATGAAATAATCAAACATATGCCAAAGAAATCTCATCCAATGGATGTTGCAAGAACAGCTGTGAGTGTAATGGGATTAGAAGATAAAGAAACTACAGACTCTTCACCAGAAGCAAATATGAGAAAAGCTTTAAGAATTTTTGCAAAAACTCCAACCGCATTAGCTGCTTTTTACAGAATTAGAAAAGGTAAAAAAATTATTAAACCAAAAAAAACATTAACTTTTGCTGAAAACTTTTTCTACATGTGTTTTGGTAAAGTACCTCAAAAAGAGATAGTTAAAGCATTTGATGTATCTCTGATTTTATATGCTGAGCATAGTTTTAATGTTTCAACATTCACTGCAAGAACCATTACAAGTAGTTTATCTGACATTCATGGTGCAATTACAGGGGCTATAGCAAGCCTAAAAGGTCCACTACATGGTGGAGCAAATGAAGAAGTAATGCATATGATGAATAAAATTAAAAAACCAGAAAATGCATTAAAATGGATAAATAACGCTCTTAAAAATAAAGAGGTTGTTATGGGGTTTGGTCACAGAGTTTACAAGTCAGGTGACTCAAGAGTTCCCACAATGAGAGAATATTTTGGGAAGGTCGCTAAAATCAAAAAAGATAAAAAGTTTGAAAAAATTTATGACATTGTAGAAAAAGTGATGATTAAAGAAAAAAACATCTATCCAAATGTTGATTATCCTACAGGTCCAACTTATCACTTAATGGGATTTGATACTGATTTCTTTACTCCTATTTTCGTTATCTCTAGGATAACTGGTTGGTCTGCCCATATTATGGAGCAACATGCTGCTAATAAACTTATTAGACCTCTAGCTAGCTACAAAGGCAACAAGCATAGAAAAGTAATGCAATTAAACCAGAGATAACTTAATTTTTTTCTATTTTAGCAAATCTATTATTACATATAATTGAGCATCTTAATCCATGCTCTAATGAGAATTCGTCTATAGCTTTCTTAACACCTGGCGCATATGATAAATCGTAGTCATCGCAAAGAACAGTACCACCATTAATAATAACTTCTCTACAACAATTTAAGTCATTTTTTACTGTTTGATATTCATGACCTCCATCAAGAAAAACATAATCTATTTTAGACATATCAATTTTTTTCAATACTATGTT
Organism: uncultured Pelagibacteraceae bacterium; assembly: GCA_902523515.1. Lineage (GTDB taxonomy): Bacteria > Pseudomonadota > Alphaproteobacteria > Pelagibacterales > Pelagibacteraceae > Pelagibacter. The sequence continues at coordinate 167,389 of CABYZT010000002.1, forward strand.
TGAGTTTCCTTTAATTAATGATGCATTGTCTTTAAATTTTTTTATAAGATCATTAACAGCCTCTAAACTGTATGGATTTTGTCTTTTTATATAATTGAAATAAAAATTTTTGATAGGATTAGAAAATTTAGTGTTAGGTATTACTTCATTTTGATTTTCTAAAGTTTCTTCAAATAAATCCAATCCTACATATCTAAAATCTTTTCCATGCATTTTATAAAGTAGCTCACAGACATTTCGAGCAGTAACTCCATGAAAAACACCAACTTCAAGAAATACTTTAGGATTTTTTTCAGCTACTTCTTTTAAAAAAAAGTCACCAACACCCTTTTGTTTTAAGCTAGTTTTTCGAAAATATTTTTTGTATTTCAATTAACTAAATGCTTCTGCCCAAGTACCCTGGGTTGATGCTTTAGAATATTCAGTAGCTCTTCCTTCAAAGAAATTCATATGCTCAACTGCATTAAGCATTGTATCTAACCAAGTTAGTGGATTTTTTTGAACATCATAAATTGGTTCTAATCCTAATTGAATAAGTCGTCTATTCGCAATAAACCTAATATAATCTTTAACTTCTTGAGCAGTTAAACCTTCCATTGGACCCATTTCAAAAGCTAAATCAATAAAAGCGTCTTCATGCTCAACAATTATTCTGCAAGCTTCATAAAGTTCTTTTTTAAGTTTAGGTGTCCAGATTTCAGGGTTTTCTTTTATAAACTCCTTAAAAATTCTGATCATAGAATTACAATGAAGTGTTTCATCTCTTACAGACCAAGTTACTATCTGTCCCATTCCTTTCATTTTATTGTGTCTTGGAAAATTCAATAAAATAGCAAAACTAGCAAACAATTGTAATCCTTCTGTAAAAGCACTAAATACCGCAACTGTTTTTGCAATGTCCTCTTTAGAATTTACATTGAAACCCTGCATGTAATCGTACTTGTCTTTCATCTCTTTGTATTTCATGAAAGCTGAGTATTCAGACTCGGGCATGCCAATAGTATCTAAAAGATGAGAATAAGCAGCTACATGAACTGTTTCCATTGCAGCAAACGCTGTCATCATCATTAATACCTCTGTTGGTTTAAATACAGTTGTGTAATGTCTTAGATAACAATTATTAACTTCTACATCGGCTTGAGTAAAAAATCTAAAAATTTGTGTTAATAGATTTTTTTCTGGTTGAGACAAGTTTTTTTGCCAATCTCTAACATCATCTCCCAAAGGTACTTCTTCTGGTAACCAATGAATTCTTTGTTGAGTTAACCATGCATCGTAACACCATGGATATCTAAAAGGTTTGTACACAGGGTTTTCTACTAATAGACCCATCTTTTTTGGTTGAATAATTTCCTTATTAATTTTTTCTGCTACTGACATGATAAACACTCCTCGTACTCTGGCTGCTCGTTAGATTGTTGATTATTAGATTTATAAACATTTGCTGTAATATCAGTTGATTTAGCATCATTGATATTTTCAGCTCTTTGAATTGATTTTGATCTACAGTAATAAAGGCTTTTTAGGCCTTTCTTCCAAGCATCAAAATGAATTTTATGTAATTCTTTCTTATGAACATCAGCTGGCAAAAATAAATTTACTGACTGTGCTTGTGAAATAAATGGTGTTCTGTCACCACTTAATTCAATTATCCAATTTTGGTTCAGCTCAAATGCGGTTTTGAATACATCTTTTTCTAAATCAGTTAGGAAATCTAGATGATTAACAGATCCTTGATTAGTAGTAATGGTAGACCAAGTTTCATCATCATTTTTTCCATGAGATTGAAGAATTTCTTCTAAATATCTATTTCTTACATTGAAAGATCCTGAAAGAGTTTTGTGTGTGTAACTGTTTGCAGCAATTGGCTCTACCCCTGGTGATGCTCCTCCACAAATAATTGAAATTGATGCTGTTGGAGCGATTGCTGTCTTGTTAGAAAATCTTTCTTTATAACCATATTCCGCTGCATCTGGACATGCACCTCTCTCTTCAGCCAAATCTTTAGAAGCTTGATTTACTTTTTCATGAATATTTTTAAATATTTTTTTATTCCATGACTTTGCCATTACAGACTCAAGTGGAATTCTATTTTTTTGTAAAAATGAATGAAAGCCCATCACACCTAATCCAACACTTCTTTCTCTTTCAGCAGAATATTTAGCATCTTTAAATTGATCTGGTGCTTTATTAATAAAATCAGATAAAACGTTATCTAAAAATCTCATAACATCACTAATCATGTCTGGATCATCTTTCCACTCATCATATTTTTCTAAATTTAACGAAGACAAACAACATACTGCTGTTCTATCTCTTCCATCTTTATCAATTCCTGTTGGTAAAGTTATTTCACTACATAAATTAGAAGTTTTAACTGTTAGGTTTGCTAACTTATGATGTTGAGGAATTTGTCTATTAACTGTATCAATATAAATTATATATGGCTCACCTGTTTCAATTCTTGCAGTTAATAATCTTATCCATAAATTTCTTGCTGAAATAGTTTGTTGAACACTACCATCTACTGGACTCTTCAATGCCCACTGCTCGTCAGTTTCTACAGCTCTCATAAATGCATCAGAAACTAAAACACCATGATGTAAATTTAATGCTTTTCTGTTCGGATCACCGCCTGTTGGTCTTCTCATTTCAATAAACTCTTCTATCTCGGGATGATCAATTGGAAGATAGCATGCTGCAGAACCTCTTCTTAATGAACCTTGGCTAATTGCCATAGTTAAAGAGTCCATAACTTTAATAAAAGGAATTATTCCTGAAGTTTTTCCAACTCTTCCTATTTTTTCACCAATAGATCTTAAGTTACCCCAGTAACTTCCAATTCCTCCGCCTTTCGCTGCCAACCAAACATTCTCACTCCATAAATCAAGGATACCTCCTAAGCTATCAGATGCTTCATTTAAAAAACATGAAATAGGTAATCCTCTTTTTGTACCACCATTTGATAAAACTGGTGTTGCTGGCATAAACCAAAGATTACTTATGTAATTATAAATTCTTTGAGCGTGCAAATTATCATCTGCATATGTGCTTGCTACTCTTGCGAATAAATCTTGAAAAGATTCGTTTAAACCCAAGTATCTGTCTTTTAAAGTTGCTTTACCAAAATCTGTAAGATTTGCATCTTTCGAACGATCAATTTTAATTATAATGCCTTTGTCATTTTGAAATAATTCAGTTTCATTATTTAATGAGAAAAGATCAGGTTTATTTATTTTAGAAACTTCCTTAACTTCTGGGCTATATTCAGAGACAGCTTTTTTGAGGGCTTGAGAAAGAATCTTATTCATAAATTTTAATTATATTTTGTTATTAGTACGAAAACAACTATATGTTGTAGGCGTTTATCGTAAATATACTATATAAACTTTTGTACAATAGAACATTTATAGAACGCGACAATATGATAATCAATAAAAAAATAAATTTTTTTGCACGAAATTAACATAATAAACAGTAAGTAAATAACCAATGAGCCAAAATATAAAAATAGATCCCTATGGTTTTAGAGAATATGACGCCCGATGGTTGTATGAGAAAGATATAAATCAATCCGGAATAGAGAATCTCGGAAAAGGGCTTGGAACACAGATAAAAATACATACTAAAAAAGATAATCCCAGAATCGTAGTTGGGCATGATTATCGTTCTTATAGTGAAGAAATAAAAACAGCTCTTAAAAAGGGATTATTATCTACAGGATGCAATATAGAGGATATTGGCCTGTCGTTATCACCAATGGTTTATTTTGCACAATTTAATTTAGATGCAGATGCAGTCGCTATGGTTACAGCTAGTCATAATGAAAATGGTTGGACTGGTGTGAAAATGGGAATCAAAAAAGGATTAACTCATGCACCTGAGGAAATGAAAGAATTAAAAGAAATTACCTTAAATAAAAAGTTCACAAAAGGCGAAGGTAGTGAAAAACAAATAAAAGATTTTGATAAAATTTATAAAAAAAACCTAATTAGTAAAAACAAAATTAAAAAAAAAATTAAAGCTGTGGTTGCTTGTGGAAATGGAACAGCGGGTGTTTTTGCCCCAGACATTCTAAGAGGTATTGGATGTGAAGTTATTGAGTTGGATTGTAACCTAGATTGGAATTTTCCTAAATACAATCCAAATCCTGAAGATTTAGAAATGCTTCATGAGATCGCAAAAGTAGTTAAAGAAAATAATGCTGATATAGGTTTTGGATTTGATGGTGATGGAGATAGGGTTGGTGTTATTGATGAAAATGGTAATGAAATATTTTCAGACAAAATAGGTCTCCTAATAGCTAGAAATTTATCAGGTAAGCATAAAAATTCAAAATTTGTAGTAGATGTAAAATCAACAGGTTTATACTCAAAAGATAAAATCTTATTAGAAAACAATTGTGAAACAATTTATTGGAAAACAGGTCATTCTCATATTAAAAGAAAAGTGAACACTGAAAAAGCATTAGCAGGCTTTGAAAAAAGTGGTCATTTCTTTTTTAATAAACCTTTAGGATATGGTTATGATGATGGAATTAACTCAGCAATTCAAGTTTGTCACTTATTAGATAATCAAAATAAAAAAATAAGTGAAGTTATTAGTGAATTACCTAACACATTTCAAACACCAACAATGGCACCATTTTGCAAAGATGAAGAGAAGTATATTGTTGTTGAAGAGCTAGTTAAACAAATTAAAAAATTAAAAGAAAATAAAACAGAAATAGATGGCCAAATTATTAATGATATTTTAACTGTTAATGGAGTTAGATTTTCATTTGAAGATGGTTCTTGGGGACTTATAAGAGCATCTTCAAACAAACCATCTTTAGTTATTGTAACTGAAAGCCCAACATCAGATGAAAGAAAGAGAAAAATCTTTGATTTTATTGACGATTTGTTACAAAAAACAGGTAAGGTCGGTGAATATGATCAGAAAATTTAATTTTTAAAATTATCTTCGTCGTTTTTATTTTCTAAATTATCGTTATCAGCTTTAGTTTCTAAATTATCGTTATTAACTTTAGTTTCTAAATTATCGCCATCCCGTTTGTTTTCTTGTTCAGGAGTTTCATCGCTATAAAACTTTCTAACTAATTCCTCCTCTTTTAGTCGTTGTTCTTCATCAAATTTTTTCTCCCATTCTTTCATACGCCTGTTTTCCTCATCTTCTCTCTCTTTTTGAGCAATTTCAGCTAATCTAATTCTCTCGTTTTCTTCATCAATTCTTTTTTGTCTTTCCTCCTCTATTTTCAATTCTCTTTCTCTTTGACGTCTTTCATTTTCTTTATTTATTCTCTCACGTTCAGCTTCTTTAAGTTCTTTTTCTTTATTTCTTAATTCCTCTTCTTTCGCTCTTTGCTCAGCCTCTTCTTTTAAAATTTGTCTTTGAATTTCTTGTTGTCTTTCAGTTTCTAGATCTCTTAATCTTTCTTCCATTTCTTTAAGTTTTTCTTGCTCATATTTCAGCTTCCTAGCTGCCTCTCTTAATCTTTGTTCTTCCTCAAGTCTATTTTTCCTTTCAATTTCTTTTAATCTTATTTTTTCTTGTCTTTCTTTTTCTTTTTCATCTCTTTTCTTTTGAGCTTCAATTTCTTTATTTTTTAATTGTTCCTCTTTAATTTTTATATTTTCTTCTCTAATTCTTTGTCTCTCTAACATTTTAAGCCTTAAATCTTCTTCTTTAAGCTTTCTGGCTTCCTCTCTAAGTTTTCTAGTTTCTTCGTCTTTAATTTTTTTCTGTTCTATTTTAATTCTTTGAACTTCTATCTTTTGTCTTTTTTCTTCATTCTTTTTTTCTTGTTTTTCATTTTCAATGATTAATTTTTTTTGAAAAAGAAGCTTCTTTCTTTCTTCTTTAAGTTCGTCTTGTTTAGCTTTTTTCGCTAATTTTTTTTCTAAAATTAATTCTCTTTTCTTCTCTTTCTCTAATTGTTTTTGTAATGCTAAATCTTTTTTAACTTTGTTTTTTTTAAAATCTTTTAAAAGCGAGGAAAACTTATTTTTAGCTTTATCTATTGGATCAAATAAATTATTTTTAATATTTTTATTAATGTTTTTTATTGAAACCATTTTTAAAAGTATCAATTAGAATAATAACACTAAATATTATGTATGGCTAAATTGAGTTTTTTTTTCAGACTAAATACAACTTAAGATTGTTTGGGTTTAAATTAGTTGATAAATTGCATTTTCAACTATTAAGTGTTCATAAGTATTTAAAGAATCACTTAGTTTGTATTAGTGAGGTGATGGAGGGAGACTGAAGTCACCTCTTTTTTTTTGCTTGTTATAATTTTAAGTATTCGTAAAAAAATTTAATCGAAACCACTAAAAGAAAAATTCCAAAAAACTTACTAATTTTATTCTTATCAATGCTGTGTACTGTTTTAGCTCCTATCCGAGCCATGAAAGTTGTAATTGGTATAAATATTAAAAAGGCTGGTATGTTTATAAAACCAATACTTAGTGGAAGACTAGAATTTAAATAATTTCCTGAAAGAAGAAATCCTATTGCTCCAAATAGAGCAATTAGAAAACCTATGGCTGCAGCACTTCCTATAGCTTTATTTATTGAATAACCAAAAAACTTAAGGATAGGTACATTCATTACAGCACCTCCTATACCCATAGGAGCAGATATAAACCCAACAAGAAAACCAAGAATTACTTTTAAATGTAGTTTCATTTTAACAATTATGTTTTGCTCTTTTTCTTTTATTAAAAGTAAGTAAATTCCTAAAAATAAAATCATTATAGAAAAAAATAAAACCAAAGATTTGGTTTTTAGAGAAGCTGCAAAAACAGTTCCAACAATCACTCCTAGTACAACAAAAACACCGTAATTCTTTACAATATCAAAATCAACTGCTTTAAATTTGTGATGTGTTAAAACTGAAACTGTAGAAGTTGGTATTATAATTGCAAAAGAAGTTCCAACAGCAAGGTGCATAACATATTCAGGATCGATTTCTAAAGAACCAAAAATAAAATATAAAAAAGGAACAGTTATCAACCCTCCGCCTATACCAAATAATCCTGCAACAAAACCAACTGGTATTGCTGTTAAGGCCATTAATAAAATAATATAACTATATTCGTTTGTTAGAATTGAATTAAGCAGACTGCCCTACTCTAGTATCTACATTATTGTATTTAATTTTATCCATAATGTGATCAATTTTTTTCACATCAGCATCTCTTACACACATGTTTTCACTTAAATATCTTTTCCAATAACTTGCACCTGTCTGGCCATGAAATAAACCAAGAGTATGTCTCATGATTTGATTTAATCTTGTTCCCTTTTTTAATTCTTCTTTAACATAAGGAATGAGTTGTTCAATTACATCTTGTCTACTTGGAACATCGTCATTATTAAATATTTCTCTTTCAATATCTGCTAATAAATAAGGGGTGTGATACGCAGCTCTTCCTATCATTACACCATCTGTTTTTTCTAAATGAGGTTTTATTTCATCTACTGAAGTTATTCCCCCATTAATAATAATCTCTTCATTTGGAAAATCTTTTTTTAATTTATAAACATATTCGTATTTTAAAGGAGGAATATTTAAATTTTGCTTAGGTGTAAATTTACCTAACATTGCTTTTCTTGCATGAATGATGAAAGTTTTAACTCCAGTTGCTTTTAGAGTAAAAATAAAATTATGTAAATTTTCATAATCTTCTACATCATCGTAACCAATTCTTGTTTTTATAGTTACTGGTAGTTTTGTAACTGATTGCATTTTACTTAAACAATCTGCCACTAAATTTGGCTCTTTCATTAAACAAGCACCAAATCTATTTTTTTCAACTTTTTTACTAGGACAACCTAAGTTTAGATTAATTTCATCATAACCAAAATCTTCGCCTACTTTAGTGGCTTCAGCTAAAAGTTTTGGAGAAGAGCCTCCTAATTGAAGTGCTACAGGTTTCTCATTAATATTAAACTCTAATAACTTTTTTTTATCTCCTCTATTTATAGCTTCATCAACTACCATCTCAGTATAAAGCAGAGTATTTTTGGATATTAATCTAAGAAAAAATCTTTCATGACGATCTGTGCAATCCATCATAGGAGCAACTGATACTTTCCTATTCATGGTATAACTTTATATTATTTTTTTATGAGTTTGAAGCTTCAGTATCATCTGAAGATACGTCTGCTTCTTGATTTTCTGATTCTGATACTTCATCTAAAGAAACTTCACCTTGCTCATTCATAGTTTCTTCCCCTACTGAATTATCAACTTCTGCTGTAGCTGTTTCAGATAACTCAGCCAAATCTTCTTTTGTTACTTGAATTTTTTCTGGAGTTTTTCTTGCTCTTTTAGATGGTAAAATTGGAGTACCACTTTTTGAAATTTCACCTTTGTAAAGATTTTCAAAATCATCACCTATTTCTTCATCATCCTCAGCAGTATCGTCAACTTGTTCGACATGTTTTCTAAGTTTGTAAACTGCGCTATCAGCTAAATCTGAAACTTTAATTTTTTCTTCGGCAATTTCTCTTAATGAAATAACTGTATTTTTATCGTTATCTCTATCAATTGTTGGTTCTATTCCTGCATTAAGTTGAGTAGCTCTCTCTTTAGCAACAAGTACTAATTCATAAGGACTCTCTACTTTATCTATACAGTCTTCTACAGTAACTCTAGCCATGCGGAGTATCTACACAGTGAGTCTTTAAAAATCAAGGCCTATTTTTATAAATAATGAGGATTTAACTTATTTTTAACTAAATTAAGAAGAATAATTGATCCAAAGATATAAGTTCCTGAAACAAATGCTATGTCTTCAATTGAAAAACCAATATCAATCAGAAAGCCAAATAGAGCTGTACCAAATGCTGTTGAAAATACCATCAATGCAGTTGTTAAGGCTTTTATAGATCCAATATATTTAACACCATAAATCTCAGCCCAAGTTGAGGAACCAAGTACGTTTGCCAAACCATTGGTGACACCAACTAAACCAAAAAATACAAAAGAAGAAATCGGTGCATTAAAATAGTAAAGAACTATAGTACCAAAAAGAAGTGGGATATTCATATAGATTAATAATTTTCTACTTGAAAATTTATCAATTAAAAAACCAGATATAAAAAGAGTAATTACTGATAAAATAGAGTAAGCCATAAATGATTGTGCAATCACATAAGGTCCCCACTCTTTAGAAGAGGATATAAATGACTGATAAACAAAAGATCCTGTTGCAATCCATGGCATTGCTAACATCGTCATACAAATGATATAAAATCTATAATCTTTTAAAACTTCTGTTCTTTTCCATTGTTTAATTTCTTTATTATTCTCTTCAATTTTAGATTCTTCTCTAGTATCAAGCTTAACGTCTTTAACTAAAAGAAAAGTTGCAACAGGTAAAATAAGTATAACTAAAATAGATATTGAGACCCAAATATCTCTCCATTCTATAAAAGTTAATAAAAAAACAATTAAAACTGGCATTATAAATTCAGCCAATGACAATCCTAACCAACCTGTACTTAAAGCCCTACCTCTATTTTTTTCAAAAAAACGAGATATGGTTGTTGTTGCTGTATGGCTTGATAAACCTTGTCCAGCTAATCGCATTAAAAAAATTCCCACAAATAAAAAAATAATAGATGAAATTTTTGAAAATATAAAACAAGAAGCAGATAGAAAAATTATTACATAAGAAGCAAACTTTAATATGTTTACGTCATCAATTTTTTTTCCAATCCAAACTAAAACAATGCTACTTAATAAAGTGGCTGATGCATAAATTGAGCCAAATTGTCCATGTGTAATTGACAAAGCGTCTCTAATACTAGAATTAAATAAGCCAAGAAAAAAACTCTGTCCAAAACTTGAAAAAAATGTAAAAATAAATCCAAATACAATTACTTTTAAACTTAAACTTTTAAACATAGAAAAAAATTATGACTTGTAATGTTGCTTTCATAGGTCTTGGGGTTATGGGCTACCCAATGGCTGGATATATATCAAAAGCCGGACATAATGTAACTGTTTTTAATAGAACTAAATCTAAAGCTGAAAAATGGATTGGTGAATATAAAGGTAAAATGGCCAATACACCTGCGGAAGCTGCAGATGGTGCTGATTTTATTTTTACATGTGTTGGTAATGATGATGATTTAAGAGAAGTAGCGACTGGAGAAAATGGATTATTTAACACAGCAAAAGCTGGGTCTATTTTTATTGATAACTCAACTGTATCTGCAGAAGTATCAAGAGAATTAAATAAAAAAGCAAATGATAAAGGGTTTAGTTTTTTAGATGCCCCTATTTCTGGTGGACAAGCTGGTGCTGAGGGCGGAATACTAACAGTAATGGTTGGTGGTGATGAAGAAGTGTTTAAAAAGGCTGAGCCTGTAATTGATTGTTATAGCAAAAAAGTAAAATTAATTGGTCCTTGTGGAAGCGGGCAGTTGACAAAAATGATGAACCAAATGTGTATTGCTGGAACAGTCCAAGGTTTATCAGAAGCAATTAATTTTGGAATAAACGCGGGTTTAGATATGGATAAAGTTATGGAAACAATATCTAAAGGTGCAGCACAATCTTGGCAAATGGAAAATAGATATCGAACTATGACTGATGATAAATTTGACTATGGTTTTGCTATTGATTGGATGAGAAAAGATTTAAAAATTGCAATTGAAGAAGCAAAAAAAAATGGTTCACCTGTGCCTATAACAGAAATTATTGATGGCTATTATGCTGAGGTTCAAGAAATGGGTGGAAATCGTTGGGATAGCTCAGGTTTGATTGCTCGATTAAAAAAGAAAAAATAATATTTGTGACGGATACAGTTCCTTATTACGAGGACTTTGCAGAGATCAAAAAGAAAATTTGGTCGATGTTAGATAATGCTGTTAGAGACAGAGGTTCCCCTTTTCGAATACCAGTTTTTATTTGTGGTAATCAATCAGACTTTGATGGAAGAATTGTAGTCTTAAGAAAATCTGATCAATCAAATAATCTTGTCCAATATCATAGTGATATCAGGTCAGATAAAATTGAAAAATTGAAAGCGAATAAAAATGCTGCAATGTTGTTTTACGATAAAGATGAAAAAATACAGGTAAGATTAAAAGTTGAATGTACGATTAATCACAATAATGATGTAACAAAAGAATCTTGGTCTAGAACCCAACATATTAGTAGAAAATGTTATTTAGTAGATAATGGTCCTGGAACTGAATCAGATTTACCAACCTCTGGACTAAAACCAGAATTAGATAATTTTGATTACACTAAAGAACAAAGTGAGGAAGGTTACAAAAACTTTACTGTCATTCAATGTAAAATTAAAACTATGGAATGGCTTTATTTAGCAGCTAAAGGACATCGAAGAGCTAAGTTTAATTTGGAAAATAATAAAGATACCTGGTTAGTTCCATAGATGGTTACTGGATATATATTTACAGCATTTCTTATAATTTTAGGATTAGCTGTAATGAGATTTGGGAGTATTCATTTTAAAAAATTTAAAGAGGGCAAAACCAAAATTAAATCTAAGTTAAGTGGGCAATTATCTTTCTTAATTTTGTTTATAGTAATAATTGGATTGATCATTTACTCAGTGAACGATCTATTATTTAATTAAACCAATTATTCTTTCAAATACCTTTAATAATTATATTTGTACCTTCGGAATTATCTAATCTTATTTGTTTTATTGGTTTGTATTCTTCAGAATTGTACCATTCTAATGCTTTTTCATATGTAGGAAATTTAAGAACAATAATTCTAGGAAAATTTGTTTCACCATCAAAAATTTGAAATTCGCCACCTCTTACCAAAAATTCTCCACCAAATTTTTTTACAATTGGATTAACTTTTTCAACATATTCTTTATAGTTTTCAGGATTGGTTATTTTCAATTGTGCAATTACATATCCTGCCGACATTTAACTCCTTTAAAAAATTGATTTCGAATATTTTTTCCAATTATCTTGATAATGTTTTGTGTTTTCAAATACTGCTTTTTTTTCTTCCTCTGAAACTTCTCTAATAACTTTACCTGGTGAACCAACAACCAGAGAGTTATCTGGTATGATTTTGTTTTCTGTTATCAAAGCTTTAGCTCCAATAATACAATTCTTTCCAATATTAGCTTTATTTAAGATAACAGCTCCAATCCCAATTAAACTATTATCTCCAATAGTACATCCATGAAGCATAACTAAATGTCCAACAGTAACATTTTTTCCTACCTTTAAAGGACATCCAGGATCTGTGTGTAATACGCTTCCATCTTGTACATTAGATCCTTCACCAATATGAATATTTTCAATATCTCCTCTAAGCACTGCATTAAACCAAATACTTGTATTTTTTTCTAAAGTAACATCTCCTATTATTGTAGCATTCGGAGCTACCCAATTTTCGCCAGAGTTTTTTGGTTTTTTATCTTTTAAATCATAAAACATAATCTATATATTTTACATTATGCCTATACAAACTCCAATATGTGATTTTGGTCAAAAAGCTATTCCATTTGAATTAAAATCTACTGATAATAAAGTTCTGTCTTTAAATGATATCAAAGGTGAAAGTGGAACTTTGATAATGTTTATTTGTAATCATTGTCCATATGTAAAAGCTATTACAAAAGAATTAGTTGACGATTGTAGTGAATTAAAAAAAATTGGTATCAACTCTGTTGCTATCTGCTCAAATGACTTTGTTAATTATCCAGACGACTCATTTGATAACATGATCAAGTTTTCAAATGAAAATCATTTCAATTTTCCTTATTTACATGATGAAACTCAAGAAATTGCTAAAGCATATGATGCTGTATGTACTCCAGATTTCTTTGGCTACAATAAAAATCTAGAACTTCAATACAGAGGACGATTAAGAGAACTTAAAAAGTTTATTCCGGTTAAAGACGGAGAAAGTGATCTGCTAACAGCTATGAGACAAATAGCTGAAACTGGAAAAGGTCCTGAGGATCAAATACCGAGTGCAGGCTGTGGTATTAAATGGAAGTATGATTAATGTATCTAATTATAACTAGATCATTCCCACCTGAACTTGGTGGTATGCAAAATCTAATGTGGGGCCTTTCAAGAGAACTGTCTAAAAACTTTATGATAAAAGTTTTTGCAGATCATATAGAAGGTCATAAAGAATTTGATGAGCAAGCCTCTTTTTCGATCGAAAGAGTTGGAGGAATTAAACTACTTAGAAAATATAGAAAAGCACAATTAATTAATGAATATATCAAAGAAAATAAAATAGATGGAATTATTGCTGATCATTGGAAAAGTTTAGAGCTTATTAAAACTTCTAAGAAAAAGTATTGTTTAATTCATAGTAAAGAAATCAACCATCCCAAAGGTTCTAGTCAAAATAAAAGAGTAGTTAGCATTTTAAATAATGTTGAAAAAGTTATAGCAAATTCTCAGTTTACAAAAAATCTAGCAATAGAACTTGGTGTTAATGAAAATAAAGTAATTGTAATAAATCCAGGCGTGGATCCTGCTGAAGAATTAAATAAAAAAACTTTAGATAAAGTTGAAAGTATACTTAAAGTTAAAAATCCAAGACTAATTACAGTTTCAAGATTTGATAAGCGTAAAAATCATGAAAAAATAGTTATGGCTTTGAGAAATTTGAAACAAATATATCCTGACATCGTTTACATATGTGTTGGATATGGAGGAGAAGAAGAAAATATTAAGAAACTAGTAAAAGAGCTAGATCTTGAAGCACAAGTTATGTTTTTTAAAGATATTAGTAATGATTTAAAAAATGCTTTAGTTTCAAAATCAAATATATTTGTAATGCCATCTATAATTTATAAAAAATCAGTTGAGGGTTTTGGTATAGCGTATGTTGAGGCTGCACAATACAGTATCCCTTCAATTGGTGGTAAGGATGGCGGTGCAGCAGATGCAATTATTCATGAAAAGACTGGCTTGATATGTGATGGAAATAATCTTGATGACATTTATTCTTCTATAAATTCAATATTGGAAAATAAAAAATATTTAGAGCTTGGAAAAAATGCGAAAGAATTTGTGAATAAATTTCAATGGTCAAAAATAATTGAAGAATACAAAAAGATATTAAATTGATTTCAAATAATAAATTAGCAATTTTTTTAATTATAATCTCAGTTTTTTGTGGAACATTAATGTTAACCTTTTTAAAATTAGCACAAGAAGAAATTAATGTTTATGTTGCTGGATTTTTTAGATTTTTGTTTGGCTTCCTAATTATTTTTCCTTATATGTTAAAATCTAAATTTACAGTTTTTAAAACTAATCATCATAAAAAACATTTTTTAAGAGCAGTTTTAAATTTACCTTCAATGCTATTATATTTCTCAGCTTTAGTAATGATGCCTATTGAAAAAGCTACAGCTATATCTTTTGTGGTTCCTTTCATAGTAACAATATTGGCAGTTCTATTTCTAGGAGAAAAAATTTACATATACAGGAGTTTTGCACTGGTTTTAGGATTTATAGGAATGTTAATAATTTTAAGACCAGGAATAATTGAAATCTCTCTTGGAGTTTATATGGCACTGGCATCGTCTTTTATGTGGTCAATAGTAATTATAATTACAAAAACTATCGCAAAAGATGACAGTTCGATTACGATTTTATCTTATGGATACACGTATATGACAATTTTTAGTTTCATTATTGCGTTGTTTTATTGGCAAACACCTAGTTTTCAAACTTTGATTTATTTATTTTTTGCAGGTTTGTTTGGTACATTGTTACATCTTTGCATAAATCACGCATACAAATTAGTAGATGTTAGTATGACACAACCATACTCGTTTCTAAGTTTAGTGTTTGCTTCTTTAATTGGCTATTATGTTTTTAGTGAAACACCTGATCTATTCACTTGGATTGGTGCTAGTGTTATATTTTTAGGTGTTTTAATCATGTCATATCGTGAAATGAAGCTTGATAAAGAAATTATAAGAAAACGAATAGATATTAAATCTTAATTTTTCTTCTTAAAAGTTTTGTAGATATGCCAAACTACAATTAAAATTGTAGTTGCTAAGATACATGCAGTTAATGTTCTGTCCCACAAAAATTCCCATGAACCATTACTTAATAATAAAGACCTTCTAAGATTTTCCTCCATCAATCCACCTAAAACGAAAGCTAATATTAAAGGTGGCATTGGAAAATCATATAATCTTAAAAAAGTTGCAACTACAGCAATCCCAATCATTAAATAAATATCAAAATTATTAAATGACATTACGTAAATCCCAGTAATGGAGAAAAATAAAATAAGAGGAATTAAATAATTTTTAGGAACAGCAAGAATTCTAGCTATATAAGGGATTAGTGGTAAGTTTAATATCAGCAAAATTACCATTCCAATATACATAGACATAATTATTGACCAAAAAATCTCTGGATTAGTCATGTAAAGTCTAGGACCGGGCTGAACCCCAAAACCTAAAAGAGCCCCTAGCATTACAGCTGTAGTTCCACTTCCAGGAATTCCCAAAGTAAGCATTGGTACAAAAGAACCTGAGCAAGCTGCATTATTTGCAGTTTCTGGTGCGGATAAACCATTTACACTGCCTTTACCAAATTTTTCCTTTTCTTCATCACTAACTACGTTTCGTTCCATTCCATAAGCTAAAAAAGATGCAATTGTTGCACCAGCTCCAGGTAAAACACCAATTAAAAAACCAATTACTGATGATCTTGGAATTGTTTTATACATTTTAGTTCGTTCTTCTTTATTAATCTTAATCGAGCCTAATTCAGTTAAAGAAACTTGTTTAGCAGCACTGGTTGGGTCATTTCTTTTTAAAATAATTGTTAACGCTTCACTCATTGCAAATGTTGCCATGACAACAAGTACGAAACTAATACCATCAGTCAAGTTCATATTATTAAATGTAAATCTTGTAATATCAGATAAACTATCTTGGCCAACTGATGCTAACATCAATCCAAGTACTACCATCATCATTGCTTTTAAAAATTGTCCTTTAGAAGAAAAAGCAGCAATCGCTGTTAAACCTAAAATCATTAAAGCAAAGTAATCTGGTGATCTAAAAGATAAACTTACTTTTGATAAACTTGGAGCCATGAATAACAAATAAATTGCAGATAATGTTCCACCTGCAAACGAACTCCATGCTGCAATCGCTAAAGCCTTACCCGCCTTACCTTGTTGTGCCATAGGATAACCATCAAATGAAGTTGCAACTGTTCCAGGAACACCGGGTGCATTTAATAATATAGAAGAAGTAGAACCACCAAATACTGCTCCATAATAAACACCGGCCATTAAAATTAATCCTGTTGCAGGATCGAAACCATATGTAATTGGTATCATCAATGCTATAGCTGTCATTGGCCCAAGACCAGGAAGCATTCCAATAATTGTTCCAAAAAAACAACCAACCATAACCATTAATATGTTCTGAAAAGTAAGTGCTGTTGTTAATCCAATTAATATTCCTTCAATCATCCCATAACTCCTATTGATTGTAAGAATGGATCTCTCAAATATATATCAAGAATACCGTGCAGAAGATACATAAAGGCAGCTACAAATGGAAATGATAATAAAAACATTAAAATCCATCTTCGTTCTCCTAAAAAATAATATGAAGCAAATAAAAATAAAGACGTAGTTAGAAAATATCCTACTTTTAAAATTGTAGCTCCATAAATAATTGCAATCAGTATAAGTATACCTGTTTTTTTATACTCTAAGCTTTTATGTTCTACTTTAATCGTATTTGGATCTGGTAAAATAAGTTTTAATCCAGAAAAAAATAATCCTGCATAACCTAAATAAATTGGAAATGTTCGTGCATTAAATGGTGCATTTTCATCAAATGCAAAAACTTGAATTTGGTAAGCAGTATATAAATAAAATGCTGAAAAAATAAAAAAGAGCAGTGATATAATTTTTGTAGTATTTATATTCACTGCTCTAATTTTAAATAACCCTAAGGATTATATCACACCTAGTTTTTTCATAAGAGCTGTCATTTCTTGAGTTTGTTTTTCTAAGAAAGAAACAAACTTGCCTTCTGGATTATAAATATTAACCCAAGCATTTCTTGCTCTGACAGTTTCCCATTCAGGAGTTTTTTGTACATCGCCAAGCATTTTTGCAATAGCTGATCTATCAGCATTGCTCATACCTGGAGGGCCAAAGAAACCTCTCCAGTTAACAAATTGCACATCATATCCTTGTTCTTTAAGAGTTGGTGCATCTGGTGCATCAGAAACTCTTGAAGGAGCAGTAATACCAATAATTCTCACTTGGTCTCTTGCGCCCATCAATTCACCTAAACCAGTTGAAATGATTTGAGTTTCTCCAGATAAAAGTCCAGCCAAAGCTTTTCCACCAGCATCGTAAGGAATGTATTGAACAGCATTTGGATCTGCGCCTGCAGCTTGGAAAGCTAAAGCACCAATTAAATGGTCCATACTTCCTCTTACAGATCCTCCAGCCATTTTAACTGAATTTGGATCTTTTTTGTAAGCATCAACTACATCTTTAAAGTTTTTAAAAGATGAACTTTTTGCAACTGCGATAGCACCATAGTCACCAATTACACCAGCGATTGGCACAACATCTTTATAAGATAAAGTTCCACTACCTTTTACATAACCTTTGTGTCTAGTAATTGATCTTAATACTAATGGTGTTGATTGAACTAAAACTGTATTAGCAGGTTTAGTATTAATCATGTAAGCTAAAGCTTTACCACCACCACCACCTGACATATTTTCAAATGATGCACTACTTAACATTCCAGCTTTAGTCAAAGCTTCTCCAGTACCTCTAGCAGTTCCATCCCAACCACCACCAGCACCACCACCAATTACAAAGTGCAATTTGTCAATTGCTACCGAACTTGTAGTTGTTGCTGAGAATAATAGGATTGCTGAGAATAATACTGAAACTATTTTTTTTAAGTTTTTCATTATTTATCCCTCTCTAATTTAAAAACGTTAGTTAATTATAGTCTTAATGTTTATTCAACCTGTAATTAAGTAACACAACTTTTAATTGAAACTACTTTAGCAAAAAAAATATCAATCTAATATGATGTTTTATTTTTTTTACAGATTAAAGTTTCACTTAATTCACTAGTTTTAATTTCTTTTTTCTTATCTTTTAAAAAGTTGATGATAGAAGCTTAATGAATGATTAAACATCAAATCAAATCTTATCTTGAAAATACTAAACAAGTATTTTCAATTAAATTTATTTCTGTTCTGATAATTTCTTTTCCTAGCGCAATCATTGCTGACTATTTTAATATTCCTCTTGCTTGGTTTTTGGGTCCAATGATTATCACATCAATTGCTGCTTTATCAGGTCTTAAAATTATTATGCCAAAAATTGTATTAAGTTTTATCTTGATAATTTTGGGTTTGCATATTGGAAATTACATAGACCAAAATCTATTTAATCAAATGCTTGATTGGATTTGGACTTCATTAATCATGTTAATCTACATAATTATTTGTATTTTAGTTGTTGCTAAATACCTTCAAAAATTTGCAAGTTATGAAGAAAAAGCCTCAATCTTTTCAGCAGCTCCTGGCGCATTGGGTCCTTTAATGATTTTAGCTGAAAATGAAAAAACTGATTTATCCCAAGTTGCAACTTCTCACTTAATTAGATTAATCATCATTATTACTGTCATTCCATTTATTATAGTTAATAATACTGACGGCAATGTTTTGTTAAATGATGACTTCAGTTATTTGGCTCAAAATCATTTAAATTTAATTTTACTTATTATTGCATCTTTGTTTTTTATTTTTGTTTTTGATAAAATTAGAATTCCTGCTGCTTTACTATCTGGAACATTATTTGCGAGTGGTTTGTTGCAAGTTACAGATATAGCTTCATATAAATTACCAGATGAAACAGTAAATTTTTGTCTGCTAATTCTTGGTTCTTCAGTTGGTTGTAGGTTTGCTGAAAAAACAATTAAAGAGATAGCTAATAATTCTCTTCATAGTATTGTAGCTACTACTATTTTAGTAGTATTAGGTTTAGGTGCAGCCTATGTTGCAAAATTTTTTGTTGAGACAAACATTTTAACTCTAATTTTATCTTTTAGCCCTGGTGGAATTTATGAAGTTGCAGTTATAGCAATTGCTTTTGATTTAGACCCTGATTTTGTTGCTTTTCACCATATAATAAGATTACTTTTCATACTTTTCACGGTTCCAATATTTTTAAGAGTAATTGAAAAAATTAAGAAATAATTCCAGAAAGTCTTTCAAAAACTTTTTCTACTGAAAGTTTAGACAATTCAGGGGCTTGTATTGCTTTAAAATTTTCCCTTTCGATACTTACTTTAAAAGGAGTTGTATGAGATCCAAATAAAGCGATTCCCTTTGAACCTAAATGTGCTGTCATATGTGCTGGTCCAGTATCATTTGCAATAACAAATGAACTATCTTTAATTAATGTTGCTAACTGAGAAATATCTAAAGCTTTACCATTATCTAAAACACAGAGTGCATTAATTTTTGATGCTTCTTTAATTTCACTCGGTCCAGGTGCAATTACTACTTTAAATTTGTTATCTGACTTTTCGTTAATCATAGCAATTAAGTCATTATAATAAGGCCATTTCTTTGAAGTTAAATGAGGAGAACAAAAAGGAAAAAGGAGAATATATTTATCTAATTGATGGTGATTTTTTATTTGAGATATGTCTGTTGTGCTCCAAGAAAAATCAGGGTTTAAAGTATGATTTGTATTTATGCCTGAACTTTTTAATTGATAATCAAATCTAGATAGAACGGAGTCTTTATCAAAATCTTCTTTTGTAGTTCCTACGGGTAATGTTGTGTCAGTAGAAGACCAGATATCTTTTGTTGCTTTTGGAAATAAAATTTTTTTATAAAAAGCTGTTCTACTTGAGTTTTGAAGATCGTAAACTTTAGAGAAATTATATTTTTTTATGTTTTTCATTAAGGAATATAAATAAATCAGGTTTAGTCTTGATAATCGCTTATCTAAAATAAGATCAGAGATATGTGGATTTTTTTTAAATAAATCAAAATATGGTTTAGTTGTTAACAAATAAATTTCATCTCCTTTATGATTCTCAGAAATATCTTGAATTGCACCACAAGCTTGAGCTATATCACCCAAAGATCCATGTTTAATGATTAAAATATTAGACATATTTTTAACAATTTAACATAGTATAAAATTTAATGAATAAAATTATAGTAGAAGTATCGGTTGGTGAGCTTTTAGACAAAATTTCAATCTTAGAAATTAAAAAAGAAAAAATCAAAGATCCTGAAAAACTAAAATTTATATCAAATGAACATTCGATTCTCAAAGATCAGTTAGAAAAAAATGTTAAATCTGATGATAAACTAAATAAATTATTCCAAGATTTAAAAGAAATTAATGCTAAACTTTGGGTTATTGAGGATGACAAAAGAGATTGTGAAAAAAATAAAGACTTTGGAGATAAATTTATAAAATTATCTAGAGATGTCCATTTTCTAAATGATGACCGAGCAAAAATTAAATTAGAAATGAATAATCATACTGGTTCAAGTATTAAAGAAATTAAAGAATATACTAGCTACTAAAAACTTTAGGAAACCAATCATCTCTCATCAAATCTCCTGTTTTTAAATTTATCCCATCAAATGGAGGTGATGTTGGTCCTCCTCTATCAATATATTTTATATCATCTCCTATAAATCGCATCGAAAATGCTCTTCGAGCTTTAGAGGAATTGTTTCCTGTTGAGCCATGTACAGTTTTAAAATTAAATAAAACAGCATCCCCTAAACTTAGTTCTGGAATTAAAATATTTTTTTCAAATTCTTTTGAAGGAGGTAAATCCATAAAAGCATTATCATCTTTATACCAAGATTGGTTATTTGACCATTTTGTGGGTCTAATTAACTTTGACCATTTGTGAGAACCTAAAATTAATTTAAGATTATTTTTCTGATCAACCTCATCTAATGGTATCCAAAAACTTCCAGTATCGTTACCATCAACACAATAATAAGGCATATCTTGATGCCAAGGTGTTTCTTTGTGAGTCCCTGGATCCTTTATAAAAATATGTTCATGAAAAATTTGTGTAGATTTAGAATTAGTTACTTCTGCAACTATTTGAGCTCCACGAGAATTATATAAACAATCCTTAAATTCTTCTATTCTTTCCCAATTACAATAATCCTCAAAAAATCTTCCATTATCATCAGTTACATTTTCTCTACCGTGCTTACTTGGATTATCTAAAACTTTTTGAAATCCTTTTCTAAGTGGCTCAATCCAATCTTTGAATACATTTTTAATTATTATTACACCATCATTTTGAAAATCATTGATTTGTTTCTCTGATAAAAACATTTTTATTGTTGAAAGCTGTACTTTTTCTCTAAATATTTAATCACATTATGAATGATAAAAGTCATGAACAAATAAATTCCACCAGCAACAATAAATACTTCGATTGGTTTAAAAGTTGTTGAAATTATATATTTGGCAACACCAGTTAAATCCATCAAAGTTACTGTGCTTGCAAGTGAAGTCCCTTTCATCATAAGTATTATTTCATTTCCGTATGCTGGTAATGATTGTCGGATAGCAATAGGAATTTGAATTTTGTAAAAAATTATTTTGTTTGATATTCCTAAACTTTTTCCAGCTTCGATTATACCTGGTTTTATTGTTTGAAAAGCTGATCTTAAAATTTCAGAGGTATATGCACCAGTATTTAAAGTAAATGCTATTATTGCACACCAATAAGGTTCTTTTAAAATTACCCATAAAAATGTTGTTCTTAAATATTCGATTTGTCCTAACCCAAAATAAATTATGAAAATCTGGACCAATAATGGTGTTCCTCTAAATATGTATGAATAACCATAAGCAAATTTATTTATAAATATATTTTTATTTAATCTTAAAATTGCAAAGAAAAGACCTAGGAATAATCCAAAAAATAATGATGCAGATAATAATTTTAAAGTAACTACTGTTGCTCCTAAAAGTTTGGGGAAACTAGTGATCATTAAATCAAAATCCATTAATACCCCCTACTATACTTAACTTCTAACTTGTTAATTAACTTCATGCTTATATAGGTTAGCAACAAATACAAAACTGCTGCAAAAGAATAAAAAAATAATGGATCTCTTGTAGATCCTGCCGCAATATAAGATTGTCTCATTATTTCAACTAATCCTGTTACTGAAATAAGAGAGGTATCTTTTAAAGTTATTTGCCAAACATTACTTAAATTTGGAATAGCAAGTCTTAAAATCTGGGGTAGTATTATTTTATAAAATTGCCCAAACTTATTTATTCCAAGCACCTTTGCAGCTTCAAATTGACCTTTGTCTATTGATTGAATTGCTCCCCGAAATACTTCTGTTGAATAAGCTCCAGAAATAATTCCAATTGCCATTGAACCAGTAATAAATGCATTTATTTCTATATATTCATAATAACCAAAAATTGAAGCTACATACATGATAGCTCCGCTACCACCAAAAAAGAAAAGGTAGATTACTAATAGTTCAGGAACTCCACGAATAACTGTAGTGTAAAAATTACCAACTAAATTTAAAGTTTTATATTTTGAGAGTTTTAAAGGCGTAAAGATTAATGCAAAAAAGAAACCAACCAACATTGCTGTAATGGATACAGCAATTGTCATCAGGGTTGCGTAAAATAACTCATCCCCCCAACCTGTTTTACCAAATGCGAGAAGTTCCATATAGATTGGCGACTATATATTATAGTCGCCAGATCTGAAATGAATTACATAGAAGCGTCGAAACCAAAGTGCTTAATAGCAAGTTTGCTAATAATTCCTTGTTTTCTAGCTTTGTTAATAGCTTTATTAAAGTCTTTTAAGATTTTGGCATCTCTTTTACCAATAGCACTATCGCTAGCTTGTCTGATACCAACACCTACACCATTACCAAATGCACCACCCGAAAAAGTTGGCCCAACTAATACAACTGGTTTACCTGATTTATCTGCATAATCTGTAAATGCTACTGCTGCAGCTAAAGCAACGTCACATCGTCCAGAAGTTAAATCTAAGTTAACTTCATCTTGAGTTTTGTAAGTTCTAACATTTACACTTCCTACATCACCAGACTCTAAAAAGTTTTGGTGAATTGTTCCTGTTTGTGTACAAACAGTTTTGCCAGCAAGTGCTCCTGTTAAAGTTTTAAGAGCTTTCTTAACATCTGATCCACCTAACGATAAATTTATACCTTCTGGTGTATCCATCCCCTCTAAGCTTGAGCCTTTCATTACTGCAAGAGAAGCTACTTCATCAGCATAACCTTGTGAAAAAGTAATTGTTTTTTGTCTTTCAGCAGTAATAGACATTCCAGCCATAATCGCATCAAATTTTCTCATTACTAAAGCAGGAATCATTCCATCCCAATCTTGTTCAACAATCGTACACTCATATTTCATAATCGCACAAAGTTCTTGAGCAAGCTCGACCTCAAAACCAATAAGATTACCTGATGCATCTTTTGAATTCCATGGAGGGTAAGCGCCTTCAGTTCCAATTTTTATTTTTTCAGCAGAAACATTTCCAATGATAAATAAAGAAGCAAGAACTGTTAAAATAGTTTTTTTGAATATATTCATTATTTTCTCCTTTAATTAGGAATAATTATTTCACAGTTTTAAAAAAGAAAAAAGAAAAATTAATGATTTATTGAAGAAGAAAAATTCCAAGAACAATCAAAACTAGGTATATAAACTCTTGATAATTTTGCATTTCCAAAGTTTTGATTAAAAACATTTAACCAATTTTCAACCTGCTGTGGTTTTTTATCCTGACTTCCTACTTGAGCAGTAATAACTCCTTTAGGTTTCAAAATTCTTACTAGAGAATCCATGTTCTTTGCTGCCAGATCAATGCAAAATTGATTATCATTAAGATCTACAAAAATATGATCATAAGTATCATCACTTACAGATTTAATACTTTCAAATGCGTCACCCCATACGCATTTTACTGAATTTTTTTCTGTAGCTTTTTTACCAATATCTCCAAGGTGTTTATTACAAACATTTACTACTTCAGGATCCAGTTCATACCAATCTATAAAATTAAAATTTTTAGAAATGCATTCTCTTGCAACTCCGCCATCTCCGCCACCAATAATTGCCACTCTTTCATTGTCTTTATTTAAAATTAAACCAGACCCTACAAAGGTTGAGCTGTATAAATGCTCATCAGTTGAAGCTACTTGTATTTCGCCATCAATAAACAAAGATTTGCCAAATTGCTCTAAATCTAAAATTTCTATGTGTTGACCTACTTTAGATTTAAAATCTTCTAAAACATCATTCACTACATATGATTTTTGTAAGCCTGGCGAACTGTAAATGTCATGATAAAGAGATTTTGTATCTCTATTAAATTCTTTTTTAACTATTCTTTTGTGTTCAAATTCTTTCTTTATAATATCTATCGCCACTGAGGGGTTTATTTTTCCACACGTAAAGAAATCAAAACTTATAATACCTTTTTCTGGAAATGTATGAAAACTTATGTGACTTTCAGCTAATAAAGCAAGAATTGTAAAACCTTGAGGTTCAAATTTATATTTAGATATATTTAAGATTGTTACTTTTGCAGCTTTTGCAATATCATTAATTACCTTTTCGAATACATCTGGATCATACTCTTTTGTTGTTCCAATAATATCTAGGGTAATGTGTTCGCCAACTTTTGTCATAATAACCTTGATGAAACCTTACTAATCAAATTTTTTACTTCTTTCAAACAAAAAACTATTATAATACTTCGCTGAGGTTGTAACTGTGAAAAACAATTGGTCAAATTTAGAAGCAAAAAAATACATCAAAAAGTATACAAAACTTGGTCATTCAAAAGACATGGCTTTAAGAGTTTATACAACCAGATTATTAGGAAGAAATAGTAAGCTTGTTCTACATGGAGGAGGAAATACTTCTGTAAAAACATCAATTAAAGATATAGATGGAAAAAATTACGAGGTACTCTGTGTTAAAGGAAGTGGTTGGGACATGGCTGAAATAGAGCCAGCTGGATTACCTGCGGTAAAATTAAATCCACTTTTAGCTCTTAAAAATAAAAAATATTTAAGTGATGAAGATATGGTTGCATATCAAAAAAGAAACTTAATTGATATTAAGTCACCCAATCCATCTGTAGAAACTTTTTTACATGCTTTTTTACCTTTCAAATTTGTTGATCACACCCACTCTGATGCAATCATGGATGTAACAAATAGGCCAAATGGTAAAGATCTTTGTAAAAAAATTTTTGGACCTAAAGTTAGTATAGTACCTTACGTAATGCCTGGATTTGGTTTGGCTCAAAAAATTAATGAGGTTTATAAGAAAAATCCAAATATCAACTGCTTAATACTTTTAAACCATGGAATATTTACTTTTGATAATGATGCTAAAAAATCATATGACTTAATGATTAAATACGTTTCTATAGCAGAAAAAACTATTAAAAAATTAAAACGAAAAAAAATAAAACAAATCAAGAATTATAATACAAAGTTTAAGCCACATGAAATTGCCCCAATTTTAAGAGGCTTATTAACTGAAAAAAAAGATCAAAAATTTATACTTAATTTTAGGTCAAACAAAACTTTAGATTATTTTATAAATGGTAAAGAAGTTAAAAGATATTCTGGTATTGGAACTGCTACTCCAGATCATGTAATAAGAGTAAAACCATTTCCATTAGTAATTACTCCAAAACAAAATTCAAATATTGAAGATTTCAAAAAAATAGCAAAGAAAAATTTTAAAGATTATAGAAAAAAATATTTGAAGTATTTCAATACAAATAAGAAAAAAGTTAAAGGTAAAAAAACAATATTAGATACATCTCCTAGGGTAATCTTGGTGCAAAACGTTGGTTTATTCAGTGTGGGTGATAGTTTAAATGCTTCAAAAATAGCTGGAGACTTAACTGAAACAAATGCTAGAGTAATTTCGTCAGTTGAAGAAACAACAAAATACAAGTTTATACCTGAAAAAGATTTATTTGATGTTGAATATTGGTCGCTAGAACAAGCTAAAATTAAAAAAACTAAAAAAATTCTTCAAGGAAATGTTGTTGTAATAACTGGTGGATTTGGTGCCATTGGTTCAGCCACTTATAAACTATTTAAAAGTTATGGAGCAGAAATTGTATTACTTGATTACGATTCTAAAAAAGTAAAAGAAATGCAAAATAAAATTAAGGATTTATGTTTACACTGTGATGTAAGAAACAAAAATAGCGTAAAAAATGCATTTAAAAAAATTTGTGAACAATATGGTGGTATCGATATTTTAATATCAAATGCCGGAACAGCAGTTGGTGGATCAATTGCTGAAGTAGATGATAATATTTTAAGAGAAAGCTTTGAAGATAATTTTTTCTCTCATCAAAATTGTGCTTCTGAAACTATTAAAATAATGAAAGAACAAAATATTCAAGGATGCTTATTATTTAATATTTCTAAACAATCAGTAAATCCTGGAAAAAATTTTGGTCCTTATGGTCTCCCAAAAACAGCTTTATTAAGTTTATGCAAACAATATGCGGTTGATTATGGATCACTTGGCATTAGATCAAATGGAGTTAATGCAGATAGAATTAGAAGCGGCCTTTTAAATGATGGAATGATTAAATCTCGAGCTAAGGCCAGAGAAGTTTCAACTGATGAATATATGAGAGGAAATTTACTTTTAAACGAAGTAAAAGCAGAAGATGTTGCGAAAGCCTTTTTTCATTTAGCTGTATCAAAAAAAACAACTGGAGCAGTACTAACTGTTGATGGTGGAAATATAGCTGCTTCCCTTAGATAATTTAATTAAATAACTTTTTTAATCCTTTAGAAGAAGCTTCGGAAATCCCTTTTTCTGTAATTAAACCTGAAACATATTTTGCAGGTGTAACATCAAATGCTAAATTTATTGCCTTACTTTTTTTAGGATATATCAAAACTTTTTTAATTTTATTATTCTCATCAACACCTTCTACATGAGACAATTCCTCTGAACTTCTCTCTTCTATTGGAATATCTTTTGCATCTTTAATATCCCAATCAATTGTTGAGCTTGGAAGGGCCACATAAAAAGGAACGTTATTATCATGAGCAGCTAATGCTTTAAGATAAGTTCCAATTTTATTACAAACGTCCCCGTTAGATAAAGTTCTATCAGTACCTACAATACACATATCAACTTCACCTCTCTGCATTAAAATACCCCCAGTATTATCAGCAATAATAGTATTGGGAATTTCCTCTTCGTTTAATTCGTATGAAGTTAAGTTTGCACCTTGATTTCTTGGCCTTGTTTCATCTACCCATACATGAATTGGTATTCCTTTTTTATGAGCATGGTAAATTGGCGATGTTGCTGTGCCCCAATTAATAGTGGCTAACCAACCTGCATTACAATGTGTTAATATGTTTACTGTATCTTTCTTTTTATTATAAATTTCCTCAATTAATTTTAATCCATTAATACCAATATTTTCACAGGACTTTTCATCTTCATCACAAATTTCTTTTGCCTCATTTAAAGCAATACTTAATATTTGATCACTGTTAATTCCTGCTAATTTTTTTAACATTCGGTCTACAGCCCACTTAAGATTAATAGCAGTAGGCCTCGATTGAATTAATTCTTCTGCATATTTTTTTATAAACTCTGGATCATTGTTTTCTTGAACTGCTAAGGCTAAACCATAAGCTGCTGTTCCTCCTATTAAAGGTGCTCCTCTTACCTCCATTATTTTAATAGCATTAATTGCATCTTTTACTGTCTTTAGTTCTTTTACTTTAAATTGATGAGGAAGTTTTGTTTGATCAATAATCTTAACAACATTATTTTCAAACCATATTGTTCGATATTCTTTTCCATTAATTTTCATTAAATTTTTGACTCTATAAAATCTAAAATTGTTGGATTAAAATATTGAAAACAATCTCCTAAAGCCATGTAGTGTCCATTTTTAACTTTTTCTTCCCATCTTTCTCCATTATTTATTCCAATTCTATTGCACTTTTTATTGTTAATTTTAAAGTCTTCGCTAATTACTATTCTTTTTACTCCTGGTATTTCTTCTACCCAATCAGACAATAAACCATCATAAGGGTCTTTAGGATGAGTGAAAACTAAAACAGGAAGATTTTTTGCTTTACTGATATATTTAATTTGATTTTCTCTTAAAACTGCTGGTCCTGGTTTTTTCTTTTTAAAATTTTCTAAAGCTTTCTCTATTCCAACTTTATTAACTTTATATTTTTTTGACAATTTTCCATAACAAGCATGGTGAGTAGAAATTCCTCCAGCAACCTTGTCAGGATATTTTGAAATCAGCATCATGGTTACCCAGCCACCACATGATTGTCCTGACAAAAATATTTGGTTTTTTGGTACACCCAATTCTGCAAATTTTTTAACTAAATCTAAATTAGCGTTAACTCTTTTATCTAATTTGGTTATTCCTTTATATGGGAAATCAAATTTTTTTTTCCAAAGTCTTTTCCAATCATCACCAGCTAAATGATCTGTGCAAAAAAGATATACCAAAACCTCTTTATCTTTTACTTTTTTACCTGACAAAGAGGCAAAATTACGAATATTATTTTTCCATACACAATCTTTTGAAGGTTTATCATGATCATCTTGACCATGATTATAAATTATTAGAATTTTATTTTTTGGATCTTTTACCTCAAAATCAGTATTTAGTTTCCACTCACCACTAAGAAAACCACTTTTTAGTAATTTATCTGCATGTAAAGGGCTAGAGAATAAAAAAATAATTAGTAAACTAAATAAATATTTTTTCATTTATTAAGAACTCTTCCTGCAATTGTTTTTAATTTGTCTTTCGTTTTTTGAGTTCTTTTTTCTGGAGCCGTAATTATTGCAACATCTAAACAATTATTAGTAGGATCATTTGGATCAATATGATTTTCAAAATTATCAATCAGATTTTTAATCATAACTTTTGCCTTTTCGGCGTTACCCAATAATACTTTAATTACTTGTTGAACGTCAACGTTTTCGTGATCTGGATGCCAACAATCAAAATCTGTGACCATTGAAACAGATGCGTATCTAATTTCAGCTTCTCTTGCTAATTTTGCCTCAGGCATATTGGTCATACCAATCACATCTGCTTTCCAAGATCTGTATAAATTAGACTCCGCTAAAGTAGAAAACTGTGGCCCTTCCATAACAACATAAGTTCCATTTCTTTGATAATCTATATTAGATTTTTTTATTGCAACCTCACATGCATTCATTAAACCATTTGAGGTTGGATGAGCCATTGAAACATGAGCTACAATTTCCTCATCAAAAAAGGTTTTTGCTCTTGCAAAAGTTCGATCTATAAATTGGTCTACAATTACAAATTTGCCAGGAGGTAAATTTTCCTTCAGAGAGCCTACAGCAGATACAGAAACTATATCAGTAACTCCTAGTTGTTTAAGTGCATCTATATTTGCTCGAAAATTAATTTTAGATGGAGAAATAAAATGCCCTCTTCCATGTCTTGGTAAAAAATAAACTTCCTTGCCATTGTATTTAGTTTTTAAAATTTGATCAGATGGTTTTCCCCAAGGAGTTTGTAATTCAAGCAATTCTCTTTCTTTGAATTCCTCAACATCATAAAGGCCGCTACCACCAATTATTGCTAATTTATTAGTTGTCATAATTAAAAATATATTTATTTATACTTTTATATTTAAGTATTATGAATTTAAAAGACTATATTAGATCTATTCCTGATTATCCAAAAAAAGGCATTTTATTTAGAGATATCACAACTTTAATCAAAGATGAAAATGCATTTGCTGAAACAATTAACCAAATTATAGAAAAATCAAAAAAGTTTAATTTTACAAAAATTGCAGCTATTGAATCTCGTGGTTTTGTATTTGCATCAGCTGTTTCGTATGTTTTAAAAAAACCTTTCATATTATTAAGAAAAAAAAATAAGCTTCCTGCAGACGTTCACTCAGTAGACTTTAATTTAGAATATGGAACTGCCACAATAGAAGTACATAAAGATTCAATTAATGAGAAAGACTCAGTTTTAATAATTGATGATTTGATTGCCACAGGAGGAACTGCTGAGGCAGCAGCTAAATTAATTGAAATTTCAAAAGGAAACGTTTCTGCATTCATATTTGTAATTAACCTATTTGATTTAGGTGGTTCAGATAATTTGATAAGTAAAAATTACAATGTTGAAAATTTAATAGATTTTCCTGGTCATTAAAGTCTTAATTTATTTTTGGTCTATACCATGAGCTATTACCCAATAGGCTGTTAAATACTCCCGATAATCTTAAATAGGAAATAAAAACTTTTTTTCTATTTAGCATCATAGAGAATATAATTAGTTTGAATATATCCTTAATTATTTGAAAAAAATATTTATTAACAGCATAAAAAGTACCAAAATGTTTTTTATCAAAATAAACTTTTGACCACATCCAATGCCAATTCCTACATTTTTCATATTCAAAACCTAAATTTGAGGATTTTGCTCCGATGTGAACAATTTTTGCATTTTTACAAACATAAATTTTATGATTTTTTTTTCTTAATCTTTTGCATAGATCTATTTCTTCTAAATATAAAAAAATATTTTCATCAAATATTTTAAATTTCTTAATTTTTTTAGTGTTAAATAGCATAGCAAAACCCTTAACATAATCCACTTCAAGCAAATTCTTATTTTTAATTTTTTTATTTTCTTGAAAATAACCATAATTTTTTTCTTTGGCAAAAGGTGCAATTAAAGAAAAATCTTTAATTTTATTAATTTGTTTCATTAATTCGTACTCACATTTTTTTTTTAAAATTGTATCTGGACTCAATAAAAAAAAATACTTTGTTTTAGACTTTTTTAAAATTTGATTATTTCCTCCACCATAACCTAAATTTTTTTTTGAAACGATAAATTGAATTTTTGGATATTTTTTTAAAATTTTATGTTTTAATTCAAG
>CABYZT010000003.1 GCA_902523515.1 uncultured Pelagibacteraceae bacterium
GAATTTAAACTTGATTGTTCATTTCCAACAATAGCATCAATTAAAAAGCTATTTTTTCTCTTTTTAACGTTAATTTTTTTTGAAATAAAATTTACTTCTTCTGCTTTAAAATTTATTTCATCAAACTGATAATTATCTTTTTGAAAATTGAAATTAAAATTTATATTTTTAAAATTACCCCTGTTTAAAAAATTAATACTTGCATCTTTTATCAAGCCTTCCATGATATAATCATTTTTAAGTTTACCATTTTCATCAATGTTCAAACTCAGATCTATAATTACATGACCTTTTTTTACAATTTTTTCTAATATAAATAATTCTGGTTTATTATTTGTGGTCCTAATAAATTTAATTAAATCATTTAATAATATAGACTTTGTTGTTACCTCTATATTTGAAGATGAAATCTCATTTTTAATCAAAGAACTGAGCGAAACTTGGGTTTTAATGCTTTCTAATGCTAAGGGTCTTTTTGCAAAATATACTATTGTGCCAACTGTTTTTGCGTAAATTTTTAGTTTAAAAGGATTTAGAATTAATTTAATTTTTTTTAAATCTATATCTATATTTTTATTTATTAGTGAAATTCTTTTTTTAATTTGGTTGTTAAATTTATCTGTCTCTATACCAACGGTACTAAGGTAAACTGTCAAAATAACTAACACTGACAGAAGTAGTATAAAATATTTTAAAAAATTATTTTTCATTTAGTTTATAAAGCGATTGTTCTAAAAATTCATCGATATCACCATCTAATACTTTATCAGGACTAGTACTTTCAAAATTAGTTCGATTGTCTTTTACAAGTCTGTAAGGTTGAAGAACATAAGATCTAATTTGATGCCCCCACCCTATTTCAGATTTAGAACTTTCAACATTTTGATTTTCTTCCTCTCTTTTTTTAATTTCATGATCATATAATCTTGCTTTCAACATATTCATGCATGTTTCTTTGTTTTTATGTTGAGATCTTTCATTTTGACATTGAACAACAATTTTTGATGGAATGTGTGTTATTCTAACTGCACTATCAGTAGTGTTAACGTGCTGACCGCCTGCTCCACTAGAACGATAAGTATCTATTCTTAAATCTTTTTCTAAAATTTTTATATTTATATTTTCATCTACAACTGGATAAATCCAAACACTTGCAAAACTTGTATGCCTTCTTGCTCCAGAATCAAATGGGGATATCCTAACTAGTCTATGTATTCCCGACTCTTTTTTTAACCATCCAAAAACATAATCACCATCTATTTTAATTGTTGCTGACTTTATACCAGCCTCGTCACCTCTATGTTCACTAATCAAACTTGACTTAAAATTTTTTTTATCAGACCATTTTAAATACATTCTTCTTAACATATCAGCCCAATCTTGACTTTCTGTACCTCCAGCTCCAGCATGTATTTCTATGTAACAATTTAAAGGGTCTACTTCATTAGATAAAAAACATTTAATTTCATTTTTTTTAATCTCACTTCTTAAATCATTTATATTTTGTAAAACTTCATTTTGAACTTGTAAATTCTCTTCCTCATGCGCCAGTTGGCTCAAATCATCTAAATCTTTTAGTTTTTCGACACTATTATTTAATGAATTAATTAAATCTTCATAAAATTTCTTTTCTTTGATTACTCTTTGAGAATTATTTTTATCTTGCCAAAAATCGGCACTCAGCATTTGTGAGTTTAAAGATTGTAGCTTTGAATGGATATTGTTTTTTTCAAAGATACTCCTGTATTTTTTGATTTATCTTTTCAATCTCGTCTTTTAAATTTTGATAATTATTATCCATTAGTAAAACTTTAATATATTATTTGAATCTAATCTATCTGAATTTGTATAAAGTACTTTTCCATCAACTACATTTTCTTTTTTAAAAACCTCAATAATAGTATTCTTTGAGTTAAATTTTGCTTTTTGACCTGTTAATGGGTCAACTACCATCATCACTGTACCTTTGGCAGCTTTAAATGGTCTTGCATCATTTTTGTTAATAGAATCACTTATAAAACTTTTAAATATTGGCAAAGCTGTTTTAGATCCTGTTTCATATTTTCCTAATGGAGTTGGATTATCTGAACCAACATAAACACCAACCAGTACATTTGAGGTAAAACCTATAAACCAAGTATCTGTATTTTTATTTGTTGTTCCAGTTTTACCTGCAATATTTAAATTTAAGTCTTTAAGTTTTTTAGCTGTACCTCTTTGAACAACTCCTTCTAAAATTGACGTCATTTGAAAAGCTGTTTCTGGAGAAAAAATTTGCGTATAGTTATTTATAATCTCTGGATAATCGTTGGTTAAATAAGAAATTTGATCACAATTCATACATTTTCTTTTATCATTATTAAAAATTGTGTTTCCCTCACTGTCCTGAATTCTATCTATCAGTATTGGTTCAACAAGTTTTCCTCCATTAACAAAAACTGAATAAGCAGATGTAAGTTTTAATAAAGTTGTTTCTGCAGATCCCAAAGATATGGATAAAAGTTCTTCTGGATTATCATAAATTTTTAATGCTTTTGAAAAATCAACTATTTTCTCTACACCAAGATCTTGGGCTATTCTTACTGTCATTAAATTTCTAGATTTCTCCAAGCCAACCCTTAAAGTCGAAGGCCCATAAAATTTTTTTCCATAATTTTCTGGTTTCCACATTTTTAAATCATCCCCTTGGTCTAAAACCAATGGTGCGTCTAGAACTAATGAAGTTGGTGTAAAATTATTCTCTAAGGCTAATGCATAGACAAATGGTTTAAAAGCTGATCCAGGTTGTCTTTTTGCTTGAGTTGCTCTGTTAAATTCACTTTGTTTGAAACTAAAACCACCACTTAGTGCTAAAACTCTTCCAGTAAATGGATCCATCACAACAATTCCACCATTTACCTTTGGTAATTGTTGTAAGTTAAAAATATTTTCTTTAAGATTTTTAACATAAATAATATCGCCAGGTTTTAATAATTTATTAAATTCTTTTTTTGTCCAAGAAATACTCTGATATTCAATAACACCTTCGATATTATCTTCTGTTTCTATTTCTGCTGAAAATTTATTGATCTTTTTGACTATTGCTAATTTCCAATTAATTGAATTTTCTAATTTATACTTTTCTAAATCTTTTTTCCATTCTGAATTATAAATCTTGTTAGTAATTGGTCCTCTCCATCCTTTTCTTTTATCATATGTTTTTAATCCATCTCTAAGTGATTTTGTTGCAATTGTTTGTAAACTTAAATCTATTGGAGTATTGATATTAAAACCTTGTTTATAAACTTTATCATAGCTCAAAGTTTCAATCACACTTTTTCTCACATCTTCAATAAAATATTGAGCATCTTCTAAATAAATTTTTTTATTTTTTTTTAAAATTATTTCCTCTTCTGTAAGTTTTTCATACCATTCTGAAGTTAAATAATTATTATCTAACAAATTTTTTAAAACTAGATTTCTTCTAAATTTTGCTATTTCTGGATCTTTATAAGGATTATATCTACTAGGTGCTTTTGGTAAAGCTGCTAATAAAGCTGCTTCAGAGTAATTCAAGTCTTTTATAGATTTATCAAAATATTCTAAGCTTGCCGCAGCTACTCCATATGCTCCGCTTCCAAGATAAATTTGGTTTAGATAAAGTTCTAGAATTCTTTCTTTAGATAAAGCTCTCTCTATTCTAAAAGCTAGAATTGCTTCCTTAATTTTCCTATTTAAGCTTACTTCATTTGTTAGTAAAAAGTTTTTTGCCACCTGTTGGGTAATTGTAGATGCTCCCTCCAATCTTTTAGATGATAAAATATTTGAAATATTATTTATTACAGCTCTAATAACACCTTTGGCATCAACACCTGGATGTTTGAAAAAATTTTTATCCTCAGCAGATAAAAATGCGTTTATTACATTTTTTGGAATTGAATTAAATGGAACAAATACTCTTTTTTCCTGTGAAAAATCTGCCACCAAATCACCATTACCAGAGTAAACTTTACTAGAAACAGGAGGTTTGTAACTTTTGAGAAACTTATAATCCGGTAAATCATTAGAATAAGTCCATAAAACACTTATTATCGAAATTGCTGATAATAAAATAAAAGAAGTAATTAAAATAAAGATATTTTTAAAAAATTTATTCATTTTAATTTCATTATATCTTGGAATTTGTTAAAGATATGGCAAGAAATTAAACAAAATTTTAAAAATTAAATTACTAATGAAATTAAAATTCACAAAATTATGGAAAAAAATTTATATATCGATGCTTCGCATCCTAACGAAACTAGAGTTGTTCTTAAATCAGGTGAAAATATTGAAGATTACGAGTACGAAGGTTTAAAAAATAACTTAATTAAAAATAATATTTATTTAGGCAAAGTAAGTAGAATTGAACCTTCTTTGCAAGCAGCCTTTGTTGATTTTGGAAGAGAAAGGCATGGGTTTTTATCTTTTAATGACATTCAATCAGATTATTATCAGATACCAAAAGCAGATTTAGAAAGAATTAAAGAGGAGGAAGAAAAAGCTAGAGAAGAACTTTCAAGAGAAGTTGAGGCTAAAGAAGAGGAAAATATTGCCGAAGGAAAACTAGAAATTGATGATCCTATAGAAAAGATATCAGAAGAACAAATAGAAGAAGATTCAAATAATAAAGAAAATATTACTGAAAAAGTTAATTTAGATGATGGAAAAGAAAAAAAGAAAGAAAATAGATTTAAGTTTAAAAGATATAAAATTCAAGAAGTAATTAAACCTAACCAAGTAATTCTTGTACAAGTTATTAAAGACGAGAGAGGTCAAAAAGGTGCAGCTTTAAGTACTTTCATTTCTATTGCTGGTAAGTATATAGTATTAATGCCAAACACTCCTAAAGGAGGAGGTATATCAAGAAAAATATTTAATCCTGCTGATAGAAAAAAAATAAGATCAATTTTAAATGAAATTGAAATACCTAAAGAGATGGGATTAATTGTCAGAACTGCTGGAAGCAATAAAACAAAAAATGAAATAAATAATGATTTAGAAACTTTGATTAATTCTTGGAGTCAAATAAAAGAAAATGCAATAAACTCTATTGCTCCTTCTTTAATACATCAAGAAAGTGAAATAATAAAAAGAACATTAAGAGATATGTTTGACGAAAATACCCAAAATATAGTTGTAGAAGGTAACGAGGGTTATAAAAAAGCTCAATCATTCATGAAAACAATGATGCCATCAAATGTCAAAAAAGTAAAAAAATATAGAGGAAAAATTCCACTATTTATTCAGGAAAATATCGAACAAAAGTTAAATCAAATTTTTGACTCTGAAATTAAACTAAAGTCAGGAGGATATTTAGTTATTAACCCGACAGAGGCTTTAGTTTCTATAGATATAAATTCTGGAAGTTCAATAAAAGGAAAAAATGTTGAAAGCACTGCTCTAGATACGAATATTGAAGCTGCAGAAGAAATTGCAAGACAAATAAAGATAAGAGATTTATCTGGTTTAATCATTATAGATTTTATTGACATGCTAAGTTATGGAAATAGAAGATTAGTAGAAAGAAAACTTAAGGAAAAATGCAGATCAGACAGAGCTAGAATTCAAATAGGAAGAATAAGTAATTTTGGTCTTCTGGAGATGTCAAGACAAAGACTGAGGGAAAGCGCAATAAAATGGAAAGTTACATTAACAGACGAGTCTTTTGCTCAAAAACTTTTAAAAATTGTTGAGTTAAAAGCTGTAATTAACAAGGCTAAATTTGTTGAATTAAAAGTTTGTAAAAAAATTTCAGATTTCCTTAAAGAAAATTTTGTTAATGACCTTACTTATTTTGAGAAAAAAAATAAAATGAAAATAGATATTATTAGTGATAATTCTTTAATTATACCTGAGTACATTATAGATATTAAAAATAAATCAAAAAAGACGATAGATCTAATAGAATATTATGAAAAATTAAAAAATTTAGAAACGCAAAATAAAGAGGATAAATTTTCAGAAAAAAAAGAAAATAAAAAGATTAATAAAAAAAAATATATTAAAAAAAGGTATTATAAAAAGACTAAATAATTCCTTTTGATGGTGAGGATGGATTGCCCATTAAAATTTTGTCTATTCTTCCAGATTTGTAAGATTGTCTTCCTGCAATAACAGCATTTTTAAATGCTAAAGCCATTTCAAATGGTTTTTTTGCTTTTGCTATAGCAGTGTTTACAAGCACTCCGTCACATCCTAATTCCATTGCAATTGTAGCGTCTGAAGCTTGACCCAAACCAGCATCAATAATTAATGGTAGTTTGGTTTGTTTTCTAATTATTTGAATATTGATTTTGTTTTGTATGCCAAGTCCTGATCCTATTGGCGCAGCTAGGGGCATAATTGCGTCAGCACCTGAATTCTCTAAACGCTTAGCCATTAAAGGATCATCATTACAATAGACCATAACTTTAAAACCTTCTTTAGCGAGAACTTCTGTAGATTTTAAAGTTTCAATCATGTCAGGAAATAAATTCTTTTTATCTCCTAAAACTTCTAATTTAACTAACTTCCAACCACCTATTTCTCTTGCTAATCTCAAAGTTCTCAAAGCCTCTTTTGAATTAAAACATCCAGCAGTATTGGGTAAATATGTAATTTTTTTTGGATCAATATAATCCATAAGCAAAGGCTTATTTTTATTTGAAATATTAACCCTTCTTACGGCAACTGTTACAATTTCTGCTCCTGAGAGTTTAATTGCTTTTGCGCACTCAGACATACTTTTATATTTTCCAGTTCCAACGATTAATCTGGAATTAAATTTTTTATTCGCAATAAGTAGACTATCTTTCTTCAAATTAACCACCTCCAATAAAATGAACTATTTCAATTTTATCATTTTTATTTAATTTTATTTTATTAATTTTTTTTTTATCTATTATTTCTTCATTAAGCTCAATAGCTACTTTATTTAATGGTATTTTTAGATTTTTTAGCACTATAGAGAGGTTAGAATCTTGAGTTATAGATTTGATTTTACCGTTTATTTTAATTTTTATTTTTTTTATTTTTTTCATCGTATATAAGTGCTGAATGAATAATAAAATAATTATTATTAATGGTCCAAATCTTAATCTATTAGGAGAAAGAGAACAATCACAATATGGATCAACTACGTTTGAACAACTTAAAGAGAATTGTTCTAAAAAAG
This sequence comes from uncultured Pelagibacteraceae bacterium, assembly GCA_902523515.1. Lineage (GTDB taxonomy): Bacteria > Pseudomonadota > Alphaproteobacteria > Pelagibacterales > Pelagibacteraceae > Pelagibacter. Next base: position 7,175 of record CABYZT010000003.1, read on the forward strand.
CACAAGAAATTGGTCTTGATGTTGAATTTGCCCAATCTAATGTTGAAGGAGAACTTGTTAACATAATTCAAGATGCTAGGAAAAAATTTGATGGTATGATTATAAATGCTGCTGGATTTACTCATACTTCTGTGGCCATAAGAGATGCTCTAGATTTATTTAAAAAACCCATAATCGAGATACATTTATCTAATATTTATAAAAGAGAAGAATTTAGACATAAATCACTTATAAGTGGTGTCGTAAGTGGAGGAATTTTTGGATTAGGTGCTGAAGGATATATTTTGGCCATAATTTCATTAGAAAAGACTTTGCAAAATGAAAATAGATAAAAAAATAATTAAAGAATTAAGTGATTATTTAAAAGAATTTAATCTTACTGAAATAGAGATAACTGAGAAAGATACTAAAATTAAAGTATCAAAAAATAATGTTTCAATTAGTAACCAACCACAAGTTATTTCGCCCTCATCACCTTCAATAAGTTCAACGCCTACTCAAGCTCAAAATATTAAATCAGGAACTGAAATTACTTCACCTATAATTGGAACTGCATACCACGCTCCAGAACCTGGTGCTAAAAAGTTTGTTGAGATTGGAAAAAAAATTAAAAAAGGTGACACAATAATGATTGTTGAGGCAATGAAAACAATGAATCATGTTCCTTCAACAGCAGATGGTGTAGTAAAGGAAATTTGTGTTGAAGATGGCCAACCTGTGGAATTTGGCCAAACTATTATTATCCTACAATAAATAATGTTTAAAAAAATTTTAATTGCAAACCGTGGGGAGATTGCAGTTAGAATTATTAGAGCATGTAAAGAATGGGGAATTCCTTCAGTCGCTGTTCATTCTGATGTAGATAGAGAGAGTATGCATGTTAGAATGGCTGATGAAAGTGTATGCATCGGTTCTCATCAACCAGCAAATAGTTACTTAAATATTCCAGCATTAATGTCAGCAATTGAACTTACAAATGCTGATGCTGTTCATCCAGGCTATGGTTTTCTTTCTGAAAATGCAAATTTTGCAAAAATTTTAGAGGAGAACAAAATTAATTTTATTGGAGCCTCGTCAAAACATATTGAAATGATGGGTGATAAAATCCAAGCAAAAAAAATAGCTAAAGATAATGGATTGCCTGTTATTGAAGGGTCTGAAGGAGGTGTAAAAGATGTTGTTGAAGCAAAAGAAATTTGTAAAAAAATTGGTTTTCCTGTCTTAATCAAAGCCTCAGGTGGAGGTGGAGGTAAAGGTATGAAAATAGTTTATAAGGAAGAAGAATTTGAAATGTTGTTTTCAACTGCAAAATCAGAAGCACAAAAATACTTTGGTAATGACGAGGTTTATATTGAAAAATTTTTTCAAAATCCAAGACATATTGAGGTTCAAATTTTAGCTGGAAAAAATAGAGTTGTTCACCTTCATGAAAGAGATTGTTCAGTTCAAAGAAGACATCAAAAATTAATAGAGGAAACACCAAGTCCAGTTTTAAATGATGAAATAAGAAAAGATTTATTTGAAAGAACTGTAAAAATGGTAGCCAAAATAGGTTATATGGGAGCTGGGACTGTTGAGTTTATATATGAAGATGGGAAATTTTATTTCCTTGAAATGAATACAAGAGTTCAAGTTGAACATCCAGTAACAGAAATGGTTACAGGGATCGATATAATCAAAGAACAAATTTGGATTGCTTTTTCAGGAGAAACAGCTTTGAAACAAAGTGACGTAAATCCTAGAGGACATGCAATTGAATGTAGAATAAATGCTGAGGATGCCAGTAAAAACTTCCAGCCATCGCCTGGAGTTATTACGATGTGTCATCAACCATCTGGTTTTAGAACCAGAGTTGATGGTGCAATATTTCAAGGATATAAAGTAACACCTTATTACGACAGTATGGTTTGTAAATTAATTTGTCATGGAAGAAACCGAACAGAAGCAATTCAAAGAATGAATAGATCTTTAGATGAATTTGTCATTGAGGGAATAACAACAACAATACCTCTGCATAAAAAAGTACTAAATCACAAAAAATTTATTAATTCAGACTTTAATGTAAGTTGGCTAGATAAAGACTCAATTGTTTAATAACAGCTTACCAACCATACGTCATAGACAGGGTGGTCAAAAGGTTCTATTGAAGGACTAGATGAAAACATCCAACCATTAAAAACAAAAACTTCATCATTGTTTTTATTTGTTAAGTCTCTAACTTGAATATAGGCTGTTATTTCTGGATTATCGTCAAATTCAGAATTTTTACATTTAATGCTTTTTATTTCTAGGTCTTTAAATTTTTTTAATTTTCCATTTTCTAATTTAAGCAAAGTATTTTTTGAACTTATTTTGTCCAAAATTTTAATATCAGTAAAAACTCCTTCTAAATTACTTTTTGAATTTGAATTCAAAACTAAACAAAAATAAAATAAAAAAACTAAATAGATTAATTTAAATTTATTCTTTCCAACTTGAGTATTTCTTTTTAACACCATCTTTATTTTTATTTGGATAATATGCTGAGTCAGTTCCAGTTAAATTTTCTTGATGTGGTTTTTGCCAGTCATATTTTTCTAAGGTATGTTTTTTCTCAATTTTATTAGGTGTAAAATGTATCCAAGAAAACCACTCAACAGGAATTTTTGATGCGTCAATTGTGTTTGAATATATAACCCATCTTTTTCCGTTTTTACTTTCATAATATTTATTACCTAGCTCATCAGTACCGACCAGTTTTCCAAAAAAAATAGTTTTTAGTCTAGTTCCAAAAGTATCTTGATTCCACCATGTGAAAATTTTTCTTAAGAGTGTCAACATAATATTTTTTTATTTATTCAATTAAAAATTGTAAAATTTAAATTAGACTAAAATATGAATATGTATATAAATTAATTGATTCATTATTCAAATTAAAATTTAAATTGAGGTTAAATGGCAAAGTATTTAGTTGAAACTTATTATACATGTACCTTTAAGGTAAATCATTATTTAGATGATATTAACGAGGCAGAATTAAATAATTTAGAAAAGAGAGATGATGGGAAATTCGAAGTTTTAGATGTAAAACTTGATAACAGAAAAACAAAAAGCCTAGACCCCAAAAACAATAAAGTCCTCGAAAATAACAAAGTAGAGGTAGTTAAAGAAACAAATAATAAAAGCGTGATAGGTAAAGAAAGTATAATAAGAAGTATAAACACAACTAATGAAAAGTCAGGTAAAAGATTTAGCATGCCTGACAGAAGAAAAGGATATATTCAAAAGGCTACTATTGGTGATCACAAAGTCTACCTTCATACTGGAGAATATGAAGATGGAAAAATTGGAGAAATATTTATTGATACTAGTAAAGAGGGCGAACTTGTTAAAGCTTTAATGAATAACTTTGCAATTGCTGTTTCTTTGGGCCTTCAATATGGTGTTCCGTTAGATGAGTTTATAAGTGCATTTGTTGGTACAAAATTTGAACCATCTGGCAAAGTCCATGGTAATGATAGGATTTTAAGCGCCACATCAATTTTGGATTATATTTTCAGAGAATTGGCTATTTCATATCAAAATAGAGAAGATCTAGCCCATACTCCAGCTATTGGAGGAAATGATGCTATCAGTGGAGAAGAGCAAAATTCTGAAGATCAAAATCAATTATTAAAAATTGTAAAAGATATTACTAGTAAAGGTTTCGTTAGAAATAATTATAAAAAAAATCTAGTTGACCTTTCTGATGTAAAAATAAGTTTAAAAGGTAAAAAATAATTTATTTTTTATTTTTTAAAATTAGATTTAATTCTTTCAATTGATCTGAATTTACCTCAGATGGTGCATTCATCATCAAATCTTGCGCGTTTTGATTCATTGGAAACATAGTAACTTCCCTAATGTTTTTCTCATTAGCAAGTAACATTACTATCCTATCAATACCAGGTGCTATTCCTCCGTGTGGTGGTGCACCATAACTAAGTGCATTAATCATGCCACTAAATTTTTCATCTACTTGATTTTTGTCATATCCTGCAATGGAAAAAAGTTTATACATAAGTTCTGGTTTATGATTTCTAATTGCTCCTGAAGATAATTCTATACCATTACAAACTATATCGTATTGATATGCAAGTATGTCTAATGGGTTTTCATAATCTTTTTCACTCAATTCACCTTGAGGCATTGAAAATGGATTGTGACTAAATTCAATCTTGTTTGTTAATTCATCTTTTTCAAACATTGGGTAGTCTACAATCCAGCAAAATGCGAAAACATTTTCATCAATTAAATTTAGATCTTTTGCGATTTTATCTCTTGCTAGTGCAGTAATTTTCTCTAATTCGTCTTGTTTTCCACAAGCCATGAAAATACTATCCCCTATTTCACAGTTTGTTTTTTGCATGATTTCAGCCAATGCATCATGAGAAAAAAATTTTCCTACAGGGCCTTTTGCTGAAATATCTTTATCTTTTTCAAAAGTAAAATAAGCTAAACCAGAAGCACCTTCTTCTTTTGCCCATTTATCAATATTATCAAAAAAACTTCTTGGCTTATCTTTCGTATTTTTTGTAATAATACATCTTACTTTAGATCCAGATTTTACTAATTTTTTAAATATTTCGAATGAAACATCTTGTCTAGTAAAAATTTCAGTTATATCATTTATAATCAGCGGGTTTCTTAAATCTGGTTTATCAGTACCATATTTAAGCATTGCGTCCTTGTAAGAAATCTTTGGAAATTTATCAAACATCAGTTTTTTAGTAGAAAAATTTTTAAATGTATTAACCATTAACTTTTCAACAACATTAAATACATCTTCTTGCTCAACAAATGACATTTCCAAATCTAATTGATAAAACTCTCCAGGACTTCTGTCTGCTCTTGCATCTTCATCTCTGAAACAAGGTGCAATTTGAAAGTACCTATCAAAGCCAGAAACCATAATTAATTGTTTAAATTGCTGAGGTGCTTGAGGTAATGCGTAAAATTTTCCTGGATTTAAACGACTAGGTACTAAAAAATCTCTAGCACCCTCTGGACTAGATGATGTTAAAATAGGTGTTTGAAATTCTAAAAAACCTAATTTAGTCATTTCATTTCGGATATATGAAATAACTTTAGATCTTAAAATAATATTTTCATGAATTTTTTTTCTTCTTAAATCTAAAAATCTATATTTCAATCTTATTTCTTCAGCATACTCTTGATCACTAAAGATTGGCATAGGGAGCTCCTTACAAGTACCTAAAACTTCATGATGCTCAATAACAACCTCAATTTCACCAGTGTCAATCTCAGAATTAATTGTTTCTTTAGATCTGTTAACAACTTTCCCCTCAACTTTAATTACTGTTTCTAATTGCATTTTTTCTAAATCAGAAAAATATTTATTATCTTTATCAATTATACATTGGGTAATTCCATAATTATCTCTCAAATCAATAAATAATAAATTCCCATGGTCTCTTTTTTTATTTATCCAGCCAGAAAGAGAAATTTTTTTATCTACATCCTCTTTTCTTAATTCATTACACTTGTGCGTTCTGTATTTATTCAATTAAACCTCTAATGCTTCTTTTATAATTTTAAAATCGATTGGTTTCTTTCTTTTTAAACTAATTTCGTCGATTTTATATATGAAATCGGAAATTTTGCCATAAGTTCTATGAATTCTCTTAATTATAAATTCAATAAGTTTTTGGTCTATTGATATTTGACGATCAGAAAGATTTTTTAATATTAGTGCATAAATTAAATCATCACCAGGTTTTTCAATTTGAGATAAAATAAAATTAGTAGATCTTGAATTGAGATCATTTAATTTAAATTTAAATTCAACTATTGGTATTTTTGAGGTTACTATTAAATACTTATTATCCTGATCAATTATATTTATAAGTGTAAATAATAAGTTTTCATTTATCTTTTCAGTCAAATCCTCAACAATAATATTTTCATGTATTTTAATTTGTTCAAGAAAGTCATTATTAATATCTTTTGCATTAATTTTAATTCCTCTATACTTTTCTAAAAATATATTTATTAAATGACTTTTTCCTGAAAACTTTTCACCTATTAAGTTTATAAAATTTTTATCCCATTTTGGCCAACTATTTAAAAGGCTAAAAGAGTGTTCATTGCTGCTTGAAACATAAAAATCCTGATCTTTAAAATTTTGCTCATAATCAAATTTAATTATTTGCTGATTAAGATTTGTCATTTAAAGCCCAAATTTTATTTTTAATTTCAAAATAATAATTTTGATTGCGCATAACTTCTAAAAACTTATCAGGTGTTCCATTAAAAATAACTTTATAAAAATTATTTCGATTATCAAACTTATAAATTGAAAAATTATATATCAGATCCATATCAGATAAAATTTTTTCAAATTTATTAATTTTTATATTATTGGAATTATCAATAGAAATATTTAAAGATAACTTTACTGAAGTATTGATTTGATTTTGTGATTTCCAAAAATCCTCGTAGACTAATTTTAAATAATCAATAAATTCAAATAACTGATCTTCATTATCAAAATTAACCTCATTATAATTTAAATTTTTTAAATTATTATTTTGATTAAAAAAGATTTTGTTAAATACTCTTATTTTATTATTATACTTAAATACAATCATGACAATGTGGTCATTTATATTGTATTTTTGTATAATTTCTTTGAAGTCATAAGTTTCCAAAATATTAATATTTTGTTTTATCAATCTAAAATCATCTAAATCTTCAGTAGGTAAAATATAATTTAAAAGACTGTATTTTTTATTATTTAAATTCCAACTGGAAAATAACTTATTCTCAGAGAACATTAAAACTTGATTTTTATTTTGATCAATGATTACGGGTATGAATAATAAATCTTTTTTCACAGGTAAAGAGGGAAAAATATTTTTCGTTTCTAATAAATCAAATATATTTTTTTTATTAAATGAAACATTTAGGGAAAGATAATAAATTTCATCAATAAACTTTTCTTCTTTAATTGAGAAAGTTTCTATCATTCCTTTTATTTGATTAATTGATATTTTTTTTAATTTTACCTGATCTTTGCTTTGGACAATTGAAAATATTAATTCATTAAATGCCTTTATAAATCCTTCATCGATAATTTCATTTTTATTAAAATTTATTTCAAAAGGTGTTGATATTTCAATATCATTTATAGAAAATGTATTTGCATGACTTTTTCCTGTGGAAAAGAAAATATTTATTAAAGCAAGAAATAAAAAAAAATTATATAAAAGCTTTAAATTACTAAATTGGGAAATAAATTTCATAAAACATATTAATGAATAAAAAAAAATTTACCTATAAAAAAAGTGGAGTTAATATTAAAGCTGCAGACAAGTTTGTTGATTTCATTTCTACAGTTTCAGCAAAAAAAAGAGGCAAAAAAAAGTTCTCTAATATAGGAGGGTTTGGTTCAATCACAAATATACCAGGTAATATTAAACAACCTAGAATAGTTGCTTGTACTGATGGGGTGGGAACTAAAATTGAAATTGCTAATACATTAAATAAATTTGATACTATTGGTATTGATCTAGTTGCTATGAGTGTAAATGATTTAATTGTTCAAGGAGCTAAACCTTTACTTTTTTTAGATTATATTTCGATAAATAAAATTGATCTTAAAAAGCTTAAAGCAATTATAAAAGGAATTAACAAAGGGTGCGATCAATCAGAATGTGAACTCGTTGGTGGAGAAACTGCCGAAATGCCAGGTACGTATGAAAAAGGTAAATTTGATATCGCTGGTTTTGCTGTAGGAGTTGTGGGAAAGAAAAGAATTTTAGATAAAAATAAAATAAAAAAAAACGATCTAATAGTTGCAATTCCTTCAAGTGGTTTACATTCTAATGGGTATTCTCTTGTAAGATATTTATTAAAACAAAAAAAAATAAATATTCAAAAAAATAAATTTTTAAAATCTGAGCTTCTAAAACCAACTAAAATATATGTTAAAGAAATAATGAATTTGACAAAAAAAAACTTAATAAATGGCTGTGCAAATATAACTGGGGGAGGTTTGCCTGATAATATTAAAAGAATTATACCAGATAAGTTCTCTGCGCATATAAATTTAAATAAAATAAAAACTTCTAAAATATTTAATTGGCTTAAAAATAATGGCATTTCTGATAAAGAAATGCTTAAAACATTTAATTGTGGGGTTGGTTTTTGTCTTATTGTTGAAAGTAAAAATTTAAAAAAAATAAGTAAATTTTTTTCAAAAGAATACAAACCATATGTTATTGGAAAAATTTTAAATGGTAAAAACAAAGTTAAGTTAAATGGTTCTATCAACTGGCATCAATAGAATTAGAACAGCTGTATTTATTTCAGGAACAGGCAGTAATTTAAAATCTTTAGTTAAATTTTCTCAAAGTAAATTTTCTCCTATATCAATTAATTTTATTTTTTCAAATAACTCTAAAGCAAAAGGTTTAAATTATGCAAAAAAATTTAAAATTAAAAAAAAAGTTTTAAATTTTAAAAACAAAAAATTAAGTGAAAATAATCTACTTTCTATTTTAAAGAAAAATAATATTGAAATGATTTGTCTAGCTGGATTTATGAAAATTTTGTCAAAAAATTTTATAAAAAAATTTAAAGGAAAAATTTTAAATATACACCCCTCTTTACTGCCTAAATATAAAGGATTAAATACTCACCAAAGAGTATTAAATAATAAGGAGAAATACTCAGGATGTACAGTTCATTTTGTTAATGCTAGATTAGACTCGGGGAAGATAATTCTACAAAAGAAAGTAAAAATTTCAAAAAAAGATACGGAGTTGTCTCTTGCTAAAAAAATTTTGGTTCAAGAACATAAGCTGTACCCAAAAGCTATATTAAAAGTTTTTAATCTTTAAAGAAAAAATCTATTTCAATTTTAGCATTTTCAACACTATCTGATCCATGAACTGAATTTTTATCAATTGAAATTCCATATTTTTTTCGAATAGTGCCTTCTTCTGCATCTTTTGGATTTGTAGCACCCATTAATTTCCTGTTTCCCAAAACTGCATTATCTTTTTCAAGAACCATAACTACAATTGGGCCTGATGATAGGTAGTCACATAAATCACTATAAAATGGTTTTGTTTCATGAACTTTATAAAACTTTTCTGCTTCTGATTTTTCAATTTGAATTTTTTTTTCTTTTAATATTGAAAAGCCATTACTTTTAAACATTTGTTTAATCTCGTTCTCAAGATTTCTTTCAACAGCATCAGGTTTAATAATCGATAATGTTTGTTCTAAATCACTCATAATTATCCTCTATTAGTTTGTTTAATAATCTTACTCCATAACCAGTAGCACCACCTGAATTTAGTGCTCCGCCATATTTTGAAAAAGCCATACCAGCTATATCTAAATGAGCCCAAGGTGTTTTATTTAAAATAAATCTTTGTAAAAATTGAGCAGCTGTTGTAGATCCTGCTCCACCAACATAGTTAATATTTTGCATATCTGCATTTTTTGAATTAATTAGTTTATCAAAATTTTTATTTAAAGGCATTCTCCAAACTTTCTCTTCAACATTCTCACCTGCTTTAATCAATTCATTTGATAATTTATCATTATTTGAAAATAGACCAGCGTACTCTGACCCAAGAGAAACAATAATTGCTCCTGTTAGAGTTGCTAAATCTACAATAAATTTTGGTTTAAACTTCTCTTCCGTATAAGTTAAAGCATCAGCTAAAACCAATCTTCCTTCAGCATCAGTATTTAAAATTTCAACTGTCTTCCCACTGTATGACTTTACGATATCACCTGGTCTTTGTGCATTGCCCCCAGGCATATTTTCTACAAGCCCGACTACACCCACAGCATTTATTTTTGCTTTTCTCAAAGCTAAACTTTTCATTAAACCAACCACTACGGCAGAACCTGCCATATCATATGTCATATCTTCCATGAATTTGGCTGGTTTAAGAGAAATTCCTCCTGTATCAAAGCAAACGCCTTTTCCTACAAATGCTAATGGTTTTGATTTATTATTTAATCCATTCCACTCCATTGTGACTAGATAAGAGCCTCTTATACTACCCTGGCCAACCCCAAGCAGAGTATTCATACCAAGTTTTTTTAGTTTTTTTTCATTATAAATGTTTATTTTTAAACCAATTTTTTTAAGTGAACTTAATCTTTTTGCATATTCATCAGGATGCAAAACATTTCCAGGTTCAGAAACAAGATCTCTAGTATAAAACGTTCCCTCCTCAATTGATTTAAATTTTAATTGCTCTTTTTGAGTCGGTATATTCTTTCCAGTTACAGTTACTGATAGCTTTTTTTCATTTTTTTTACTTTTGTATTTATCAAACTTATAAGATTTTAATTTTAAGCCATGTAAAAAATATGCAACTACGTTATTTAAGCCATTTGAAATCGTATCTGAATTCAATTCATATTCATATTGTTTATTATCTTTAAATTTTTCATAAAAATTTGCTCCTAAATTTTCTAAATCAGAGCTATTGATATTTTTTTTTATAGAAACCAAAATTATTTTTTTTTTTGAGTCTATGTCAAAATGAATAATTTTCTTTTTGAGGTCTCTTGTTTTTAATAAATCATATATAAATGAATATTGATGATTAGAGATATGTTTTTTTAAGCTTTTAACATTAAATTTTTCGTCAACAAATAAAACCAAATTAGGCTTGTTTTTTTTTGCTAAAGTCTTCTTATAAATAATTTGAACTGACATAAATTTTAAATACAATCTCTACGAGATGATGTTATATAAGTGTTTAAATAGCATATTTCAATGAAAAAAATTTTATTTAGAAAACTGTTACTTGACTATCTTACATTTGCTTTTTTTGCTCTTATTTCTACGAGTATAGTAATTTGGGTTTTTCAAGCTGTAAACTATCTTGATATCATGATTGAAGACGGTAGAGATTATTTGGTTTACTTAAAATTTTCTTCACTTAATTTCCCAAAAATTTTAAGTAAAATTTTACCTTTTGTTATATTTTTTAGTATTTTTTATTTAACCACCAAATATGAGCTTAACAATGAATTAATAATATTTTGGAATTTTGGAATTCATAAAATGCAATTGGTAAATTTTATTTTTAACATTTCAATATTCTTAATGTTATTTCAGATATTTTTAACATCTTATGTTGTGCCAAAATCACAAGATATGGCTAGATCTTTTCTTAGATCTTCTACAGTAAATTTCTATGGCAACTTTATTAAACCACAAAAATTCAATGACACTATTAAAGGTGTCACAATATATAGCGATGGTAAAGAGCAGGATGGAACTCTTCGTAATCTTTATCTTAAGAGAGAGCTCAAAGATAAAAAATATCAAATCACTTATGCAAAATATGGAAAATTTAAAGAAATTTTAGATACTACAGTTCTTGTTCTTTATGATGGCGCTACAATAACAGCTAAAGATAAAGAATATTCAAATATAACTTTTTCTAAGTCTGATTTTGTATTATCAAATCTTGAAACAAACACAACTACTTATAAAAAAACACAAGAGATCTCTTCTCAAAAATTAATAAGATGTATTTTCAACTTTTATAAATATAAAAAATATATTTCAGAAGTTGAAAATTGTGGAGAAAGTAATTTTCATAATATTTTAAAAGAGTTTTATAAAAGATTTGTAATACCCATTTATATTCCACTCCTTTCTCTAATCTCATTCATTTTAATAATTACATCTAAAGAAAGTTCTAACTATCAAAAACTTAGATTAATTACTTTTTTGATTGGTTTTGGAATTATTATTTTTTCTGAAACTACTATTAAATTTATATCTGAATTAATTATTCACAATATTTTTTTAGGACTAATTCCATTGTTATCAATTTTATTAGTTTATTTATTTTTATATTTTAAATTTAGAGTAACCTTTAAAAGTCAAATATAATGAAAACTTATATAAAATTTATTTCACTAATTTATCTAAAATCACTTTTTTTTGTTTTTTTTATCATGACCAGCCTAGTTTTTATTCTTAATCTATTAAGTGAAATGGAATTTTTCAAAAACGAGAATGTTACTGTTAGTTTTACCTTGTTTTTATCTTTGCTAAATTCACCATCTTTAATTTTTGAGATGTTTCCGTTTATTATGCTAATAACTATTCAGCTTTTCTTTATAAAAATTTTTGAAAATAAAGAGTTAGATATATTTAAATATTCTGGATTAAAAAATTCATCAATAATTTATATAATTAGTGTCTTGAGTATAATTACTGGTATTTTAACTGTTTCATTATTTTACAATGTTTCATCAAATATGAAAAACATATATTTAGAACTTAAGTCAAAATATACAAGTGACGGTAAATATCTTGCTGTAATAACAAAAAATGGACTTTGGATAAAAGATAATATTGATAATCAAATCATAATGACAAATTCAGCTTCAGTGGAACAAAATTATCTTATTAATAGCTTTATTACTATTTTTAACGAAGATTTTAGCGTTATTAAAAATATAAAAAGTGAAAAAATAGATATTTCTACAAAAAATTGGAAAATAAAAAATCCTAGAATATATCAATTAAATAATTATGTTGATAAAAGTGAAATTCAGTTAAAAACAAATTTTGATTTAAATAGAATTCAAACTCTTTATTCAAATCTATCGTCACTAAATCTATTTGAGCTATATGAATTAAGAAAAAATTATAAAAAATTAAAATATTCTTTAACGGATATAGATTTGCATATTTTAAAACTTATTTCATTTCCAATATATTTGTTGTTGATGGCTTTATTTTCTGCACTAATAATGCTTAATATAAAAAAGATTAAAAGTACTACATTTAAGATATTTATAGGTTTATTTTTTTCAGTGATAATTTATTATTTAAATAATTTTTCTTTTGTGTTAGGCGGAACTGAAAGAATACCTGTGACTTTTTCAATTATTACGCCCTTGTTATTTTTGGCAACAATAAGTTGTTTAATGTTATATAGAGTGAATGATAAGTGAAGTGATGAAGTTTATTTTATTTTTATTTATCTATTTGGTTAGTTCAAACGTTTCTGCCGAACAGTTTAATTTTGATGTAACTGAATTAGAAATTCTTGAAAATGGCAATAAATTTATTGGATCTGAAAGAGGAAAAATTACAACAAAAGATGGGATTTATATTGAGGCAGATAGATTTGAATTTATTAAAAATCAAAATTTATTGAATGCAAGTGGAAGTGTAAAAGTAGTTGATGAGCTGAAAAATTATATAATTTTCTCAGATAATATAATTTATAAAAAAAATGAGGAATTGATTTTTACTAAAAGTAATTCAAGAGCAATAAGTATAAACGATAGTTTAGAGATTAATGCAAATGATTTTAAATTTTTCAGAAATAAAAATATTTTGAGAGCAGAAAAAAATGTAACATTAGAAGATAAAATAGAAAACTACAAAATAAACTCTAATTTTATCTCTTATGATATAAATTTAAATAAAATAAATTCAAAAGGTAAAACTTCAGGGGTAATACACTCAAAGTATAATTTCAATTCTGAAGATGTGATTTTTCTAAGAAATAGTATGGAAATTAGTTCAAAAAAAAATACATCCTTAAGAGATAAGTTAAATTTATATAATTTAACAAATTTCAAATATTTAATTAACAAAGAGGAGCTTAGAGGAGAGAATATAACTGTACAATCAAATTATAATTTACCTAAAAGTGATAAATTTTATTTTGATAGAGCAATAATTGATTTAAAGAGTCAAAATTTTCTTGCTGAAAATACAGAGATTAAAATTCATAAGGATATATTTAATAACACAGAAAATGACCCTAGATTAAAAGGAGTTTCGTCAAGCAAAAAAGGTGAAATAACTAAAATTAAAAAAGGAATTTTTACTAGTTGTGGTAAAAGAGACGGATGTCCACCGTGGAGTATACAAGCAGATGAAATAATTCATGATAAAGAAAAAAGGAATTTATTTTACAATAATGCTACAGTTAAAATTTATGATATCCCTGTTTTTTATTTTCCAAAATTTTTTCATCCTGACCCAAGTGTAAAAAGACAAACAGGTTTTCTTAAACCTAAAATAAATAAATCAAATGTGATAGGAAATACGATAAATTTACCTTATTATCAGGTTATTTCAGACAATAAAGACTTTACTTTTAGCCCAACAATTTCTGATAGTGGAGCTAAAATTTTTCAGGGTGAATATAGACAAGAAAATAGATATTCTTCTTTAATAGCTGATGTAGGATTTGTTAATAATTTCAAATCAAATTATTCAAATAATAAAAAAAATATAATTCATCTATTTGCTAAATCAGAGTTAGAATTAAACTATGAAAACTTTAATAGCTCGAAGTTAGAATTATTTATTGAAAAAACAAATAAAGATACTTATTTGAAAATTTTTGATAGTCATTTGATTAACAATAAAACAAAGCCTAAAGATCCAAATGTTTTATCTTCAGGAGTAAATCTTAACTTAAGTAATGAAAAATTTAGTCTAGAAACTGGCTTCTCAGCATATGAAGATTTAAACAAGCGTCAAAACGATAGATATCAATATACATTACCTTATTTTAAGTATGACTCATTTTTACCAAATAAATATGGAACAATTAATATATTTTCTAATGGTAATAATACTCTTCAGAATACAAATAACCTAAGAACAAGAATAATTAATGATATTAACTTTTCTTCAAATGATTATCTAATCAGTAATTCAGGTTTTAAAAGTAATTTAAATTTTTTTATTAAAAATGTAAATACAGTCGCAAAGGAAGATAGTATTTATAAATCAAGTCCACAGTCAGAGATTATGAATATTTTAGAATTTAATACAGCATATCCTCTTAAGAAAAACACAGAGAATAAAATTAAATTATTAACACCTAAAGCTTCTTTTAGATTTAACCCTGGAGATATGAAAAATCACTCAAATTCAGATAAAACAATTAATATAAATAATATTTTTTCAGTTGATAGATTGGGAATAGAAGACTCTCTTGAGAGTGGCAAATCATTAACGTTGGGGTTAGATTATACAAGTGATAACACTGAACAAAAAAATACAATCAATGCTAAACTTGCCACTGTAATAAGAGATAAGGAGGAGAACACAATTCCTAAAAAAACATCACTAAATAATAAAAATTCGTATCTTTTTGGTGCAATATCCTATGAAAGAAATAATTTAATTGATTTAGAATATAACTTTGCCTCTGACGATAGCTTAAATAATGTTAAATATCATGATTTAGGAATTAATATTTCATTAAATAATTTTGTTACAAATTTTAATTTCATTGAAGAAAATGATTTAGTAGGTACTGCACATATAATTGAAAATACCTCAACATTTAATTTTAATGAAAATAATTTTTTATCTTTTAAAACTAGGAAAAATAAAGAAATTAATTTAACTGAATATTATGATTTAATTTATGAATATAAAAATGATTGTTTAACTGCAGGTTTAAAATTCAAGAAAACATTTTATCAAGATAGGGATCTTCAGCCATCAGAAGATATATTTTTTTACATAACCTTGATACCACTAACAACAATAGAGCAAAGTATTAATTAAATTTAGTAAAGATGGAATTAAAATTAAGCATTATTTATAAATAACTCATGAAATTTGTAAAATTAATTATAATTTTGTTATTATTTGGATTGATTTCTAATGTCTCTAAAAGTGTTGAAAATAAAATTGAGCTAAAAATTGACAACCAAATTATTACTAGTTTTGACATAAAAAAAGAGAAGCGCTATCTAGTAAGTCTAAATCCTAATATTAAAAAATTGTCTGATGATCAATTATATATTATGTCCAAAAATTCACTTGTTAGGGAGAAAATAAAAAAAATTGAAGTACTTAAAAATTTTAATTCTATTGATGTAAATCAAGAAATTATAGATCAATTTATTCAAGATATGATTTATAAAGTCAATCTTAGTTCAAAAAAACAATTTCTAGATTATATAAAAACAAAAAAATTAAGTTTGGATTATCTGGAAGAAAAAATAAAAATGGAAATTATGTGGAATAGATTAATTTATTTTAGATATAGTGATAAAGTAAAAATTGATACTGATGAAATAAAAAAGCAAATTTTAAAGAATAAAAAAACAGAGTCAAAACAATATTTTTTACAAGAAATTCTCTTTGATGTTAAAGAAAATGAAAATTTAAATTTAAAACATAAACAAATTAAGAAAAGCATTGAAGAGGAAGGTTTTGAAAAATCTGCTTTGCTATATAGCGTATCTGATACATCAAAAAATAATGGAAATATTGGATGGGTTGATTCAAATGTATTAAATAAAAATATTTATAATGAAATAAAAGAACTTAATATTGGTGATTATTCAAATATTATTACTATTCCAGGTGGTTTTTTAATTTTAAAAATAATAGATACAAAAAAAATAGAAAAAGAAATTGATATTGAAAAAGAATTAAAAAAAGTAGTACAAAAGAAAATGAACGAACAACTAAATCAATATTCTTTAATTTATTTTAATAAAGTAAAAAAAAATATAAATATAGATGAGCTATAAGCCAATTATAATAATAAATGGAGAGCCTAATAGTATTTTTTTAGAAATTTTTTTGAAATCCTTAAAAAAAAAAATTAAAAGCCCTATCATTTTAATATCATCACTTAAGCTTTTAATGTTTTATATGAAAAAATTTAAATTTAATGATAAGAAAATAAACTTAATTAATTATGAAAACATATATGAGAAAAAATTAAACAATAGTTCTATTAACTTAGTTGATGTTGAATTTAAATTTGAAAAAAATATTAACAAAATTTCTTATAGATCAAAAAACTTTATTGAAAAATCCTTTGAAATTGGTTTAAAAATTATTAAAGAGGGTAAAACACATAAATTTATTAATGGACCAATATCAAAGAAAAGTTTTCTTAGTAAAAAATATCCTGGAATAACAGAATATATCGCAAGAAAAACTGGCATTAAAAAATATGCAATGCTAATCTATAATAAAGATTTATCTGTTTGTCCCCTTACAACACACATTCCTATTAAAAATGTTCCAAAAAAAATTAATAAAAAAAATATTTGTGAAAAAGTTTTTTTGATAAATTCATTCTACAAAAAATATAGAGGTTTAAAACCCAAAATTGGTATATTGGGTCTTAATCCTCATTGTGAAAGTATTAACAAGTTTAACGAAGACGAAAAAATTATAAAACCAACAGTTAAATATTTAATTAAATTAGGTTATAAAGTATCAGGTCCTTATTCAGCAGATACAATATTTTTAAAACAAAATAGAAAAAAATTCGACGTAATTTTAGGCATGTATCACGATCAAGTTTTAACTCCTCTTAAAACATTATATGAATATGACGCTTTCAATATCACTATTGGCTTACCCTTTATGCGAATATCGCCTGATCATGGCCCTAATGAAAAAATGCTAGGAAAAAATATCTCTGATCCAACAAGTCTTATCAATGCAATAAAATTTTTGGATAAAAATTGATCAAAGCAAAAAAAAGCTTAGGTCAAAATTTTTTAATTGACAAAAATATATTAGAAAAAATTACAAGCATAACTGACATTGAAAACAAAACAATTCTTGAAATTGGACCAGGCACTGGAAACCTGACATCGCATATACTTAAAAAAAAACCAAAAAAAATGATTGTAATTGAAAAAGATAATGAGCTTGCAGCTAATCTTGAAAATAAATTTAAAAATCAGGTTACAATTATAAATAATGATGTTTTAAAAGTAGATGAAACAAAACTCTTTAAAGATAAGGTCATAGTTTTTGGTAATTTACCTTATAATGTTTCAACTGAAATTTTGAGTAAATGGATAATAAATTTAAAAGAGCATTTTTGGTTTGAATGCCTAATTTTAATGTTTCAGAAAGAAGTCGCAGATAGAATAATTGCTGAATTTAATACATCAAACTATGGAAGACTCTCGATAATTTGCAATTGGAAACTAAATATAAAAAAAATTATTGATATAAAGCCAAGCGCATTTTTTCCAAAGCCAAAAATAGATAGCTCCTTATTAATTTTTTACCCAAAAAAAAAATTTGTTAAAATTAAAGATCCATATAACTTAGAAAAAATTACTAGAATTTTTTTTAATCAAAGAAGGAAAATGTTAAAAAAACCTTTTAATCAACTTTTTAATGGAGATCAAAGAGTTTTAGATAAACTTAAGATTGATTTAACACTGAGACCACAAAATATAAATTTAGATACCTATTACAAACTAGCATTTGAATATGAAAATCTAAACAGTTAGTTTGTCAACATGGCTTCTAATATAATCTATATCGTAATCTTTAGAGCCATTGTTTATTACTGCATCTATCAAATTAGTTATTTTGTTATAGCATTCATTTAAATCATTATTTATAACTACATAGTCATAATTTATCCAATGCAATACATCTCTTTCAAATTGTTTCATTCTTTCTTGGGCAATTAAATTATCAGTTGAATGTCGTTTAGATAATCTTTCAAACAAAACTTCTTTACTAGGAGGAAGTATAAAAAAAGTGATCAATTTATAATCTAATTTTTTATTCTTAATTTGATCTGCTCCCTGCCAATCAATATCGAACAGGACATTTTTTCCTTTATTTAATTTGTCAATAACTGGTGTTCTTGTTGTACCATAAAAATTATTGAATACTTTTGCATATTCAAGAAACTCTTCATTTTGTATTAATCTTTTAAATTCTAACTTATCAACAAAAAAATAATCTACGTTTTGGTTTTCATTAGGTCTAGGCTGTCTAGTAGTATGGGATATGGAGATTTCAAAATTATTTTTTTCGGAAAGCTTTTTAACCAGAGTAGTTTTTCCCGCTCCCGACGGAGAGGATAAAATTATCATTACCCCATCTTTGTGTGAGGGCATTAAAAATTCTAGTTAGCTTTTCCTTCGATGAATTTAACAGCATCACCTACAGTTAAAATTTTCTCAGCTTCACTGTCTGAAATTTCAGATCCGAATTCTTCCTCGAAAGCCATAACTAATTCAACTGTATCTAAACTATCAGCACCCAAATCGTCTATAAAACTAGACTCTTCAGTTACTTTTGCTTCATCGATACCTAAGTGATCTGCTACAATTTTTTTTACTTTGCTTGAAACGTCTTCTGACATATTGATCCTTTTTGTTATAAATTCTTAATAGTTTAAAAACCTATTTTGTCAAGCCATATACATGCCCCCATTAACATGTAAGGTTTCTCCATTTATATAACTTGAGTGACTAGAGCATAAAAAAAGTACAGCATTTGCAATATCATCTGGCTCTCCTAGTCGGGCAGAAGGAATTTTTGATATTATAGCCTCTTTAAATTTGTCATCCAATTTTTCCGTCATAGCTGTTTTAATAAAACCAGGTGAAATACAATTTATATTTATATTTTTCTTTGCATATTCTATTGCCAAACTCTTAGACATTGCAATTATACCTGCTTTAGAAGCGGTGTAATTGGCCTGTCCTAAATTACCTGTGTGTCCAACTACTGACGTAATATTAACAATCTTTCCAGATTTATTTTTAAGCATTTTTTTTATTGCTGATTTGCTCATCAAAAAAGTTGATGTTAAGTTAATATCAATTACTTTTTTCCACTCATCTAGGCTCATCCTAATTGCTAAATTGTCTTGGGTAATGCCTGCATTATTAACGATGCAATCTAAACTGCCACCAAGTTCTTTAGTTGCGTTTTCAACAAACTCCTCAATTTTATCGCTTTGAGAAATATCAAACTTTAATATTTTAATATTTCCATATTTACTTTTTATTTCCTCAAGTTTTTCTATTCTTGTACCTGAGGCTAAAATATTTGCTCCTGATTGATTTAATTTTTTAATTATTGAATTCCCAATCCCACCTGAAGCACCAGTAACAATAATATTTTTATCTTTTAAATCAGTCATATTTTTAGACCTTCAATATCGCCTTGAGAATTAATTGTATCAATTTTTACATTTCTATTAATTCTTTTTACCAAACCTGACAAAACTTTCCCAGGTCCAATTTCTATAAAATGGTCTACATCATTTTCTATCATATTAATCACACTTTCTCTCCATCTAACTCTATTCTCTATTTGCTTAATTAAGAGATTTTTAAGCTCAACTGGATCTTTAATTTCATTTGCAGTAACGTTTGAAATTAATTTATTTTGCCCATTTTTAAAATTAAGCTTATTTAACTCTTTTTTCATAATTTTTGTTGCATTATTCATCAGTTCGCAGTGAAATGGTGCACTTACAGGAAGTTTAATATTTTTTATTGAATTATCCTTAAAAATTTGAATTAATTTTTCTAAATCCTCAGTTTTTCCACTTAAAACAATTTGACCTTCAGAATTATCATTTGCAATTTGTGCATTTAAATTTTCTTTATTTTCTATCAAAATTTTTTCAATCACATCAACTGATGAACCTAATACCGCAACCATCCCTCCTTGCCCTTTAGGCACAGCGTTTTGCATTGCATCTCCTCTAGTTCTTAGTATTTTTAAAGTATCTGAAAAATCAAGATATCCCGCGCATGATAAAGCGGAATATTCACCTAAAGAGTGTCCTGCAAAGTATTTCGCTTTATTTAAATCCAAGTTAAATTCATTTTTTACTAAATTAAATATTGAATAACTAATTAAAAATATTGCAGGTTGCGTATTTACTGTCAAATCTAACTTTTCTTTTGGACCCTCTAAAATAAGCTTAGAAATACGAAAATTTAATGTGTCATCTGCATGTTTAAAGAGGTTTTTAACTATATCAAATTTTTCATACAGTTCTTTTCCCATACCTACTATTTGAGATCCCTGCCCTGGAAAAATTACTGAAAACATATAAAAAAAAACTAATAATTTTGCTTTTTTAACTATTGTAATTAAACTTTTATAATAGTATATCCTCACTTTTTATTAAAGAACTTAAATGAATTTATACGAACATACTATAATTGCTAGGCAAGACACTTCACCGAGTGAACTAAAGCAACTTACAGAGAAATATTCTAAAATTGTTGAAAAAAATGATGGAGAAGTTGTTAAAACTGAAAACTGGGGACTATTAAACTTATCTTATTTAATTAAAAAAAATAAAAAAGGAAGCTACATTCATTTTAAAATTAAAGGCAAAGGTAATGTTATTGATGAATTAGAAAAAAGTGAAGCTATAGATAAAAAACTTCTTAGATATTTAACTGTTAGAGTAAAAAAATTTGACCTACAAAAAAACTATTTTGGAAAGAAAGAAGATAGTGACAAAAAAGAAAGTGTTAAAAATTAATGCCAAAAAGACAAAGTGGAAATAAAAAAGGGAAACAAAGTAATTTTTCAAAGTTAAGTATTTTTCAGCCAAACAAATACAAATTTAAAAAAAGTTGTCCACTATCAGCAAAAGGTGCTCCAGAAGTAGATTATAAGAATATAAAACTTCTAAAAAAATATGTTTCTGAGAATGGTAAAATTTTGCCTTCAAGAATTACAAATGTATCACAAAAAAAACAAAGAGAACTTTCTCTTTCAATCAAAAGAGCAAGAAACTTAGCATTAATATAAAATGAAAGTAATCTTATTAGAAAATGTAAAAAGAATTGGGTCTATTGGTGAAGTAATAGATGTGAAAAGAGGTTTCGCTAGAAACTTTCTAATTGCTAATAAAAAAGCTCTTTATGCATCAAAAGAAAATATAAAAGAAGTTGAAAAAATTAAAGCTGAATTATCTAAAAAAGATAACGAAAAGAAAAAAGAAGCCTCTCAAATTGCAGAACAAATTAATGGTAAAGAGTATTCTGTAAAAAAACTTAGTACAGAAAATAATGAATTGTATGGTTCTGTTAAACCAACTGAAATTTCAAAACTTATTCAAGAAGAGAACAAAATTGATATTAAACCTTCAATGATACAACCAGTTGAAGAAATAAAAGCTTTAGGGAAATTCAAAGTTAAAATTTCTTTACACTCAGAAGTTGATGCTGAAATTACAATCAATGTTTCTTCGGCTGATACAATTCAATAATTATACATTCTTTTCCCCAGTAGAAATATACAATTTGATTAAATTATTTTTCATGTAAATTTATTTTCATGGAAAACAATTTAAGTATAGTCAAAGATCAATTTAAAGAGTTACCAAATAACATTGAGGCGGAGCAGGCAGTTATAGGATCTATCCTTGTAAGCAATGATATTTTTGATGAAATAAATACAATAATATCTAGTATTAACTTTTATGATCCAATGCATCAAAAAATATTTGAGGCTGTTGAAAGTCTTATCTACAAAGGAATGTTAGCCAACCCAATTACTTTAAAAAATTATTTTGAAGATGAAAAAGACGATCTTAATGTTCCAGAATATTTAGTAAAAATCACAAAATTTTCTACATCAGTTAGACAAGCAATAGAATACTCAAAAATAATTTATGATATGTTTGTAAGAAGGGAATTAATCAAAATTTCTGAACAAACTATTGATAGCGCAAAATTAAATGACCTTGATACTAACGGGCAATCTATAATCGAAAGTTCTGAAAGATTGTTATTTGATTTAGCTGAAAAAGGTTCTTTCAATTCTTCTTTAGTAAAATTTGATGAAGCAATGAAACAAACAATTCAAATGGCTTCAGCTGCTTATAAGAACGAAGAAGGAATCGTTGGTGTTCCAACTGGTTTAAGAGATTTAGATGATAAGCTTGGTGGTTTACATCAATCAGATTTAATTATTATTGCTGGTCGACCATCAATGGGTAAAACCTCACTAGCAACAAATATTGCATTTAATGCTGCTCAAAAACTACAAGAGAGTGGTAAAAAATCATCTATAGCCTTCTTTTCACTTGAAATGTCCTCAGAACAATTGTCTACAAGAATTATATCTGAACAGGCTCGAATTAGTTCTAATGATATTAGAAGAGGAAGAATATCAGATGATCAATTTGATAAATTTTTAGAAACATCAAAAAATATTTCTGAATTACCCCTTTATATTGATGAAACTCCAGCAATAAGTATTGCTGCCCTAAGTAATAGAGCTAGACGTATTAAAAGGCTTTTCGGCCTTGATATGATAGTAGTTGATTACATCCAATTAATGAGAGGAACTACATTCAATAAAGATGGAAGAGTTCAAGAAATATCACAAATTACCCAAGGACTTAAAGCAATAGCCAAAGAACTTTCTGTTCCTGTTGTTGCTCTTTCGCAGTTGTCAAGACAAGTAGAACAAAGAGATGATCATAAGCCTCAATTGGCAGACTTAAGAGAGTCTGGATCTATTGAACAAGATGCAGATGTTGTAATGTTTGTATATAGAGAAGGATATTATTTACAGAGAAAAGAGCCAAGAGAAGCGACAGTTGAGCATGCAGAGTGGCAAGCAAAAATGAATGAGGTTGCGCATTTAGCTCAAATTATAATTGGAAAACAAAGGCATGGCCCTATTGGTAATGTAACTCTTGAATTTGAGGAAAGATTTACAAAATTTAAGGATACTCAATCAAGTTAATTTCCAATATAAAGAGCTTGAATGATAGCTCATTTTTATCAAAACGTTATCCTTAAAAATCCCAAAGCAATATTTGTATTGTTGATTATTGCTATTTTAAGTTTTGGCTATTATTCAAAAAATTTTAGACTAGATGCTTCATCAGAAACCTTATTAATAGAAGGTGACCCAGATCTAGCATACTTAAAAGAAGTCTCTGAAAGATATGGATCCAAAGAATTTTTAATTCTTACTTATACACCAAATGAGGGAATGGCCACTGACTCGTCAATTAATAATTTATTAAGTTTAAAATATAAAATTCAGAGCCTCAATTGGGTTCATAGTGTGATTACATTATTAGATATTCCACTTTTAAATAATTCAGAAGCCCCCCTTCAAGAAAGACTAGAAAGTTTTAAAACCTTAAAAGATGAAGATGTTGATAGAGATCGAGGTTTTAAAGAGATTTTAAATAGTCCTGTTTTTCGAAATTTTGTCATTAGCGAAGATGGTAAAACTAGTGGCATTATTGTTAATATTAAACAGTCTCAAAAATTAGAAGATATAAAAAATAAATCAAAAGAACAAGTTGAACTAATTAAAGATCAAATCAAAAAACAAAACCACCAGAATATTTTAGAAATAAGACAAGTTATTCAAAGTTATGATGATGTTGGAAAAATATATCTTGGAGGAATACCAATGATTGCTGATGATATGATGACTTTTATCAAAAGCGATATAATTGTTTTTGGTTTGGGGGTTCTATTATTTATAATTGTTACTTTATGGTTTGTTTTTAGAAATCTTCTTTGGATTGTGGTTCCTATAAGCAGTTGTCTTTTTTCTGTGGTAATAATGATGGGATTACTTGGATTGCTAGGATGGAAAGTTACAGTCATCTCCTCAAATTTTATTGCACTGATGTTGATTTTAACAATGGCAATGAATATTCATATGAGTACAAGGTTTCTTCAGATTAAAAAAGATTTTCCATCAAAAAATAATTTTGAAATTATTTCCTTAACCACTTCAAAAATGTTTTGGCCAATCCTTTATACTGTTCTAACAACAATTTTTGCATTCTTATCTTTAATTTTTAGTGAAATAAAACCTATTATCGATTTTGGTTGGATGATGACTTTTGGGTTAATTACATCATTCATCATTACATTTACACTGCTACCTACCCTTTTAAACTTTGCACCCACAAATAATATTACCGTTAAAAAAGAACAGAAATCCAAAATTACAAATTTTCTTGGTTTAATTTCTTTAAATAACAAAAACTCTGTCTTCTTAGTAACTGGAATAGTAATAATATTTAGTGTTATTGGAATAAGTAAGCTTGAAGTTGAAAATAGTTTTATAAATTACTTTAATAAGAATACTGAAATTTACAAGGGTATGAAGCTTATAGATGAGGAGTTAGGTGGAACCACTCCTTTAGAGGTTATTATAAAATTTCCTGAGAAAGAGAAGGTAAAAAAATCTGAAGAAGATGATGAATTTGATGATTGGGGCGAGGAAGACAATTCAAATGATGAAAAATATTGGTTTACCAAAGATAAAATTGATCTAATTACATCTGTTCATAATTACTTAGATAGCTTGCCTGAAATTGGTAAAGTTTTATCTTTTTCATCAATTATAGAAGTAGCTACTCAATTAAACAACAACAAGCCTTTAGGTACTTTAGAAATGGGAGTGCTTTACTCTAAAATTCCTGAGAGTATTAAAGCTGAAATAATCGATCCTTACCTTTCTATCAAAGATAATGAGGCTCGAATTAGTTTAAGAATTATAGACTCGCAGGAAGATTTAAGAAGAAATGATTTAATTAACAAAATTAATTTTGATTTAAAAGATAAATTTGGTTTAGAGGATAAGGATTATAAATTAGCAGGTGTATTAATATTATTTAATAATTTATTGCAAAGTCTATTTAAATCTCAAATTTTAACATTGGGATTGGTTATGATTGGAATATTTTTAATGTTCATAATCTTATTTAGAAATATTAAACTTTCATTGATTGGCGTTGTTCCAAACTTTATTGCTGCTTTTTTTATACTAGGAATAATTGGATTATTAGGAATACCTTTAGATATGATGACAATAACTATTGCAGCAATTACAATAGGAATTGCAGTGGATAACAGTATTCACTATATTTACAGATTCAAAGAAGAGTTTAATAAAATAAAAGATTATAACAAAACTTTAAAAACGTGTCATTCTACTGTTGGGGTTGCTATATTAAACACTTCAATTACGATTGTTTTTGGATTTTCAATTTTGGTATTATCGAAGTTTATCCCAACGATTTATTTTGGTGTGTTTACAGGACTAGCTATGTTGTTAGCTATGATATCAGTATTAACACTACTTCCTGCTTTAATCTTAATTATTAAACCTTTTGGCAAACCATCTTAATGTTAGAAATCATAACAGATTTTTATAAAGCAATATCAATAATTGATTTAATTTATTTAATTTTAACAATCCTTTCTTTAATAAATTGTTATAAAAAGGGCTTCATCTTAAGTATCCTTTCAATGGCTAAATGGTTGCTGGCATACATAATTACATTAATTCTATTTCCAAGAATTAAACCCTATGTAAAAGATATAATTGATAATGAGTATGTGCTTGATGTTGGTTTAGGAATAGTAATATTTGTGATTGTTATCTTTTTAGTTTTGTTGATTAATAAAGGAATCAGTAAAGCAGTTAGATATACGGGAATCGGTGGCTTAGATACAACATTTGGATTCTTTTTTGGTTTTATAAGAGCTTACATTATTTCTGTATGTATCTTTTCAGGTGTTCATATCGTTTATAATTATGATAAATGGCCAATAAATTTTGACAAATCATACATCTTTCCATATTTAGAAAAAGGTAGTAGTTATCTGATAAAAGAATTTCCTAATGAAAAAACATATCAAGATTCTAAAGAAAAAATTACAGATCTATAATCCTAAACTAAAGGAAGAATGTGGAGTTTTTGGTATTAGCAATGCAAAAGATGCTTCGGCTCTAACTGCACTAGGACTTCATGCTCTACAACACAGAGGTCAAGAGGGATGTGGAATAGTTACTTTTGATGGAGAGAAATATTATTCAGAAAAAAGATTTGGTTTAGTTGGAGATAATTTCAATAAAGAAAAAGTCCTTAATAATCTTAAGGGAAATTATGCAATTGGCCATAACAGATATAGTACAACTGGAAACAATATATTAAGAAACATCCAACCCTTTTTTGCTGACACCAATGCAGGCGGCATTGGAGTTGCACATAATGGAAATCTTACTAATTCAATTGCTTTAAGAAATAAACTAGTTGAGGATGGAGCTATATTTTACACTACTTCAGATACTGAAACGATTGTTCAATTAATTGCTAAATCAAAAAGACCAAAAACAATTGACAAAATAATTGATGCAATTTTTCAAATTCAAGGTGGTTATGCATTAGTGATGTTAACTCAAAACTCGTTAATTGGTGTTAGAGACCCTTATGGAATTAGACCTCTTGTTATTGGTAAGCTTGGTAATAGTTATGTTTTAGCTTCTGAAACTTGTGCATTTGATATTATAGGTGCAAAATTTGTTAGAGAAGTTGAAAATGGTGAGATTGTTTTAATTGAAAATAACGAGCTGAGAAGTATTAAGCCATTCCCTGCTAAAAAAGAAAGGCCTTGCGTATTTGAATATATTTATTTTTCAAGACCAGACAGTTTAATTAGAAAAAAAACAGCATATGAGCATAGAAAAAATATTGGTATAGAACTTGCAAAAGAAAATGATACTGATGCTGATATAGTGGTTCCAGTCCCAGATTCTGGGAATGCCGCTGCTATGGGTTTTGCTCAAGAATTAAAAATGAATTTTGAACATGGGTTAATTAGAAATCACTATGTTGGAAGAACTTTCATTGAACCAAGCCAGAAAATAAGAAGCTTGGGTGTCAAATTAAAATTAAATGCAAATCAAACAACAATTAAAAATAAAAAAATAATTTTAATTGATGACTCTCTTGTTAGAGGAACTACATCTTATAAAATAGTTAAAATGCTTTATGAAGCTGGTGCAAAAGAGGTTCATGTTAAAATTGCATGTCCAGAAATAAGATATCCGGATTTCTATGGTGTAGACACACCTACAAAAAAAGAACTATTAGCAGCAAATAAAACAAATGATGAAATTTGCGAATATATTGGAGCTAAATCTTTGAGATTTTTATCAATAGAAGGTTTGTATAGAGCTATTGGTTTTGAAAAAAGAAACGAAACTTATCCTCAATTAACAGATCATTATTTCACGGGAGAATATCCTGTAAAATTAGTGGATGAATTAGGAGATAATAAAATAACTCAATTATCTTTGTTAAGCACAGGATCAAATAATTAAAATATGAAAACAGTAAATTTTACTGAAATGAAAAATGGAACTAAGGAAGATTATGAACTTCTCGAAAAATTTGAAAAAAACTTTGAAAGACAAACTGCTGAAAGAGTTTTAAATTATTTATCTAAACAAACTACTACTTTAGAAGGTTACAAAATCACTAGACTAGAGCATTCATTGCAGGCCGCAACAAGAGCTTTTAAAAATAAAGAAAGTGAAGAAATGATTGTTGCAACTTTACTGCATGATATTGGAGATGATTTAGCGCCAATGAATCATTCTCAATATGCTGCATCTATACTAAGACCCTATGTTTCTGAAAGAACTTATTGGATTATTCTACACCATGGTCTTTTTCAAACTTATTATAGTGCTCATCATTTAGGTGGTGATAGAAATGCAAGAGATAAATTTAAAGACCACAAGTATTATCAAGACACTATAGATTTTTGTGAAAAATATGATCAATGCTCTTTTGACCCTGATTACAAAAGTATGACTTTGAATGATTTTAAGCCATTAGTTAAAAAAATATTTGCAAAAGAGCCTTATTATTATCTTTAAATTTATCTATAAATCACTATTTACAGCGCATGATTGATTCAAAAAAAAAAATTATTAATTATTTTAAGTCAGGTGTTAAAGAGCCCAAAAATTTTAAAATTGGGATAGAGCATGAAAAGTTTTTATTTAATAATTCTGACAATAAAAGGATTGATTATTCAAAAATAAAAGAAATGTTTTCAGCCTTACTTGAGTTTGGCTGGAATCCAATTTTTGAAAAAGAAAATATCATTGCTCTTAATAAAGGTGGTAAAAATATAACTCTTGAACCAGGCAATCAAATAGAATTGTCGGGAGATAAATTAAATCATATGCACGAGGCTTGTGCAGAGTCCCAAGATTATTTATTTGAACTTAAACAGGTAACAAAAAAATTAGATATAAAAATTGTTAGCGCAGGATTTGATCCTATTTCTAAATTAAATGAAATCCCAGGCAATCCTAAGCAAAGATATGAATTAATGACTAAGGATATGCCTCTAGGTGGTGAGCTTAGTTTAGATATGATGTATCGAACTTGTGGTACTCAAATAAATTTAGATTATAAATCAGAGGAAGATTTTATTAAGAAGTTTAGAGTAGCAAACTCAATTGTACCCATTTCAATTGCTTTGTTTGCTAATTCATCAATTGTAGAGAAAA
This sequence comes from uncultured Pelagibacteraceae bacterium, assembly GCA_902523515.1. Lineage (GTDB taxonomy): Bacteria > Pseudomonadota > Alphaproteobacteria > Pelagibacterales > Pelagibacteraceae > Pelagibacter. Next base: position 36,312 of record CABYZT010000003.1, read on the forward strand.
AAAATAGTAATTATTTATCTTATAGATCTAAAGTATGGCAAAGCACTTCAAGGGGTGGTTTGCCTAAATTATTTTTCGAAAATATGAATTTTGAAAAATATGCTGATTTTGTAATTAATTTTCCAATATTATTTATACAAAATAAAGATCAATATATTTCAGGTAGGAAATATATTTTTAAAGATTTTATGGAAGGAAAAATCCAAGAAATTGGAAATAAACTTCCTACTGAAACAGACTTAACAACTCACTTAAGTACGATATTTACTGAAAACAGAGTTAAAAAATATATTGAATTTAGATCTATGGATACCTGTGGCTGGGATTGTTTATGTGCGGGACCGGCTTTCAATATTGGTATGCTTTACGGAAATTTAGATGAAGTTCATGAATTAATTTCAAAATGGGATGTCGATAAAATAATTAACGCTTATCTAGAGGCACCAAAAAAAGGATTTAATACTCAATTGATGGGTAAAGATCTTCTTTATTGGTCGTCTATACTTTTAGATCTTTCGAGAAAAGGTTTAGAGAACAGAGATATTTTAAGTAAAAAAGGTAATAACGAAACTATATTTCTAAATCATCTACAAAAAGTAATTGATAATAAGACAACAAACGCAGATCATATGATTAGTAAATTTTCAAAAAACGAAAATTTAGACGAATTATATGATAAATAAAATTGTTGCTGTTCAAGGAAATCATCCTTCTAAACTAAATCCTTTAACGGATACAAGTGTTTTTTTAGCAAACGAAATTCAGAACAAAAAATATAAAATTTTCTATTACGATCCAAAAGATTTATCAATTATTAATTCAAAAGTTATAGCTAAGGGTTTTTTCATAAAACTTAATTATAGCCGAAAAAAATTCTATAAAGTCTTAAAAAAACAAAGTTTAGATTTAACAAAATGTAAATTTATTCTTATTCGCCAGGATCCACCTTTTAATCTTGAGTACATTTCAACTACATACATTTTGGATACAATTAAGACTAAAGTTAAAATAATTAATCACCCTACCTCTGTTAGGAATATTTCTGAAAAATTGTATTCATCTAAATACCAAAAATACATGCCAGCTACTATTTTTAGTCAAAATATGGATGAAATTAAAAAATTTTTCAAAAAAAACAAAAAAGTTATTTTAAAACCCATCCATAGTTTCAGTGGAAATGATATTCATTTGTTAACTAAATTTAACCCAAAATTGGTTAATAAATTTATAAAAAAACATGATCATATCATGTGCCAAAAATTTCTTCCTAAAATAAGTAATGGAGACAAAAGAGTTTTTATTATTAATGGAAAAGTATGTGGTGCAATTTCAAGGGTTCCAAAGAAAGGTTCAATTTTAAGTAATATGAGTAAAGGAGCAAAACCAACTAATATCAAATTAACAAGTAAAGAAATTAAAATTTCAAAAATTATTGCAAAAGATTTAAAAAAAGAAAATATTTTTTTTGCTGGAATTGATTTTATAGATCAAAAACTCAATGGAGATATAAATGTTACATCTCCAACTGGACTTAAAACACTATATGATCTATCGGGAATAAATTTAGCTAAAACTTTTTGGAAAGAACTTAAAGCGTGAATAATTTAAGTGATCAACAAAAAGGCTCTTTAATGGCATTTGTAGCTATTATGTTTATAACTCCTGACTCATTACTAATTAGATTATCAAATATTGATACTTGGGGGATGCTTTTTTACAGAGGGGCAATACCGTTTTTAGTAGTTTTCGTTGGTCTTCTTTTATTTTATAAAAATAATTTCTTAAAAGCTTTATTTAAAATTGGTTATCCAGGTATTTTTTATGTAATTAGTTTTTCCATATGTAATATTACTTTTATTATCTCAATACAAAACACCAATGTAGCAAATACTTTATTAATGGTAGCTCTTGCGCCGATGCTATCTGCAATATTGGGAGCTATTTTCCTAAAAGAAAAACCTGATAATAAGACTTGGATCGCTATAATAATTACCTTTATTGCTTGTGTTTATATTTTTTATGACTCATTAAGTCTTGGCAATTTTTATGGAGATTTATTTGGTTTAATTACCTCTTTTGGGTTAGCCTGTAACGCAAACATTGCAAGATATGCAAAATCAACTGACTTGGTACCTGCTGCTGTAATTGGAAAATCATGTGTCGCTATATTTGCCTTTTTCTTTGTAAAAGACTTTGCTTTAGTAGGAAATGATCTTTTTTATATACCTTTAATGTGTGTAATGTGCGTAGCTATACCTTTTGTTTTGGTAACTATAGCACCAAGATTTATAACTGCTGCTGAAGTTAATCTGTTTTTTCTTTTAGAGACAATTCTTGGACCTTTATGGGTTTGGATGGTGATCAAAGAACAGCCTTCTCCTGAAACGATCTATGGGGGCATTGTTATCATTATCACGATAGCAATTCATTCTTTACTAGCCATAAAAAAAACACAAACCAAAACTACCTAGCGAAGAATTATTAAATTTTAAAAACAAAGCATGCAAAAAGAAGTAAAAAAGTCTTGGGCTCTATTTATTGGGATAGGAGTAATGATGATTGCTCATGGATTGCAAATGCAAATTATGGGTATTCGGTCAGTACTTGAAGATTTTAGTGTTTTTACAACTGGTATCTTCATGTCTGGATATTATGTTGGCTACTTTATAGGCTCAAAAACTACTCCTAATTTTGTTTCAAAAGTTGGTCATATAAGAGTATTTGCTGCATTCGCTTCGCTTGCATCTTTAAGTGCTTTAGTAGCAGTTGTTTATGTAAATCCACTTATGTGGACAATTAGTAGATTTATAACAGGTATAAGTTTAGTTAGTTGTTATGTCGTTACTGAGAGCTGGTTAAACGATAGAGCAACTAATAAAAATAGAGGGCAACTATTATCTGTATATATGATGGTAATTTATTTTGGTTTAGCTCTAGGTATGCTTCTACTTAATATAAGTAAACCTGAAGCTTATGAACCCTTTATTTTGGTTTCTGTTTTACTTTCTGTTGCTCTAGTTCCTATTTTATTAACAAAAAGACCCGCTCCTAAATTTAAAAAAATTGAAACAATAAGTATTCTAGAACTTTATAAAATCTCACCTCTTGGTTCTTTAAGCTCTTTCTTTACAGGAATAATTCATGCAGCTTTCTTTTCTTTAATTTCTGTTTATGCAACGATCGCAAAATTTACTTTATTTGAAACATCTATACTTTTGTTTGTTGCAACAATTGCTGGTGTTTTAGGTCAGGGTCCTATTGGTTATTTTTCAGATATTTTTGACAGAAGGAGAGTGATAGTCATAACAACATTTGGAAGTTCTCTTTTAGCATTAATTGCAATTTTAACTTCAAATGATCCTATACAAAATATTTACTATATGGATGAATTTGCTTTTAGAAAAATAATCTTTTTTATAGCTGTTGGACTTTATACAAGTTTATGTCTACCATTATTCTCACTTAACCTTGCACATACTAATGACTTTGTTCCAAAATCTAAATTTGTTGCTGCAGGTGGTGGACTACAATTAATTTTTGGTGTAGGAGCTATTAGTGGTCCTATTTTGTGTGCAATTTTCATGGAATGGTTTGGATTAAATGGTTTGTTTGTATTTTTAATTATAGCACACTCAATAATTGGTGTATTTGGTTTGTATAGAATGAAGGTTAGAAGTACTGTTGAAAATCCAGACTCAACATTCACACCAGTTCCAGCAACAATTACACCTGCTGGATTAGAATTAGATCCTGATGCGCCTGCAACACTAGATGAAACTCAAGTTAATGAAACTGCGAAAACTTAAATATTAGATAATTCTATTTTATCACCAATATTAATTTTTGAAGAAGTGAGAATTTGACACCTTAGTCCACCTTTCCTCATAAACTCTTTAAGTATATTTTTTTGGTCAAGCATTTCAGTTAAATGTCTGCATGGACGACATAATTCAATCGCTACTAGTTCTACATTTCCAACCTTAAGTTTTTTTCCAATTAAATCATTTAATTTAATGCCTTTTGTGACTACATTTCTTCTGAAATCTATATAAGGAATATTAAGACCAAATTTAATATTATAGTCATCTATATTCTCAGACTCTATTAATGACAATTGATTGTAAGGATCATTAGACTCATGAAAATGACGATCTCCTACTATTCCTTTATTTGCTAAAACTTCAATTGAATGTACTTCCGAGATGGGTTGATTATTGTCAGCAGCAATTCCTAATTTAAATACTTCGGCCATAAATTATTGAAGAAATGATTAAGCTCATATAATCTTTTCAGAATAATATGACTTATCTATCATCAAATCAACTTAAACAGTATGAAGATCAAGGGTACATATCCCCTATTGAAGTTTTGTCTAGTAGTGAAGCATTAGAAGCAAGAAAAGAAATAGAATTAATTGAAAAAAAAATGCCCAGTGAAATAGATAATGCAGGAAGATATAATGTCCATCTAATTTCGCCAAAACTTGATTCGATTGTTCATAATTCAAAAATTTTAGATGCAGTAGAAAGTATTATTGGAAAAAATATCTTAGTTTGCAGTACTACTTTATTTATTAAAAACCCTAACGAGCAAGGTTTTGTAAGCTATCATCAAGATGCAAAGTACATAGGATTAGAGCCACACAATTGGGTTACAGCATGGGTAGCTTTAACAGACTCAAATGAAAATAATGGGTGTATGAAAATGTGGCCTAAATCACATTTAAATATTAAGGATCATAATGAGAAATTTAATGAAGGAAACTTACTTACTAGGGGTCAAACAGTAGAAAATGTGCCTGAAGATAAAGTTAAAACTATAGAACTTAAAGCTGGTCAAATGTCTTTGCATCATCCAAGAGTAGTACATGGATCAGGAATAAATAGAAGTAATGACAGGAGAATAGGATTTGTTATCCAAAGTTATATAAGCACAAATGTAAAACAAACTCTAGGTAAAAATAGTGTTCAGGTTGCAAGAGGTGAGGATAAATTTCATTATCATGAGGTTATACATAGGACTAACGCTTTAATGAGTGATGAAAGTATTTTACTTAGAAAAAAAGAAAATGATCACTTGCAAGAAATTTTTTATAAAGGTGCAAAACAAAAAGGTTCTTATTAATTGATGAAAAAAACGCTCAACCTTGGGGTAATTGGAATAGATCATGGACATATTTTCGATATGTTAGATGAAATGATTAAAGAAGGTTGTAGTTGTAATTTTTTTTGGACAGAAGGAGATCCTTTAACTCTTCAGGAATTCAATAAAAAATACCCTAATGTTAAGAGAAAAGAAAATAAAGAGGAAATATTAAATGACTCGTCTATTGATATGATTTTAATATCTTCGATCCCTGTAGATAGAGCTGGTCATTCAATAGATGCATTAAAAGCTGGTAAAGATGTTATGGTAGATAAACCAGGCTGTACTACCCTAGATCAATTAAATAATTTGAAAAACACAGTTAAAGAAACTGGAAAAATATGGTCTGTAAATTTTTCTGAAAGATTTCATGTTGCTGCAGTTGCTAAAGCTGAAGAATTAGTAAATGAAGGTAAAATAGGAAAAGTAAAACAAACTATTGGTACAGGTCCACATAGGCAAGGAAACTATGAGAGACCAGATTGGTTTTATAATCGTCAGAGTTATGGAGGAATTATTACCGATATTGGTTCCCACCAAATTCATCAATTTTTAGTTTTTACAAATTCAAATCAAGCAAAAATCAACCATGCATTAGTAGAAAATACGACAAAGAAAGATATGCCTGGTTTTCAAGACTTTGGTGAAGTGAACCTTACTGGTAATGGTGGGCACGGATATGTGCGCCTAGATTGGTTTACTCCAGATGCCCTTCCAACCTGGGGAGATGGAAGATTATTAATACTTGGAGACAAAGGTTTTATTGAAATAAGAAAATATACAGATTTAGCAAAATCAGAAAAAGGTAATCATTTATTTTTAGCAAATAATCATGAAGTGAAACATATTGACTGCTCTAATGTAAAGTTACCCTACTTTAATAATTTAATAAACGATGTTTTGAACAGAACTGAAACTGCATGTCCTCAAGAACTAACCTATCTTTCAATGGAACTTGCTATTAAAGCTCAGGAGCAGGCTGAAAAAAAATGAAAAAATATCAAGTAGCTATAATTGGAACTAATATAGGAGCAAAACATTTCGAGGATTTTCAAAAAATATCTCAGAGATTTAATGTTCACACCTTATGTGGTTTAACTAGAGAGTCTATTGATAAAATATTAAAGTCAAATACAGAAACAAAAGTTTCTCTTAATTTTGAAGATGTATTAAAAGTTAAAGAAATTGATATAATTGATATTTGTCTTCCACCTCACTTACATTTTTCTGCTTGTAAAAAAGCTATGGAGGCTGGAAAGCATGTAATTTGTGAAAAACCTTTAGTCTCTAGTCTTAAAGAAGTAGATGAATTAGAAAAAATTAGCAAAGAAACTAGTAAAATTATTTTTCCGGTATTTCAATATCGATATGGTCTAGGATTTTCAAAGTTAAAAGCATTAATCAAATCTGGTTTGGCAGGAAAACCATTAATTGCATCTTTAGAAACTCACTGGAATAGAGGAAAAGATTACTATTCAAAACCATGGAGAGGAACCTGGAAAGGTGAACAAGGTGGAGCAATTTTAAGTCACTCTATTCATATTCATGATTTAGTTAGTATGATCCTGGGTCCTGTATCAAATGTTTTTGCAAAACTAACGACTAGAGTAAATGATATTGAGGTTGAGGATTGTGCTGCTCTTTCAATTGAAATGGAAACTGGAGCTCTTGTTACAAGTTCTATTACATTGGGTGCTGCAAACGACACTAGTAGACTTAGATTTTGTTTTGAGGGATTAACTGCTGAGTCTGCTGCTTCTCCTGAAAAACCCTATAGCCCAGCTGATGATGAGTGGACTTTTTTACCAAGAGCACCAATAACACAAAGTCAAATTGAAGATGTATTATCTAAAGTAAAACATACTAAATCCTGGTATGCTGGTATGTTTGAGGAAATAGCAAATAAACTAAATGGTTTGCCTAGTGAAGAGGTAACCTTAACGGACGCTAGAAATTCTTTAGAATTTGTCACCGCAGTCTATGCTTCATCAAGACAAAATAAAACAATTGAAATTCCAATAGATAAAAAAAATAAACTCTATAATTCCTGGCTCCCTAATTAAATTAATTAATTTTTGAATGTTTTAAATATGCTTACAGATATAAAATAAATATTTGAAACAACCCATAAAAACATTAAGAAAACCTCATATACTGGGTTTATGTTTAAATCCTTTATTAAAATTAACAAAATTGAAGTAATGAACCAAAATATTGCAAAAATAATTGATAAACTTTTAAATTTTTTAACTCTTAAAGGATGAATGCATTTTAAAGGAGAAAATTTTAATAATATTAATAAAATTAAAAATACTAAGTTAAAATTTTGGCTGGTGCCGAAAATATAAAAGTAAAGTACGATTACATTCCAAATAGCTGGAAAACCATTATAGTAATTATCATTTGTTAAAATATTCAAATTCACATAAGAATAAATAGAAATAAAAATCAAAATTACAGGAATTAATAAAATAAACTGGTCTGGTACATACCTAAACCAATAAATCATTACTGATGGTATTATAACATAGTTAAAAAAATCAATTATACTATCCAGCATTTTACCATCAATATGTGGTAAATTTTTTTTCACATTAAATTTTCTAGCTAAAGTTCCATCAACACTGTCTATTAAAAATGCAAACCCAAGCCAAAGAAAAGCCGCTTTTTGGTTATTATTCATAACAGCAATTAAAGCAAAAAAACCAGCAACAATTCCTAATCCAGTCAATAAGTGAACAAGAATACCAAGAAATCTATCTTGTTTAAAAAGTTCATAGGTTTTAATATTTTTTTCTTTACTCATTTTTTTTCTAAATTTATCTTGCCAATTTTATAAAAATATCTCCCATCCCACTTTGTAATTGTTCATCAGGCGTATTGTTTCTAAATTCACAAAATAAACCAGTCACTTGATGATTATCTATTTTGACAATTTCGGATTTATCACAAGATTTAGCTTGATGGAATAGTCCAATTACTAGCCTATTATTTAGTTCTACAACTTGATCTTTTGATAAATTTTCACCATCACAAAAATAATCTCTATTTACTTGATTAGGAAAATTTTTTTTACCACACGGGTTTTTAATGGTTAAAACATAAAACTCTTTTTCTACATCTTTAAATTTATGTTTCATTTTATCAACTTTTGAATATTTCATTACATCACAAGAACATGGAATACAGCATCTGTAATAATCCCCACAAATTTTTTTATTTGTACCAACTTCTTTTAAATATACTTTTTCAGGATCAGCATTAGGATCTATTAAAGAACCAGATACAGCACAATAAAGTTTATTAAACTCTACAAACTCTTGATAAGTAATGTCTTTATTTAATATATGTTTAAAAAATTTTGGACCAGCAGCGTTTCTATTTCTATCTGGAAATATCTTACTCCACTCATTTACTAATTCTTGATAATAATTTCTTTCTTGTGCTTCTAAACTTGGGTTATGAGAAAAAACTAAAAATACGGTAAATATTATAAAAAAAAATTTTTTCATAAAAACATTAATTATTTTGTTTAATTTCCAATGTTTTATTTAATTCATTAATTTCAAAAGTGTTTTCTTCTCCATTTGTCCAAGTAACAATAATCTTAATATTTCTCTCATTTTTTCGAATTCCGTAATGTGCCACTGGCTCCATTTGACACAAGTATCCTGAGCCTGAATCTATTGTTTTAGAATGAGTTCTTAAATTTGAAACAAGAGTTACAGTAGCACCTCTTGCTGGAGCACCGTGCATATTAATTGGTTTAATCCTTAAGAAATTATTTTTTTTTGAATTTGCCTTATATAAAGTTAAAGGCTGATAACCAGATTCTCCATGAGATATTAAAAGCTCAAGTATTCCATCACCGTCTATGTCAGCTACTGCAGCTCCTGTTCCTAATCCATTAGTTTCTAAAGCATTTGCAATATTTATTTCTTTGAACTCGCCATTATCTAAAATTTTAAATAATTTATTTGGCTCGCCAATATTATTCATGAATACTTCATCATAACCATCATTATCAAAATCAGCAGAGATTACTGTTCTAATTCTCGATGGGGCGCTAAATTGTTTGTCAGCTATATCTACAAACTTATTATTTTTTAAAACAAATGCTCGATGAGGCCCTTCCCAATTTGAAGTTAATATATCTAACCTACCTCTATAATAAATATCACTTAGCGCAGTTCCACGGCCGTTTTGAAAGGTATCATCAACAGCATAATCTTTCGCAAGTTCAACAAAATTTCCATTATTATTGTAATATAAAAAATTCTCCCCTCTTTCATTTGCAGCAAAAATATCAGATCTTCCAGATAAAATATTACCTGAAATAACCGCTCTACCTCCAGTAATTTTATCAATACCTAGCTCTGAAGCTTTGTCTATTATTTCATTTCCATCTTTTTCATAAAATCTTGTAGGCCCTCCATAATTTGCAACATATATTCCATAAGCTCCATTTCCATTTCTATCTACACATACAACTGATCTACCTGCTGTAAGATTTAAATTTTCCTGGTTTATTTCTAATTCAAATAAATCAAAAAATTTATTTCCATCAAAATCTAATAATCTGTCTGAATATCTTTTGTTTCCACTATATGTGTCTGTATTTAAAAAATATATTTCCTCATAACCATCCTGATCAATATCACACGATGCTACTCCTATAGTTTTACGATTTTTGTCTATAAATATACTTTGGTTAATTGAATTGAACAAAATACCCTTTTTGTGAGCTAAGGCTAAATTATTAAATCCAAATCCAGTTACAATAAATTCAAAATTTCCATCGTTGTTTACATCTGAAACGGACACTCCATAACTTAATCTAGGTTGATTTTCTAATATTTGATAAGTTATATCTTCAAAGAAATCGTCTGACTTGGAATAATTAACAATATTTAAAAATATAAATAAAAATATAAATAATTTTTTCATTTAATTTTCACTAGACTAAAAATTTAAAATTAAAACTGTTAATATTGGCATAGTTAATTTAGTGTAATTTCAATAGTAAATTTTAAAAATTTTATTAAATATGAATGATGTTAACAAAGCACCAAATGATTTTTTCAATAATTGGAATAAAATTAATTCTATGTCATATAGAAATGTTGTTGAACTACATGTTAAGAGAAGTAGCGAAAAAAAAATATTAGCTTTAATTCAATTTGAATTAGATCAGTTTTCAGAAAATGTTCAAAAGGATTTGGTTATTTCTGAAACGAGTTCTTTCTATCAAGAAATATCTAATCTTTTCAGAGACTCAAACTGGTGGTCAACCGCTACAGTAACAGATGCTTGTAAATATTATTTAAAATGTGCAAGAGATAATATTTCTCATTTTGAAGACTATGTAGAGGCAGATAGTGATTTATCCCAAAATGAAAAAAATGAGATATTTGCCTTGTATCAATTGTGTACTTTATTTGTTTCTTGGAATGCTATTAAAGAAAAAAAGATCAGAGAAATTATAGATATTAGAAAAAGTTTATTTTTTAGATAAAAATCATCAATATGAATAAAGAAAATGCAAGTAAACTTTGGAAAATTATTCAAGAGGCTGGTGATTATTTGGGGTGCTAGTGGTACACCCTACCTCACACTACCTCACACTACTTCGCACTAGTTATGCGGATAATTAAAATTTGATTGAAAATAATTCGCATTAAGACTCATCAATTTAAGCAAAAAACTATACCCCAAACTATACCAAGTTGAGATAAATCAACTTAATATAATATCTTTATTCTACTCGTGAATATTCTGATTTAACTCTACGTAAAGGTATGGAGGTTTCAACTGAAGAAACACCATCTATTACAGTAAGTTTTTTTGTTAAAAAATCTTCAAATTCCTCAACGTCTTTAACCGCAATTCTAATTAAGTAATCCTTAGCACCTGTCATTAACCAACATTCAACAACTTCAGGAAAATTTAAAATTTTTTTCTCAAATTTATCAAAATTTTTTGATTGTTGTTTTTCTAAGCTTATAAATATAAATGCAGGAAATTTGTAACCAAGTGAAGTTTCATCAATATTTATTGAATAATTTTTAATTATATTGTTTTCTTCTAATTGGTTTATTCTTCTTGCGGTAGGAGCAATACTTAAATTTATTTTCTCACTAATATTTTGAAGTGTAGTTTTGCTGTTATTTTTAAGTATTTTTACAATCTTTTTATCAACTTCATCCATATTTTTAATAAATTTTATTAATATTTATAAAATATCTTATAAAATTTACTAATATTCAACTATAAATTAGTAATAATAGAGAAAATTTATTTTTAATTTCATGTAATTAATAATTATATGAATAAATCTAAATCATTTGATCCAATCTGGGTTCCAATTATTTCTCAATATCAAAACACAAAAAATTTAGAGCTAGATGAAAAGCTTATTCAAAAACATATCAATTGGTTAGACCCACATGTAAAACAATTCTTGGTATGCGGAACTACAGGAGATGGATGGAATTTAACTGATAAATTAATTTTAAATTGGTTAGATATATTAAATGATAACTCTTTAATCAAAAAAGATAACAAAATATTATTTGGAGCATTTGGAAAAACAACAGAAGATGTTCTAAGACGTGCAGATATCATAGAAAGACATATAGATAAAAATGGATCATCTGCAGGTTTTTTTGGATTAACTTTATGTGCTCCCGTTGACGAAAACATCAAACAAGAAGGAATTATTTCACATTTTAAGCTTATCATTGAAAATACACATTTACCAATTTCTATCTATCAATTACCTCAAGTAGTAAAATGTAAAATTGAACCTGAAACATTAAAAATATTAAAAGATAATTTTCAAGACAGAATTCAATTATTTAAGGATACTAGTGGTGAAGATGATGTTGTGAATTCTAGAATTAATTTTAATGATTTAATATTTTTAAGAGGAGCAGAAGAAAATTATTTTGATCATTTAAAACCTAATGGGAAATATGATGGATTTTTATTAAGCTCAGCAAATTGTTTTGGTAAAATTTTAAGAGAAATTTATAATAATGTAGCAAAGGGTAATTTTAAAGATGCAGAAAAAATGTCTGAGGAACTAAGCGATATAATTAGAATTTCATTCTCAGAAGGTCAAAAACTAGATTTTGGAAACCCTTTTTCTAATGTAAATAAAGCATTTGCTCATGTCTTAATTAATAAAGATAATCTTAGTTGCAAAACATGTTTTGACAGAAATATACCTAATGAATTTTTAAATGATATGTTTCTATTGCTATCTAAATATAACTTAAGAAAATCCTTATAGGAATTTGTAAAATTTTGTGGGATAACTATACCCAGGACTATACCAGATTGAGATAAATCAAGGTTTGAAGTAGTATGAATAAAGAAAACGCAAGTAAACTGTGGAAAATCATACAGGAAGCTGGCGATTATTTGGTAGGACAATTACCGGACCATCCAAATCATCCTAAGGGAAGAAACCCATATGCTCATGTTGCCATTTGTGTAAAAAGTAAATTCAATGCAAGCTACAAAGATATCCCTGATGAAAAATATAATGACGTTATTGAATATATTGAATTTTTAAAACAAAATCCAAGTTAATTATTGTTTTGGAAAATAATCTTTTAGCTCACCTTCTCGGTAAACATCAGCTGTACAACAGTGTAGACCTCCGCCAAAAGCATAAGCATCTCTAAGTTCTACTGGTATAACTTCCATTCCTAATTTATCCAGCTGTTCAGCTTGATATGTTTCACTTTTTTCCACACATACAGTCTTAGGGTCTAATACTAAAACATTCATTGATAGCCACGTTGATGAATAACATAATGGTGGTGGTTCGTTATGTGCTGGTTGAGCACTATCAACAATTTCCCAACCATTGTCTTCAAATAATTTTCTTTGTTCCTTAGGAAGTCTTCTTTGTGGGTTATTGATAATTAAACCCTCTTTAATTGGGGTAAAGGTAGCATCAATGTGAATTGGATATGGATCTCCTGGGAAATTTACAGCATGTACTCTGTGATCTTTATAGTGTCTCTTTAGCCAATCAATTCCTTTTAAATTAGTTGTAAATCCATGCTGAACAACTAGATCTTTTCCAAATCTCAATACATCTGCTGCATCAAACAATGGCTCTTCTTCAGTAGTTACGAAATATTTTTTCTCAGTCCACTCTAATCTTTTTTGAACACCAATTTTATCTGATAAATAATCTTTTCTGTAATCTGCATCTGTTAATCTTGGCTTTGGAGCAGACTCGTGTCTCATGTTTGGATCTTGATTATAATAATCTTTTAAAAGTGGTCGGTAACATAAATATTCAAACCAACGACAACGATAACTCATTGTTGCTTCTAAAATTTCGTTTCCTACTGTCAACAAAACATCTCTTGGAGGCATGCAGCCAAACATGGTTTCTGCTTCCCAATCAGGTGTAGATGTTTTTTGATTAAAATCTATTGGTGTTGGTCGATCAACTTTAATACCTCTTTTTTCAAGCATGTTTGAAAAGTTATTTAATAATTCATTTGCTTTATCGACAGTATCTTTTGTTCTTGGTCCAAACTGACCTCGCATATCACTATCTTCTGGAACTTTTGCATCTAATGCTGGCTCTGGTGCTGGAATACAAGTTCCATCTGCTCTTCCAACAATTACATGTTTTAACGGATCCCACTCATTCCAACTGTTAACAATAGTTTTATTCTTGCTCATAAAGACTAGTTTTTTATAATATTATGCTCAGGGCCGAAAGGAAATTTTGTAATATTCTCTGCTCCATCTTTGCCAATCACTAAAATATCATGTTCTCTATATCCACCTGCACCAGGATTACCCTCTGGAATCATGATCATTGGCTCCATCGACACAACCATATTTTCCTCAAGAACAGTATCAATATCTTCCCTTAATTCTAAACCAGCTTCTCTTCCATAAAAGTGAGAAAGCATACCAAATGAATGTCCGTAACCAAATGTTCGATACTGAAGATAGCCAAGTTCAGCAAAAAGTTCGTTAAGCTCATGACAAATATCAGAACACTTCACACCTGGTTTAATTAATTCTAATCCACGCTTATGCACTTTAACATTAGCTTCCCAAGCTTTATGTGAAGCATCATCAGCATGATCTAAAAATAAAGTTCGCTCCAATGCAGTGTAGTATCCTGATATCATTGGAAAAGTATTTAAAGATAAAATATCTCCTTTAACTAATTTTCTATTTGTCTTTGGATTATGAGCTCCATCTGTATTGATACCTGATTGAAACCACACCCAAGTATCCATGTACTCTGCATCTGGATAACTTTTAACAATCTCTCTTTCCATTCTATCTCTTGCTGCAATTGCTACTTCTATCTCCGTATTATTTTCTCTAATATTTTTAACTATTTCTTCACCACCAATGTCTGCAATTCTTGCACCATTTCTAATGATCTCTATTTCTTCGTTCGATTTAATCATTCTAAGTTTCATTAAATCTTTTGAAACATCACTAAACACAGAAAAAGTAAAAATAGACCCTATTTTTTCTCGCATATCTAAAGTGACATGATCATTTTCAATTCCAATATTTTTTGGAGGTTCATCTCTTCCAATAATTGAAACAATGGCCCTTAAAAAATTATCTCTTTTCCAATCGGTATAAATAACGTTATCACAATGGGATCTTCGCCATGGTTGGCTTGCATCAATGTTAGCTGAAATTGTTGAGATTTTATTTTGAGTAATCACACATCCGTATGGTCTACCAAAGGAGCAATAAATAAAACCTGTGTAATATGCAACGTTATGCATTGAGGTTAAGATGAGCATATCAAGACCATTTTGATCCATCACTGATCTAAGTTTACTTACTCGATCTTTATACTCTTTATCTGTAAATGGTAATTTTACTTTTTCACCATTTTTAAGTTCAAAAAAATCTGGTCGTTCCATATTAATTTAATGCTATATATCTTTTGTTCCATCGCATTATGAGACTATAGTAAAATATAGATACAAATAGGAAAAATCCACCGACTATAGTGTTAGTGGATGGTACTTCATTAATTCCAAATAATGGCAGCCAAACCCAAAAAATTCCTCCTACAACTTCAGTTAAAGATAATAGAGTCAATTCTGCTGCTGGTATTGCTTTAGATCCAATTGAATATAAAATTAACCCAAAACAAACTAAGGTCCCATGCAAAGAAAACAAAGTTCCATTATAGCTAGATGAAAAGAAAACTAAGTTGTTTGATAAAATCATAATTGTTGCAAACACAAAACAAAAAAAACCTGCGAAAGCTACAGTTGTGAATTTTGGTGTTTCTTTTCTCCATCTTAAAGTTACAGAAAAAACTGAAAAACCAATAGATGATGTTAATCCAAAAACAAAACCAATTAATGATTTTTCACCAGTATTATCAAGAGCCATAATGATAATACCAACTGTTGCAATTATGATTGAAATCCAAACATTAAGAGAAATTTTTTCTTTTAAAAATAAAAATGCCAACAATGCAGTAAAAAAAGGCATTGCTGCTAAACATAATAAAGTAACTGCAGCACTAGTATTTGTAATTGAATAAATAAATGTAATCATAGCGATCCCTAATCCAGATCCACCGATTACTCCAGATAAACCTATTTTATAATAGTTTTTGTAAAAATTTTTTCCTTCCTCGAAAAATAAATAAAGATTTAATAAGATGAAAATTGTTAAGCCTCTGCCAAAAATATACTGCCAAGGTACCAATTGAGGATTATCCATATATCGAACTACTAATGGACCAAACGACCATAATAGACCGGCAAAAAGTACAACAGGGATGGCTATTCTTGGATTTCGCAGCTCTAACATAATGAGAAATCTAATTGTAAATAGAATTTTCTACAACAAAAATACGTTTCTAAACTAAATTTTGATTTGAAAGGTTGGGGAAAAAACAATCAACAATATCTCCTTTTTTAAATTTTGATTTACCAGCCGGTAATAAAACCCAAATATTTGATTTTACAAATGATTTAATTCTAAAAGACTCTTGACCTTTTAAAATTTCAACATTTAATTTTCCATTCTTAGTTGTGCTTAATTGACTCTTCACAAATCTTGTGAAATTCTTTTTTTTATTAAAACTGTTTATCAAATTAGCTTTAATTGATTTTTCTTCTGACAATCCTAAAGCATTTAAAATATATGGGATTACAAAAAATCTAAAACATGCAGCTGAGGAGATTGGATTTCCAGGGAGTCCAAATATTGCCTTTTCTTTTGCTTTAATTTTTGCAAACATTATTGGTTTTCCAGGCCTTATTGCAGCACTTTTAAAATAGCTTGATAAATTAAATTTTTTAACAACATCAGGTATGAAATCAAACTTACCTGCAGATACTGCGCCTGAAGTAATAATAATATCATCTTTAGATTTAATTAATTTATTTATTTTTTGTTTAAAAATATTTTGATGATTATCTCTCAATATACTCCCACTTTTAAAATTAAATAAAAAATTTTGATTTAAGTTTTTTATATAGTGTGTATTTGAATTTCTTACCATCCAATTTGGAATATTGTCTTTGTTTGATATTTCGTTTCCAGTTGAAAAAAATAATATATTAATCTTTTTTTTTACTTTAATTTGTTTAATACCCAAGCTCTTAAAAGCTAAAATATGATTTGGTTGAACAATTGTATTTTTGTTTATTATAACCTCCCCTTTTTTATAATCTGAACCTGCAAACCTAACGTGATTAAATTTGTTTATTTTTTTGTCAACTAAAACATACTTTTTTTTAGGCGCAAAAATTATTTGTTCTATAGGAATAATTGTATCAAAACCTTTTGGTATAATTCCCCCAGTCATTATTTCAGCAGTGTCAAATTTTTTTATCTTTTTTTTAAATGGTTTCATTCCTGCAGCAATTGAACCAATTATTTTAAATTTTTTTGGAAATTTTTTTTTTAATCCATTAGTGTCTTTTGAGTTAATTGCGTACCCATCAAATGCAGCATTGTTCCCCGCTGGATAATTTATATTAGAATAAACATTGGTAGAAACTACTCTATTTAGAGAATTTACACTCTTTATAGTTTCATCTTTAATTTTAATTTTTGCTTTTTTTAAAATTGTCTTTGATTTTTCGTAACTAATCATTTTTGAGTATTTCTTCAGCTTTTTTTAAATCTTCTTTTGTATTTATATTAAAGAAAGGATCATTATTTGAAAACTCCATATTAATTATTTTTACCCCAATATTATTAGCCCATAACTCTACTTTTCTTTCTCCATTGCTTATATCCTTCTCTAACTTATCTAATAAATTAATAGACCATAAGCCAAATATATTGTGTCGTGTGTTGTTTGATTTAATGAAAAATAAATCACTTTCATTAAAATTAATATTTTGAATAAAATCTTTAAGTATTTGTCTCTTAAAAAAAGGTGTATCAACAGGGAAAGTTGCTATCCATTTGTAGTCTTTTCGATTTTCTTTTATCCATTTCATAGCTGATAAAACTCCACCTAACGGACCAAGACCTTTTTCAAAATCTTCAATTATTGAAATTCTTTCTGAGTTATGAAAACTAATTTTATTATTTGATACTATTAAGAGTTCCTTGAATTCATCAATAATTTCAGTCAACATGTGATCAATTAACAATTTGCCAGCTAACTTTACTTGGGATTTATCTTCTCCAAACCTTTGTGACTTACCGCCTGCTAGCACAGTGCCTAAAATATTGTTATGATCCATCTATAAAATATAAAACATTCAAAGTTGAATTAAAGAAATTAAATGGATTTAAGAATTTTAGAAATAGCGGCCCATACTGAAAACAATAAAGTTGTTGAAAACTATACTCATAAGTCAAAACACAAAAACCCATTATGTGGTGATGAGATGGAAATAAGCTTAATTGTTAAAGAAGATGTCGTAAAAGATATGGGTTATCAGTGTAAATCATGTGTTTATTGTCAGGCATCAGTTAGTCTATTGTCCAGAAAAATTAAGGAAAAAAAAGTTGATGATATTAAAAAATTTATAAAAGTTGGTGAGCAACTTTTTGAGGACGCAAAAGTAAGTATGGAAAAACATTGGAAAGATTTTAAAGAAATTTTAGATAAAAAAAATCTTTCAAGGAAAGAATGTTTGCTTTTACCTTTAAGAACTATTGCGAAAGCATTAAAAATATAAATGATCAAAATTACAAAACCATTATTGCAAAAAGCATTAATTGCAGGTTTTTTTTCAGCACTTACAATTGGTGTTCTAACAGTCCTTACTTATAAAAGTACACTCGGATATTTTATTGCAGCCTCTTTCGGTTCTTCAATGGTTTTACTATTTGGTTTTCCTGAAAGCCCATTTGCACAACCAAAGAATGTTTTTTTTGGACATTTGGTAACTGCTTTAGTAGGAGTAATTTTTGTAAACTACATTCCGCTTCCGATTTATATCAGTATTGCAATTGCAGTAGGAGCAGGAGTTTTTTTAATGATTTTATTTAATATTGTTCACCCACCTGCTGGTGGAAATCCAATTATAGTTATTATTGGAAGTGCTTCTTATGATTATTTAATTAATCCAATAATTTTTGGTTGTATAATTATATTGTTTTTAGCAATTGTAATTAACAAATATTTATTAAAAAAGAACTATCCACTAAAATAATTTTATGAACTCCAAATACAAAGTTTTAAAATATTCATCTAATAAGTTTGAAAATATAGATGACTTAATTTCAATTGAAGAACCATTAGAGATTTCATTAAAGTATAAAGAATCTGACAAATGGATAAATCAAAGTTTATCTATAACAATGAGAACTCCTGGCGATGATGAGGATCTTGTAAGAGGATTTTTATATAACGAACAAATTATAACAAATATTGGTGATATTGACTCAATAGAAAGTTATGGAGATAAAGTTGGTCAACACAATATTCAAAACAAAATTTTAGCAACTTTAAATAATTCTAAAAATATAAACATTGCAAAAATAAAAAGAGAATTTTTAACTAATTCCTCATGTGGTGTATGTGGAAAATCTTCTCTTGATGCTCTAGAAATAATTAAAAAAGATAAAACAAATCCATCAGAACCTAAAATCAAAAAAGAGGTAATTGTTAAATCACCAGATATATTGAGAGAAGGCCAATCAGAATTCAGTAAAACAGGTGGAATTCATGCAAGTGGTCTTTTTAATAGCAATGGAGAATTAGTTACTGTCAGAGAGGATGTAGGAAGACATAATGCTCTAGATAAACTTATTGGTTGTGCATTAAAGAACAACCAAATTGATCCGAAAAACCAATTTATAACATGCTCAGGTAGACTAAATTTTGAATTGGTTCAAAAGGTCTTGATGACGGATATAGGTATAATGATCGGTGTTGGTGCGCCAACTAGTCTAGCTATCGATTTAGCGAATAAATTTGACATTACCCTTATTGGTTTCGTAAAGAGGGACAGTTTTAATATTTACACAAATAACAAAAAAGTTATTGTGGGCTAAATTAATAAAAGGGTATTTGTGTCAAAAAATATAAGTAATTTATCAGGCAGAATAGGCTTAAAAGATAACCTATTTAAACAAATCTCAGAAAATACCTTAAGCGATAATCCACAAGATATTAAAGAAATTGCGAAAAAACATAACCTAGGCGTTTCAACACTCCATGGTGCAGAATCCTTTTATGAATTTTTGAGACCCTCTCATAGAGAAAAGAAAGCTTTTGTTTGTAACGGTAGTGCATGCATGTGTGCAGGCACTCAAGACAAATTAAAAGATAAACTAAAAGAAAAACTGGGTGATGACAAAGTTGGAGAAATGTTCTGCTTAGGTCATTGTTATGAAAACTATGCATTTCATTATGATGGAGAAAATTATGCTGGCAAAGATATAGAAAAAATTGACCAAATAATTAGAGGTGAAGAAATTAAACAAGATAAGTTTTTCTCTAAAAGTTATGCAACAACAAGTTTTTTAATGGATGACAAGTTATCTTCAACAGATCAATTCAAAGAGCAATTAAGTAAATTTTTAAAAACAGATAAAAAAGAAATAGTAAAATCATTATTAGATTCAAATTTAACAGGGAGAGGCGGTGCTGGTTTCCCAACAGGAATGAAATGGGATTTTTGTAGTAAAGCAAAAGGAGATAAAAAATATGTTATCTGTAATGCAGATGAGGGCGACTCTGGTGCTTTCTCAGATAGATATTTATTAGAGGATCAACCTTTAAAAGTTATTTTTGGAATGGTAATTTGTGGTTATGTGATAGGAAGCAATGAAGGAGTTTTATACATTAGAGGTGAATATCCTAAATCTATTGAAGCAATTAATGGCTGCATCAATGAACTTAAAAAATTAAATTTACTAGGTGAAAATATTTTAGGAACCGATTTTTCTTTTGATCTTGGAATTTGTATTGGGCAAGGTGCTTATATTTGTGGAGAAGAAACAGCTTTGATTGCATCTATTGAAGGAAGAAGAGCTGAGGTAGATGTAAGACCTCCCTTCCCTGTTACCGAAGGGTTATATAAAAAACCAACTGTGGTTAATAATGTTGAAACATTGGCTGCTGCAACTGGAATTTTATTAAATGGATCAGAAAAATTTTCTTCAGTTGGAAATAAAAAATCAGCTGGAACAAAATTAGTTTGCTTAGATAGTTTCTTTAACAACCCAGGTGTTTATGAAATTGATATGGGTACACCAATGAAAAAAATATTTAATGAAATTGGTGGTGGATATAAAGAGCCTGTTAAAGCCTTTCAAATAGGTGGTCCACTTGGTGGTGTGGTTCCATTAAGTGAAATAGAAAATCTTAATTTAGATTTTCAGGAATTTACTGCAAAAGGTTTCATGTTAGGTCATGCTAGTGTGGTGAGTATTCCTAAAGATTTTTCTATGTCTGAATACATTCATCATCTTTTTGAATTTTCTGCTGAAGAATCATGCGGAAAATGTTTTCCTGGAAGACTTGGATCTTACAGAGGTAAAGAAATGTTTGACCAAGCTAAAAAGAAAACTGCCAAAATACCTTTGAAATTGCTTGAAGAATTGCTTGTTACAATGAAAAAAGGTTGTTTGTGTGCTTTATGTGGAGCTATTCCCACTCCTATTCAAAACATCCTAAAATACTTTGGGGATGAAATGAAAAATGATATGGTTAAAGATAATTAATGAGCTCAGAAAAAAGAAAAATTGCTTATATTGATGGAAAACCATACGAAATTGGTCCTAAACACACATCTATTTTAAAATTTGTAAAAAGCTATGTAAGTGAAAAAAAAGTACCTACTTTATGTGATGATCCAAACCTAGCTCCTTATGGTGCTTGCAGAGTTTGCTCTGTAGAAGTTGCTTTAGAAAAAGATGGTCCAACAAGAGTGGTCGCATCTTGTCATACTCCAGTTGCTGAAAACCAACATATCTTTACTTCAAATGAAGATTTAATAAGTCTAAGAAAAAATATTGTTGAATTAGTTTTAACAGACCATCCAATGGAATGTGATACTTGTGAGGTAAATAATAATTGTGAATTACAAACAGTTGCAAACGATTTAGGAGTTGCTGATCACAGATACAACAGTCCTAAACAGCATAAAGGTATACCAAGAGATACTTCTCACGATTACATGAGAATGAATTTAGACAATTGTATTAATTGTGGAAGATGTGTCAGAGCTTGTGACGAAATTCAAGGTTCATTTGTACTTACAATGAGCGGAAGAGGTTTTGAATCTAGAATAACAACTGATAATGATATGATGTTTGGAGATAGTTCATGTGTATCTTGTGGAGCATGTGCGCATACATGTCCAACAGATGCAATTTCAGATGTTTTTCAATCTAAATCTGCAGCTGTAGATAAAAAAGTTAGGACAACTTGTTCATACTGTGGTGTTGGATGTAATTTAGAAGCATCAATAAAAGATGATAAAGTTGTTGCAATAGATACTCCAAAACAAACAGAGGTAAATGCTGGTCATACCTGTATTAAAGGAAGATATGCATTTAGTTTTTACGATCATCCAGACAGATTAAAAACACCTTTAATTAAAAGAAATGGAAAGTTTGAAGAAGCTTCGTGGGATGAAGCTTATGATTTTATTAAAAAAGAAATGAACAGAATTACAAAAGATAACGGTCCAGATGCCTTTGCTGGAATTTCTTCTGCAAGATGTACGAATGAAGAAAATTATGTTTTTCAAAAAATGATTAGAGCGGCTGTGGGAACTAACAGTGTAGATTGTTGTGCAAGAATTTGTCATTCACCAACAGCTTGGGGAATGCAACAAACTTTTGGGACTGGGGCAGCAACTAACTCTACAGAAGATATTTATCATGCGGATTTATTTTTGGTAATTGGAGCTAATCCAACAAATGCTCATCCTGTAACAGGAGCAAAAATAAAACAGCAAGTGATGAAAGGTAAAAAATTAATTGTACTTGATCCAGTTACAACTGAACTAGCAAAACTTGCTGATTATCATATTAAACTTAGACCAGGAACTAATGTTGCGGTTTTAAATATGATGTTACACTTTATTATTAAATCAAAACTTTATAATGCAGATTTTGTTAGAGATAGAACTGAAGGTTTTGACAATTTCTTAAAGGAAATTGAAAGACAAGATGTTGATCATTTAGCAAAAGTAGCTGGTGTAGATAAACAATTAGTTAAAGAAGCAGCAATTGCATACGCTACTGCAAGAAATTCAATGGAGTTCCATGGTTTAGGAGTTACTGAACACGAACAAGGATCTAAAACTGTAATGTTAATTGCAGATCTAGCAATGATCACTGGAAACATTGGACGAAAAGGTGTCGGGGTTAATCCTTTAAGAGGTCAAAACAATGTTCAAGGTGCTGCGGATATGGGATGTCAACCACACCAAGGTGCTGGATATTTTCCTGTAGCTGATGAAAAACATCAAGAATTCTATACAGAAAAATATGGAGTAACTCACCCAACTAAACCAGGATTAAAAATTCCTCAAATGTTTGAAGCTGCAATAAACAAGGAATTAAAAGGTTTATGGATCATTGGTGAAGATATTGTTCAAACAGATCCTAATAGTGCTCATGTAATTGAAGCTATGAATTCTTTAGAACTTTTAGTTGTTCAAGAGATATTTATGAGTGAAACAGCAAAATTAGCAACTGTTGTTCTGCCAGGTACTACTTTCTTAGAAAAAGATGGAACTTTTACAAACACTGAGAGAAGAATTCAAAGAGTGAATAGAGCTGTACCTCCACTACCAGGCACTAAACCTGATGGATTAATTGTAACTGAGATGATGCAGAAATTAGGTTTTGACCAGCCAACTTATGATGCAGATCAAGTTCTAGCAGAAATTGCTGATATTGTTCCCTTCTTTAAGGGAGTTACCAGAGAGAGACTTGGAAAATTTGGATTACAATGGCCAGTTCAAGAAGATGGAACTGATACGAAAATTTTACATACAGAAACATTTAAATTAGGTAAAGGCAGACTTAAAAACTTTGATTGGAAAGAATCGTCAGAAATAGAAGCTAATCAAAAAGACTATCCTTTGATTTTGACAACTAGTAGAGTTTTACAACATTACAACGCTGCAACAATGACTAGAAGAACAAAAAATATAAATATTGTAGATGAAGATGTTTTATTAATTCATCCTAAAGATGCTGAGTATAGAGATCTAAACACTGGTGATATCGGAAGACTTTATTCAGGTAGAGGTGAGGTTGCTCTTAAGGTTGAGGTTACAGATAAGGTTAAAGAAGGAATTGTTTTTACTACATTCCATTTCCCAGAACATATGGTTAATATGGTTACAGGTCATGGTAAAGACGAAGAAACAATGTGTGCAGAATACAAAGTATCTTCTGTTGAAGTACAAAAAATTTCTAATCAATTTAAAACAGAAGTTAAACCAAAAGAAAATCAAGCTGAAGTTAGTTAATTAAAATGACCATTGGTTGGCATTTTGATAATACGTATTCAAAGTTATCAAATACTTTTAAAGAAAATATTAAACCAACTCCTGTTCATGATCCTGAATTAGTAATTTTAAATGAGGAACTAGCATCTACTTTAAATTTAGATTTTTCAAAAACTGACAAAAAAAAATTAGCAGAAATATTTTCTGGAAACTCTATACCGGAAGAAACTAATACTATTGCACAAGCATATGCGGGTCATCAATTCGGACACTTTACTATGTTAGGAGATGGTAGAGCAGTTTTATTGGGTGAGCATTTAGTTAACAATGATAATCGATTTGACATTCAGTTTAAAGGTTCAGGAAGAACTTCTTTTTCTAGAGGGGGTGATGGAAGAGCAGCACTAGGACCTATGCTTAGAGAATATATTATCAGTGAAGCGATACATTCATTAAATATTCCAACTACTAGAAGCCTAGCTGTAGTAAAAACAGGAGAAAAAGTTGTAAGAGAAAACCTTTTACAGGGTGCAATATTAACAAGAGTTGCATCAAGTCATCTTCGAGTTGGAACATTTCAATATATTGCTGCAACTCAAAACATTGAAAATTTAAATACTTTAGTCGACTACACAATAAACAGACATTATCCAGAAATTAAAAAATCAAATTCAAAAGGATTAGACTTGTTAAATCTTGTAATGGAAAAACAATGCCAGCTAGTAATCAATTGGATGAGGGTTGGATTTATTCATGGGGTTATGAATACTGACAACATGGCAATTTCAGGTGAAACCATTGATTATGGTCCTTGTGCATTTATGGATCATTATGATCCGAAAACTGTCTTTAGCTCAATAGATAAATTTGGGAGATATGCCTTTTCTAATCAACCACCAATTACAAAGTGGAATTTAGCAAGATTTGCAGAATGTTTAATCCCTCTAATTGATAAAAATGAAAATACTGCAACCAAATTAGCTACAGATTTAATAGATAATTTCCAAAATATTTATGAGGATAAGTGGTTAAATATGATCAGAGATAAGCTTGGTCTATTTGGTGAGGAAAAAAATGATAAAAAATTAATTAATGATTTGTTTAATTGGATGGAAAAAAATAAAGCAGATTACACAAATACTTTTTGTCATTTAATGGGTATTAATTCTGATGAAGTTTACAAAAATGTTGAATTTGTCAATTGGAAAAATGAATGGAAAAAAAGATCTGAGTTAAATAATTCAACTAAGGAAAAACAAATCAAACTTATGAAATCAAATAATCCAATTGTTATTCCTAGAAATCATAAAGTAGAGGAAGCCTTAGCTGAAGCAGACAAAGGAAGTTTAGATAAAATGAAAAAATTATTAGCTATTTTAAAAAATCCTTACGACAATCAAAATAATATTGAGGAATATCAAACGCCTGCTCCATCAAACAATGAAAAATATCAAACTTTTTGTGGAACTTGAAATTATAAAACGTAAGGCTCTGGCCTAGCTGATTTACCCAAAACTCTTTCAACTGCAAAATCACTTATATCAATTGTTTGGTATGATCCTGTTGTGATTAGTTCAGTTAAGGCCCTACCGATACCTGGTGCCTGCATTAAGCCTCGTCCGGTAAACCCAGATGCCATGTATACATTCTCATATTTTGGATGTTTACCGACTACTGCGTTATTATCCAATCTATTACAATCATAGTAACCTGCCCATCCACCAGTTAACTTTAATTCCTCAAAAGCAGGTATTCGTTTAGCTAGAGCTGGCCAGACTAATTCTTCAAAGTCATTCCAGGCTGGTTCTAAATCTTCTGCGTCGAATACAGAAATAGGTGAGCCTGCTAAATATTCTCCTCCTTCTGGTCTCCAATAAACACCCGTTGTTAAATCTCCACTTAGTGGCATCTCTTTTATATATGTTGGGCATTTTACTCTAAACACAGTATGCTTTTGAGGAACAACAGGAATATCCTCTAACAATTCTTTTGTCCAACAACCAGCCGCGGAAACAATTGTTTTGGCATTTATTTCAGAAATACTTTTTACTTCACCCTTAATAAATTCTGCTCCAAGCTCTATTGCTTTGCTTTTAAGAGCGCTATGAAACATAAATGGATCAATCCATCCTTCGCTTTGGTTATCTGTATAGGTTGCTGTTTCAATTCCCTCACTATTAACATAAGGAAAAACTTTTGATAATTCTGAGCCTTTAATATTTTTTGTTCCTGCATCACAATCTTTATGGTTTTCTAATGCTCTATATTGCTCTTCAGCATGTTCAGGGCCAAACATTAAAAGATATCCATTGGTTACCATACTAGCTGTTGGATTAGGATTTTTTTCTGTTTTTAATAATTCTGGTATTTGAAAAATAAATTCTCTTGCAAATTTTCCTAATAAAATATTTTCTTTTTGGAAAAATTGTCTTCTAAAACCTCCTAGAGATAATGGGAATGAAGCTGTTTTATAAGTAGGATCTCTTTCAATGACTTTTACTTTTCTACCTTCTTTGGATAAAAAATAAGCAGTTGCTGCCCCTATTATTCCACCACCAATTACTACAACATCATCCATATCTAATTTAACATAATTAAGCTTGTATTGAGAATTAGTGCAAAGCTACACCAAAGTAAATATGGAATCATTAAGTAGGCGCTCAACATCTTGACGCGTTTAAACCTTAAAATTAAGTTAATTATCAATGCTATTAGAGTGATTAAAACTAATAAAGCCAAGACCATATTGTGAAAAACAAAAAAAACTACACTCCAAGTTGTATTGAAAATTAAATGAATGAAGTAAATATAAACAGTATTCATATCTCTATTTTTAGTATGCCAATAAAGCCATATAGAGAAAGTCATCATTAAATAAAGAGATGTCCAGACAGGACCAAATATCCAATCTGGAGGATTAAAAGTTGGTTTATTTAAAAGTGAATACCAAGGTTCTTTAAATGTAATTGTAGACAAACCTCCAATGAATGAGGCAGAGAATGTAATAGCAAGAAACAACAGAAATGTTAAAAATTTGTTTTTAAGCATATTAAATATATACATAACAAAAAATGAGTAAAAAAACTATTTGGATTACTGGAGGAAGTACTGGCATTGGTAAAGCTTTAGCAATTAAGTTTGCAGCCATGGGATGGAACGTTGCTATATCTGCAAGACGAGCTGAATTATTGAATGAGCTTTCAAATTCTTATGAAAATATTTCAGGTTTTCCTCTAGATGTGACTGACAAAGAAAAGTGTAAAGAAGTATTTAATGAAATTAAAAACAAATTTGAAAATATAGATATTTGTTTTTTTTCAACAGGAACATGGGATCCAAAAAAAGAGAAAGAAATAGATGTCGAGCAAATGGAAGACGTATTTAAGGTAAATTTTTTTGGAACAGTTAATTGTATTAAAGCTGTTGAACAGTACTTTAGAGATAAAAAAAAAGGAATAATAACTATTGTGTCATCAATTGCGGGATATAGAGGATTACCTAATTCAACTGGATATGGACCATCAAAGTCGGCATTAAATAACTTAGCTGAAAGTTTGTACTTTGATTTTAAAAGACACAATGTACGTGTTTGTTTAGTGTCTCCTGGTTTTATTAAAACTCCAATGACAGATAAAAATGATTTTAAAATGCCTTTTTTAAAAACACCCGAGTATGCAGCAGATCAAATTTTTGAAGGTTTAGTAAACAAAAATACATTTGAAATACATTTTCCAAAATCACTTACAATAACATTAAAGCTGCTTAGTTTTTTACCAAGTAAAATTTATTTTGGATTAGTTGGAAAACTCACAAAATATCAAAAAAAATAGTTAATCTTTTACAAATACAACTGTTAATTCTGCTACTTTAAAACCAAACTTTGTCATAGTTGCTCTATTTATTGCAACTCTATCATCTTGTTTAAAAATCCAATCATCAAAAGTGATTTTTATCTCTTTACCTTTGACTGGAACTAATAAAACATATTCAAATTTAAATGCAGGTCCGTAAGAATAACCTTTCGCTTTACCAACAACATCACCTGCTGTCCCTTCATAATTGTTTTCATCAATTTTATTTATTTTCCATTCTCGGTCTTGAACTTCACCATCATCCCAATTAAATTTTTCTTTAAGAATTAGCTGCTTTCCATCCCAAGTTCCATTTAAGTCTGCAGAAAATTGTCTTGTAACTTTTCCTGATCTATTTTGTAAAACACCCCAAGCCTTAACATTTCCAGATAAATATTCTTCAATGATTAATCTCGGTTCTTTATTTTTAAAATCTTCTGGTTTCATAGCGCTATTATTCGAGCAACTTGTAATTAAGAATAATAAAATTATCAACGAAATTGGCTTAATAATTTTTATATGTCGCATAAATATCTCCATTATTTTATTTATTTTGCATTGAAAACTGAATTAGATCTATATTTTTTGACTTAAATCCTGCTTCACAATAAGAAAGGTAAAACTCCCACATTCTTTTAAATGTTGAGTCAAAACCCTGATTTTTTATTAAATCCCATTTTTTTAAAAACTCATTTCTCCATATAGCCAATGTATTTGCATAATGATCAGCGTAAGAAATATATGAATTAACAGTTAAACCATTGTCAGAAACGTATCGATTAATGCTATTTTTATTTGGCAAAAAACCACCTGGAAAAATATATTTTTGAATAAAATCTTGTTTGTTTTTATATCTATCAAATAACCTATCATCGATAGTAATTGCTTGAATAGCTGCTTTGCCACCATCAGATAAGTTATTTTTAATAGTTTTAAAATAACCCTCTAAATAATTTTGACCAACTGCCTCAATCATCTCTATAGAAGCAATTGAATTGTATTTGCCTTTAAGATCTCTGTAATCTTTTATTTCAATATTTACTTTTTCGTTTAAACCACAATTAAAAATTCTTTCTTTTGCGTATTCAAATTGTTTTTTTGATATTGTAATACAGTCTAGTTTAACATCGTATTTTTTACCTAGATACTCGGCAAAACCTCCCCAACCACATCCAATTTCTAAAATTTTGTCACCATTATTTGGTTTAATTAGATCAATTAATTTTTGATATTTGTTATTTTGAGCATCTGATAGATTTTTTGATTTATCATCAAAAATAGCGCTAGAATATGTAAGTGTGTCGTCTAACCAAAGAGAAAAAAAATCATTACCTAGATCATAATGTCTAGCAATATTTTCTTTGCTTCTGCTTTTTGTATTTTTAATAATTTTATTTTTTACAAAATTAATTATTGGAAAATCAAGAAGGCCTGAGAATTTATGTATTACTTCTATATTTCTTGCAGTTAATTCGATTAAATTTGATAAGTTATTAGTTTCAAATTCACCTCTCATGTAGCTCTCAGCAAATCCAATACTACCACCTCTAATTAAATTATAATTAAAATCTGGTTTTTTGATTGAAATATTTGCATGCAATTTTTCATTTGGATTTCCAAACTTTAAAACTTTTCCGTCATGTGTAGTAAGCTCTAGATAACCATAATTTATTTTATTAAGAAATTTAAAAACTAATTTATCTGCAGTGTTATTTAAAAACATTAATTTTCTACTGTTATATTATTTTTAATTTTAAATTTTTTCTTAATTAATTTAATTCCTTTAAACCACAATTTAAACGCTTCAAAATGTATCGCAGAGATAATTTTAAATGTCATTAAAGGGTGTTTAAGATAAGAATTCATTAAGTTTTTACTTGTCAAAGCAGATCTTTCACCATCTTGAGATGCAAAAAGAATTTTTCCTTCTTGATCATATTGATTAATTACAACTGATAACTTCTGCTCTGGATTCAATATCCTAAAAAAATAATTACAATCCATTTCAATGAATGGTGAAACATGAAATTTTTTTGAGCAATTATTTTGAATTAATTTATTTTGTCCCTCAACTTTAAAAACATATGTGTGTTGCTCACCAAATGTATTTTTAACCTCATATAATATAGAAATTAAATTATCATTATTATCGTATACAAAAAAAATACTTAGTGGATTAAAAACATAACCAAATATTCTTGGATAGCATAAAAGTTTAACTTTTATATTATCTGTTGTGATTTCGTTACTAATTAGATTTTTTTTTACCCACTCAAAAAGAGATGAACCATCACGGTCACCATGATCTTTTTCGTAAAAACTGATAAGATTAAATTTATTTAATGAAAAAAATTTTAATTTATTATTAAGCTCATTTAACTCTGATAGATCAATGAAAAGTGAAAATACTTTATATTTAAAAAAATGTTCTTTTGGTTTAAATCTCTTATGGATTACGTTTCCATTATATATACAAGAACTAATCATTAAGGTTTTTCAGCATTTCAAGAGATGATTTTATTCCATCTTCATGAAATCCGTAACCAAAATAACTGCCACAAAAAAGTAAATCTTTTTGATTTTGTATTTTAATAAGCTCTGATTGAGCATCTAATGCTTTTTGATCGTAATATGGATGTGTAAATTTTACTTTTTTCAATATTTTTTTCTCATCAATGTTGAAGTAAGGATTTAGTGTTAAGAAAATATTTTCATCACACTTTAAATTTTGCAATAAATTTAACCAGTAGGTTATTGAATTTTTCTCTAAATTCTTGTCATCTATTGATGAATTCCAAGAAGACCAAGCCTTTTTATTTTTTGGCATGGCACGCTGATCTGTATGTATGTAAGCTATATTTTCTTTGTAGCTAAAATTCGAAAGAATATTTCTCTCATCCTCAGTTGGATTTTCTATTATCTCTAAGGCTTCATCAGCATGTGTTGCCAAAATAACCTTGTCGTAATCAAAAAATTCACTTTCTCCACCGTAATATAAATCTAGTCCTGACATTTTTCTTTTTATTTTTGTAACTTTATAATTTTTATAATGTTCCCCACTTAATTGTGAAATTATTTTACTAACATAGGTTCTGCTTCTATTGGTTACTGTGTACCACTGTGGTCTATTTTTCAATTTAAACAAACCATGATTTTGGAAAAATCTAAGAAAAAAACTAATTGGCATTTTGCTTGCTTCATAAGGAGGCATAGACCAAATTGCAGATACCATTGGTATTATATGATAATCAACAAATGTTTTGGATAATTTATTAATTTTTAAATATTCACCTAAGGTAATTTTGTCATTGGATATGATTGCTTGATCACTTTTTTTATAAAATTTAATTATATCAAAAAACATTTTTAAGAAATCAATGTTAAATAGATTTGATTTATTGCAGAAAATCCCACTCAATCCTTTTCCACAATATTCAAATTTCGTATTATCTACTGAAACTGAAAAAGACATGTTGCTTTTTTCAATTTGAATATCATTTTCTTTAAAAAAATTAATTAAATTTGGATAAGTTTGAAAATTAAAAACAATAAAGCCAATATCAACTGATACTTTTTTTTCATCAAAAAACAAATCTATAGTATGAGAATGTCCACCAAAATGGTCTTCTCTTTCGAAAAGATCTACATGATGTTTTTTAGATAAATAATAAGCAGCACTTAGTCCAGAAATACCTGACCCAACGACAGCAATTTTCATTAATTATTATGCTGCATCTTCTTTAAACTCATCCATACTTGGACAAGTACAAAAAATATTTTTATCTCCATACACGTTATCAACTCTTGCAACCGGAGGCCAAAATTTATTTGCTTTTAAGAATTTTGCAGGATATGCAGCTTGCTCTCTTGAATATTTATGATTCCATTCATCTGAAGCTAATTCAATATCGGTGTGAGGTGCATTTTTAATAGGGTTATCAACTTTGTCAAACTTACCTGACTTAACCATATCTATTTCCTCTTTAATGCTAATCAATGTGTCACAAAATCTATCCAGTTCAGATAAACTCTCACTCTCTGTTGGTTCAATCATCATTGTTCCAGCAACTGGCCATGACATTGTTGGCGCATGAAATCCATAATCAATTAATCTTTTAGCTATATCTTCTTCTGAAATACCTGTTTCGCTTTTAATTGATCTAATATCAATAATACACTCATGAGCAACATTACCATTTGAACCTTTATAAAGAATTGGGTAATGGTCTTTTAATCTATTTGCTATGTAATTTGCATTTAGGATTGCAATTTGTGTTGCAAGTTTTACACCTTCGGATCCCATCATCTTAATGTACATCCAAGAAATTGATAAAATACTTGAGCTTCCCCAAGGAGCTGCTGAAACGGCACCTATTCCACTTGCAGGTCCACAATCTTTTACGACTGGATGATTAGGCAGATAAACTTGTAAATGTCTTTTACATGCGATAGGTCCCATTCCAGGTCCTCCTCCACCATGTGGAATACAAAATGTTTTATGCAAATTTATATGACAAACATCAGGACCAAAATTTCCTGGTTTTGCAACTCCAACAAGTGCGTTTAGGTTTGCTCCATCCATATAAACTTGACCACCATGTTCATGAATTACTTCACATATATCTTTAATTTTTTCCTCAAATACGCCATGGGTTGATGGGTAAGTTACCATTAATGCACCAAGATTGTCTGAATGCAATTCTGCTTTTTTCTTTAAATCCTCAAAATCAACATTTCCTTCTTTGTCACAATCAACAACGACAACTTTCATTCCAACCATCTGTGCACTTGCTGGATTGGTTCCATGTGCTGAGCTTGGAATTAAACATATATTTCTATTTTCATCCCCTCTATCTAAATGATACTTTCTTATTACCATTAAGCCAGCATACTCACCTTGGGCTCCCGCATTTGGCTGAAGTGAAACACCAGAAAAACCAGTAATAGATCTTAACCAATTTTTAAGATCTGTGAACATTTCTCTATATCCCTCCATCTGTTCGACAGGTACGAATGGGTGGGGCTCAGCCAATTCTCTCCACGAAATAGGTATCATTTCTGCAGTAGCATTTAATTTCATAGTACATGAACCTAGAGCAATCATTGTTCTATTAAGAGCTATATCCTTATCCTCTAACTTTTTAAGATATCTAAGCATTTCTGTCTCTGAATGATATGAATTAAAAACAGGGTGTTCTAAATATTTTGAAGTTCTTAATAAATTTTTTGGTAGATTTGGTAAACTAACAGTTGGATCCTCTTTTTTAATTGACTCTGCAGCATTAAATATTTTTAGTAGTTGGTTTACTCTATAAACATTTTTTCTTTCGTCGAAAGAAACAGCCAGCATCTCTGAATTTACTTTTCTAATATTAACTTTTTGGTCTAAAGCATTTTTGAAAATCTGATCTGTCTTTTCTTTAGTTATAATAGTTACAGTATCAAAAAAATAATCTGAGTATAATTCATATCCAGATTGTTTTATTTTATCTGCAAAATTTTTTGCTAGTTGAGATACTCTTTCAGAAATACTTTTAATTCCATCAGGGCCGTGATAAATGGCATATGCTGCTGAAACAATCGCTAGTAAGGCTTGAGCAGTACAAATATTACTTGTAGCTTTGTCTCTTCTAATATGTTGCTCTCTAGTTTGTAATGACAATCTATAGGCCTGGTTTCCATGCCTGTCCACTGAAACCCCAACAATTCTACCTGGCATAGATCGTTTGTATTCATCTTTTGTTGCAAAAAAGGCTGCATGAGGTCCTCCATAACCCATTGGAATACCAAATCTTTGGGAACTACCGACTGCAATATCTGCTCCAAGCTCTCTTGGTGTTTTTAGCATAGAAAGTGCAAGGAGATCACAAACTAAAATTGCTTTTCCATTTTTTTTATGAATTTTACTTATGGCCTCACTAGGATCTTTAATATCACCTAAAGTTCCTGGATATTGTAAAACTCCGCAAACAATATCTTCTTTTAACTGCTCTAGAACTTTATCCTCGTTTCCAACAAGCACTTTAAGACCCATTGGCTCTGCTCTAGTTTGGATAACATCAATTGTTTGTGGATGACAATTCTCTGAAACAAAAACTAAATTACTATCACTTTTATTAAGTCTATGACTTAAACCCATAGCTTCGGCAGCTGCTGTCCCTTCATCAAGTAAAGACGCGTTTGCTATATCCATGCCTGTAAAATCAACAATCATTTGTTGAAAGTTTAATAGCATCTCTAATCTACCTTGTGCTACTTCAGGCTGATAAGGTGTGTATGATGTGTACCATCCAGGATTTTCTAATATATTTCTTAAAATTACATATGGTGTGTAGGTTCCATAATAACCCATGCCTATAAAATTTGAGTAAATTTGGTTTTTTTTTGAAATTGCTTTTAATTTTCTTAAAGCTTCATATTCTGAATTTGGTTCACCGATATTTAATTCACCTTTAAACTGAATCTTTTCTGGTATGGTACTATTAATAAACTCATCTAATGACTTAAAGTTAAGATCTTTAAGCATTTTTTCTTGGTCCTTTTCAGATGGACCTATGTGTCTTCTAATAAAATCTTTTTGTGAATTATGTAACATTAGCTTGATGTCTCCTTTGCAAATTTATCGTATTCTTCTTTGTTCATTAAATTATCTAGCTCAGATGTGTCTTTAATTTTCAATTTAAAAAACCATGCATCACCTTCAGGGTCCTCATTGATTTTGGCAGGGTCATCAACTATAGACTGGTTGGTGTCTACCACTTCACCACTAACTGGAGTATAAACATCACTAGCAGCTTTCGTAGATTCTACTACTCCTGCAGTACCATCTTTTTCAACATTAGATCCTTTTTCAGGAAGTTCTGCAAAAACTATGTCTCCAAGCATTTCTGTTGCATGTTTTGTAATTCCTATTGTGGCCACATCTCCCTCCAAAGTAATCCACTCATGCTCTTTAGAAAATTTTACTTCACTCATTAATTTACTCCTTTCACATAATTTTTCTTATAAAATGGTAATGCGCAAATATTTGCTGGATGTTTTTTTCCTCTTACCTCAAGCAAAATTTTTGTATCAACCTTTGAAAACTCTTTATCAACATAACCCATTGCTATAGGACCGTTTACACTTGGTCCAAACGTTCCACTAGTTATCTCACCAATTTGTTTATCTGTATCATTAAATATTTTAGTTTTTTCTCTTGCAATCAGTCTACCCTCAGGCTTAATCCCTACTCTTATTTGGCTTGCTCCATCTTGCATTTGGTTCATTATTTTTTTCGATCCAATAAAACCCCCATTTGATAATCTAGATTTTGAGATTGCCCATCTAAGGTTTGCCTCAACTGGTGTTTTATTAATATCTAATTCGTGACCATATAAACATAATCCAGCCTCTAATCTCAAGGTATCTCTTGCCCCAAGTCCTATAAGTTGTGCTCCCTTTTCTATTAAATTTTCAACAAATTTTTCAGCTTTATCGTTAGAAATTGAAATTTCAAATCCATCTTCCCCAGTATAACCTGATCTTGTGACAAATAATTTTTGATTATCAGAATCAAACCAATTTCCTGTCATAAAATTTAGTTGATCAACCCCATTTATAATTGAGTTTAAAATTTCAACAGATTTAGGTCCTTGAATTGCTATTAAAGATCTATTGTTGTCTAAATTCATTTTAAATTTAGAGCCTAGTAAATTAGATAAAATTTCAAAATCTTTATCTTTGCATGCAGCGTTTAAAATAATTAAATACCCATCCTCTATTTTAGTAATAATTAAATCATCATAAATTCCAGCATCTTCATTCATTAAGAAACTATACTTAGAGCAGTTTTCTTTTAAATTTTTTAAATCTAATGGAAAAATTTTTTCTAATTCTTCTGTTAAACTTTGATCACCATATATAAATAATTGACCCATATGAGATACGTCAAATATTCC
This sequence comes from uncultured Pelagibacteraceae bacterium, assembly GCA_902523515.1. GTDB lineage: Bacteria > Pseudomonadota > Alphaproteobacteria > Pelagibacterales > Pelagibacteraceae > Pelagibacter. The sequence goes on from CABYZT010000003.1 coordinate 72,168, forward strand.
AGAATTTGATCTAGTGAATTTATGTTCTTCAATAATACCTTTGCTATACTGAATAGGCATTTCATAACCAGCGAATTCAACAAACTTAGCGTTGTTACTTTGATGAAGTTTATTTAGCGATGTTTTTTTTATTTCCATATTAACTCTTCTATGCCCCCTCTGTCTTGGTGCCTGAGAGATTTGCTCCTTCGGCGAGAATAATTCTCTTTCCAGAGTTAATATGTACGGTCCTTTTGCCTGAGAGTTTCCGGGGTGGTTGCTCCTTCGGCGCTACAAAAGTAGTCTCTCCCGTAAATGGATTTATAACACATTTAAAATGTTTATGTAAAATTTATTTAGCTACCTTTTTGACAAGTAATGGAGACAAAAACTGTATTACTACCGCTGTTATAACTACGGCTCCACCAAAAAGCACTGTAAGTGGTGGGTTTTCGTTTGCAAACATCCATGCCCACATGGGTCCTAGAACAGCTTCAGTTAACATAATAATTCCAACAAATGCTGAAGGAGTTGATCTTGCTCCAATTGTTATAAGTATAAATCCAAGTCCAACTTGAAAAAATCCTGCAATAAAACCTAAAAAAATATCATTTGTTGAAACCAAAATACTCGGTGACATAAACAAACCTATTAGTGTTGCAAAAATTCCAGCAACTAATTGTAAAGGTATCATGTCGACTTTTGGATATTTTCTTACAATTAAAATTAAGATTGCAAAAGATATCGGCATGATAAATGCAACTAAGTTTCCAGTCATTTGACCTGGTGTTAGTGAACTTCCCAACATTAAAATGATGCCAACTACTGCTGTAATAATGCAAGTTAATGTAATTTTAGAAATTTTTTCCTTTAAAAATACATAACCAAAAATTGCTAAAAACAAAGCTTGAGTTTGAATTATAAAGTTTGCATTAGCTACTGTTGTTTCGTACATAGCAAATACATAGCTAGCAAATCCAATAGATAAAATTATACCTCCAAATAAACCTGGAATTCCAGATTTATAAAGAGCACTGAAAATTTTTCCTCTGTAAGTAAAAATTAAAAAAATTGTAATTACTCCAATAAAGAAAAGTGATCTCCAAAATAATATTTGCCAAAGTGTAGATCCATCGAAAGACTTAACAATTAAACCTCCAAAACTTAATGCACAAGCTCCTAAAAAAACTAAAATAGGTCCTGGTATTTTTGATAAAAAATTCATTAAATTTGTGATAGTAAATTTTGAGTTTCCATTTCATATAACTTAAATAAAGTCTCTGCATCAGATAAATTAATCTCTTTAAATTTTATTTTTGAACCAGGAGACATCTGTACTAATCGGTCATAATCTACACTAGCCACAACTCCAATTTTTGGATAGCCACCAATAGTACCATGATCTGAAAGCATTATAATTGGATTTCCGTCTGCCGGTACTTGGATTACACCTTTAATCAAACCCTCTGATTTTATGTTGGTATTCACTATATTATCAATTTTAGATCCCTCTAGTCTCATACCCATTCTGTCTGAAAGTTTGGATACCGTGAATTCCTTTTCATAAAATATTTTTTTACCTTCTTCAGAAAAGTAATCAAAATTAGTGCCTTTGATCACCCTTATGTTTTCTATTTTGGTATTAATGTAATTAGTTTTTTTAATATCCTTATTTGAATTTATTTTTTTTAAATTAATTCTTTGACCTACATCTATTTTTTTTCCATCATTAGATCCAATATTTGCTTTCGTATTTATAGAACAACTATTCCATTGAAATTTTAAATCGAACTCACCACCTAATGCTAAATATCCATAAACTGATTTATTTGTAGATATGATATTTATCTCATCTCCATTTTCAATTTGATAACTTTCGTAACATTTTCCCTCCATTTCAGTATCTTTTTTTTTAATTGAAAAAATTACATCTCCAGTAACAGCAAAATTGATTTTTTCTCCTGAATACTTTATGTGAGGGCCTTGATATGCAAACTCTATCACTGCAGAGTCTAAATTATTATTAACAAGTTTGTTGGCTAAGAGATAATTTCGATTATCCATAGCACCACTAAATGGAATACCAATATGATAAAGATGATCCCTACCTTTATCTTGAAAAGTGGTATTAATTCCAGGTCTAATTATTTCTAAATAATTGTTACTCATTATAATTTTTATACTGATCTAAAGTAATTTCCTTGAAAACTACTCTATCTCCTGGGTTAATTAGGTTTGGTTTGTCTTCTTTTGAACTATCAAAAACATCTAAAGGAGTATTTCCCAAAATATTCCATCCACCTGGACTTTCAAATGTATAAATGTTTGCAAATTGCTCAGTAACTGCAACAGATCCCTTGGGCACTTTTACTCTTGGGGTTTCTAAACGTTGAGCTCGCATATTCTCATCTAAGTCACCAAGAAAAGGCATGCCAGCAATAAACCCTGTCATGTAACAAAAATATTCCTTATTTAAAAAATTCTCTAAAATTTTTTCTCTACTTAATTTTAATATTTCTTCCAATCTTTTAATGTCCATTGAAAAATTTTCATGACAACAAACTGGTATTTCTAATTTTTTTGAATATATATCTTTTGAGTCTTGAGCATTAATGTTTTCAACATAATTTTTTACTTCTTTAAAATTTGTTTTTTTTAGATCATAAGAAATAATTAGTTTGTTATAAGAAGGTGTTAAATTATTTATCCCTTCAAATTTTTTTTCTTTAATAGTTTTAAAATATTTTATTACTTGTGAATTAATTGATTTATTTACTTCATTACCAAAATCACAGTACAAAGCTGCGTCACCAAGATTTGATATATTTTTTATCATGTCATGTTATACTTAACATTAGAGACTATGGAAATTAATATAAATTGCGATTTAGGTGAAAAATCAAAACATCATTCAAATAAGTATGATCCAAATTTACTAGAAATAGTTAATTCTGCAAATGTCGCATGTGGTTATCATGCGGGTGATGATGAGTCGATGAATCAAGTAGTTCAAATTTCAAAAAAAAATGGTGTTAGTATTGGAGCGCATCCGTCATTTAATGACCCTGAAAATTTTGGCAGGCAGAGAATTAATCTTCCACCTAATGAGGTAAGGCAATTAATTATTGATCAATATGAAATTCTTCAAAAAATTGCTCAAGATCATGGAGAGAATGTTACTCACATAAAACCACACGGTGCTTTGAATAATATGGCTTGTGAGGATATAGATTTAGCTACCACTTTAGCAAAAGCTATAAACGAAATTAGTAAAGATTTAATTTATTTGGTTCCTACAGGATCTAAAATGGAAGAAGCGGCCAAAAAACTAAACATGCGTATAGCTTGTGAAATTTTTGCAGATAGAAATTATGAGGATGATGGCAATTTAGTTTCTAGAAAAAAACCTCATGCTCTTATTACTGATCCAGAAGAAGCTAAAAAACACGTATTAAATATGGTTAAAAATCAGTCACTTAATTGTCACAGTGGAAAGCAGATACCTTGTGAAATAGACTCTGTGTGCATACATGGGGATAATGAAAGTTCATTATCTACTGCAAAATCAATTAGGGAAAATTTAATAGAAAATGGGCTGCAATTAAAACCACTTAACCAAATGAAAAAATTTATATGATCAAAAAAACTTTTTATTCACTTTTGTTTTTAGTTTTACTGTCAACAAATTCATATTCCGCAGGATCAGACAGTACTAGTAAAGTAAAATCAGATTATACTCAGGCTGTTACTTTAATTAAAGCAGCTAAGAAATATGAAAAAAAAGGAAAAATAGAAAAAGCCAAAAAACGATATGAAAAAGCTCAAGCCTTATTAATGAAATCAAACAAAAAAAAACCACTCCAAGCAGATACCTTAAACTATCTTGGTTTTACAACTAGGAAACTCGGAGATTTTGAAAATGGAGAAAAGTATTATCTTTTAGGTTTAGAAATTGATCCAAAACACGTGGGTATAAACGAATATTTGGGTGAATTATACGTGGTTACTAATAGAATAGATTTAGCTAAAGAAAGATTAAAAGTATTAGAAAGTTGTAATTGCGAAGAGTATACAGAGTTAAAAGAAATTATTGATGGAACAAAAAAATCAAAATATTAATTTATATTTTGAACCATTTGTTGAGGCATCCATAACGCAATTTCAGGGAAAATAACAACAAGTATTACTGCAAGTATCATTAATAAAAATAATGGAAAAGCACTTCTTGCAATAAATCCCATATCTTTGTTAGCCATTCCTTGTAAAACAAATAAATTAAATCCTACAGGTGGAGTAATTTGAGCCATCTCAACTACAATAACTAAAAATATACCAAACCAAATCATATCAAAACCAGCCTGTCTAATCATTGGTTCAATAATTGCCATTGTTAATACTACTGCTGAAATTCCATCAAGAAACATTCCAAGAATAATATAAAAAATCATTAATACAAAAATTAATACATAAGGTGATAGCTCCATATTTTGTATCCAGATAGCTAGATTTCTTGGAAGACCCGTAAATCCCATTGCTAATGATAAAAATGTAGAACCAGCTAAAATAAAAGCAATCATACAAGATGTTTTAGTTGCTCCTAATAATGATTGTTTAAATGTTTCAATGGTTAAGCTCTTTTGAAAGTAAGATAAAATTAAAGCCCCTACTACACCTAAAGAAGCAGCCTCTGTTGCTGTTGCAACCCCAGTGTATATTGATCCAATTACAGCTGATATTAAAATAATTACTGGTAATAATTGTTTTGATTTTCTTATTTTTTCTAGAAAGGAAAAATTTTCTACATACTTTGGCATACTTTTTTTATTTATTAAAGACCAAATCATCACATAAGACATAAAAATAAGTGCAATCATTATCCCTGGAATAATTCCTGCAATAAATAGCTTTGCTATAGACTCTTGAACAGTTACTCCATAAATTATTAATATTATTGAAGGAGGTATAAGAAGTCCTAGGGTTCCTGAGCCAGCTAGACTACCTAACAAAATTTTTTCTGGATATTTTCTTTTTCTTAGTTCTGGGATAGACATCTTACCTACTGTTGCAACAGTTGCAGCAGAAGAGCCAGAAATTGCAGCAAAAAGTGCACAACCAACAACATTTACATGAATTAATCCACCAGGTAATTTTTGCATCCATGGTGATAGTCCAGCAAATAAGTTTTCTGATAACTTGGTCCTAAATAATATTTCACCCATCCAAACAAACAATGGTAAAGCTGTTAATGTCCATGATGATGATGTTCCCCATATCGTAGTTGCCATGGCATCTCCAACTGGTCTTGAAGTAAATAGCATCATCCCAATTGTTGAAACACCTATCATGCTTATTGCTACCCAGATGCCAGATCCAAGAAAGAATAAAAGTACACTTATAAAAAATATTATGAGAAATATTTCAGTCATTCTTATTTAAAATTGTTAAAATAAATTTATGTAAAACAGCTATAAAAAGAATTAAAGATCCAATAGCTACACTAGTTTGAGGTATCCAAATTAAGATCTCATCTGCACCTTCGCTTCTCTCTTGAAAATCATAAGAGATTAATAACATCTTCCATAAGTAAAAAGACAAATAACCTGAAAAAATTGTTGCTACGATCAGACACCATATTTCTAAAAATCTCTTATAAGATGAAGAGGCTTTTTCTAAAAAAAGAGTAATTCGAATATGCCCACCCTCAACAAAAGTAAAAGCTAAAGCATAAAAAGAGGCTGCGGCCATGCAGTAGCCTGAGTACTCAGCTATACCCCTTATGTAAAAACCAAAAATCCTTGATGAAATTCCAATTAAAATAAAAACTGCAACAAGTATTAAGAAAAAAGCAGCTAAATATCCTGAAAATTTATAAAGTTTATTTAGATTATTGTTTATTGATTGAAACATTTAGTAAAAAGGCCAACTTACTACAAGTTGGCCTTTTTTTTAAGACTATTTATTTGTAAGCAGATAAAACTGCAGCACCTCTGTCTCCAGCTTTTGCTTTCCATTCTTCAGACATCGTTGCTCCAACTTTTTCAAAATGTTTTTTCAAAGCTGAATTAACTTCGCCTACTTCCATTCCAGCATCTGCTAAAGCTTTCTTGTCTCCAGTATTACCTTGTTTAGATAATTCCCAACCCTTTTCTTCAGCAATTGCTGCTTGGTTCATGACAAGATCTTGAGTTGCTTTATCAAGTTTATTCCAAGCGGCTTTATTAGCTATGATCATATTTTTTGGAAACCATGCTGCTATATCATAAAAATATTTAACACCATTTTCCCAAATCTTGCTATTTTTTCCAGTTGTAGGAGAAGTAATCATACTTTCAACGGCACCTGTAGAAAATGCTTGGCTAATTTCAGCTGCTTCAATTTTAGTTGGCGCCATACCTGTTAACTCCGCAATTCTAATTGTTGCAGAGTTGTATGCTCTAAATTTTAATCCATTTAGATCACCAACTTTTTTAATTTGCTTTTTACTGTAAAGTCCTTGTGCAGGCCATGGCACTGCATAAAGAAATACTAATCCTTTTTCATCAAGACTTTTGACAATATATGGCTTTGAAGCTTCATATAATTTCATAGCATCATCATAAGTAGTTGCTAAGAAAGGTAATGAGTCAATTTCATATAAAGGATCTTCTTTTCCAAGAGCAGACATAAATCTTTCACCAATAGGTGCTTGACCTGTTCTTACAGCTCTGAAAATTTCACCACCTTTAAATAATGAACCACCTGGATGGGTAACAATTGTAAGTTTTCCACCACTTTTTTCAGTTACATTTTTTGCAAATTCTGTTGCATTAGCAGAATGAAAGTTTCCAGCACCATAAGCCAGTGCCATATCCCATTTTTCAGCTAAAGAAACGTTTGCAAAAAACAATACTGAAGTAACTATAGATATAAACAATTTGAATAATTTCATCTATCCTCCTTTTTAAAATAAACATTTAATTATCTCTCAGAGATTAAATCAATAAAATTATCATTATGGTCTCATTGAAAAATTGTCAGATTATACTATTATAATGTTATCTTGATTGAAGAGCTCATAATTTTAACTAATATAATTTTTATCACAATTATATTAACGGCAGATAACGCGGTTATAGTCGGATCTATAGCTTCAAATTTTGTTCCAAAAAATAGAAAACAAATAATTCTTTGGGGTGTAATTGGAGCATTTGTTTTTAAAATCTTTTTTGCAATTTTTGCGACTTTTTTATTTGAATTTTATTTTATAAAAATTTTAGGTGGTTTATTATTAATTTGGATTGTAAATGATTTAAGAAAAGATTTACTAGACATTAAAAAAGTAAAACCTACTACTAAAAAAGGAAAAGAGCCTTCATACATTAGCAGTATTGGAAAAGTATTATTTGCAGATATCATGATTAGTTTTGATAATGTCATTGGTGTAGTTGCAGCAGCAAAAGGTTATTTTGGATTTATGATATTTGGACTGATGTTATCAGTTGTTTTAACTGGTGCTTTAGCGACATATATGGCTAATTATATACAAAGACATATTTGGATAGCTTATATCGGATTAGTATTTATCTTAATTGTTGGTCTACAATTAGTAATAGGTGGATTGGTTGATCTTGAAATATTAAATATTAATGAAGAATTTAAAAAATACTTTTAATTAAAAAGAATTTTTTTTATTAGGAAATTTAATTTTTCTTACTTCTTTTGAATAATTTGAAACAGCTTTAGAAATATTATTTCTTATATTGGCATATTTTTTTACAAACTTATAATTCGTTGAATTTAAGCCAATTAAATCATCAAAAACTAATATTTGACCATCACAATATTTAGAAGCTCCTATACCAATAGTTGGTATCTTTAATTTTTGCGTGACAAGCTTTGCTAAAGAAGTTTCAACACATTCTAAAACAATTGAAAACACTCCAGCTTTTTCTAATAATTGTGAGTCTCTTATAATGTTGTTTCTCTCTAACTTTTTTTTTCCTTTAAATTTGAAAGTTTTATCTGACTGAGGAAGCAACCCTAGATGGCCCATGACTGGAATTTTGTTTTTAATTAAAGATTTGATTATTTCATAAACTTTTTTTCCACCTTCTAATTTTACACCGTCACACTTTGTTTTTTTCATTATTTGTTTTGCATTTTTCACTGCCTCTTTAGGAGTTCGATAAGTGTTATGTGGCATATCAACAATCATTAAACTTTTTTTTATACCCATTCTCACACTTTTAGAGTGTTCAATCATAGTGCTCAAATTTACTTCTCTTGTAGATTTATAATTGTATAAAACTGAACCAAGTGAGTCTCCTACTAAAATTAAATCACAATAATTATCTAATATAGAAGCAATATTTTTTGAATAGGCAGTTAGACTAACTATTTTTGACTTATTTTTTTTTGCAACAAATTTTTTAATTTTACTCATTTATAAATTCTTGGTTCTTATATGCTTTCAAAAGCTTTTTAGATATAGATAGTTTCTTTGCAATAGGAGATTTTTCGTCAATAATTCTCCAAAAAGGAAGTTTTGGTTTTTTAGTTTTTTTTTTAATTTGTTCCTCTAATGATGCCTCTATAGCAATTCTTAAAAAAATCCCTGTAGATACTGGGCACGTTTTGTTAGCTTTGGCTTTTTTAGCTAAAGCTTCTCTCATTTCAATAACTGTCTTTTTTTTACCTTTAGGAATTTTATGAATATATTTTGCTATTGAACTTGGAGATGAAATTAGCATCGTTTCACCTTTCTTAATATCTGCAAAATTAAAAGTTAATTTTTTAATTTTTTCCTTGTATGGTTTGTTAAACTTAGCAATCCACATTAGAAAAATATTACCAGGTACCAGTATTCTCCATTGAAGCCCAAGGCTCTTTAGGTTCTAAATTTCCCTCTTGAAGTATTTCAATTGAAATTTTGTCTGGTGATCTAACAAAAGCCATATGACCATCTCTTGGCGGTCTATTAATCGTGTAGCCCATATCCATTAATCTTTGGCATGTTTCATAAATGTTATCTACTCTATAGGCAAGATGACCAAAATTTCTTGAACCTTCTCCAAGCTCATCACCATCCCAATTATATGTTAATTCTATTTCTGCTTTTTCATCATTTGGTGCTGCAAGAAAAATTAATGTAAATCTTCCTTTTTCATTTTCCATTCTTCTTGTTTCTTTTAAACCAAGCCCTTCGCAGAAAAATCTTAGAGACTCATCCACGTCTTTAACTCTAATCATTGTGTGTAAATATTTCATAATGTTAATTTATAATTAAAAACTACTCTAATTCAATAGTGCTAGGTGGTTTTGAAGTAACATCATACACTACTCTGTTTATACCCCTTATACTGTTAACTATTTTATTTGATATAGTTTGCATAAAAGACTTTTTGAATTCATAATAGTCAGCTGTCATTCCATCTTCAGATGTAATTGCTCTTAATAAACATAAGTATTCATAAGTACGGTTGTCTCCCATAACACCCACTGTTTTTACCGGAAGTAATGCTGCATAAGCTTGCCAAATCTTATGATAAAGACCGTGATCTTTTAAGGCTTGAATAAAATAATAATCAGCTTCTTTTAAAATTTTAATTTTTTCATTAGTTATAATTCCTGGCATTCGAATTGCTAAGCCTGGTCCAGGAAAAGGATGTCTTGATATAATTTCTTTACTTAAATTTAACTCTAATCCTAATTTTCTTACCTCATCCTTAAATAAGAATTTTAGTGGTTCTACTAACTTTAAATTCATTTTTTTTGGTAAGCCACCAACATTATGATGTGATTTAATTTTAGAAGTTTGACTACCAGTAACTGATTTACTTTCAATTAAGTCTGGATAGAGAGTTCCTTGAGCTAAAAATTTGACATTTTTGATTTTCTTAGCATACCGCTCAAATATTTTAATAAATAAATTACCAATTATTTTTCTTTTTTTCTCAGGATCAGAAACATTTGTTAATTTTTTTAAAAATTCCTTTTCAGCATTTACATAAATTAAATTCATTTTTAAACGCTTTTTAAAAGTTTGAACTACTTGCACTTCCTCATTTTTTCTTAAAAGGCCTGTATTTACAAAAATACAATAAAGTTTTTTACCAATAGCTTTATTAAGTAATTGAGCAACTACACTACTATCTACACCTCCTGATAAAGCGCAAATAACTTTATTGTTTCCAACTTGTTTTCTAACATCTTTAATAAGCTGACTTTTTTGATCCCTAGAAGACCAATTTTTTTTGATTTTACAAATTAAAAAAATGAAATTACTTATTAATTTCTTTCCATTCTCTGTATGAGTTACCTCTGGGTGAAATTGTACCCCATAATATTTTTTTATTTTATTTTCAACAATTGCAAATTTTGAATTTGTACTTGATGCTACAACTTTAAAATTTTTAGGAAGTTTTGAAATTTGATCAGCATGGCTCATCCAAACTTGTTTGGATTTTTTGTTTCCAAAAAAATTAGTTGTTAAAAGACTGTTATTCTTTTTATAAACATTAGCTAAACCAAATTCTCTATGTTTTGATTGTTTTACCCTTCCGCCGTTAAGTTTTGATAAAATTTGATGCCCAAAACATATTCCAAGAACTGGCACATCAAGTTGTAAAATTTTTTTATCAAATGAATATTTATTTATTTGATAAACATTTAATGGACCGCCAGATAATACTATTCCTTTAATACTGTGATTTATGTCTTTTAGTTTTATTTTTTTGTGGCTAACTATTTCAGAAAACACACCTAATTCTCTTACTCTTCTTGCAATTAATTGAGTAAATTGAGAGCCAAAATCTATTATTAAGATTTTGTTAAGATTTTGATCAAGACTCATTATTTTCAGGTTCTATATTTTTCAATGACTCTTGAACATCTTTGTTTTCATTACATAAATTTTTACAAACTTTTACAAACTTGTCTGAAAGATCTTTAACTTTTTCATAATTAGATTTTTCTAAAGCAATTTTCATTAACATTAATAAAGCTTCTTCGTTATCAGGCTCAATTAATAGTGTTGTTTCTAAATTATATTCCTCTTTTCTTTGATTTTCTTCTTGGTTGTAAATTTTTGCTAAATATAAATATGAGTTTGCGTCTTTTGGATTAAAAACTATATTTCTCTCAAATAAAAAACGCGCATCTTCATATTTTTCTTTTTTAAATAATTCTAAAGCTTCATTAAAAAAATTTTCTTTACTAAAAGACGTGCTGTTAAAAGAAACTGTTAAAAGTATTATACCTGTTAATTTTAAAAATTTATTCATTAATATTTACTATCGTTTTTTACCACATCTACATTATGAACCATACTTTCATAAAATCCAGCTTTTGTAATTTTCACAAATTGTGGTTTATTTCTTAATTTAATGATTGTTTTTGATCCAAGATAACCCATTGAAGATTTCAATCCACCAATTAATTTATAAATAATACTCCCAACATCTCCTTTATATTTTACAAAACCTTCAACACCCTCGGGCACATATTTCGAAGAGTCTTTTTGTTTTTTTTGAAAGTATCTATCAGCTGACCCTTTGTTCATAGCTCCAACAGAACCCATGCCTCTAAAACTTTTGAAAAGCTGTCCATTTTTTTTAATCAATTTCCCTGGCGTTTCGTTTGTACCTGCAAATAACGAACCGATCATTACAGCATCAGCTCCTGCAGCAAAAGCTTTTGCTAAATCACCAGAATATTTTATTCCACCATCTGAAATTATTTTAACATTTTTATTTTTTAAACCACTTCTTACAGCTAAAATTGCACTTAATTGAGGAACTCCTATTCCAGCAACCAGTCTTGTTGTACAAATAGAACCTGGCCCTATACCAATTTTAATTATATCTACTCCTAACTTTATTAGGAATTTTGCAGCTTCTGGTGTTGCAATATTTCCTGCGCACAAAGCAATTTTGTTAGTTTTTATTTTCTTTATATATTTAATTATTTCGGCAACTTTCTTTGTATGGCCATGTGCTGTGTCTACTACGATTAAATCTACACCTTCTTTAATTATTTCTTTAGCTCTGATAAATTCATTTGGTGCTGCACCTACGGCTGCTCCAACAATCAGTTTTTGTTTTTTTACTTTTTTAATCTCTGATAATTGTTTTTTTATATCAAGGTTTCTGTGAATCACTCCAATACCACCAGCTTTAGCTATAGCTATTGCCATTCTACTCTCTGTGACAGTGTCCATTGCAGATGATAAAAGTGGAATTTTAAGCTTCAAATGCTTTGTTAAAGATACAGTAGTGTCTGCATCAGAAGGTAATATTTCTGAATACTTTGGAGCTAATGTAACGTCATCAAAGGTAAGTGCTTCTTTTATGGGAACCATAATCTTTTATATACGATTCCTTTTAAATTAAAAGTCTCTATCGGATTTTTCTACAAATTATAAAACTTTCTTTTGAATCTTTTCTGCTAGATTTTGGTTTAAAAACCTTAACTTCTTTAAAATATTTTTTTCCCTCTGCGACGATTTCGTTAAATGTTCCTCCCATAAAAATTTTTGAAATAAAATATCCATTTTCTTTCATTAAATCTTTAGCAAAAAACATTGCCTCTTTACACAGTTCTCCAGTTTGTATTGAATCTATATTTTTAATACCAGTTGTATCTACGGCCATATCAGACATAACGACATCAACTTTACCGTTTATATTTTTTTTAATTTCTTCTTGAGTTTTTTCTTCAGTAAAATCTCCTTGGATTTGAACACTATTACCTATGGGCTCCATTTTTTTTAAATCTATCGATATCAATTTTCCACTTTTAGCTGCTTTAAGAGCATATTGTGACCAACTTCCTGGGGCTGCACCAATATCAATTACTGATAATCCACCTTTAAAAATTTTAAATTTTTCATCAATTTCAATTAATTTATAAGCCGATCTAGCACGATACCCATCTACTTTAGATTGTCTTACATAGATATCCCTACGCTGCTTATTAACCCAGTTCTTGGATATTTTATTTTTTTTCAATTAATTATTAAATCTTAAACTTTTATTTAAAATTTTACCTGTAAGAGTTTGAATATCTATCTTAATACTCTTGTTAAGTCTCATATCTTCATTATCTTTCCAGATACCAGCAGCTAAATGCATAATTCCAATTTTATAATTAGGTAAATAAGGCTCTACCCATGTATCTTTATCCTCATCAAACTTTGGCAAAAGATTGCTAGTAATCCAATTGCAGTTTAATGGAAGGAATTCAGTTTCTACGTTATCAACATACACTGACATATTCATAGCTAATTGTTCAGAGCCAAATATTTCTCCACCTTTAAGTGTTTGCTTTAAGTTTTCCTGCCATGAATTCCAGCAGGTTGAATTTTTTTCTAAAGAAAAAACACCAATATTGATATGAGGAGCGAAGGCTAACTTTCTAGCTTTTTCTAAACTAATATTAGATTTTATTGCGTGTTTAAAATTTTGAGATTTAATAATTGCTAGTTTTCCAAAAACCCAATTTACTCTCGAAGTAATCTTGTAACCTGGTCCGATAGTTTGTGTAATTCCTAATTTACCATTTTCACACGCTTTAAAATAAAGCTCAACAGATTGCCAATCATTGACCCAAGCATCACAATCAATCCACAAATATTTTTCATAGCTTGGAAAATATTTGGGCAAAAAAGCCCTTGATACTTGGCTCTTTAACCATTCACGCCCTTTAATTTTACTATCTGGAACTTTTATATCCCACTCTGCTGTTTTTATTTCATCTACTTTTGATGATAATTCAATCTTTTGATCCTCTGATAAGCCAGCATCCAAAATACATATTGCAACTTCAGAGCTTTCTTTAAATCTTTTTATAGAGTCTATTAACTCATTTAATAAAGGGAAATAATTTGAATCAGCTAATGATACAATGACATTTTTTTTCATCACAAAATATCTTCAAGATCGTCATCTTCATCTTTATAATTCTGATCTTCGTTTTGTTTTTTTAATTTTTGATAATGAAAAAAACTTATTGGAAGCATACCTAAGTATATTATTGCACTGATAGATATAACATTAAATGGATATATTAGAAGTAATCCAAAAAATAAAACTATTCCAAATAATAGAAAAATAGTTACCTTTCTCTGAATTACAATTTTTTTAAATGAATAACTTGGAAATTTACTGATCAATAATAAAGATGTTACAATAAAAAAAACTGGAACGACAACATCATAATTTATCTTTATAAGATCAAAGCTTGTAAGACTGAATATCAATGGAGTTAAAACTAAAATACCTCCGGCAGGTGATGGAACTCCTTCAAAAAAATTATCTCTCCAAGAAGGTGCTTGACCTGTATTTACATTGAAACGAGCTAAACGTAATGCAACACAAATTACATATATTAAACATAACAACCATCCAAATCTTCCTAATGTATTTAGTTTCCAGAAATACATAATAAATGCTGGGGCTACTCCAAAACTAATCATGTCTGTAAGAGAGTCTAGCTCTTTACCAACTTTTGATGTCCCTTTAATTAATCTTGCTATTCTTCCATCTAATCCATCTATAAGAGCAGCAAACATAATTGCTATAATTGCAAATTCAAATTTTCCATCTAATGCAAATCTAATTGATGATAAACCTATACAAACCCCAATAAGAGTTAGCATGTTAGGTAAAATCACTCTTGCGTTAGTTTTTTTATCTGTAACAATTTTTAAATTGTTTTTTGGCTGTTCCATAAATTAATTTTTAGCCAGCAGTGTTTCTCCTGAAATTGCTGTTTGACCAACTTTAACTAGTGGTTCATAATTTTCATAGTAAACATCTGCTCTACTACCAAATCTAATCATTCCAATTCTATCACCTTGGCTTAATTCTTGGTTTTTATTTGTTTCACAAACTATTCTTCTTGCAACTAATCCTGCAATTTGAACGACCACAATATCATTTCCATGTTTGTCTTTTATTTTATAATAATTTCTCTCGTTGTCTTCGCTTGCTTTATCTAAAGATGCATTTAAAAATTTTCCTGGTTTATATAAAATATCTTCAACAATACCTGAGCACGGTGTTCTGTTAACATGACAATCAAAGACGTTCATAAAAATACTTATTTTTTTAAATTTTTTATTTTCTAGCCCAAGTTCTTTTGGACCATCTACCTCTTCAACTTTAATTACCTCTCCATCAGCAGGACTTACAAGATAACTATCGTCTCCTATAATTGTTCTCTCTGGATCTCTAAAAAAATAATAAACCCAGACACTTAGTAAAATTCCTATTAATCCTAAAAAATTATTAATAATTAGAAAAATGATAGTTATGAATACAGCTATGACTATAAACTTGTATCCTTCTGTGTGAATCTTTGGAAATATCTTGCTAAACATATTCTTCTATTTGCTAATTTTCGATTAATATGTATATAAAACGATCAAATTCAATTAATAAGATAATTTTTATTTAATGAGCAAAATCAAGGTAAAAAACCCAGTTGTAGAGCTGGATGGCGATGAAATGACTCGTATTATGTGGGAGTTTATTAAAAACAAACTAATCCTGCCATATTTAGATCTTGGTATTGAATATTACGATTTAGGCATGAAAAGCAGAGATAATACTGATGATCAAATCACAATAGACTCTGCGAATGCAATCAAAAAAATTGGTGTTGGAATAAAGTGTGCAACAATTACGCCTGATGAAGCAAGAGTAGAAGAATTTGATTTAAAAAAAATGTGGAGATCTCCTAACGGAACGATAAGAAATATAATTGGAGGAACAGTATTTAGAGAACCAATTATTTGTAAAAATATTCCAAAGCTTGTCCCTTCTTGGACTGATCCAGTGATTATTGGAAGACATGCATTTGGTGACCAATATAAAGCAACTGATTTTAAAGTTCCTGGAAAAGGAAAAATGGAAGTGAAGTGGACATCTGAAGATGGAAAAGATGAAATTAAATATGAAGTATTTAATTTTACAGGTCCTGGTGTGGCTTTATCAATGTACAATTTAGATAAGTCTATTGAAGACTTTGCAAGATCTTGTTTCAGTTATGGGTTAATTAAAAAATGGCCTGTTTACATGTCTACTAAAAATACAATTCTAAAACAATACGATGGAAGATTTAAAGATATTTTCCAAGAAATTTTCGACAAAGAATACAAAAGTGAATTTGAAAAAAATAATTTGACTTACGAACATAGATTAATTGATGATATGGTTGCATGTGCAATGAAATGGAGTGGTAAGTATATTTGGGCTTGTAAAAATTACGATGGTGATGTTCAGTCAGATACTATGGCTCAAGGTTATGGGTCTTTAGGATTAATGACGAGTACATTATTAACTCCAGATGGAAAAGTAATGGAAGCAGAGGCTGCACACGGAACAGTAACTAGACATTATAGAATGCATCAACAAGGAAAAGAAACTTCAACCAACCCAATCGCATCAATATTTGCTTGGACTAGAGGATTAGCTCATAGAGGTAAATTAGATGGCAATGAAGAACTGATCAAATTTGCACAAACTTTAGAAAAAATTTGTATTGAATGTGTAGAAAGTGGATCAATGACAAAAGATTTAGCAATTCTTATTGGTCCTGATAGCAAGTATTTAACTACCAATCAGTTTTTAGATGAAATTGACGGTAATTTAAAAAAGAAATTAAATTAAACTCTTAAGCTTTTCAAAAGCTTCTTCAATTTTTGATTGATCCTGTCCACCAGCTTGAGCAAAGTCTTTTCTTCCACCACCGCCTTTACCACCAATTATTTCAGATCCAACTTTTACAAATTTAACTGCATCAAACTTGTTGGTTAATTTATCTGTTACTCCAACAGCTAATCCAACCTTTTCATCTTTATTAGCAAACACAACCACAATACCTTCGCCTAAATCTTTTTTACCTTTGTCTACAAGTTTTCTTAATTCTTTTGGAGGTAATCCATCTATTTTTTGGAGTCTTAACTTAACTCCATTAATTTCTTCATCTTTAACAACATTTTTAGATTTATCCTCTAGAATTGCATTTACTGAGATAGTCTCTAATTGTTTAGTTAAATTTTTTATTAAAGTTTTTTGTTCAGTTTCTTCTAAACTTGGCTTACCTCCCAATTTAATAATTTGTTGACTTAAATCTTTAATTGTTTCCTCATCTTTTTTTGCAGATAGGTTTGATAATTTCTCTTTATTTTTTAAATATTCCTCTAATTGTTTATCTCTCAAAGCCTCAATTCTTCTAACACCTGCAGCAATTGAGGACTGGCTCACAATCTTAAATTTACCAATATCAGCAGTGTTTTTAACGTGCGTTCCACCGCATAATTCAGTAGAAAAATATTTTCCATCCTCGTCTCCCATTGAAAGAACCCTAACTTCATCTCCGTATTTTTCCCCAAATAATGCTAGAGCACCATTTTCAACTGCCTCATCAGGTGTCATTAGTCTAGTTTTTACATCAGATTTTTTTGAAACCATTGTGTTTACAAACTTTTCTATTTTATCAATTTCTTCATTCAAAATTGGCTTCATGTGGCTAAAATCAAACCTTAATCTACTTGGCTCTACTAATGACCCTTTTTGAGTTACATGAGTACCTAGAACTCTTCGTAAAGATTCATGTAGCAGATGGGTTGCTGAGTGATAAGCACGAGTATTGTTTCTTCTTTCCACATCAATTTTTAACTCTACACTTTCTCGTAGTTTTATAGATCCACTTTTAACCTTTCCATAATGAACAAATAAATCTCCTAGTTTTTTTTGGACATCGGTTACTTCAAATTTAAAATCATTTGATACTATTTCACCAGTATCACCGACCTGACCTCCAGACTCACCATAGAAAGGAGTTTGATTTACTATAATCATTCCCTCATCATTTTCTTTTAACTGATCTACTTCTTTCTTATCTTTTAAAAGAGACAACACGACACCTTCAGCTTGATTAGTTTCATATCCTAAAAATTCAGTTGACTCAATTTTATCTTTTATTCCAAACCAGATATCTTCAACCGCTGCATCACCAGAACCTTTCCAATTTTTCTTAGCAAGTTCTCTACTTTCCTTCATCAAAGATTGAAACTTTTCAGTATCAATTGACATTGATTTGTTTCTTAAAATATCTTCTGTAAGATCTAATGGGAAACCATAGGTATCGTATAATTTAAAAGCTACTTCACCTGGTAATACTTTATCTATTTTAGATATTTCATCATTTAAAATTTTTATTCCTCTATCCAGTAGAACTAAGAATTTTTCTTCCTCCATTTTTAAAGTTTCTTTAATTAAAGACTCTGCTCTAACTAACTCTGGATAATTTCCAGACATTTCATTTTTAAGAGTGTCGAACAAATTATAAAAAACTGGTTCCTTAGATCCAAGTAAATGAGAATGTCTCATTCCTCTTCTCATAATTCTTCTAAGAACATATCCTCTTCCTTCATTTGAAGGTAAAACTCCCTCAGCAATTAAAAATGAACTTGCTCTTAAGTGATCAGCTATTACTCTAAAACTAGCTAAATTAGATTTATCTGATTTAACTTTTGTAATTTCAGATGCAGATCCAATTATTTTTTTAAAATGATCTGTTTCATAGTTATCATGTGAACCTTGCAATAAAGCTGCAATTCTCTCTAATCCCATTCCTGTATCAACAGATGGCTTTGGAAGATTTATTCTTTTATCTTTTGTAACTTGTTCAAATTGCATAAAGACCAAGTTCCAAATTTCTATAAATCTATCTCCATCCTCATCTTTAGTTCCAGGTAAACCTCCTGGTAAATGATCTCCGTGGTCGAAAAAGATTTCTGAGCAAGGGCCACATGGACCTGTCTCACCCATTGACCAAAAATTATCAGAAGTTGCTATCCTTATAATCCTATCATCGCTAAAACCCGCTATTTTCTTCCAAAAATTGAAGGCCTCATCATCCTCGTGGAATACTGTTACGTACAGCTTGTTTTTATCTATTCCAAAATCTTTGGTTATTAAATCCCATGCATAATGAATTGCTTGCTCTTTAAAATAATCACCAAAAGAAAAATTTCCTAACATCTCAAAGAAAGTGTGGTGCCTTGGTGTGTAACCAACATTTTCTAAATCATTGTGTTTACCACCTGCTCTTACACATTTTTGTGAAGTAGTGGCTTTAACGTAATCTCTTTTTTCTAATCCTGTAAATACATTCTTAAACTGGACCATCCCAGAATTGGCAAACATCAATGTGGGATCATTATTTGGAACTAGATTACTAGATTCCACAATCTTGTGATCGTTCTTTTCAAAATACTTTAAGAAAGTATTTCTTATTTCATTGAGTGTTTTGTCTGCCATATTTTTAAAATACAGCTTTTTTATTCTATGTCTAGATATCGAAGGGAAAAAAGGCGCTTAAATTAAGCGCCTTTTATTAATAAAGATGACCTATTAATTCTTTTTAGATGGAGGAGTAGCTTCTGCTTTTTCAGCTTCTTCTTTTTCAGCTACTTTCTTTTCTTTCTCTAATTTTTCAGGATCAATTGGATTTCCTTCTATTTTCTTTGAAATCACACCTGCTTTTTCTCTAATTGCCATTTCAATTTCTGCAGCAACTTTAGGATTTTGAGCTAGATAAGTCTTAGCATTCTCTCTACCTTGACCAATCTTCTCACCTTTGTAAGCATACCATGCACCTGATTTTTCAATTATATCTGCTTTAGAACCAAGATCGACTAATTCACCCATCTTGCTAATTCCTCTTCCATACATCAAGTCAAATTCAACAACTTTAAATGGAGGTGCTACTTTATTCTTAACTACCTTCACTCTTGTAGAGTTACCAATAATTTCATCTTTATCTTTGATGGCACCAATTCTTCTAATATCCATTCTTACAGATGAGTAAAACTTAAGTGCATTACCACCTGATGTTGTCTCTGGACTTCCAAACATAACTCCAATTTTCATTCTGATTTGGTTAATGAAAATCATCATTGTGTTTGTATTTGAAATTGAACTTGTTAATTTTCTTAAAGCCTGACTCATTAATCTTGATTGAAGACCCACATGATGATCTCCCATTTCACCATCAATTTCAGCTTTTGGTGTTAAAGCTGCAACAGAGTCGATAACGATTACTGAAATAGAGCCTGATTTTACTAGTGTATCAGCGATTTCTAATGCTTGTTCACCAGTATCTGGCTGTGAAATTAAAAGTTCTTCAGTATTTACACCTAATTTTTTTGCATAAACTGGATCTAATGCGTGTTCTGCATCAACAAATGCACAAATTCCGCCAGATTTTTGAGCTTCAGCAACAACTTGCAATGCTAATGTTGTTTTACCTGATGACTCTGGTCCATAAACTTCAATAATTCTTCCTTTTGGTAATCCACCTATACCTAAAGCTAAATCAAGACTTAAAGAACCTGTCGATACAGACTCGATATCCATTGCTCTCTTTTCACCAAGCTTCATTACAGAGCCTTTTCCAAAATTATCTGTAATTTGAGCTATCGCAGCGTCCAACGCTTTGTTCTTTTCTTTAACATCCATTTCTTGATCTTTAGTAGATTTAACTACTTTTAGGTTATTTTTCGTCATTTTTTGCCTCTTTTTTTAAATTTTTTTAACACTCGAATCATGGAATAAATGTACACATTTTGTTCTCATTAGCAATATATTTATTTTTTAGCCTTAAAAATTCAATAATTACTTAAGTTTTAGATATTGGCTATTAAGCAAACCTACTGCTTTAAGCAGATTGTATTGAGCCATTAGATAGTTTTTCTCTGAACTTGCTAGAGAAATTTGAGCAGAAAGTAATAAAGCATTAGATTGGATAACATCTAAAGTTGTTCTTGAACCTCTTTCGTATTCTGCAGCTATTCCTTCATTAGCTATTTCAGCCGCATTTACTTGAACCCTAACAGAATTTAAAAAACTTTTCGAAGATTCTAGACTAGACCATGCACTTGCAACATTTGTTTCATTGGTTCTTACAGCATCATCTAATAATAATCTTTTTCTAGTAGTTAAATTTGAATTTTTAGAAATAGTTGATCTTTTTTTTCCACCTGAATAAAAAGGCCAATTAACTGTTGCCTTTAATACATCTTTTTCTCTTTCATCGTAAGTAGAACTTAGATCATCTGTATAAGATCTTTCTAAAGATAAAGAAGCAGTTGGTTTTAAGTCTGACTCTGTAATTGCTAATTCTTTCTCAGCTTTGGCTAAATCAAATTTTGCTATTTGAATATCCGGATTATTTTGTTTTGAAATACTAATTGCCTCGTTTAAAGATTTTGGAATATTGACTATTGCTGTTGAATTTTTTTGTAATTGGTTTGGATCGCTGATTTTACCAATAATATTTTCGTAATTAAGTTTACTAATTAATAAATCACTTTTTGATTTTGCAAATTGAGCTTGTGCACCTGCAAGTGAAGACTCGGATTGTGCTAAGTCAGTGTTTGTAATTTGACCTCTGTCTCTTCTAATTTGATCATTTTCAACTTGTCTAATTAAAAGATTTAAATTTTTTTCGTTTATATCTAAAGTTTCTCTAGCTAAAATTAAATTTGTAAAAGCGTCGATTGCTTTATGTATAATATCTTGTTCTTTTTTAACCAATTGAGCTTTTGCTAAATCCAAAGCAGTTATATTTTTTTCAAGAGTTAAGCCTCTACCAAAATCTAACAATGTTTGCTCTAACTTAATTGAAGTGGTGAATGGGTCTACATCAGTTATACTTGCATCACCTCCGCTTTGATTAGTAAGTTTATTTGTGTCTTCAATACTTTTTGTTCCACTTAATGTTAAAGATGGTTTATAATCAGCTTTTGCAATATTCACATCTTCTTCTGATGCTTTAATATTTTCTCTTTCAGCATTTAATTGAATATTATTTTTATAAGTTTGATTTAATGCATCAAGAAGTGTAACTGCGAAAGCGTTACTAAAATAAAATATTGATGCGAATAATATTATAA
This sequence comes from uncultured Pelagibacteraceae bacterium, assembly GCA_902523515.1. Taxonomy (GTDB): domain Bacteria; phylum Pseudomonadota; class Alphaproteobacteria; order Pelagibacterales; family Pelagibacteraceae; genus Pelagibacter. The sequence continues at coordinate 94,090 of CABYZT010000003.1, forward strand.
ATATTTTTTTCATTTCGATTTATATACAGCAGTTTTAATTTGATGGTTACTATTTAAATTTAAAATGATAGATGCATATTTAGGCATATTTTTGAACATATTTTGAGTAATTCTTTGATATGTTTGCATAAAATTAATTACATCCCCTTTACTCATTATTTTATGACCACCTTTTCTCTTTGTTTTTAACCATAGTTTATGTTCCTGCTTTAATCTCCACTTTTGTAATAAACTAAAGTTTTTTGCTTTTAAGTAAATCATACAATTTAACTGAGAATATAGCTTTTTATATTTAGTCTTTAATTGTTGATTAACATATTTTCTCCAAACAAGTTTATTATCATTTGCTTTTTCCATAGAATTAATAGATTTTTTTAATGTCTTATTGGCCTCTGCTCTTGCTCCAACACACCATCCTTCAAAAATAATAACATCAGGTCTTTTATTAATTTTATTCCATTTATTTTTAGGAAATCTGTCGTCAATTGCCTTATTAAAATTTGGCAACTTCATATTTTTAAATTTTTTTGCTTTAGATTTTTTAAAGAAATCCAAAATCATATTGATATCATGAGTGCCTGGAACACCTCTAGTAAGCAACATAGGGTGTACTTTTTTCGATAAAGCTATTCTTTCTTTTCTAGTTTTATAAAAATCATCAATAGAAATTTTGAATACTTTCAATTTAAAATACTTTTCTAATATTATCTTTATTATGGAGCTAATAGTTGTTTTGCCTGTTCCTTGTCCTCCAGCTAAACCAACAAAATAAGGTTTTTTATTACCTGCTTTTTTTACAATCCAAAAACATATTGGGATTAAAAAATTCTTAATCATCCCCTCCTTATTGCCAAATTTTTCAGTTGAGGTTTCTTGTGATTTAATAAATTTCAAACAATCTTTTTTAACTTTATTAAAACACTCTTCGGATAATTTCATTGAACTATTATTTTTCTTGATCCATTGGATGGTTAAGACCATCAAAGAAAACTACTTCTTTTAAATCCTCTACTTTAACTTCATCCACACAACCTAAATTAAATCCAGTCATAGCTGGTGCACTTCTTGGATTATGATGAGTGTAAATTCCACATTCAGTGCAAAAGTAATGGTTAGCAACTTTCGTATGATATTGATAAAGTTTTAATTTATCTTGTCCTTTAGTAACTTTAAAATCTTCATTTTTAACCATCCCCATTGTTGCATTTTTTCTTTTACAAATAGAACAGTTGCATCTTACAATTTTTGCTAATCCGTTAACTGTAGCTTTAATTTCTGCTTCAACAGCTCCGCAATGACAATTTAATTTCATATATCTCCTTTTTTATTTTAAAATACTTTTAGCTGCAATCTTATTTCCATCTAAATCACGAATATATCCATAATAATTTCCATCTTTTCTAACTCCTGGAGCTCCCTCATCTGTTGCACCTTTTGATAATGCAATTTCATAAAATTTTTCAACTGCTTCTTTGTTGTCTGCCAATAAAGTTATTTGGGTACCATTACCAAACGTTGCATCTTTTCCATTTACAGGATGTGTTACATAAAATTGAACTTTCTCTGGATCACTTGAATGAGCGTAACCAAGATATTTTTGTGTTTTCAAAACTCTTTTTAATTTTAAAGGTTCAAATACAGCATCATAAAAATCACCTGATTTTTCATGATCATCAGAACCAACCATCACAAAATCTAAAATATTCATGATTTATTTATTATATACCTCGTAAACTTTTTCTCTTTCACTTTTGTTCATTCCCTTGGTTTCTTCTATAAACTTATTTCTTAATTCTCTTGTTTTTAATATGAAAAAACAAACAGTGTCTTTGCTATGGTAAACTGCTTTTAATTCATCATCTATTTCGTTTAACTCTTCGGGAATATCGGCTTTAATACAAATCATAATTTTCCTTTATAAATCACTTTAAGACTACTTATTGTAAAAGTTATCCACATGTCCACCAAATGTTGTTTTTGATGTTCACGTTTTGATTCACTTTTGATTCAATTACGGACTCAAAATACAACCTCTTGAGTGTATTGTATAAATGTTCTATAAAGTAGAACAAAACAAGAACATGAAACTAACAATCCCTTATTATCTACATAAAGCAGGCGCTGGTTTTCCTTCCCCCGCTACTGATTATATCGAAGAAGATATTGATCTGAACATGCATTTAATAAGAAATGTTCCAGCAACTTTCATTATCAGAGTTCAAGGTAAATCCATGGTCGATGTTGGGATTAATGATGGTGACTTATTGGTAGTTGATAAAAGTTTAAAACCAAAAAACTTTTCAACAGTGATTGCAAATGTTCATGATGAACTTGTGGTTAAAACTTTAGTTCAAGAACGAGATAAAAAATTTTTAACTTCTGGGTCTAAAGAATTTTCTGACAGAATTTTAATTAACGAAGAACAAGATATTTTTATTTGGGGGGTTGTTACTTATGTCATCCATTCAACGTACTAAAAAAATAGCATTAATTGATTGTAATTCTTTTTATGTTTCATGCGAAAGATTATTTAATCCAAAAATAAGAAGAAAGCCTGTTGTTGTTTTATCTAATAATGATGGTTGTATCATTTCAAGATCAAATGAAGCAAAAGCTTTAGGAATTAAAATGGGTGAACCCTATTTTAAAGCAAAAGATATTATTATTAAAAATAAAGTTGAAGTTTTCTCATCTAATTATTCTTTATATGGAGATTTGTCTAGAAGAGTGATGCGAACTCTTAAAAGATTTAATTCAGAAATAGAAGTTTATTCAATTGATGAAGCTTTTTTGGATTTATCAAACTTTCCTGATAGTGAAGTAGAAAAAGTTGGAAAAGAAATTAGAGAAACAGTTTTACAATGGACTGGTATTCCAACAAGCATTGGAATAGCCAATACAAAAACTTTAAGCAAAGTTGCAAATCATATTGCAAAGAAAAAACAATCAGGGGTGACAAGCTTAATTGGAATAGAAAACTTAGATCCTATTTTAGAAAAAGTTGAAATTAATGATGTCTGGGGAGTTGGAAGACAATTAACTAAGTTTTACCAAAAGCATGGAATTTATAATGCTAAACAATTAAAAAATAAATCTAATACATGGATCAAAAAATCTTCTAATGTTTTAAGTTCGAGAACTGCAATGGAACTTAGAGGGATTTCTTGTATTGGATTAGAAACAACCACAACTAAAAGAAAGAGCTGTGTAGTTTCAAGATCATTTGGAAAAAGAATTGAAACGTTTCAAGAATTAAAAGAAGCAGTTGCAAATTATTGCTTAAATGCCTCTGAAAAAATTAGATCAGAGTCTTTAGTTGCAAAAGCAATTACCGTATTTGTTAGAACAAGTCCTTTCCAAAGAAACTTTGGTTACTATTCAAATGCAAAGACCGTTGATTTTCCAATTGCAACAAACAATAGTATTGAAACAGTTAAGACAGCAGTTTCAATATTAGAAAGTATATTTAAAAATGGTTACCGTTATCAAAAAGCAGGTGTAATGCTAACGGGTTTATCGAATGCTAGTGATAAAACAAATTTATTTACCTCTGAAAAGGATGAAAAAATAAATAGTTTAATGAGATCTATTGATAATACTAATCATCGATACGGAAGATCTACCTTGAGTGTTGCAAGTGCAGGAGTTCATAAAAAGTGGAATATGCGAAGACAGTATTCTTCTAAAATTGATACAGCTGATTTCTATTGTTTACCAACAATTAGAGCATAATAAAAAAACTCTATAGTCCACCTGATGAAAATAAGAATTTAGCAACATCTTCGACACCAATTTGTTTTTTCATCTGACAAAAAACATAAGGTAAGCCATTTCGGGCCTTTTTTACGTCTTCTTTCATGGTTTCCAGATTAACTTCTACATGAGGAGCTAAATCTGTCTTGTTAATAATTAACAAGTCTGATTTTTGAATGGCAGGGCCACCTTTTCTAGGGATATCTCCACCCATACCAACGTCAATAACATAAATAGATAGATCAACTAATTCAGGACTAAAAGTTGCTGCTAAATTATCTCCACCAGACTCGATTAAAATCAAATCAAGATCAGGAAATTTTTTTTTCATATTTTCTACAGCAAGCATATTAATTGAAGCATCTTCACGAATTGCTGTATGTGGACATCCTCCTGTTTCAACTCCTTTAATTCTTTCAAGAGGTAAAGCTTGAACTTTCATTAAAAATTCTGCATCTTCTTTTGTATAAATATCGTTTGATATTACAGCCATAGAAATTTTCTTTGATAAAAATTTACACAATTCAGCTGTTAAACTTGTCTTACCTGCACCAACAGGTCCACCTATTCCAACTTTTAATGGTCCATTTATATTTTTCATGTCTTATAAATTCGCGTTTTCAAATTTTCATGCTTGATACTGTAGATATCACTATTAAAACAAATTCCACCTAAGTCTTCTAAATTTAAATTTTGATTTTCTTTTTCTATTTCTCTTATTAATTTATAAGTTTTAATTATACAGTCCTGTCCAATTTTTTGCCCAATTGGTATATGTTTAATGCAAACATTTATTAGATTTGATACAAAGGATTGTAGATAAGATACTATTGTTAAGTTAAGTGGTATATCAAAATGTTTAGCTGCTTTAGCGACTGCAATTGGATAAGCAGTATTTTCAAGAATTTTAAAATCCCAACTATCAGTTAACACTTTTCTAAAAGCATTACCCATTTCAACAGACTCTATTTTTCTTTCTTTAGATGGACAAAGAGATAAGGCCAGTTCATTTAACTCTTCTCCCTGATAGGTATATTTCATTAAAATTACATCATTTTTACCTGTTCCATATTTTAAGATACATTTTAAATAATCCAGAATATCTTCTTTTGACTTAATAAAATTATCATTAATCATTGCCTCTAAACCATGAGAATATGAAAAACTTCCAACAGGAAATGATGGTGAAAACCAAGTTTGAAGAATTTGTAAAGATTCTTTTAAATCTTTTTTACCTTTTATTTTAGTGTCTATGGCTATGGGTTCTACCAATTCCATATGCTCCTCCCTCTGGTTTAAAAGGTCTTAAAACTTTCTTAACCGTTCCTCCTAATTTTAATATCATTTTTTTTATTACTTCATCATACTGTATAAAAATTCTATCTTTTTCAATTTGACATGGCATATGCCTATTTCCAATATGCCATATAAGTTGCATTAAATTTTTTCCTTTTATTTCAAGTAAACTTTCTTTTTTGTTTTTAATTAAAATCAAATTTCCACTTTGAAGTCTAAACGCTTGATTTTCTGAAAGTGATTTTGTTTCTGGTAAATTTACTAAAAATTCAAAACCGCTATCTGAAACAAGTTTTTTTCTTCTTAAAAATCGCTCATCATAAGATAAAGATATGTAGTCTTTTGCTTTATTTTTGGGGATTTTATTTACTATTAAAAAACAATTATCCATAAGCTAAAACATAAAATATCTTTGTGCCAAAGGAAGTTCTTTGGCTGGTTCACAGGTAATAATTTCTCCATCAGCTTTTACTTCATAAGTCTCAGGATTAACCTCAATCTTTGGACACTTATTATTTAAAATCATGTCTTTTTTTGAAATAGTTCTTGTATTTTCTACAGGTAATAAGTCTTTTCTAATACTTGCATCTTTTAATGAATTCTTTTCAATTGCTAGTTTACTTGTGAAAATTACTGAAGATTTTTCTAATGAAGTCCCAAATGATGAAAACATTGGTCTAGTGTATACCGGCTGTGGAGTTGGAATTGATGCATTTGGATCTCCCATTTGAGCGCAAGCTATACTTCCGCCTATCAATATCATCTCTGGTTTAGCTCCAAAAAATGCTGGGTCCCATAAAACTAAATCTGCACGTTTATTTTTTTCAATACTACCAATGTGTTTTGAAATTCCATGAGCGAGTGCTGGATTAATTGTATATTTTGCTAAATATCTTTTAACTCTAAAATTATCATTGTCCCCTTTTTCTTCTGGTAAACTTCCTCTTTGAACTTTCATTTTATGCGCAGTTTGCCAAGTTCTAATAATAACTTCTCCAACTCTACCCATAGCCTGACTATCTGATGCAATAATTGAAAAGGCTCCCATGTCATGAAGAATATCTTCTGCTGCAATTGTTTCTCGTCTGATTCTGCTTTCAGCAAATGCTACATCCTCTGGAATAGATTTATCGAGATGATGACAAACCATCAGCATATCCAGATGTTCCTCTATTGTATTAACTGTGTATGGTCTAGTTGGGTTTGTTGAAGAAGGAATAACATACTCTTCTCCACAAACTTTAATTATATCTGGTGCATGTCCACCACCAGCACCCTCTGTATGAAAAGCATGTATAGTTCGTTTGTTAATTGCTTTGATAGTATTTTCTACAAACCCACTTTCATTTAAAGTGTCTGTATGAATCATTACTTGAACATCATTTTTATCAGCAATATTTAAACAATTATCAATTGCTCCAGGAGTGGTTCCCCAATCCTCATGTAATTTTAAAGCTGAAGCTCCTGCTAGAATTTGTTCTTCAAGACCTTCTGGTAAAGAGGAATTTCCTTTACCAGCAAAAGCTAAATTCATAGAAAAACCATCAGCAGATTGTATCATTCTTTGTATGTGCCATGGTCCAGGTGTACACGTTGTTGCAAGTGTTCCATGAGCAGGTCCAGTACCTCCTCCTAACATAGTTGTAATACCTGAGTGTAAAGCATCATCAATTTGTTGGGGACATATATAATGAATATGACTATCAAAACCCCCTGCTGTTAAAATTTTTCCTTCACCGGCAATTATCTCTGTTCCTGGACCAATGATAATATTTACTTTAGATTGAGTATCTGGATTTCCAGCTTTACCAATTTCAAATATTTTTCCGTCCTTTAAACCAACATCAGCCTTATAAATTCCATTTACATCAACTATTAAAGCATTAGTTATAACTGTATCTGCAGCTCCTTTTTCTCTACTGATTTGAGATTGGCCCATGCCATCTCTTATTACTTTTCCACCACCAAACTTAACTTCTTCACCATAAATAGTTAGATCGTTTTCAACCTCAATAAATAATTCAGTATCTGCAAGCCTTACTTTATCTCCTGTAGTAGGCCCATACATATCCGCATAAGCTGCTCTAGAAATTTTAGCCACTATAAATTACCCATAACTTTCTTATTGAACCCATATATTTTTTTTAATCCATTTATTTCTATAAGCTCAACATCTTTAGATTGACCTGGTTCAAATCTAACAGCAGTTCCTGATGGTATATTTAATCTTTTTCCATATGATAATTTCCTATCAAAAACTAAATACTCGTTTGTTTCAAAAAAATGATAATGGCTTCCAACTTGTACGGGTCTATCTCCAGAATTAGAAATTTTAATCTTAGTAACTTTGGAGTCTTTATTTAAGTCTATTTTATCGTTTTTTGTAATTACTTCACCTGGCTTCATAATTATGACCTAATAGGTTTGTGTACTGTTACTAACTTGGTTCCATCAGGAAAAGTAGCTTCTACTTGAACTTCCTTCACCATGTCTGGAATGCCTTCCATACAATCCTTTTTTTTAATTACATGAGCTCCTGCCTCCATTAATTCTGCAACACTTTTGCCTTCTCTAGCTCCCTCGACTACAAAATCTGTTATTAAAGCTATAGCTTCTGGATAATTTAATTTTATACCTTTTGATAACCGATTTTTAGCAACAATTGCTGCAAGACTTATTAAAAGTTTATCTTTTTCTCTAGGAGTTAATTTCATTTAGATATTCCATATTCTTGGTATTTTTGAACCTTCAGAAAAATAAGACAAAATTTTATCAATTGCAAATTTAAGATTATAACTATCCTTAGATAAAAATCTTACGATCAATTTATTGTCCCAGTGAGAATAATTTGAAGTTGTATTTTCATTATTTGTTAGAGTTTCAGATAAATTATTCACATTATTCAAAAATTTTTTTCCTACAATAATAATTGTCGCAATTGCAGAATTACTATTTAATGTAGAGAAACTATTAAAATATTTTTTCTCAAAAAAATTTGTATTTATTGCTTCTGTATGAATTAATTTATTATCTATATTAATATTCCAAAAATCTAAAAAATATCCTTTTTCAAATACCTCCTTCATTGAAGTTCGTCCAAAAATAATATTTTCACAAAGTAGTAAATTTGAATCTTTCGATAAATTAAAATTTATTTTTCTTTTCAGATTACAATTATTAAATAAAATTAATTCTTTAGGTAACCAAAATAAACTTGAATTATTTAATAAATTTAAATTAATTTCTAAGTTAGCTGGATTACCAAACCCACTATATATTTTTTCTGCCGCCTGGGTTGAAATACATAGATTCGATTTTTGAATCTCTATATCGTAATTGTATTCATCTCCGCTGGTAATTCCACCAGCAGTATTTATAAGCATTAATTGTTTTAAATTTTCATGAAAATCTGGCATCAAAGCTTTTAAAGATCCTTGTTGATAAAGTTTTTGTAAATTTTGATCTTTAATTTTTATTTCTAATCTGCCTTTTGATTTTTCCAGTTTTTTTTGACTTATATTCATCCCTTTATCCTAGCACAAAAAAACTTTTTTATTATTTGTCAATTATTAGAGCTTGAATTATCTTGCCTTTTTAATAAAAAAGTAACATGCAAAACCAAGAAATAGTCAAAATTATTGAAAACCTTAAAGGAAGAAGAGGTTATGAGGAAAAAAGAGCCGCTAAATTAGGCTTTGCTTCTCTTTATGAGTATTTTGAAGATAAGATTGCAAAGAAACAAAAAGCATTTGAAGACGAACAAAAAGAATCAGAAGCTGCAAAAGCTGATAAGAAACCAAAAGCTAATAAAAAAAGCTGCGGTTGCTGTTAATTAAAAAGGTCTTTGATTTGTCGGATATCCTAAATTCTCACAAGACCCAGATTGTGAAGATGTTGATTTACACAATTGTACATTACTTGCACCATTTACTTGAGATTGATTTGATAACTGGCTCATAAGTTCTGAGCAACCACTCCATAAATCATCACAATTGTCAGATTTTCCTACGTTTGAGTATCTAATAATAGTATCAGGAATTTCTATGCCTTCTTTGGTGGCATTATCCATATGATGTCTATAAGGACCAAACTTAAATCTCACACTTGAAGCGCCTCCTAATGTATCACCAAAATAACTTGAAATTAATTTTCCATCTATCCACAAATGCAAAAAACCTTGTTCAGACCATTTTGCATTTATTAAAATATTGACCCACTTACCTTTTAACCTTACAAAATTTTGATCTAAAGTAACAATGTAGTGATCAAAATAAAAATATTCAGACTCTGTCTCATTTTTAGTAGCCAAATAGTTTGATGAGTTAAAAACCCATGAAAATCGGTTATCAATTATATTAAATTGCGCATCGCTAGTTTTTTCACCTTTCCCATAAAGTTTTTTAAAATCAAATAAACTGATCGTATGATTGTCTGTCCTTATATCTGCTGGCACAAAATATCCAATTCTATACCATTTAGTTTTATTTTTTTTTGTAGTTTCTTTATAAGGTTCCATGATTTGAAATCGCTGAGCATGACCTGGCACACCCCATCTTGTCCAATCTTGCTTGTGTCCCTCAAATGAATATTTTAAATTGAATTCTATCCCTTTTTCTTTAACTCCTAAATGATCTTCAAATTCATCAAAGAATTTATAAAAGTCTGGATTTTTAATATTTCTTAATGGAAAAACCATTTTATTATCTAGTTGTGCTTTAAGTACATAATGAGCAAAATCTTTTTTTTCTTTTTTCTTCATTTTTATATGCCATTTATTTGCATACGAGATTGAAGGAACTAATAATAATATTAATAATATTGACAAAATTTTTTTCATAATATTAATATTTTTCAATTCCAAGATATGCAAACTTTGATTTTGTAGAAGGTATTGTAACAAACAATCTATAAAAATTGTTATTTTTCTTAAAAAAACTAGAAGCTCGTTCACAACCATATAACCCAAAACTTTCTTGATTAAATGATTTAGATGCTTGTTCAAAAGATTTGTTATCTTGATTAAAATACATTGCACTTACTTGTTTTTTACAATCAATCCATGGACTAAACCAATCCTCTTTAAATCCATAAATATCATCTGTTCCATCTTTATTTATATCTGCAGTTTCAATTCTAAATGAACCATTGAGAGAAACTGGCATTACCTGATATTTTTCAAATGACTTGTCATTATTGTTTTTAAAAACATATAAAAACTCTTCAGTTTTACAATCTTTTCCACGATCAAATGGTTTTGAATTATCTTTACGTTTACAAACTACATCTTTGGCAACGCCAATACTGTCTGTATTACCGTCTTTGTTAAAATCTATAGCAGTAGAAATCCATGCTCGATCAGCCATTTTAAAAACTTTTTTATCTGATCCCTTTACCCAATATCCAGGTTTGTCGTTTATATCTCCTGTCCATATTAGGAAGTTTGCTTTATCAGTTGGTTTTTCTTTAAATTGATAGCTATCAAGTTTTTCAAATTTTAATTTATTTTTTTTACTAGTTACTTTAGACCAACAGAAAGTTGTATTTCCCAAACCTGGACAACTTCCAAAAATAATTGCTTCTTTTTTTGTTGGAAGAATATGATTAAACCCAATGTCTATAAAATTATTTGCTTTTTTAGCTTTTCGACATTTATTGGTTTTCATATCACAAACTTCAATACCGCCAGGTTTTTGGTCGCCATAGAAGTAATCAATAATTTCATAATATCCATCTTGATTAAAATCAAAATACATTAAATCATGAGAAAAGTGAGGTGATCCAAAACTTTTTAGTTCATTTGAATTTAAATCAAAAATATAATTAACATCTTTCCAGCTGCTATTTCTATTTCTTCCATCTTCACGATTTCCTAGATAAACTATTTCTTCATTTCCATCACTATCAATATCCAAAACATTCATTCTTCTAGCGGTTAGAGGTAATGTTAAATGATTAGATTTTAATTCTAAATTATCTGTTTTAAATAAATTATCTAAATTTTCTAAACTTATACTGACAAGATGCGAAAATGGTTGTTTGTCAGATTGTTTTCCCCACTCAACTACATTATTCCAAGTATGAGCAATAATTTTATTTCCATCTTTATTATCAATATATTTTAATAATTGAGGAGAGTTCCAAGTATTAATTGAATGTTCGTGTGATTTTACCTCATAATGATTTTCTAGCTTCTGAATAATTAAACAACTGTTTTCAGATTTGGTTCTTATAAATTCTGATTTTATTTGCTCACATTTAAAAGGCTTGAATGAAATTTTTTGATTGATAGCTTTTTCATCAGAATAAGCATTAAAACTAAACAAAAATAAACCTAAAAAAGTTAATAAAAATTTTTTCACAAATAGATTTTATTAAAATTCTAAAGTTTTTGAAGACCCGTCTTTATATGTGAACTCTACTTTTTTTTCTGAAATACTTTTTATTGATGTAAAACCATCATATTCAGCAATAAATTCATTTAATTTTTTTCTACTTTTCTTGCTCATTTTTGTGCCTGGTGCATTCACACCAACATCAATAATTACTTCTGCCCCATTTAAAAAAGCATTTACCCAAGCTTTTACTGGAGGACCACATGTCATAGCTTCAGTTAACCAGATAGGTTTATTTACATCTACACTTTTTAATAAGGCTGCAAATTCATCAACCCAAAGCTGTTTATCACATTGCCCATCTGGGCCACTTATGTGGTGTATGTTTGCAATATCAAAATTATCTTTAATTTTTGGCAAAACAACTTTCCAATACTTTTTACTTTCTGGAAACATTCCAGCTGCTCCAGCCATGACAATTACTGCATCTGGTTGTTTTTCTTTGATCACTTTTGATGAGAAATTAAAGATTTCAACAAAATCTTCCTTACTTCCTTTAAAAAACATTTTAAATTCTGGTTCATTCATTACATCCCAATATTTTATAGGTTTGGTTAATCCAGGCATATCATTTGAACCATCACCATCATAACGATCTACTAATTTTATAAGAAAATTTTTATAATCATCCATTGAACAAGGCTTGCTTAAATATTTTGTAAAACGTTTTCCAAATGGACTTTTAGCTTTTTTTCTTTTACAAGATTTTTGTTCCCAATTTGCATGAGGCCAGATAGTAGCTAAAATTGTTTGATTTTGTTCTTGTGCGTAAACAACATGTTTATCTACTTCTTCCCAACTAAACTTTCCCTTTTCTTTTTCAATATGGTTCCAAATAAAAGGTCCTGGATGTGGCCTGACCCATTGACCATCTTTACCTCTCATTTTTTCATCTCGCATTTCGGTTAATTCACCAAATCTCGATTGAGAGTTTGCAGAATTAGTTAAAAATAAAAGAGATAGTAAAATTATTAATAATTTATTCATCAAGTTTTAAAAAGCTTATCAGATAAATTTTGTAAATTTTCTCCCCAGAAAACTTCTTTAGTGATTTTTTTGAAATCTACATCAAAGACTGTAGACATTGCGGAAGCATATATTGACCTTGAATCTATTGTTGAATTTAAGTCTCTTCCTTCAAACAATTCTTTTCTCTTAAGTCCAGGCCAATCTGTGTGAATTTGTGCTTTTTTAACTAATCCACCTGCTAAGAAAACAGCTGATCCATAACCATGCTCAGTCCCATTACTGCTATTTTGTTTAATTGTTCTTCCGAATTCGGTTAATGTAACTATTAAAGTATTATCAAACGACTCTTTTGACATTGCTTGTTTAATACCACTTACTATTCTATCATAATCTGAAAGACAATCAGCGTGAGCACCATCTGTTGCACCTTGTGCAGCATGTGTGTCGAATCCATCTACTTCAAAAACAGCTACTCTTGGTCCGTTATTTTTTGAAAGTTGTTGGCCTGCATTACTTGCAAGTACCCAGCTGTCGTCGCTCGCTGTATTTCTAAGCTCTCTAGTCATAATAGTGTCAAGATTTTCCCCTAACATTTTTTCATTATGCTCTTTATAGGCCTGATTAATAAGTTTGAGTGTATCATTACTTGGAAGCCTATCACCAACAGGAAAATAATTATTATTCATGGGCACACCTCTTATCAATAAGGGCATTGGTAAAGCTAAAGCTAAACCCTTGCCAGTCAAACCAGCAGTCTTCATTCCCCTACCTAACCATCCTGTTTTAACTTGATATGGAATTTTTCCCCCTGTCTCCATCAAGTTTTGTCCATCAAAATGAGATCTTCCAGTATAAGGAATATTAGTTGCGTGAACTATAGCGCCATTATCTTCATCCCATAATCTCTTAAATGTTTTGAGTGCAGGATGCAAATCAAAATCTGCAGTTAATTTTAAAGTCCTATCAAGATTAATTTTACTTCTAAGTTTCTCAAAATTTTTATCCCCTCTAATTGGAACAGCACATAGTCCATCCATTCCACCTCGTAACATTATAACTACCAAATTTTTTTTATGACTAGATTTTGCAAAAGTAGGCACACCAAATCCTGCGAAATACATTGAAGTTAATGCTGTGGTTTTTAAAAAATCTCTTCTATTTATTTTCATGCTTTTAGAAACTCCGGATGGTTAAATAATAGAACATTTCTTTCACTTTTTCTGTGAACCATATTTTTAAATACGTAATCTAAAATTTTTTCAGGTTCATCAAAATTTTTAGAAATAATTTTATGATAAAATTCTTTGTTATCATTTTTTGGTTTAGTAAAAGCATAGCTTCTGTCTGCATAAACTAATCTTCTAATCAGTAATTCTGGTGACAACCAGTCATCAGAATAATCTGACCATCCATTAGGTTGCTTAGGTCTATAAGGTGGATGCCCCAATCTTTCTAAAATCTTTTCTGGCAATCTTTGTTTACGTGTAGGTTTTGTTCCTAATTCATAAGAGGCCATATTTTCAGGTGAAGGAGGCCACTCTAAATCAGCAATTTTTGCAATTTGAATAAACCAATTTTCTGGGGTTTGAAATTTTTTATAATTTTTATTGTAATTAAAAGCTACTGTGATTGCTGCTTTATGTATTGCAGGAAGGTGGCCATCTGTTTTCTTAAAGGCATCAATTATTGGTTGCTTCATTTCCTTGGTTGGCTCATCAGTAATTAAATACCTACAAAGCCTATCTGCTACAAAATCCCTACAGTTAGGATGATTCACTAAATCCTTAATTACAACAGCCAGAGATTTTTTTCCTTTCTTATATTCTTTTCCTAAAACTATTTTTTTACCTCTTTGGTGATACTCTGAATTAAACCACACATTTCCTGTCTCCAAATTTTTTTTACTCCATCTCTGTTGCCAACCAGTCATAATGTAAGCTAATTGAATAACATCATCTTGAGTGTATCCAGCTTGTGGTGAAACTGTATGCAGTTCCAACAGTTCTCTAGCATGATTTTCATTTATTGTTGCAGGTTCTTTCTTTCTTCTCCTCCACTCATCACTAGCAGTTACACTCTTTGGTCCAGCACTCTCACTATTGTCTAGATGATGTATCATGGCCCAAGAAGTCGTTACATCATAAACCATTTTTTCAAAACTTTGATTTAAATTTGGTCGTATTATTTCTCTTTGATAAGGACCAGTAGAATAATTTGCTAAATAATCTTTTTCACTAATCGCAAAAAAATTTCCCCAAAACATCCAGAGTTTTGCTAATACTGGATGCTTACTATTTATACACTCGTTATGCCTTATTGAAATCTCTAAAGACTCCCAAAATTTTTGACCTGTTTGATGTCGTAGAAGGTTTTTATGAGTTTTATATAAAGTTTTATTATCTTTATATTTTATTCTTAAAACTTTTCTATCCCCATAAACATAATCTCTATAATGTTTTCTTAATTCTTTTTCAGAATATATTTTACCTTTCCAAGACAATTCTGGCACATCATTTACTTGATCCAAAGCCCACTTCAAAGGATCAGCAGGAACTTGTTCATTGGGTCCAATACCAAAAGAAACTTTTCTAAAAAAGTTTTTCATAATTATTTTATTTTATCAATATCGTGAATATTTGTTAAGGAATTATTAAATTCTTCAATATTTTCTCTTAAAGCTAAACTGGAAATTGAATAAATCATTATCAATAATAAAACTAATGGTAATGAAGTAATTATTGAGGCGTAGCTTTTGATCAATAATATATAAAAAACAATAAATAAAGCCGAACGAATTAAAACTGTTTTTCGAAAAACACTAATTATTGCAAGCGAATGTTTTAATAATTTAAAAAAACTCATCTGTGAAGGGCCATGATATCTTAGTCCTCTAATTGATGGAATAGTCAATAATACTTTTTCTGTTTTTTTTAGTGAACCTGAAAAACTATTCCATGTAGCTTTTTCTTCTAACATTTTTTTCACCGTTGCTTTTGATAAACATGTAAAATTACCAAATTTAATTGATTGTCCAGTAAATGATAAAGTTAAAAATTTATGGAACTGATAACATATTTTAAAAAATAAACTTTCTGATCTTTTTACTCTTTCTCCAACAATAGATTTTCCATCAGAATTTTGACTAATTTCAATAAAATTTTTAATTTCTTCAGGTCGATCTTCTCCATCTCCATCCATTGGAATTACATAATCAAACTCTTTTTTTTCAAAAACATACTTTAATCCTGATGCAATACATCTTGTGTGCCCCCTATTCTCTTTCATATTAAGAATTTCGATAGATTGAATATTGTCAATATTTGGATAGTTGTCTACTATCTGTTGAGAAGAAGCATCATTAATAACTAAAATTGATACCTCATGATTTAAATCTTTTACCTCATTATTAATATTTTCAATCAGTAATTTTAAAGACTCTCTATCGTTATATATTGGAATTAAAATTACGTAATTCATCTATCTTGATCCTACACAAATGTTATCAAGACACATATAATCTTTCAATTTATCAAGCATTTCTCTCTCAACAAAACCCTCCCAAACTGGTCTTGATTTTAAGTGATATGAAAGATTACCAGCAGTCCATTCATCACCCAAAACTACGTTTATAGTTGAGTTAAATTGTTGATCCCAAGCATATTGAGTTTTGATTGCAATTTCTTTACCTGGATAATCAGTTCTCTTGTCATCTTTTGAAATCGAAACATAAGCGTAAAGTCCTGGTGATAAAAAGAAAAACAAAACAAATCCAATCATAAATGGCTTTAATTTTTTTAAATTGATTTGTACTTGAAACAAATAAACAAAAAGTGTGCCAAAAAATAGATAGAAAGGTGTCATCCACATTGTTCTAATTTTTGATCCAGTAATTAATGAAGTTAAAAACATTAAAACAATAGGCAAAATATTAATTACTAATAAAAATAGTAATTTTTTGTCCTTTAAATTTAAATTAAATTTAATTTTTTTTACTAGTAACCAAATTAAAATAAAAAATGGAATTATTATTCCTACTTGTTTGAATAAAAAGATTAGTGGATATTTGATGTGGTCTAATAAAATAGATTGTTCTAGGCCAGTTCTAGCTAATCCATAAGTAATAGTAATAAAATCATTATTATATAGCCAAATAAAATGTGGGATTAAAACTACTAAGAAAACTTCTAGTGTAATAAGATATTTAAAATCAAACTTTTTCTCCTTTTTAAAAAAAATTAAATAAATAAATAAAAGATCAATTGAGACTAATAAATAAACAAATAGATATTTTGATAAAAAACCGAGAGCAGCAAACAGACCTACTAAAAAACAATCTAAAAACTTTATTTCTTTACTGCTATAAATTTTCCAAGAATAATAAACTGTTAAAGACCAAAAAGGTAATTGACATACATTTACATTAAATTCTGGTGTAGTGAAATTGTAAAAATAAATTGCTTCAATTAATAATACAGAAATTAAACCTAAGAATTTATTGTTAACTATTTCGTTTGAAAATTTTAAAACATAATAAAAAGAAATAACTACAAAAATTTGACTCAAAAGATAATAAACCCAATCTTGTGGTCCAAAAATTTGATATAAAACTTCAGGAACAAAAGCACTCATTGGCGGATGTTTATTAAATCCCCAATCTAGATTACTTCCCCAAGCTAAAGCTTCGATTGTATCCAATGGTAAATTATGATTTGTAAGTGATGGAATCAGAGTCCAAAAAATTAGATGAGCTGTAACAAAAATATAAAAAACATTATCAATATTTTTGTTATTAATGGTCATTTACAAATATTTATATCAATTAAGCTTGCTTGACACCCCTAATTTGCTGAATATACTGCGGTCGATCAAAATTAAGCTATGCCAAAGACTGCTAAAGCAAAGAAAAAAGTATCAAAACCAAAAACTAAAGTTGCAAGTAAAGCAAAGCCAGTTGCAGCTAAAGTTGTCTCCAAGGGACCTGTAAAAATTTCAAAAACTTATGTTCCAAAAGATACTGAAAAATATATGTGTGAAAAACATAAAGTATTTTTCAGAATGAGACTAACTGAATGGAAAAAAGAATTAATTAAAGCGAATAACGAAGCTTTATATAATGGTGGTATGGATGACAATAATATTTCTGCTGATATTGTTGATCAAGCAAACTCCTACATCGATAGCAACGTAGAAATGAAAGCAATTAACAGACAAATTAAATTAATATCAGAAATTGATAAAGCGTTAAGAAGAATTAGAGAAGATACTTACGGATATTGTTTGGATACAGCAGAGCCAATTGGATTAAAAAGATTAATGGCAAGGCCTGTTGCTAAATACACTATTGCAGCACAAGAAAAACACGAAAAAGAAGAAAAAGTTCATGCAGATGACTAAAATGAAAAAGAAATCATCTAAGCAAAATTCAATCTCATTCCTATTTGCTAAGAAATATATTTATTTTTACTATCCTTTTTTCTGGATTGTGTTGTTGCTATATTTGTTTTTAAAATGAATAAAAAATTAGTTTTAATAATTATAATTATTGTTGCTATTGAATTTTCAGGTTATGGAATTCTTAGTACTCTCTACAGATTGTTTGGATAAACTTTATAGTTTTGGGATTTCGGCCTCTTTATCCATAAATCTATAACCTTTTACAACAGCTTCTCTTTCAGCTATTTCTAAATACCATCTTGACAAGTTTTCATAATTTTTTAAGCCAATATCATGCCATTCATGTCTTGCCATCCATGGCCAGGTTGCAATATCAGCAATTGTATAATCTGGTCCTGCAAGAAATTTAGATTGTTTTAATCTTGCTTCTAATTCTCCATAAATTCTTTTGGTAATTTTAAAATATCTTTCCTCACCAAACTCACTTTTACCTGGATTGTAATGATGAAATTGATGATGTTGACCAATCATAGGTCCAACGGTTCCCATTTGAGCCATTAACCATTGATTAATAACCAGTCTATCTTTTTCATTGTAAAATTTTCCACTTTTATCCGCCAAGTACATTAATATAGCACCTGACTCAAAAATACTATTACTGCTATCATGATCAATAATCACAGGAATTTTTCCAAAAGGGCTTAGCTTTATAAATTCTGGTTTAAATTGTTCATCTTTACCAATATCAACTTTGGTTACTTTGTATTCATACCCAATTTCTTCAAGCATGATGCTTATTTTCCATCCATTAGGAGTATTAGCAGAAAACAGTTCTATCATTTTTTTATTCCAAGTCTTTCTTGCGCAGCTTTGGAAGTTGTTGTGAATTCAAATCTTAATTTCTCATCTGGTTTTGCATATTTAAAACAACCTCTTGCGGCTAACGCGCCTTCATGAAAACCTGAAAGGATTAATTTTAATTTTCCTGGATAAGAACAAATATCACCTATAGCAAATATTCCATTAATATTTGTTTCAAAGTTTTCAGTATTTACCTGAACTGTTTTCTTATCAATATTTAATCCCCAATCTAAAATAGGACCAAGTTGCATAATTAAACCAAAAAAACCTAATACGTAATCAGATTTAATTTCTTTAATTTCTCCTTCATCATGTTTTATTTTTACTTTCTCAATATTTTTGTCTCCTAAAACTGAGTCCATTTGAAACTTTGTATACAAATTTAATTTTCCTTGTTCATTAAGCTCTTTTACTTTTTGAACACTTGCTTCTACTCCGCTAAAACCATCTCTTCTATGAATTAAGTTTACTTTGGAGTTGTTTGATAATTCAATAGCCCAATCCAAAGCTGAATCTCCTCCTCCAAATATTGAAATAGTTTTGTCTTTAAATATTGATTTATCTTTAATTGAATAAAATATAGAATTGCCTTCGAATTTTTCACACTCCTTTACTGGAAATTTTCTAGGTTCAAAAGAACCAACACCACCAGCAATAATAATTGCTGCAACATCAAATTCTATTCCAGCAGAGGTTTTAACATGCCATCTGTTTTTATTTTTTTTTAATTCTTCTACTCTTTCATTTAAATGAAATTTAATATTGAAAGGTTTAATTTGCTTTAAAAGATTATTAGTTAACTGTTCACCAGTACATTCTGGGACAGCTGGGATATCATAAATTGGTTTATCAGGATAAAGTTCAATACATTGGCCTCCTGCTTTATCCAAATTATCAACTATCTCACAACTCAATCCTATAATTCCAAGTTGATGAGCACAAAATAATCCTGTTGGCCCTGCTCCAATAATTAATACATCTGTTTTATTCATCTAACCTTGCTTTGATGGAATGTTTACTTCTAATCCATCTAACTCATCTGAAACAATTAACTGACAACTCAACCTGCTATTATTTTTTGGTTCAAAAGCCATATCAAGCATATCTTCTTCACCATCCTCTTTTGTTGGAAGCTTATTTAACCATTCCTCTTTGACATAAACATGGCACGTAGCACATGCCATACCCCCTCCACAATCTGCATCAATGCCTGGAATATCATTTTGAACTGCGCCTTCCATTACAGTTAATCCTTTTTGAACATCGACTGTATGAATTTTATTATCGTGTGTGTGGTAAGTAATTTTTGCCATGCGTTATATATAGTTTCTTATCTAAATTGAACAAGTAAGTAAAATCATACTTAATATTTTTTTAAATATTTTGAGGCTCTGGTAGCTCTTTTTTTATAAAATAGCTTGTATCTTCTTTTTGTTTCATTAGTGCGGGGATAATCTCTTTATAAGCATCTATTAATCCATCATTTGGCTTCGGTAATTGATCTTTTATATGTTCATGTAGCTTATCAAGATTATATGAAGGAACAGTTGGAAACATATGATGAGTTAAATGATATTCCATTTTCCAATATAAAAAACTTAGTATTGGATTTAAATACATTTCACGTGATGTAACTCTATGATCTTTAATGTTCCTTGCAAGTCCCGCATGTTGAGTGAATGCAACAAGTTTATGTAAAGTTTTTCCGTAGAATTGTGGTAATACAAAAAATAATAGAGGCATCCAAGAAGAAACTAATATTGACCATAAGATAATTGATAACCAAATAGCAACATAAATTCTTGAAATAAAAATTGATTTTGGTTGTGCATTTTCTGGAATGCTATCTTGCATAACTTTTGTTTTAATTCCCATGGCATGTTGAATGATTTCAAACGAAATATGTTTTTTAAAAAAAACTAAATCTAAAAATGGAATTATATTGATAATTAATCTTTTTGGTGTTTCTTTTAAATCATTTCCATATTCAATTTCATGGTCAAATGGATTTTCTGTTGAATAAGTGTTTCCATGATGAACAAAGTGTGTGTATCTCCATCTAGTTGGTTCAAAGTTAGCCATGTAAGATGAGATGTAATAAAAAAATTCGTTTAAGAATTTTGATTGAAATGCAGTTTTGTGACCTGTCTCATGCCATAGTGGATTAGAGAAGGAATAAATATTTCCATAAATTAAAAACCAAAGTACTGACCACCATGTTCCCCAAGTTTGATATGCAAGAATTCCGGTTACTAATAATAGCCCAAAAAAAACTGAAACATGTTGCAGTCCTTTTATATCTGATTTCTTTGAAAGCTCTTTAAGAACTTCTTTATCAATTTGGCATTTGTGCCATTTTTCTAATTTAACATCCATAGGTAAAAATTATGTATAGTTATTATACATAATTTAATAAAGGCAAAAAAAAAGGGCAAGTACAAAATTGTACCTGCCCTTAATTTAAATTTTAGCTAAATTACTTAGCTCTTCTGCCCGCAGAACTAGTTGCAGCAGCCCAAATTACTAGACCAAATGCAATTTTGTTAATGAAGTCAGCTAAGTTATAAACGACGTTAAGTGAGTTAGCGTCTACACCACCAGTTAAGTAACCAAATACATAACCTAATGGGTAAATTGCCCAACCTACAGTAACGATCATTCTCATTGCACCAAAAGCAGTTACAAGAGCCTTGTTTCCACTTTTCGCTGCAGCTTTACCAGCTTCACCTGAGAATACTTCATAAAGAATGTATACCCAACCTGCCATTCCGATGATGAAACCAATTAACAATCTCCAGAACATTCCAGAGTTTGCTTTGTTAATAGCTGCTAGAATTAAATAGAATTCTACCATCTGTAATGGCACAGTGATTAACCAGTCAATGTATCTGTAAACAGTTGGCGAGTCTCCAGTAGCAACCCATACTTCTCTCATGTACATGTAGTGTATGAATGCAATACCAGTTACTAGACCAGCAACAATAACTGATGTTCTCCAGCCTGATGCGACATTGCCTGCTTCCATGAAAAAGAAAGCAGTAGCTGCTAACATTCCCATAGAGATAACCCAGAATGAAATTCCTACGAAGTCATCTTGCATCAACATCGTTGCGTCTGCTGCAATAGCTATACCTGAAAATCCAATCAGAGCCATAGCTGCTAAAGCAAACAGTTTAAGTTTTTTCATAAAAAACTCCCTCTTCGTTAGTTTTTATTTTAGTTTATATAAACTAGACTTAAGTTACCTTAAGCCAATTTCGTGGTTAGATAGCAAATTAAAATAGTTTTATGAAGACTTAATTGTCACTAATAAGCATTGATTTTACTTAATTTTTAAAATTAAATACAATTTATAAGTTAAAAATCAAAAAAAATAAGGAATTCGAATCAAATTTTTATGTCTTCTACATTTAATAAAATTTACGAAAATTCTATAAAAAATCCTGAAAAATTTTGGCAACAAGCCTCAGAAGATATCTTTTGGTTTAAAAAACCATCAAAAATTTTAAATAAATCTAACCCACCTTTCTATAAATGGTTCGAAGATGGAGTAACAAACACCTGTTATAACGCATTAGACATTCATATTGATCAAGGAAGAGGACAAAAAACTGCATTAATATATGATAGTCCTATCACTAGTAACAAAAGTCAGTTCACTTATGAGGAATTAAGATCGAAGGTCTCTAAATTTGCAGGGGCTTTGAAAGCTCAAGGAGCTAATAAAGGTGACAGGGTGATCATTTACATGCCAATGATCCCTGAATCAGTGGTTGCTATGCTTGCTTGTGCAAGAATTGGTGCAATCCACTCTGTTGTATTTGGTGGTTTTGCCTCAAACGAACTTGCAAGCAGAATAGATGACAGCAAAGCAAAAATATTAGTGACTGCTTCGTGTGGTTTTGAACCAGGAAGAACAGTTGAATACAAGCCCCTTGTTGATGAGGCGATAAAAATAGCTAATCATAAAATTGAAAAAATGATTTTATTCCAAAGACCTGGTCAAGAGGTTAAATTAAATGCTCCAAATGAGGTCAGTTGGGAAGAAGTAGTTTCAAATGCTAAAGATACAGACTGTGTTGAGATGAACTCGAATGAGTTTGCCTATATTTTGTACACATCAGGTACAACTGGAACCCCCAAAGGAATAGTTAGAGATATTGGGGGCCACATTGTTGCTCTCAAATGGACTATGAAAAATATCTACAACATTGATACTGATGATATTTGGTGGTCTGCGAGTGATATTGGTTGGATTGTAGGGCACTCATACATTGTCTACGCTCCATTATTTAAAGGATGCACTACAGTTTTATTTGAAGGCAAGCCTGTAGGAACTCCAGATGCAGGAGCTTTTTGGAAAATCATTTCAGATTATAAAGTAAAATCTCTTTTTACAGCTCCAACAGCTTTTAGAGCGATAAAGAAAGAGGATCCTGAAGGTAAATTTTTCTCAAAATATAATTTGAGTAGTTTTGAGAGCTTATTTCTTGCTGGAGAAAGAGCTGATCCAGATACAATTAGGTGGGCTGAGAATTTACTTAAAGTTCCAGTGATAGATCATTGGTGGCAAACAGAGACTAGTTGGGCAATTAGCTCAAATTGTACTGGAATTGAAATGATGGAAACAAAATATGGTTCAGCATGTAAAGCTGTACCTGGATATGATGTCAAAATCATTAAACCAGATCAATCTCTAGCAAAACCAAATGAAATGGGAGATATAGTGGTTAAGCTTCCTTTACCTCCAGGTACATTCCCAACATTATGGAATGCTGATCAAAGGTATAAAGAAAACTATATGTCTAATTACGAAGGTTACTACCAAACATATGATGCAGGTCACATCGATGATGATGGTTATATTTGGATTATGTCTAGAACTGATGACATCATTAATGTAGCAGGTCATAGATTATCCACCGGAGCGATTGAAGAAGTTTTATCAGAACATCAATCTGTTGCAGAATGTGCAGTACTTGGAATTGCAGATAAATTAAAAGGTCAATTACCTATTGGATTAGTAGTTTTAAAATCTGGTGTTGATAAAGATAATGAAACTATATCTAAAGAATGTGTACAAATGGTAAGAGATAAAATTGGACCAGTTGCTGCATTTAAAGTGGTTATTGTTATTAAAAGATTACCAAAAACAAGATCGGGAAAAATCTTAAGAGGAACTATAAGAAAAATTGCTGATGGTGTTGAATATAAAGTGCCACCAACAATTGACGATCCTGCAATTTTAACAGAGATAAAAGAAGATTTAATCAATCACAAAATCTTAAACAATGGTTAAAACATATATTTTTTTAATCGCTGCAATATTTTGTGAAGTTGCTGGAACAATGCTGCTTCCTGTTTCTCAAAACTTCACAAAACTTATACCAACAGTTGCCTTATCTATATTTTATCTGGCAGCTTTTTATTTATTAACTTTTGTAGTTGATAAACTTCCAATAGCAATTGTATATGCAACATGGAGTGGTCTTGGAATTTTTACTATCGCAATCCTAGGATATATATTTTTTAAACAAACTTTAGTCTGGCAAGCAATACTTGGATTATTTTTAATTGTTATTGGTGTAATACTTGTAAATAGTTTTACTGGAAAGCTTAGCTAAACTGTAAAGGTGTACCGTCAGGATCACCTAAAATTTTTCCATCCTGCATTTTAATTTTTCCAGCAATAATCGTATGGGTAGGTGTTCCCTTAAATTTAAATCCATTAAATGGAGACCATTTACATTTACTCTCGATATTTTCATTTTTAATCTCAATAGTTTTATTCATATCAACAATAGTAAAGTCTGCATCATAACCCTCTCTAATAAATCCTTTGTTTTTAATTCCAAAAATTTTAACTGGATTTTCACAAACAAAGTTCATCAATTGGTTAAGAGATAATTTGCCATCATTTATGTGATTTAACATCACAGGCATTAAAGTCTGAACTCCTGGCATTCCAGAAGGAGTGTTGGGATATACCTTGTCTTTATTTTCTTTTAAATGAGGAGCGTGATCAGATCCAATCGTATCATTAAAGTTATTTCTGACCCCATACCATAATCTATCATAATGAGATTTATCTCTTAATGGTGGATTCATCTGAGCATACGTTCCAAGCTTGTCATAACAATCTGGTGCATAAAGAGTTAAATGTTGAGGGGTAATCTCAAATGTAATGTTTCCTTTATGTTGTGATAGAAAATCAATTTCTTCTTTTGTTGTAATATGAAGTACATGAGCTTTTTTATTGTGCTTTTCTGCTATTCGAACAATTCTTCTAGTAGATGCTATTGCACATTCTGCACTTCTCCATACTGGATGAGTATGAACATCGCCCTCTTTTATTAATTTCTTGTTTACTTTTAAAATTGCTTCATCCTCAGAATGGACCGCTACTACTTTTGAAGCATTTTTAAAAACTTTATCTATATCGTCTTCTTCAGCAACTAATAAATTACCTGTTGAGGATCCGGCAAAAAGTTTAATTCCACAACATCCTTCTAAACCTTCTAAACTTGCTAAATCATCTGCATTATCTGCTGTTGCCCCAAAATAAAAAGCATAATTAGAATACATTCTATTTTTAGCGAGATCCAATTTCCTTTGAAATTCCTTCATATTAGAAGTTGGTGGATTAGTGTTGGGCATTTCGAATACACTTGTAATACCTCCTGCTATTGCTGCTCTACTACCTGAGTGAAGATCCTCAGTATCTGTTGATCCTGGCTCTCTAAAATGTGTTTGGGTATCTATGCAACCAGGTAATACTGTATGGCCTTCCGCATTAATTGTATCTTTTGCTTCTTCTGAAATTTGTCCAATCTGCTGAATTTTTCCATCTTTTATAGCAACATCTACATCTTTTAACTCGCCATCGATGTAACATTGTCCGTTTTTAATTATAAGATCTAACATTTTGAAAAATTGTTATTATATTACATTCTATAATTAATCAATTATGAATATAAAAAACGTTTATATTTTAGATGATAGAGCAATTCTTTATATTAATGGAGAAGATGCAAAGGAGTTTCTTCAAAATCTAATTAGTAACGACATAAACAAAGTAAACGATGTAAATAGTTGTTTTAGTTCATTACTTACACCCCAAGGTAAATTTTTATATGAATTTATAATTATAAAGCATAAGTCTGGGTATTTTTTGGATTGTGAAAAACCTCAGGCAGAGGAGTTATTCAAACAATTATCCCTATATAAGCTAAGATCAAAAGTTGAAATTCTCAATTTAAGTAATGAATTTGTTGTAGCAGCATTTTCTCATGAAAAATTTTTAACTTTTGATGAAGCGAAAGATCAACCTGGATACACAATAAAATATAGAGAAGATCCAAT
This sequence comes from uncultured Pelagibacteraceae bacterium, assembly GCA_902523515.1. Lineage (GTDB taxonomy): Bacteria > Pseudomonadota > Alphaproteobacteria > Pelagibacterales > Pelagibacteraceae > Pelagibacter. The sequence continues at coordinate 120,117 of CABYZT010000003.1, forward strand.
ATTTTTAGATCCAAGAAATAAGAATTTGGGTGCGAGATTAATTATTAATTTAGAAAAACTTTATTTATCTTTGAAAAAACTAGATCTTCATGATGCAAACCTAAAAGAATATTATTCATTAAGTCATAGTCTTGGAATAGTTCCAAAAGATTTAAATAAATTAAAAGACAAATTGTTTGGTATTGAATGTAATTTTGAAGAATTAAACGGAATTGATTTCAAAAAAGGTTGTTATGTTGGTCAAGAAAATACAGCACGAATTAAATTAAAGAACAAGCTTTCAAAAAGATTGTTTCCAATAAATGTAATTAATGGAAAACTGCACGAAGGTGAAAGTATTTATAACAATGACGTTGAAATAGGTAAGGTTTTAATTGATAGCGACTATCCTTTTGCTTTAATTAAATACTTAAACGAAAACTTTGATGAAAAAGCAAATTTTAAAACTAAAGAAGCTTCAATAAATGTCAATAAACCTGATTGGATAAAAAACTAATTTTTTTATTTAAATAAATAAACAATCATTAAAATTATAAAAACTACAATAATCCAAATACTTAGATTTTTAAGAAATTGCTTTAACTGAGAATTTGATTGTAAAAAACTTGGTAGAACTAAAAGCAAAACCCCAACCATAAATATTACTGAAAGTAATTTATCCATCAAAAACTCCTATATAAAATTCACTTTGGTGCGGTCGGAGAGACTCGAACTCTCATGGACTAGGTCCACACGGCCCTCAACCGTGCCTGTCTACCAATTTCAGCACGACCGCGATATGTCCCATAATAAATGAATGACAATCATGATTCAAATTGGTAAAAATCCCCATGGAATTTACACAAGAAGTACGTAAAGCAACAGATCCTATTTATCAAAAAATTTCTAAGGTTATGCCTGAAATTGAATGGTCAGTGCATGCTCCGTATATTCATAAAATTAATAAATTAAAAAAAGAAAAGAATGCTGTAATTCTTGCTCACAACTATCAAACACCTGAAATTTATCATGGTGTAGCAGATTTTTCTGCGGACTCTCTTGCATTAGCAATTGAAGCATCAAAAACTTCAGCTGATATTATTTTAATGGCTGGGGTACATTTCATGGCAGAAACTGCAAAATTAATGAGCCCTAATAAAAAAGTTATTCTTCCTGATATGGATGCTGGCTGTTCTTTATCATCATCTATTACAGGTAAAGATGTTAGGCTATTGAAAGAAAAATACCCAGGTGTTCCTGTTGTATCTTATGTTAATACATCTGCAGAAGTTAAGGCGGAAACAGATGTTTGTTGTACATCTGCGAACGCAGTTAAAATAGTTAAATCACTTGGTGTAAAAAGAGTAATATTTTTACCTGATGATTACTTGGCTAAATATGTTGCTTCTCAAACTGATGTTGAAATTATTTCTTGGAAAGGAATTTGTATTGTCCATGATCAATTTAATAAAAAAGAAATAGAGGATATAAGAAAAAATAATCCAGGAATTAAAATTATTGCACACCCAGAATGTCCTCCCGATGTAATCGAAGCAAGTGATTTCGCTGGATCAACATCTGGAATGATCAAATATGTAAAAGATAATCAACCAAAAAAAGTAATGATGGTTACTGAATGCTCAATGAGCGACAATATCCAGATAGAAAATCCAAATGTAGACTTTGTTAAACCATGTAATATGTGCCCTTACATGAAAAAAATTACACTTCCAAAGATATTAGATTGTTTAGAAAATGAGACTGGTGAAATTATCATGGATAAAGAAACGATTGATAAAGCCAGAATATCTGTAGAGAGAATGGCAGCTATTGGCAGATAGATAAGTGTCAAAAATAAAATTAAGCAAAGAATTTATCAAAAGTACGGTTAAGCTAGCATTGAATGAGGATCTTTATCCTTCGGGAGATATCACTTCAGGTTTAATTAATAATGAGAAGGTCTTAACAGTTAAATTAATAGCAAATCAAAATGCACTTATTGGAGGATTGTTATTTGCTAAAGAAGCATTTTCGTTAATTGATGATAAAATAAAATTCATTATTAAGAAAAGAGATGGTTCAAGAGTAAAAAAAGGTTCTTTAGTTGCTTTAATTAAAGGAAAGGCAAAAAATATTTTAATTGCCGAAAGAGTTGCTTTGAATTTTTTATCTCACATCTCTGGAATAGCAACTAAAACAAATGAGTTTGTTAAATTAGCTGGAAAAAAAACTAAAATCTGTTGTACAAGAAAAACATTTCCAAATTTAAGAGTTATACAAAAATATGCTGTTAAATTAGGAGGAGGTACAAATCATAGATTTAATTTAAGTGATGAGTATTTAATTAAAGATAATCATGTAGCAAGCTCAGATTTAAAAACTTTAGTTTTAAAGGCTATAAAAAATAGAAAAGGAAAAAAAATTACTGTTGAAGTTGATACAATAAATCAACTTAAATCAATATTAGGTCTAAAATTTAATACTGTTCTACTAGACAACATGAGTATTAAAAATTTAAAAAATAGTGTTAAAATTGCTAGAAAGTATTACCAAACTGAAGCTTCAGGTAATGTTACTTTAAAGACTGTCAAAGCAATCGCATCTACTGGGGTTAATAGAATTTCTGTTGGAAGCATTACACACAGTGCTCCTGCCGTTGACTTTAAGTTAGAAATCTAATTTACAAACTTAGATAAGTCCGGTTTAAAATAGTTAGGACCTTTCATAACTTTTCCAGACTCGTTGTAAATTGGTTTTCCATTTTCATCTAACTTACTCATGTTGGAATTTTGGACCTCATCAAAACATTTATCCAAATCAATTCCAAAAGCGTGTCCTGCTCCATAAGTAACATATAATATATCTGTTAGCGCATCAGCCACTTCCAATAAATCCTTATTATTCATAGCTTCTGTAAGTTCTGCTAATTCCTCTTTAATCAGGTCTAACCTTAATTTATTTATTTTATCAGTGCTAAATGAAGGTTTAGTTTTAACCTCCTGACCAAAAGTTTTCATGAAAGTACCAACTTTACTAAAATTCGACATAATGCTCCTGTATGTTTTTAAAAAATTATTGTATGTTAATAATTATTTGTTACTTAAAAATTAATCAATGAAATTAAGAAAAGAATTTGACAGTATTGGAAGTATAAATGTCCCAAATAATAAATATTGGGGTGCATCTACTCAAAGATCCAATAAATTTTTTAATATTGGAAAAATTTTAGTTAATATTTCAATTATTAAATCAATAGCGATTATCAAAAGATCCGCTGCAATTGTTCATGCTAAAGATAAATTAATTGATGGTAAAATTTCTAAAGCAATAATCAAAGCGTCAGATGAAGTAATCAAGGGTAAGTTAGACGAAAACTTTCCTTTAAAAGTCTGGCAAACTGGTTCTGGGACACAAACAAATATGAACGTAAATGAGGTTATAGCCAACAGGGCAATAGAAATTTTAGGTGGTAAAAAAGGAACTAAAAAACCTGTTCATCCAAATGATCATGTAAACAAATCTCAATCTACAAATGATGTTTTTCCAACTGCAATGCACATCTCTGTTGCTAAAGAAACTATTTCTAAAATGCTACCAAGCTTAAAAATTTTAGAAAAGGAACTAAAAAGAAAATCTAATGAATTTAAAAACATAGTTAAGATTGGAAGAACTCATTTACAAGATGCTACTCCACTATCTCTTGGACAGGAGTTTTCAGGATATTATTTTCAAGTTAAAAAAAGTATTGAAAGAATAGAACATGCGCTAAAAGAAATATTGTTTCTCGCTCAAGGTGGTACTGCAGTTGGTACTGGAATAAATTCAAAGAAAAATTTTGATAAAAAAATTGTGAAAGAAATTGCTAAAATCACTAAAATTAAATTTAAACCAGCTCCAAATAAATTTGCTGAACTTGCTGCTCATGATGCAATTGTTAATTTTTCAGGTGCTCTTAATACCTGTGCGGTTGCGTTAATGAAAATATCAAATGACATTCGATTTTTAGGCTCTGGCCCTAGAGCTGGTTATGGAGAACTAATTCTTCCTGAAAATGAACCAGGTTCATCCATCATGCCTGGAAAAGTTAATCCAACACAATGCGAAGCAGTTACTATGGTTTGTGTAAAAGTAATTGGAAACCACAATGGTATTACTATGGCTGGTTCTCATGGGCATTTTGAATTAAATGTGTTTAAGCCTTTAATTGCTCATAACATTTTACAATCAATCGACTTAATAGCTGATAGTACTAAAAATTTTGCTTTATATTGTGTTAAAGGAATAAAAGCTAACAAAAAGAAAATACAAGAGCATTTAGACAACTCATTAATGCTTGTTACTGCACTAGCCCCACATATTGGATACGATAAAGCTGCAAAAATAGCAAAGACAGCTCTTAAAAATAATACTACTTTGAAACATGAAACTTTAAAAACAGGATTAATAAATGAAAAAGATTACAATAAAATTGTTGATCCTAAAAAAATGATCTATCCAGCATAAATCTTTATTGCTTCATTTAATAAGTTTTTAAAATAAATTTTGTTTTGTAAATCATCTTTTTTTATAATTATATTACTTAAAATTTTATTAACATTCTGATTAATTTTGTTATCAATTTTAATATCCTTTAATCCAGCTATTTTTTGATCAAAATTATAAGTAAAATTTAAATCTATTTGATTAATTTTATTTCTATAATTTTTAGGTGTTAAAAGAAATTTATATATCTCGTTATAATCTTTAAGATTTATTTTTAATTTTCCATCCAAAACTAACTCACCGTTTCTAACAAAAATTAAACTTTCCAATAATTCAAAATCTGCAATATCTCTCCATTCAAATTTTGTCTTATCAGTGTCGATTAAACCTTCTTGGATTTTTGAATTTAACCTAATATTTTTAAAGTTATAATTCTTATAAATACTATTTGCATTAATATTTATTTTTAAATCAATATTTTTATTATTAAATATTTCTGTTTTTAGAAGTTGAGCTACAATAGCATTATTACCAAATAGATGGTTCAAATTTATTTCATCTAAGTTACCCTCTAAATTTGCGAAAAAAGGTTTGAAATTAAATTCGCCTTTGTAAGTAAAATCTGGTTGATCAATTTTGTCAAATATATGAAAATCAAATGAATTTTTTTCAATTTTATAATCTAAAAATCTTTTCATTTTATTTAAATTTAACTTTGATTTACCAATTTTTTTATCATTCTCAAAGATCAATTCATTTTCAATATTAAGTTTAATTAAATCAAAATTAATTACAGATAAATTTTTCTTGTTATCTTCGCTAAAAAAAGACTCTAATGAAAAAGGAATATTGAATATTTCATTTTCTGAATAAAAAATATTTTTTGATTCTTTTGAATCAAAATAATATTTCATCTTAAAAATTTTATTTATAAACAAAACATCATCCTCTGTATTTTTAAAAAAAACGTTGCTATTATTAATTTTTAAATCTCCATCATGGAAACTTCTGTTTAATAGCTCTACAAAGAAATCATAATTTTTTGTATTTAAATGAAAATAAGCATTTTCTAAAATTAAATCTTTTGCTACGATATTTTTTGAAGAAAAAAGATTATCAAATGAAATAAAAATTTTTAATTCACTAACTTTAGAAATTTCTTTTTCATTATCTAAAATTTTAGAGTCTGAGATTAAAAAATGAGGTTTAGGAAAAAAGTTATATTTTATATTTTTAGAAAATTTAAAATTTAAATCAAATTTCCTTTGAAGCTCATTTTTAAGCTCTTTTGCAATGTCATTTTGATTATAAAAAGTGGGCAATAATAAATAAGAAATAAAAATAACAAAAAGTGCGACAAAAGTTAAAATTATTTTATTATTTTTAAATAAAAAGCTTAGATTCTTATAATTTAACTTGTTTAAATTTTTCTCTAAAAGAATATTAATAAAATTATTAATGTTTTTTAAATGTTTTACGAAAAAATTTGTTTTGTTCATTACAATCAAGAAATCTTATAAAGGATTATTTTAAATGATAAACAAAGATTATTTAGAAAATTTAAATGATGCCCAAAAAGAAGCAGTTCTTCATCTAGATGGCCCACTTTTGATTGTGGCTGGGGCCGGATCTGGAAAAACAAAAGTTTTAACCTCTAGAATTGCTAATATTATTAAAGAAAAAAAGGCATTTCCAAATCAAATCTTGGCAGTAACATTTACAAATAAAGCTGCTAAAGAAATGCAAAATAGAGTCAGCAAATTACTTGGCTCAAATGCAGTCGGACTTTCATGGCTAGGCACATTTCATTCTATTTGTGCGAAATTATTGCGAAAACATGCATCTGCTGCAAATCTTAATTCCAATTTTACTATTATTGATACAGATGATCAGATCAGACTTATTAAAAATATTTGTAAAGCTGAAAATATTGACATCAAACAATTATCCCCAAGATTTATATTAGCAATAATTGATCGTTGGAAAAATAAAGGATTTTATCCAAATGAAGTAATAATAAATAAAAAAGATCTTTATGAAAAAACAATTCTTCCACTCTATAAAATTTATCAACAAAAATTAATAGACCTCAACTCTTGTGATTTTGGTGATCTTATATTGCATGCTGTAAAAATTTTGGAATTTAATTCGGACATTAGAGACATATATTCAAAAAATTTTAAATATATTCTTGTCGATGAATATCAAGATACAAATTTTATTCAAAGTAAGTGGCTTAATCTCCTTTCAGAAAAAAATAAAAATATTTGCTGTGTAGGAGATGATGATCAATCGATTTATAGTTGGAGAGGTGCGGAAATAAAAAATTTTTTAGAGTTTGATCAAGTTTATAAAAATACAAAAGTAATAAGATTAGAACAAAATTATAGATCTTCTCAAAATATTTTATCAGTGGCTTCAGACCTTATTTCTAATAATCAAAATAGAGTTGGTAAAACATTGATTACTACAATGGAAGAGGGTGATCCAGTTCAATTAAACTGTTTTAAAAATGGTAAAGATGAAGCAATTGGAATTTCTGATGAAATTGAAAAAAAAATAAAAAAAAAGTTTTCTTATAATAATATTGCAATTTTAGTTAGAGCCATTTTTCAAACGCGTGAATTTGAGGAAAGATTTCTTAAAATTGGTATACCGTATAGAATATTAGGTGGTACAAAATTTTATGAAAGAGCTGAAATTAAAGATTGTGTTGCGTATTTAAGATTGATTCATCAGGAAAAAGATGACTTGGCTTTTGAGAGAATAGTGAATAACCCTAAGAGATCGATAGGTGATAGTACTTTAAAAAATATTCATGAGTTTGCTAAGGAGAATAATTTAAATTTAGAAAGAGCATCAATAAAAATGCTTGAACAAAATTTAATTAAACCGAAAACTAAAATTGGTCTTAGTTTATTTATTAATTCTTTGATCAAGTGGAGAAACGATTTAATTGTAAAAAAATCAAGCCATATAAAATTATTACAAGTTGTTTTGGATGAATCAGGATATTCAGCAATGCTTAAAAATAAAAAAGACTTGGATAATGAAAATAGATTAGAAAATATTAAAGAGTTATTGAGTGCAATGAAAGAATTTGACAATCTAGAAAGTTTTTTAGAACACGTTTCTTTAGCAACGTCTGTAGATCAAGAATGGGACGGCGAAAAAATTAACATGATGACTATGCACGCCGCAAAAGGTTTAGAGTTTGATGTTGTATTTTTACCTGGATGGGAGGAAGGGTTGTTTCCACACCAAAAATCTATCGAAGAAAAAGGTCAAAATGGCTTGGAGGAAGAAAGACGTTTAGCATATGTAGGAATTACTAGAGCAAAGAAAAAGGCTATAATTTCCTTTTCAATGAATAGATTTTATCAAGGAGATTGGATTGATAGTATGGCTTCAAGATTTGTTGATGAACTTCCAGAAAAACATTTAGAAAAAAACTCCTTCTTTGATGAGGAAATTAATAACGATGATGATTTTGATTTTAATCAAGATTTTGAAATTGAGGAAGGTACAAGAAGTCCTGGTTGGATAAGATATCAAAAGAGAATTAAATGAAAAATTACATAAAAGAATTAAGAGGTAAATTTAAAAAATATGAAATTGATGGATATGTAATTCCAAAAAATGACGATTATTTTACTGAATATTCAAAATTAAATCGATTAGAGATAATCTCAAACTTTAGCGGATCTGCTGGTTTAGCAATAATTCTTAAAAATAAAAATTATTTGTTTACTGATGGAAGATATACAATTCAAAGTAAAATTGAGAGTGGAAAAAATTTTAAAATTTATGGATTTGAAAAATTAATAAATTGTAGTTTGTTTAAAAATCTTACACTTGGCATAGATCCAAAGTTATTTACCAAAACTCAAGTTAAAAATTATTTTTTAAAAAATAATAAAATCAAATATGTTGAAAAAAATCTAATTGATGAAATTAAAAAACAGAAAGAACATAGTTCAATCCCATTTTTTTCTTTAGATAGAAATATTGTTGGTGAAAGTATTAATTCTAAATTAAATAAAATAACTAAATACTTAAAAAAAAATAAATGTGATTATATTTTTATTAGTGCACCAGAAAACGTTGCGTGGACTTTAAATATAAGAGGTGGAGATGGTCCCAACAGTCCAATTCCCAATTCAAGATTGATAGTAAGTAAATCAAAAAAAATACTACTTATAAGTAATCTTAAAAAGTGTAAGCAATTATTAAAAAATAAAATTATTAAGAGAGACGAATTTTTAGATGTACATACTTTACAAAGTAAAATATTACACCTTAAGGGAAAAAACTTTGTTGTAGATGACAAATCTTGTTCAATATTTTATGAAAATCTAATTAAGTCTAAATTTAAGATCATAAAAAGAGAAGATCCAATTTATCTATTAAAAGCAATCAAAAATAAAACAGAAATTAAGAATATGATTGATGCTCATATCGTTGACGGAGCAGCATTAACAAAATTTTTATATTGGATTAAAAAAATTAATAAAAAAAGAATTAATGAAGTAGAAGCTGTAGAAAAATTAGAGAAATTTAGAAAATTAAATAAAAACTTTCTTTATCCTAGTTTTGATACTATTGCAGGCTCGGGAAAGAATGGGGCAATTGTTCATTATAGAGCAAAGAAAGAAAATTGTAGAACTATTAATAAAAAAGATATTTTACTATGTGACTCAGGTGGGCAATATAAATATGGAACAACTGATGTTACAAGAACAATTTGTTTTTCAAATCAAAAACAAATCATTAAAAATAATTTCACTAAAGTTTTAAAAGGTCACATTGCTGTTGCTACAACTAATATAAATAAAAATAAAACTGGTAAAAAAATTGACAAAAGAGCAAGAAAATTTTTAAATGAAAGTAATTTAGATTACGCACATGGAACAGGTCATGGAGTTGGTTTTTTTCTAAATGTTCATGAGGGACCTCAATCGATTACAAAAATTAATACTGTCAAAATTAAAGAAGGTATGATTTTAAGTAATGAGCCTGGATATTACAAAACTAATGAATATGGAATCAGAATTGAAAACTTAGTTTATGTGAAAAAGATAAAGAAAAATTTGTTTTTTCAAAATTTAACAATGGCACCTATAGAAAAAGATTTGATCAATTTTAAGTTGTTATCAAAAACAGAGAAAAATTATCTATTTCAATACCACCTAGAAGTCTATTCTAAGATAGCAAAATTTTTAAATAAAAGTGAAAGAAAGTGGTTAGCTAGTTTTATTTAGCATTTTCAAAAATTCCTTTTGATCAATTATTTTAATTTTGAGTTCTTTAGCATGATCAATTTTCCTTTTAGTTGGTTTTTCACCAACGATCAAATAATTCAACTTGTTTGAAACAGTGCTTACAGTCTTGCCAGAATTTACTTCAATTAAAGATTTTACTTCTGCTCTGCTAATGCCATTTAGTTTTCCAGTAACTAAAAATGATTTATTATTAAGTAAGCCATTATCATTTTTTTTATTAACACTTTTGACTTCTAAAATTTTTTCTAATTCATTCAATACTTTAATATTTTCATCATTTTTAAAAAAATTTTTTATTGAATTTACTTGTGTTTCACCTATCCCATCTATATTTAGTAAATCATCATAACTATTTAGTTTAGCTAAGTTAATAAAATTTGAAAATGATATAAAATTTTTTGCTAATAATTTAGCATTCTCTAAACCTATGTGTCTTATACCAAGGGAATAGATTAATCTTTCTAATGAAATTTTTTTTTTCTGGTTTATAGAATATTTTAAATTTTGAACAGATAAATTTCCCCAACCTTCTAGTTTTTCAATTTTATTGTAATCTAATTTAAATATATCTTGAGGAAATTTAATAAATTTTAAATTCCAAAAACTTTCAACTATTTTTTTTCCAAATCCATCTATATTAAACGCTTCTTTGGAAACAAAATGTTTTAATTTCTCAATCGAAATTTTATCACAAGTATAGCCTTCGCTCGAACATCTTCTAACCGCGTCATTTTTTTTCGTTATTTTATTAAACTCCTTAATGGTTTCTGATCCACATGAAGGACATTTTTTAGGAAAAATAAATTTTTGAGAATTTTTAGATCTTTTTTTTTTGTCGACTGAAAGTATATGAGGAATTACATCTCCAGCTCTTTCTATTATTGCTGTATCACCTATCCTTATATCTTTTCGTTTGATTTCATCTTCATTATGTAATGTTGCATTTGAAACTACAACACCACCAATATTAATTGGTTTAATTTTTGCAACAGGCGTTAAAGCTCCAGTCCTTCCTATTTGAATATCAATATCTATAATTTCAGATATTGCTTTATTTGATGAAAATTTATGTGCTATAGCCCATCTAGGAGCATTTGCAACATTCCCCAATCTTTTTTGAAGATTAAATTCATTTATTTTATAAACAATACCATCTATATCAAAGTCAAGAGTTGATCTTTGTTTTTCAACTTCATTATAATTTTTAATTAAATTATGAATACCTGAAATTAATTTATTTAATGGATTTACTTTAAAACCCCATTCTTTTAATTTTTTTAAAAAATCAAATTGATTGTAAATACTTAAGCCTTTTTCAAATCCAAAGGTATAAGCAATAAAGTTAAGTGGAATTTTTTTTGTGTCTTCAGGATTTTTTTGCCTTAGAGAGCCTGAAGCTGCATTTCTAGGATTAGCAAATTTTTCTTTTAAACTTTTGAAATCACTATTTTTAATAAAAACTTCTCCTCTAATATCTATTTCCTCTGGAAAATCTTTCGAAAAAATTTGATTTGGAATATCTTTAATCGTTTTGAGATTTAAAGTTATATCCTCGCCCTCCTTACCATCCCCTCTAGATAATCCTTTTTCTAATTTTCCATTTTTATAAGTTAAAGATGCTGAAATTCCATCAATTTTTGGTTCAGCACTATAGGTTATTTTAAAATCATTTTTTTCAGAAAGATAATTAATTATTTTTTTTTCAAAATTTGCCAAATCTTCTTCTGTAAAAGCGTTTGAAAGTGAGAGCATTGAAACTTTGTGTGGAATTTTTTTAAAATTTTTAGAGGGTGTATATCCAACTGAATTTGATGGTGAGTCTTTTGAAGTTAAAAAATTATATTTTTTTTCAAGCTTTAAAATTTCATTCTTCAAGTCATCATACTCATTATCTGTAACTAATGAGTGATTTTTATCGTAGTAATTTTTATTAAGATTTTTAATTAATTTTATTTTATTAATATATTTTAATTTTATTTTTTTTTTTTCCATCTCAGTCTATAAGAGATTTAATTTTATTTATAATTGATTTACTTTTTTCATCAGCTTTACTTTTTTTTACTTTGTTATTTATTTTATATTTTTTATCGAACAAAGCATATGATTGCTCATACCATTTAGAAGATTGGTAATTATAACCTAATAATTTTGCATATTTTTTAGATTCTTCAAGCAATCCTATTTTGTAATATACCTCAACTAATCTATATAAAGCCTCTTCTGTGTAAATTGTTGTTTGATAACTGTCTATTACAGTTCTAAATCTATTAATAGCTGGTATCCATTTTTTTCTTTGCTGATAATATCTTCCGATATACATCTCTTTAGATGCAAGAATATCATTAATATATTCTATTTTAAATTCTGAATCTAATGCATATTCTGTATTTGGAAATTTACTCAAAACTACCTCAAAATATTCTTTAGCACTGATCATTGATTGTAAATCTTTTTTCTCATCGATTATTTGCTCATAATATGATAAACCTAAAAGGTAGTATGCATAATCTACATCCTCATGGTTTGGGTATACTTTTAAAAACCTTTCTAATTCAGCGACAACATCTGCATAATAGTCTTGAGAATAGTATGAATAAGCAGCCATTAATGCAGCTTTGGGTGCCCACTTTGATTGAGGAAATAGTGTTTCAGCTTCATTAAATTTTTTTGCTGCATAAAGAACGTCACCCTGTTCTAAAGATTTTTTCCCCTCTGTGTATGCTTCAAGAACCTGAAAATCTAAACTTTTTTCTTTAATAACAGATTTTTCAATTTCATTTTTTGTACAAGAAACGAAAAATAAAAATATTATTGTGGGAATTAAAAACTTAATTATATTCATAATAAAGTTATACTTTGTCTTATAAAAAATTAAATAATTTCTTTAAATTTAAGCAATAGACTTTAATAAACTTCTATTGATTAATGTGTGTGGTAGATTTTTTTCTTTTATTTCTAATATTGAAAAATTATCTTTATTACTGAATACTTTTCTTAATAATTGATTTGTCAAATAATGGCCACCTTTAGAACACTTTACACTAGCAACAATTCTGTAACCTGTTGTGTATAAATCTCCTATGCAATCTAAAATTTTATGGTTAACGAATTCTTTTTTATTTCTAAGACCTTCTGGGTTTAATATTTCTTTATCTTTTACCACAACTGCATTTTCCAAGCTCCCACCTTTAGCTAATCCAAGTTTTTTTATTGCTTCTATGTCATCATACAAACAAAAGGTTCTTGAATTGTAAATATCAGTTAAATCATCCTCATAAACCTTTACACTATTAGATTGATTGCCAATGAGGCTATTTTTATATTTTAATTCAAAATCAATATCTAAACTTAAGGTAGATGGTTTTATTGAGATAAATCTATCACCATCGGAAAAACTAATTTCTTTTTTAATCTTTATAATTTTGATTGGCGAATTACTTATTTGCACTCCAGCAGAAAGTATCTTTTTAATAAATAGCTTTGCAGAACCATCTAAAATTGGAACTTCTTCATTATCTATTTCTATCATTACATTATCTATGCCTAAACCAAATAATGCTCCCATTAAATGTTCTATGGTTGACACTTTTGCACCAAATTCATTTTCTATAGTAGTATTAAGAGAGGTGTTTGTTACATTTAAAAAATTCGGATACACTAAATTTTTATTTGGTAAGTCTACTCTTTTAAATACTATACCAAAATTAGGTTCTGCTGGCTTGATGCATACATTTACATTAAGACCACTATGAAGTGAAATACCACTAAACTTTATAGAATTTTTAATTGTTTTTTGATTTAAGTAAGACACATTGATGTTTTAATTAATAAACATAAAAATTAAAAAACAACTAATATTACCAGAAAAGACAAAATTAATTGAACAACTGAAAAAATTTTTCAAAAAAACCTAATTTTTTATAGGTTTTTTTCACTAAATTGACTTCATACTTATTAAAACCACTAATAACCTTTTCAATCATGAATGGAATCTCAATTTTATTTTCTTGAAATAAATTCATTATGTAAGTTTGATCAAAGTATCTGATTATTTTAATTTGATACTTTGCTAAAATTTTATCAAATTCTATTACATAACTATTAGGAATAGACAAAAATTTAATTTCAAGACAAAGTTTATCACCTTCTAAATTGTTTATGAATTCAGACTGAATTTGGTCATTTACAGTAAATTTATTAATAAGTATATGCATGATTTTATAATCTTGATAATTTTCTCTAAATAAATCTTTTATTTCTGCAATTGCATTCTCTATAATTTTTTTATTTATAATTCCCTCATAACTCTTTTTTTTTATTCCTATTTCAACATTTAAAATATTATCAGTTGTTATTATTAAAAAAATATTTTTTATAAACTTACTAGTCAATTTTTCAATTTTAAAAATGTTTTCTTCAAGGAACTTTGATAAAATATTTAAATCTATACTTTGACTATGATTTTTCAATTCAATATCATTTTTATAAATAATTTTTAAATTTTTAATGTCATACAAATATATTTCATATTTCTTTTTTGAGATATTCAAATAAACTGATGTTTCTTCAATCATTTAAAATAATTTGATTTTTAATTCTAGCGTCTAATATATTTATTTTTTTAAATTGATCTTCATTTAATAAATCATAAACCTGGTTTAATAATTTAATATTATTTTCTTTTGGTAATTTTATTAATACTTTATTTTTAAGTTCAATATCCCATCTCTTTGAAGGAAAAAAAAATAATTTTCTTATTTCATTGTATGAAATTTTTGATTCTTTTAATTTTCTATAAAAAACAAGAAAATCATCAATTTCAGGACTTCCAAAAATATATGGAAGAATTTTAGATGAGTAACTTTGTTCCAAAAGTTTTCCATTAGATCCAATTAAATTTAATTTTCCATTATAATTAATTATAGCTAAAAATTCTGTTTTCTGAGTCTCTATTCTAATTGAAGATGGGTATTTTTTTTTAACATAATAGCTCTCAACAAGTGGATTAGAATTAAGTGCATCTTTATATTTATCCTTATCTAGAAAAAAAATATTTTTTGAGTCTAAATTTTGAATTTTTCTTAAAATATCGTTATTTTCTTTTTCATCTAAACCTATAACTTCAATCTTATTTATTTTATAAAAACTAACATTATTAAGTTGATGGTTATTTATAGAACCAATAAGAAAGAGTAAAAAAAAATAAATTAAAATTTTTTTACTTTTTCTTTGATGCATCTTTTAAAATCCATTCAATTAATTTGATAAAACTTATTTTGTTATAAGCTGCAATCTCAGGCACGAGTGAAAGTTTAGTCATACCTGGTTGTGTATTTATTTCTAAAAGATAAAATTTATTTTTAAAAAATTTAAAATCAGATCTTGTGACACCCCTGCAACCTATCACTTTATGAGCTTTATATGCCATATTCATAACCATATCCATTTTACCATTGGGTAAATCAACTGGGATTATATGTTCAGTTTTCGCACTGGAATTATATTTTGCTTGGTAATCATAAAATTTTCTTTTTGGTTTTAGTTCTATTGCTCCTAGTTTTTTATTTCCCATTATTGCTACTTGTATTTCCCTTCCTCCTATAAATTCCTCAATTATAACTTTTTTATATTGTTTTATTGAATTAAGGGTTTTAATTATATTTTTTTCATTACAAATATATACGTTAACACTAGAACCCTCATTTAAAGGTTTTGCTACTACTGGAAATCTTAATTTTTTTTTTATTTTTTTTATTAAATCTTTATTTTTAATATCATAAGAATGTGTAAAAAATTTTGGTGTATTTATTTTATTTTTAATAAATATTTTTTTTGAAATTTCCTTGTCCATTGCAATAGACGATGCAATTACTCCTGAATGAGTATAAGGTGTTTTAAAACTCTCTAGAATAGTTTGAATATAACCGTCCTCACCAAATTGGCCATGCAATGCATTAAAAATTATATTTGGTTTAAAAAATTTAATATTTTTTTCTAAATTATTATCTGGTTCAGTTATTTTAACTCTGTAACCATTTTTTTTAAGCTCATAAGCAACCTGTTTCCCAGTATCAAGACTAATTAGTCTCTCTTTTGATATTCCACCTGATATTATTAATATTTTTTTTTTCAACTTATTCTAATATTTTTATTTCAGTTTCTAGTTTAATTCCTGTTTTCTTAAATACACTTTCAGACACAAAATTTATTAATTTTTTCATATCCTCAAACTTAGCATTACCTTTATTTACAAAAAAATTACAGTGTTTTTGAGAAATTGATGCATCTCCAAATGTTTTTTCTAGCGGCACAGACTCTTTGATTAATTGCCAAACTTTTTTATCAGATTGATCTATAGGATTTTTAAATGTGCTACCACTGGTCCTAATTTTTGTTGGTTGTGCTTGCTCTTTTTTTTCTTTAAGTAATATTATTTCATTCTCTATTGAACTCTTATTTTTCTTAAAACCTTTAAATGATGCACTTAAAAAAATAAGATCCTCAGGTAATCCACTGTCTCTATATTTAAAATTAATATCTTTTGCAGGTATAGTAATTACTTGACCTGATTTATTTACTGCTTGAATAGAAATAAGAATATCTTTGAACTCCCTTTGAAAACAACCCGCATTCATTTTAATGCCACCACCTATTGTTCCGGGTATACAAGAGAGAAACTCAAAACCACCTAAACTATTTTCCATTGCAAATTCAGATAAAGATTTATCTGTAACAGCACTACCAGCGACTATTATTTGTTCAGAATGTAAAGAAATATTATTAAAATTTTTTGTAAGTTTGATTACAACTCCATCAAATTTGTTATCGGATATAAGTGTATTAGAACCAGCTCCTAATATAAATATTTTTTCTTTATCTTGAATTTTTTTAAGAAACTTAATTAATTCTTTTAAATCACCTGCCTTATAGAAAGCTTTAGTTTTACCTCCTATGTTAAACCAATTTTTTTTTTTAAGATCATAATCTAATTTTAAATCATTACCAAATTCAGGAATTAACTCTTTTAAATCAATTTTCATTATAACAATTTAGGCAATTCTCTCATCCAACCCGATATAGTCCCAGCACCCATTCCTATAACAATTTTTTTTCCATATATATTTGCCTTAATAAATTTTGCTAATTGGAATTTATCATCTACTAAAAATAATTGAACTTTTGAATTTTTAATTATTTCTTTTGCAAAATTTATGTAACTAAATCCAAGCCTTAATTTTTCTCCTGCAGTATAAATTGGAAACAAAATTACTTTATCTGCATTTTTAAAAGCAAAGGTAAATTCTTTTTTTAAATCTTTTAATCTTGATATTCTATGTGGTTGAAAAATACATATTTTTTCATACTCTTTATAAACATTCTTCACACCATCTAATACTTCTATAATTTCTGTAGGATGGTGAGCATAATCATCATAAAAATCTACATTATTAAAATTAAAAATTTTATTAAATCTTCTTTGAACTCCTTTAAAATTTTTAAGTCCTTTTTTTATATTGTTAATTGGTAACCCTACTGTTAACGCTAATGCTGCTGCAGCTACAGAATTTTTAATATTATGATTTCCCAATAATGGAATTTTGAATTTTTTTATTATTTGGTTTTTTTTATTTGGTAATTTTATATTTAAATCAAATTCTGAGAATTCTTTTAATTGTTTTATATTTTTTATACAAAAATTTGATTTTTTATCCAAACCATATGTGTAGAAGTTATTATTTTTGATATTTTTAATTAAATTTTTGTTATTTTTATCATCTAAACAAATAAATGATTTTCCAAATGAGGGGACTTTGTTAACAAAATTTTCAAAATATTTATTTAATTTATCCATTGTGCCATAATAATCCATATGCTCTCGATCTATGTTGGTGATGATTGAGTATGTTGGAGGTATGTAAACAAAACTTCCATCAGACTCGTCTGCCTCTAATATAGACCAATCACTTTTTCCAAGCTTTGCGGAATTATTAATCGAATTTATTACTCCACCATTGATGATTGTAGGATCAATTTTCGTCTCTTGAAATATAGAAGCTATCAATGATGTTGTTGTAGTTTTACCATGCGAACCAACAACTACAATATTTTTTGTTAAAGATACAATATTGGCTAACATTTCTCCTCTTTTATATATAGGTAATTGTTTTTTTTTGGCTGCAAGAAGCTCTGGATTGTTTTTTTTAATAGCAGAAGACACAACTAGGATAGTGCCCTTTTCTATATTTTGTTTATTATGTCCAATGAAAACTTTTATTTTTTCTTTTCTTAATCTTTCAATACTTTTATTATTTGCAATATCGCTGCCTTGAACTTTAAAACCTTTACCTTTCATAATAAGTGCTAAGCCACTCATACCTATGCCACCTATTCCTACAAAATGTATCAGTTCTGTTTTTGCTAATTTAATTTTCATTTATAATTTTTAATATTTTTTGATTAACATTATTCCATGTATTTTGATAATTTAATTTCTGTAAATTATTTTTTTTTGTCATGTAATCCTGGCTTTTATTTGTCAAATCTAATAAAAATTTCTCAAATTTTTGGTCGTCAAAATTTTTTTGATCAATTATCCAACAACAATCCTGTTCCTCATAATATTTTGCATTTTCATACTGGTGATTATCTTTTGATGACGGAAGTGGTATTGCTATAAATGGAATATTTAAAAAAGATAGTTCAGCTAAACTTGAGGCGCCTGCTCTTGTTATACATAAATCTCCCTGTTTTAAAACTTCATTAAGATTGTGATCAAAACTGAAAACCCTATTTTCAATATTATTTTGACAATAAAAATTTCTTAAAAAATCTATATTTTTCTCACTAGTTTGGTGAATAATTTTTATAGAGACCTGTTTTGCTATACTCACAAAAGATTTATTTAAAAGCTCATCAAAGATTTTTGCACCCTGACTACCTCCAATAATTATAATAGTGAATAAATTATCAGTTTTTTGATATGCACTAGTTTCGTAATATTCTTTTCGTATCAAAGGTTTAATAGTAGTTATTTTGTGATTAATTCCAGATGGTAAATTAATTAAATTCTTTGAATAACATATTAATTTTCTTGAAAAATTTAAAAAAAATTTATTTGCTCTTCCAAGAACCATATTTGGTTCAATTAAAAAAATATTAATTCCCAATATTTTTGCTGCTAAACATATTGGTAAAGACATATAGCCACCTGTAGAAATTAAAATTGAAATATTATTTTTTTTTAAAAGAAAAAAAGATTTAACAGTTAAAAAAAGTATTTTTAAAAATGAAAAAGGAAGTAGAAAGTAATTATTTAATTTTGGGGTATTGATTACAAATACTTTGTAATCCTTGTCTAAATATGCAAGGCCTCTTATATCAGTAGTAATCAAGGTTTCATGTGTATGCTTTAAATGATTATAAATTGTAATTGCTGGTATCACATGACCTCCAGATCCACCTGTGGAAATTAGAACTTTTTTTGTCATTTATTAAGTTATTTTTCTTTTTGTTAAATTTAAAATTATACCAGCTAATATTGATGTACTTATTATTGATGAACCACCATAACTTAAAAAAGGTAATGTCATTCCAGTAGTTGGAAATAGTCTTATATTAACGCCAATATGAATTGTGGCCTGCATTAATATTAAACTAATTGATCCTATTAAAATAAGTTTAACTTTATCATTTGTCTCAAAACTTATTTTTTTAAAAACCATATAAATCAATATCAAAAACAATAATAATATTAACATTATGGCAACAACACCAAACTCTTCAGAAATTACTGAAATAATGTAGTCAGTATGAGCTTCAGGAACTCTATTTTTAAGAACTCCTTCACCTATACCTTTTCCAAAAAAGCCTCCACTTGTAATTGACTCTATTGCTTTATCAGATTGAAAGTTATGAGTACCTGTTTCTTTATTGAAAAATGAAAAAATACGTCCTTGAATATAATCAAACTTAGGAACATAAATAATAAGATAACCAAGCAAAGATGCGCCTACAATAAATATTGCTAAGAGAATATATATATTAATTCCTGATGTGAAGATTAGAGTTGCCCAACAAAATACCACTAATAAAGTTTGGCCAATATCTGGTTGAGCTATTAAAAGAGAAGAAATGATAGATATCAAAATAATAGATATCAAATATTTAAATAAAATATTTGATCTGATATCGCATAAAATAATTGCTAAAATTATTACCAAAAATGGTTTTAGAACTTCTATGGGTTGAAATCTTGGTAAGAAAAATAAGTCTATCCATCTTTTAGAACCTTTAACTTCAACACCAACGAATGGCACCAAAAATAAAGAAATAAGTGAAATAAAAAAAAGAAAAATAGAGTATTTATATAATTGGTCTGAATTTAGAGAGGAAAATATAAAAATAAGAAATATTCCAATTAATACATAAATCAAATGTTTAAAAAAAAAGAAATAATTGTTCGTATTTAATTTGTCAGAAGCTATTAGAGAAGTTGAAACTAAAGAAAAAAATAATCCTATAATAAATAATAAACTTATTAGTAAAAAAATTGATTTATCTATATTTTTCCACCATTGATAATAAAATTTGTAAACAATACTATCGCTTTGCATTTATATACTTTTTAATTATTTGATTAAAATAATAACCTCTATCTTCAAAATTTTTGAAACTATCAAATGAAGCTCCAGCTGGACTAAAAAAAATAGTATTTTTTTTTAATTTGTGACTATTAATTTCCGTAAAGATAACTTTAAGTGTTTCTTGTAAATTGCTGAAAATTTTTACTTTTATTTTATTTTTTAGAATTTTTAAAAATTTATTACCATACAATCCAAAAACAAAAGCTTTGAGATTTTTACTCTTTATTTTCGATAATTTAAATTTATCTTCTTTTTTAGGAATTCCTCCTAAAATCCAGTAAGCATCATTTAAATTTTTTAATACATTTTCTGAGGAAGCAAAACTTGTAGATTTTGAGTCATTAATTATTGTAAGATTATTTTTATCAAAAATAATTTGTTGTCTAAAATCGAGACCTTTAAATTTATTAATAGTTTTAATTAATTTTTTCTTATTAAGTTTTAATTTTAAAGCAATTTTTAATATGAATGATAAATTTTCTTTATTACCATCAGAGATAAAATATTTGTTAGTAATTTTATCAATCTCTTTATTTAAATTTGAAGTCTTAACTTTATAAATTTTTGCTTTATATTTACTTTTTTTTATTTGTTTAATAATAAGATTATCTTCTTTTTTAACAAAAGCAAAAGATCCTCTAATTTGAGATTTTAATAATTTAAATTTTGCATTTACATAATTATTCAAAGTTTTATGTCTTTCAATATGATCTGAAGTAATATTCAGAATTACAGCATATTTTGATCTAAAAATCTTGCTATACTCTAGCTGATATGAAGAGGCCTCTATTACAAAAATTGTTTTCTTTGTAATATTTTTTTCTGATAATGCTGGATTACCAATATTCCCAATAAGCCTCGAGTCTTTATTTTGATCAATTAAAACATCATGTAATATTTTAGCAGTTGTAGATTTACCATTAGTTCCGGTAATCGTAATACTTTCATTGTTGTAAAATGAAAACAAAACATCAAGGTCAGTATAAATTTTTTGAAGATTTTTCATTAAAAATTTTGATAATTTACATTTTGCAATATCAATACCTGGACTAATAATAATTATATCAAAATTAATTTTTTGTATTTCTTTTAAACCAATAATTTTATTTATAAATTTTAATTTTATTTTTTGATTGTCATCAAACAAATACACATCAGACTTGTTTTTTAAAAACTTATAAGATGAAATACCACTCTTTCCTAAACCATAAATTAATATTTTTTTTTCTAAAAAAATATTATTAAATATTTTCATTATCTTAATTTTAAGGTAGCTAAACCAATCATTGCTAAGATAATAGAGATAATCCAAAACCTAATTACAACTGTTGACTCTGGCCATCCTTTTTTTTCAAAATGATGATGAATAGGTGCCATTTTAAAAATTCTTTTTCCTGTAAGCTTAAAGGATATTACCTGAACCATTACTGAGATGGCCTCTAATACAAAAAGTCCACCTGTAATTGCTAAAACAATCTCATGCTTTGTAATAATACCTACAGCACCCAAAGAGCCACCGAGAGATAAAGAACCTGTGTCACCCATAAAAATTTTAGCAGGTGGAGCATTAAACCATAAGAAACCTAAACAAGAACCGATAATGGCTCCACAAAAAATTGCTACTTCACCAGTTCCTTCAATATATGGAATTTGTAAATAATTTGAAAATACAATGTTTCCAGTAACATAACTTATAAAGGCAAAACATGCTGCAACTAATATTACAGGCACTGTTGCTAGACCATCTAATCCATCAGTGAGATTAACCGCATTTGATGAGCCTATAATTACGAATATTGCAAATGGTATAAAAAACCATCCAAGATTTATGATTAAATTTTTAAAAAATGGAAAATATAAATTATTTAAATCCTGATAATCATTTAAATAAACAAATATACTTACTCCAATAATTGCTAATATTATTTGTGAAATTATTTTAAACTTTGAAGAAATTCCTGATGAGTTGCTATATTTAATCTTCTTAAAATCATCATATGCTCCCAATAAACCAAAAGTAATTGCTATGTAGATACAAAATAAAATATTAATATTTGATAAATCTGCCCAAAATATTACTGATACCAGTAAGCCAAATAAAATTATTAAACCACCCATTGTTGGCGTACCAATTTTTTTTACTATATGATCTTCAGGTCCATCATCTCGGATTGGATTTAAAATTTTTTGCTTTGAAAAAAATTTAATAAATGGACCGCCGATAATCAGCACTATAACCAATGAGGTGAAAAAAGATAAACCTGTTCTAAAAGTTAAATATTTAAATACATTTAAAAAACTAAAAGTATCTACAAAATTTAATAAAAATTGATAAAGCATTTATTGCAACCCTTTCAGATCTTTTACTATGTCGTTGAATCCTGTCGCAAGTGAGGCCTTAATCATTAAATAATCATTATTATTTAAATCTTTTTTAATCAATTCAATAATTTGAGATTTGTTTAATAAAATCCTACCTTTTTTGGCTTTTGAAATATTTGCAAATATTATAGGTGCCATTTTACCTTTAACAAATACCTTATCTATCTTAGTTTGATTAATTATTGGAGCAATAGACTGATGAAGTTTTTTAGAATGACTACCGAGCTCTAACATGTCACCAATTAGTAAATATTTATTTGATTTTTTTGAGTTTATTTTATCAAAATTTTTTATTGCTGATTTTAATGATAGAGGATTTGAGTTATAGCTTTGATCAATCAAATTAATTTTTTTATTGTCAATTTTTATAACAGAATGATCTCCTCTTCCTCCAGGAATTTTGAAATTGAGGAAAATATTTTCATTAAGTTTAAATATATTTTTATAAATACTTATAACTGCCAAAGCAGAAAGTGTGTTATATATATTATTTTGAAAATCGTTAGAAACTGTAAAATACTTTTTTTTATTGTTTAATCTAACATTAATTCTAAATTTTTTTCCGAAGGTCTTTAAATTAATTAATTTAATATCTGCTTTCTGACTGTTAATGCCAAAAGAAACTACTTTAATTTTATTTTTTTTGGCTATTTTTTTATGTAATTGAAAAAAGTTGTCATCTGCATTCAATACAATATAACCATAAGGTTTTATGTTGTTAATAATTTCAGATTTTGCCAAAGCAATTTGCTTAATATTTTTAAAATTTTTTGCATGTGCATAATTTATATTTGTTATCACTCCAACATCTGGTTCTATAATTTTTGACAAATAATCAATTTCACCTTTTTTATCCATACCAACTTCTAAAATTCCAAATTCGTCATTTTGTTTTAAATTAAAAAGACTCAAAGGAACTCCAAATTTGTTGTTATAAGATTTTGGAGAAATGCTTACCTTAGTAATTTTACTTAATACTTTGCCCAGCAATTCTTTAAGTGTTGTTTTGCCACAACTGCCTGTAATAGCTATTATATTTGTATCAATACTTTTTCTGAAATTTTTTGAAATATCTGTTAAGAAGTTTAAAGTATTTTTTACTTTAATCTGACGACTTTTATTTAATTTATTTTGAATTTTGTTCACTACAGCTAAGGATGCTTTTCTTTTAAATGATTGTGAAACAAATTTATTACCATCATTTTTTTTTCCTCTAATAGCAAAAAAAATATCATTTTTAGTAACTTCTTGAGAATTAATCCTTGCTGTTTTTAAAGATACGGAAGCAGACAATTTTTTAATTTTAGCTGCCTCTTTAACTACATTTAATTTTAAATTATCTGATAAATTATTATTTTTTTGCTTAATAGCAGTAAGAATTACCTTTCTATCTGAAAAGAAAATTTTCTTATTTCCAATATCTTGCGTTTTCTCATGGCCTTTCCCAGCAACTAACAAAATATCACCTGAATTCAAATTATGAATAGCCTTTTTTATTGCTATTGCTCTGTTAGAAATTTCTGTAATTCTTTTTTTTTTGATCCCTTTTTTTATATCTCTTCTTATTTTTTGAGGATTTTCAAATCTGGGGTTATCATTTGTAAGAATGATACTATCTGCAAAATCACTAGCTATTTTCCCCATTTTTGATCTTTTATTTTGATCTCTATTTCCGCCACAACCGAATAGCACTGTGATTGTTTTATTGGGAAATTGTTCTCTAAGATTTAAAAGACAAGTTTTTAAAGCATCAGGTGTATGAGCATAATCAAGAATTACTTTAGATTGATTTTTAATTGTACCAATTTTTTCAAACCTTCCCTCAACTGGTTTTAATTTTGTAATTGTATTTAAAATTTTATTTAAACTAATACCACTATATTTGGCTGCAATTATTGCCATCAAAACATTTTTTAATTGTATTTTTCCAATTAAATTTAAGTTTATATTCTTTATTGAGTTATTTAATTTAATTCTAAGAAATTGACCCTTTCCTTTAAAATTATGAGATAAAAGCTCTAGATTATTTTTCCTATCATGAAGTGTATGCAATTTTAATTTCTTATTAATTGTAATTTTTCTTATGTTTTTAAACTCAGGTATTGATTGATCTGTAATTACATTTCCTCTTTTTGAAATTAGGTTTTCAAATAAATAAAGTTTTGCATTTAAATAGTTTTTTAAATTTTTATGATAATCAAGATGATCCTGGGATAGATTAGTAAATATACCGGAATTAAACTTTAAACCATCTAATCTATTTTGCTTTAAACCATGGCTTGAAGCTTCCATAATTACATTTTCTATTTTTTGATTTTTTAACTTGCTTAATATTTTAGCCAATTTAATTGGATCTATTGTGGTATTAGATAAATTCAAATTAATACTTTTTGATTTAACACCTAATGTTCCAATTGAAGCAACCTTTTTATTATTTAATTTTAATATTTGATAATAAAATTCTGCAACTGATGATTTTCCATTTGTACCAGTAACTGCAATTAAATTTTTTGGTTTTTTATTATAAATTTTAAAAGCAGTTTCAGCTAATAATTTTCTTACATTATTTGTATGAATATATAAAATTCCATTTTGAAATGGATTTACTTTCTTTTCAGTTACAATAATTTTAGATCCTTTTTTAATTGCTTTAGGTATAAATTTATTGCCATCAACACTATTTCCTTTGATTGCAAAAAAAATATTATTTTTTTTAATATTCTTCGTATCAAATGAAATTCCTGAAAAAGAAAAATTTTTATAATTTTTATTTATGTTATGAAAGTAGTTTCCTAGAAGCATAATTAATTAACCTCTATATATTTTGTGGCTAAAATAGGCCCGATTTTATCTATGACTTTTCCAGCTACCTCTACTGAGGTCCAGCCAGCAGTATTATAAAGTGTGCCCTTCCACCCTCCTTTTTGGTGTCTATACTTATAATAATAATCTTTAGATTTTTTTGGAGTATCTAACATTACAACAAAAACAAATTTTGGATTTGATGTAGGAAAAATAGAGGCAAAAGTATTTATTTTTGCCTCAGAATATGCTCCTCCCTCAGGTTGATCAGCAGTCCCTGTTTTTCCACCAATTTCATAATTTTGAACATCTGCAAATTTAGCTGTCCCTTCCTTAGTATTTACAATTTTTCTTAAAGCGCTAACAACTTGTTCTGAAATACCTCTGTTTAATATTCTTCTATTTTTTTTATTAAAATTATTTTCTTTATAAATTAATGTTGGCTTAATTTCATACCCACCATTTGATAAAATAGAATAACCTTTTGCTAATTGAAGAATTGTAGTTGCTATTCCATGTCCAAAAGAAGCTGTAGCCAATCTACATTTTCCAAAATCATAATTTTTTTGAGGAGCAACTTCTTCAACATCAAAATCAATATCACTTAACACGCCAACATTTTCTAAAAATAATTTAAATTTTTCTGGGCCAATTTTTTGAGCAATCCTGACAGATCCTATATTTCCAGATCTAACAAAAATTTGCTCTGCAGTTAAATCTGATGGTATTTCATTGTCGTACTCACCTATTCTGTATTTGTCACATTTAATTGATTTGGGTAAATCTAAAAATTCAGTCTCTGGTTTAATTACCTTTTCATTTAAGGCGCTAGCAAAAGTAAATGCTTTAAATACAGAGCCGAGTTCATATGTTCCTTTAGTTACCCTGTTAATATAATTTACATCTGTAATATTTTGTCTTTCATTTGGATTGAAATCTGGCAAAGAAACTAATGATAAAATATTGCCATTATTAACATCCATTAAAATGGCTGCACTACCTTTGCTTTTAAAAATTTCCTGATATTTAATTAATTCTTTTCTTATTAAAAACTGAACATCCTTATCTAGAGTAAGTCTAATGGGTTTTTTTGATTGTCTAAGTTCATCATTCAATGATTTTTCCAATCCAGAAATACCATTATTATCATCATCTATCTGACCCAAAACATGACTAAAAAGATTTTTTTGTGGGTACATTCTTAAAACTCTTTCCTCTGGGACTAAAGATTTATCCCCTAGTTTCATTATTTTTTCATAATTTTCCTCTGAAATTTTCTTCTCTAAATAAAAAAATTTCTTAGTTTTTATTTTTTTTTTAATTTCATTAAAATTTTTATCAGGAAAAATAATATTTAAACTTAGAAGTAATTTTTTTTCGTTAATTATATCTGAAGTTTTTAAACCAATATCAATCGATTTAACTGTCTTAGCTAAATAATTCCCATTAATATCTATGATGTCTGCTCGATAAAGATGATTTTTAAATGTGGGAAGATTATTTATTTTTTCCGATTTACTCTTTCGTGAACCTAGGTGAACTAAGTGTATTGCGTAAATCAAATATATAATAAAAAAAACAAAGAAAATAAAGGCTACACGATTAAATTGAATATTTAGTCCATTCTCTTTTTTCTTAAATATAAAATCACTTTTATAGTCTTCTATGGTTAATTTTGATTTATCGCCCATTACTCTTTAATAATTTTAAAATTTTGGATTTTATTTTTATCATCTAAAATATTATAAATTTTTATGTCGTTTATATTTTTTTGAATTAAATCATTCTCAAAATACTGAGATTGATATTCAAGTAATCTTTCTGCGGAACTTAAATAATCATGCTCAAAGGATATATTTTCAAATTCAGATTTTAAAACTCTAATATTCTCTTTTTTTGTAAATATTTCATCTTCAATTTGTTTAGTCGTATTTTTTATTATTGCAGTTGATAAAACTAAAAAAAATATAACTAATGCTAAAGCAAACTTTTTCACAGTTTGTCTCCGTAATTTTCAATTTCAATATAATTTCTGAATTGCTCTTCTATATCAGTATCAAAATTATAAAAATCAGTTTTTTTTATTGCATATCTAAATTTAGCAGATCTGGATGGTGGATTTTGACTTATCTCCTCTTCTGAAGGAGTTATTGGTTTTTTTTGAATTAAATTAAATAATGTTTCTGCTTGTTTTACAACAGGGCTGTATCGTGAAATACTTTTATTTTCAGAAAGACTTTTAAAAAAATATTTTACTATTTTGTCCTCTAAAGAGTGAAATGTAACTACCCCTAAGACACCACCTTTTTTTAAAACTTTAGTGGCATTAATAAGTCCAAAAATTAATTCACTTATCTCTTTATTTACAAATATTCTAAGAGCCTGAAAAACCTTTGTTGCGTTATGAACTTTAAAATTTTTTCTTTTTTTAGATTTATCAATGATTTCAACCAAAAGTTCAGTATCAATTACATTTTTAGATCTTTCTTTTATAATATTACGTGCAATGTATTTTGCTTCTTTTTCGTCCCCAAAAAATTTGAAAATTTTTTCTAATTCTTTTTCATCTAGTTTGTTTATTGCATCCTCTGCTGAATAACTATTTAATCCCAGCTGCATATTTAATTTACCAACAGTGTCGAAAGATAATCCTTTTTTTGGATCTTTTATCTGAGTATAAGAATAACCGAGATCAAAAATTACTCCTTTTATATTTTCGTTTTTAAGCTTTAAATTACTTAATTGACTAAATTTTATATTTTTAAAAATAAATCTATCTTCAAAGTTTTGTTTTAATTGATTGGAAATTTTTTCACTCTCTACGTCTCTATCAATAGCTATTACTTTTGTATTTTTAAAATCTAAAATTTTTTTGGAATAACCACCTTGACCGAAAGTACAATCGATAAATGTGCCACCATGTTGAGGGGAAATAACGCTAATAATTTCTTTTAGCAGTACCGGATAATGCTTTTGCATTTTCGGTACTATGGTGGCGTCCATTTATCTCGTGGAAGACCATTAATTTTTTTGTCTTCTTAAGAATGCTGGTATCTCAAGATCATCTTCCTCTTCCTCTTGTTCAGAAGATAGAAGTTTATCTGAACTTGAGCTTTCAGTGTCTGAACTAAATAAATCTGGTGCATCAGAATCAACTCCAAATTCTTTTAGATCATTAAAAGTTTCTTCTTCGTTGTTAATATCTTGATGGTCTTCATGGTTAGTTTCCATAGCTTCTTGAGCAAAAGATTTCTCCATTTCATTAACTGAACTATCCTGAACTATACTCTCGCTTTCCGTGCTAGTATTTTGAACAACTTCTTCATTCATCATTTGATTATGAGAATTCTCAGTTTGTTGTTCTGGGATGATCTCATTTTCAAGCTTCAAAGCATTCGCACCATGTGTAATTGGATTTGATGCTGTTGTATTTGAAAAATTAAAAGATTGAGATGATCCCATGTTTGAAAAATCAGAGTAACCTGGATTGCGGTTTTGAATTCTATGAACCATATTTACAACAGATTTTGATTCTGGCTGTTGCCCATCTAAAGAGGTAGCAACAATTGAAACTCTCATTTTTCCATCAAGTTCTGTATCAGTAATTGCGCCAATAATTAATTCTGCTTCAGGATCAACTTCAGCTCTAACTTTATTTACAGCCTCATCAACTTCAAAAAGTTTAAGATCTTTACCACCGGTAATATTTACCAATAAACCTTTTGCACCTTTTAAAGTATAGTCATCTATTAACGGATTACTAATTGCCATTTCTGCTGCTTTAAGAGCTCTACCTTCTCCTTCAGCTTCCCCTGTTCCCATCATAGCTTTACCCATCGCTGCCATAACAGTTTCAACATCAGCAAAATCCAAGTTAATTAAACCAGGTCTGACCATCAAATCAGTTATACTTTGGACACCATGCATCAAAACATTATTTGAAAGGTTAAAAGATTCTTCAAAAGTAGTCTGTTCATTAGCTATTTTAAATAGGTTTTGGTTAGGTATAACAATTATTGTATCAACATGTTTTCTTAGCTCTTCCAAACCTTGTTGTGCTCTTCTCATTCTAGAGGGGCCTTCATATAAAAATGGAAGAGTCACAACACCTACAGTTAAGATATTCAATTCTTTAGCAGCTCTTGCGATGACATGAGCAGCACCAGTGCCCGTTCCACCACCCATACCAGCTGCAATAAAAACCATGTTTGCACCTTGAAGTGTATTTACAATTTCATTTAAAGACTCATCAGCTGCAGCTTGTCCAATATCAAGTTTTGCTCCTGCTCCTAAACCTTTTGTTAGATTTAAACCAATTTGAATTCTTGTTTTTGCTTTACTTAATTTTAGATCTTGAGCATCAGTATTAACAGCAATAAATTCTACTCCTTGAAGATTATTTTCAATCATTTCATTAATTGCATTACCACCTGCTCCACCAACTCCTAATACTAATAATCGTGGTTGTAACTCTTTAATTTCTGGTGCCTTAAAGTTAATTGTCATCTTATTTCCCCTCGTTGTTGTTTAAGTGTTTTTCCCATTTAAGACTTGCTCGATTTACATTTGCTTTTTTTCTTGCGGATGTCTTAAATTTTTCAAATGCTGTTGGCTCCCATATTTGGAATGTTTGACCTTGACCAACAAATAACATGCTGTTTTTTATTTTTGCATGTTTCAATAATTTTGATGAAAGTGAAATTCTACCCTCGCTATCAAATTGTAAATTAGTACTTTCTGCTAATATTGATGTAGCAAAGTAATCTCTTTTTTCCTCAAAAGGATTTAAAGAATCTATTGCTGAAGAAATTTTTTCAATTCTATCTTGAGAACATGCTTCTATTGAGGAATTATTAAAAGATGGATAGCAAATAACACCGTTGTAACCTAAATTTGATAAATATGACCTGAAACTAGCAGGCACTGACACTCTCCCTTTTTTGTCTAATTTGTTCTCGTAAGTTGATAAAAACATATTTTTTTAAATTTATAAATTCCATAATTGGGAATATATGGGAATATATGGGTATTTAAAATAATAGTCAAACTCTGAATTTAGTTAAATTTTGCTTATAGATAACGGTTTTTGTAATACTAAAATTTATTTAAAACCTCTTTCCTTAGCTGATTTGCTTTCTATGAAAAAGTTAAAAAAAAGAACATAAGTGACTCAATATTGAGTCAAAATGAGAACATTTATTAATTTAAAAATTAAGAATGTTAATAAGTTTGCCAGATAAACTATAAGCCGGGTTCTGTCATTTAAACTTATCATTTGTCTAGGCTTAAGATCACTCTTAAGCTCAAGCAACTAACCCTGATGACTAGCCAAGGACGGCTTTTAGTTTTTCAACAATGTCATCTCTACTTAGTCTTGCTCTCAGTGGGGTTTTCCAGCGTTCATTGTTACCAATAGAACCGGTGCGCTCTTACCACACCTTTTCACCCTTGCCATGTTATGGCGGTTTATTTTCTGTGGCACTATCCCTAGGGTTTCCCCCGCCAGGTGTTACCTGGCACTGTGTCCTTGTAGAGCCCGGACTTTCCTCTTTAAATAAATTTAAAGCGATAAGTCATTTATCTGGCATTATCAATTTATTACTAAACTTAAAATTTTCAAGATTAATTATTTTAGATTTTTGGTGAGATTTTTACTTATTAACAAACATTCTTCATCAATTATTCCATTTACCATATCCTGTCTAAATCTTCTTTGAAAAGATTTTATGAGCAATTTGATATTTTTATTTCTGTTTTTATTTGACACTATTGAATAACCAATTTTATATAAATTTTTAAGAAAATTATTTTTTTCATGTTCGCTAACTATTTTTTTTCTTATTTTGAAGAGTTTTTTTTCATTTAAATCATGCCACAAACCAATTTTTTTTTTAAATAAATATTTCCAAGGAAATTTTTCACCAGGATCTTTTTTTCTAAAAGGTGCTATATCAGAATGTCCTAAAATAAATTTATTTTTAATTTTATATTTCTTAATTAAATATTTAGTTAATTTTATTATTGAATAAATTTGTTTTTTTGAAAATTTTTTATAATTATAATTGTGTCCTGGATTACTTATTTCTATACCTATAGAGTATTTATTTATTGATTTATAATTTTGCCATGACGAAATTCCTGCATGCCAACTAATATAAAGTTCTGGAACTAAAGTTATAATCTCACCATTATTCTTTATAAAGAAATGGCTACTGACCTTTGATTTACTATCGGTAAGTCGTTTGATTGCAACTTTTTCATTTTTCATTCCAGTGTAATGAAAAATAATAAATTTAATTTGTTTAAATTTTCTTTTTTTTTTGTCAAAATTAGGGGAGTAATTGAGAGTTGTATTTATAAGCATTTTATTAATAAATTTAGCTACTTTATAGACATTTTATTGTCATTTTTATAAAATAAAACTTAATTTACATTTAAAATTTATATACTATATAAGCAGTGATGTTTAAAAAATTGGCATTAATAGCAACAATAGTTTTATTTTCAGCATTCAGTGCAAATGCTGGATCTGATGGTGAACTAGTTTTAAAAAAAAATCAGCCTACTGAAATTAAAGACTGTTTTGAAAATTTAAACAGAGCTACTTTTGCTTTTAACCAAGCTTTAGATGGAATATTATTTCAACCTGTTGCCAGTGCATACAGAGTGCTGCCTTCTCCAATCAAGACCGGTGTAAGCAACTCTCTAGATAACCTATCTTCACTTGTAACAATTCCAAATAATATTTTGCAAGGAGAATTAAAAAAAGCTGGAGTTAACTCTGGTAGATTTGTTATTAATACAACAATTGGTATTTTAGGTTTTATTGATGTAGCTCAACATTTAGGATTTCCTGAATATGAGAAAGAAGATTATGGTCAATCTTTAGCAACAATGGGTGTTGGTCCTGGTTGCTATTTAGTTTTACCAGTTTTAGGACCGAGTACAGTTAGAGATGCTACTGCATCTGTAGCAAGCTTGGTTGGCGGAGACGCTTGGTACAATGTTACAGTTGCGAACGATACTCAACATTTTAGTGATTTTGATTATTATGCATCAAGAGTTATAGGTGGTGTAGATTTTAGAGCAAAAAACTATGATGCTATAGAAAATTTAGAAAAAAATTCGATTGATTTCTACGCTTCAGTAAAAAGTTTATATTTGCAAGATAGACAGCAGAAAATTCTAAATACAAATAAAATTATTGAAACCCAAGATGATAGCGATTGGGAAGAAATAGAAACTCAGTAATTTAAAACAACATAATGAAATTTAGAAAATTTTTATTTGTTTTATTATTTTACATATTAACTTTTACAAATTCTTATTCAATAGAACCAGATGTGTTTGTTCAATCTACAGTCAATAGAGCGTCTAATATTTTGTCTAAAAATATATCTAAAGAAGATAAAATAAATGAATTAAAGGTAATAGCTAAAGAGACTGTCGATATTAAAGGTGTTGGTTTTTATTCACTTGGATCGGTAAGAAAAACTTTAGATGAAAATCAAAAAATCAAGTATTCAGAATTGTTTGAATCTTACTTTTTAAAGAGTTTTTCAAGTAGATTGGCCGAGTATACTAACCCAGAAATTGAAGTTCAAGGTAAAGAAGTTCTAAATAAAAATTATACAATTGTAAACAGCCTATTGATCGGAACAACTGATAGACCTGAGGTAAAAATTGATTGGAGGATCTATACTAAAAATTCAGATAATCCATTAATAAGAGATTTAATAATTGAAGGTTTAAGTCTAGCAAGAACTCAAAAAGAGGAATTTTCATCAATTTTAAATTCGAATGATGGAGATATTAACATTTTATTTAAAACTTTAGAGGAATTTTCTAACAAATAAAAAAATTTTATTTGGTGGGCCCGCCAGGACTCGAACCTGGGACCAATACATTATGAGTGTACTGCTCTAACCAACTGAGCTACAGGCCCAAAACTTTAAAACTAGTTATATCATTTTAACGAAGTTATCAATTAAAGATAAAAAAAAATGGTGGGCCGTGTTGGTTACGCTCCAACTACCCCTGCAATGTCAATGCAGTACTCTACTATTGAGCTAACGGCCCAATTTTAACTAACTTTCTAAGAAACTTTTTAATTGCTTAGACCTACTTGGGTGTTTTAATTTTCTAAGAGCTTTTGCCTCTATTTGACGTATCCTTTCTCTAGTAACAGAGAACTGTAATCCAACTTCCTCTAGTGTATGATCTGTATTCATCCCAACACCAAATCTCATTCTCAAAACTCTTTCCTCTCTCGGAGTTAAAGTTGATAAAATTTTTGTTGTTGCCTCCCCTAGATTAGATTTAATCGCTTGCTCTAATGGCGCCAAAGCTTTGGTATCCTCAATGAAATCTCCTAAACTACTATCTTCCTCATCCCCAACTGGTTTTTCTAAAGATACAGGTTCTTTTGATATTTTTAAAACCTTTCTTACCTTATCAAGTGGCATTCTTAATTTTTGAGCTAACTCTTCTGGCGTTGCCTCCCTCCCAAATTCGCTAAGTATCAATCTTTGTGTTCTCACTATTTTATTAATTGTCTCAATCATATGAACAGGGATACGAATAGTTCTTGCTTGATCAGCTATAGATCTTGTTATTGCCTGTCTTATCCACCAAGTTGCATAAGTAGAAAATTTGTAACCTCTTCTATATTCAAATTTATCAACAGCTTTCATTAATCCAATGTTGCCCTCTTGAATCAAATCTAAAAATTGAAGTCCCCTATTTGTATATTTTTTTGCAATAGATATAACCAATCTCAAATTAGCTTCTACCATCTCTTTTTTTGCTATTCTTGATTCTTTTTCACCTTTTTGAATTCTGCTAACTAATTTTTTAAATTCAGTTACTGAGACACCAAGTTTGTGGCTTATTTCAATTAATCTTTCTCTTATATTTTTAAATTCTTCTTTATTTTTTGTAAAAAATTGCTTCCAAACTACGTTTGTATCTAAGAATTTTTTAAGATTTGGATTTATTTCATTGCCTATATAAAATTTTATAAACTCATTTCTAGGTATTTTATGATCCATAGCAAGTCTTAAAAGATTACCTTCCAAAGAAATTATTTTCTTGTTCTCAACATAATGTTTTTGAACGAGCTCTTCTAATACTGAAGGAGATAATTGAAGGGATTTAATATTTTCTAAAATATCATTTACAATTTTCTCATATCCTTTTTCTTTTGCTGCTGAGAAATTCTGAGAGTTTAAAACACATTCTAGTTTTTCTTTTTGATATTTAATTAATTTTGTATATTCTTTTGTAAGAGTATTAACTGTTTTTAAAACTTTAGGTTTAATCTCTGTTTCCATTGCTGCAAGAGTAGGATTAAAATCATCATCATCATCATCTGAGGAACTTTCATCTTTATCTACATCACCTGCATTTTTTTGTTTAGCGCTTGGTCCTGTTGACTCATCTTCCATATAATTCGTGTCAATATCAATAATTTCTCTTACAAGTATCTCATCTTTTTGCAATTGTTCATTCCATTCAAAAAATTGATTCGCAGTAATTGGACTTTGAGAAAGTGCAATTAACATTACATCTTTTCCAGCCTCTATTCTTTTTGCAATTGCTATTTCGCCCTCTCTAGAAAGTAGTTCAACTCCTCCCATTTCACGAAGGTACATTCTGATTGGATCGTCACTTTTCTCGATTGTTTTTCCTTCCTCTTTATTTGGATTGTCTTTTTTTCTTAAAATTTTAAAATCTGATTTTTTTTCTACTAAAACAACATTCTCGTCTAAAATATGTATCAATGCTTGAGCTAAATTTTCATCAGATAAGTTTCTTTTACCAAGTGATTTACTTAACTCCTCATGAGTTATAAAACCTCTATGAGTTCCGCGACCCATTAATCTAGCAAATGATTTTGTAATTATTCTTTCCACGGTAATTTGAGTTAGGAAGTCTTATATAATGTGAATTATATAAAAATCCATTGTTAATTTGGTCAGATTAGTTGAAATTCTGCTTTTTTTTGAGCTCTTTTAGCTCATTAAATGTGGTCTCACTCATATCAGCTGAAAATTTCGATTCTAACTCTTGAATTCTGAACTCAAGATCGTAATTCATTAAATCTCTTGAGATATCATCTAATAACTCAATAATTTTTTTTTCATCATTTACTTGATTTTTTAAAATATGTTTAATTGGAGCAAATTTATTTATTTTTTCTATCAATTGAAAATCTAAATTAAGATCTTGAATTGTAATTTGTGAACCAGATTTTAATTTTTCAACAATCATTTCAAATATTTTTTTGTTAAACTCAGTAAATAAT
This sequence comes from uncultured Pelagibacteraceae bacterium, assembly GCA_902523515.1. GTDB lineage: Bacteria > Pseudomonadota > Alphaproteobacteria > Pelagibacterales > Pelagibacteraceae > Pelagibacter. Next base: position 155,993 of record CABYZT010000003.1, read on the forward strand.
TTTATATTTTCAATCAAATGAATATTCGCTTGCAACAAATCTAATTTATTTATGACCAAATACAACAGAGAAAACTCTTTTAATTCTACACCTGTCAATGACTGACTTTCTTGAAAATATTTTTTTGTAGTTTCTAAAGATTTTATTTTCTTTGAGTAAAATTTTTTATTATTTTGGTTAGAATGTGGTGTTAACTCAGCAATTTTTTCTAAAAAATATTCCAAAACATATTTTTTTATAAAATCATCCTTTATTGTATTTGCAATCCCTCTAAGTTTTTTTTCAAAAATAGCCATCGATGATGGGTTATTTTTAGTTTGTTTTTTATAATGACTAAAAATAAATTGATGAATTGATAATTTGCTCTGCTTTGTAAAATCTACAAAATTAGCCTTACCATGTTTATTTACAAAGCTATCTGGATCTTCTTTGTTTGGCAGAAATAAAAATGAAATTTGTTTTTCAGGTTTAAGTTCTTTAATTGAATTTTCAGCAGCTCTAACAGCAGCTTTGTATCCACTCTCATCACCATCAAAACAAATTATAATATCATCAAAAAATTGGTTTAAAGTTGAAATTTGCTTATCTGTTAAAGATGTACCAAGATTTGCTACTGAATTATCAATTCCATTTTTACTGAGACCTACAACATCCATGTATCCTTCAACCAAATAAATGTGATCAATTTTATTAGAAAGTTTTCTTGCTAAATCCAAATTATATAAATTCGATCCCTTTTTAAAAAAATTTGTTTCTGGTGAATTTATATATTTAGCAAGGTAATCTAAATTTTCAATTATTCTTCCTCCTAAAGCTATTGGTTGGCCTGAAATGTTATTGATTGGAAATATTAATCGACCTCTAAATCTTTCAACATAAATTTTTTTTTTTTCATCAAAATAAAATAAACCAGTTTCTACTAAATTTTGTTCACTATAATCTTTTTTTAATTTTTCAAAAAAATTTGGATTTTTTTCTATGTATCCTATCTTAAACTTTTTAACTTCATCTTTGCCTAAAAATCTATTCTTTAAATAATCTCTAGCAATTGAATAATCTTCATTTTTTAAAAGTTCATTATGATAAAAATCTACATAAAAACTAAAAATAGATTTGTACTCATTCCATTTTTTCTCTCTTTCTTCATCTTGTTTAGAAAACATATATGGCTGCATACCTGCTAATTGAGCTAAATATTTAACTGCTTCACCAAATTTTAAATTTTGGGTTTTCATCACAAAATCAAAGATATTGCCATGTTCGGAAGTTGCAAAACAATGATAAAACTCTTTTTCATCATTCACAGTAAATGAAGGTGTTTTTTCATTTTTGAAAGGTGATAAACCTACAAATTCTTTACCTCTTTTTTTTAAGGAAACTGTTTTTGATACTACTGTTGAAACTTTCAACCTGTTTTTAATTTCATCAAGATACTCTTTTGGATATTTCATTAATTGTTCAACAATTCTTTAATCATTAATCCTGCTTTGGAAAAATCAATTTCATCTGCATGAGTTTTTTTGAGTTCACCCATAACTTTTCCCATATCTTTTAATGAATTTGCACCAATTTTCGAAATAACATCTGCACAAATTTTCTTAGTTTCTTCCTCACTGAGCTGCTTTGGTAGGAAACTTGTTAAAATATCATACTCATTTTGCTCAACCTCTAAAAGATCTGTTCTATTATTTTTTTTATATATATCGATTGATTCGGCCCTTTGTTTAACCATTTTTTTCAAAAGTTTCTTAATGTCCTCATCGTCAGTTTCCTTTTTGTTAGGGCCTGATCTGTTAACAATGTCCAAATCCTTAATAGAAGATAATATTAACCTATAGGTTGATATTTTATTTTTATCTTTCGATTTTAGAGCATTTTTATATTCGTTTTCGATAGTCTGTTTTAATGACATAATTTTTTAATCTACTTTAAAGAAAAAATTCTTCAAAAGAAAAATTGTTTTTTTACAATTTTATATTACATCTCTGTTGCGATAATAAAGCAATTATTGTATTAACCTTTAACTCATGAGTTGTAATTGAACAAAAAATCAAAAAAAACTAACTCAAAAATAAAATCTCAAATCAATACAGGCGTTTTAGTTCTAGAAAATAAAAAGGTATTCAAAGGAATTGGAATTGGTTACCAGGGAGAAGCCACAGGCGAAGTTTGCTTTAATACGTCATTAACAGGCTATCAAGAAATCATCTCTGACCCATCATATGCAGGTCAAATTATTAACTTTACCTTTCCCCATATCGGAAATGTTGGAACCAATAAAGAGGATCATGAGTCTGATAAAATATGGGCTAGAGGAGTAATTTTTAACTCTGAAATAACTTCACCCTCAAACTATAGATCATTCCAACATTTAGATGCTTGGCTTAAAAAAAATAAAATTGTTGGTATTACTGGCCTTGACACCAGAAGCCTAACAAACTTTATAAGGGACAAGGGTGCCCCAAAAGGTACGATTATTTACTCAAAAAAGGGAAAATTTAATATTAATAAATTAACAAATACCACTATCAAATGGAGTGGATTGAAAAATCTAGATCTTGCAGAAGTAGTTTCAACCCGGAAAAATTATATTTGGAAGGGTCTTAAAACGTGGAAAAAAGAATTTGGATATAAAAAAAATAATAAGAACTCATTTCATGTTGTTGCAATTGACTATGGAATTAAAAAAAACATCTTAAGATATTTTTCTGACTTCAACTGTAAAGTTACAGTTGTCTCCTGTAAAACTAGTGCCCACAAAATTTTAGCTTTAAAACCAAATGGAATATTTTTATCAAATGGTCCTGGTGATCCAGCTGCAACAGGGAAATATGCTATAGAAATTATTAAAGATCTTATTAAAAAAAATTTACCAATATTTGGTATTTGTTTGGGTCACCAAATTTTAGCATTGGCATTAGGTGGCAAAACAAAGAAAATGAAACTTGGTCATAGAGGAGCAAATCACCCTGTTAAAAATTTAATTCATGATAATGTTGAGATAACGAGTCAAAACCATGGATTTGAAGTCGTTAAAGAAACATTGCCAAAAAATATTGAGGTCACACATAAATCTTTATTTGATAATAGTATTGAAGGTATCAAACTAAAAAATAAACCAATCTTTTCAGTTCAATATCATCCAGAGTCTAATCCAGGACCTCAAGATAGTGTTTATTTGTTTCAAGAATTTATTAACAACATGAAAAAAAATGCCAAAAAGAAAAGATATTAAAAAAATATTAGTTGTAGGAGCTGGTCCAATAATTATAGGACAAGCATGTGAATTTGATTATTCAGGGACACAAGCATGTAAAGCTCTTAAAGATGAGGGTTATAAAGTAGTCTTAATAAATTCAAATCCTGCAACAATTATGACTGATCCAGATGTTGCGGATAAAACTTATATTGAACCAATTACACTAGATGTATTAGAAAAAATTCTAAAGAAAGAAAAACCTGATGCGATTCTTCCAACAATGGGAGGGCAAACTGCGCTTAACCTTGCAATGGAAGCAGAGAAAAAAGGAATTCTAAAAAAATACAAAATTGATTTGATTGGAGCAAATTCTAAAGCAATTTCTAATGCCGAGGATAGAAAGAAATTTAGAAAAAATATGATAGATATTGGTTTAGATTTACCAAAATCAGAAATCGTAAATAATAATAATCAAGCATCAAAAGTATTAAAAAAAATTGGTTTACCTGCAATTATAAGACCTGCCTTTACACTAGGTGGGCTTGGCGGAGGAATAGCTAAAACTAGAAAAGATTATTTTAAGATTGTTAAAAATGGATTGCATGAATCTCCAGTAAGCCAAGTTCTTGTGGAGGAATGTTTAGAGGGCTGGAAAGAATTTGAAATGGAGGTTGTAAGAGATAAGAAAGATAACTGTATCATCATCTGCTCGATTGAAAATATAGATCCAATGGGAATTCATACTGGTGACTCGGTAACAATTGCACCAGCTCTTACACTTACAGATAAAGAATACCAAGTAATGAGAAATGCATCTATTGCATGTTTGAGAAAAATTGGAGTTGAAACTGGAGGATCAAATGTTCAGTTTGCTATCAATCCTAAAAATGGTCGAATGGTTGTTATTGAAATGAATCCACGTGTATCAAGATCATCAGCACTTGCATCAAAAGCAACTGGATTTCCAATTGCGAAAGTGGCTGCAAAATTGGCGGTTGGTTATACTCTGGATGAATTAAAAAATGAAATAACTAAAGTTACTCCTGCATCATTTGAACCAAGTATAGATTATGTAGTAACTAAAATTCCAAGATTTACATTTGAAAAATTTTCTACTTCTCCTGCGACTTTAGGAACATCTATGAAATCAGTAGGTGAAGCAATGGCAATAGGAAGAAACTTTAAAGAATCACTGCAAAAGGCTCTAATGTCTCTGGAAACAGGTTATTCAGGTTTAGACAGAATTTTTGATTTAAATAAAAAACAAATTGAAAAGAAGCTTAAAGAAACTATTCCAAATAAAATATTACTTGTAGCTGAAGCAATTAGAAAAAAAATAGACTTAAAGAAAATATACAATTTATCAAAAATTGATCCTTGGTTTTTAGAGCAAATTAAAGAAATAGTTGATTGCGAAACACAAATCAAAAATAAAGGACTTCCAAAAGATTTTGCAGAATTTAATAGAATAAAATCAATAGGATTTTCAGATAAAAAACTTTCAGAATTAACTAAAACTTCTGAAGACGTTATTAGAAGAAAAAGATCAGCGCTTAAAATACTTCCAGTTTATAAAAAAGTAGATACTTGTGCAGCTGAATTCAAATCTTTTACTCCATATATGTACTCAACTTATCAAAGAAATTTTTCAATTAACTCTGAATGTGAAGCTGATCCATCAAATAAGAAAAAAATAATTATTCTTGGAGGAGGACCAAATAGAATTGGTCAAGGAATTGAGTTTGATTATTGCTGTTGTCAGGCAAGTTTTTCATTAAAAGACGCAGGTTTTGAAACTATCATGGTTAATTGTAACCCTGAAACAGTATCAACAGACTATGATACGAGTGATCGATTATACTTTGAACCTTTAAAAGAAGAGTACGTATTTAATATAATTAAAAAAGAACAAGAAAAAGGAAACCTAATGGGAGTGATAGCTCAGTTTGGTGGACAAACTCCAATTAAACTTGCTAAATTTTTACATGACAACAAACTTCCAATTTTAGGAACACAATATACTTCTATCGATTTAGCGGAGGATAGAGACCGATTTAGAAGTTTATTAAACAAATTAAAACTTAAGCAGGCGGAGAGTGGAATTGCAAAAACATTTAATCAGGCAATAAAAATTGCTGATAAAATAGGATTACCATTAATGGTAAGACCTTCGTATGTTTTAGGTGGAAGAGCAATGGAAATTGTTCATGAAAAAAATCAACTTAAAAAATTTGTTGAAGAGGCTTTTAAAGCTGCAGAAGAAAATCCAATTTTGATTGATAAATTTATCGATCATGCAATGGAAGTAGATGTGGATGCCATATCAGATGGAAAACAGGTTCACGTTGCGGGAATTATGCAACATATCGAAGAAGCTGGAATTCATTCAGGAGACTCGGCGTGTAGCCTACCCCCTATATCAATTAAACCGTACCTTCTTAAAGAAATTGAAAATCAAACTAAAAAATTAGCGATAGCTTTGAATGTAAAAGGTTTCATGAACATTCAGTTTGCAATAAAAAAAGATGAAATTTATGTAATTGAAGTTAATCCAAGAGCTAGTCGGACAGTTCCTTTTGTATCAAAAGCAAAAGGTCTTCCTCTAGCTAAAATTGCATCAAGAGTAATGGCTGGTCAAAAGTTATCTAAGTTTAATTTAAAAGACAAATCTAAAGGTATGTATGCAGTTAAAGAAGCTGTATTTCCATTTAACAAATTTCCAAACAGTGACTTATTGTTAGGGCCTGAAATGAAATCAACTGGGGAGGTTATGGGATTTGATAAGAATTTTGGAATGGCTTTTGCCAAAAGTCAGATTGCAGCAGCTAACTCATTACCAAAACAAGGATTAGCTTTTATATCTCTCAAAGATAGTCACAAAGATGAAGGAATAGATTTAGCTAAAGAACTTCTTAAACTTAAGTTTAAATTATGTGCTACTAGAGGAACTGCTGAATATATTCGAAAACATGGTATGAAATGTAAAATAATCAATAAAGTTAGCAGTGGCACTCCTCATATAGTAGATGTTTTAGACTCTAAAAAGATTGCATTGGTGATAAATACTGGAGGTGGAAACACTGAATATCGATTAAGTGATGCTATTGCATTAAGAAGAGCAACACTTAAAAATAAAGTTCCATATTGTACAAATATGTCTACTGCTCAAGCATGTTTAGAGGCAATTAGATCACTAAAAACAAAAAAATTAGAAGTGACTTCTCTTCAGGACGTTTAAGAATTTACTTTCCAATCAGTTTCAAATGTAACATAATTTACTTGAATACATCGTCTTTCTTTAACGATCTTTTTCTTCTCCATACCATGCCATGTATTTGGTCCGCTAGTAAAAAGATAACCATAATTATGTTTGTAAGGAAGTGTCTTAACCTTTTCTAATTTTTCATTGTAAAAATCAGTTCCTAAATCTTCAGATTCATTTGTTTTATTAACAAATATTAAACCTGACATAAGTTTTTCTTTTATATCGCAATGAGGCTTTAACCAAAAACCCTCTCGGTCACATATAACTTCAACCCTAACATATGAATTTGATAAATCTTTATTTATCATTTTAGAAATTGTTTCATATGTTTCTTTAGACTGAAGTTCATTTATAAATTTTACTAAATTTGGAAATTGAGATGAGTTTTCTTTATTAATAAAACATCTAAACTTTATTGCTTTTCCTCCTGAAGCTATACCTTTTCTAAATTCTGCAGCTCCACCATCTATTGCTCTTGTTCCATCATAGTTAAGATTATGTTTACTGACATCAGGTATGTCAGCTTTAACTATTTCATCAATTGCCTCTTCGGACAAAGCATCGCTATACTCCCAATGATTAAATGGAAAATTATGTTCTTTTGAATTGTTTTTAATTGAATTTAAAAATGACATTAGGGTTATATTTTTTCTTTAATAATTTTTGCTACTCTATTCGTTTCATCTAATTTTTGATAGTTCCAATTTTCAATTTCTTCACCTAAGTTTCTAGTAATATTTAATTCTCTGAATAAATTTCTAAAATTCTGAAATCTAATGTCTTTTCTTTTTGGTAAAATATTTGCGACATAAATTGGTTTTCCAGTTAAAGCAGCTTCAGATATCATTGAGCTGGAGTCAGATGTAACAATTATATTTTCTGAAATTGCTAGAGCTGAAAGATAGGCTTTTTTATCAACATTCATAATCACAGTGTGATTTTCTCCAAAAAACTCTTTTGCATAGTGTATGGTATTTAATGGCGTTCTCATTGAAGGTATCACCACAAGTTGAAAATCATGTTTTTTCAATAGTTTGTAAAAAATTGAGAAGATATGCTTCATATTTTTTGTTGAGTAATCGTAATATTTTGTAGGACCACCCATTATCAAACACCAAACTTTTCTATTATCCTGTTTGATATATGAATTTAAATAACTTCTATTTTCTTCAATTTCATTTTCTGTTAAATAGTGAATTGCACCTTTTGTTTTAATTACATTTGCACCACTTATCCCATCATGTTCGGGAGCAACAATAAAATCAAAATGATTAAAATCCACCTTTGGATCTTGAATATGAATATTTAAAACTTTTTTTTTTGAAATACTTTTTAAGTGGATTGAAGGAATAACACTTTTTCTTCCACATGAAATAATTACATCAAAATCAGACTCGTTTATTTTTTTATAAACGTTTTGTGATATTGGAGTTAATTTTGGAGGAACAATTTTCCAAAAATTATTTAGTTCAACCTTATGGTGTGTAAAATCCATATCTAAAGCTTTAGCCAAACCTTCTACCTGGCTTATCATGCCATGCATACCTTGAGTTAATAAAATACCTTTTAATTTAGTCATTAATCACTATATAGCTTTCATATGAGTCAAAATCCAACTAAACACACAAAAGTGTTAATAATTGGATCAGGTCCAGCTGGATACACTGCAGCAGTTTATGCTGCTCGTGCAATGTTAAATCCTATTTTAGTTTATGGATCTGAGCCAGGAGGACAATTAACAACAACAACTGATGTTGAAAATTATCCAGGATTTTCTGAAGTTATTCAGGGGCCATGGTTAATGGATCAAATGAAAGAACAAGCAAAAGCAGTTGGAACTGAAATGATTGAAGACCATATTGGATCTGTAAATTTAAAATGTTCACCATTTGAAGCAATTGGTGATAGTGGTCAGAAATATACTGCTGATAGCATTATTATTTCTACTGGAGCTCAAGCAAGATGGTTAAATATAAAATCAGAACAGGAATTTAGAGGATTTGGAGTTTCTGCTTGTGCAACTTGTGACGGTTTCTTTTTTAAAAATAAAGAAGTTGCTGTGGTTGGAGGAGGTAATGCAGCGGTTGAAGAAGCAATGTTCCTTACAAAGTTTGCATCTAAAGTAAAATTAATCCATAGAAGAGATAGTTTAAGAGCTGAAAAAATGCTTCAAAAAAAATTAATGGAAAATAAAAAAATAGAAATAATTTGGGACTCTGTAGTTGAAGATGTGTTAGGTGATAAAGATCCTAAAAATGTTAAAGGAATAAAGATTAAAAATGTTAAAACAAATAAAATTCAAGAATTGAAACTTGATGGCGTATTCATTGCTATTGGTCATGATCCAGCTACTCAACTTTTTAAAGATCAATTAAAAATGGATAATGAGGGATATTTAATTACCAAACCTGACTCAACAGAAACAAATGTTCCTGGTGTTTATGCAGCTGGAGATGTAAAAGACAAAACATTTAGACAAGCTGTAACCGCTGCAGGTATGGGATGTATGGCAGCATTAGAAGCTGAAAAATTCCTATCTCACTAATTCAGCAATCTCATTTGATTCAAATATACTTTGATTAATATTTTCATTTGCCAACTTTACCATTGCTTTGGCGACTATTTCTGCCCTAATTGGTCTCATTTTTCTTAAAGGTCCAACCAATATTGGAGTTAACAATTTAAATAATATTATACCAAATTTTTCACCTAATCTTTTTTCTTTTCTATTTCCCAATAAGAAAGATGGTCTCATGATCCCAATTTTATCAAAATTTTGATTTTTAATTTCTTGTTCAACTAATCCTTTGAATTTTAAATAATCACCTGAACTTTTTGGATCTGCATAACCAGATGAAACGAAAAAAAATGATTTAATTGAATTTGATTTAGCAATTTGGGCAATTTGTATAGGAATATTCAGTTCAATTCTTTCATATTCATTTTTATTAGGTGAATTTTTTCTTGTTGTACCAATACAAAAAAAACAGTCTTCACCTTTAATATCATTTCTATACTTTTCTAAATCATTAAAATCAGTTTCAATAATTTCAATTTTTGGATTAATAAGTTCTATTTTTGAACGAACAAAAATCTTTATTTTTGAATAATTTGAATTCAGGGTAAGTTCATTAACAAGATGCCCGCCAACTAAACCTGACGAACCAAACACTAGGGCTGTTTTCATTAACTTAAGGATTTACAAAAGCTAGATATTTTATCCATTGCTTTCTTAAGATTATCCATTGATGTTGCATAAGAAATTCTGAAAAAACCTTCTAAACCAAATGCAGAACCCTGGACTACAGCAATTCCACTATTCTCTAATAATGATTGAACAAAATCAGTATCAGATTTAATTTCATTTCCATTTGGATCTTTTTTACCCATTAAACCTTTGCAACTTGGAAAAACATAGAACGCTCCATCTGGATTCAGACATTCAATTCCATCTATCGCATTTAAAGCATTAACAACAAAATCTCTTCTTTCCTGAAAAGAATTAGCTCTTTCCTTAATAAAGTCTTGTGTTCCGCTAAGTGCCTCAACTGCAGCGGCTTGGCTAATAGAAGAAGGATTAGTTGTTGATTGTGATTGAATTTTCGCAATAGCTTTAACGATATCTTTTGGACCAGCTGCATACCCTATTCTCCAGCCTGTCATTGAATAAGCTTTGCTTACACCATTCATTGTAAGCACTCTATCTTTTAAACTTTCAATTTGAGCAATTGTAAAAAATTTAAAACCCTCATAAGTCACATGCTCATAAATATCATCGCTTAAAATATACACATGACTATGTTTTTCCAAAATATCTGCAATTGCTTTTATATCTTGCTCTGAATAACATGCTCCAGTTGGATTTGAAGGAGAATTAAGAATAATCCATTTTGTTTTTGGAGTAATAAATTTTTCAAGATCAATTGGATTTATTTTAAAACCTTGTTTTTCATCACATTCCATTATCACTGGTTTTCCTCCAGCTAACAAAACCATATCGGGATAAGAAACCCAATAAGGAGCAGGAACTATAACTTCATCACCTTGGTTTAATGTGGCCATCATTGCATTATAAATTACATGCTTTCCGCCAGCACCAACTGTAATTTGATCAGTTGTATAATCTAAATTATTTTCTTTTTTAAATTTTTCTACAATCGCTTTTTTCAATGCTGGGGTCCCATCTACTGCGGTGTATTTTGTATCACCATCGTTAATAGCTTTTATAGCTGCTTGCTTAATGTTATCTGGAGTATCAAAATCTGGTTCCCCTGCACCTAATCCAATAACATCTTTTCCAGCAGCTTTTAATTCTCTTGCTTTTTGAGTAACAGCAATAGTAGGTGATGGTTTAATCTTCTTTAAACTGTCTGATATTATGCTCATTGAAATATAAATAAATTCTACTACCTTGTTTAATATATGGAAAATACTTATCAAGATTTAATTACAGATATTCAGAGTAAAAATCCTAAAATAGGTGGAAAACTAGAGGGTGGAAAAAAATTCAAAATTAAATCTGATTTTAAACCTGCTGGTGATCAGCCTGAAGCGATAAAAAAATTAGTAAATGGTGCTAACAAAGATCAATTTAATCAAGTTTTGCTTGGTGTAACGGGATCTGGAAAAACTTTTACAATGGCTAAAGTAATTGAAGCTACTAACAGACCTGCCCTAATTTTAGCTCCAAACAAAACTCTTGCTGCTCAACTTTATGGGGAAATGAAAACCTTTTTTCCAGACAATGCTGTTGAATATTTTGTTTCATACTATGACTATTATACTCCAGAGGCTTATGTGCCGAGATCAGACACATATATAGAGAAAGAAGCCTCTATAAATGAACAAATTGATAGAATGAGGCACTCAGCAACTAGATCTCTTTTAGAAAGAGATGATGTTTTAATTGTAGCAAGTGTTTCGTGTATCTACGGATTAGGTTCAGTTGAAGCGTATAGTAAAATGACATTAACTCTTCAAAAAAATTATGACTACAATAGAGAAGAAATAATCAAATCTTTAGTTGCTCTACAATATAAAAGAAATGATCAAAATTTTTATAGAGGAACATTTAGAGCAAGAGGAGAATATTTAGAAATATTTCCTTCTCATTTAGAAGATAGAGCTTGGAGACTTTGTCTATTTGGGGATAAATTAGAACAGATAGAAGAGTTTGATCCGTTAACTGGTGATAAAGTGAGAGAATTAAGTTTAGTAAAAGTTTATGCAAATAGTCACTACATCACTCCTAAGCCTACAATCGAACAAGCAGTAATTAATATAAAAAAAGAATTAGAAGTAACTTTAAAGAAACACCGTACTGAAAATAAATTATTAGAAGCTCAGAGATTAGAAGAAAGAACTAAATTTGATCTTGAAATGATTGAAGCAACAGGTTCTTGTGCTGGTATTGAAAACTATTCAAGGTTTTTGTCAGGAAGAAAACCAGGAGAGCCTCCTCCCACTCTTTTTGAATACTTTCCAGATAACACATTAATATTTGTAGATGAGTGTCACGTTACAGTACCTCAGCTTAATGGAATGTATAAAGGTGATAGATCAAGAAAAAGTACTTTAGCAGAATACGGATTCAGACTTCCTTCATGTATGGATAATAGACCATTAAAATTTGAAGAATGGGATTTAATGAGAACTCAAACTGTATTTGTTTCCGCAACTCCTGGACCATGGGAATTGGAACAAACAAAAGGTCAGTTTATAGATCAGGTAATTAGACCAACAGGATTAATTGATCCTCCTGTAGAAATAAGACCTGCAAAAAATCAAGTGGATGATTTAATGCATGAATGCAAAAGAGTTATAGAAAATAATCATAGAGTATTAGTAACAACACTCACTAAAAAAATGGCTGAAGATTTAACCGAATATCTTCATGAGAACGGTATAAAGGTAAGGTACCTTCACTCAGATATTGACACATTAGAAAGAATTGAAATCATGAGAGATTTAAGAATGGGCGTATTTGATGTTTTAGTTGGAATTAACCTTTTAAGAGAAGGATTAGATATTCCAGAGTGTGCATTAGTTGGAATTTTAGATGCTGATAAAGAAGGATTTCTTAGATCTGAAACATCTTTAATTCAAACAATAGGAAGAGCAGCACGAAACGTTGAAGGTAAAGTAGTTTTATACGCTGACAAAGAAACAAAGAGTATAAAAAAAGCAATTGCTGAAACAGATAGAAGAAGAAAAATTCAGTTAGCTTACAATAAGAAGCACAAAATAGATGCAAAGTCGGTAAAAAAAGATATCAGTGATATTCTAGAAAGTGTTTACGAAAAAGACTACGTCAAAATAAGCGAGGGCTCAAATATTGGTGGAAATCTTAAAAAACATCTCAAAGGCTTAGATAAAAAAATGAAAGAGGCAGCATCTAATTTAGAATTTGAAGAGGCTGCTAAAATAAGAGATGAAATAAGAAAATTGGAAAGCACAGAATTAGAAATTACATTAAATCCAAAAATAAGGCAGTATGATGTAAAAAATAAGCTTTATCCAAAAGGCAGATCAACCATGGGTATGCCAGGCACTAAAGTAACAAAAAAACGGGATAAAAAATGGAAGCACGGAAGATAATTATTACTGGAGGAGCAACCCGAATGGGTGCTGCAATAGCAAGGCATTTATCTGGTGCAAATAAGGAAATCTTAATTCATTATAACAAATCAAGATTAAAAGCGGAAAAATTAAAAAAAGAATTATCTAAGAAAGGAGCAAAAGTTTACATAGTCAAAGGTGATTTAAGCAAAGAAACTGATATAAAAAAAATAATTAAATTTGCAAAATCAAAACTAAAATTTTTTGATTGTCTTATTAATAATGCCTCTCTATTTGAAAATGATAAATTAGAAAATTTTTCATTAGATAGTTGGAGCAAACATTTAAGGACTAATTTAAGAGCACCTGCACTATTAACAAAAGAATTTGCTAAAAATGTTAAAGGCAAAAATAATAATATTATAAATATTATTGATCAAAGAGTCTTCAAATTAACTCCTTACTTTTTTTCATACACTCTAAGCAAAACCGGTTTGTATACTTTAACAAAAACTAGCGCTATGAGTTTAGCTCCTAATATAAGAGTCAATGCAATTGCTCCTGGACCCACTATAAAAAATCAAAGACAATCTGAAAAACATTTCAAAAAGCAATATTTAGCAACACCTCTAAAAAGACAAGTTGATGTGGAACAAATATGTAATGCTGTTGACTTTTTTATTAAAAATATATCTATTACTGGTCAAGTTTTAGCTATTGATAGTGGTCAAAATCTTAACTGGCAAACACCAGATGTAATGGGTAAAGAATGAAAAAAAATAATTTAAAAATTGTCAAAATAGATAAAAATAAAAGCCTATTTAATTATGAGAAAAAAATCCTAATTAATGAATTAATCTTAGATTTAAAACTTGGTTATTACGATTTTGAAAAAGAAAAATCACAGAAAGTTAAATTTAGTCTTGAAATAGACTATGAAGATAAAAAACCTTCAAGTGATAAAGACATAAAATCCATTGTTAATTATGGAACTATAGTCAAATTAATTACAAAACTTGTAAAAAAGAAACATTACAATTTCTTAGAAACTTTAGCAGAAGCTGTTTTTGACGAACTATTTAAAGACAAAAGGATTGCTAAAATAATGTTAAAAATTGAAAAATTAGAAATCTTAAAACAGTGTTCATCTGTTGGTATTCAAATTACCAAAAAGAGAAGCCATGATAAGCTCTGAAATAGGAAAAGAAGTAATTAAAAAAGAACTACCTCTAGTACCAAAACTTCCAGGCGTATACAGGATGCTTAATGAAAAGAATGAAATTCTTTATGTAGGTAAAGCCAAAAATTTACCTAATAGATTAAAGAGTTATGTTGCAGAAAAAAATCATATAATTAGAACTGAACGAATGTTGTCTCAAACAAGAAAATTAGAGATAACAACGACATCTAATGAAAGTGAAGCATTACTTCTAGAAGCAAATTTAATCAAAAAGCATAAGCCAAAATTTAATATCCTATTACGTGATGATAAGTCATTTCCATTTATATTTATTGGTAATAAAGATAAATGGCCTCAAATAAAAAGACATAGAGGAAAGAAAACAAAAGAAGGTTTTTACTTTGGACCTTTTGCTTCTGCTGGTTCTGCTAATTGGACAATCAAAATGATCCAAAAGATTTTTCATTTAAGAGTTTGTGATGATACCGTCTTCAAGAACAGAGAAAGGCCGTGTATCTTATATCAAATAAAAAGATGTTCTGGACCTTGTGTAGGGTATGTAAAAAAAGAGGAATACAATCAAACAGTAGAAGATGCTATTGAATTTGTTTCAGGCAAATCTAGGAAAATTCAAAAAAGTCTTTCTAACCAAATGGAAAAAGCAAGTGATGATCTTGATTTTGAAAAAGCTGTAATTTTAAGAGATAGAATTAAAGCGTTAAACATAATTCAATCTTCACAGAGAATTAATGAAGCAAATTTAGTTGAGGCAGATGTTATTGCTGGGTATAAAGAGTCTGGAAAAACTTGTATTCAAGTGTTTTTTTATAGATCAAAACAAAATTGGGGTAATCAAGCTTTTTTTCCAAAACATGATCCAGATGAAAAATTTAGTGAAATCCTAAATTCATTTGTCTCTCAATTTTATGAAAATAAAAGTGTTCCTTCATCGGTTATTCTTTCAGAAGAAATAAGAGAAAAAACATTAATTGAAAAAACGCTAACACAAAAAGAAGGTAAACAGATAAATATTTCAGTTGCAAAAAAAGGATCAAAACTCAAGGTTATTAATCAAGCAATAAAAAATGCAAAAGATAGTCTTAATAGAAAACTTTATGAAAGTCAGAATAATAAAGAATTGTTCGATGCAGTAGCTCAAAAATTTAATTTAGAAAACAATATAAATTTAATTGAGGTTTACGATAATAGTCATATTCAAGGCACAAATAGTGTAGGCGCTTTAATAGCCTACGGTGATGAGGGATTTATTAAAAAAAGATATAGAAAATTTAATATTAAACACAAAAAAAATGAGCAAGATGACTATGGAATGATGAGAGAAGTGTTGAATAGAAGGTTTAAAAGAGCGGTTCAAGAAAAAGATAACTACCTTGCTTTTCCTGATTTAGTGCTTGTAGATGGAGGAAAAGGTCAATATTCAGTGGCTAGAGAGAGCCTTAATGAATTAGGACTTCACGACATTCCAATTATTGCAATAGCAAAAGGTAAATTTAGAAATAGTGGAAATGAAACTTTTTTTCACAATGGCAAAGAATATAAATTCACTAGAAATGACCCTACCCTATTTTTTCTTCAAAGAATAAGAGATGAATCACATAGATTTGCCATAAGTGCTCACAGAGCAAAGAGAAAAAGAGGTATAAGCAAATCTCTATTAGATCAAATAGAGGGTATTGGAGCTATTAGAAAAAGAGCTTTATTGAACCATTTTGGATCTGCAAGATCGGTAGAGTCTGCTAGCTTAGATGAAATAAAATCTGTAGAAGGTGTTGAAGAAAAAGTAGCAAAAAAGATATATAACTTTTTTCACGAATAATTATGCTAAAAAAAATTCCAAACATATTAACAATAGGAAGAATAATAATTGTTCCTTTTTTTGTTTTAGCTTTTTATCTTCCAGGATTTTATGGTGATCTAACTGCTTTAATATTATTTATTATTGCATCATTTACAGACTTCTTGGATGGTATGCTGGCTAGAATGTTTGGAGTAGAGTCAAAACTGGGAGAATTATTAGATCCCATAGCTGATAAGATCATTGTTGCTACAGCATTAATACTTCTGGTTATGGATGGAACAATCAGAAATTATGAGGTAATTGCAGCAATAATAATTCTTACAAGAGAAATTTTAATTTCAGGTTTAAGAGAGTTTTTAGCAAAGGGAAAAATAAAACTTCCTGTTTCAAATCTTGCTAAGCTTAAAACAGTATTACAGATGGTATCAATTGCTCTTTTATTGTCTGGAGATACTGGAAATAAAATAATTAATTTCCAAGATTATAATGCTCAAACTATAGGTATAATTCTTTTGTGGTTATCAGCTGCTTTAACACTTTTTACTGCATATGATTATATGCGAAAAGGTATTGATCACGCTATGTCTGAAGACAGTAAAGACTAGGCTGCTTTTTTCTTCCTAACTAATGCCTGATAACTTTCATTTAAATCAATAATAGTATCACAAACTTTAAACTGATTTTCAGCGATACAAGATACTGGTGTTACCTCTGCTGCTGTTCCTGTTAAAAAACATCCAACAAAATTTGGTAATTCGGTTGGACTAATTTTTCTTTCATGTACTTTTATATTTTTTGATTTTGCAATTCCAATTACAGTTCTTCTTGTAATACCATCTAAAAAAGAATCTGGTATTGGAGTGTGAATTTCTCCATTTTTATCTTTGAAAAAAATATTTGCTCCAGTTGCTTCAGCAACATTCCCTTCGTGATCAAGCATTAAAGAGTCTGTATATCCTTGCTTTTCTGCCTCATGTTTTGATAGAGTACAAATCATATAAAGACCTGATGCCTTTGTATCCCAAGGAATTGTGTTAGGTGCGGGCCTTCTCCAATTTGAAATATTTAACCTTATTCCCTCTACTTTTAGTTTAGGATCAAAATATGATCCCCATTCCCATGTTGCAATCGCAACATGTATTTTTGTTTGTTGCGCAGAAATAGCCATCATCTCACTACCCCTCCAAGCAACAGGTCTTACATAACCGTTTTCTACTTTTTGAGTTGCTATAATTTTATTTGATGCATTATTGATTTCTTCTTCTGTATATGGAATTTCAAAACCCATTCTTCTTGCAGAGTGAAAAAATCTAGCTGTGTGCTCTTCTAATTTGAAAATTGAACCATCATAAACTCTCTCACCCTCAAATACACAACTAGCGTAGTGCATACCATGGCTTAAAACATGTAGTTTGACGTCAGCCCAATCAACTAATTCGTTGTTGTACCATATTTTTCCAGATCGCTTGTCGTAAGGTATCATGTGTGAAAATTTTTTTAATTTATAAATGAAAAATATCTTTGTATCTTTAATATGTCAATATAACTTACCTATTATGAAAGAACTTTTATATTTAAAAGATGACCAGCTTAAAGACCTAATTGAAAAACTATTCGTAAGCTATAGAGAAACTTTTTCTGACTCTAAAAAAATATTAGATAGATATTCAATTGGTTTAGCGCACCATAAAGTAATTCATTTACTGTCAATGTATGAAGGGATCTCAATTTCTGAGCTGCTTAAGAGATTAAAAGTCACAAAACAAAGCTTAAATCGTGTTCTCAAAGATTTGATTGCACTTGAAATCGTCATTTTTAAAAAAGATGACCAAGATACTAGGGTAAAGCATGTTTTTCTTAATGATAAAGGTAAAAAAATTTTTAATGAAATTTTCAATTTACAAAAAAAGAGAATTTATAATGCTTTGCTAAATTCAAGTTCTGAAGAAGTTATAAATTTTGATAATGTACTAAGTAAAATAATTAATGGATAAGTTTATTGCGCATATACTAGTAGTTGATGATGATGATGGAATTAGATCTCTCGTAAAAAAGTATTTAAATGAAAATAAATTCCTAGTCACTACTGCAGAAAGTGCAGAAAATGCTTTGGAGAAAATAAAAATAATAAAGTTTGATTTAATAGTTTTAGATATCATGATGCCAGGTAAAAGTGGGCTTGAATTTTTAAAAGAAAATAAAAAAAAATTAGATACGCCAGTTATACTTCTGACAGCTAAAGGGGAAGCAAGTGAAAGGGTTGAGGGGTTAGAAATTGGTGCTGATGATTATTTGCCGAAACCATTTGAACCAAAAGAATTAATTTTAAGAATACAAAACATATTAAATAAAACAATTAAAACAGATCAGAAAAGAGTTATAGAATTTGCAAATGTGAAAATTGATTTGAATAAACTTTTAATATTTAAAAGTGATAAAGAATTTAAGATTAATGCAACCGAAAAAACGATTTTAGAAAAAATGATTAATAACCCAGGCAAAACATTTTCTAGAGAAGATATTGGCCAATTAATTAATCTAGATAAAGAAAGATCAATAGATGTTATTATTACTCGGCTTAGAAAAAAAATCGAAATTGATCCAAAAAATCCAAAATTTTTACAGACAATAAGAGGTGCAGGATATGTTCTCTGGATTGAGTAATTACTTAAAAAAAATATTACCAAAAAGATTATTTTATAGAGCGCTTCTCATAGTTGCTATTCCTGTTTTGGTTTTGCAACTAGTAATTACAATTGTTTTTTTTGATAGCCTTTGGATCAAAACAAACAAAGGCATGACAAGAACCTTGGTAAATGAAATTAGTACATTTATTGAAGCCTATGGAAGCGAGCAAGAAAATAAACAAGAGTTGGTAGATCTTTTTTCCATATTTTTAGATTTAAATATTGAGTTCACAAATAACGAAAAATTACAAAATACAGATACAGAAAGATGGTTTAGCCCTATAGATAGAACTTTAAGAAGAGAACTAAAATCTAAATTTGGATTAGATGAATACTGGTTTGATACAACAAGTTATAAAGAATTAATTGATTTAAGAATTAAATACGAAGATGGTTATTTTAAATTTTTAGTGCCTAAAGATAGAGTTGCAAGTTCTTCAGCAAGAATATTTGCACTTTGGATCACAGTACCTGCAATTATAATGGTGATTATTTCTCTAATATTTTTAAAAAATCAAACTAGACCAATCACTAACCTAGCTCGTGCGGCTGAAAGGTTTGGTAAAGGAGAAAATATTGAAGAGTTCAAACCTTCTGGAGCTCTTGAAATAAGACAAGCAGGACATGAATTTGATAAAATGAGAAAGAGAATTGAAAGACACATAAATCAAAGAACAGAAATGTTATCTGGAATAAGTCATGATTTAAGAACACCCTTAACAAGGATGAAACTACAATTAGCTTTTATAAAAGATAAAGAAACTGTTAATAAATTGACTGAAGACATCAATGAAATGGAGAAAATGCTAAATGAATATTTACAATTCACCAGCTCATCATATGTTGAAAAAGATGAAATGTTTAATCTATCTGAATTAATTTCAGAAGTTATTGAAAAATATAATAATGAAAATATTTCACAAAACTTGACACCAAGAATTTACTTTAATGGCAGGAAAAATTTAATAAATAGATGTCTAAATAATTTAATTGATAATGCACTGAAATATGCAAATAAGGTTGAAATTAGTTTAAATAAAAAAAATACAAATTTATTCGTTATTATTGATGATGATGGACCTGGAATACCAAAAAATGAGTATGAGAATGTATTTAAACCTTTCTATAAAATAGATAAGGGTCGGGCAGAATCTAAATCAAGTGTTGGTCTTGGCTTATCAATTTCATCAGACATTATCAAATCTCATGGAGGAAATATAATGTTAGAAAAATCAAAAATGGATGGTTTAAGAGTTAAGATTTTCTTGCCTGTTTAACTTTTTTACTTTTTTTTTTCTTAAGTTTATTTATCATATTTTCAAGATTCTCTACACGTTTTGAGAGTACTTCAAACTCATCTTTGCTTGTAAGTTTCATTTTAAACACAAACTCATCTCTTTTAGATTTTAAAATATTAAATAATTCAGTCGTTAAGTCTTTTGAAGATACTAGTCCCTGCTCTATTAATTTAGCAAACTTATCAATTATAAATTTAGAATTTTTCATATTTAAGATATACAATATAAGTATTATTAAAAATGTTCATTAATAATTTTGACCCAGTAGCCTTAGAAATATTTTCTTTTGAAATCAGGTGGTATTCTTTAGCTTATATATTTGGAATTATATTAGGCTGGATTCTTGCTAAAAAATTATTTATCCAAGACATAGAAGTTAAAAATAAATTTGATGATTATTTAACTTATTTAATCATAGGTATAATTTTAGGGGGAAGACTTGGTTATATTTTTATTTACAATTTAAGTTTTTATATAAATAATCCATTAGATATATTTAAAATTTGGCAAGGAGGAATGTCCTTCCATGGTGGATTAATTGGAGTTATTTTCGCATCTATATTTTTTGCTAAAAAAAATAATCAAAACCCATTCTTATATTTGGATATTGTCGCTTTAGTAGCTCCAGTGGGGTTATTTTTTGGACGAATAGCAAACTTTATAAATTCAGAGTTATATGGAACTACAACTAATGTGCCCTGGGCAGTAACATTTGTTCAGATAGATAATCTTCCTAGGCATCCCTCGCAATTATATGAAGCACTATTAGAGGGTTTATTTTTATTTTTATTATTAATTTATTTTAAAAACAAATTTTCAAATAAACCTGGTGTAATTTCAGGATTATTTTTAATAATTTACTCAATCTTCAGATTTATTGTTGAATTCTATAGAGTACCAGACGAACAGCTAGGTTATATATTTTTAAACTTAACGATGGGGCAAGTAGTAAGTTTAATATTTATATTATCAGGGGTAATCTTATTTTATTTAAAATATGAAACTCGCTAAAACAAATAATTTACCATTAGATCAATTTATAAATTTTGCTCTTTACGATAAGGATAAAGGTTTTTATATGAAAAAGAATCCTTTTGGTGAAGATGGAGATTTTATTACTGCTCCCAATATCACAAGATTATTTTCAGAGATTATTGCAATTTGGACAATTACTTTTTGGAAAAGTTTAGGCTCTCCAAAAAAATTTAATTTGCTAGAACTGGGAGCTGGAAATGGCGAAATGATGAAAGTCATTGATGAGACACTTATAAATTTTCCCGAATGTTACAATGCCTGCAGTTTTATAATTCATGAAAAAAGTGATTTTTTAATAAATGAACAGAAAAAAAATTTAAATTCTAAAAAATTTTCATGGTTAAAAGATATTGAAAAAATAAACTCTAACCCAACAATTTTTTTAGCTAATGAATTCTTTGATGCCGTACCAATCAAACAATTTTTTAAAAAAAAAGATGGTTGGTTTGAAAGATACGTGTTTATGAATGATGCAAAAAAAGCTGAATTTAAAGAAGAAAAAATAGATATAGAAAAAATTGAAAAATATCTAAATTTTGAAATATCAAAAAATCAGAATATAATAGAATATTCACCAGACACTTTTAAATATTTAAGAACAATTTGCGACCTAGTGCAAAAAAATGATGGAGGAATGTTAATTATTGATTATGGTTATGCAGACAGCAAAATGCATGAAACCCTTCAGGCGGTAAATAACCATAAATATTCTAACATTTTAGAAAATATTGGAGACTCTGATATTACTTACAATATAAACTTTCATTCTTTTGAGAAATTTATAACTCAGTTTAAAGAAATTAATTCAATTTTTACAAATCAAAAAAAATTTTTAACAAGTATGGGTATTCTTCAAAGAGCAGAAATAGTCAGCAAAAATATAGCATTTTCTAAAAAAGCAGATTTATTTTATAGGGTAAGACGTTTGATAGATGACAAGCAGATGGGTGAATTATTCAAAGTCATGCTTATAAAAAATAAGAAAAATAATTTTAGAACAGGTTTTCAAAATTGATAAAATCAAAAAAACTCTCAAAAATTAAAAATATTAAACATGGTTTTTTCAATAAAACTGGCGGTAAATCAAAAAAAATTTATAAAAGTTTAAACTGTGGTCCTGGTTCTAAAGACAATCCAACAGATGTTAAAAAAAATTTAAAAATAGTTATAAAAAAAATAAAAAGCACCGCTAAAAGTATTTTTTTACTTCATCAAATACATAGTAATAAATTTGTTTATATTGATGAAAAAAACAGATTTAAATCAAAACCAAAAGCAGACGCAGTAATTACAAATCAAAAAAACATGCCAATTGGCGTTTTAACTGCTGATTGTGTGCCAATTTTAATCTGTGATGAAAGAACAAAATTAGTTGCAGCAATTCATGCGGGGTGGAAAGGTGCATACAAAGGTATAATTAGCAAAGTAATCCAATTTATGATCAAAAAAGGATCTAATCCTAAAAATATTACTGCAGCTATCGGACCTGCTATCTCGGCTAAAAATTATGAAGTAAAAGTAGATTTTAAAAGAAAATTTATAAAAAAGGATAAAAAAAATTATAAATTTTTTAAAATTAAGTACAAAAAGCTTTATTTTGATTTACCTAAATATGTAAAATCATGTCTTTTAAAGAATAAAATAAAAAATATTGAGTCTCTAAATATTGATACATTTGATATTAATAATAATTTTTTTAGTGCAAGAAGAGCGTTAAGGCTAAATCATGATGATTATGGTAGAAATATTTCAATAATTATGCTTTATTAGGCTTTTTTAATGAAATTATTATCCGGAAATAGCAACAAACCATTAAGCAAGAGTATTGCTAAATATCTAAAATCTAAATTAGTAAACTCTAGTATTAGAAATTTTTCTGATGGAGAAATCTATGTGGAAATAAATGAAAATATTAGAGGTAATAGTATTTTTTTAATTCAATCTGTTTCATCTCCTGCAAATGATAACCTAATGGAATTACTACTATGTATTGATGCACTTAAGAGATCGTCAGCAAAAAACATTACTGCTGTTATTCCGTACTTTGGTTATGCTAGACAAGATAGAAAAGTTGCACCAAGAACCTCAATTTCAGCAAAACTTGTCTCAAATCTAATTACTAAAGCAGGAGCAGATAGAGTTGTTACTGTTGATTTGCATGCAGGACAAATTCAAGGATTTTTTGATATTCCAGTAGATAACTTGTTCGCAACACCTATTTTTGCAAGACATGTAAAAAAAAAGATAAAAAGTAAAAATCTAATTTGTGTTGCACCAGATGTTGGTGGTACTGAGAGAGCTAGAGCACTAGGAAAGATTTTAAATGTTGGACTAGCAATTGTAGATAAAAGAAGACCAAAGCCAGGTCAATCTCAAGTAATGAATATTATTGGAGATGTTAAAGGAAAAACTTGTATTCTTGTTGACGATATAATCGATTCAGGTGGTACAATTGTAAACGCTGCTAAGGCTCTTAAAGATCGAGGTGCCAAAGAAGTTTATGTTTACATTACTCACGGTGTACTTAGTGGAGAAGCTGTAAATAAAATTAAAAAATCAGTAATTAAAAATTTAGTAATAACTGATACAATTGATAATATGAACAGAGTTAAAGGTGCTAAAAACATTGAAGTTCTGTCAATTTCAGGGCTTATGGGAGAAGCAATTAAAAGAATATCTAATTCAACCTCAGTATCAGATTTATTCAAATAAATACCTTGAGTTATTAAGTAACTTGAGCTAAAAACCCTTGTTTTTATGAATTCATTAGACGCCAACATCAGAAATACCAAAACTAAAGGTGAATTAAATTCATTAAGAGATAATGGTAATGTACCTGCTATAATTTATGGTGGTGAGGCTCAAAACGAGAAAATTTCAATATCTAAAAAGATACTCAAGTCACTAATTGAAAAAGAAAACTTTTTATCAAGCATCATAACTTTAAATGTTGATGGTAAACCTCAAAAAGTTCTACCAAGAGAAATAAAATATGACATTATTTCAGATGAACCAATTCATGTAGACTTTCTAAGAATAGTTTCAGGCATAAAAGTTAGAATTGAAGTTCCAGTAAAATTTTTAAATCATGAAAAATCTCCTGGTTTGAAAAGAGGTGGGGTTTTAAACATTGTAAGAAGAAAAGTTGAGCTAAAATGTCCAAGCGAAAAAATTCCTGAAAATCTTGTGATAGATCTTGATGGAGTTGATATTGGAGAGAGTTTTAAGATCTCTTCCATAAATCTTGACAGTGATGTTACTCCTACAATTCAAGGAAGAGATTTCGTAATTGCGACTCTAGCAGCTCCGACTGTTATGAAAGAACCTGAAAAACCTGCAGAAGCTGAGGCGGCTGAGGGAGAAGGTGCTGAAGGAGCAGAAGCAGCGGCAGCTGAAGGTGGAGATAAGCCAGCAGCTGAAGGTGATAAAAAAGAAGGTGAAGATAAAAAACCTGCTGAAGAAAAAAAATAAGTTAATTAAAATTGAATTTTATCCTCCAATATTAATATTTTATGCTTCTACTTGTAGGATTAGGCAATCCAACCCCAGACAGTGAAAACAATAGACATAATATTGGTTTCAAAATCATAGATGCAATAAATAAAAAATTTGGACTTTCTAAACAAAAACCAAAATTCAAAGGACTTCTTACAACTGGTAATGTTGGAGAACAAAAAGTTTATGCAATCAAACCTTTAACATTTATGAATAATTCTGGAATTTGTATTAGAGAATTAATTGAATATTTCAAAATAGATGCTGAGGATGTTATCGTTTTTCATGACGATCTAGATGTAGAATTTGGAAAAATAAAAGCAAAATTTGGTGGCTCTGATGCAGGACATAACGGAATTGCATCAATAGATAAGTTTATTGGAAAAGATTATTCAAGAGTGCGAATAGGAATTGGTAAACCAAAAGATAAAATGGAAGTTAGTGATTTTGTTCTTCAAAATTTTGATGAAGATGAAATGCTTGGATTGGAAAAAGTTACCAATAACATCACAGATTCTATTTCAATACTTATCGACAAAAAATTAGATTTATTCTCTAGCACTGTAAATAATAAATAATGAGTTTTAAATGTGGAATTGTTGGTTTGCCTAATGTGGGTAAATCTACACTCTTCAACGCACTTACAAACTCAAGCAAAGCCCAAGCTGCAAATTTTCCATTTTGTACGATAGATCCCAATGTGGGAGTAGTCCCCGTTCCAGATGAAAGATTGAACAAATTATCAGAAGTTTCAAAATCAAAAAAAACAATAAATACAACTATTTCATTTGTGGATATAGCTGGTCTTGTTAAAGGTGCCTCTAAAGGTGAAGGGTTAGGCAATAAATTTCTGTCCCACATAAGGGAAGTTGATGCAATTATTCATATGATTAGATGCTTTGACTCAGATGATATTCAAAACGTTAATCCTGACGTTGACCCTATAAGAGATCTTGAGATCATTGAAACTGAGATGATGCTAGCTGACCTAGAATCTATACAAAAAAGACTTGAAAAAAATAATAAAAAAAATGTGGACGAAGACCAGCTTAAGATTTTAGAGATTGCATTAGACTGCATTAATAATGATAAAGATATATCAATATTAAATTCTCAATTTGATACAAAACAACTTAATCAAAGTGGTCTTTTATCAATAAAACCAAAGATCTTTGTTTGTAATGTAGATGAACAAAGCGTACATAATGGAAATAAATATACTAAAGACTTTATCGAAAAATTTGGAAAAGATAACACTCTGATTGTTTCTGCAGACATAGAAAACCAAATAAATGAATTAGCAGAAGATGAAAAAAAAAATTATATGGATATGATTGGTTTAAAAGATACAGGTTTAAGTATGTTAATTCAAAAGGGGTATAAAATATTAGAACTTGATACATATTTTACCTCTGGACCTGAAGAAACAAGAGCGTGGACAATACAAAAAAATTGTACTGCACCTAAAGCTGCAGGAGAAATTCATACAGATTTTGAAAAAGGTTTCATTAGAGCTGAAACTATATCTTATGAGGATTTTGTAGCCAATAATGGATGGGTAAATTCTAAGGCTAACGGAAAAATGAGATTAGAGGGTAAAGACTATATTGTTAAAGATGGAGATGTATTAAACTTCAGATTCAACACGTGACCAGATTCTTTTCATACTAAAATATACTAAAACAGTTAAAATAATTAAATAAACAATCGCTTTAAAGCCCATCTGATGTCGAGATTCTAAATGAGGTTCAGCTGACCACATTAAGAAGGTCGTTACATCTTTTGACATCTGTTCTACTGTTGCATTTGTTCCGTCACCATACTCTACTAATCCATCTGATAATGGAGCAGCCATTCTAATTTTATTACCATACATATATTTGTTATAATAAACTCCGTCATCTAAAGATACGTTGCTAGGAGCTTCTTCATATCCTTGTAATAAAGAATATATGTAATCAACTCCACCACCTCGAGCTTTAACCAAAACAGACATGTCTGGAGGATATGCACCACCATTTGCCGCTTGGGCAGCTTTAACATTATCATATGGCATTACAAATTTATCAGATAATTTACCTGGTCTTGTGAACATTTCACCATCTGAATTTGGACCATCAGTTACTTCAAATGAAGCTGCAATAGCTTTAGCTTGAGCTTCAGAGAATTCTGGCCCTCCTGGCTCTGCTAAATTTCTATAACTTAAATACTTCATCGAATGACATGAGGCACATACTTCAGTATAAACTTGATAACCTCTTTGAAGAGAAGCTCTATCAAATTTTCCAAATAGACCCTTAAAACTCCAGTCAGTTTTTAGATATTCTACTTTTTCAGCAGCAAAAGAATTTGAATTTGAAGTAATAATTAAGATTATTATAGAAAATAATTTAAATAAATTTTTCACCTTATTCAATTTTACTTTCTTTATTTCTGGCGGCAGCTAGATTTGGTGAACCACCTAGAACAGGTTCGGCAATACTTAGAGGCACTGGTAAAGTTTTTTCTTTAAAGCCTAGAACAGGAAGAATAACTAAAAAATGCAAAAAGTAATACGCTGTTGCAACTCGTGCTATCAATAAGTAAAGTCCCTCAGCTGGCATCGCACCCACATAACCAAGTATCAAAACATCAGCAACTAGTATCCAGTAAAATTGTTTATATAAAGGTCTGAATACCGCAGATCTTATTTTTGACGTATCTAACCAAGGTAAAACTGCTAAGATTAATATTGCAGATAACATAGCTACAACTCCTAACAATTTATCAGGAACTGATCTTAATATTGCATAAAAAGGTAAGAGATACCATTCAGGAACAATGTGTGCGGGCGTTACCATTGGGTTTGCCTCGATATAATTATCTGCGTGACCTAAAATATTTGGTGCGTAGAATACAAAGAAAGCAAACACAATCATGAACATTAATAAAGCAAAACCATCTTTAATTACTATGTAAGGATGGAAAGGTACAGTATCTTTTGAAGGTTTTTTTATATCTATTCCAACTGGATTGTTGTTACCAGGAACATGTAAAGCCCATATATGTAAAACAACTAATCCTAAAATTAAAAATGGAATTAAATAATGCAAAGTAAAAAATCTAGTTAACGTAGGGTTGTCGACTGAATAACCTCCCCACAACCAAGTGACAATACCCTCTCCAACTAATGGAATAGCACTAAATAAATTTGTGATTACAGTTGCTCCCCAAAAGCTCATTTGTCCCCAAGGCAATACATAGCCCATAAATGCAGCCGCCATCATTAGCAAGTAAATAATTATTCCAATTATCCAAATTATTTCTCTTGGTGCTTTGTAAGAACCATAAAATAATGACCTGAAAATATGAATGTAGACTGCTAAGAAAAACATAGATGCACCATTTGCATGAATGTATCTAATTAACCAACCGTAATTGACATCACGCATGATGTGCTCAACACTCTCAAAAGCCATATCTGCGTGAGCAATGTAATGCATTGCAAGAGTTAATCCGGTAACAATTTGAGTGATTAAGCAAAAAGTTAAAATTCCACCAAATGTCCACCAATAATTTAAATTTTTAGGAGTCGGATAATCTGTTAAATGATTTGCAAGAGTTAATAGTGGCAATCGATCATTAAACCATTGTCCTACCTTCGATTTTGGTCTGTAATCGTGGTCACTCATTTTCTTTATCCAATTTTAATTGTTTTTGCATCAACGAATTCATATTTAGGCACTTCCATATTCCAAGGTGCTGGTCCTTTTCTAATTCTTCCAGAAGTATCATAATGAGATCCATGACATGGACAGAACCACCCATTATAATCACCTTTATCATTTAGAGGTACGCATCCAAGGTGCGTACATACACCTAACATAACAAGCCACTCGGGGTTTTTTGCTCTATCTTCATCTTTTTCTGGATGAATTAAATCCTCCATCTTTACGGCTCTTGCCTCATCAATTTCTTCTTGAGTTCTTCTTCTTATAAAGACTGGTTTACCTCTCCATAAAACAGTCAATGTATTTCCAGGTGTTAATGAACTTACATCAACCTCTGTACTAGCTAATGCTTTAACAGAAGCGTCTGGATTCATTTGATCTATCATTGGCCACACCACTGCAGCTGCACCAACAGCTCCTACAGCTGTGGTAGCTGTAAATAAAAAATCTCTTCTTTTTGTTTTTTTTTCAGACACTTTTAGTAGCTTTTATTATTATCTCTTTTTGATTTAAAATAGTTAATATACGAATTCATATAATATAAAATAATTATTTTACTACTGAAAGAATGACACATAATTCAACAATTTTAGGACCCAAAATAGCTTTGTATGAGCCTGATATACCTCAGAATACTGCTGCAATCATAAGAACTTGTGCTTGTTTGGGTGCTAAACTAGAAATAATTGAACCATGTGGCTTTCTATTATCAGATAAACGATTTAAAAGGGTGGTTATGGACTATATGGACTATAGTCAAATAGAATTTTATCAAAGTTCTGAAAAATTTTTTGAGGCAAAGAAGAAACAAAGAATCGTATTGATGACAACTAAGGGTTCAATAAATTATACTAAATTTAAATTTAAGCCTGATGATACTATTTTGTTTGGAAGAGAAAGTGCTGGGGTACCCGAAGAGGTTCATAAAATTATTAAAAATCGTTTAAAAATACCAATGAATAGCCAAGTAAGATCTCTTAATATTGCATCGTCTGTTGCCATTGTTTTGGCAGAAAGTTTGCGTCAAATAGAATTAATATAAAATGGACATTTCAATCAAAAAGGACTTAGCGAGTAACTGGTTTAAGCTATTACAAAATGCAATATGCGACGACATTTTAAAAATTGAGGAAAATAAAGTAAATTTTGAATCAACTTCTTGGAAAAGAAGCAATAAAAAAGATGAGGGTGGTGGTGAATATAGAATTCTTAAAAGTGGAAAAATTTTTGAAAAAGTAGGAGTAAATTTTTCTAAAGTTTATGGAAAATTTCCTAAGCAATTTCAAAAGAATATACCAGGGGCAAGTAAAGATCCTAGATTTTGGGCATCAGGAATATCAATAGTTATGCACATGCAAAATCCCCATATTCCTGCAATGCATTTTAATACCAGATTTATTTGTACAACTAAGAATTGGTTTGGTGGAGGTATGGATGTAACCCCAGCAATAAAAGATGAAAAAGAGAAGAAAAACTTTCATAAAATATTAAAGGCAATGTGCGATAGACATAATAAAAATTATTATAAAAAATATAAAAAGTGGTGTGATGAATATTTTTATTTACCTCACAGAAAAGAAGCAAGAGGAATAGGTGGAATCTTTTTTGACTATAAAAATGATAATTTTGAAAATGACTTTAAATTTGTCAGAGATGTTGGTGTTACATTTCAAATGCTATTTAATGAAATAATTAAAAAAAAATTAAAAAGAAAATGGACTTTAAAAGATAAAGAGTTTCAGTATATTAAAAGAGGTCGATACGCAGAATTTAATTTGCTCTATGATAGAGGAACAAAATTTGGGCTACAAACTGGTGGTAATGTTGAGGGAATTTTGATGTCATTACCTCCAGTTGCAAAATGGAAATAAAAAAAATGGATAAAGAGCCAATAACATTAAACGGATTAAATAAACTAAAAGAAGAATTAGTTTTTTTAAAAGAAAAAAAAAGACCTGAGATAGTAGCTGCAATTGCTGAAGCGAGATCCCATGGAGACCTTAAAGAAAATGCTGAATATCATGCAGCTAAAGAAGAACAATCTCATAACGAGGGAAGAATTACAGAAATTAACGATATTATTGCAAGAGCAAATGTTATTGACGTTACAAAACTAAACAATGAAGGAAAAGTAATTTTTGGATCTACAGTTTATTTAGAAGATTTAGATACTGGTGAAAAAATAAATTATAAAATTGTTGGAAGAGATGAGGCAGATTTAAAACAAAAACTAATTTTCTTTCAATCACCAATTGGCAAAGGTTTGATTGGAAAAAATAAAAGTGATTTAGTTGAAATAAATACACCTTCTGGTGTAAAAAATTTTGAAATTAAAGACGTTAAATATATTTAACTTTTAACTATTTGTTGAACCTGCTTATCTGAAATTTGAAATCCGTTTTGAACCCAAGTTTCTTCTATCCTTTTTAATTTATTACCTAAAGTTTTGCCCTCAGGAATTTGAAATTTAGACATTAATAGATCAGCCCCTATTGGCAAAGTTGGAATTTCTTTCTCTTTATAAGTATCTAATAGTTTGATTAGTTTTTTCTCTACTTTGTTTGAGATAAATATTTTAAAATTAATTATATCTATTACAGCCTGTCGCCCATTAAAATAAAAAAATTTATTCAAGTTTTTCTCTGTAAAGTTGTTTAAAGTTACTTTTTCTCTATAAAAAAGATCAATTAATTTTAATCTTTTCTTATCTTTGTTGGATATTTTAAATTTATAAAGAAAATAATCAGCATTATCAGTCCCATCAATCACTAAAAGCGCAATTAAAAATATAAAGTCAATTTTTAAAAAATTCTCTGCAGCATAAGAGTTTTGTTTTTTAAAATTTTTAATATTCTTTAATTGAGGGAAAATTATTTCTATAAGTTCTAAACTTTCTTTATCTTTGAAGAGTTTTAAAAATCCATTTGAACTAGTTATTTTTTTTAGCTCATCGATTAACCTTTCAGATGATATATTTGAAATTCCATCAATATTTTTTTTTATATTTTTTACTATTTCTGACTGGTGCTTGTGATTTGAGTAGTTTAAATAAAATCTTAAATACCTTAAAATACGCAAATAATCCTCTTGAATTCTTTTTTCCGCATTGCCAATAAAATTAATACAACCATCCTCCAAATCTTTTTTACCATTAAATGGATCAAATAAATTACCATCACCATCTGCATAAATTGAATTGATAGTAAAATCCCTTCTAGAGGCATCTTCCTTCCAATCTAAAGAGAATTCTACTTCCGCATGCCTTCCATCAGTTGAGACGTCTTTCCTTAAAGAAGTAATTTCATATTTATATTCATCAATTATTGCTGTTATAGTTCCGTGTTCAATTCCTGTTTCGTAATAACTTATTTGTTTGT
>CABYZT010000004.1 GCA_902523515.1 uncultured Pelagibacteraceae bacterium
CAATGTTATTAATATTGATAAAATAAGCTATTCATCAAATTTTTATAACGTAAAAAATTTCAAAAAAAATAAAAAATATATTTTTGTTAAATGTGACTTAAATGATAGTAAAAAAATTTATAAAATCTTATCAAAATACAAACCTATATCTATATTCAATTTGGCTGCAGAAACTCACGTAGATAGATCAATTGATGGGCCACAAGTTTTTATAAAAAATAATATTTTGGGTGTATTTTCTCTTTTAGAGGCTTTTAAAAATTACTTAAAATTAAATAGCAAAATTAAGCTAATTCATATCTCAACTGATGAAGTGTATGGTGATATTCTTAAAGGAAGAACTGATGAAAAATATCCTTACAAACCAAGCTCTCCATATGCTGCTAGTAAAGCCTCATCCGATCATCTTGTTTATTCCTATATAAGAACTTTTAAAATTCCTGCTATAATCACTAATTGTTCAAATAATTATGGTCCAAATCAACACCCTGAAAAACTTATTCCAAAATTAATTTATAACATCCTAAATGGTCTTCCCCTCCCAATTTATGGAGATGGTAAAAATTCAAGGGAATGGATTTATGTAAAGGATCATTGTGAGGCTTTATACAAAGTTTTTACAAAAGGAAAAATTGGTTCAACATATAACATTGGTTCTGGAAAAAATTTAAGTAACATTCAAATTTCCAAAAATATTTTAAATGTAGCTAAAAAATATATTAAACTTAAATCAAAAACTAAAATTATTTTTGTAAAAGATCGACCGGGGCATGACGTTAGATATGCTCTTAATAGCAGTAAGATTAAAAAAGAAATTAGATGGAAGCCAAAGACTTCTTTTGTAGAAGGAATTGAAAAAACATTTTTATGGTACTTGGAAAATAGAAAATATTATAAATATTTAAATAAAAAAGATATTTTAAAAAGGTTAGGTAAAAATGATTAAAAAAGGAATAATTTTAGCAGGTGGAAAAGGAACAAGAATGAGTCCTCTCACAAAAGCAGTTAATAAACAATTACTGCCTATTTATGATAAGCCTTTAATTTTTTATCCTTTGTCAATTTTAATGCTAGCAAAGATTAAAGATATATTGATTATAGTTAACAAAGGTCAGCTTCATCAATACAAAAAATTAATTCCCGATGGTAAAAATTTAGGTATGAAAATTAATTTTATAGAACAAAAAAACCCCGTGGGCCTACCTGATGCTTTTATTCTGGGCGAAAAATTTATTGGAAAAAATAATGTTGCAATGATACTAGGAGATAATTTTTTTTATGGTCAAAATCTATCCGAAAAATTATACCGTTGTACTAACCTCAAAAAAGGAGCAAAAATTATTTTACATAAAGTAACTAAACCTGAATTGTTTGGGGTTGCAAAAACGAAAGTAAATAATAACAAAATCTTAAAAATAGTAGAAAAACCAAAAAAGTTTGTGTCAGATAAAGCCATTACTGGACTATATTTTTTTGATAATAAAGTAATTAAATTTTCAAAAAAACTTAAGCCTTCAAAGAGGGGTGAATTAGAAATTACTGAATTATTGAAAAAATATCAAAAAATTAATCAATTAACTTCAGAATTTATAGGAAGAGGTGGAGCATGGCTTGATACAGGATCTATTGAAGACTACTACAAAACATCAGCATTTGTTCAGGCAGTTGAAAATAGACAAGGTTTAAAAATTGCATGTTTAGAGGAAATTTCTTTATTAAATAAATGGATAAATAAAAAAGAAATTTTAAAACAGATAAAGTTTTATGGGAACTGTGAATACTCGGATTATTTAAAAAAAATTATCAAAAAATAAAAAATGAATATTCTTATTACAGGGTCTACTGGTTTCATTGGATCAAATATATTAAATAAATTTCAAAATAGAAACAAAATTTATATTATTTTAAGAAATAATAAAAATAAAAAAAAATTTAAAAATAAAAATATCAAAATAATAAATTATAAAAATTATGATGAGCTGAATAAAAAAATTAGTAAAATTAAAGCAGAATTAATAATTCATACAGCAACTCATTATACTAAAACACACAAGCAAAAAGATTTAAAAGAATTTTCAAATTCAAATATTCTTTTTGGAAATATTATTTTAGAAAATCTAAAAAGTATGAAAACTAAAAAGTTTATAAATTTTTCAACTGTTTGGGAAGATTACAACGGTATTAAAGACAATTATTTTAATTTGTATTCGGCTTATAAAAAAGCATTTTCTAAAATTTTAAATTTTTATAGAAATAAATTTCAAAAAGTCAAATTTTATGAACTTATGATTTCTGACACATTTGGTAAAAATGATAATAGATTAAAAATCATTAATGTTTTGAGAAAAAATTATAAAAACAATAATAAAACAAAAATAATCTCAAAAAATTTGTATGTTAATTTTCTTAATGTTGAAGATATTACTAATGCTGTATATTTAATTTATAAAAAGAATATCAAACCTGCGAAATACCTACTTAAAAATAATTCAGATACTAATATCCATAAAATGATTCAAATATTTAACAAAGAAAATGATAGAAAAATAAAAGTTAAATGGCTAAGCAATAATTTAATTAAAGAAAAATCACTTCCATATAAGAAACTTAAAAGTTGGAAACCTATTAAAAGTAATATATCTGACATAATAAAAATAATTAAAAATTAATTAAATTATGAAAAAAATTTATTATGGTAGAGCAGTTTATAATAAAAAAGAAATTAACGCAGTTTTAAGTGTTCTTAAAAATAAAAGTTTATCATTAATTGATGGTGATAATGTAAAAAAACTTGAGAAAACTGTTTCAAAAATTTTTGGTAAAAAATATGGTTTAATGGTCAATTCAGGATCTTCTGCAAACTTGTTGGGTCTTTCATCTTTTAATTTTAAAAAAGGTTCTGAAGTTATAACACCTAATTTAACCTTCTCTACAACAGTAGCGCCAATATATCAGCTTGGTTTAATCCCTCACTTTGTTGGGGTAGAAGAAAATAAATTTGTTGCAAACTATAGGCATATAGAAAAATGCATAAATAAAAAAACTGTAGCTATTATGATACCAAATCTACTTGGTAATATTGCAAACTGGAAAAAAATTTCACAAATTGCTAAAAAATATAAACTAAAAGTAATTGAAGATTCAGCTGATACAATTGGTTATTCAATTAATAAAAAAAATACTGGTAAATATTCAGACATTGTCACTAATAGTTTTTATGCATCTCATATAATAAATGGTGCTGGAACAGGAGGCATAGTATGTTTTAATGATTATAAGTTGTATGAAAATGCAAAACTATTAAGAGGATGGGGAAGATCCTCAGCTACCTTTAATGAATCTGAAAGTGTAAACAAAAGATTTAATATTAAAATTTCAGGTATTGATTATGATGCTAAATATGTCTTTTCCGAAATGGGATATAATTTTTTACCATCAGAGATTTCAGCTGCTTTTGCTTTAGAACAAATTAAAAAATTAAAAAATAATATAAAAATCAGAAACAGAAATTTTTCAAGATTAACTTCTTTTTTTAAAAAATATGAAAATTTATTTAAATTACCTGAGAAATACGACGGAGTTAATACCCCTTGGCTAGCATATCCTTTGGTATTAAAAAAAAACAAAATTTTTAATAGAAAAAAATTACAAATTTATTTAGAAAATAACAACATTCAAACAAGAACCATTTTTACTGGGAATATTTTAAAACAACCAGTTATGAAAAACAAAAAATTCAAATATCATAAAAATTGTAACACGATAGCTGATGATGTAATGAAAAATGGTATTCTAATAGGTTGTCATCAAGGTATGAGCATAAGTGACATAAATTTTATATGCAAAAAATTTCACAAATTTATTAATTAATGAAAATAATTAAAACTAAATTTAAAGATTTAAAAGTTTTTAAGAAAGATACATTTAAGGATAATAGAGGTTATTTTAGAGAATTATTTTTAAATAATACTATTAATAAAAAATTTCCATTTGATGTTATGTCCTTTTCAAAAAAAAATGTACTAAGGGGTCTTCATTTACAAATTAAAAAACCGCAAGGAAAATTTGTAACAGTGCTTAAAGGAAAGATTTTTGATGTTGCTTTAGACTGCAGAAAAAATTCTAAAACTTTTGGTAAACATTTTTCAATAATTTTATCTGAAAATGAAAATACTTCTCTATATATTCCAGAAGGATTTGCTCATGGATTTTGTAGTTTATCAAACAATACTGTGATGCATTATAAATGTACAAATTACAGAGATAAAAAATCAGAAATGGGAATATTGTGGAATGATAGGCAGCTAAAAATCAATTGGCCAATAAAAAAACCATTACTTTCAAAAAAAGACAAAAATAATATTTCATTTAAGGATTTTATCGAAATAAACTGGTAGCGGGAAGTGGGATCGAACCACTGACCTCGGGCTTATGAGTCCCGCGCTCTAACCAACTGAGCTACCCCGCCAAAAAAATATTGTTGATTTATAATAGTTTTAAATTTTGTTTCAATACTTATCCACAGGTAATAATTCAATTGAATTATTGTTTTTCAAAGATAGT
Organism: uncultured Pelagibacteraceae bacterium; assembly: GCA_902523515.1. Taxonomy (GTDB): domain Bacteria; phylum Pseudomonadota; class Alphaproteobacteria; order Pelagibacterales; family Pelagibacteraceae; genus Pelagibacter. The sequence continues at coordinate 4,564 of CABYZT010000004.1, forward strand.
TTAATTGTGGATGAGAATTGAAGAAGAATTAAAACTAGATTATTCGGACGTTTTGTTTAGACCTAAAAGAAGTACTCTTAAAAGTCGTAAAGATGTAAATCTTCTAAGAACTTATAGATTTAAGTATAGTAAAAATGAATGGTCTGGAATTCCTATTATGGCAGCAAATATGGATGGTGTGGGTGAGTTAAGTATAGCTGAAAATTTAAATAATTATGGAATGATTACATGCTTAACTAAACAGCATGATGTAAAAAAGATAAAACAAAATAAAAATATTAAAAAAATTTACTCAAATATAGCTCTTAGTGTTGGTATTAAAAAGGAAGACTTTCAAAACTTAGATAAAGTTTTAAAAGAATTCAATTTTTTTAAATTTATATGTATTGATGTAGCTAATGGATACTCAGAACACTTCACAAATTTTATAAAGTCAGTAAGAGATAAATATCCTACAAAAACAATTATTGCAGGGAACGTAGTTACTGCTGATATGACACAAGAACTAGTTTTAAGTGGAGCAGACATTGTGAAAGTTGGAATAGGACCAGGAAGTGTTTGCACTACAAGAATTCAAACAGGAGTTGGCTATCCTCAATTAAGTGCTGTAATAGAATGTGCGGACGCAGCTCATGGTCTTGGAGCACATATAATTGCAGATGGAGGTTGCACTTGTCCTGGAGATGTGGCTAAAGGATTCGGTGGTGGAGCAGATTTTGTTATGCTAGGAGGTATGTTGGCTGGGCATGATGAAGGTAACGGCAAAATAGTAAAAATTAATGGATCTAAATATATTGAATTTTATGGATCAAGTTCAGAAGTTGCTAACAAAAAACATTATGGTGGGCTTTCAGATTACCGCAGTAGTGAGGGAAGAACAGTTAGAGTAAAATATAGAGGAAAAATAAATGATACGATATTAAATATTCTTGGCGGTGTAAGAAGTAGTTGTACATATGTTGGGGCACCTTCATTAAAGCAATTAAGTAAATGTACAACTTTCGTAAGAGTATCAAATCAATTTAATGATACCTTTATTAAATAAAATTAAATTAAATACACATAAAAACAAAAAATAATGAGCTCTAATAAACAAGCTCCATCATCAGATGAACTTAATGAATTATTAGGGCTTTATTATGCTGAACGTTTTGATCAACTAGAAAAAATTGCACTATTATTTACAAGTAAATTTCCCAATCACCCTTTTGGATGGAAAGCTTTAGGTATTGCCTTAAAAAAAAACAATAAAATAACAGAAGCTTTGAATGCTTCGAAAAAGGTTTTGGAATTATCACCTGAAGATATTGAGGCTTATAACAATTTAGGGAATACATATAGAGAGCTTGGAAAATTATTGGAATCTGAAAAGTATTTAAAACAAGCTATAAAATTAAATCCAAAATTTGCTGCAGCTTATAACAACTTGGGAAATACTATGAAAGATCTTCAAAATTTCGAGGAAGCAATAAGTTTTTATCAAAAAGCTATTAATTTAAAACCTGGTTATATTGAGGCATATAATAATTTAGGCGTAGCGCTAAAAGAAGTTGGAAAATTTGAAGAGTCTGAAAAATATTTAAAAGAAGCTGTTAAATTAAATCCAAAATTTGCAGCAGCTTATAACAATCTTGGAGTTACCCTTCAGCTGTTAGGAAAATTAGAGCAGTCAGAAACGTATTTAAAACAAGCAACTAATTTAAATTCTAATTTTTCAGAAGCTTTTTATAATTTAGGAAATACTCTAACAGAATTAGAGAGGTTGGATGAGTCGATTGATGCTCACAAAAATTCATTAAAAATTAATCCCAGTTATACAAGTGCTGAAGTTCAAATGTATAACCTGATGCACTTAATTAACGATTATAGTTTAGAAAATTCATTGGATGATAAATCAAAAAAAATTGGAATAACAACTGAAGTGGTTCAGCCCTTTAGTATGCTATCGTGGGTGGATAATCCATCAGACCATTTAACTAGATCACAAAATTGGGCCAAAAAAAAATTAAATAAGAACATTAAATCAAATTTTATTGCACCACAAAAAAAACCTAAGCGTATTAAAGTAGGAATTTTTAGTGCTGATTTTAATGATCACCCGATTATGTATCTTATCACAGGTTTGTTAAGAGAGTATGATAAAGAAAAAATTGAAATTTTTATTTTCAGTTATGGAAGAAAAAAATCAAAAAAATGGAAGAAATATATAGAAAACAATGTTGATCATTTTTTAGAAGTATCAGATTTCGGGGATATTGAGATTGTTTCTTTGGTTAAAAAAAGGAAGATTGATATAGCTATAGATCTTATGGGTTATACCAGATATTCACGTTCAAATATTTTTCAATTTAAACTTGCACCTCTACAAATAAATTACTTGGGATATGCTGGTACAACTGGTACGAATTATATGGATTATATTGTTGCAGATTCAATTTTAATACCAGACAGCCATAAAAAATTTTTTTCTGAAAAAATAATTTATATGCCGCATACTTATCTGCCTACTGATTATAAAAATAGAAATATTAATATAACCATTAAAAGGAAAGAATTTAAATTACCCGAAACAGCATTCGTACTATGTTGTTTCAATAATAGTTATAAAATTAGTAGTCGAGAGTTTGATATATGGATGAGAATTCTAAGAAAGAAAAGAAATTGTGTTTTATGGCTTATTAAATCAAACAAATGGTCTGAGGAAAATTTATATAAAGAGGCAAAAAAAAGAAATGTTGATTCTTCAAGAATTATTTTTGCTGAAAAATTATCACACAATGATCATTTAAATAGACATGTATTAGCTGATTTATTTATAGATACTTTTAATTACAATGCACATATGACTGCAAGCGATGCGCTTTGGGCCGGATTACCAGTAATAACTAAACAAGGAAAACAATTCTCTTCAAGAGTTGCTTCTAGTTTGCTTAAAGCATGTGGTTTACCAGAACTTATTTGTAAAAATGAATTTGAATATGAAAAATTAATTTTAGAATTTATAGAAAATCCTGAGAAACTTAAAAATGTTAGAGAAAAATTAAACAAAAATAAAATTAAAGAACCTTTATTTGATCCAAAACGTTATACGCGTAATTTTGAAAAAGGACTGATATTAGCATATGAAAATTATTTTAAAGGCAATAAACCTAAAGATATTAAAATATTAGAAAATTAATTTTTCTTGAATTAATAATATTTATTCATTTAAAAAGTAGGCGGCTAAAATACAAATAGCTAGAATTATACTAAAGGTAAAAATAATTCTTTTTTTATATTTTTTTTTTTGATCTAACCTGACTCTATTTAATAAAATATTTACATTGGTAGTTTTAATCTTGTCTATTTCTGAATTTTTATTTGAGGAAATATTAGAATTGTATAACTCGGTATTTTGATAATTTTTTTTCACAATATATTTAAACAGGTATTTAACTTAATTACAATAAAATTAGGAAATATTAGATGTTTTTAAAATCTTTTACATTTAAAGGCTTTGAAAGAACTTCAGCGGCATATTTAGTTTTTTCAACTTCAATAAATAAATTTTTATCTTTCAGTGTTTCAATTGTATTTCCTGAATTTACATAACCAAATGATAAATTTTTATTAAAATAGAATGAATAATTTCCAGAGGTTGTTCTTCCAATGATTTTATCATCTAAATAAATAGGCTCTTCATGTTGCAACAACGGTTCGCCAGGTTTACTGTCTTTTAATGTAAACATCATCATTGTTTTTTCTAAAGATTTATTTTTAATTTTTAATAAAGCATCTTTGCCAATAAAATTAATATTTTTTTTATAACTAATTGTAAATTTTAAACCAGCTTGATACTGGTTTTCCTCTGGAGAAATGTCATGGCCCCAATGTAAAAAACCATTTTCCATTCGCATTATGTCCATTGCGTGCATACCGCAATGAGATAAATCAAAGTTTTTACCTTCAAAAATTAAAATTTTATATAATTTTAATGCATTTTCTCTTTCTATGTATAGCTCATAACCAAGTTCACCTACATAAGATATTCTTTGTGCCCAAACTTTAAAACCTTCTATATTTATATATTTTCCTGTTCCATATTTAAAATTTTTATAAGTAAAATCATCGTTACTTATCTTTTGAATCATATTTCTACTTTTAGGACCAAACAATCCAAGACAACAAATATTTTCAGTTACATCATTAAACCTAACTTCATCATCCAAATACTTTAGTATATGATATTTATCTCTTTCCCTAGTTGCTGCAGAACTAACTATTCTAAAATGATTTTTATCAATACATACAACAGTAAGATCTGTTTCAATACCTCCGTCCTCATTTAACATATGTGTATAGGTAGATTTACCAATTTCATTTTTAATATTAGCTGTACAAATTTTTTGTAAATCACTATGGGTTTTTTCACCTTTTAAATCAAATTTTGAAAAAGTTGAAAAATCAAAAAGTCCAACATTTTTTCTAGTATTTATAGTTTCATATTTTGCAGATGGGTACCAATTTTGATAATTAAAACTATATTTATATCTTGGCTCTTCTCCGTTTAAAGAATACCACATAGGTCTTTCGAACCCTCCTGCTACACCAAAACATGCACCAGCTTTTTTTAATTCATTGTGATAAGGTAATAATTTTTCATTTCTTGAAGTTTCGTGTTGTTTATACGGCCAATGCATGCCATATAAATCTCCTAATGTTTCAGTAACCCTATCCATTATAAATTTTTTAGATGAATGAAACTTTTGAAATCTTTTTATATCTAGTGAAAATAAATCCTCATTTATATGACCATTAATCATCCATTCTGCAGTTACTCTTCCTGCTCCTCCAGAACTTGCTATTCCAATACTATTAAAACCACAACATGTATAAAGATTTTTAACTTCTATTGTTTCTCCTAATAAATACTGGGTATCAGGTGTAAATGATTCAGGTCCTGAAAAAAATTTTCTTATACCTACGTTTTCTAACATTGGGAGTCTATGAAAAGATTTTTCAAGATAGGGTTCAAAGTGATCAAAGTCATCTGGAAATTCTCCAAATGAAAAATCATCAGGGACTCTGCCACTATCTTTAAAAGCAGGTTTTGCATTAGGCTCAAAAATTCCAACTAACATTTTTCCAGCATCCTCTTTTAAATAAAGACAAGCATTGTAATCCCTCAAAACAGGTAAATCTTTAGGAAGATCTTTCACTGGTTCTGTAATCACATAGAAGTGCTCATTAGGATATAGCGGAACACTAACACCAATATCTTCTCCAATTTGTCGAGACCACATTCCAGTAGCTAAAACTATATATTCACAATCAATTTTTCCTTGAGAAGTTTCAACACCGCATATTCTTTTATTTTTTACTAAAATTTTTTTTACTGGTGACTTCTCAAATATTTGAACACCTAGCATTTTAGCAGCTTTAGCCAATACATTTGTTACCCCAACAGGATCTGCCTGACCATCTTTTGGCATATAAACACCACCTACTAGATCTTCGTTTTTTACTACTGGATATAGTTCTTTTATTCTCTCTTTGTTTAAAATCTCTACCTCAACATTAGATAGTTGCGCAGTTGTAGCTTGTCTTAATAATTCCTGCATTCTTTCTTTGGAAGAAGCTAATGTTATTGCTCCATTCTGTTTAAGACCAGTTGATAAACCTGTTGTTTTTTCTAGCTCTTTATAAAGATCTAAAGAATATTTTCTTAATTTAGTTATAGTAGAAGAGGCTCCTAATTGTCCTATTAATCCAGCAGCATGCCAAGTTGTACCAGAAGTTAATTGATCTCTCTCTAATAAAACTATATCTTTCCAACCAAATTTAGCTAAATGATAAGCACAAGAGGTGCCAGCTACGCCACCCCCTATTACAACTACCTTTGCGCTTGAAGGATAGTTTTTTTTCATTTTTAATGTTTGATAGCTTCTCCAGGTTCTACAAAATTATGTCCAAAGACATCAGCAACTGCTTTGTAAGTTACTTGACCTTTATAAACATTTAACCCTGCTAAGAAGTTTTTATCTTCACTTAATGCTTTTTGATAACCTTTGTTAGCAAGCCTCACTAAAAAAGGTAAAGTTGCATTATTTAATGCTAATGTTGAAGTTCTAGGAACACCTCCTGGCATATTTGCTACACAATAATGAACTACATCATCAACTATATAAGTTGGATTACCATGTGTTGTAGGTTTGCTGGTTTCCACACATCCTCCTTGATCTATAGCTACATCAACAATTACAGAACCTCTTTTCATTGTTTTAATCATTTCCTTGGTAATTAATTTTGGAGCTTCTGCACCTGGAATTAATACTCCACCAACTAATAAATCTGCTTCAGCAACTAATTTATCTAAATCTGTTTTATCACTTTGTTCTGGAATAATTTTATCTCCAAACATTTCAACAAGTTGTTTTAATCTAGCCTCAGATTTATCTACAATATGAACTTTTGCCTGCATGCCAGTTGCGATCACAGCAGCATTCTCTCCAACAACTCCTCCACCTAAAATAACTACTGTTCCACCTGTTACACCTGGTGCGCCTCCTAGCAACAAACCTCTTCCACTTTGGTTTTTCTCTAAACAATGAGCGCCTGCTTGTACAGACATTCTTCCTGCTACTGCACTCATAGGTGCAAGTAAAGGCAGTCTTCCATTATCATCTGTAACTGTTTCGTAAGCTATATTAATGCTTTTAGATTTTATTAATCCCTCGGTTAATTCTTTTGCAGCTGCTAAATGTAGATAGGTATATACAATTTGATTTTCTCTAATCATATCAACTTCTACTTTTTGAGGTTCTTTAACTTTAACAATTATTTCTGCATCATAAAAAATGTCAGCTGCTGTATCAGCAATTTTAGCTCCTGCTTTTAAATATTGATCATTCTCAAATCCAGCTTCAAATCCACCATTATTTTCAACCAACACTTCATGACCTTCTGAAACTAAAGTTTTAACACTATCAGGTGTTAAACCAATTCTATTTTCCTGAGGTTTTATTTCTTTAGGAACTCCAATTTTCATAAACGAAAATTAATTCTTTTTACTTTTTGCGTAATTTGTTATTCCAGTTCGAAGTTTTTCAATAATCTCATCAATGTGTTTTTTTTCACAAATAAACATTGGAGCAATAATTAAACAATCACCTGTAGCTTTGAAATTAACACCTGCTTCATAGCAATGTTTAAAACAAGTAAGTCCAGCAGCACCTGGTTTTTTATCCATAACTATATCTATTCCGCCCATCATTCCGTATCCTCTGATGTTATCAACAACATCAATATCTTTTAAAGACATTAAACCTTCTTGGAAATAAGGTGCTAAATTTTTTGCTCTATTAAAAATATCGTCCTTTTCAATAATATCTTGTACAGCTAAACCAGCAGCTACAGAAATTGGAATTCCAGAATAAGTATAGCCATGGAATAATTCGATTGTACCTTTAGGAGCATTTTCTGCAATTGCATCATAAATATCTTCTTTACAAGCAACTACACCCATTGGGCTAATACCGTTTGTAGTAGCTTTTGCCATTGTCATCATGTCTGGAGTTACTCCATACTCTTGTGATGCAAATGGAGATCCTGTTCTTCCCCAGCCTGTAATTACTTCGTCAAAAATTAAAAGTATTCCATGTTTATCACAAATCTCTCTTAATCTTTGTAGATATCCTTTTGGTGGAACTAATGTACCTGTTGATCCCGCAATAGGTTCAACAATACAAGCTGCGATATTCTCAGCTCCAAAGTTCATACAAATTCTTTCTAAATCTTCTGCTAACTCAACCCCTGTTTCTGGTTGACCACTAACAAATTTGTGTTCTGGTAAATGAGTGTGTCTCATGTGTACAACACCTGGCATTAAAACACTTGCAAAAGTTTTTACGTTATTAACCATACCTCCAACAGAAGTCGCACCAATATTCATTCCGTGGTAACCTCTTTCTCTACCAACAAATCTAAATCTTTGGCTATCACCTCTTGCTCTGTGATAAGCTATTGCAATCTTAATTGCTGTCTCAACAGCTGTTGAACCGCAAATAGTATAAAACATTCTATTCAAGTTTCCTGGAGTATGTTTTGAAATTCTTGTAGCTAATTCAAATGATCCACCAAAACCTTGTTGGAAAGGTTGACAATAATCTAAAGTTTTTAATTGATTTGTAATTGCTTCAATAATTTCTTCTCTACCATGACCTAAAGGATTACAAAATAATCCAGAGCTTGCATCTATTTGAGTTTGACCTTGATGGTTTTTTAAATACACACCTTTAGCTTCAACAATTAATCTTGGGTTCTCTTTAAAATCTTTGTTAGATGTAAATGGCATCCAGTGCTCATTTAAAGAATTTGGAATAGCTGTTTTGTTTTGTGTGCTCATAAAAATTTCTTTCTATAAAATATTTAATTTAAATCTTAAGGTCTCTTTAGACTAAAATAAATGGATTAACTACCACATTATTGACACAACCAATAATTGTATAAAATTTCTTTTTTGTTTTACATCAGGCCCAATTTGAATTTAAATATCGCTAATTTAATTAATTAAACATAGGGGAATAAATGAAAAAAATATTAAGTTTTATTCTAGGATCTATTTTTGCACTTAACCTATCAATTTCAGTTGCTAATTCAGCTGCTAATGAAGTTAGAGTTGCATACTTTCTAGAATGGCCAAGCCCAAATTTAGAAGACATGCAGAAAAAGAATTTTGCTAAAGCTCTTGGTGTTCCAGTTAAATGGACAAATTTCACTAATGGTGGAGCAATGACTGATGCAATGTTAGCAGGAGATATTGATATTTCTTACTCACAAGGATTAGTACCTTTTATCAATGCTGTAAAATCAAATGCACCTATCAAATTAGTTGATATTGCTATGGAATATGGAATGGGTGGAACTACTTGTGTTACATCTAACGCTTCTGGAATTACAAAAGCAAACGCTACTGAATTAGAAGGTAAAAAAGTTGCTGTTCCATTAGGAACAATGGCTGAATACGTTTTTGATGAAAGTATGAAAGTTGTTGGTGCTGACAGAGGTAAAATGGACATTATCCAAATGGACCCAGAAGAAGGTGCTGCTGCATTAGTAAGTGGCGATGTTGTTATGGCATGTTTGTTTGGTGGTAACTCTATCAAAGCAGCAACTGCAGTTGGATCAAGACTTTTAACTGTAGATGAAGCTAGAGCAGCTGGTATCTTAGGTATAGATATCACATCTGTTACAGACAAATTCATGAAAGAAAACCCAGGTATGTTAAGAACTTTCATCGAAGTTACTCATGAAGCTAATGCTAGATACAAAGCAGGTAAATCTGACTTGAATGCGATGTCTAAAGCTTCAGAAATGAAAGTTTCAGATATGAAAGATACTTTGAGTGGATTTAAATTCTTAACTCCAGAAGAAACTAAACAATCTATGACAAGTGGAAACCTAGATGCATTCCTAAAAGGTATGGGAACTCCAGGTGGAAACGTAGACACAAGTTTCTTACCTTTATAATTTTTAAGGGTTTAAAATTTTAAATAGGCGCTGATTTTATAATTGGTGCCTATTTTTTTTACAAAATTTCTAATATAAAGAATTTATGAGCGATCTAGTTTCTCAAAATTTAAATATGATTTTTAAAACCCCGAAGGGAGAAACTGTTCATGCTTTAAAAGATGTAAGTTTTACTCTCAAAAAAGGAGAATTACTTACAGTGCTTGGTCCCTCTGGTTGTGGAAAAACAACTTTACTAAACATTACCGCTGGTTTTTTAAGACCTACCTCAGGAAAAATATCACTTAACAATAACGAAATTGATGGACCTGGCGTTGAAAGAGGAATGGTTTTTCAACAAGGTGCTTTGTTTGAATGGTTAACAGTAGCTGAGAATGTAAATTTTGGACTAAGGATGAAAAAAGAAGATCCTGAAGTTACAACTAAGAAAGTTGATGCGTGGTTAGATATAGTTGGACTTAAAGGTTTTGGTAACACTCCAACTTATCAGTTATCTGGAGGTATGCAGCAAAGGGTTGCTCTTGCAAGATGTTTAATAAATGACCCTGATTTAATTTTAATGGATGAACCATTAGGTGCATTAGATGCATTAACAAGAGAAAAGATGCAGTCTCTAGTTTTAAAGATTTGGAAAGAAACTGGAAAAACTATTATCTTAATTACTCACTCCGTAGAGGAGGCTCTCTTACTTGGAGAAAGATTATATGTAATGGCACCAAGACCAGGGCGTATACATAAAGAGTATAATCTTCCATTTGCAGAAATGGGTCTTACTCAAGATTTAAGAGAAATAAAAAAGAATAAAGAATTTTCATCTACTAGAGAAGAAATTTTATCCATGATTTGGAATATGGAAGAAGAAATAATGGGGAAAGATAATTAATGTTAACCCAATTTGTAACCATCTTAATATTTGTAGCTGTAATTGGATGTATTCTTTATGGAAGAAGATTAATTAGGACTGAAAAAGTTGACGCCGTATTTGGTAATCCAGAAAGAGCAAAAGGTGGAACGCACTGGGTAATAGTTGGAACTAGTGCAATTCTAATGTTGTGGCTTTATTATTCATGGGATGTCGCAAAAGGTTTTTATCCAAAATCAGCAAATGAATTATGCCAAGTTGCTAAAATTAACGAGTCATTATTAGGTTTAAAATACCAATTTCCTATTGAAGAAAGAGAATTCAAAAGCACATCTATTATTAAAACTGAAAATAAAAATCTTGTAAAAATTGCAAATGAAATAAAAGCATCTCCAGATCTAAATGATCAACAAAAAACAATCCTTGTTAGCTACATTGATAGAACTTCTAAATTAATTCCTTTTTTAACAAGTGAAGAATTAATGGAAATGGATACCAAAATTAAACTTAAAGAAATGACAGAAGAAATAAAACTTCTAAGTTCTAATTTCCAAAAGAAAGATTATCCTTTTGAAACAGATGCTCAGAAAACTGAAAGACAAAAACTTATTGATGAACAAGGTGGTTGGGGTATTACAACAATAGATTCTGGGAGTGGTTCTATTGAAAATACTATTGAAATACCTACTGCACCTCAAACAGATAAAGGCTTAAAATTTCATGCAGCTGCAGCAGAACTAAAAAAAATTGACGACAAATTTTTCAAATTAAAAAATCATAACCCACAGTTTAAAAATGCAATAAAGCAACTTAAAGATGACATTAAAGCTTACAGAAAAGGTTTAAATGATAATGAAGAAATAGCATCAGATTATGCAAAAAATATTGTTAAAATTGCAAGAAGAATAGAGTTTGCAAGTATCTATCCTCCTAATGCATTAAATGAAATGCAAGCAGCAATAATTGAGTTTGATGAATTGCAAAATAAAGAACAAGGCGGATTAAGATTAATTGATATCCTTTTATTCCCAGCTGGAACAATTGTAGCAAGTGGACCAACATGTTCGGAACAAGGCTCAGGTAGATGGTTACCTAAACCATCAGATACATTTAATAAGTTTATATTGATGTCTAAACCAAGTGTTGGCTACAAAAATATTCCTCTTTTATGGATTGAGATGGTTGATGTGAGTAAAATGATAGGGTTTATTTTACCAGATTGGATAGCAGATATATTGCCTGGTGAATATCCGGTGCATACTAAAGATGGAATTGTAAAAGAAAACTTTAAAAGCAATGTATTAAAAGTTGTTACAGGTGACTTTAAATTATTTAAAATACCTGTCCCATACGGACATATTTGGGATTCTTTTTTAAGAGTATTTTTAGGATTGATATTTGGGATTATTATTGGCGTACCTTTAGGGCTATTTATGGGTCTTAACAGATTTGCAAAAGGTTTCTTTGATCCACTGATAGAACTTTATAGACCTGTTCCTCCTCTTGCATGGGCACCTTTAATTATTTCAGTTCTTGGAATAGATAACTCAGGAAAAGTATTTTTGTTATTTATGGTCTCTTTATCTATTATGATTATTTCTGCAAGAGCGGGTGCTTCAGGAACACAACTATCAAAAATCCATGCAGCCCACTCATTAGGAGCTACTAAAAAACAAATTTTAAGGCATGTAATTTTCCCGAATTCACTTCCTGAAATTCTTACAGGAATTAGAGTAGCTGTTGGTATGTGTTGGGGAACGCTTGTTGCTGCAGAATTTTTAGCGGGCACAACTGGTATCGGTTTTGTTGAAAACGTTGCTAAAAAGTATTTCCAATATGAAGTAATTTGGATAACGATATTTATTATGGGTCTACTAGGTCTTTTATTTGACATAACTTTAAGAAAAATAATTGATAAAACTATTCCTTGGAGAGGGAAAGGTTAAAAATTATATTTTAGCAACTTTAAATGCGTATTTAGGATTTGCTCGCATTTTAATAAATTTTTTAACTTTGTTATCTTTCATTTGATTTTTTAAAGGTGAATATAAAGCTTTATATCGTTTCTCTGTTTTAGGTTTTTTATCAGTAAGATAATAAACTGCCATACTTTTTCTAACCATGCTTTTTACCACATTTACGCCATGCCAGCTATTTCTAGAGGTGTCAAACAAAACTGCTCTATTAAATTTTGGTTCAATTTTTTTTATTAACTTACCAGGAAGTTTTTTGTTTTGAAAATTTTTCTCGTATAAACAGAGTTCACCTCCATTAATCGGTTTCCATTTTAAATTAAAAAAAATAATTAAATTAAATTTTCTCATTAAATTTAATTTTGGATGAATAATATAATCTAAATGAGGATTGAGTTTGCCCTTTTCACCCATTATATGAAACCCTCCACCATTTAAACCATAATCAGGATATAGATTTTTTAGTTTAATCTTTTTTTTAATTATTTCTAAAAAATCGTTCGAATTTAAAATAGATAATAGTTGATACGCTTCGGGTGGAAACATATTCCAATTATCTGTAGCTTTTTTTATTTCACAATAATTTTTATAACTCCATAATTTTTTATCTGTATGGAGTGGAAAATTTTTTTCAATTTTCTTTGCTAAATTTAAATTTAAAAAATTATCAATAATTACATAAGGAAATGGTTTTATTGAATTAAATATATTTAAAGATTTTTTAAATTTATCAATTTTAATAAAAGATTTTGTATTCATGAAATTTTAATATATTAGTAGCTTATATTAAATAGAGACAATAAATCCAATGAGAATTTACGACTGTACTACGTTCTATAATGAAAACTTTATATTAGATGTTAGATTTAATATATTAGACCCATTTGTTGATAAATTTGTTATTTGCGAGTCTGGTTATTCCCATAGTGGTCAAAAAAAGAAATTTAACTTTGATATAAATAAATTCAATAAATTTAAAGATAAAATTATTTATCTCAAAATTGATAAAGAACCTGAGGATTTAAAATACTTAATCGAAAATGGTGAAAAAAAAGAAACTAAAGAAGATGCAAGAGTAAATGCTATTAAAAGAATTGCCTACCAAAGAAATTTTATAAAAGAAGGAATAATTGATGCATCTAAAAATGATTTAATTCTTTACAGTGATAACGATGAAATTCCTAACTTAAAAAATTTTGAATTAGAAAATATTAAAAATGAATTGATATATTTTAAGCAAAAGCTTTTTTATTATAAATTCAATTTATTCTGTGACAGATATGAATGGTTTGGTACTAAAGGATGTAAAAAAAAAAATCTTCTTGATTTTGAATGGCTAAGAAACACTAAACCAAAAAAATACAAACCCTTCAGATTTGATACCTTTTTTTCAAAAAACAAATATATAAATGTAAAAATAATAGATGAAGGTGGTTGGCATTTTACTCAATTAAAAAATATAACAGATCTATATGAAAAGCTTACAAATTCTGAAGATCATCAAGAATTTAAAGATGCTAAAAAAAGTATTCAAGAAATTGAAGTTCTGATGAAAAAAAAAGTTATAATCTACGATCACAAAGTAAAAAAAAATGAATACAAATTCGAAAAAGAATTTAAATTAAAAACAGTAGGTTTGGATAACTTACCAGAATATATCAAAAGTAATAAAGATAAATTTAAAGATTGGATAGATGAAAATTAAAATAATGAAAAAAAGTAAAGTCAAAAATTTAATAATAAAAATATTTAAAAGATTTGGACTAAATAAAACTCATTCTGAAATATCTGCCAATGCTTTAATTAATGCTGAATTAGTTGGTGCTTATGGACATGGTTTATCTAGACTAAAGATGTACTGTGATCGAATTTCTAAAAAAGTAATCAATCCAAAACCAAAAATTAAAATTAAAAAAATTTCTTCTTCTATTTCTCATATTGATGCAAATAATAGTATTGGTTTTGTTGCTGCCGATCTAGGAATTAAAACTGCAATTAAACATGCACAAAAAACTGGAATAGGAATGGTGGCTGTTAAAAATAGCGGTCACTATGGTTTATCAGGCTATTACGCTGAACAAGCAGTAAAGAAAAATTTAATTACAATGATCTATACAAATGCTCCACCTGCAGTTGCTCCACATGGTGCATTAAAAACATTATTTGGAACAAATCCAATTTGTTTTGGATCTCCTACTGGTTCTAAAATTCCATTTATTCTAGATACATCAATCTCAATGATCAATAGAGGAAAAATTAGAGTTGCAGCAAGAAACAATCAATCAATTCCTGCGGGAGTTGCTTTAGATAAGTTTGGTAAACCAACTACAGATGCTAAAAAAGCTTTAGCGGGAGTTCAATTACCAATTGCAGGTTTTAGAGGCTCAGGACTTGCTTGGATGGTAGATATATTAAGTGGAGTTTTAACTGGAGGAAATCACGCAGGAAGAGTTAAAGATCCATTTGATGATTTTTCAGGTCCACAAAATATTGGACATTTATTTATTACTTTTAAAGCAAATTTATTTCAAAAAAATTATAACCAACGAATTAAAGATAATATAAAAACAATAAAAAAACTTCCTAAGATAAAAGGTGTTAAGGAAATAATGTATCCAGGACAAAATAAATATGCCCGGTATAAAAATAACTCAAAAAAAGAAATTTCTATACCGGATATAATAAAGAAAGATTTGGAAACTTTAATAAGTTAACATCGTTAGAGCACCCAAAGAAACGATAACAGAAGATAAAATTATTGTTCGTTTAACTTTTTCCTTCTTCTTTTCTTCCAGAAGTCTTTGCTTTAGAACATCCACGTTAACCCTTTTAGGAGTTTCGACATATTGAGAGGGGGTCTCTGCAATCTCGGATGTTCTATTTAAGCTTTCAGTACTCATATTTCGTTTATAGATTTAATTTTAATCATTATTAGTTAAATTTTTACATACTAGGGTTGTCCAAAATGGGTTGACTCTAATATTGCTTTTGTTCATATTGGGTTTTTTTTTAAAATATGAACACAATACCAAGTATTTCTGAACATATTGATGAGAAGGTAATCAATAAAGTAATTCAAGATAATTTTGCCGCACTGGCACCCTCTTATTTTACTTTAACTAGCAATTGGTTTGTCAGAGCATATGATCATTACAAAGACATAGATAAGTTCGTCATCATTATATATTTGATAAATCAAGACCTTATATATTTCAGGCAAAATGGTGTAAAAATAGACTACGATACTTTTTATAAGGATAAATCAATCGAAATTAACAAAATTAACATTTCAGATATCTCAAAAGATCTAGGAGTACCAAAAGAAAGCATCAGAAGAAAAGTTTTAGAATTAGAAAATGAAGGAACAATTAAAAGGTCTGGTAAAAAGATATTTATTGTAAGAAATACACTCTACTCAGCTAGAGCAACTAACACTTTAACAGAGCTTGCAACTATATTGCATGAATTTAATAAAATTTTAAAAAAAGAAAAACTAGTAACTGAAGTTTATTCAGTTAATGAAATAATTTCAGCAATGAAAGAAAATTTCTCTTATTGTTGGTATCAGTTTAATAAATTCTGGTTTATTTATATAAATAGATGGAGAGCTGAAATTAAAGATTTAGAATTTTTAGCTATCGGCATGGTAGTAATAATAAATGCAGTCAAGAATAAAGATTTTATTCCAAAAAAAAATATACGTTCATACCATAAATCAGTTATGGGTTCTGATGTAAGAGGTGTAAATGCAATGTCAATTTCTGAGATAACCGGTATTCCAAGACCTACAGTTGTTAGAAAACTAAAATATTTAATTGATAAAAAATATCTTCAAATAAATGAAAAAAAATTAATCTCTTTCAACGCTAAGGATAGTGCTTTTATAACAACAAAGGGAATGGTGAATAAAAATATGCTTAGCTTAAGCCATTTTATTTATAAAGTTTTTAATCAAATAAGAATAATAAATAATTAATTAGACTTTCTTAAAAAATAAATAAAAATAAATCCTGTTAAATACATGATTAGTGCATAAGCACCGGTTGGTAATGCATACAATATATCAGTGCCAAATATTTGCGTAGAAACAAATAACGCTAACGTACCATTTTGCAATCCACATTCTAAAGCAATACACTTCATTTGTTTAAAACCTGAAGCAAAAGCTTTTGCAATGTAATATGCGATAACCATCATTGATATATTTAAAATTAAAGCAATTAGACCTGCTTGTTTTATAAAGCTAATAAAATTTTCTCTTTCAGAATAAAAAGCTGCTACGAAAAAAATAGCGAATAAAATTATGTTAAGTTTATTAAATATTTCAACTTTAGAAGATATAAAATTTTCAGCAAATTTTCTGATAATCATTCCTAATATTACAGGTACCGTTACTACTAAAAACATTTTTAGCGCTATTCCTGTCATTGAAATATTTTGAGAAACTTCTGTTATCCCTAGCATGTCTGCAGATGTAAAGATAATTAAAGGAACAGTAATTATGCTTAGTAAACTAATAACAGCTGTTAAAGATATTGATAATGCAACATCTCCATCAGCAAATTTTGTCATTACATTAGACGTTACACCTCCTGGTGCTGCAGCAATGATCATAACCCCTATTGCTATTTCAGGTGGTGTTTTTAAAATTAAAATTAATATGTATGCTACAATTGGAAGAATTATTAATTGAGAAATAAAACCAACAATAAAATCTTTTGGTGATTTGAATACTCTTCCAAAATCTTCTAGTTTTAATCCTAGGCCTAAACCTAACATTATCAAGGCCAAAATAATTGGCGCAATTTTAGTTACAATTTCCAAAGTCTCCCCCGCTCAAGACTAATTATATAAACTTGTTAAATTTATATAAAGAATTTTTTTTTATATACATGTTAAGTTTTTTCACTTATTTGTAGAAAAAAAATGCTTTCAAACAAAGAAATTATCTGTCCAAATAACTTATTAGATTTAGCTCATAAAAAAAAAGGAGTTAAAGTTGCAGTTGTAAATGCTGGCAAACCTTTGCCTATGTTATCTGTTCAAGACGCGGTTAATGAAAATTTAATTGAGCCCATATTTATTGGTCATGAAGTAGAAATTCAAAAATGTGCTGAAGATATTAAATGGGATATTTCAAAATACGAGCTTATTCATGAGCCTGTGGAAAATGATACTGCTAAAATTGCAGCCAAATTAGCAAGTAAAGGCAAGGTACAAATAATAGTCAAAGGCCATATTCATACTGATGTGCTTATGAAAGAAGTGCTTAAACGTGAATATAATTTGTTGGGAAAAACAAGATTAAGTCATATCTGGCATATGACTATCGGTAAAGACGATAAGCCATTAATTATTACCGATGGAGCATTAAATGTTTTACCAAATGTTAAAACAAAAATGCATATTCTTAAGAATGTCGTTAATTTTTCAAATAGAATAGGAATGGAGAGACCAAAAATATCTGTATTATCTGCTACAGAAGAAGTCTTAGAAAGTGTCCCAAGTTCTATTGAGGCTGCAGAAATAACAAAATTAGCCAAAGAAGAAAATTTAAGTGCTGACGTTTTTGGCCCTTTAGCATTTGATAATAGTATTTCAAAAAAATCTGCAGCAATTAAAGGAATTAAAAATTTGGTTGCTGGTGAGGCAGATGTATTGTTAGTGCCGAGTGTAGAAACTGGAAATGCTTTAGTTAAAATGCTCATCTATTTTAGTGGAGCATGTGCTGCAGGTGTAGTAGTGGGTGGAAAAGTACCAGTCGTTATAACAAGTAGATCTGATGAAGCTCAAGCACGATTAGCCTCTATTGCAGCTGCAGTTGTAGCTTTAGACTAAATGATACATTGAATTTCAAAGAAAATTCATTTAAATAAACTGAAATTTAAAGGAGAGAAATGGCAATTACATATTTAAAAAAATCACCAAAAACATCATCAACAGACGACACTAAAACAAGAGAAATAGTTGAAAATATTCTAAAAGATATTGAGACTAGTAAAGAAGAAGGTTGTAAGGAACTTTCAAAAAAATTTGATAAATATGAAGGTGATGTAATTGTTTCAAAAGAAAAAATTGAAGAAATAAAAAAAAATTTAGATCAAAAAACTAAAGATGATATTCAGTTCTCTCATGAAAGAGTGAGAAAGTTTGCAGAAGCACAGTTAAAAAATTATGGTCAGGACTTTGAGGTTGAATTATCTGATGGTTTATTTGCTGGACAAAAACTTATTCCCGTAAATACAGCGGGTTGTTATGTTCCAGCTGGAAGATATGCTCATATAGCTTCAGCTGTAATGAGTGTAACAACAGCTAAAGTTGCTGGTGTAAAAAATATTTTAGTTTGTAGTTCACCTAAACCTGGCATTGGAGTGCATCCGTCAATTGTTTATACAGCTGACTTATGTGGTGCTGACGTGATAATGAATTTAGGTGGTGTACAAGCTATTGCAGCCATGACTAACGGTTTGTTTGGAAATGCGCCTGCTGATATTTTGGTTGGTCCAGGTAACCAGTTTGTAGCAGAGGCAAAAAGAATTTTATTTGGTAAAGTTGGTATAGATTTATTTGCAGGACCGACAGAAATTGCAGTCATAGCAGATGAAACTGCTGATCCTGAAATGGTTGCATATGATTTAGTTGGACAAGCAGAGCACGGTTATAATTCTCCAGCTTGGTTGTTTACTAAAAGTAAAAAAATTGCGGACTATGTAATGGAAAGAGTTCCAGAATTAATTGCAGATTTACCAGATCTTCCAAGAGAAAATTCAGGTGCTGCATGGAGAGATTATGGTGAAGTAATTCTTTGCGACACTGATGAAGAAATCGCTAAAGTTAGTGATGAATATGCTCCAGAACATTTGGAAGTCCAAACTAAAAATTTACAATGGTACCACGACAGATTAAAAAATTATGGATCTTTATTCATTGGTGAAGAGACAACTGTTGCTTATGGAGATAAATGTTCAGGTACAAATCACATTTTACCAACAAAAGGTGCTGGTAGATACACGGGAGGTTTGTTTGTTGGAAAATTTATAAAAACATTAAGTTTCCAAAGAATGAGTAAGGCTGCAACAAAAGAAGTTGGTGCTGCTTGTGCAAGAATTTCTAGATATGAAGGAATGGAAGCTCATGCTAGAACAGGTGATGTCAGATTAAGAAAATATGGCTTTTCAAACTAACTTTGATTAAGTTTTAGGTCCAAATAAAGGGCTGCTGACCAAGAAAAGTTTTTTGCTCCCATAGGTTGACCATTCTTACAACTGAAATATTCAAAAAATCCTTTTTTTTCTAATATCTGAATAGTTTTATTTTTAATTTTATCAGAAAAGAACTTATCTTTGTTTTTTAATCCTTTATAAATAAACCAATTACAATTAATCCACACAGGACCTCTCCAGTATCTTTTCTCCTCAAAACTTTTATGATTTGGTTTAATTGAAGAAAAAAAATATTTTTCTTTTGAATTATGTTTCTTTAGATTTTGAATTAGTTTTTTGTTAATTTTGTCATTATTTAAATCAGCAAATAATACAAAATAATTAGTTATTGATGGCATGTAAATTTTTTTGTTATTTTTTATATCTTTTGAAAAAAAAGTTTTTCTTTTTTTATCGTATAATTTCAGAAAATTTTTTTCTGAAAGTTTTATGTAATTCTCTATTTTAGTTTTGTTAAAACCAAAGATATCTAATAATAAAACAAGATCTTTATTTGCTTTTAAAAATATAGAATTGAACCCCACATCTACAACATTAAAAAAAGAGGACTTATATACTTTTTTTGGATTATATTTAATTTTTCTTAAATTATTTTTTATTGTGACATATCTATCATAATCTATATTAAGTGGTCTGAAATCTGGATCTACAACCTTATTATCAGCTCTTTTATACTTTATATTTTTCTCAATTTTTACTTTATTCATAGGCTCATCCCAAATTGGAGAGTTATCATATCCACTCTCCCAAGGATGCAAAATAGATACCAAACCAGTTTTTTTTGGATCTCTGAATTGAATAAACCATTCGTGAAATTTTTTAATTTTTTTAGTTATTTTTTTTATATTTAAAAGTTGAATTTTATTAATTTTATTTTTATTTAAAATTTCAATTAAAATTGTTGCTAATATTGGTGGTTGAGTTATTCCAGATGAGTGGATTTTATTACCACAATTCCATGCAGTGTAATTTGGGTAATAATTTGTTTTTGTATTATGAAATAAAATGTGAGGGACCATTCCATCCTTCCATTGTCCGTCTAACAATGTATTTATTTCTTTTAATGCAAAGTTTAAATTAAAATAAGAATACCCTAAAGCTATGAAGCCAGAATCCCAATTCCATTGAGCTGGGTAAAGCTTATTGTTAGTTGGTAAAGTATAACCTCTTCTTCTGTTACCAAGTAAAGTTTTTTTTGCTTTATTAATTGAAACTTTCATTAACCTTTTACGCTCCCCGCTGTTAAACCACTGACTAGATATTTTTCAAAATAAATGAATATAAACAATACAGGCAATGTTACCACAACTGATCCTGCCATTAGATATTGCCTTGGAGTCTCTGCATCACCACTTAAATATTGAATTGCCCTTGATAATGTAAATGAATTTGGATTATCCAAAAACATTAAAGAAAATAAAAACTCATTCCAGGCAATCATAAATACATATAATGCTACAGAAGAAATGGCTGGAATACTCAAAGGAATTATAATTTTTGTAATAATTCCAAACCAACTTAATTTATCCAATATCGCTGCTTCCTCTAATTCTTTAGGTATGCTTTTGAAATAACCTTGCAGCATATAAATTGCGACTGGAAGTGTTGTAGCAGTATAAACTATCAATAGACCTTCAATCGAATTTCGGAGACCTAATTGACTAAAAATTGTATAAAGTGGTATCACAAGGACTATCGCAGGAAACATATAAATTATAAGTATCGATGTTGATAAAAATGTTTTTCCAAAAAAATTTAATCTCGCAACTGCATATGCTGCAGGAATTGCAAAAAGAAGAGTTATTATAACAGTACCGACAGAAACAATTGTGCTTGTTAAAATATATTTACCAAAATTATATGATTTAAAAATCACAAAATAAGATTTAAATAAATCTTTTAAATCTTGCGTAAAGTTAATACTAAAATCTAAAGGATTTACCAATAAGGCAATCTGGGTCTTAAAACTTGTAACAAACATCATGTAAAATGGAAAAAGTATTACAAATGAAAAAAATAAAATTCCAAATAATGTTAAAAAGTCAAATAAAATTACTTGAGTAGAGTGCTCCTTTTTTAAATTAATAAAACTATATTTACTTATCTTGTATGTAAAAAAACATACTATTAAAAATGCTCCAAAATTATACCAAATAGGTAATTTTTGAATTAAGAAACCATCACAAAAAACAAATATAGTTGAAAAAATTATTGATTTATAAATTGATTTAATTCTATTGCCTATACCTAGATGAGCAAATGATATTAACAATCCAAAAATGAAGAGTATTTCTATGTTGAAGCTTTTGATACTTAAACCTTGCAAAGTTGCTAATATTTTCCAAATTGATATTAAAAAAATCAGGAAAAAGGTAGAAATTAATGAATATATAATTATGTTTTTAGTTCTCATCTACCCTCTTTCCTAAAAGTCTGAAATAGAAAAACATAAACATTAAAAGCAATACAACGATTACTATTGAAACAGCTGAGCCCATTCCAATGTCTGATATTGCAAAACCTTGCTGATAAACATTTATTGGTAAAGTTCTTGTTCCTGATGCACCTCCAGTTAATAAAAAGACGTCCTCAAATTTATTAAAATTCCAAATAAATCTAATCATGAATAAAATCGAAATTACTGCAGTAATTTGGGGAAGTGTAATATTAAAAAATTTTTGAAAGGGACTTGCCCCATCAACATCAGCTGCCTCATATAATTCTTTAGGAATTGCTTGAAGTCTCGCAAGAATAAATAAAAAGGCTAAAGGAAAATACCTCCAAATTTCAAACATTATAACTGTTGTAAGCGCTAACCTTAATTTAAAATCAAATCCCAAAATACTAATTTCAATATATTTTTGTCCAAGCAGATTTATTGGAGTTTCAATAATTTGATAATTTAATAGTAAACTATTTAATGTACCACTATTCGGATCGAGTAAAAGTTCCCAGGTATAAGCTAATGCAACAACTGGAGCAACATAAGGGAAAAGGAGAACACTCCTCATAAATGTTCTTCCATAAAATTTTTGATTAACCATTTGAGCAGTTAAAATACCAAATATTATTGAGCCAACAGTTCCAAAAAATGTGTAATAAAAAGTTGTAAGTAATAAGTCTACAAATTCATTTTCGAATAAAACCTTTTTAAAGTTTTTGAGAGTAAAGTTAGTATTAAGTAATATATTATCAGATTTTCCCTCTAATTTTGGTTTAATTGATTTAAGATTTTTTTTGTCTATTTTTGATCCATCATTTGTTGCAAATATTGCTTGGAAATTTTCCCTATATTTAGCTGGCCAATTTCCAAATTCACATTTTAGTTTTTGCTTTTTATAAGAGCATCTTGGATCTAAATTTTCTATTTCAAAATTTTTTGGAAAATTATCTTGAAACGAAACATCTCTAATTTCTTGAATTAATGAACTATTTCTTAACTTATATAATATTTTTATTTTAGTAGGTTCATCAGAAATAGATTTTACAATTTTTTTTGCTCTTGGTTCTGGAATTCGAATATCTTTTAATTCAACTTCTTTAAAACTAATCCAAATATTTGCAAAAATTGGAAATAAAATTATTGAAAAAACTAAAAGAACTGCAGGTAAAGTTAGTATGTATGCAGTTTTTTTTTCTGTATTTGCTAGAGTGTCATTCATAAAAAAAGCGGATAATTTATATTATCCGCTTTTTTATAAAATTAAAATTATTTGAATTTAGCTAATGATTTGTTAATCATATCAACAGCTTCATCAACGTCAATTTGATCATCAATATAAAGTCTAGTAATTCTATTTATAAATTGAGAATTTATGACTTTTGACGCTCTTGATAGTTCTCCTTCTTTAACACCCCATCTGTTTGCAGTATCTAAACCAGCTACAATGTTATTAATAACATCTGGGTCATAAAGATCTGACAAAGGTGCTTTTCTATCAACTCCAACAGGTAGTTTACTCCAAGCTTTTGTGAAAGCCTCAGGGTCACTTGAATTTCCTCTTCTTACTGGAAATTTACCTTCTGGAGCTATCGATAATGTACTTGTGTAACCTTCATCCATTGAGTACATGATAAATTGTTTAGCTTCATCTGTATCAGCATCAGCTGTTATACCAAAATATCTAACATCTGCCCATGCTGCACCTTTCTTATTACTAGGTCCACTAAAATTAGTAATGAAACCAGTTTTAGAAGCTAGCTCAGGTGATGTTGGATCACTGTTAATTGTTGGTGGAGCTGAGTCTCTTAAACCTGCAAGCTCATCCATGATGAATGGAGACCAAATAATCATTGGAGTTTTACCTGCAAAATAAAGTGCTCTAGACTGTTTCCAGTACAATTCTCCTGGAGGACTTGCTTTTGCAATTACTTTATAAAACTCTAATGCTTCTTTTAGTTTCTTACCTTGTTTTTTAATACCACCTTTTTTAACAATATTAACTCCATTTGCTAAAAGAACATGCTCTAAAACTTGGCTCATGAAATTTTCATCAGTTTTAGTTGCAGCAACAAAACCAAACATTCCGTTTTGTTTTGATAGTTTCTCAACAGCAGCTACAATGTTTGCGTAACTTGTTGGTGGTGCTAATTCTGCATTTTCAAAAAGATCTTTTCTATAAACAACCATTTGTGTCCATCCATCAACTGGAACGGCTGCAATCTTTGAACCTTTTTTTGCCATGTTAAGTGCACCTGGTGCAAATGTATCTTTACCAAGTTCTTTAACAACTGCGTTGTTAGCATCTACATCTAAAATTCCTGCTTCAGCCCATGGTAATACATATTGTAAAGTATGATAGATTACATCAGGTAAGTCTCCTGCTGCTGCTGCAGCTGTAGCTCTAGTTCCCAAATCTTTTTCTTCTACTGGGATCACATCTACTTTAATACCTGTTTTAGCTTCAAAAGCTTTAGCCATTTCCTCTTGCTTAGCCATTCGGGCAGGCTGAACTTCTGTAGTCCAAAACTTTATGTCTGCGTAAACAATACTTGAAATAAAAAAAGATATTACGCAAAACAGTTTAATTATATTTTTCATTTCCCCTCCTATTTATTGTTAAAACTATATTAATTTGAGAATGTTTCGCAAACTACTCACTGTCACATATCAGGTATGTGTTAGTCTCATAGCAAATATTAAAAAATTGGGGAAAAATAGAATTTTGTCAATTGTAAGTTGTGCTAAGATTTTAGTCTTTTTCCATTTTCATCAAAAATAAAAATGTCATCTAGATCAAATCCAATTTTACTTCCAATTTCTATGTTGCTTGGTATCTTGGCACTTAACTGATGTTGTTCTTTTTTCATGTAAGCAATTTTTTCATTACCTAAGTTTTCAATTAATTCGATCTCAGGATTAAAAGTAAATTGATTTTCTTGATTTGCTTTTAAGTGTTCAGGCCTAATACCTACAAAGTGTTTTGATTTATTGAGTTTTAAGTTATCAAACATAATATCATTGCCTAATAACTTAATTTTGTTATCAGAAATTACTTTTTTTTCATCAATTTCTAGAATATTCATTTTAGGTGTACCAATAAATTGAGCCACAAAAATATTTGCAGGGTCATTATAAATTTCCTCCGGAGTCCCAACCTGTTCAATGTTACCTTGATTTAAAATAACTATTCTGTCTGCTAAAGTCATAGCTTCAACCTGATCATGAGTAACGTAAATCATGTTAGTTTTTATTTGATTGTGTAATTTTGATATTTCTACTCTCATTTCAGCCCTTAAAGCAGCATCTAAATTAGATAATGGTTCATCAAATAAGAAAATTTTGGGATTTCTGGTGATAGCTCTTCCTATAGCCACTCTTTGTCTTTGACCTCCAGATAATTGTTTTGGTTTTCGCTCTAATAGCTCCTCAATTTTTAATATTTTTGCAGCTTGCATTACTTTTGTGTTGATTTCTTCCTTTGGTTTTTTTTCAATTTTTAAACCAAAAGACATATTTTCATAAACATTCATATGAGGATAAAGAGCGTAAGATTGAAAAACCATTGCAGTTTGACGTTTAGAGGGATGAAGTTCATTAATCTTTTGATCATTGATAAAAATTTCACCTTCATCTATTTTTTCTAATCCCGCAATCATTCTTAGGAGAGTTGATTTTCCACATCCTGATGGTCCAACTAATACAAGAAACTCATCTTCTTTACCTAAAAGATTAAAATCTGTGATTATTTTATTAGATCCGAATGATTTATGTACTCCAGTAAATTTTATGTTAGCCATTTTATTTTTTTATACTTTCTAAGACATCAACTCCAATTTGTTTTAATATATGGACTATATCAATTGGAACCCAATTTTCACGAATTTTTCCTTCATCATGATGATAAAAATCCATAACCCTCATAGTTACTTTTTGATTTTCAGATTTATAACCTAGCCAATCTTCTGCTCCATATGTGGCTTGAATGCTATTCCATCCAGCAGTTAACGAAAATTTTCCATCTCCTAATTCACAATAATGACCAAGTTCCCAATAATTTCTTTCTTTAAAAGTTTTTCTAAAAGGTAATTGATGATTATCTACAAATCCCTCTAAAGTTCTTGCGGTACCAATACCACTTGGTCCATACCAAATCATTTTTTTATGCCAATAATCTTTTTGTGGATGTTTTATTAATTTTTCCTTAAGATCTTTATCAGAAGAAATCTCTAATTCAGGTTTTATATTTAAGCTTCTCTGCATGGTAAGTGATTGTTCCAAATTATTTTTCGAAATTTGCATATCCTTTTCAAAAAAATTAACACCATCAGTATTAATTGGGTTCAGCCAATTGCCTTCAGAGCCTCTTGAATTATTTAATGGATTTGTTCCAGTTTGAATTAATAGATCTATTAAATCAATTAAAATATAACTCTCAATAATCTTGTTATCCTTTAGTTCATGAATTTCACAACATTTTAGATTTATCATTTTGTTGTTTGGTTTGATACCCAGCCATGTTTTTTTAAACACTCCTGATAAAGTAGAAATTGTTCCGACCTGAATTTTGTCCCTAAAAGCCCCACTAATTACTAGCTGTTCTCTTCTTTCAAGATCAGGAAATGAGTTAAACAATGGTTTCCAGAATTTTTCCTTAAAATCATGAATTCCAATAAATTCATTTAATGGATAGAAACAATTAATACCAACATTTTTATAGAACATATTTTGAAGGTTTTGATCGAGCCTAGAAATGCCCTCTTTTACTATCGTACCTAAATATTTTCTAACAACCTGTTTGTAATTATAGTTTTCCTCGGGAGTTATAACTATTTTTTCTACGTTCTCCTGACCCTTAAGACCTGTATCAAATTGTTCTATTTGCATAAATTTTTTGTTAGATAAATTTAGTATCACAAAATATAGTTGAAAAAAATATGAATAATCGATTAGCTAAATTCGAAGATCTTATACCAAGCACTTTGCCATTTGTTGAGGGGAAACTTGAGGGACACAAAGAAAGAAAAAATTATTCTATTGTAGGCCCAGGTGTAGCAGAAGATAGTAAACAATTTGTTAAAATAGCAATGCCCCATAGCTTTAATCTAGGTGCTGTGTCTGCCATGCCCAAAAATGGTTCTGGTTTACATAGCCATACAACTGCAGAAGTTTTTATTATTTATTCTGGTAAATGGAAATTTTATTGGGGAGCGGAAGGTAAAGATGAAACAATATTAAGTGCTGGAGATATTATCTCTATGCCCACTAATATGTTTAGGGCATTTGAAAATGCGGGTAATGAAGAAGGTTTAATTTTTGTAGTTTTAGGTGGAGATGATCCTGGAATAATAACTTGGGTTCCAAGTGTTTTAGAAAAAGCAAAAAAAACAGGTATGGCGCTTTTAAATGATAATTCATTAATTGATTTATCTATAAATGAAATTCCAAAGGAAAAAAGTGTTCTTGAGCCTATTTCTAAAGACGAAATAAAAAAATTTGATAATTATAAACTAAATGAGCTAGAAAAATTTATATACAAAAATAATGAAAATACAAAACATGTTAATAAGATAAACGACAATATTAATTTAATTCAAATTCTTGGAAATAAATTTGAAAATAAAAATTATCTACCATTAATAAATCAAGATACTGGATTTAATCTTTCAATTTTAAAATCAAATAAAGGGCAAATCAATAATTTAAAATTTAAAAAACCTACAATATTGTTTTCAAGAACTGGAAAGTGGGAGATATTAATTGATAATTTTCAATGTATTTTAAATCCTAAAGATACAATTTCTATCCCAATTAAGTCTAACGTTAGTATAAAGATAAATGAAAATGAGAATTGTTACTTAAATTGTGTAACGCAAATCTAATGAAAGGGTTTGATCCAAAATATAAAAACTTCCCTGATTATATTCTCAAAATAACTAAACAAATTTGGGAAAAGAAAGATGTTGAGTCTATCGCTCAATTTTATACTGACAATATTCCTGTTAGATCTCCATTTGGAGTTACTTATGGAAACAAACCTGTAATTGACGCAACTTATGCAACCTTAAAAGAATTTCCTAACAGGCAGTTGCTTGGTGAAGATGTAATCTGGAATGGAAATGATGATTTAGGATATCACTCTTCTCACAGAATTTTAAGCAAAGGAACACATCTTGGTGATGGTTCATATGGTAAACCAACTAAGAAAAATATTTATTATAGAGTAATTGCTGATTGTGCCTGTAAGAATAATCAAGTCTATGATGAATGGATTGTCCGTGATCAAGGTGCAATGGTAAGACAACTAGGATTTACACCAAAAGAATTTGCTCAAATGATTATTGATAAAGAAGGTGGCGCTTACAAAGCACAACAATTATTCAATTCAAACTCAGAGATGAAATCAGATTATAAACAAGGTGTTGTGCCTGATAACTCAGCTGGGAGTAAATACTCAAAAATATTGAAAAATATCTTTAAAAATAACTATAATTTTTCTGATTATGCAAGAGCTGCAACTATCTATTGGCCTGGAAATAGAATTGGACATGGAAGAGAGGATATTTTTAAATTTTGGAATAATTTAAAAAATACTTTTAGTGATATAAAGTTTTCAATAGAACACGTTGGTTATTTGGAAGAGCCAGATAAAAATCCCAAAGCTTCAATAAGATGGTTTTTAGAAGGTAGTCATTCTAATGACACTTTAAATTTTGAAAAAAAATCAAATAAAAATATTTTCATAATGGGTATAAACCATGCAGAAATAATCGATGGAAATGTTATAAGAGAATGGGTTTTATTTGATGAGGTTGCAATTTGGAAACAAATTTTAATGAAATAAATTATGAGTAAAATTAAAACAACACATGTGGGAAGTTTACCAAGATCAAATGAATTATCCAAACTCTTGTTTAAAAAAGATCAAAAGGAAAAAATAGATTTAAATCAATTTGATAAGATTGTTCAAAAAGATGTTAACAACATTGTTAAAAAACAAATCGAGGTTGGAATTGATTATATTAGTGATGGTGAAATGTCTAAGATTAGTTATGCAACTTATGTTAAGGATAGAATTGATGGATTTTCTGGAGAGAGTGAGAGAAAAGCACCAAAAGATTTAGATGACTTTCCCTCTTTCAAAGAAAGAATTGCAAGAACAGGTGGTACACCAACTTATACAAGACCATGTTGTACTAGTGAATTAAAAATTAAAGATAAAACTTCCCTAACAAAAGATATTGATAATTTTAAACAAGCATTGGAAAAAAATAATCATAAAGATGGATTTATGAACGCTGCTTCACCAGGAGTTATTTCAGCCTTTTTACCTAATAAATTTTATAAAAATGATGATGAGTATTTAGAAAACTTATCTAACCTTATGAAAGATGAATATGAAGAAATTACCTCAAATGGATTAAAACTTCAGTTGGATTGTCCAGATTTAGCTCTTGCTAGACATATGACTTTTAAAGATTTAACAGAATCTGAATTTCTTATTAGAGCTGAAAAACAAATAGAATGTCTAAATAATGCTATTAAAAATATAAACAGCTCTAATATAAGACTACATATCTGTTGGGGAAATTATGAAGGACCTCATCTACATGATATTCCTTTAGAAAAGATAATGCCAATTGCATTAAAAGCTAATGTACAGACTTATCTAATTGAGTCATCTAATCCAAGACATTCTCATGAGTGGCAAATTTTTGAAAATTTAAAAATTCCAAGTGACAAAATAATTGCCCCAGGTGTAATAGATTCTACAACAAATTTTGTAGAACATCCCGAAGTTGTAAAAAATAGAATTTTAACCTTTTCTAAAGTCATTGATGCAGAACAATTACTAGCTGGGACTGATTGTGGATTTAGTACCTTTGCTGGTTTTGGAAATGTAGACGAAAATATAGTTTATAAAAAACTCGAAGCGCTCGTAAGAGGCTCAGAGCTTGCGTCAAAAGTGATTTAATTATCTCTTTTATTCTTTTTGAGGAATAGATATAGTTTTTGAACTTAAATTATAATTTAACTAATAAATATAGAGAGAAAAATATGAGAAAAATACTAGTTACTTTATTGTTTCTACTATTTGGAACATCTGCTTTTGCAGATTGTAACATTAAAAGTGGTTCAATAAACATTTTGGCTAATGATTTTCCTGCATTAAGAACTTTCGTTGAAACTTCTAAACAATGTAAAGGAAGTGCTGATTTTAAAGTGACTCACTCATCTGAGCATAACAAAATCGCAGTGCCAGCATTAACCGCAAATCCTTCTGAGTTTTCTGCTAGGATTGCAGCTAACAGTTCAATTGTTCCTTTAATGAACCAAGATTTAATTAGACCATTAGACGATCTTGTTAAAAAATATGGTAAAGGAATTCAGGACTCACAATTAATCACAATTGACGGAAAAGTAATGGCTGTAGCTTTTATGGCTAATACTCAACACTTATACTACAGAGAAGATGTTTTAAAAGATCTTGGTATAGCAGTTCCAAAAACATACGAGGAAGTAGTTGCTGCATCTGAAAAAATTAGAGCTTCAGGTAAAATGCAATATCCTTATGCTGCTGCATATAAAGCGGGTTGGAATTTAGCAGAAGAGTTTGTAAACATGTTTATCGGTCACGGTGGTGAATTCTTTAAATCTGGAAGTGCACAACCAAATATAAATAATGCTAAAGGTGTTGCTACTTTAAATATGTTAAAAAAATTATCTGAATTGAGTAACCCTGATTACTTAACTCATGATAGTGAAGCAATTAAAGTAGAATGGGAATCCGGAAATGTTGCATTGATGACATTATGGGCATCTAGATCAGGAACGCTTTTAGATGATGAAGGTGATCCTAACATTACTAAGGCAACTAAATTAACTGGACCTGCTACTGTAGGTGGAGGAAATATTCCAGCAGCTACATTATGGTGGGATGGTTTTACGCTTGCTAAAAACAGATCAGATGCAGACGCAGAAGCAACATTTAGAGCTTTAGCGCATGCAGCATCAAATAAGAAAATGGTAGCTGACGCTGCTGACCAAGCTGTTTGGTTAGTTGAAGGATTTGTTCCAGGACCAAAATCTATTGGTGTCATCGAAGCTGTAAAAATGGGAGCAAAACCATATCCAATGTTACCACAAATGGGTTTAATGCATGGTGCATTAGGAAGTGAAATTGTTGAATTTTTACAAGGAAAAGAGTCTGCAGAACAAGCATTGAAAGATGTTGAAGCTGCTTACATTAGTAAAGCTAAAGAACAAGGCTTTCTATAAAATCTAAAACTTTTAAGTGGGGATTAATTCCCCACTTACTCAAAATTTAATGCCTAATAAAACTTTTTTTTGGTTTTTTTTACCAACAGGTTTAGCAATGATCCTGTTTATTGGGCTACCAATCATCTCTACAGGAATTCAATCTTTTTATGCTCAACACGATCAAGTAGTAAAAGAAGTTAAAAAGTGTGACCCTTTTGGTTGTACTGTTTCAATAGTTGTAGATAACGAAGAAACTACAAAATTAAGAGAAGCAAAGCCGCTTGGTAAATTTAATGGGTTTGGAACTTATGTAGATAGAAATCATCTAGCTATTGATGAAATTAAAAAATTTTGGAATGAAACTGAGAGCTTTGGTGCTTTCGTAGATCAAGTAACCAATCTTCCATTTTACAAAGCATTAATATTTACCCTAACCTATTGTTTGTTTGTTACACCAAATGTTCTATTATTGGGATTTATAATTGCTTTAAGTTTAAACGCAGTTGCAAGAAAAATTAGAGGACCTTTAATCTTTGGTACAATTTTACCAATGATTGTTACACCATTGGTTGGATCATTGGTATTATTTTGGATGATAGACTCACAAGGGATAATTGGAGCAAATATTCAAAATTTAATGAATGATCCGTATTTATCACTTAAATCGTCTAAAACATTAACCTGGATAACTATTATTATATATGGAATTTGGCATCATTCCCCTTTTGCATTTGTTGTATTTTATGCAGCTCTTCAAACAGTTCCTCAAGAACCAGTGGAAGCTGCAATTATTGATGGTGCATCAAGATTTCAAAGAATTAAACATATAGTGTTACCACATATTTATCCTGTAGTTACTTTTGTAGCTTTGATTTCATTAATGGATAACTTTAGAGTTTTTGAGCCAATAATTGGCTTTAGTGCTGAGGGAAGTGCACAATCGTTATCGTGGTTGATTTATGACAATTTGGTCAATGAGGAAGTAATATTATTTGGATCTGCTGCAGCAACCTCTATGATGACTATTGTTGGTATAGCAATTTTATTAGCGCCAGTTTTAATAAGAACATGGAAAGAATTTAAGACAGCGAGATAATTATGGATTATGGTCTAGATAGAAAATCAACAAGTTTAAAAACTTTTAATACAGTTTTTATTATTGTTTGGCTTTTAATTGCTTGCTTTCCTTTCATTTGGACTTTTTGGGGATCATTTAAAGTTAGGGCTGATTTCTTTTCTAGATCTGATTGGTGGTATGCTATTTCTGCTTTCAATACTTTAATTGAAACTGGTGGAAAATTTACAACAGATGCATATACCCAAGCTTGGACTGAAGGGGAGTTTTGGAAAGCATCCAAAAATACAATAATTGTAACTGTATTTGTTGTAAGTATCTCCTTATTTTTAGGAACACTAGGCGCATATGCACTTTCAAGATCAACTGAAAGATATGCGTTTTGGATATTAATTGCAGCATTAATTTTTAGAGCAATGCCTCACATCACTCTAGTATCAGGATATTTATTTCCATTTTTTCAATTACAAATATGGGGAATTCTCCCTACAACTATTGTTGTATTAGTAGCAATTAATCAACCATTTACTTTATGGTTACTATATTCATTTTTTAAAACAGTCCCTAAAGAACTTGATGAAAGTGCTTTAATTGATGGATGTTCATACTTTCAAGCTTTTAGACATATTATCATGCCAGTGATGTGGCCAGGAGTAATTACTGCAGGATTATTTAGTTTAATGCTTGCTTACAATGATTTTACGGTAACCGCATTACTTTTAAACCAAGAAAATCATACAATGGTTCCAAAAATTCAAAGTTATTTAGGAACAAATCAACATGAAGGTAATTTAATGTGGGCAGTTTCTGCAGTAGTTTCAGCAACAGCTCCTTTGTTTATGTTGGTGATGTTTTTTCAAAGACAAGTTATTAGTGGTTTAACTGCTGGAGCTGTAAAAGGTTGAAATATTACAAAGCTTTACTTTTTGGTTCTATTGGATCAATTGTTGAAACTTCAGAGATTCAAAGAAAGTCATTCAACAAAGCATTCAAACAATATGGGCTTGATTGGAATTGGACTAAGAGAGAGTATTTAAGTTTATTAAATAAATCTGGGGGAAAGGATAGAATATCTAGATACGCAAAGAAGAATAAAGAAATTGTAAACTCTACATATTTAAGAAATTTAAAAACTAAAATATTCAATAATTATCTTAAAAAAAACCAGCTTAAATTAAGACCAGGTGTTAAAAATTTAATTTTATTCTGTAAGAAAGAAAAAATAAAATTAGCTTTTGTCTCATCAACATCTACAAATAATATAAATGCAATATTATATTCATTGAGAAATTCAATAAATAAACAAGATTTTAGTTTTATAGGTAATTCAAAATTAGTTAAAAAATTTAAACCAAATCCTTCAATATACTTGCTAGCGCTTAAAAAACTTAAGCTTAAAGCTAATGAGTGTTTGGCCATTGAAGATACACAAGAAAGCCTAAATTCAGCTAGGCGAGCTAAAATAAAATGTATAATTTTTCCTGGAAAATTTCATTCGTCAAGAAAATTTATTGGTGCTCATAAAAAAGTTTATAGACTGAATAAAAATATTATTCTGAGATAAATTTTTGTACTAAATTATTAAATTGATCAGGCTGTTCTAAATGAACATTATGAGCACAATCCTTAAAAATTTCTAAACGACTATTCTTAATATTTTTGTTTAGTGTATCAACCTGATCAAAATTGTACGAAGTATCTTTATCACCCCAGATAATCAAAGTTTCATTCTTTATATTTTTTAAATCTTCTTTACCTCTCCAATTTTTCATTGCCAACAAAGCATTATCAGCGGTCTCTAAAGAAACATCTTTAACTGCATTTTTGCACAAATAATAATTTTTATCTTTATCTCCTTTAACAAACCATTTTTTTGGAACTCTAGAAAATGAAAACTCAATTCCATCTTTTTTTAATTTTTCTCTTGTTTCATCTATTGTTTCAAATCTACCAGGTATTTCTCCAATTGATCCAGTAGCAAAACAAATTAATTTATTAACTCTATCACCAATTAGTTTTGTAATTTCTTGAACAATCATTCCTCCCATTGAATGTCCAATTAAATTAAATTTATCAATATTTTTTTGATCTAATAAATCTATTATTTGTCTGGCCATTTTATTTATAGAGTCTAAAGATTTAACATTATGACTTTCGCCAAACCCTGGAAGAGCTGGAATTATTACACGATAATGTTTTGAAAAAAATTCTTTTTGAAAGTTCCACATTTCAGATGAGCCTAAATAACCATGAACTAAAACAAATGGAAACCCTTTACCTACGTCCTCCACATAAATATTACTCACAACATTTCCTTAATAATAAAAAAAATTAAGACAACCATAAAACCTATAATAAATATATTAATTACTTTCCAAATTTTTTTACTTTTAGCATACTTTGATAAATAATTAGATAAATACCCCAATATAAAAAAAAATAATAATGATGCTATAGACGCACCTATCCCAAATAAAATTTTTTGATTTAGTAAATGATTCTTTGAAAAATTTCCAAGAAAAAAAACTGTATCAGAATAAACATGTGGATTTAAATAGGTAAATCCTAAAGTTTTAAAAATGATATTTAATTTTGAAATATTATTTGGTTCAATGCTAAAATAAAAATCTGAATAATGAGATTTTATTTTTTTATAAATAAAGTGAATTAAAAATAAAATTAAGAATAAATTTAAAATTAGTTCAATTAAAGAATTAAAATATTGATTAAAATAATGGAAAAGGAAAATACCTAAAAAAATTAATATCAGATCTGATAAAGAGCATATTAAACAAACAATAAATACGTGTTGTTTTTTTAAACCTTGTTCTATCACAAATATATTTTGGGCACCTATAGCTAAAATTAAGCTAATCCCAGTAAAGAAGCCTAATACTAGGTATTCCATTAAAGTTTAAGACTATTCTGGATTTGCAGTTAAAGTTTTAATTTCTAAAATATTTTCGTTTGGATCTTTAACAAAGAAAGTTTCTTGCTCGTATTTTGTTCCTTTAAATCTCAAGTAAGGTTCATCGTAATACTTGGTTCCACTATCTTTTAATCTTTGTTTTAATGCATCAAAGTCTTTTCTGGATAAATGAACACCAAAATGAGGAACTGAAACATTTCCCATATCTACATCATGTCTCTCATTGTCCAATTTATGTTCACTCTTATGTAAAGTTAATTCATTGCCCCAAAAATCTACATCTGCCCACTCTTGTGCTGAGTTATCTAATCTACATCCTAAAGTTTCACTGTAAAATTTCTTTGCAACCTCTAGGTCTCCGCAAGGGATAGCTAAATGAAAACAATTAGTATTTTTATACATATAAACCTCTTTAAATTGGGCAATTAAGTACTATATAAGGCATATTATTTTTTAATCAACAGCAACTAAACTAACAAAATATGAGTGATTTTTTACAATCCATAATTGATAGAGATCCTGCTGCAAGGTCTAAATTAAGTTTAATATTAACTTATCCTGGTGTTAAAGCAGTTTTTTTTCATCGAATAGCAAATTTTTTTAGTACTGCAAAATTTCATTTGATTGCAAGAATCATTTCTCAGTTTTCAAGATTCTTAACTGGAATAGAAATTCACCCCAACGCAAAAATTGGAAAAAATTTATTTATTGATCATGGAATGGGTGTTGTGATTGGTGAAACTTCAGATATTGGGGACAATGTTACAATCTATCATATGGTTACATTAGGTGGAATTGCTCCGAGTATTAATTCAAATGACCAACGAAATATGAAAAGACATCCTACTATAAAAGAAGATGTGGTTATTGGGTCAGGTGCACAAGTATTAGGTCCTGTTGTCGTTGGCAAAGGTGCTAGAATTGGAGCAAATGCGGTTATTACGAAGGATGTTTCAGAAAATGCTGTAATGGTTGGAATTCCTGCTAGAAGTGTTGGCATAGCAGATAGTGAATTTAAACCTTATGGAATTACATCTGATAGTGATAAAAAATCAGATAATGAATAATACCCAAAACGATTTTATTTCTGGAATAGGAAATACACCATTAATTAAACTCAGAGCAGCCTCTGAAATTACTGGGTGTAACATTTATGGAAAAGCAGAATTTTTAAATCCTGGAGGATCTGTAAAAGATAGAGCTGCACTTGCATTAATAAAAGACGCTCAAGAAAAAAAATTAATCTCTAAAGGTGGAACTGTTGTTGAGGGAACAGCAGGAAATACAGGAATAGGTTTGGGTCTTTTAGGAAACTCTCTTGGTTATAAAACAATTATTGTAATGAATGACAATCAGACACAAGAGAAAAAAGATTTACTTAGAAACCTTGGAGCTGAATTAAGATTAGTTCCACCAAAGCCTTATAAAGATGACAACAACTTTGTAAAAGTAGCAGCAAGACTTGCAGATGAACTAAGACCTACAAATAATAATGGAGTGATTTGGGCTAACCAATTCGATAATACTGCAAATGCTAAAGGACATTATGAAGGCACAGGTCAAGAAATCTGGGAACAAACCGATGGTAAAGTTGATGGTTTTGTTTGTTCTTCAGGGACTGGAGGTACAATTTCAGGTGTTAGCAATGCTCTCAAAGAAAAGAACAAAGATATAAAAATTTATTTATCAGATCCAAAAGGTTCTGCTCTTTATAATTACATTAAAAATGGTGAACTTAAATCGGAGGGTGGTTCAATTACTGAAGGTATTGGCTCAAGTAGAGTGACTGCTAACTTTGGTGAAGCCAAAATTGATGACGCATATTCAATTGATGACCATGAGGCTCTGCCAATTCTATATGATTTAATTCAAAACGAAGGTTTAAGTCTAGGAACAAGCTGTGGGATAAATATTGCAGGTGCAATTAGAATGGGAAAAGAGTTAGGGCCAGGAAAAACTATTGTTACCATTCTTTGTGATAGAAGTGACAAATACGCAACTAAAATGTTTAATAAAAAATTTTTAGAAGAAAAAGGTCTGCCAATACCTAATTGGTTTTAAATATAAATTTTATCAGCTAATCCGTAGGTGAGAATAGCACTTAAAATTGTAAGTACTCCAGCAGCTATTACACCTTCACTGTTAGTCTTTTCAGTGTGTCCAAGTTTATTTATGTAAATGGTATAAATACCAAAAATTAAGTACATTAAATTTTGAACAAAAACTAAATTAAAGAATGCCCATGTTCCATTTACTCCACCATCTCTTACAAACATAATATAAAGAGCCATTAAGAAAGACCCAACAAAAGGAGCTCCAAAAAATCTAGTGATCACTGCTGCTGAATGATCGATATTATATTGATCCATAAAACTCTTGGTTCCAACTATAGCTCTAAAAGCATAAACAGCGTAAACAAGAAAATGAACAATAAAAATTATTAGATAAACAATTCCATTAAATTTCTCTATCATAATTATTTATTATCAAAGATTTAAATTAAATAAAACAGTATAATCAACATTTTTTACCCCCAAAAATTGCATAACTGTCGCGCGCTATAAACACAAGAGACTTCTAAACAATTATGAAACACTGTTGGATAAATTAAATAATTTATAGGAGTAATAATGAGAAAAATTTTGTTTGTTATGATGTTTTTAACAATTTCAAATTATTCTTTAGCAGATGGACATGTGAAGAGAATTATATCTACAAGTCAAACTGGAATGGGTAACGAAATAGTATATCCCTCTGGAAAAGCGAAGATAACAGCTTTTGAGTTTACTGTCCCTGTTGGAGGTCCAGTTGTTCCTCATACTCACTCTTTTCCTGTGTTAATAATGATCCAACAAGGAGAGATTGAACTTACCCAAAGCGGTAAAAGCTATATCTATAAAGCTGGAGATGCATTTGTAGAAGATGTAGGTGTAGTCCATGAATCTAAAAATATTGGCGATGTCCCAGTTAAAGCAATTGTTGTAGCGATAGGAGTTGAAGGTCAAAAAATTATGACACCAATAAAATAAACCAAAAAAAGGAGTTAAAAATGAAAGATATATTAGTAGTAGGAAAGTTAAAAGAAGGAGCCTTTGAAAAGTTTATGGGCTTTATGCAATCAGATGAGGGTATGGCTGAAAGAAAAAAAGTTGCAGATGTTTCAAAAACAATAGCTAGTGTCTCACCTGATAAATCAACAATAATGTTTAAAATTGCAGTTCATGACATGGCAGCACTTCATTCATTTTTAGATGGATCAAATCCAGTATCAAAACCTGTATTTGATGAGGTAATGACTGGTTATGAAATTTACGAACTAGCTAAAGTATAGTAGAAAACTGAGTCTACACATACTAGCTAATCTCTGCTAGACTGGGTTACTAAATTGTTGGTAACAAGGAGGAATAATGTCTAAATTTTATGTAATTGGAAAGGCAAGTCCTGAGTTATTAAAAAAAATGCATGCTGACCCTGCTGCAGATAGAGGTGCGGTAATGAAATCAATGTGTGATAGCTTAGGAGTAAAAGCCATTAGTTATGAATGGTTACGAGGACGTTTTGATGTTCTTTTCTGTGTTGAAGGAGACTATGAAAGTATTCTTGCTATGAAAGTAACTGTTTTAAATAGTGGAATGATGTCGGATCTAATGGTTCATGAAGTATTTGATTACAACAGTGCATTTAAAAAGGCATCTGATGTTTCAAAAAAGTTATAAAAAACCAGGCGAGTAAAAAGAAAGGAATAATATGTCTATATTAGAAAAATATAGTGCTGCAATAAAAAATAAAGATGAAGCAGTGATGAATGATCTTTTGCATGATGATTTTAAATTCACAATGCATAAGTCAGGAAATGTTTTAGGCAAAAGTGATGTTATCAAATGGGCAATGAGCGGCGACATAAATCAAGATAAAGTAAGAGTTGTTTATGAAAATGACGAAGTTGGTGTTCATCATTCATTTGTTACTTTTGATGATGGAAATGTAGAGGCTGTAATGGCAGTTTATAAATATGATAATGGAAAAATTGTTAGTTTAGAAACTGGTGCTACACCTATGCCAAAGTAAGTGAGTGGTATTGATTTTTATTTTTCGATAGGGAGTACTTACACTTATCTTTCTGTAACTAGAATACTTGATGTTGAAAAAAAACATCAAGTAAAATTTAATTGGAAACCCTTTTCAGTTAGAGCAATTATGAAGGAAATGAATAATATCCCATTTCCAAAAGATAAAATCAATAAAGTCAATTACATGTGGAGAGATATTGAAAGACGAGCAGAAGGATATGGTTTTTTTGCTAAGACACCAGTTCCCTACCCTCTATCTGAATTCGATTTAGCAAATCAAATAGCAATCCTTGGTTTTGAAAAAGGCTGGGGAGAAAAATTTGTAATGCTGACTTATAAAAAATGGTTCCAAGAAGGCAAAGAACCTGCAATTGAACCTAGCATTTCTGAGGTTTGTACTGACTTAAATTTAAATAAGGATGAAATAATATCAGAAGCAAAATCAGAAAATATAGAGACAAAATATAAGGAAAACACAAATTCAGCTCGTGAAAATAAAATTTTTGGTAGTCCGTCTTTTATAGTGAAAAATGAAGTCTTCTGGGGAGATGACCGAATGGAAGATGCTATTAAATGGTCTCTTAAATAATTCTATATATTCTCTCAAAATTCATTTAAAGTCATTTTATGAGTCATGCTAGTTCATACTTATTTTTAGGTATTGCAGTATTTTTAGGTGTAACTTCAAATAGTTTTGCAAAAAGTGCTGAGGGTTTTACACTTCTTGTTCCAAGCATAATTACAGCAATTACAATTGTGCTGTGTATGTATGCACTTTCATTAGTAATGAAAAATATTCCTATGGGAATTACTTACGCCTCTTTTGCGGGACTTACAATTATAGCAACAGTCATTGTTGGTGTAATTAAATATAATCAAGTTCCCAATTTATATTCTATGATAGGACTAGCATTTATTATAGTTGGCGTATTAATGGTAAATTTATTAGGAAATCAATAATATGAAACCTTTGTTGGGTTATTTATTTTTAGCTTTAGGTATTTCGTTTGGAATTGCATCTAATAGCTTAGCCAAAATTTCTGAAGGATTTACCAAACTAACACCATCGGTTTTATGCATATTGTTTATGTGTATTACAATGTTTTCAATTGCAAAAGCTATGCACGCTCTACCTGTTGGTTTTGCTTACGCAACCTATAGCGGGTTAACTGTAACTGGGGTTGTCCTTTTTGCAGTATTAAAATTTAATCAAGTACCTAATCTTTATGGAATAATTGGAATTATTTTAATTATTATTGGTGTAATAATGGTTAATTATCTTGGACGACTGAACTGATACTTTTTTAAAATCTCTGGAAGCTCATGTCTTCCGTCTTCATTCAAAACTAACTCATATTCATCAACAATTGTGCTGGTAT
The DNA here is from genome assembly GCA_902523515.1 of uncultured Pelagibacteraceae bacterium. Taxonomy (GTDB): domain Bacteria; phylum Pseudomonadota; class Alphaproteobacteria; order Pelagibacterales; family Pelagibacteraceae; genus Pelagibacter. The sequence goes on from CABYZT010000004.1 coordinate 45,283, forward strand.
CTAAAGGTGAATATAAATGAGGATACATATCTCCATTAGATGCCTGCTCCCACAATAAATGTTCAAGCTTAAAAGCATTTACTCTTAACAAAACTAGATTTTCTTTTTTGGGATAATGTTTGTGTAAAGTTTCCTCTACCTGATCCTCTTCAGAAAAGTGAATATATCCATCTTTAAGATCTTTTTCTGACCCGCCATAAGTTCCAGATTTTTTGGCCTTTTGCCATTCATCTTTATCTATAACTTTGAAAATAAATTCTAAATTCATTTTACCAAGAAGAGTTTGGACCTTTTAAGAATTCTAATTCTTCTTCAGTAGACTCTCTTCCTAAAATTTCATTTCTATGAGGATATCTATGAAATTGTCTGATTGCTTTTGTATGATCTTGCCAAAATTTTTTTATTTCATTGTATCCTTCGTGCTCTCTTAAATATTTATTTAATAAATAATATGCCATTTCATGATCACTTATTTCCTCGCTGTGAATTAAAGGTAACAACATAAAAAATCTTTGATTTACATTCATAGCTTCTAAATAACCTGAATAAACTGCATCATTTACAATCAATCTAGTTTTTTGATCTTGAGCAAAAGCTTTTTTGTCATTTCTAAACATATTTCTTGAAAACTGATCAAATAAAATAACTAATGCCAAACAACTCATAGGGTTATCTTGCCAATCATCATATTCATTTTGACAAGCAAGTTCATAATCTTTTAAAAAATTATCTTTAATTTTTTGATCAAACTTTTCATCTTTTTTAAAACGCATTTCGGAAGGAGTTTCTTTAAACCAGAAATCTAAAATAACTTGTGCTCTTTCTGGGATCATTTAATTACTGGTTTTAATAATTTTAAAACTTTTTGATGATTTTGTTTGTTATTAGAAACAAGTATATTTCCACCTAACACAGGGTTTTTATTATCCCAAGTAGTTATTATTGCTCCTGCTGCTCTAACAATTGGTATCAATGGGTGAATATCCCAAATCTTATTTGCACACTGAGCAACTATTTCAATTCTACCCTCTGCCAATTGACAATAAGTCAATGCATCAAAACAAGGAAATTGCATTCTTTTTATAAACTTTTTAATTTTTAATTGTTGTTTCAAAGATAAGTGATGATGAAATGCAGCTGCAAGTTTTGCGTTTGTAAAATTTAGCTTGGTATTAATTTTTAATTTTCTTTTTTTATTATTCTCAAAAACATACGCTGAGTTTTTGTTTAAGTTTAAATAATATTTCTTCATTTTTGGAAAATTAGCCAGTCCTAAAACAGGCTCTCCATTGTAATTTAATGAAATGAGATTGCTCCAACTAGGATTACCTACAACGTATGATCTAGTTCCATCAATTGGATCAATCACCCATGAAAACTCACTCTTGGTATTTTTATGACCATATTCCTCACCTATAATCTGATGATTTGGAAATTTTTTTGAAATTTTAGATCTTATGAATTTTTCAAATGCTTTGTCTGATGTTGTTACAGGATCGTAACCTTTACCTTTCATCTTATTAGTTATCTTAAATGGTTTATCTAACTTAGCGTAATAAAACTTGGTTAAATCTTTAGCAAGTTGATTTAAAAAGCTTGCATATATTGGATATTTTTTTGTATCAAATTTTTTCACAATGAACTCTTACTATTTAATTTATGTTGATTAAAGCTAAATTTTAAATAATCCTTAGCTTACTATTATGAAAATTGAGCTAGTTGAAAATAAGGTTTATTTTAATAATGGGTCTGAAAAAAAAGAAATTCACCCATTCTGGTTAAGAGAAAGAGTTAATGGTGAGGAGTATTTAGATAAAGGAACTCAGCAAAGACTTTTTGATCCTACCTTTTTAAGTAACGATGTATCAATAAATAAAGCAAAACTTAATGAAAAATATTTAGAGGTTGATTTTAATGACGGTGTTAATTTAAAATTAGAAATTGATAAAATTACTTCTGAGTTTTCTAAAGAAGATATTGTCATAAAATCTATTGAAAAAACTAGATGGGACGCCTCTTTAAAAAATATAAAAAATTTTGAATACCAAGAAAATTTTTACGAAAGTAAAGAGATGCATGATCTACTTGTTTCGTTTTACAAATATGGTTTTGTAATAATTAAAAATATTCCAACATCTAAAAATTATATTGTGGAATTTGCAAATTCTATAGGCAGTGTTCGAAGAACAAATTTTGGTGAATATTTTAATGTAAAATCTAAACCTAATCCAAACGATCTTGCTTATACTTCATTGGCATTAGCACCTCATACTGACAATCCTTATAGAAATCCTGTACCATGCATTCAAATTTTACATTGTATAGAAAGTAAAGTTTCAGGAGGATTATCAACATTGGTAGACGGTTATACCGTTACTGAAGATTTAAAAAATCAATATCCAGAATTTTATAAAATTTTAACTGAAGTAAAAGTTAGATTTAGATTCATAGATAAAGAAGTAATTTTAGAAACTATCTCTCCTTTGATTGAACTAAATGAGGATAAGAGTTTCAAGCAGGTAAGATTTAGTCCTAGATTAGACTATGTTCCAGTTTTAGAAAAAGAAAAATTAGATCTTTACTACCAAGCAAGAAAAAAAATATCTGAAATGTATAATTCAGATAAATATAGAATTGAGTTTAAACTCGAGCCAAAAGACTTGATGATGATGGATAATTACAGACTTCTTCATGGAAGAACAGCTTATGAGACAAAAGAAGGTGAAAGATTTTTACAAGGTTGTTATATTGATTACGATAGCACCGAGGGGAAACTTAGACACTTAAAAAGAAAGTTTAATCTTTAAATAAATTTTCTATTTGCGCTTCAGCCTCTTTAATTGATTTTTCATAATCTAGTGCCATTTGATCTGCACTAATTATATCTACTTTTTCTATACCAAAAAAGTTAAGAATAAATTTTAGCCAAGGAGTTAAAAAATCTTCTGAACTATTTAGTTTTGTCCCCCCAGAAGTAATAACTAGATACGCATGTTTGTTTTTTAACAGTCCCTCTCTTCTACCATTTGCTTTAAATCTAAAAGTTTCACCTATACGAGCAGCTAAATCCGACCAAGCTTTAAGGGTTGCTGGAGGTCCATAATTATAAATTGGTGCAGAAATTATTATAATATCACTCTCTTTTAATTCTTTTACAAGCTTGTCAGAAAGCTCAAACATTTTTTTATGTTCTTCTGTTTGATCTTTTTCATCAATATTCATTCCAGATTCTGTAAGCCCACTTACAAAAAGCATCTCATCATCTAAATCTCTATAAATTACTTCATCTTCTGGTTTTTTGATTTTATCTAAAAGTTTTTTTGCTAAAGCTCTTGAGGTAGAGCCTTTTTTTCTAGCACTAGAATCTATTTGATAAATTTTCATTAATACTTTTTATCCGAATTTTTGCATAAATGGAAAGATTTCAATTATATAAAATCCTATTGCTTGTAATTGATTAGTTAAAATTAAAATACCTGTAACTAAAAGCGTTATTCCACCAATTTTTGAAATTAAATTTATGTTTTTCTTAAAATTTTTAGAAAATAATAAGAACCTTTGAATTAAGTATCCAGACAAAACAAAAGGAATAGCAAGACCTAATGAATAAGAAATTAACAAGATTACAGCTCTTGATAAAGTTTCTTCAATAGATGCTAAAGCTAAAATTGAACCTAAAATTGGACCAATACATGGTGTCCAGCCAAAACCAAATGCAACACCTATAACATAGGGAAAAAGAATATTTCTTGATTCTTTTGCATCAAACCTTTTTTCTAAATTTAAATATGGAATATTGATAATACCAATTAATTGAAGAGAAAAAATTATAATAATTATTCCAGCTGAAATTCTTAACACTTCTGAATTTTGTAATAGCGCCTGTCCTAAAAAAGATGCTGATGCACCTAAAAGTACAAATACAGTTGAGAACCCTAAACAAAATAAAATTAATGGAAAAAAATTGATTTTTTTTTGATTTAAAATTTCTTGTAAAGATTGGCCAAAGATATAAGAAATATATCCAGGTATCAAAGGTAGAACACATGGAGACAAAAAACTTATAAGTCCTGCCCCAAAAGCAATTAAGTATTCAAACATTTATCCAGTATTTTTCATCGCTGCAGAAATACCTGCAATCGATGTCATTAAAGCATCTTCAAGAAATTTTTTATCTAAATTATTATATTTTTTATTTGTTAATTTATTCATTATATTCGCCTGAAGTATATTTAACATTTCTGTATAATTATTTCTTATAAATAAAGCTTTTCTAAATTCTTTCCTCTCTTTTATCACTTCTTTGGGGGTAATTTTATTGTGCAATTTGACCAATGCTTCAAATTGAAATCTTAATTTTTTACCAATTCTTTTTAGTGATGCATCGGCTAAATTATTTTCATAAATAACTGATATTTCTGGATCCACCTTGGAAATTACCATATCTAAAATATCCATCGTTGATACAAAGTATGGCCAATTTCTTTCCATGTCAGTCATTATTCTTTTAAACTTTTTAATTGATCCGTACCTCAATGCTTCAGTTGTACCAAGCCAAGCAGGTAACATTAATCTAATTTGTGTCCAGGCAAATACCCATGGGATAGCTCTTAAACTTTGAATATTGTCAACATTCTTTCTTTTGGTTGGTCTTGATCCAATTGCAAGTTTTCCTAGTGATTTATGTGGCGTAACTGTTTTGAAGTAACGAATGAAATCCTCACTTTGATTTAGATATTTTCTATATGAAGATGTAGAAATTTCTGACATTTTTTGAATTAATTCACGCCAGTTAGTTTTTGATCTTGGTGGAGGATTTAAAGAAGCATCCATAACAGAACCGATATAGCTACAAAGGTTATATTCAGCCAAAGGTTTGTATCCATACTTTTGTTGAATCACCTCACCTTGATCAGTAATTCTTATTTTGCCATTAACTGTTCCTGAAGGTTGTGATTTTAAAGTAGCCTGAATAGGTCCACCTCCTCTTCCTGGAGATCCACCTCTACCATGAAAGAAAACAAGATCTATTTTATATTTTTTAGCTAAACTTCTAAGCTCCTCTTGAAGTTTATATTGATGCCAACTCGCAGATAGTTTTCCAGCATCTTTACTAGAGTCAGAATATCCAATCATTACTTCCTGCTTTGAATTAATCATTTTTCTGTACCATGAAAGTTTGAATAAATTTGTCATTACACCATTGGCATTTTTTAAATCATCCAAAGTTTCAAAAAGTGGCACAACTCTTAATAAATTTTTGTTTTGTGCCTGCATTTGTAAAAAATAAACAGATAAAATATCAGATGCTGTTGAGGTCATTGATATTACATATGCGCCTAGGCACTCAATTGGTGTTTTCGCTATCTGTTTGAAAGTATTCCAAACTTCTTTATTTTCTTTGTCTTTTATTTTTATTTTATCTACAAAAAGTTTTTTTTCTTTTATAGATTTATTTAATAATTTTACTTTTTCTATTTCAGTTAAAGAAGAATATTTTATATTTTTTTTCTTTTTAAAAATTTCGTTTAAAAGTTTTTCATGTCTATCTGCCTCTTGTCTTATATCTAATCTTGCTAAATTAATTCCAAAGCACCTGACTCTTCTCATTAAATCTAATAGGTCTGCATTTGCAATATACTCTCCTCGATTTGCATTTAATGATTTTCTTACTTCTCTTAATGGAAGAGTTATTTCATTTTTATTTTGAATTAATTTTTTTTCATCTAAATCTGCATCGTTATTTAAATGATTTTCAATTAATTGATGGGTTAGTCTTACCTTATCCCTAATTGGTCTCAAATAAACTCTATAAGGTTCATAGCTATTTCCTGTTGCTCTTTTAATTTTTGGAGAGCATTCTTCCATTGATAAATCTTGTATCAATTTTGTAAGTTCTTTCTCATATAATTTTGCAGCTTGCCATCTAGAAAATAAAATTACCTTCTTTGTAACTTCAGCTGTTACATTAGGATTTCCATCTCTATCTCCCCCCATCCATGATCCAAATTGAATTGGATTAAAATCACGTGGTAAATCTTTCTTTAAATTTTTTCTGAATATGTCGTTAAGTCTTTTATAAACTTTAGGAATGGTGTCCCATAGACTATCCTCGATAACAGCTAAACCCCACCTCGCTTCATCTAATGGAGATGGTTTAGTCCTTTTTAGTTCATCTGTTTTCCATATTATTGCAATTTCCGAGTAAAGCTTTCGATCTAATTCTATAATCTTAGATGGATATTTTTTATAAAGATGTCTTTGCTCCATAATTTCAATTAAATTGGCATATTTTTGAATTAAAGTTCTTCTTTTTACTTCAGTAGGATGAGCGGTAAGCACAATACCTATATCAAGTTTTGTGGCTTGTTCGTAGATTTTTTTATCCGGAATTTGTTTATTTTTAAATAGACTTTCTATTATATCTTCAATGAAAAGATTTTGATTTTTACTTTTAAAATATGGATTTTCAAATTCATTTAACTTTCTAGATGCATCTAATGACTCAGCTAAATTCATTAAATTTAAAATGTGTGAAAATGCTCTTGTTAATTTAAATGTATTTTTAGGAGAGAGTTTTTTTACTTCTTTCGAAATTTTTGAAAAAATTCTACTTTTATTTTTTTGTGTTAAAGTATTTTTAGATAATAATCTAAATTTTTCAACAATTTCAAAAAAAACTGAACCTTCCTGATCTTTAATTACTCTTCCTAAAAAAGTTCCTAATAATCTAATATCTTCTCTTAAAAGCTTTGTTGGTATTCGCTCATAGTAAAGATCTCTTTTCTTCATTACTTATAATAAATTTTTTTTGTAAAACTCCTCTTGTATTTGTTTTTACACTAAAAAAGAATCCTGAATATCTAAATTTTCGCAGATCTGCTTTGCTCATCCCTTTTGTAGCTGTTGAAACATAAAGTTCTTTAGTATTTTTACCTCCAAATGCACAATTAGTTATATTTTTTGCAGGAAACTGAATTCTGTGAATTAATTTTGCTTTTTTATTAAAAACAGAAATACAAGCCCCATGGAAATGAGCTACCCATAAATTTTTATTTTTATCTAATGTCATTCCATCTGGCGAACCTTCATCAGAAGATAATTTTTTAAATATTTTTTTGCTAACTATTTTATTTTTTTTATTTATTTTAATTTTATAGATAGTTTTTTTTGGACTATCTGTATGATAAAAATTATACTGGTCAATAAAAGCTGGTCCATTAGTAATTCTATAATTTTTATCAACTTTTATTAATTTAAGATTTTTATCTAATTTATACAAAGAACCTTTTTCAATTTTTCTTTCCAAGTTGTCCATGGTGCCAAACCAAAGATTTCCAGCAGGATCTGTTTTACCATCATTAATTCTATTTAGTTTCAAGTTTGGTTCTATCTTTATTGACTTTAAAACTTTTTTTGATTTTAAATTTTGAATTCTTAATTCTCCCTGGAGACCCAAAATAAAAATATAATCTTTGATATGAGCAATAAAACCAATTTCTTTATTTACTTTAAAGATTTTCTTTTTTTTATTTTTAACATTAAAAGAGCAGATTTTCTTTTTTTTAATATCTACAAAATAAATTGAGTTATGTTCATCAACCCATAATGTTCCCTCACCTAAGGTACATCTTAATTTCCAAAGAGGTTTTGGTTCTGATGTTTTTATTTTATTCATTTACTTCAAACTCTTTAATAAAATCTTCATTTGGGTTTATACCAATACCTATATTATCTGTTACTGATGCATAACCGTTATTGTTTTTAACTTGATCTAAAATTGAAAATTCTTCCTTTGGCAAATCTGTGATAAAAATATTTTTTTCTGTTGTATCAAACTCGAGCATAGATTTAGATGGAAATAATCCACCTGGCATATCTGGTTGTGCTATCAACAAATGGAGGTTAACTGCAATACTAACTGCAGAACCCCATACATGATTAATTACTGGTATAAAATTTGCTTGCGCTAGTGCTGCAACTTTTAAATACTCCGTAATTCCGCCTAGTCCACAAACCTCTGGTTGAGCGATATCAACACATTTATTTGATATTAATTTATTCCAACCATATTTGGTAAATTCAGCTTCTCCTCCTGCAATGCTAGTAGAGATTTTTTGTTTTAATTCTCTGTATCCCACATAATCTTCAGGAGCCACAGGTTCTTCAAACCAATAAATATCTAGTTCATCTAAACCTTTACCAACATAAAGAGCATCTTGCAAATTATAAGCATGATTTGCATCAACCATTAATTTAAAATCTTTTCCAACAGAGTCCCTTACAGCTTGAACTAACTTTAAATCCTCTTTTGGACCTAATCCAACTTTCATTTTCATAGCTTTAAAATTTTTTGATTTTATTTGCTTAGATTCCTCTTTGAACAAGGCGATCAATTCATCAACTGATTTTTTTTGTAACATCATTCCATACCCATAAACAGGGACGTCATTATTACATTTGCCACCAACAAGTTGATAAAGAGGAGAGTTTGTTTTCTTTCCAAGAATATCCCACAAAGCAATATCTACTCCTGATAATGCTTGAATTGGCATTCCCTTTTGACCGCTATCTCTTAAAAGATTGTACACTTTTTGCCAGATGTATTCTTTGTTTAAAGGGTCTTCACCAATTACTAAAGGCTGTATAACCTTTTCAACAATAAACTTATTCGCTAAAGCTATATTTCCAGGACCAAAACATTCACCCCAACCTTTTATTCCCTCGTCTGTTTGAACTTCAACAAGATGAGCTGTACGATGTTTGTAATATTGTTGTGAATAACCAAGTTCTTTTTCTAACTCATATCTAAGTACATGACTTTTAATAGAAGTTATTTTCACAATTAATTATAAAGCAACTACCTTAGAGTTTTGCTCTCCTAAATTTTCGATTGATAGTTTCATAGTATCACCCGCTTTTAAGAATTGTTGAGGTTTCATTCCCATACCAACTCCTGGAGGTGTTCCAGTTGTAATTATATCACCTGCTTGAAGAGACATATATTTACTCAAATAAGAGACAATAACATCGACATTAAATATCATTGTACTTGTATTACCTGTTTGCATTCTTTTTCCATTAACATCTAAACTCATCTTTAAATTATTAACGTCTGCAATTTCATCTTTAGTAACAAAGTAAGGGCCGATTGGTCCATAAGTGTCGTGGGATTTTCCTTTAACCCATTGACCCATTTTTTCAATTTGCCATTCTCTTTCGCTCACATCATTAACCAAACAATAGCCTAATATATGATCTTGAGCTTGGCTTTCAGAAATATGTTTTGTTTCTTTTCCTATAATAATTCCAAGTTCAACTTCCCAGTCTAATTTTTTAGATCCAGAAACTATTTCAACGTCATCATTAGGTCCAACTATACAACTAGTAGCTTTCATAAAAACTATTGGTTCAGAAGGAACATCAGCTCCAGTTTCAGCAGCATGATCAGAATAATTTAATCCAATTGCAACAAATTTACCTGGTTGAGTGATACAAGATCCAATACGATCACTTGCTGATAATTCTGGTAAAGAAGTTAAATCAGCACTTTGTAATTTAGAAATAGTTTCAAAATTTAAATGATCAGGATTTAAATCTTTAACATGAGAACTTATATCTCTAATTTTACCATCTTTATCTAAAACAGCTGGCTTTTCGCTTCCTTTTTGTCCTACTCTTAATAATTTCATATTTATCCTTTTGTTGTTTAATTATATTGAAATTCCACCATCAACATGAATTGTACTTCCTGTTGTAAATGTTGCATCATCGCTTGCTAAATAAACAGCCACAGCTGCTATTTCTTCTGCTGTACCTAATCTTCCCATAGGTTGTCTTGCTATAAAATCTTTTTTTGCTTGAACGGGATCTGGGCTTTGATTGACCCTATCTTGCCAAGAAGGTGAATAAACTGTACCTGGTGCGATTGAATTACATCTAATATTTTGTTTAACAAAATCTGCTGCAATCGCTTTTGTTAAACCAATAACCGCACCCTTTGTTGTTCCGTAAACAAATCTATTTGGAAAACCTTTAAAGCTAGATGCGCATGAAGAAATATTAATAATACTTCCACTATTTTGTTTTATCATTAAAGGTAAAATAGCTTTACACATAAAGTACATCGACTTTACGTTTACGTTAGAAGAAAAATCCCAATCTTTTTCATCACATTCCAATATTGTTCCATGATGAACAAATCCAACAGCATTAAATAAAACATCAACTCTATCTAAAGTTTTAGTAAATTCTAAAATTGCATTGTTGTCTGTTGAGTCTAGCTTTTGCACTTTAATCTCTGGATATTCTTTGTTTAAATCAGCTAAAGTTTTATCATTTAAATCAGTTGCAGTTACATGAGCGCCCTCTTTATGAAATGCTATTGCTGTTGCCTTTCCAATCCCTTGGCCTGCTGCTGTTACGAGAATTTTTTTACCTTCTAATCTTCCACTCATTTTTTATTTATCCTTTCGATTTCATTATAAAGTGAACTATGATCAGTGTTTCCATGACCATTATCGACAAGGGTTTTATACATTTCTTTCACTAAATTTGAAATAGGTAAATGTGTATTATATGAATTTGCACACTCTAAAATGTTATTCATATCTTTTAAATGGGTAAAAGTTTTACCTTTTGGAGTAAAATCTTTATCTATCATTCTTTTTCCATGAGTTTGTAAAATTTTACTATCCGCCCAACCTCCAGAAAGAGCTTTAATTAGTTTTGCTGGGTCGGCTCCAGCTTTTTCACATAAAGTTATTGCCTCCGCAACCGCTCCTATGGTAACCCCTACCACAATTTGATTTGCTAACTTTGAAACTTGACCGCTACCAATTGGTCCAACCAAAGTTGGATTTCCCATGGCTTTTAAAATATTTATAGAATTATCAAAGACACTTTGCTCTCCTCCAACCATTATAGCTAAAGAAGCTTCCTCAGCTCCAATTGTTCCTCCTGAAACCGGTGCATCTAAATAATTTACATTTTTTGATTTTAGACTATTTCCATATTTTGTTGCTGTCGTTGGTTTAACCGAACTCATATCAATAACGGTTGATCCAGATTTTAAATTGTCTAATAAATGTGAATTATTCATTATTGCATCAACAGCGCTATCATCTGTTAACATTGTAATAATAAAGTCATTATCTTTAACAACTTCACCTAAGGTTTTTGATATTTCAGCGCCAAACTCTTTCAAAGGTTCTGCTTTATTAATTGAACGATTGAATACTTTTAGTTTAAAATCTGATTTTAATAAATTTTTAGCCATTGGCAGGCCCATAAGACCTGTTCCAATAAAGCCTATTTTCATCATGGTTTCGGTTTAAACTCGTGGAAGTTTTGCGTCATTGCTTCTGGGAAAAACATAACACATGCTAATACAATTAACTGAATAACTATAAATGGAGCAAAACCTCTAAATATATCTGTTAATGAAATATGTGGAGGAGCAACAGATTTTAAATAAAAAGCGGCAGGCCCAAACGGTGGACTTAAAAATGAAACTTGCATATTTACACAAAATAATATTCCAAACCAAATTGGATCAAATCCAAGAGCTATAACTATTGGTAAAAATACAGGCATTGCTAACAATACAATTCCAACCCAATCCATAAATGCTCCCATAATCAAAAACATAATCTGCATCATGAAGATTAAATACATTGGTTTTAAATCATAAGCCAAAATAGTTTCTGCTACATATTTAGGACCTCCAGCAAGAGAATAAGCACCTGCTAAAACTGTAGCACCAAAAGTAATAGTTAAAATAGTTCCAGATGCTTTGAAAGTTCTTGTTAATGCATCTTTAAATAAAAACCACGTAAGTTCTTTTCTCGCAAAAATTATAATTAATGTAGCAACTACACCCATACCAGCTGCTTCTGTTATTCCTGTCATTCCAGAATAAATTGAACCTAATACAATTATTACAATACCAATAGGTGGTAAAAGACCTGGGAGGTATGACATTTTTTCTTTTAAAGTTAAAGCAGGCTCATCACTTAAAGGTGCCAAATGCGGTTGTAATCTTGTACGAATTAAAATGTATGTAATAATTAAACCTGAAATCATTAAACCAGGAACAATGGCTTCTTGGAATAACATCGTAATAGAAGTCTCTGTTGTTAATCCATAAATAATTAAAACAATTGAAGGTGGTATCATTGTTCCCAAAGATCCTGATGCACAAATAATACCGATCGACATATCCTGATCGTATTTTAATCTCAACATTTGAGGCAGTGCAATCAAGCCTAATAAAACTATTTCTCCACCAATAATTCCACTCATCGCAGCCATAATTGTTGCCATGATGGCAGTTACAACACCTACTCCACCTCTAGTCTTTCTTAACCACGCATTTAAAGCGTCATAAAGATCTCTTGCGATGTTCGAACGTTCGAGCAAGGAGGCCATAAATATAAATAATGGAACAGATAAAAAGGAATAAGTGACAACAAGAGAATAGTATCTTGAAAGTAATATGCCTAATGCATGTTCACCTATGTATAAAAATACTAGTACTGCACCCATAAAACCAGATGCAAAACCCATTGGAACACCTATAGATATAAGTAATAACAATCCTACTATTAGTATTATCGAAAGTGATCCTATATCCATATTATTTTAATTCTTTGGAAGGGTCGTATTGTTTTTCTTTAGGATTTCTCCAATCAATAATTAAATTATTTACAGATTGAACAGCAATAAGAAAAACACATATAAGTGTTAGTGGTTTCATAGTAGCAGGAATTGGTGGATCCCAATAAGTTGCAAATCTCTCCCAATTTATGAATGATCTGTATGCATCTTCCATACCTCCATAAATTACAGCTGCTGCGAAAAGAACAATAATTAAAGTGCTGATTAGATCAAAAATTCTCTGTGTTGGTCTACTAACCCAATCATACAATAATACTATTCTAATATGGCTTCTTAATCTTGTTGCATATATACCGCCAACCAAATAACAAACACCGGCAAGCCATAGACACAGTTCATTTGCCCACAAAGTTGGTTTAAACAATACATATCTCATAAAAATTTCGTACATCATCACAATTACAATTACAGGAATTAAATATTTAATTGTGTGACTTAAAAATAAGGAAACTCTATCAATCCAATTTATTGGAAAATCATCTTTACTCGCAACTTTTTCATTTTGTTCTTGTAATTCTTTATCGATCATTGCGTAAAATTTATTTAATTCGAAGGGCCTTTTCAGGCCCTCCAAAATTTCTTTATTACATGATACCGTTAGCTTTCATATAAGCTTTGTGTATCTCGATAAGTGCCGCAGCTTCTGGAGATTTAGTCTTCCATTCTTCCCAAGCAGCTAGAGCAGCTTGTCTGAATTTAAGTCTGTCTTCTCTAGACCAGTCATGAAGAGTAACGCCCATTTCATTTAAGGCTTTAACAGCTTCTGCGTTTTTTCTCTCAACTAAGCTAGTGATAGTTCTCCCAGCAATTTCAATACCTGCTTTCATTGCACCTTTTTCATGAGGCTTTAACTTGTTCCATACTTTTGTGTTACAAGCTAAGTGGTCAGCTGGCATAGAGTGGAAACCTGGGTATGTAGCATATTTATTTTGCTCATAGTGTCCACCTGCATAGTTAGTAGCTAAAGATGAATAGTCTGCACCATCAATTAGACCAGTTTGTAAAGCAGTTGGAACTTCACCAAAGTCCATCACAATTGGCTTAGCACCTAATGCTGTAAAGATCATACTTTCCATTCCTGGAGGTGATCTAAATTTGAAGTCTTTCAATGAAGCAACATCTGGGATTGGTCTGCTAGATATTAAAGACTCATGTCCTGGTATCCACCAACCGATTAATGTCATTCCATATTTGTTGTAAAGTGCATCAACAGCCTCTTGAGCCCCTGGGAAATTCAAGAATTCATATTGTTGATATGGGTTATCGTATCCACCCATTACATCACCTGCGAATTGGAATGCTGCATTTTTACCTGTTTGGTAACCTGCACCTGTCATATCACAATCAATAATTCCAGTTTGTGCAGAGTTAAATACCTCAGCAGATTTACCTGTTACTGATGATGAGTAGAACATTTCTACTTTTAAACTTCCGCCAGAAAACATTTCAACGTTTTTAGCGAATTGAGCAGCAACTTCACCATTTGGTGAACTAGCTGTAAAGTGTGTTTCAATCTTTAAAGTCTTTGCATTTGCAGAGCCAAATAAAGCAACTGAAACAATAGCTACAGCTGCTATAGTTTTAGATATAAGTTTAAACATTATCTTCCTCTCGTTTATGTTTTTTTTGAAAGTTAACCATAAATGATTTTTGAGATCAATAATTTCGTTTAATTTTTATATATAGAAATTATATATATTTATTGAACTGACAACTTATAGTTGTTCTAAACAACTTCAGAAATAAGAGGTTTTTTATTGAAATAACAATAAATATTATCCACTGCCATCATACTCATTGCCAATCTAGTCTCATGAGTCGCACTACCAATATGAGGTAGAACAAAACAGTTATCTAATTTTAAATATCTTTTATCTAAATTTGGTTCATTATTAAAAACATCTAATCCTGCTGCATAAATTTTTTTATTTTCTAATGCATCTATCAATGCATCATCATCAATAGTTGATCCTCTTGAAGTATTAATAACTACAGCATGCTTTGGTAACAAACTTATTGTTGATGAATTTAGAATATGTTTAGTCTCAGCTGTTGCAGGTGTGTGAATACTTAAAAAATCACACTCTGGTAGCATTGTATTTATATCAGAATAATACTTTGCACCATCTTCTAGATCATCAGAAAGTTTGTTTCTATTATAATAAATAATCTTCATACCAAATGCCCTAGCAGATTTTGCAGCCATTCTTCCAATGCGACCCATTCCAATGATACCTAAAGTTTTACCTGTAACAGAATTTCCAATCATAAATTTAGTTAAATCCGGTTTTTGATTTTTCCAGTTATCGGTTCTCACTAGATTGTAAGCTTCTCCAATTCTTCTAGATGCAGCTAAAATTAAAAGGATTGTAGTTTCTGCTACTGCTTCATTTAATACATTAGGAGTATTTGTTACTTTAATTTTTTTTTCTTCTGCTGATTTTATTGATATATTGTCATAGCCCACACCAACTTGAGCTATTATTTTTAATTTCCCATTTAAATTATTAAAAAAATTTTCACTAATTTTATCAAACCCTGTTGAAATCATTCCATCATAATCATTAATCAATTTTATTAATTCGCTTTCTGGAATGGGTTCATCTTTTGGATTAAGTGTTGCCTCAAATTCTTTTTGAAGTTTTTCTTCTGCTAAATCTGAGATTTTTCTAGAAACTAATATTCTTGGCCTCATATTAGTGAGAATCTCTTGGTAAACCTTTGGTGTGAGATACGTCTAAATATTTACCTCGAGAATTAATGCATGCACCATCATCCAATTGACCAACAGTGTTTCTAAATATTTCCTGCCAAGGAGTTTGATTATTTGGTTTAAATATTTTTTTATTTTTTCTTCTTTTTTTAAATTCAGCTTGAGAAATCAATAAATCAACTCTTCTTTTATTGAGGTCTATTTTTATTTTATCATAAGTTTTTACAATTCCTAGATCTCCACCTACTGCTGACTCTGGTGAAACATGAAGTATTGATGGACTTTCTGATGTTCCACTTTGTCTTCCGTCTCCAAGAGTTGGTAGATGTCTTATTCCTTTTTTTAATAATCTGTCTGGTGGTTGCATATTAACTACTTCAGCTGATCCAGGATAACCAACAGGTCCGCACCCTCTAATAATTAATAGAGAATTTTCATCAATTTTTAATTTCTTATCATTAAGTCTTTTATGATAATCCTCAGGACCTTCAAAAACTATGGCTTTACATTCAAAAACATTTGGGTGTTTAGGATTTGATAAATATTGATCTCTAAATTCTTTACTGATTACAGATGTTTTCATGATAGCAGATGAGAAAAAGTTGCTTTTCATAACTAAAAAACCAGCTTTTTCAGTCAATGCATTCTTAAATGTTTTAATTACTTTGTTATCTACATCAACTTTCTTTCTTAAATTTTCACCTACAGTCTTTCCGGTAACTGTCTTAATTTTTGTATGAATTTTTTTGTTTTTAATTAGTTCTTTCATAACAGCAGGTATTGCTCCAGCTCTGTGAAAACTTTCCATTAAGTATTCTCCCGCAGGTTGGCAATTTACCAATAAAGGAATGTTGTGCCCAAGTTTTTGCCAATCAGAAAGATCAAATTTAATTCCCATATGTTTTGCAATAGCACTTAGATGAGCAGTGCAATTACTTGAGCCACCAATAGCACTTGCAACGACTACTGCGTTTTCAAAAGCTTTACGTGTCATAATTTTTGATGGGGTTAAATTTTCATGAACCATTCCAACGATTCTTTTTCCTGTTTCATAAGAAATTTGCTCTCTTTCTCTATAAGGAGCTGGAATAACTGCGCCCCCTGGTAAAGACATTCCTAATGCCTCTGCTACAGAGTTCATTGAAGAAGCTGTTCCCATCGTATTACAATGTCCAGCACTCGGTGCAGAAGATGCTACCATATCCATAAATTCTTCATACTTTATATCGCCCTTTGCTAATAATTTTCTCGCTTCCCAAACAACCATTCCTGACCCAGCTAATTTTCCTTTGTAAACTCCATCCAACATTGGGCCACCAGATAAAACTATTGCAGGAATGTTTACCGTTGCTGCAGCCATCAAAGCTGCTGGAGTAGTTTTATCACATCCTGTTGTTAGGATAACTCCATCAATTGGGTATCCATACAAAACTTCAACTAGTGACAAGTAAGAAAGATTTCTATCCAACATTGCTGTCGGTCTTTTTCCAGTTTCTTGAATTGGGTGAGTAGGAAATTCCATTGGTATACCGCCTGCTCTTCTAATTCCATCTTTTATCCTTTTGCTTAAAGACATAAAATGCCTATTACATGGAGATAGATCACTGCCAGATTGCGCTATTCCTATAATTGGATTACCAGATTGTAATTCTTTTCTTGTAAGACCATAATTTAAATACCTTTCTAGATATAAGGCCGTCATGTCAGGGTTTTTTGGATTATTGAACCACTGTTGACTTCGAAAACTCTTTTTTCTTTTTTTTGGCATAATTTAAATAATGGTTTGTTTAAGTTATTGGTTATATAATAAATTTATGAATAATCTAATAGTTTTAAACAAGAATGACAATGTGGGCGTTAGCCAATTTATTATTCCTGAAAAAACTAAAATTGAAGGTCATGAAATCAGCACTATTGATCCAATCCCTTTTGGACACAAAGTTTGTTTAAAAACTATTAAAAAAGGTGATCCAATCATAAAATATGATCAAATTATTGGATTTGCTTTAGATGATATTAAACCAGGACAACATGTTCATTCTCATAATTTAGAATTCAGAGAATTTAAAAGAGATTTTAAAGTTACAGATAAAAAATATGTTATTGATGAAAAAGCAGACACCTTCTTTAATGGAATTTTAAGAGATAATGGACAGGTTGCTACCAGAAATTACATTGGAATTGTAAGTACTGTAAATTGCTCAGCTACTGTCACTAAAATGATAGTTGAGAGGATTAAATATTCTGACATTTTAAAAGATTATCCAAATATTGATGGGATAGTTCCGATTACTCACTCAACAGGATGTGGAATGAATACTGAAAGTGAAGGAATGGAAATTTTTCAAAGAACTATAGATGGATTTAAAAATCATCCCAATTTTTCTCATGTATTTGTTATTGGTTTAGGATGTGAATGTGCGCAAGTCAGTTTATTTGATGAATCATTAAAAAAACATGACCGAATTCATTTTCTAACAATCCAAGATGAAGGTGGAACAAAAAAAATAGTAGAGAAGGTATTGTCTCAAATTAAAAATTTGCTTTCAGAAGCTAATAATGTTCAAAGAACTTCACAACCAGTAAGTCATCTAACTTTAGCTCTTCAATGTGGTGGTTCAGATGGATATTCAGGAATAACTGCAAATCCAGCACTAGGAGTTGCAGCAGATCTCTTGGTTAAAAAAGGTGGAAGTTCAATTTTATCTGAAACTCCAGAGATTTATGGAGCTGAACATTTATTAATTAATAGAGCAAGCTCACAAGAGACTGCTGATAAACTTATTAAAAGAATTGAATGGTGGAAACATTATACTTCAATTAATAATAGTTCTATGGACAACAATCCTGCGCCAGGAAATAAAAAAGGTGGTCTAACAACCATATTAGAAAAATCCTTAGGCGCTGTTGCAAAAGGAGGAAACTCTATCCTTCAAGATGTATTGCACTATGCAGAACCTTTAAAAAATAAAGGTTTTAATTTTATGGACTCTCCTGGTTACGATCCCGTATCTGTAACTGGTCAAGTTGCATCAGGTGCTAATGTTATTTGTTTTACAACAGGACGTGGATCTTGCTTTGGCTGTAAACCAGTTCCAAGTTTAAAACTTTCAACAAACTCAGCGATGTTTGAAAGAATGTCAGAAGATATGGATATTAATTGTGGCACAATTGCTGAAGGAAAAGAAAAAGTTGAAGAAGTTGGTCAAAAAATATTTGAATTAGTTGTAAATACTGCTTCAGGGAATAAATCAAAAAGTGAAATCAACGGCTACGGTGATGAGGAGTTTAATCCTTGGCAAGTTGGTGTTGTAATGTAATTTATTTTTCTTGTGCATCAACAAACATCCTTAATTAACGTAATTTTATTAGCTGCCGGTGGTTTTTTCATGTTTGTTTGTATGGACTCCATGGCAAAATATCTTGGGACTGTTATGCCAATTACCCAAGCAATTTGGGGAAGATTTTTTTTTCACTTGGTATCTTTAATTATATTTTTTTTAATTTTTAAGCCAAAAGTAAATTTAAAAAAAAATTTTAAAGTCCAAATAATTAGATCGATATTAATGGTTACTGCAACCTCTTTTATGTTTTATTCTTTACAGAAATTTGACTTGGTAGATATTTATGTTGTTTTCTTTACAGCTCCTCTAATCGTTTCACTACTTTCAGCATACTTCCTAAAAGACATCTTAAGTACAAAAGGTATATTTTTAATGTTATTGAGCTTTGGCTCGATTGTTTATTCACTAGGTCCAAGTATGAGAATATTTAGTTTAGATTTAATATTCCCTATTGTTCCTCCAATTTGTTGGGCTCTTTATCAATTTTTTACCAAAGTTGTATCAGGCGATAACGATCCATTTGCTGCTATATTTTATACTTCAATTTTAGGTGCAATAATTTTTAGTATTTTTATATTTTTTAATTGGGTGCCATTAGAGAAGAATATCTTTTGGCTTTATTTGGTAATTCTAGGTGTGGCAGGTTTTGTAAGTCATTCTTTAATTATATATGCAATACAACTTTCTAACTTGTCATTTGTAACTAATTTTCAATATTCGCAATTAGTTTGGTCTACAATTATTAATTTCTTAATTTTCGGCGTACCTTTTGATTATAATAAAATTGTTGGGGTGATAGGAATTATTGTTTTTGGTATTATGTTCATAAGAACAGAAGGTAAAAAAAGTTAAATAGTGAGGTTTAAATGAAAAATATAGGTTTTATTGGTGTTGGATATATGGGCTATGGAATAGCTAAAAATATTTTAAAACACAAAAATAAACTCTTTGTAATTGCTAATAAAAATAGAAAACCAATTGAGAAAATTGTTAGCGATGGAGCTGAAGAAGTAAAATCTTTTGAAGATTTTTCTAGTAAAAATTTAGATGCGATGTTTATGTGTGTTACCAACACTCCTATAGCAAAATTAATTTCTGAAAAAATATCTGATATTTTAGATAGTAAAACTTTAATTATTGATATCACCACTCACAACAAAACTGGTTCAATGGAAACTGAGGCCATATTCAAAGAAAAAAAAATAAATTATGTTGAGTGCCCTGTAATGGGAGGACCTGTTCAAGCAGAGGAAGGTATATTGGGAGGAATTGTTGGAGCGTCAGATGAAAATTTTAAAATTGCTGAACCATATTTTAATTTTTTCTGTAAAGAATATTTTCATTTTGGATCTGTTGGAATGGGAGCAAAATCTAAGCTTTTAAATAATTTTTTATCCCTTGGAAATGCTGCATTAGTTAATCATTTGGCTAAAAGTGCTACAGAAATGGGTTTAGATTTAAAAAAAGTATTTGATGTTGCAAAACTTGGTTCTGGAAATTCTGCAGCACTTAATAGAGTTTTTGATAATCTGTTAAAAGGAGACTTTACTGGATTTAAATTTACGGCAAGTAATTCCGTAAAAGATTTAACTTATATTCAAGATTTATTAAAAGATTTTCCTGAAGCTGAAAAAGTTGCTGAAATAAATAAAAATTATTTTCAAAAAGCTGTTGATGATGGTTATGGTGAAAATTTTATTAGCGAATTAATAAATAAAAAATAATTTTGGAAGTAACTTAAGTTAGCGGGAATCTACTAAAGCACTAGGTTGTATTCAATAAATATATTTGCTCAAAATTAAAATAAATTAATTGAAATTGTATAATTTATAATTACCTTTTTTATAGAAGGAGGTTTATGTTAATACTTTCACCACCTGATACTTAGCTGAACAGCTCATATTTCAATAAATATAACGAAAAATAAATTCCTCTCGGAATTATAATGCCAAAGAGGCGATACAAGGGAGCTCTTTAGGTATACACTTAAAGAGCGAACCCTTTAAAAACTAATTTACAGATGTTAATATTTCTAGTGGAAGTGGAGCTTCTGGGTATTTTTTTTGACACAATTTTTCATAGTTTTCACAAAAACTCATGATAGTTTTTTTAACTTCTTTTTTATTTTTATTTGAAAGATTAAGGTCTTTAATTAATTCACTGCAATTTTTTTCTAATTCTTTTATTTGCTCTCCTGAAAAAAATTCTCCTGTTTCTATTTCCCAATAAGTGTCTTCAAGCTCATCATCAGTTAAATCATTTAATTTTTTCTGCAATAATTTAATAGTTTCGTCCTCTGTTGCTTTATCTCTCATAGGAGAATCTTTAAGTTTTCCAAGACATTTATCCCTTAATCCATCAATAAAATGAAAATAAGGTTTACCCTGTGAAAAATCTCTAAAATGATTTGTGTTAAAATATTTATCAATGGCTATTTCTGTTGAAACCTTTTCCTTACCCTTAATTATGGCTATTTGAACGTACACTTCTTGGCTAATATATTCTTCAATATGGTCTTTAACTTTTTGAGGTATCATTCTAACTTAGTAATTAATGTTCTTCTCTGTACCTGCTGTGACAAGCCTTACAATTACTCCACATAAATTGTTTCAGAGTACCTCTTATATCTTCAGCATCTTCAATTACGGATGTAAGCTTTATCATATCATCAGAGGCTTTTTGCATTAATGCATTGAAGTCGTCTTTTTCATCCCAAATGGTTAGTAAAGCTTCAGTATCAAAACCCTCTTGAGTATTTTCAGGAAACAAATCTATTAAAACTTTGTAATTTTCACTCATTTCTAGCATAAGTTTTTTTGCTTTTTCAAAATCTCCTTTTGATGAGAAAGCTTGTACTCTTTTGGCTGTACTATAGTTTTTGCTAAACAATGCTTGTCTACTTTTAATAATATCTTCAACTGTTAACTCAGCATTGGAATATGAGACGAAAAATACGCTTAAAATTGAGAATAAAATTATTTTAATATATTTTTTTATGTGATTAAATAAATTATGCATGTAACAAATACCTTAACAGAGTATGGAATTATCTCAAAGGTGTTACATTGGCTCAGCGCTGCTATTCTATTCATACAAATGCCTTTGGGGTTTTATCTAGTTGATTTAGATTTTGGTGATCAAAGAATAACTATTGAAGATATACACGTTACGTTAGGTTTAACTGTGTTTTATATAATAATAATTAGATTAATAAATAATATACTTAATCCAACTCCAAAATTAGATCCAAGTATTTTTAAAGGACAGAGGTTTTTGGCAAAAATGAACCATGTGCTTTTATATATTGCTATTTTAGCAATAACAATTTCAGGAATATTAAAAAAATTGTTTAATGGGGAAACATTAACAATATTGTTTAAGGAAATTCAAATTAATGAAAATTTTGATTTAGCAGATCAGTTTTATGAAATTCATATTCTTTCGAATTATACCCTTATCGGTTTAATAGTGATTCATATATCTGCTGTTATTGTTCACAAACTATTTTTTGGGGACAATTTATTAAAGAGAATTCTTTAATCTTAATGACAAGCAATTCCAAATTTTTTTAATCTCCAATAATTATAAGGCCAAGGAGTTAAAAAACCTACGATCAGCATTATTGGTACAACCCACCATGTTAAAATTGCGCCTCCAGTTAAAACATAGTCAGTTAAATTCATCATGATTTCCATGCTAATCATTGAAATTAAACTCATACCACAAGCTGTTTTGAATGCGTTAACAAAATTAAAATTTTGTGTCATTAAAATTATTGTTTCTAAAATAATACTCGTAATCAATCCGTTAATGATTGCTAAAATCATTATTCCTAAAACTGGAAAAGGAATTTGAGTTAATTGAAAAAATAATATTGTTCCAAAATCTCCAATTGCACAACCAAGTACGCACCAGGCTGTATTTTTTGCGCTTCTTTTCCAGGTATGTCTACAAGACCAATGAAATGTAGAGGTATTCATTATAATTTGATATTAATGACAAATGATTTTTAGACAAGTTTTCGATAATAAATCATCAACTTATACTTATTTAATTGCGTCGGCAAAAGGTCGCGAGGCAGTCATAATTGATCCAGTAATAGAAAATGTTGAAAACTATATTGAGTTACTAAACGAATTAGATTTAAAATTAGTTAAAGTAATAGATACACATATACATGCTGACCATGTAACTGGTGCAAGTAAACTTAAACTAGCAACAAATTGCTCTACAATTATGGGGGAACATACCCCTGCTGATGCCGTCGAAATTAAAGTAAAAGACGATGAAATAATAAAAATTGATCAAATAGAAATCAAAGCGATGTATACACCTGGTCATACTTCTGACAGTTATAGTTTCTTAATGGATAACTATTTGTTTTCAGGAGATACTCTTTTAATTAATGGCACTGGTCGAACAGATTTTCAAAATGGTAGCTCAAAAGATGCTTATAATTCTATTTTTAATAGATTATTAAAATTACCTGAGGACACCATTTTGTATCCTGGTCATGATTATAACGGCAAAGAATCTAGTACCATTGGTAATGAAAAAAAATTTAACCCAAGATTGCAGGTTAAAAATGTTGATGAATATGTTGATCTTATGTCAAATCTTAATTTAGCAAAACCAAAATTAATAGATATTAATGTAAGTAGAAATATTAAGTTAGGTGCTAACTAAAGACAACAAATATTAAAAACCAATAAGAAACTAATCCAGCTGAAATTGTTGCAATAATATTTTTTGAAAAATAACCTACAATTACAGCAACTAATGCTCCAAAAATTTTGGGATCGTTCATTTCTATAAAAGTTCCAAAATCATTTATAAATATTCCTGGAAATATTATTGCTGGAAATACTGCAGAAGGAACATATTCCAACACTGCTTTAATTTTATCTCCCAACATATCTCTACTTATTAAAGCAATCATAGTCATTCTGGTGAGGTAAGTTAATATTCCAGCAAAAATAATTGCAGTAAGTGTCATTTTTTTAACCTCAGTAATAGTGCAGCTACAAATAAAGCAATTACTGGAGAAATAATTATGAAAGATTTAAATGGAGCATCAAAAAATAACAGTGAACTTAAACCACAAGTAATCATTACAATTACATGATCTAATTTTTTTAAATCCTGAACAACAATTGCTATAAATGTTAAAGGAATTGCAAATTTTAACCCAAGTTCTTCTGGAACAAATGAACCCAAAACAATACCTGATAAGGTTGCAATTTGCCAACAAACCCACATTGTGCAACCAGTACCAATTAAATGATAATGTAAAAATTCTTCATTTCTATTTTTTTTGAAAAACTTATTAGACTCTGCAAATCCTTGATCTACAACAACATAAGAAATTAATAATTTTTTTATAAAAGATAATTTTTCTAAATATTCAGATAAAACTGCTCCATATAACAGATGTCGAGAATTTATAATTCCAACAGATGCAACAGCAACTAAACTAGATGCACCCCCTGATAACAATTGTAAAAATACTATCTGTGAAGCTCCTCCAAAAATGATGAAAGACATTGCGTAGACTAAATATGGGTGAAATCCAAGTTCGACCCCGATTGCTCCACAAATTATTCCAAATGGAATAACAGAGAGCATGTGTGGAGAAATATCCAACATCCCTCGAGTAAATAATTGTTTTTTGGTAAGCATTTGCTTGTTTTATTAAAAACAAACTATGTGATCAATATTAATCGGTCTTTTAATTCCAAACTTTTCGTCAGCTTCATGTTGGTGTTCATGATGAGAATGAACAAAAACTGGTATTAATAAATCGCTATTAGTTTTTAAAGTATAAATAAAGTTGGTACCTCTAAATTTTCGATCAACTACTTCGAGCTTTAGGTTGCTTTTATCATCGTGCTCAAGATCTTCTGGTTGCAATAATAATTGTACATTTGAACCTTTTGGATAATGCTTAATAAAATTACCTTTAATTGTTCCAAGATCATCATTTTCTAATGAATTTTCTCCCGTTACTTTTGCAGGAATTAAAATTCCACGATTTAAAAAATTTACTACTTCGACTGAGTTTGGAAAATGATAAACATTATAAGGATCATCAAACTGTTTAATTTGCCCATCTAATACAATTGCACATTTGGTACCAAGATAAAAAGCTTCGTAGGAGTCATGAGTAACGATTATTGTTGTAATTTTTAATTTACTTAATATTTTTTTTAATCTTACTTGGATTTCTTCTTTAAAGCTTTGATCTACATTAGATAACGGTTCATCTAAAAGCAAAAGGTCAGGCTGTGTTAATAGCGATCTTGCAAGTGATGCTCTTTGTGCCTCCCCTGCACTAATTTCATGAGGAAATTTTGGTAATATTTTTTCTATATCAAGAAAATCTATAATTTCTTTAAAACTAAGTTTTTTCTTTCTTTTTCCTTTATTTCTCTCAGCACCTAATAAAATATTTTTTTCAACTGTGTAATGAGGAAATAAACTATTATCCTGAAAAGCTAAAGATATGTTTCTATCTTCAGGTTCTACATTTTGATCTTTAGACGATAATAATTTTCCGTTCAATTTTATTGAACCTTTATCAATTTTTTCTAAACCAGCTATAGTTCTAAGTATTGTGGTTTTACCAATACCAGATGGACCAAGAATACATAAAGTATCCCCTTCATTTTCAATCATAAAAGATGCATTCTTAACTTTAATTTTTCCACCTATAGTGAAATCAACATTTTTAATCTCTAAATAACTATCACTCATTTTTCCCTCAGTATATATTTAGATGTAAGCATTATAAATAGAGTTGCAATCAAAATTAAAAATAATGAAGGAACAGCTGCGGCTTCTAATAAGTCCTCTGAAGCAGATATATAAGCTGTAGTTGCAAATGTTTCAAAATTGAAAGGTCTTAAAATCAAAGTGATTGGCAATTCTCTTATTATTTCTAAAGAAATTAGTATTCCAACAAATAAAAGAGAATTTCTTAAGAAAGGTAAATGAATATTCATAAAAGTTTTCTTTTTAGAGTAACCAAGTAAATATGAACTTTCATCAACGGAAATATTTATTTTTTCATAACCAGATTTTATTCCATTAAAAGCTAAAGAATAGAATCTTACAAAATAAACCAAGACAAGTCCTAGAATAGAACCAATAAACATTTTTTTAATAGATAAAAAACCAAACGCTTTTACAACATTGTCATCAAACCAAGCAATAAAAGTTATAAATGCCACTGCTAAAATTACTCCTGGAATTGCATAACCAGAAATAGATAAAGTAGATAAAGCGTTTAAAGTTTTATTTTTAGAAACTCTATTTCCATAATTAGAAATTAAAGAAAAAATTATTAAAACTAAGCTTGATAACAACACCAAGTACAAGGTGTTTAATGTTAAAGTTACTACTGGAATATCAAAAAGATTTTCAGGAAATTTTAATGTCCAATAAAGCATTTGACTTAGTGGAAATAAAAAACTTAGGAAAAAAACTAAGAAACAAATTGAAAATGCAAAAAATGCTTTACTTCCTGATAGTTGGATTTTTTCTTTTTGTTTAAATCCTCCTTTAGTATTTGCGTGATACCTTGCCTTCTTTCTAGATAAATTTTCTAAAATAAATATTGCAAAAATGAATAAAAGAAGAAAAAAAGATATCCTGTTTGAGAAAGCTAAGTCATCAAATGTAATCCAAGAATTGTAAATACCTGTTGTTAAAGTATTTATAGAAAAGAAATCAACTGCCCCAAATTCGGCTAAAGTCTCCATCGCAACTAGAGAAAGGCCTGCAACAATTGCTGGTCTAGCGGCAGGTAAAATTAAAGAATAAAAGGATTTTGCTTTTGAAAATCCTAAATTTCTACCTAAATCAATTAAATTTTGAGATTGATACTGGAATGATGCTCTTGAGAGAATATAAACATAAGCAAATAGTGAGAAAGATAGTGAAAGCACAGCACCTATTAGACCATCAAACTTTGGAATGCTTTGATTATAATTCGCCTCTCCAAATAGATTTTTCAATATTGAATATAAAGTTCCATAATTTTCAAAGAAAGCTGTTAAAGAATATGCGTAAATATAAGGAGGTACAGCAAAAGATAATATAAGTGCCCATTTAAAAAAATTACTAAAGGGAAATTTATAAAAAGATACTAAATAAGCCGTACTGGTTCCAATTAAAAAAGTTAAAGCTAAAACACTAATTAGCAAAATTATTGAATTAAAAATGTATTCAAATAAAAAGGTATTTTTTAGAATTTGATAATAATTTGATGTGTCTTCAAAAAAACTAGTAAATACAGTAACAATTGGTATAGCTACAAAAATTGACACCAATAAAGAGCTTAAAAACCAAAAATTAATTTTTTTTAAATACATTTTTACCCTTTTGTTCAAGTGAACATAATCAATAGTAGGGTAAATAACTATTGAGTTATGTTCACTTTTTGAAAATTAACTTTTTAAATCAAAAACATTAATGACACGATCAATATCATCATTTCCGATCTCAGATAATTTTCTATTATTTATTTTTTTTTTAATTTTTTCACATTGTGACAAGCATGGCTCACAAGTTATCTGACCGTCTGGAGAACCATTATTGTCTGGAGAAATGTTTAAATTAAAATTAAATAAATTCTTTCTCACTTGTTCCTTACTTCCATCCAGCAGCTGTCATTACCTCTAATGCAGCAGCTTGATTTTTTCCATAGCTTGAAACTTTAGTTGTTAAATCTTGTTTAAAATCTAATCCTAAATTATTCACTACTAATGGATTTGGCGATACCCCAGCTATCATTGGAAACTCAAAAGTATTATTTGTAAAATGTTCCTGAGCCTCTGGTGATAATAGAAAGTCAACAAGAGCGATAGCATTTGCCTTATTAGGAGCTCCTTTAACTAAAGCTGCACAACTAATATTCATGTGTGTTCCTCTATCATTTTGATTAGGAAAAAATGCCTTAACTTTCTTTGCAGCCGCTTGTTGTTCTGCTCCTTTATTACCAGATAACATAAGTGCTAAGTAATAAGTATTTGCTACAGCAATATCAGCTTCTCCAGCTGCAACTGCCATAATTTGAGCTCTATCGTTTCCTTTTGGTGTTCTTGCCATGTTAGAAACAACTCCTTTAGACCATTCAGCAGCAGCTTTTTTTCCATTATTCTCAATTAATGAAGCTACAAGTGACTTGTTATAAATGTTACTTGATTTTCTGATTACTAATCTACCTTTCCATTTTGGGTCAGCTAGACCTTCGTATGTTAATCCTGATAATTCAGCACCACTAACTCTTTCTGGTGAGTAATAAATTATTCTTGCTCTTTTTGCTACTCCTACCCAGTGTGTGGTTCTAAAATTTTTTGGAACAGAAGATTTAATTGTTGGAGACACCAAGCCACTTTGTGTCATTCCTTTAGCTTTGAAAGCTCCACATCTTCCAGCATCAGCAGTAATATAAAGATCAGCAGAAGAATCGGTGCCTTCTTCAATCATCCTTTTTTCTAATGCACTAGCCTTTCCATTAATCAGGTTTACTTTAATTCCAGTTTTGTTGGTAAATTTGCTATAAAGCTCATTATCTGCCTTGTAATGTCTTGCGTTGAAGATATTTACTTCATTTGCAAAAGCAAAAGACGAGACTATTAAAGAAACAAATAAACTTATTATTGTTACTTTTTTCATTTTATCCTTTTCTTTACCCTATTTATTTTGCGAATGAGAATTATTCGCAATGCGAATGATTATCAATCGCATATTTTGTCGCAGGATACAAGGATTATTTGATATTATTTATATAGGAAATTGTTATTTCCAATCGCCAATTTTACTAAATAAGAAGTTTCTAAAAGCTTGGACTCTAGCTGTGTTTTTTAAGGATTGAGGATAAACAAAGTGAGCTTCTGTTATTGGTCCTTCTACTTTTGGAAGTACTTTAATTATATTGCTAGTATTTGAAACTAAATATTCTGGCAATGCTGCCAAACCCACTCCAGACTCAACACCATATAATAAACCACTAACACTATTAACTTTCATAATAGATTTTCTTTTTTTTCCATCATGCATTCCTATTTTTAAAGCCCAATCAGGATTATAAACTGGCGAAGGGGCACCTTTTCCAAATGAAATAAATTTATGCTTGTTTAAATCATTAACTGTTTTTGGCATCCCATTTTTTTCTAAGTATTTATTTGATCCATAAATGTAATACTTGATATCAACTAATTTTTTCTGAATGTAGTTAAGCTGTTTTGGTCTCCTCATAAAAATTCCGATATCAGCTTGACGAGTACTCAAATCTAATTCTTTATCATCGAAAACGAGTTCAATCTCAATTTCTGGATTAAGTGTCATAAATTCTTGAATTCTTGGTGTTAACCAATGTGTTCCAAAACTTCTTACAGTTGTAATTGTTAATTTTCCTGTTGGTTTGCTTTTTTGATCACCTAATGATGTTTCAACTTCTTTAAGTTTGCTAATCACCTCGTGAGCAGTTTTAAAAACATATTCTCCATTTTGTGTGAGAGTTAAGCCTCTTGCATGTCTTTCAAATAACTGCACTTTTAAATCTTGTTCTAATGATTGTATTTGTCTACTTATAGCTGATTGGCTAAGATTTAAATTAACAGTAGCATTTGTAAAGCTTCCAGCTTCAGCCACAGCATGAAAAATTTTTAATTTATCCCAATCCATTATTTATTTAAATCAACTAATACTCTTCCAGAAATTTCACCTTTTAAAATTTTAGGATAAGTCTCAATCAATTCCTCCAAGCTTACTGTTAAAACTGATTTTTCCAATAAATCAAAATCAATTAAATTTGTTGCTTCTCCCCAAATAAAACCTCTTCTTTTTATGCTACAATTAGCAGAGTCCATGCCCCAAACTTTAATACCTCTCAACATAAATGGTAACAAATTCGTATTAAGTTCATTACTGTTTGCATTTCCACAAACTGAAATTATCCCATTTGATTTTGTTTGAGCAATTGCATTTGCTAAAATTTTTCCACCAACCGTATCTACCACTCCATCCCATAGACCTTTGTCTATTGGACGTGGATCTTTGTCAAATTCAGCCCTATTTATAATGTTTTTTGCACCTAATGATTTTAAATAATCCGATTTTGAATCTTTTCCGGTAACAGCAGAAACATTATATCCCATTTTGGTTAATGCCATGATTGCTACACTACCAACTCCTCCTGTAGCACCTGTAACTAGAACGTCATTAACTTTTTCACCTAATAAAATACTTTCCCTTGCTTGAATTGCAAAAGCACTCATTAAGGAGGTAAAACCTGCAGTACCTAAAATCATAGCTTGTTTAGTTGTTAAGCTATCGGGTTTTTTTACTAAAAAATCTGCATTTACTTTTGCAATTTGCGAATATCCACCAAAGAATATTTCTCCAACTCTAAATCCAGTTAAAATTACCTCATCTCCTTCTTTAAATTTTGAATTTTCACTTTCAATTACTTTTCCTGAAAAATCTATTCCTGGAATATGTGGAAATTCTTTTACTAATCGTCCACCGTTTTTTAAAATCATTCCATCTTTAAAATTAAGATCAGAATAATCTACTTTTACAGTTACATCTCCATGCTTTAGAAAACTTTTATCAATAGATTTAACTTCGCGTAAGAAGTTTTCACCCTCTTGATTAAGAATTAGTGCTTTAAATTGGTCAGACACACTAGTCTTTTAACTCAGTGCTGATAAATCGTAAATATCTATTTTGATAACTCAGATCTTCTTTGAATTGACCTAAGTAAAAATTAGTTACAGTTGTTGCTTGTTCTTTTTTAATACCCCTCATAGTCATACACTGATGGGTTGAATCTATTGTAACAGCTACACCTTTTGCATCTAACGCTTCCATTAGAGAATTTGCAATCTGAACAGTTAATCTTTCTTGCGTTTGTAATCTTTTTGAAAATATTTCAACTACTCTTGCAATTTTACTCAATCCCACAACTCTCTCATTTGGTATATAGGCAACATGTGCTTTTCCAATAATTGGAGCCATATGATGTTCACAATGACTTTGAACTGAAATATTTTTTTGAACCACCATATCGCTATAACCTTCTACATCACCAAAAGTTTTATCTAATACTTTTTTTGCGTCTTCATTATAGCCTTGAAAATATTCTTTAAATGCTTTTACAACTCTTTTAGGGGTTTCCAACAATCCTTCTCTTTTTGGATCTTCTCCCATCCATGACAAAATTGTTCTGATAGCTTCCTCTGCTTCTTTATCTGAAACTTTTTTTGTCTCTAAATTATTGTTGTCTGTGTCTTTTACTAATTTCATAGCGCCTTTTTATACAGTAAATACCTTAAATTAAAAATATTTAATATATTTAGATATGTGCTAAATAATCACCCCGTATGTTCAAAAAAAGAGAAAATATCTATGATATTGAAGAAGGAAATCTTCTTTCACCCAAGTTTGATAATGATGGACTGATTCCTGTAATTACCATGTGCTCAAAAACTAAAGATATTTTAATGCATGGATACATGAATGTAGAAGCTCTAAAAAAGACAATTGAAACTAAAGAGGCGTATTATTATAGCAGATCTAGAAAAGCTATTTGGCATAAAGGTAAAACAAGTGGGTTTACCCAAAAAGTAACAGAAATTCGAATTGATGATGATCAAGACTCAATATGGTTAACAGTTGATATAGGTGATGGGGCTAGCTGTCATGTAGGATATAGATCATGTTTTTATAGATCAATTCCTATGGGACCAATTGATAACGGAAGAAAAATTGAAATGGAATTTCTTGAAAAAGAAAAAAAATTTGATCCAGAAGAAGTTTACAAAGGACAACCTAACCCAACAAAAATTTAAATGAGTGAAAAACAAAAAAATGTTCTAGGTGAAGACCTGGAAGAATGTTCAAATGACCCTTTAACAGGATGGTTTCGTGATGGTTGTTGTAACACTGACGAGAATGATCATGGACTTCATACAGTTTGTGCTAAAGTTACTACCGAGTGTTTAGAGTGGATGAAAGAAGCAGGTAATGACTTAATTACTCCACATCCTGAATTTGGGTTTCCAGGTTTAAAAGATGGAGATGGATGGTGTTTGTGTGCTAGTTGGTATGCAAAAGCAGTTGAAGCCGGTAAAGGATGTCCAATATTTTTGAAAAGAACTCACGAAAACACTCTTAAATTTGTTCCTATTGAAACTTTAAAAAAGTTTGCAATAGATTTGTCCTAATTTACATATTTCCATATCTTGGACCACCGCTTCCCTCTGGAGTAACCCATGTAATATTTTGAGATGGTTCTTTAATATCACAAGTTTTACAATGAATACAATTTTGAGAATTGATCACAAATTTGCTTACATCATTTTCTTTTTGAACTTCATAAACACCTGCAGGACAATATCTTTGAGCAGGTTCATCAAATTTTTCTAAAGTATAATTTATTGGTAAATCAGCATCTTTGAGTTTTAGATGAACTGGTTGGTTATCTGCATGATTGGTTCCTGTTAAATATACTGAACTTGTTTTATCAAAAGTTATTACATTATCATATTTTGGATAATCTATTTTTGGCATTTGATTTGCAGGTTTTAATGTTTCATGATCAGCATGTTTATGTTTAAGTGTAAAAGGAAGTTTGCCTCTAAATAAAATTTGATCGATACCTGTGAAAATTATACCTAAAATTAACCCCCAGCTAAAACTAGGTTTCACATTCCTAGCTTCATAAAGCTCTTTATGTAACCAGCTATTTTTAAATTTATCTTCATAAATAGATAAATCTTTGTTTTCTTGTAAGTGTTCATTAATAGTTTCGGCTGCAATAATCCCACTTTTCATAGCTGTATGAGAGCCTTTAATTTTTGGCATATTTAAAGTTCCAGCATCACAACCAACCAACAAAGCTCCAGGCATGAACATTTTTGGCAAACTTTGAAATCCACCTTCAATTAAAGCTCTTGCACCGTAAGAAATTCTTTTTCCACCCTCTATAATTTTTTTAATTGCTGGATGTGTTTTAAACCTCTGAAATTCATCATAAGGTGATAAATGTGGATTTTTGTAATCTAGACCAATTACATAGCCCAGAAAAACTTGTTTATTTTCTGCATGATACATAAAACTACCACCATATGTATTGTTATCTAATGGCCATCCAGCTGTGTGCATAACTAAGCCTTCTTCGTGATTTTTATCCTCTATTTCCCAAATTTCTTTAAAACCAATTCCGTATTGTTGAGGATCTTTGCCTTTATTTAACTCAAATTTTTCAATGAGTTGTTTTCCTAAGTGGCCTCTGCAACCTTCTGCAAAAACAGTTACTTTACCTAAAAGTTCAATACCTGGTTCAAAACTATCTTTTTTATTACCATCTTTATCTATACCCATATCTTGAGTTGCAACACCTTTAACAGATCCATCTTCGTTATATAAAATTTCACTTGCTGGAAATCCTGGAAAGATTTCTACACCTAGACTCTCAGCTTGTTCTGCAAGCCATCTGCACAGATTAGCTAAACTGATAATATAATTTTTATGATTTTGTTGCACTGCAGGTAGTAGCCAGGTTGGCCAACTTAAAGATTTAGTTTTTCCTAAAAATAAAAATTTTTCTTTAGTTACTTTTGTTTTGATAGGAGAATTTAATTCTCTCCAATTTGGTAACAGTTCGTCTAGAGCGCGAGTTTCAAATACATTTCCACTTAAAATATGAGCTCCAATTTCTGATGCTTTTTCTAATAAACAAACGTTTAAATTTGGATTTAATTGTTTTAACTTTATTGCGGTCGATAATCCTGATGGTCCTCCACCAATAATCACAACATCATATTCCATTGATTCTCTTGACATACTCTAGTTTTTAACTGTAAGGATTATTTTTGTATAGTGTTTAATTTGTTCAACTCTTCCATGAACTGAGGCAGTGCCTCAAATAAATCAGCCTCAAGTCCATAATCTGCAACACTAAAGATTGGCGCTTCACCATCTTTATTAATTGCAACTATAACTTTACTTTCCTTCATTCCTGCTAAATGCTGAATAGCACCTGAAATACCAACAGCGATATATAGATCTGGTACCACTACTTTTCCTGTTTGACCTACTTGATGATCGTTACTTATATAACCAGCATCTACTGCCGCTCTTGATGCTCCAATTGCTGCACCTAGTTTATCAGCAATTTCTGTAATTAATTTAAAATTGTCTCCACTTTGCATTCCTCTACCACCTGATACAACAATTCTAGCTGTTCCAAGTTCAGGTCGATCAGATTTAATTTCTTCTCTTTTGATAAATTTTGTATTTGAAAACTCTTCACTAGGATCAACTTTTTCAATTGTGGCTGATCCACCTGTACTTTCACACGGATCGAAAGAAGTAGGTCTGATTGTAACACACTTTTTAGCATCATTACTCTTAATTGTTGCAAAAGCATTACCTGCATAAATTGGTCTTAAAAAAGTATCTTGTGATATTACTTTAATAATGTCACTTACTTGCGATGTATCAAGATGAGCAGCAATTCTTGGCATCAAATTTTTTCCAAATGTATTTGCCGAACAAACAATATGAGAATAATTTTCTGCAAGTTTAACAATCACTGGAGCAAAATTTTCTGCTGTGAAGTTTTCATAGTGAGCTCCTTCTACACTCAATACCTTTTTAACTACTGGAAGTTCAGATAATTGTTTTGCAGCATCTGCAGAGTTTTGACCAATAATCACAGCATGAACATCTGAATCAATTTGAGATGCTGCTGTAGCAGCATTAAGAGTAAATGGTCTTAACTCTTTATTATTGTGTTCTGCTATAAGTAAAACTGCCATTAAATTACCTTCGCCTCATTTTTTAATTTTTGAACTAATTCTGCAACATTTGCTACTTTTATGCCTGCTTTTCTTTTTGGAGGTTCCTCTACTTTTAATTGCTCTAATCTTGGTGATACATCTACGCCTAAATCAGAAGCTGCAATTTCCTCTATAGGTTTTTTCTTAGCCTTCATTATATTTGGTAGTGATGCATATCTTGGTTCATTCAGCCTAAGATCACAAGTTACAATAGCTGGAACATTTATTTCGATTGTTTCTAGACCTTCGTCTATTTCTCTAGTTACTTCTAATTTATTATCTTTCACATTAATCTTTGAGGCAAATGTTGCTTGTGGCCAATTTAATAAAGCACTCAACATTTGGCCTGTTTGATTACAATCATCATCAATTGCTTGTTTGCCCATAAATACTAAATCTGGTTGTTCTTTATCTACTATTTTTTGTAAAATTTTTGAAACCGCGAGTGGTTCTAAAATTCCATCGACTTTCACATGAATACCTCTGTCCGCACCAACCGCTAAAGCTTTCCTAACAGTTTCTTGAGCTTTTTCTTCACCAACAGTTACTGCAACTACTTCTGTAGCTTTGCCTGCCTCTTTTATTTTTACAGCCTCCTCTATTGCATTATCATCAGGAGGATTAGTTGACATTTTAACGTTGTCAGTAACTACACCTGTTCCATCTTCTTTAACTCTTATTTGAACGTTGTAATCAATAACCCTTTTTACAGCTACTAAAATTTTCATTATGCTCTTAATAAATTATTTTCTGAATCATATGGACTCTCATCTAAGACAGTAGCGTCGTACATTTCACCCAATATATCAACTTGTAATTTGTCGCCCACATTTGAACAATCTGGCTTAACCATTGCAAGAGCTATTGATTTATCTAATCTAAAACCGAATTCACCTCCGGTTGCTCTTCCAACAACTTTTCCGTCTTTAAAAATTGGATTATTTCCAAGCACATCTGCATCTTTAGTATTATGAACCTCTAAAGTGACCAATTTATTATCAAACCCTTTTTCTCTCCATTTATTAAGTGCTTCTAACCCAATAAAGTTTCCTTTATTAGGATGAACAAATCTATCAAGACCAGACTCATATGGTGAGTATTCAATTGATAATTCTGTACCAACTAGTTTATAAGATTTTTCTACTCTCAAACTATTCATTGCTCTAATCCCAAAAGGTTTAATTCCTAAATCTTTTCCCGCTTCCATTAATTTATCAAAAATATGGTTTTGATATTCAATTGGATGATGTAGTTCCCAACCAAGCTCACCCACAAAGTTTACTCTCATTGCATTTACTGGAGCATATCCAACATTTACATTTTTAGCAGTCAACCATTTGAAATTTTCATTAGAAAAATCGTCTGTTGAAACCTTTTGCATTAATTGTCTGGCTTTTGGACCAGCTACAACTAAAACTCCTGTACTGTTAGTTAAATCTTCAAAAATAACAGATCCATCATCTGGCATCCATTTTTGTATCCAATCATGGTCCAATCTTAAATTTGCTCCAGCAGAAACTAGATAATAACTATTTTCCGCTTCTTTCATTATCGTAAATTCTGAATGCACTCCACCTTTAGTGTTCAAAGCATGACATAAATTTATTCTTCCAATTTTTTTAGGAAGTTTGTTTGCAACTAAATAATCTAAAAATTCCTCTGCTTTAGGTCCTCTAATTCTACATTTTGCAAACGCAGTCATATCTAAAAGACCTACGTTTTCTTTAACATTTTGACATTCTTTTTTAATAGCATCAAACCATTTCGATCTTCTAAATGACCAATCATCTTTTTGTTCCATTCCGTCTGTTGCAAAAAAATTAGGTCTTTCCCATCCAAACTTCTGGCCAAACACAGCGCCTAAATTTTTCATTCGTTCATAACAAGGAGCTGTTCTTAATGGTCTTGCCGCTGGCCTTTCTTCATCTGGGTAGTGAACAATAAATACATGGCTGTATGCTTCTTCATTTTTTGCTTTTAAATAAGATTTAGTTGCGTAGTTACCGTAACGTCTTGGTTCAACTCCTAACATATCAATTGTTGGTTCACCATCAACGATCCATTCTGCTAATTGCCAACCTGCACCACCTGCTGCTGTTATTCCAAAACTATGTCCTTCATTAATCCAAAAATTCTTAAGTCCCCAAGCTGGTCCAACAATTGGATTTCCATCAGGAGTATAACAGATTGCTCCATTATAAACTTTCTTTACTCCAACTTCTCCAAACGCAGGTACTCTATGAATTGCTCCTTCTATGTGTGGAGCTAATCTGTCTAAGTCTTCTTGAAATAATTCATATTCTGAATTTTTTGATGGACCTTCTACATAACAAGCTGGTGCACCATCTTCATAAGGACCCAAAATTAATCCTCCAGCTTCCTCTCTCATATACCATCTACTATCACTGTCTCTTAAGACTCCCATTTCTGGTAATCCATCTTTTTTTCTTTTTTGAATTGCAGGGTGAGGTTCTGTAACAATGTATTGATGTTCAACAGGTATTACTGGAATATCTAGCCCTACCATTTCACCTGTTTGTCGTGCAAAATTTCCTGAGCAAGAAATAACATGCTCACATTCTATTGATCCCTTATCTGTTTCTACAACCCATCCATCTTTAGTTTGTCTCATCGATAGTACAGTTGTATTTCTATAAATTTCTGCTCCTCTATTTCTTGCACCTGTTGCTAATGCTTGTGTTAAATCTGCTGGTTGAATATATCCATCTTCAGGGTGTTGTATTGCACCAACTAAATCATCTGTATGACATAATGGCCAAATTTCTTTTACTTGTTCTGGTTTCAAAAATTTAACATCTACTCCGATAGTTCGAGCGACGCCTGCGTATTGATGATATTCATCCATTCTATCTTTTGTACTTGCTAGACGAATATTTGAAACAACACTAAAGCCAACATTTTTTCCAGTTTCTTCTTCTAATGTTTTGTAAAGATTAACCGCATATTTATGAAGTTGTCCAACTGAGTAACTCATATTAAATAAAGGCAACAAACCTGCAGCGTGCCAAGTAGATCCCGAAGTTAACTCTTTTCTTTCAACTAGAACAACATCAGACCAGCCCTTTTTTGCTAAATGATATAGGGCACTTACACCTACAACTCCTCCACCAACTACTACAACTTTAGTTTTTGTTTTCATTCAGGGATTCCTACTAAATTTTTAATTGTTACGAAACAAAAATGTATATGTGGACAATCAAATTGAGCTTCCAAGAGGGATTGGACTAGATACCATTGTGGTTAACCAACAGTCTTTCAAAGTTCCCTCAGAGGTGTACTTTTCGACTTGCCAATTGAATTTGTGATAAATTTTATCCTTATCAAGAATGATAACTTCAAATTGAGCCCATTTGTCACTACTTCCAAGTTCAGTGATTGTGTGACTTAAGTGATTAATCATCATCCCGTAAGAGTCGCTTTTTATCATCATCTTAAAATTGCTTAATGGTCCTGTAACTCTTTTGTTGTTTGGGTGAGCAAATTTCCATGTTTGTTCAATTCCACTATCTTTAAATTTAGAGTCATTTTGTTGAAGCCCATTAAGTTGAATCTTTATAACTTCTCTCGGTTTAATATTGCTATTTGGATTTAATAGTTCAGCGTTTGAAAAAGTCGAAGTTATCAATAATAAAATTAATACTTTAAAAATAGTTTTCATTTAAAATAATTACTCAGATGTTTTGTATTTACTGTTATTGATAATAATTACAAATAATATTGGAAGAATTAATGTCAAAAGTGTCACAACAATTAATAAAATCCCAAGTTCAGAATAATCTGCTGTTGTTTGGATTTCACCTGAAACTTTATCTTTTACTTCTCTTGTAACAGTAAAGATTTCATTTAAATACTTAGTTCCTAGTGCACTTGCTGATAAGGCAAGATTTGTAAAGGATGCAAAAACTGCAAAAAAAGTTGCTTTTAAATGTGCTGGAGCATTTTTTGCTATCCATGCTAAAAGAGGAATCATTGAAACTTGTCCCAAAGGGGATTCGAGAGCTGTGTTTATTAATGCAATGAACTTAGCATCTACTACTCCACCTGTTAATGAAGCTGTCCAATTATGAAAACCATAATACATTCCAACACTTGGTAAAAACAAAATTGCTCCTGCAATGCTTAAAACAACAATTATTTTAGCAATTGAATTATTCGCCATAAATGGTCTTAATAAAACAATACCAGCTAATGTTAAAATTGATGCAAGTAATGAGAGTACAGAAAAAAACTGCTCATTAAATCCGAGCTCATCAATTTCAAACCATGTCAATCCTGGTCCAGGTCCAGGCATAGCTCTAAATATAAAAATAATAACTGCTGTACCTACAATAGTTAATCTTAATTCTTGAGGTAACTCCTTAATAAGCTTAAACATTAAAAACAAAATAATTATTACAGAACCTATAAATACAATTTCTTGGGCGAAAGGTACGTTAAAAGATCCAATAGATAATGTAAAAATTACAAAAACTAAACTCCCTCCTAATATCCACCAATTTATTTTTGTTTTCTCGTTACCTCTTTCTTCTTTAAATTCTAGACCTTTAGATTTTAAAGTTTGTATTTTTTTATGTCTTAAATAATTGGCTAAAATTACACCTAGTATAGAAACCAAAGGTATTACAAGTGCATAGATATAAATAGAACCGTATAAATTTATCTTATCCGCTTGCTCTAAACTTTCCACGTCTCTAAATAAAACTACGTTTACTAAAGCAACAAGTACTGTACCGCCAATAATCGCAAATCTTCCGAGGGTTTGCATTGTTGTATGCATTATTTTTATTTGATCTTTGGAATAATCATTTCCTATCTCATCAACTAAAGGAACTGCTTCAACTGTCATAGCGTCAGCTACAACATCCTGAACCACGTAACCAACTGGAGCTAAAATCACACTTATTACAAACCATGTTTCTACCGAAAAAACTTCAGACATATCTTCTGTATGAATAATTAATCCATACATAATCAGTAAACTAAGAGCTATCAATGAAGCTCCGAAGTAGACCATATAATTTTTTCTCTCCCAAATAAGATCTACTAGATGACCTAATGGCATTTTTAATGCCCAAGGAATTCCTGCCCAAAAACCTAGGCCTGCAAGAAATGCTGCTGATAAGTTTAAATAATCTTTAACAAAAAATGTGCCAACAATACCTGTTAAACCAGAAATACCTGCAGCCATATAAACCATTAATGGTGGTAGATAAGTCCATTTAAATTGACGACCCAAATCTAAAAATGTGCTGTCTAAAAATTTAATTATTTTGCTCATTAGTCACTTAAAACTGGAAAAGCTTGTCTAACTTTTAAAAAGTATTTTTGATATTCCATTTTAGTACATTTGTTTTCAATATACTTAATATCATTTTTTTCCATCAATTCTTTTGCCTTTTCGTCTCGTATACCGAGCTGTAACCATAAAACTTTAGCACCAATTTTAACTGCATCTTCTGCAATAGCATAAACCTCTTTTGATGGTCTAAAAACATCTACAATATCAACCTGATCATTAATATCAGATATTTTAGCAAAAACCTCTTCTCCTAAAATTTTTTGACCCTCAGCTCTAGGATTGACAGGATAAACTTTAAATCCATATTTTTGCATATATTTCATTACTATAGTTGATGCTTTAGTAGGATCATTGCTAACTCCTACCATAGCAATAGTCTTATATTTTGAGAGAATTTCCCTAATATCGCTCATTAATTATTTTTAATTTGTTCTTCACAAAATATTTTAGCTTCAGGAACTGTCATTGGTTTTTCTAGTTTTTGGCTACCAGCAATACATGCATCTATTGCTCTTTTTTGATTATGATCTTTAAAATTATAAATTACAAACATTCCAACAACTATAAAAAGAATTATTAAAACATTCTTTATCATTATTTATTTTTCCATTTTGGTTTTCGTTTTTCGAGGAATGCAGAAATTCCTTCTTTTGCATCCATTGCCATCATATTAAGAGTCATCATTTTACTTGTATAAGCGTAAGCTTTACTTAATGGCATTTCTAATTGTTTGTAAAAAGCTTGCTTTCCAATTTTTATTGTTAAATTAGATTTAGAAGCAATTTTATTTGCTACTTTTAATACTTCGTTGTTTAATTTAAATTTTGAAAAATTATCATTTATCAACCCTATTTCTTTTGCATAATTTGCGTTGATAGGTTCTCCAGTTAATAACATTTTCATCATTGGTTTTCGATTTATCTTTCTACTGACAGCAACCATAGGTGTGCTACAAAACAGACCAATGTTTACTCCGGGTGTAGCAAATAATGCATCTTTAGTGCTGTATGCTAAATCACAACTTGCAACCAATTGACATCCAGCTGCAAACGCTGCTCCATGAACTTTGGCAATTACAGGTTTTCTACCTTCAACAATTTGAAGCATTACTTTTGAACAAAGATTAAATAATTTTAAATATTTATCTCTCTTTTTTAGACCTCTAACTTCTTTTAAATTATGACCTGCACTAAATCCTTTACCAGCACCCTCTAATATTATTACTTTAACTTTTTTATCAGCATCTAATTTTTTTAATGCCTTTAATAAATCTGAAAGATTTTTGAATGATAAAGAGTTATAAGTTTTTGGTTCATCAATAATAATTGATGAAACTTCGTTGTTATTTTTTTTAATTTTAATGTTACTAGTCATTTAATCAGTTAATCCATCGGATCTAGCCTGATTTCTTTCTATATGAATTGGTAAAACTTTACCATAAATAGCTTTGGAATGTTCTGGAGTATTTACTCTCCATGGATCTAAAACATAAGCTGGAATACACATATATCTTGATTTTTGACCTTCTACTTTTGTTACCCTATGCAAAGTAAATCTACCTTTAAATATTTGTAAATCTCCTGGCTCTAATTTTAATTTTCTTACTCTAGTTCTGTCTCCTGCTATAACTTTTTGAACTTCTTCGAAATTTTCATTTCCAGGTTCTCTAATATTTGGACAGTACTCAAATACTCCTCCCTTCTCAGGTTTTTGTATCATTAAACTAAGTGTAAATTCACAACTATCAAAATGCCATGGGAGTACTCCATCTGGTTTCATAACATTATATGCGTGACATGCTAAAGGGTCTGCCCATCTGTAAATAGGAGAAATACCTAAACAAGCAGATACAAATTTTAAAAGTTCCTCAGTTTCGTATAAATATTTCATTTCAGAATCTTTTGAAAAACAATCTGAATTCAAATATCCATTGTATCTATTCATAAAAGTTCTTTTTGGATGATCTTTTGGTAATGAAGGATCGTCCTTTGCATACAAGTATGCATTTATACTCTCTTTAGACATATAAACTTCGTCTATTTGTTTTTCTAACTCAGAATTCATTACCTTAAGTGATTTAGGCAAAATAAAATTTGGAATTGTTGAGCAACTATGTTGATCAAGTTCTTCTTTACATTTTTTAACTAGATTTTTAATTATTGGTGAATTTAAATCGTGTATTGGATATTTTTTTAAATCTACAATAGTCTTTAGTCTATCGTTCATTTAATTTTATTTTAACTTTCCCTCTTCTCTCATTTTTGCTCTTATTTTGGTTGCTGATATTTTTTGAGTTTCTTCATCCAAAACTATTTCCTCAATCTTATATCCAACTCCCCTGCCATAACAAATATTTGTAATATTAGGTACTAACATAATTTTAAATTTTCCTTCAAATTCAGAATTTAATCTGTCTTCAATGTTTTTTTTTACTGTTTCAAAATCAAAAGGATTATCATCTACACCTTGTACATCTCTAATTTGAATACAAACTTGTCCAGTTTTTTTAATAATTTCTTTGAACAAAGTATAATGTCCATCGTGAAAAGGTTGCCATCTTCCTAACATTTGTGCTGTTGGTTTTTTGTTATCCCATTGGTGTGTCATTTTTTTATCTCCTCTATTATTTTTGGTGCCCAACTTTTTGCATCCTGAGTTGTTACGTGAAAATCAAAATTTTTAGGATTAACAAACATTTGATTAGTGTCTTCAAATCTTCCTTCTTTGATTGTATCGACCCATACTCTAAAATCTGCTGGAAACAAACTTCTTGCCTCAGGAGTCGGTGCAATAAAATCAGCAATTACATAATGACCTTCTGCTTTTAATTTTAAAGCAGCTTCAGCCATTCTTTTTGCTTGTCTTATTCTTCCCTCTTCAGAAAAATCCCAATCGTTTGCTGCTTTTCTCACTTCGTCTGCATTCAGTCTTTTTGCATTTAAGAGTGGTGCCATTTCATCTGCTAGAGTTGTTTTGCCAGCTCCAGGCAAACCCATTACTAAAATAATTTTCATTAAATATCTTCTAACGGATGATGGGACATTAATTCAAGTCCATTTTCACCTACAAGATACTGTTGTTCAAGTTTTACACCTTCTTTACCACCAACTTTACCAATATAACTCTCAAGTGTAATTGTCATGTTCTTCTCAAAAGTTCCTCCTTCTTCTCCACCATCAGTTGGATATCTTATTTGAGGCCACTCATCACACAACCCAATTCCATGAACCATACATGAATACCTATTTCCATAATACTCATCAGGCAAAACCCAAGATTTTTTTATAAATTCTTTAAAACTCATTCCTGGTTTTATTAATCTAAAGTTATGATCAATTTGATTTCTAGCCATTGAATATAGTTTTTTTTGCTCATCATTAAATTTATGCCCAACTACAAAGGCTCTTGATATGTCAGCACAGTATCCATAGGGACCAACCATATCTGTATCAAAAGCAACAATTTCTCCTTGTTGCATAACTTTATTACTACTCTCTTGCATCCATGGATTTGTTCTTTCACCAGACGATAAAATCCTACACTCAATCCACTCACCTCCATTTTCAATATTCGTTTTATGTAAAATTGACCACAACTCATCTTCAGTCATTCCTGGCTTAAGATCTGATCTCATTTTTGATACACCCTTTTC
Source organism: uncultured Pelagibacteraceae bacterium (assembly GCA_902523515.1). GTDB lineage: Bacteria > Pseudomonadota > Alphaproteobacteria > Pelagibacterales > Pelagibacteraceae > Pelagibacter. The sequence continues at coordinate 88,841 of CABYZT010000004.1, forward strand.
TGCAACTTCTATTGCTGCTTTCATACAAGTCAATTCATCAGGTGATTTTATTACTCTTGCCTGTTCTAAAATCAATTTTGCATCTACAACTTCAATTCCTTCTTTATTTAAAGCTGTAACCGCAGGACCATTTAAAACATCGATTGCAATTTTTTTAGTTTTAAAATAATTTTTTGATAAATCTTTAACTTCATTTATCCATTTTAATAATTGATTGTCTGCTTGATCTCCATTGCTAAAATAATCCCATGTAATTGCTGGTCTTATTTCATCAATTAGATTTAAATGCTTCGATAATATTTCACAATTAAAATACTCATAAAGAATAGTTGGTCCATTGACCGGTACAAAACAATATCTTGTTAAATTATGCATATTATAGACACTCATGTTCACAGTATCTAAAGCATAACGAACATTCACTGGATCAAATAGAATACAAGCTTCTAAATTGTTTTTTACTAATTCTTTTCTAACCCTGTCTAAACGATATGATCTTAATTTATCAAAATCAATCTCGTCTTCTCTTAATCTTTTTTTAGTAATAAAATTTTGTCTTGGTTTTATCTCGGGAGCTATTTTTCTACTAAATCTCATAATACCCTATATAATCCTAACCATGCGTTGACATCTTTGCTTGCAATATAGTCGGATTTAAAAAATTCTACTTCTTCCCACTTCTTGCTATCTTTTAGTATATCAATTTTTTTATCAAAACCATACTCTTCATGAATTCCTTCATTAATCGTGAAGCAAATTAAACCACCTAGTTTTGTTATTCTTATAAATTCATCTAATGCATTTGGTTTTACATGCCCAAAAGTAAATGTTCCTACACACATAACTCCACCATAAAAGTTGTCCTCAACCTCTATTGGTTTATTTAAATCAACCTTTACCAATTTTTGATAAAGGTCTTTTGGTACAGTATCTAATAAAGTTTGAGATAAATCGGCTCCATGAAAATTTTCGAACCCATATTTTTTTAATTCAACTCCAACTAAACCTGTTCCACAGCCTGCATCAAAGATTAGTGTGTCTTTATTATCTTCGTGCTTATTGAAAGTTGCTACGGTTTCCTTTGGGCCTGTATAGTTCCAATCAATCATATCTTTATTATACTTATCTTTTTCTCCCCACTCATCGTAGTACCTCATAACTTCATCAGTAGTTTTAAGTTTATAAATTGGAATTTTGTTTCCTACGTCTTTTTGAGCCATTAGCTTCTCATTTTTTGACCACTTGGATCGTAAAGTGGTTCTTTAATAATTGAACAATTAAATAAATCTCCATTTATCTCTACTTGAATTTTATTTTCAGATTTAATGTTTTTTTGATCAACAAAAGTAAAAGCTACACTTTTGTTTACAAAATGAGCAAACCCACCTGAAGTTACATAGCCAATACTTTGATCTCCATTCAAGACGGCTTCATTATTTGTTACATCAATTTCATTTGTTTCAACAATTAATGGTACGAGTTTATTTGAAGAATTTTCCTTTTGTGCACTTTCTTTACCAATAAACTCTTTGTCCCAATTTATAAAAGCATCTAAGCCTGTCTCTTTTGCAGTAAAATCAGGTCTATAATCTAAAGTCCAAGCTCCCCAATTTTTCTCCAACCTCATTGACATTAATGCTCTTCCACCAAAAGGTTTAATATTAAATTCTTTTCCAGCTTCCATTAATTCTTCATAAAGTTTTAGTTGATAGTGAGGTGCTACATAAATTTCATAACCGAGTTCGCCAGTAAATGAAATTCTATTTATTATAGCTGGAACTCCACCAACAAACATTCTTCTAGAATCTCTAAATTTAAATTTTTCATTTGAAACATCATCTCTTACAATTTTTTCCAAAACTTTCCTTGAATTTGGTCCTGCAATAGACAAACCATGATACTCATCAGATCTATTAGAATAACTTAAATTAAATTTATCTATGTGACTCTCAAACCAACGTCTATGCATTTCTTGAGCAGCTCCAGAACCAAATACCATAAATTCATTTTCATCTAAACAAGCAACCGTTAAATCACCACATAATTTTCCTCTATACGACAACATTGGAGATAAAGATATTCTTCCTGGTTTTGGAAGTCTTCCAGCCATTATGTGATCTAAAAATTTTCTAGCATCAGGACCTTTGAATTCGTGTTTTGAAAAGTTGGCAACTTCGATTAAACCAACATTTTCTCTTACATTAATAACTTCTTTTGAAACATAGTCATGTGATCTTGATCTTTTAATAGTAGGTTCTTCATGAGCATCTTCTTTATTATTTGCAAACCACAAAACATTTTCTAATCCAAAGCTATCTCCCATAACAGCACCTTGATTTACAAAACGATCATACAATGCAGTAGTTTTTTGTTTTCTTCCCTTTGGTAAAGTTTCGTTTGGAAAAGTCATAATAAATCTTCGCTCATAATTTTCTGAGGATTTTATTGTTCCATATTGAGGTGATGCATAATCTCCAAATCTTGCAACATCCATTGCCCAAACGTCAATTGATGGTTCTCCATCAATAATCCATTCTGCTATACATTTTCCAACACCACCGCCTTGGCAAAATCCAGCCATAACACCAACAGCAACCCAATAATTTTTCATTCCTGGTACTGGACCAATAAGAGGGCTTCCATCTGGACCAAAAGTAAAAGGTCCATTAACTATATTTTTTATTCCTGCCCGCTCTAATGCTGGCATTCTCTCAAACCCAATTGCCAATCTATCTTCAATGTTATCTAACTTTGGCTCAAGTAACTCATGACCAAAATTCATTGGTGTGCCTTCAACTTTCCAAGGAGTTGATTTTGGCTCATAAGTTCCAAGCAACATTCCTTTTCCTTCTTGTCTAAAGTAAATATTTCCCTCAAAATCAGTTCCTATTGGTAATCTTTGGTCACCCATTGCTTCAATTTCTGGAATAGGTTCAGTGATTAAATAATGATGCTCCATTGGTTGAACAGGAAGATTAAGTCCAGCTAATTGTCCAACTTCTCTTGCCCACAGACCACCTGCATTTATTACTATTTCAGCATTTATATTTCCTTTTTCCGTAAACACATCCCAGGTTCCATCTTCTTTTTGTTTCGTATCTTTTACGACAGTGTGAGTGTAATATTTTCCACCATGAACTTTTGCAGCTTTTGCAAAAGCATAAGTAACTCCTGAAGGATCAACTTCACCATCGATAGGATCCCATAAGGCCAACAAATATCTAGATGGATCAATTAGAGGATTTTTCTTTTTAACTTCCTCTAAAGAAATAAATTCTTGGTCAAGCCCCATATATCTTGCTTTTGATCTTTCTCTCTTTAAATAATCAGCCCACACTTCATTTGAAGCTAAATAAAAACCTCCACTAGGTTTAAATCCTACAGAATGACCTGACTCTTTTTCTATTTCTTTATACAAGCCTATTGTATAAGCCATCATCCTAGAGATATTAGGGTCAGATGAAATAACGTGAACATTTCCCGCTGCGTGCCAAGACGATCCTGAGGTAAGTTCATTTCTCTCAAGTAAAATGCAATCCTTTAATCCAAATTTAGATAAATGGTAAAGAATAGAACAACCCACTACACCACCACCTATAATTACAACTTTGGCATTTTTCTCCATAAATTTATTTATAACCTTTCTTTTTCAAAATTTACAATATTGTCTTCAAAATAAATATTTTTTAATTTGGACAATCTCTTTTGAAGAATATTTATATTTTTTTTAGTAAATGAAACTTTTTTTTGCTCTATTTCAGAAACTTGTGCCACATAGTTAATTGCATTCCAGACAGAAAAAATATTATTTAGTGAGAATTCCTTCAAATTGATAGATAAATTATTGAAAGTATATTTTAGTTTTTCTAGTTTTATTTTAAATTTATCTTTTTCTATATTTTTTTTTATTTGAGATATTAATTTTTTGGGTTCTGAATTTTTATAAAAACCATTCCTTGGATAGTAATATTTGAGAAATGATCCTGTAAAATCCTTTCCTGATGAGTATATAAGGAACATTTTTCCTTTAAAATTTAGCAAAGATAAAAGAGGTTTAATAACATTTTTTACAGTCTGAGTTAAAGGAGACCGAAGCTTAAAACATTGAGATGCAATAATAAAATCATATTTTTTTGGAATTTCACTTATATTTCTGGGTATAAAGTCTTTTAATTTTTTTTTTTGATCTTTTCTGTAAATAGTCAAAAAAATTTTTGACTTGGGTTTAATTGAACCATTTTTGTTATTAAAAGATAATTTCCAATTTTTTCTAATATAAGGACTTAAACTCATTAAGATCTTAGTAAAATCAATACCTTTTTTTCCAACTAATTCTAATTTTTCAAATTTTACATTGTCAGATGTAGAGTTATTTAGATCTTTATAGCTACAATTAGTAATATTAAAAATTAAAGTTTTATGTTCAGCAAATCTATCCCCTAAAAAACTTAGAAGCACATTAATATCATCGATACTTATTTCTTTACCTACAATAAATATAGGTTTATTTGGCAGATATTTATGCAGGCCTGACAAAAAAGTAGATATAATTGTTCCCTCACCAGTACCCGCGTCTAATACGTTAAAAATTGGTGACCGAGTACTGATTTTTTCTATTTTTTTAAATAAATAAAAAGCAATTTTTGATTTTTCATTAGTTGAGTTTACAAATGATAAATATTTGTCTCTAGAATCAAAAAAAGTTTTTCTCTTCATATTTATTATTAGTATTTGATCTCCTTATTTACTTTTTTAAGAGATTTATCTGTTCCATGGTGAAAATGTTTGCTCATATCTGGCATATATTTCATTGAAATTGGTTTTTTACCAATTGCAACAGACATTTCTCTGACATGATGAGCTTCGGCACCACAACATATACCAATAAAATTTATTTTATTCTGAACACAATCTTTTGCAAATTCTGCCATTTCAAATCTATTACAAAACAAATTATCTAAAGCTACTGGGAATGCATTTCCACCTGGAATACAGTCGCAACCATGATCAGTGATATTTAAGAAACCAGGTTCTTCCTCTGTTGTTCTGTAAGGTACTGGAAGTCCTGCAACATGACATGAAACTTTTTCTCTAACCTTTTTTAATAATTTCATTGTCATTTCAGGTCCTCTGTAACAATTCAATCCAACAACATCAGCGCCCAGATCCTCCATCATCTTACATGCATCCTCAGTACTATGACCTTCTCTAGTTTTATCCCCTCTAGGGATTGCAAAATTACAAACTGCAATAAGTCCAGCATCTTTAATTGCTTTTAATGCAATTTTCATTTCATCAGTCCAACTTATTGTTTCTGCTATTACAAAATCAACACCAGCCTCTTTTGCCCAAGCTACTTGTTCTTCATACATTTGTTGACATTGTTTGTGAGTATTAGGATCCCCTGGATCAAATACATTTGTATTAGCCACGTCTCCGCAAACCATAAGATCTAAATCTTTAAACTCAGCGGCAGCATCTTTTGCAATTTTAAGAGCACCTTTTTGCATTGGTTCTAACAAATGTTCTTTACCAATTATTCTGAGCTTTTCTCTATGACCGTAATAAGTAAATGCTTGAACAACATCAGATCCCGCTCTAATAAATTCTCGATGTAACTGAGTTACTACCTCAGGATGTTCCATAACAACTTCTGGAACAAATGGACCTGCTGAAAGATAACCCCTTCTTTCCATTGCAAAAAGATAGCCTTCTGCACACATTATTGGACCTTCATTTAATCTTGTAATAAGATCTTTTTTCATAATTTACCCTCTCATTTAGTTAAATTGGTTGCAACCCACTTATGAAACATCAAAGTAGGAGTATCCATTACAGGTGAAAAATTCCCACCATTGTAAGCTGGAGAATTTCGCCCGTTTTGCATTCCTTCTATTGCAGTTACATCTTCATTCATGACTTCTTGCCAAAATGCAAAATTTTTTTCTCTTATGTCTTTAAACTCATCACTAGAGGCACTTTCGTCTCCAACATAATATAATTCAAAATGTTCTTTAGTTTGATTGTTAGAAATTGGCTCTAACCAAAATGCATAGAAATGATCAATATGTATTCCTAACATTACGTTTGGATATAATGATACATATTCAGATTTTTCATAAAGTTCAGTAGGCCAGTTAGGAAAGCATTTAAATTTAATGTTTCCATCAAACTGTTGTGAATATTTATTACTTCCTTGTCCTGAAAAATTTAAATTCTCATCTTCAATATGATAGTGATCTGAAATATTTGAAACTTTATTTAGTTCTGGATGTATCCACGGCAAATGATAACTTTCACAATAATTCTCAATTGCAAATTTCCAATTACTATTTACTGTCATATTAAAATATCCGTTATCAGTCGAATGTCTTATTAATTTTTGATCTTTTTTAGAAATAAACTTAGACCATCTATCCTCTAGAGGTTTAATAAAATCTTCAAATGGTTTTGCATTAGAATTAATATTAATAAAAATTAAATCCATCCAAATATTTGATTTAATTTCTTTTAAGTTACTCTTGTTTTTATTGAACCCTTCAACCTCATGTTTTCCTAGTCCTCCTATATGTGGAGTAACAGTTAATTTTCCATTAAAATCATAGGACCAAGAATGATAAGGGCATCTTATTACATTTTTTAATTTACATTCCTGATCAACTAATTTGAAACCTCTATGACTACAAACATTATGAAAAACTTTTACTTCATTCTCTTTGTTTCTAACTATTAGTATTGGTATTCCTAAAAGATTAAAAGGTTTTGCATCGCCTGGATTTGGTACAGAGCTTGCAACCCCAATCATAGTCCAATTATTTTTAAATATTTTTTCTTTTTCAAACTCTAAATAATCATTATTCAAATAACATTCGTTAGGTAATCCATGAGCTTTCTCTATAGGATTTTTAACAACTTCTATTTTATTTGGATCTAAGATGTCTGATAATTTTTTATTTAAATTCATAAACCTCCTTTTTTTTTAATTAATTAAAAAATTAATCGAGGCTTAAAATTATCTTTCTCTAATTATGATTTGTTGAAAAACAGTTTTGCAATTTAAAATATAAACAAATTCTTTGAAAAAAAAATTTGCAGAAAAAATCATACTATAACTTTAAACAAAAATTTTGGTCAGTTAAAGACAATTTTACTACAACCAATAGTTGAATTAAATTTGCATTATTGGCCTCGATATGTTCAATTTATTTTTTAAATGAATCAAATGTTGGGAGATATAATAATGAAGATTAAAAGAATACTACTTTCACTAGCTGTTGTGTTTGGTCTTACTTCTTTTGGAAGTGTTGCGAATGCAGCTTGTGGAAATATAACAATTGCTAATATGAACTGGGCTTCTGCAAACTTCATGGCTGAAGTTGACAAAATCATATTAGAAGAAGGTTATGGATGTAATGTTGAGCTTGTGCCTGGTGCAACTCAGCCAACTTTTGCATCTATGCAAGAAAAAGGTGAGCCAGATGTTGCTCCAGAATTTTGGGCAAACGCTGCTATCATCGCTTTGAATAAAGCAATTGATGAAGGAAGAATGCACTCACTTAATAAAGCGCCGATTACTGGTTTGGGTGAAGGATGGTGGGTATTACCTCACACACTTAAAAAACATCCAGAGCTAACAACTGCTGAAGCAATTTTAGCAAGACCAGATCTGTTTCCTCATCCAGAAGATCCATCAAAAGGTGGTTTTCATATTTGTCCTCCAGGTTGGAACTGTGAGCTAAGTAATAGAAATCTTTACAAAGCTTTTGACATGGAAGCAAAAGGTTGGGCTATTGTTGAAACAGGTTCTGCTGCAGGATTAGATGGTTCAATTGCTAAAGCTGCTGAGCGAGGTGAAAACTGGTTTGGTTACTATTGGTCACCGACAGCTATCATTGGTAAATATGATATGAGAGCTGTGGACATGGGAGCTTGGGGTGGAAAAGATAACTGGGATAAATGTATAGTTTTACCAGAACAAGAATGTGGAGACCCTAAAGCAACTTCATGGACAAAATCTGAAGTTTACACAATCGTAACTGACAATTTCAAAAATACAGCTGGAAGTGCTGGTATGGAATACTTTAAGAAGAGAACATACCCAGGTCCAGTTATGAACGGTATGTTAGTTTGGATGGGTGAAAACCAAGCAGAAGGTGCTGATGCTGCAATTGAATTCCTTAAAACTCAAGAGAGCGTTTGGAGTAAATGGGTTTCAAGTGATGCTGCAAAAAAAATCAAAAAAGCACTTTAATTAAAAATATTATCAAACCCGCTTCGGCGGGTTTGATTAAATAAAAATTATGGACTTCTTTAATAAAATTCCTGTAATGGATAGAACGGCTCTTAGGGAGCTGAAAAAGGGTATTGATTTAAGTTTTAAAGATTTTTCAAGAGCTTATGGAGATGGAATAGAAAGTTTTTTTGATCCACTACTATATTTTTTAATTTGGTTAGAAAAATTATTAGTAAACAGTCCATGGCCTTTAGTAATTGGTGTATTTGCTTTATTAGCTTGGATTGGATCAAGAAGTATTAAGCTTGTAATTGGTACAGTGGTTTGTTTCTTGGTAATTGGCTACTTTGGAATGTGGAAAAATTGTATGGCTACAGTTGCAATCATTTCCGTTTCTACACTTGTCTGTATTGTTGTTGGAATACCTATTGGAGTATTAATGTCAAAATCACGTAGAGCAGAAAAAGCAATTTTACCTGTTTTAGATATGATGCAAACTATTCCAAGCTTTGTATATTTAATTCCAATCATTATGCTTCTTGGTATTGGTAAAGTTCCAGGGCTACTTGCAGTATGTATTTATGCATTACCTCCAATTGTAAGATTAACAAATCTAGGGATTAGAGAAGTTGATAAGGAAACTTTAGAAGCTAGCGAAGCTTTTGGGGCAACACCGATGCAAAAATTAAGATCTGTTCAAATCCCACTTTCTCTACCAACTATTTTTGCTGGGATTAACCAAACGATTATGATGGCTTTAGCAATGGTAGTGATAGCTTCAATGATAGGTGTAAAAGGCTTGGGAGTCCCTATTTTACAGGCTATTTCCAACCAATATTTAGCTCTTGGAATGATGAATGGTTTAGCAATCGTAGCTCTAGCAATTATCTTTGATAGAGTAACTCAACAGTACGGACAAAGAATTCAAAAGCACAGAGGTCAGTTAAAAAAGTAAATTAGTCTCAATCGAATTTTCTAGACTCACATTTCAAAATAAATAAAGATCTTCCCTATGAATTTTTCATTGGAAATAGGTCCTAAAACAGAGGTTGATACAGTTCCAGCGTTGTCTGACATTTATATAACAATGCTACCTGGGGGTGATTATAGAGAAACTGCTGATAAAGCAGTAGAACTTGTAAAAAAAGGATTTAACCCTGTACCTCATTTTCCTGCTAGATCAATGCATGATGAAAAAGAACTAAAAGATTACGTTTCTATATGCAAAGATGGAGGGGTGAAGCAAGCCTTAATTATTGGAGGTGGGAGAGAGCCAGCAGGTAAATTTGATAGTTCATTTCAACTTTTGGAGACAGGTTACTTTGAAAAAATGAAAATAGGAATTGCTGGACATCCTGAGGGGAGTCCTGATATATCCGACTCAGATTTAGAAAAAGCTATGATAGATAAAAAGCCTTATGCTGACTACATTGTAACTCAATGGTTGCTAGATCCTCAGCCTATTATAGATTTTATTTCTAAGCAAAGCGTACCAGTGCATGTGGGAATTACTGGACCTTTAAAAATATCTAGCTTAATTAAATTTGCTAATATTGTAGGGGCAAAAAATTCCATTAACTTTCTTAAATCTAATTTTACTAAGGCATTAGATTTATTGAAACCTAAAGACCCTAATGATTTAATTGGGAAAGTTAAATCGCATACTGATAACTTCCACATTTATACATTCGGCGGCTTGAAGGAAACTAACAAGTGGTTGAAGGAGAATAGTTATGTCTAAAGAGTTTGACTATACTAAAATACAACATGTTACTTCTGTTGATCAATCTGATAGAGAAGTACCATATAATTTAAGACAAAGTGGGCCAACTAAAGTTGAATTATTAATTTCAACAAGGGTAAGAAAGTCACCTTATTGGCATTTATCAATGCAGGCAGGTTGTTGGAGAGCTACTGTATACAATCGAATTTATCATCCACGAGGTTACGTAAAACCTGAAGATGGTGGAGCAATGGTTGAGTATGATGCAATAGTTAACCATGTAACAATGTGGAACGTTGCTGTTGAAAGACAAATAAGAGTTAAAGGTCCGGATGCAGAAAAATTTACTGACTATGTTATAACCAGAGATGCAACAAAAATTTCTCCTATGAGAGCAAGATATGTAATTTTGTGTAACGCTTATGGTGGAGTTTTAAATGATCCAATTCTTTTAAGAATTTCAAAAGATGAATTTTGGTTTTCATTGTCAGACTCTGATATTGGAATGTATTTACAAGGTGTAAATGCAGATGGAAAATTTAATTGTACAATTGAGGAAATAGATGCATGTCCAGTACAAATTCAAGGTCCTAAATCAAAAGCTTTAATGCAAGACCTTTGTGGTGACCAAGTTGATTTTGATAATATGCCTTTCTATGGATTAGCAGAAGCAACAGTTGGTGGAAGAAGTTGTGTAATTTCTCAATCTGGTTTTTCAGGAGAAGCTGGTTACGAGATATATTTAAGAAATGCAACTTTATATGCTGAAGATATGTGGAACGCAGTATTAGATGCAGGAAAAAAACATAAATTGATGGTGATTGCACCTGCGCACCATAGAAGAATTCAAGCTGGGATACTTTCATGGGGGCAAGACATGGATCAACAACATAATCCATTTCAATGTAATTTAGGCTATCAAGTTTCATTATCTGGTAAAGGTGAATGGAATAAAAAAGCTGATTATGTTGGTAAAGCTGCTCTAGAGAAAATGGGAGCGGATATTAAAGCTGGAAAAAAACCATATAAACTTCAATTAGTTGGAATGGAGTTGGGCGGTAAACCAATTGATGATTATGCGCCAGACTTTTGGCTTGTATCACCAGAAAGTGGTGGAGATCCAGTTGGATTTCTTACTTCACCATGGTGGCATCCTGAGAAGAAAACCAATATTGCTATGGGATACGTTCCATTTGATGGAACTTTAAACCCTAATGGATTTCCAAAAAATAAAGTTGGAACTAAGTTTAAAGTTCATCTTCCAGAAAAATACTCAGATACTCCAGGAACACCTGTAGATGCTGTAGTTGTGGATATTCCATTCAAAGAGTCTTTCAACGCAAATACTAGAGAAGTTGTAAAAGGCTAAAATTTACTATTGGGGAGCTAATTTCAGCTCCCCTTTTCAATTCTAATGACAAAAAGTTTTTTAATAGCAGTTTGCATTATCATTGCTATTGCTTTAATAATATTTCCATTAATAGTTTCTTATAAGGCTCAAAAAAATAAAAATAAAAAAAATTAATGTTTGCTGAATTTTTAAATATAATTTTTAAGTCAATAAAATTAGACAAAACTCTTTATTCAGATAATAAAAATTTTGGAGAAGCATCAATATACTTTGCTGGTATTATAATGATCCTAGATGGTATCGCTGGAGCAGTAGCAGCGAATACGATTATTAAAACAGCTATCGCAATGTCTGGTCTAACTGCAATAGTTACTTGGCTAATATGGGCGATATTTATTTTTGTAATTGGAGTTAAATTATTTCCTGATAAGCAAACCAAAGTTTCATTCAAAAAAGTTTTAACAGCTGTTGGATTTGCACATGCCCCTGGTTTATTAAGATTTTTTGCGGTCACACCAGATTTAATGATACCAATAATTTTTCTTACCCAATTTTGGATTTTTGCAGGTTTAATAATTGCAACTAAACAAATATTGAGTTTAAAATCTAATTTTAAATCTTTTGGGATTGTACTTTTATCTTTTTTAATAATTGCATTTTTATCTATCTCATTTGTGATGAGTAGAATGAATATGCTTCCAGTTAGTCAAATTAGTTAAAGTGGAAAAATAGTCTTAGATACTCTACAAGATTTACATAATTTAAACCCAGTAAGAATTAAATTTTGAGTGACACTTTCGTCTTCCTCTTTGCATTCATCGCAAATATTATTTAATTCTTCAGTATCTGTATTAATATATTTTTCACCAATTTTATCAGTCATTATCAGTCAAACCAGCACCTGCCGCACCTTCTTTTAAACTGTCGCTTTCTTCGACAAAAGTTTCTTCAGATAACTTGTATAAATTATTCCATTCATCGTCTGTAAAGTTGTCTTCATTTTCAAGTAGATTTACCTCAATTGTATTCACTAATTTTGGAAATTCTTTTTCAATAAAATTTGAACTAATATTTACATTTAAATTTAGTAAAATTTTGTTTTCATCCATTTTTACATAAATTTTTTTTCCAATAATTTCTGATGAACGACTTATAAAGGAAATAAAAATTATTGGATAAGCAACATTTTTGAATTCAATTTTTTTTAAATTTTCTAAAATATTTATTTGATCTAAAAAACTAACACCTAAAGTAATTGGACAGTAAGGATTTTTTGATGAAGAGTTATTTTCACTAATTAAATTTAAATTTTCAAATTTACTTTTGTTTTTTTCATTAAAATATTCATTAAGGTGCTTAATACCCGGTAAACTAAATAGCTCTAACAACCTTATACTTTTTCCTGTTTCCTCAGAAACTCCCCAAGAATATCCTGCTGCCTTTGAAGCTCTTTTAACAGTAGTTTCAATTTCACTCAGTGATTTCATTATTAAATATTGGTTTTATATACCCACTGCTCGTCATAACTTTTTAACTCATTTGGAAGTGGAGCACCTTGGAACATGCAAATTCTTAACCATTTGTCAGATCGTGGATCAAATTTTAATGCCCCAAAAAAAGATAATTTTAGTCTTAGCATATCAATTGGCATTAAATCTTTACCAATTGTATTATCTTGTATTTCTGAATAAGGAAATTTTTCTACAATGAACGCTCTTCTTACAACATGTCTTAACTCAGAATTTGATGTTAAAAACTCAGCAATAGTTAAACTATTTTTTGAGACTAATAATTTGTCATAAAGTTTTTTGATATCTCTTGCTATTGCTAAAGGTTGTTCTAATTCTGATCCATGTTCTTCAAAACGATCCGCCAATCTAGGTTCTTCTTTATTTTTTGAAATAAACCAAAAGTTTTTATTATTTTCTTTTTCTTCAAAATTAATATCTATAATATTAGGATACTTTGCTTCAATGATATTACGCAATTCTTCAACTTTTCTATGAGTTGGAATATTAAAATATTTTTCTTCGTCTGAACTCATTTCTTTTACCAAAGGATTTATAATATCGTTATAAGGTTCCATCATTATTGACACTATGTATTCAATACATTCCTCACAAGTATTATCCTCTAACCATTGATAGATTTTGTTAAAAGGATATTCGCTACTAAAATTAAAATCTTTATCTATAAAATTTAAGAATTTTTCAACATCCTTTAATAATGAAGAAATTTTTTTTTGCTGATATTCACTATCAGTATTCCAGCTTGTAATATTTTTTAATGATTTTTTTACACAATCAATAAACAAATCGCTATCTTGACTTTCTACATCTTTGATTTCTCTAATTTTCTTAAGTGCTTTTTCTCTACTTAAAATCCAATTATTTAATAAAGTTGGATGATTGACTATAAATGGAGCCATACCCAAGCCTGTGGAATTACCTATTCCCAAGTTTTTACAAATATTATCATCTAGCTTAACAGCTTTTTTTGGATTTTTATGATAAGCAACATGATTAACTTGATCAAAAGTAAATTGTCTTACCAAATAAACCAACATCATCTCTAATCTAAATGGACCATTTATTTCTTCACGATTTTTAATTCTAAATCGATCTGCAAGACCAAATTTGCCTGAGCCATATACTGCTGTAGTCCTATATAAATAGCCAACTTTTGATAATAAGTTTAAATCTGGCTGCTTACCTTTGCTCAAACTTTCAACTACATGATTATAAATTCTTACTGATTTGTTTGCTCTCGATAAAGTTAATTCTTTATAAGAAAGTCTACCAACTTCTTGTTTTGGAACTTCATTTTTTAATCTTTCAATGTCTTTTTTTGTAGGAACTCCATCATGTAATGTAAAAGCTGCATCCCATTTTGTTGCAATAACTCTGTCTGATCTTTCTTCATCTTTGATTTCATTTGCAAAACAAATTAAAGAATAAACTCTTTTTTTTTTTTTAAATGAATAAACAGCTTCTCCAAAACCATTTTCATTTAAATTAAATAAATCTCTTTTATATTCCCACTCTTTAAATTCATTAAGAAAACTTCTTAAAAAAGATAATTTTGATTGATGAAAAGATCCTAGCCTTGATAATTTCATTATCTTATTCGGGTCTCTTAATTCAACACTCATAATTAAATAGTTTTATAAAAATTGTACCAGTTATTTCCAAGTATTCCATGTGTCTCGGTATCTGAAAAACCTACTTTTTTTAGACCTTTTTCAATATTTGAGAACCCTCTTGCATCAAGAAACCAGTCAGGTTGTTTAGGAAAACCTGGTTTATTTTTCGAACCTTCACCATAATTTTTACTTTTAGACCAAGAACCATTTCTCATCCATTCAACAACAGTATCTGGATGATCTAAACAAAGATCTGATCCTATTCCTATTTTTTTTACATCCATTATTTCAGCTGTTTTTGCTACCATTTCACAAAAACTATCTAGAGTACAATTTGTGTTATCTTTTAAGTGATGAGGGTATAATGATAAACCCAACATACCACCACTATCACTCAAAATTTTTAATAAATCTGAGGATTTATTTCTTTTAGCTGGATGCCAAAAAGAAGGATTAGCATGAGTAACTGCTATCGGTTTTTCACTGAATTCAATTGCATCTAGAGTACTTTTTTCTGCAGAATGTGACATGTCTACCACGAGGCCAACTCTATTCATTTCTCTTATAACCTCACGTCCAAAATTTGTAACTCCGCTATCTACTTTTTCATAACAACCTGTTGCTAGCAAAGACTGGTTATTATAAGTAAGTTGCATAAATCTGCATCCTAATTGATGAACCTTTTCAACAAGATTTATGTCATCTTCAATTGGTGAACAGTTTTGAAAACCAAAAAATATTGCAGTTTTGTTTTCTTTATTAGCTTTATCAATATCTTGGAAATTCTTTCCAAGAAAAATTAAATCAGAATTTTCATGAAATAATTTTTCCCATTTTTTAATTTCAAGTTGTAATTCGTCAAAATCTTCATGGTAGACAATGGTAGCATGGACAGCATCTAATCCGGCAGATCTATTGATCTCAAAGATTTTCCTAGACCAATTACAATATTGAAGATTATCGATTTTATAATTCATAGTATGCTTAACTCTAATCAATATGTATTTTAAATACTATTAATTTTATTGAAATTTTAAGTTAATTTTGAAATAAACAGATTGATCAATTTTCATGAAAAAAAATAGTAAATTAAAAGTTTCAATCATAATGGGAAGTCAATCTGACTATAAAATAATGAAACTAGCCGAAAAAACCCTAAAAAAAATTGGAGTTTCATTTGAAACAAAAATTATATCTGCTCACAGAACACCACAAAGAATGTATGAATATGCTGCAAAAGTTGAACGTAATCATATAGGAGTAATTATTGCTGGTGCTGGGGGATCTGCTCATCTTCCAGGTATGATATCAGCACTTACACATGTGCCAGTACTTGGTGTTCCTGTTGAAAGTAAAAAACTTAAAGGTTTGGATAGTTTGTTATCAATTGCACAAATGCCTAAAGGAATACCTGTAGGAACGCTTGCTATAGGAGAGGATGGCGCCATTAATGCTGCTTTATTAGCTGCAGCAATAATTGCTAATAATAATTCAAATGTTCGAAAAAAACTTAAAAATTTTAGAACATCACAAACTAAATCTGTAAAGAAATCACCACAATAAAATGTCAGAAATTACTCTTGGTATCATTGGGGGTGGTCAACTTGGAAGTATGCTTGCAATAGCAGCTAAAAAATTAAATGTTAAAACTGTTATTTTTTGTGATGACGTAGATGCTCCAGCACAAAATTTTTGCAATCAATTTGTTACTGGAGATTATGACAATAAAGAAAAAATATCAGAATTTATAAATCAGGTTGATTTAGTAACTTATGAATTTGAAAATATTCCGTTTCATACATTAAATGAAATTAACAAATTTAAACCTGTTCTGCCAAAGCCTTCGGTTAATAGATTAATTCAACATCGATTAGCTGAAAAAGATTTTGTTAATAAATTAAATATTAGAACAACTAGATATGTTTCAATTGAAAAAAAATCTGACATAGATGCCTTAGAAGATTTTTTACCAGGAATATTAAAAACAACAACGCTTGGTTATGATGGTAAAGGTCAATATCCAGTTAAATCAAGTAATGAACTTAATTTATTGAATATTGATTTTTCAAAAGGATATATTCTTGAAAAACTTGTAAAATTAAAAACGGAGATTTCGATTATAATTACAAGATTTAGTAATAATAAATATGAAATTTATGAACCAATAGAAAACACTCACGAAGATCAAATTTTAAAATATTCAAAAATACCTGCTGAAATTAATGAAAAGATTTTTAATCAATCTAAAGATTGGGCAATGCTAATAGCTGAAGAACTTAAATATGTCGGAACTTTGTGTGTAGAATTTTTTATTGATAGAAATGATAATCTTTATGTTAATGAGATTGCTCCAAGAGTACACAATTCAGGACATCTAACAATAAATGCCTTTAATGTGAGTCAATTTGAAAATCATATTAGAGCTGTCTGTGGTTTAGAACAAATTCCATTAAAAAAAATATCTAATGCTAAAATGATGAATTTGCTTGGCGATCAAATTACTCATTACAGAAATATACAAAAGTTTAATGAAAATGAATTTTTCTTTGATTATTTAAAAAAAGATATAAAAGAAAAAAGAAAAATGGGTCATATCACAACTTTAGTATAAATGTTAAAATCAATTGAAGGTAATTTTGATAATCCAGAAGTTAATGAACTTCTAACTAAACATTTTGTTGAGCTTAGAGCTGCTTCTCCTGAGGGAAGTGCTCACGTACTTGATATTCCAGGTTTAAAAGTACCGTCTATTAAATTTTGGAGTCTATGGGATGATGAAAAACTAATCGGATGTGGTGCTTTAAAATTTTTGGATAAAAAACACGGGGAATTTAAATCGATAAGAATTCACGACAATTTTAGAAAGCAAGGCCGAGGAATTAATGTAATCAACCATTTAATTAATGAAGCTAAAAAGCTTAAAATAAAAAGATTAAGTATTGAAACAGGAGCAGGTGATTTTTTTATACCAGCAAGAAAGCTTTTCAAAAAAACTGGTTTCACGGTGTGCGAACCTTTTGCACACTATAAAGAGGACATTAATTCTGTTTATTTAACTATGCTTATTGATGATATTTAATAAATTATTTTAATAGTTGATCTATTTTGTTGACAAAACCCAATAAAATCTAAAGAAAGCCATTATTACTTAATTATAAGTAATAATAAATATAACAAAAAGTAAGAAGATAAATATGAGTCTACAAGGTAAAGTAAAATGGTTCAATCCAACCAAAGGTTTTGGTTTTATTGAAAGAGAAGATAAAGAAAAAGATGTGTTTGTACATGTTTCAGCAGTAAGAGACGCTGGTATGAACGGTTTAGATGAGGGTCAAGCTTTGACTTTCGATGTTGAAGATGGTCCTAAAGGTCCTTCAGCAGTTAACTTAAAAACTGCATAATTTCACACTTCCTGTTGGCTGAAAAATTTTATTTGTAACAACAAATTTAATATTCAGCCAATACCTTAATTGATAACAACCTTTAAACACAATTATTAATTATAGAATTAAATTTAAAAATTAATAAATTAATAAAAAATATGATTGGAATTTTAGGTGGAATGGGAACTCAAGCTGGTCTTGATTTTTGTAACAAGCTTGCAGTTCTAAATAGAGGAAAGATTGACCAAGAGTATCCACTATTTTTACTTTATAACAAATCAAATATTCCAGGCAGACCTGAGTCGATTGGCTCTCAAACTAAAGATCTTTCAAACAAATCTACAAATAAAAAAAGTAGAGAAAAATATAACAAAGTTTTAAAGAGTTTATTAAAAGGTTGTAAGCTTCTTGAAAAGAATAAATGTAAATTTATAGTTATACCCTGTAATACGGCCCATTATTGGTTCGATGATTTACAAAATAAAATCAATATTCCAATAATCAATATGCCAAAAGAAGTTTACAAATTTACAAAAAAAAAATGTAAGAAAAAATCTAAAGTTGGTCTCTTAGCAACTGAGGGTACTCTTAAAACTGGAGTTTATAAAAAATTTTTTGAAAAAGATTATCAATTAATAGAGCCATCACAAAAAATTCAAAAATTGTCAGTCAATAAAGCTATTAAATTAGTTAAAATGGGAAAAGTAAAATTAGCAGCAAAAGCAATTAAACCTGCAATTGATTCCTTAATTAAAATGAAATGTAAAAAAATTATTTTAGGTTGTACAGAGCTCCCTATCGCGATTTTTGCATTTAAATCATTTAAAAATGTTAAATCCTCAAAAGTTTTCTTAGATCCTAATTTAATTTTAGCTCATTCAGCTATGATTAAGCATAAAAATTAGTTTATGTCTAACAAGACTGAAAAACCATATGTATTGAGAGCTGCTGAATTTGTTTATTCAAATATAATAGAAATTAAACAACAAAATCCTGAAATCAATAATATACAAGCTTTTGAAATTTTCATGACTACTAAAGAATATGACATTTTAAGTTCTGGAGAATTTCATGATAAATGGTTTTTAGAACTTAAGAATAATAAATTTATTGACCAAACAACTAAAAAAAAAATTAATGAAGAAACTTTAAGACTTTTAGAGTTACAAAAGGACTCCATGGTTAAATTTTTAATGAAAATACCAAAACTTTATTATACTAAGAGTCATTTTCCACTGGAAATTTCTCAAAGAGCTTTTGATCACTTGTGGAGAGTTTGTGAGAGCTATGAAATGTGGTGTAAAGAAACTAAACAAGAAAACTTGATATATCTAAATATTATTGAGTAGTATTATTTTTATTAAGTATTGATCTAGTAACCTCAATTCGTTTCTTAAGTAGTTTTTGTAAATTTTGATTATCTAGTTTTTGTCTAGTTATTTTTATTCTTGTTTCAACTAATTGTCTTAAGTCTTCATCAAACAAATTTTTTTTAATTTTTTTATCTTTTTCTTCGACTAAAGTTTCTTTAATTAAAGCTAAAGAATTTTTTCCAGTTTCTTTTTCTATACGTTGATTAACTATAAATTGTGCACTAGCTTTATAGATATTGCCTGAAGTAAGAGCAGTTACACCCGGGCCAACAAATGAAAGAATGGGCACAAAACCCGTCAATAAGAAGAAAGACAGTATAACTGTTAAAATTCTAAATAATTTAAACTTCATAGTTGAACCTTAGGTGATTTGTTATTTCATTTCCACTTCTAATTTGTTCATAATAGGTGCCGATTTGTTTGATTTTATTTAATATATTTGATTATTAAACATGATGATTAAAATATTTCCTTTCATATTTATACTTCTATGGTCCTCCGCATTTATAACTACTAAACCTATTATAGATAACAGTGATCCATTTGCTGCTCTAGCTTTTAGATTTGCTTTAGTTGCTTTTGGTTTTTTTTTATTTTCTATTTATTCAAATCAAAAAATTCTAGTAAACAAAAGAAACTTTTTTGAGTCTTTTTTTAGTGGCGTCTTATTTCATGGTTTTTATCTTGGGGGTGTCTTTTACTCAATTTCAATAGGCATGCCTACAGCAATAGCTGCATTAATTGTAACCCTTCAACCAATTCTCACAAATGCATTGAGTGGTCCAATTTTAAATGAAAAAGTGTCTACAAAACAATGGATTGGTGTTTTATTGGGATTTGTTGGCGCTGCACTTGTGTTAGGTTTTGATGTTGGTTCTAAAATACCAACAAGCGGATTAATCGCAACAATAATAGCTTTATTAGCTATTACATTTTCAACTTTATGGCAAAAAAAATTAAGCAACAACTTACCTTTATCTGTGAGCAATATGAATCAAGCTCTTGGTGGGTGTTTGTTTCATTTATTAATAATTATTTTATTTGTTGATCCATATATAGATTTCTCACAAACTTTTGTTATTGCAATGAGTCATCAAATATTTTTAGTATCTTTTGGTGCATTTACAATATTGATGTTTTTAATAAAAAATAATTCAGCTAGCAAAACTGTTTCTATATTTTTTTTAATACCAGTAACATCTGCCTTTATGGCATGGCTTTTCTTAAATGAAAGTTTAACTAGATTGGATCTAATTGGATTTATAATTACTTCAGTGGGTGTTTATATTGCAACAAGAGATTGAAAAGTTAAGTTTATATAGTTTCAAAACCAAACTCTAGAGAGGCGTCTGTTATAGAGTGATATAAAGACTCTCCAAAGCTTCTTAGCGTAAATATCCTTACTTTATTTGGATCCTCACTTAACCTATCTACAGTAAAAGCTATTCCATTATAAGTTGAGTTAATTGAATTGTTTTTACCTAATTTATTAAAATTAAAAGGACATCCTTTTTTCAAAACTTCTATCGTATCATTTCCTTCGATTTCTATAATGGCTCTAGAATGAGATAAATCTGTTACAGCAAAATCTGAGTCTTTAAATATATCTACTATATTTTTTATTAAATCTTTTTTTGTTGAAACTAAAAGCCAGTTTTTTGGTCCATTCCACATAATCCTTGTATTTTCATTAAATACTACGGTCAAAGGTTCATTTTTTAATTTTAAACCATCAATATCAATACCATCAAATGAAACTAAAGAATTTTTATACTGAACTATTTGAACAATTAATAAATTTTTGATTTCAGATATTTTAAGTATATCATTTTCATTTTTACCTTCATAATCTCCGAATTGACCTTTTGTATGAACATTTGATAAAGCTGAAATTAATGTCATGATCTAACTCTTTCACCTTTCGGGTCTACATAATGTGATGAAACTATCTCAACTGGTATTACTTTATTTTTAAGTGGCGACATCGCAAAAAGCTTTTGACCGATCATATTTTTTCCGTCTTTCAAAATTGCCAGAGAAAAAGGATTATCATATTCAACACTCCAACAAGATGCAGAGATATGACCTAATTTTGGATTTGGTAACGGTGCTTTATCATCTTTAACTAAGTGAGAGCCTTCTGGTATACTTGTTTGTTTATCTAATGGAACTACGCCGACTATTCTTTGTCTATCTTCAGCTATAAATGCAGATCTTTGTAATGATCTTTTTCCGATAAAATCTTTCTTTTTACTAACAAGACCTTCTAAGGCGTTGTCGAATGGAATTGTTCTACCATCAAGTTCTGATCCAGCAACATGTCCCATTTCAATTCTAAGAGTTGATAATGCTTCAGTTCCATATGGTTGAATATTAAATTCTTCACCAACTTCAATTATTTTTTCCCACATAAAATTTCCATAATCAGACTCAACATTTACCTCATAAGCAAGCTCACCTGAAAAAGAAATTCTATATATTCTTGCTTTAACACCAAATAAATCTCCTTCCATATAGCCCATAAAAGGTAAGCCTTCATTTGATACATCAGAGTTTGGAAATAATTTTTGTAATAAATCTCTAGATTTAGGTCCAGCGATAGCTGCTCCAGCCCACTGTTCTGTAGTTGAAACTACATTCACATTTAATTCAGGCCAAACGAGTTGCAAATAATATTCTAAATGAGAAAGAACGTTTGCTGCTTGAGCTGTTGTCGTTGTCATATGATAGTGATTTTCTGAAATTCTTGTTGTTGTTCCGTCATCCATCACAATTCCATCTTCTCTTAACATTACGCCATATCTAGCTTTACCAACTGGTAGCTTTAGCCACGAATTTGTATAAACTCTATTTAACAATTCAGCTGCATCAGGTCCTTTAACATCTATTTTACCCAAAGTGGTTACGTCACAAACACCTACATTCATTCTTACATTTTTTGCTTCTCTTTTTGATCCCTCGAATAAATTTTCATTTCCTCTTTTATAATATCTTGGTCTTAACCAAACACCTGCATCTACAAAAACTGCATTATTTTTTTCATGCCAAGAATGCATTGGAGATTTTCTAGTCGGTTTTGAGTGTTTGCCAACCTCTCTACCTACTATTGCACCAATGGAAACTGGAGTGTATGGAGGTCTAAAAGTTGTATGGCCTACTGCAGGAACAACTTTATTTTCAATTTCTGACACTAATTGTAATCCATTTAAATTACTTGTTTTCCCTTGGTCTGTCGCCATACCTAGTGTAGTATATCTTTTTACGTGTTCAATTGATCGATACCCTTCTCTTAAAGCTATTTCTACATCAGATACCGCTACATCGTTTTGAAAATCTAAAAATCTTTTGTAATTTTTACCTTTTGGCAATGGAACACACCAAAACTTATCATGCTGAGAAGATTTTTTTTCAACAACATTTGGAATAGCTATCTTATTATCATTTTCAGTAATTTTTTTTGATAATTCACTTCCTGCTGTAAATGATGTTTTTAAAGTTTCCTCTAATGAAAATACTCCATTAGCTGCACCTAAAGTAATTTCATTTTGTTTTGATTGTCCTGGAACAAATGCATCAATTTCGTCTTTAAATTTTGTTTTATTTCCTGATTGAGAAGCTAAATGAATAGTTGGTGTCCAAAAACCTGAAACACAAATACAATCGCATTGTATATTTTCTATTTTACCAAGTTGTTTTTTGTCTTCAGAAATACTTGCAATATCTGCCGATTTTACCTTTTTGTATCCTTGTGCTGCAACAACAACATATGAATTTTTTATATTTATTCCTAAATTTTTTGCCTCATCAATTATTTCTGACTCAGGATTTTTTCTTGAGTCTAAAATAACTGGATCTACTCCATGTTTTTTAAATTCAATTGCTGTTTCGTATCCACTATCGTTATTTGTAAATACCACTGGTTTTCTTCCAACTAAAACACCATATACTTTTAAATATTCTTTAGCAGCTGAAGAAAGCATTACCCCTGGTGTATCATTATTTCCAAAAACTATTGGTCTTTCAATTGAGCCTGAGGAAATCAAAACTTCTTTTGCTCGAATGTACCATAACCTTTTGTTAGGGTGATATTTTTTAGTTGATGGTAAATGATCACTAACTTTTTCTGACATCACAAGCATGTTGTGATCATAGTATCCAAAAATTTGAGATCTATTTTTTACAACAACATTTGGCATTGTTTTTAATTCAGCAACTATGCCATCAGCCCAATCTTTTCCTGATTGATTACCAATATTGACATCACTAGTTAGTAAAGATCCACCAAATCTTGGTTTATCCTCAGCTAAAATTACTTTAGCTCCATTTTTTGCTGCAGCATATGCACCAGCTAAACCTGAGGGTCCTGAACCTGCAATTAATAGATCACAATATTCATATTTATGTTCATATCTTTCATTATCATGTTTAGTTGAAGCTACTCCTAAACCAGCTGCTTTTCTTATGAAAGGCTCATATATTCGATACCAAAAACTTTTTGGCCACATAAAAGTTTTATAATAAAAACCTGCTGGTAAAAAAATTTTTAAAAAATTGTTTATTGCACCAATATCAAAATTCACACTTGGCCAGCAGTTTACACTTTTTGCCTCTAAACCCTCAAAAAGTTCCTGTTCAGTTGCTTTAATATTTGGCTCTGTTTCACCATTTCTAAAAAGTTGAACTATTGCATAAGGTTCATCTACCCCTGCTCCAAAGAAACCTCTTGGTCTATGATATTTAAAACTTCTTCCTATTAAATGAACCCCGTTTGCCAACAAAGCTGAAGCTAATGTGTCACCCTCGTAACCATAGTATGTTTTACCATTGAATTTAAAAGATAATTTTTTATCTCTGTTTACTAATCCAACATTTTCAATTCTAAATGTTTGAGTCATCAAGCAACTTCCTCATCAGCTTTAAAGGTTCTGAATATTTCATGGGTCGCAGTATCTCTTTCGACCTTTATCCACTGCCTACATCCCGAGATGTGTTGCCATAGCTCTAAATGCTTTCCTCTCAAACTTTTTCTATTGTAAACAAAATCATCCCACTCTTGATCAGAAACCTCTTTATTTAACTCTGGTCTTTTTACACTCGCATCTCCTCCATATGAGAATTCATTTTGAGATCTCATTCCACAATGTGGACAATTTATATAAAGCATTTATGATATCCAGGTTTTTGTTCCAAGTCCCTTTTCATCAATAAGATGACCAGTATTAAATCTATTTAAGCTATAACCAGCATTTAATTCATGAACTCTATCTTGTGCAATCGTGTGAGCAAATGTCCAACCTGAAGCAGGTGTAGCTTTAAACCCACCATAGCACCAACCACAATTTAAATACAAACCTTCAATGTGTGTTTTATCAATTATAGGTGATCCATCCATTGACATATCCATGATACCGCCCCATGTTCTAAGCATTTTTAATTTACTTAAAAATGGCATCATTGCTATTCCTTCGGTTAATACATGTTGCAATGTTGGTAAGTTACCTCTTTGAGCATAACTATTATATCCATCAAGATCACCACCCATTACCATCTCACCTTTATCTGATTGACTTACATAAAAGTGTCCTGCACCAAATGTAACTATATTATCTAAAACTGGTTTTACTGGTTCAGAAACACATGCTTGAAGTAAATGAGTTTCGATGGGTAAAGTCATGTTTAATTTTTCTGCTAAAATATTTGTGCTTCCAGCAACACATATACCAACTTTTTTAGCTTTAATATTTCCTCTTGAGGTTCTTATTCCTTTAATTTTACCAGCAGCAACATCAAAACCTGTTACTTCACAGTTTTGAATTATGTCCACACCCATAGAGTCTGCTTGACGTGCATAACCCCAAGCTACTGCATCATGTCTTGCTGTACCTGCACTTGGCTGCATCAATCCTCCAAAAATTGGAAATCTTACATTTTCAGAAAAATCAGCCATTGGAATTATTTCTTTAACTTGTTCTCTGTTAAGCAAAACTGCATCAATTCCATTTAATCTCATTGAATTTCCTCTTCTGGCGTAAGCATTCATTTGTGCATCTGAGTGTGCAAGATTAATTATTCCTCTAGGTGAAAACATTACATTGTAGTTCAAATCTTGACTCATCTTTCTCCATAAATTCATTCCGAACTCACTGAAAAGACCATTTTCATCATGCATATAATTTGATCTAATTATCGTAGTGTTACGTCCAACGTTTCCACCGCCTATCCAGCCTTTTTCTATAATTGCTACATTGGTAATGTTATGTTCTTTAGCAAGATAATAGGCTGTAGCCAGTCCATGGCCTCCTCCACCTATAATTACAACATCATATTCCTCTTTTGGTGTTGGGTCTTTCCATGCCAAATCCCAATTTTCATGGTTTGAAAAAGCGTTTTTAACTAAGTTAAATATAGAATATTTTTGCATCTTATAATTTTATAACAATCAATTTAAATAGTGCTTATTTTTTTTATATATATTTTTTAGAAGTTTCCAAAAATAACAAAAAAGGATAAGAAGTCACAGATAAAAAAACTTTTAATTTATTTGATTATTTATGGCTGAAGTAAAATCCGACATCCAAATAGCTCGAGAAGCTAAAATGCAACCCATTAAAGATATTCTATCTAAAGTTGGTGTACCAGATGAAAATTTTGCTTTCAGTCCAATGGGTAGACATATAGCCAAAATAAATTTGGAATATTTAAATACTCTTAAAAAAGAGAATGGCAAATTAATTTTAGTTACTGCAATTACTCCCACTCCAGCTGGTGAAGGTAAAACTACAACTTCTGTTGGTTTAAATGACGGTTTAAATAAAATTGGAAAAAAATCTATTGTTTGTTTAAGGGAACCAAGTCTTGGTCCATCATTTGGAATGAAGGGTGGAGCTGCTGGTGGTGGTTATGCCCAAGTAGTACCAATGGAACAAATCAATCTTCATTTTACAGGTGACTTTCATGCTATTACATCTGCTCATAATTTATTATCTGCATTAATTGATAATCATATCTATTGGGGCAACAAACTTAACATTGATGTTAGAAGAGTTGTTTGGAGAAGGGTAATGGATATGAATGATAGATCCTTAAGATCTATCATTGTTGATCTGGGAGGAGTGGCTAATGGTTACCCTAGACAAGATAGTTTTGATATTACAGTTGCATCTGAGCTTATGGCTATTTTTTGTTTAGCAATAGACCTTAAAGATTTAGAAAATAGAATTGGTAACATTACAATTGGTTATACAAGAGATAAGCAATCAATTTATGCAAAAGATTTAAATGCACAAGGTCCAATGACAGTTTTGCTTAAAGAGGCAATAAGACCCAATGTAACTCAAACTCTAGAAAACAATCCTGCAATAATTCATGGTGGCCCTTTTGCAAATATTGCTCATGGATGTAATTCAGTTATTGCAACTAAAGCTGGACTTAAATTAGCTGACTACGTTGTAACAGAGGCAGGATTCGGAGCTGATTTGGGAGCTGAAAAATTTCTGGATATTAAGTGCAGAAAATCTGGTCTAAAACCAGATTGTGTTGTTATTGTTGCAACTATAAGAGCTCTGAAAATGCATGGTGGAGTTGCTAAAGAAGATTTAAAAAAAGAAAATGTATCAGCACTCAAAGAGGGAATGGTAAATTTACGTAGACATATTAATAATATTAGAAAATTTGGATTACCTGTTACTGTTGCAGTTAATCATTTTATTACTGATACTGAAGATGAAATGAAAACCTTGTTAGATTTTTGTGAAACGCAAGGAGTAAAAGCCTCTAAATGTAGTCATTGGTCAAATGGAAGTGAAGGAACTATTGAACTGGCTAAAAATGTTACAGAAATTTGTGAAGATAAAAAAGATACATTTAAATTTTTATATGAGGATGATCTTCCGTTATTCAAAAAAATAGAAAAAATTGCACAAGAAATTTATAGCGCATCTGAAGTGGTAGCTGATACAAAAGTAAGACAACAATTAAAAGATTTTGAAGAAAAAGGTTACGGTAAGTTACCTGTTTGTATTGCAAAAACTCAATATAGTTTTTCAACAGATCCAAATTTAAAAGGTGCACCCACAGGTCATGTTTTGCCTGTAAGAGAGGTAAGACTTTCTTCAGGTGCTGAATTTATAGTTGTTGTGTGTGGAGAAATTATGACAATGCCAGGTCTTCCAAGAGTTCCTGCAGCCGATTCAATAAAATTAAATGACAAGGGTGAAATAGAAGGTTTATTCTAAATTTAGATATTCTAACCAGTTCTCCAATTCTCTCATTCTAGAAACTTTATCTAATTTATTATTCTCAGTTTCTATATATTTAATATGATTATCGATTTCATCCTCATTTTTAAAAGCACCTTTTTCTAAAAGTCTCTTTTTTCTGAAAATAATCAAATTGATCATTTTATTATAAGTAATCTCAGGGTGATATTGAAGTCCCCATATATTACAGTTACCAACTTTGAAATTTATTCCTTGAACGTTATTTATTGAGTTTGAGGCTAATAAAATTGAATCTTCTGGCATTGTTACGACTTCATCAAAATTAAATGCTGGTGTGTTAAATTTTTGATCTTTATTTTTATAAAGTGGATGATTTAAACCATTTTCATTAATTTCTATATTTGAGGCAATGCCTCTATGAGATCCTTTTGTCGCTTTTTTAACCTCCCCTCCTGCTGCTGTTACAGCTACTTGCATGCCCCAACATATTGCTAAAATTTTTTTTATTTTTTTCTGACATTCTCTCATAAATTCAATTTGTGTTTTTATTTCTGGGGTATTGTTATAGATGTTTAAACTACTTCCTCCCCAAATAAGACCATCGTAGCTTTCAAGTGCATCAATTTTTTGATCGATATTTTCATCTGAAGAAGGATTTACCACGTGGGTTTCTAATTTATCTGTAAAAAACGCTAAACTATCTTTAAGGCTTTCTGTATGTGTTTGAATACCAGCTGCAGAAAAACTTTGATTTTCTTCTCGTA
Source organism: uncultured Pelagibacteraceae bacterium (assembly GCA_902523515.1). Taxonomy (GTDB): domain Bacteria; phylum Pseudomonadota; class Alphaproteobacteria; order Pelagibacterales; family Pelagibacteraceae; genus Pelagibacter. Next base: position 117,029 of record CABYZT010000004.1, read on the forward strand.
AGTTTCCTTCTACTATCAATATTTTTTTCATTAAAATAATTCTCCAGAAATACTTTTTATATACATTTCTTTTAGATCATTTTGACTTAATTTTTTGGGATTTCCTCCTGTAGATGGATCTTCAAATGCCATTAAGGAAAGTTCATCTAAATCAATATTATTACAATCCATCACATCTGATAATTTGTGTGGAATATTTAAATTTTGTCTTAATTCCAAAATCCAATTTAAAAAACTATCAAAATTTTTATTTAAATTAAGATAATCACAAATCGATATTATTTTATTTTCAATTGAGTGTTTATTAAATGTCAAAACATAAGGCATAAATATTGCATTTGATAAGCCGTGGTGGACATTAAATTTACCGTTTACTGGGTGGCTCAATGAGTGAATTGCTCCCAGTCCTTTCTGAAATGCAGTCGAGCCCATTGAAGCAGCTGAAAGCAAATCCATTCTAGCGTTAACATCTTTTCCATTTGTAAATGCTTTAATTAATGAATTTTTAATTAATTTCATTCCTTCTATTGCCATACCATCAGCCATTGGATGATATCCTGGCGCACAAAACGCTTCTAAATTATGAGCTAGTGCATCCATTCCAGTTGCTGCTGTTAATCTTGGAGATAAATCTAGTGTAAGTAAAGGATCTAAAATAACAATCGATGGTAACATTTTTGGGTGAAAAATAATTTTTTTTACACCTGTTTCTTTATTTATGATTGCAGATGCTCTACCTGTTTCGGATCCTGTTCCAGCAGTGGTTGGAACTGCAATAATTTTTGAAATTTTAGAACTATCAGCTCTTGTCCAGTAATCACCAATATCTTCGAAATCCCATAACGGTCGAGATTGATTACACATAAATGCTATAGCTTTTCCAACATCTAAACCACTTCCACCTCCTAAAGCTATTACGCCATCACAGTCCGAGGTATTATAAACTTTAACGCCTTCTTCTACATTTTCTCCAATTGGATTTCCCGTAAAATTAGAAAAGGTAACTAAATTTTGAAAACTTTTTTTTAATCTTAATATTATATTTTTTATTAAACCCAAGTTAATTAAATCCTTGTCTGTTACAAATAATGGATTTGAAATATTTAACTCTTTACATGCTAAGGATAAGTCTTCAATTCTATTTTCTCCTATCCACATAGTGGTAGGATAATTCCAATTGACCATAATAATACTTAATAATTTATTTTTAATTTTTTATTTTTAACAATTGCTATCAACAAAGAAAACATTAATGGAATTTTTCTTTTATTAATTTTTTTAAATATAAAAGGAGCTATTTCTATTGCTAAATCAGCACCTTCCACTGTATCATTTTTCATAAATTTTTTCTTTGCTTGGTTAAAAGTATAGCCTTTTCCAAGATATTCTCCCATTTTACTATTTCTTCCTCCCATTGCACTTACATATAAGTCTCCCAAACCTGCCAAGCCATAGACAGTTTCTTTTTTTCCTTTAAAATAATTTGCAAGATATTTCATTTCATCAATTGATTTTCTAAATAAAGCCGATGATGTATTGTGCCACTGTCCAGCTCCAATTATCATTGAATAAATATTTTTTATAGCAGATAAAAACTCAACTCCATTAACATCTCTGCTAAATTCAGTTCGATAATAATTTGTTGAAATTAATTTTCCAATTTTTTTCGCAATGTTAATATTTTTGTTTGCAACAACTGTGAAGCTTTTAACTTTTTTAGCTAATTCTATTGCTAAACATGGGCCCTTCAAAACAGAAATATTTAAATTTTTATTATATTTTCTTAATAAGCTAGACATTGAAATCAAATTTCTATCATCTAATTTAAGACCTTTTGTTAATACCAAAATAGGTGATTTATTTTTAATTTTTGAAAGATTTTTTCCAATCAGGTCTATTCCGATCGAACTCACAGCAATTACAATTAAGTCCCATTTGCTATTTAAAATGTCACTTGAAAATTTATTTATTTTTAATTTTTTTGGTAAATTTATATTCAATGATGGGTGAATTTTTTTTTTTGAGTTTAATTTTTGTAATAATTTAAAGTTGTATGGCTCTGTTAAAGTGACCGAGTGACCATTATCTAACAATGGTATTGAGAAAGCAGCTCCCATAGCCCCCGCACCAACAATTAATATTTTTTTCATTTTTATCTTTATGCTAAGGTTTTTTTAATTGCTTGCTTCCAACCATGCAATATATGATTTCTAAGTTTTTTGTTAATTTTTGGCTTAAAAGCTTTATCTTTTTTCCATGTATTTTTAATCTGATTTAATGATTTGAATTCTCCTACTTGATAACCTGCCAACAGAGCCGCTCCAAGAGCAGTGGTTTCTAAAACTTTAGGTCGAATTACTTTTAAATTAATTATATTTGCCAAAAATTGTGAAAACCAATTATTAGCTACCATGCCACCATCAATTTTAACTATTCTAGGCTTTAAGCCATCTTTCTTCATTGAATAAAATAAATCATAACTTTGATAAGCAACAGACTCGACGGTTGCTCTCACTAAAGTTTTCCAATCACTATCTCTTGTAAGTCCTGTTATTAAGCCTCTTGCATCAGGTCTCCAATAAGGTGCGCCTATTCCACTAAAAGCTGGGACAACATAAACTTCGTTATTGCTTTTTGTTGATTTAGCTATTTTTTCAGTTTCATAAGCATTGTTTATTAATTTAATTTTATCCCTTAACCATTGTACGCCTGCTCCTGCTATGAAAATAGATCCTTCAAGAGCATACGTTGTCTTATTATTCAATCTATAGCAAATTGTAGTTAATAACTTATTTTTTGAATTAATTTTTTTTGATCCAGTGTTCATTATTATAAACGCACCAGTACCATAAGTGCTTTTTATTGATCCTTTTTCAAAACAAGCTTGTCCAACAGCAGCTGCTTGTTGATCACCTAAAACGGCTGAAATGGGAATTTCTTTTCCTGTAACTCCCTTATCTGTTTTTCCAAAATTATCTGCAGAATTTTTTACTTCTGGCAAGATGCTCCTTGGAATTTTTAATTTCTGTAAAATTTCATTATCCCATTTATTGTTATTGATATTAAACAACATAGTTCTGCTTGCATTGGTAGCTTCGGTTAAATGCTGTTTACCTTTAGTTAGTTTCCAGATTAAAAAGGTGTCTACTGTACCAAACAATAAATTATTGGTTTTTAATAACTTTTTTGAAACTTTTACATTGTCTAAAATCCATTTTATTTTAGTAGCTGAAAAATAAGGATCTATAAATAATCCTGTTTTTTTTCTAAAAGTTTTTTCAAAATTATTATTCTTTAGAGATTTACAATATTCCTGGGTTCTTCTATCTTGCCACACGATTGCATTATAAATAGGTTTTCCAGTTTTTTTATTCCACAAAATTGTAGTTTCTCTTTGATTTGTAATTCCAATTGTAAGTATATGACCTTTCAAACTTTTTGTTTTTTTGATTACTTGTTTTAGAGCTTTAAGTGTTGTTGACCAAATTTCATTTGGATTGTGTTCTACCCAGCCATTTTTTGGAAAATATTGTTTAAATTCGTATTGTGAAATAAATTTAATGTTCCCTTTAATGTCAAACAAAATAACTCTAGATGAGGTCGTTCCTTGATCAATTGATACTATGAATTTTTTCATCAAAAAGATTAAAATTAAACTTTAAAGCCTAATTTTGATTTCATCTGTGATGACCATTCAACTAATAGTCTATCAGCTGTTAAGCCTATAAATGCAACGCATAAACCAATTATCAAACCTTTGCCTCCGTCACTGAACGATAAAGCCCTAAATATTTCTTGAGATAAATCAACTGTTCCGATAAATCCTGCAATCATAACCATAAATAATGCAAACATTAGTGTTTGATTAGCTCCAAGTATTATTTCAGGAAAAGCTAGTGGCATTTTTACTTTCCATAATAGTTGTCTATCTGTACACCCTGAGGTAATAGATGCTTCTATAATTTGCTGAGGTACATTTCTTAAACCAAAAACAGTGTACCTAACCATTGGTATTGAAGAATATATTACTATTGCAAATATTGCCGAAACATCGCTAATTTGAAATAACATTATTGCTGGAAGCAAGTATATAAATGACGGAAATGTTTGAAAAATATCACAAATATTTAAAACAATCTTTGTTCTACTTTCTTTCTTAGATGCCCATATTCCTAATGGTATTCCAATTAGAGCGCAAATAATTAATGAAGCAAAAACCATGTACACCGTGATCATTGCCCTTACCCAATAGCCAGATGATGCTATAAAAAATACGAATAACATTACTGTTAACGCTAGTCTCATTTTACCAAGTTTCCACCCAATTGCTCCGACAAATAAAATTACTCCAGTCCATGGCATAGATTGAAATACAGCTTTAAGAGGCATCAAAAAATATATTAACATCCAATCTCTAAATATTCCTAACGGTACAAACAAAGATCTTGTAAATGATTTAATGGCATTATCTAAATATACAGATGCTGAAACTGTTAGCTCCTTTGGATATTCATTAAAAAATGGAAAAAGAAAAACTAAGATAGAGCAAATTATAATTGCAAAAAAAGTTGCACATAAATATGGATTTCTCTTTACAAAATTTCCCTCTCTTCGCTCTGGTTCTTTTAATGCTAAAGCTTGACTATATCTATCAAGTGTAATTGCAATCAAAACAACTGCAACACCAATTTCAAAAGCCTCACCTAATCTTAAACCTTGTAACCGAATTAATAAATCATGACCAAGACCTGGTTGACCAATAAATGCTGCTATAACAATCATAGCAAGACATTGCATAATAACTTGATTTACCCCAAGCATTATTGGAGATCTGGCTGCTGGAATCTCAACTTTAAATAACATTTGCCACTTTGTGCAGCCTGCCATGACACCTGCCTCTTTTATTTCTTGAGATATATTTTGTAAGCCTAATATCGTTAATCTAGCCATGGGAGGAAATGCAAATATTACAGTTGCTATTACTCCGGCTTTTGTGCCTATTCCAACAAATATAACTACTAATATTAAATATGAAAAATGAGGTAACGATTGTAAAATGTTAAGCATTGGCCATAAAAAGTTTGCAAATCTTTTTCTTTTTACCGCAAGTATACCTAAACACAGTCCGATTAATGCTGCTAGTGGTGCTGAAACAGAGATGGCCGCCAAGGATTTCATAGACAGTTCCCAAATACCTCTTTTGCTAAATAATATTAAATATGAAAAACATGCTCCACCTAATAAAGCTAATCTCCAGCCTCTTAAATAAAATCCCAATATAATTGTAAGAGTTAAAATAAATATCCAAGGTAAAGGTCCTACATCATAACCTGGAAAACCTTTGTGTAAGACTGCTTCTGTAAAATCTAAAAATTTATCAACATAGCTAGCAATTCCTCTTGTAAAATCTCTAAAAGTAAACAAACCGAATATTTCGTACTTTCTTAAAAATTGAATTAATGCATTTGTCCAATCAACAAAAGGTATAAGACCATCTATTGATCCACAGCCACCTAAGCAACTTTTTGGTGGAATGTATGCCCAATGAGGTGTTTTAGATGAAATAGTATAATTTGGAATAATATAACGTAAGAGCCACAAGAAAATGAAAGGCCCAAATATAAAAAAAAATTTTCCCCTTAAAATGGTTTTAATTTTATTCATTTTTGTCTTCAGCAAATAAAGCTTTAATTAATTCTTTTTTACTCACTGAACCTATAACCTCTTTGTTGTCATCAACTACAGAAAAAATACTTTCTGACTTTAAAACTTTTGATGCAATTTTTTCAATTTTATCACTATAATTAACTGTGTTTTCGTAAGGTTTTTTATCTTTTTCATTCATAATGCTTTCTGCATTTAATAATTTTGATCTTGGTATATCTTTTGTAAATTCTGCGACATAATCAGTAGCTGGTTTTGTAATCAATTCTTCGGGGGTTCCTACTTGAACAATTAATCCCTCATACATTATTGCTATCCTATCTGCTAATCTAATTGCCTCATCAAAATCATGGGTAATAAAAACAATCGTTTTCTTTAACATGCTTTGAAGTCTTAAAAACTCGTTTTGCATTTCTTTTCTTATTAATGGATCTAATGCAGAAAAAGGTTCATCTAAAAACCAAACATCTGGTTCAACTGCTAAAGATCTCGCAAGACCAACTCTTTGTTGTTGTCCCCCTGATAATTCCCTTGGATAATATTTTTCTCTTCCTTCTAAACCTACTAGCTTTATTACATCTTTTGCTCTTTCCTCTCTTTTTTGAATTTCTTGTCCTTGAACCTCAAGTGGAAATGCAACATTTTGCAAAACTGTTCGGTGAGGCAAAAGTGCGAAGTGTTGAAACACCATACCCATCTTATGCCGTCTTATATCTATTAACTCTTTTTCAGAAGCTTTTAACAAATCATTTCCCTCAAAAAATACCTGGCCATGAGTTGGTTCAATTAATTTTGACATACATCTAAGCAATGTTGATTTTCCTGAACCGCTTAGTCCCATAATAACTAGTATTTCACCTGTATTAACATCTATTGATGCATCTCTTACAGCAGGTATATAATTATTTTTTTTAATCTCTTCAGTTGTGGGGTTGTTATTTGTATTCTTTAGAAACTTTTCTGGAGCTTCACCATATAATTTCCAGATATTTTTGCAGGATATTTTCGCTTCTTTGTTCATGCTTAAATTTTAATTTATCATAAAATAAAAAAAAACGAACCGACTTATAAAAATCGGTTCGTTTATATATTTTCAATTACTTATTTTGATGAAGCAACCCAAGGCTCCCACTTAGATTTATGATCATTTAACCATTTCTGAGCGGCAGCAGATACTTCAAGTCCGTCTGTGTCTTTATAATTTGCCATCTTGTCGATGTCTGGACCAGAAAAGTTCATCTGTTTCAGTAATTTATATCCGTTTGGATGATTATTCTTAAAGTCAGCATTTACTGCTAATTTTAAATAACCACTAGCTGGGTTACCACAGTCATATAGTGCTGTTTTGTTAATTCCCCAAGCTGGATCCGTTGTACAAGCAGGGTCATGCTTTGGAAACTCAACAAATTTTCCTGGATATTTTGCACCTATGAAGTTTGGCGACCAGTTAAAAACTACAACTGCTTTGCCTTGAGCGACACCAGCATCTAATTCTGCCCATATTGCATCTGCTGATCCTGCATTTTTAACCATAAAATTCATGCCTAATGCTTCAACTTTTTCAGCATCGTGCTTTAACCAGTCAACTGGACCACCAATAAACACTCCTTTACCACCAGAGTCAGCTCTAGCAAACTTATCGCTACATTTATCTAATGCCTTCCAGTCAGGTAAACCTGGACATAATTTCTCTACATGGTCTGGATACCACCAGTCCTCTCTAGTTACTGCATCGTGTGTAAGAATTTCTTCAATTCCTCCACCTGCTTTCGCCTTATCATAAGAAGCACCAAAAGCACCTTCCCAAATTTCGTGAACTAGATCTATATCTCCATCAGCCATGGCTTGGTAAACAGCTTGTGAATCCATGTTGATATATTCGACTTTTTCACCAACCATTTTTAATAATTCACCAACCACTTCTGCTCCAACTAATTGACTTGACCAGTTATGAGTTGGGATTTTTACTACTCCGCTCTTATCTGCATTTGCACTACTTAAAGTCAGAGCAAATGTTAATATTAAAGCGGAAAATAATGATATTATTTTTTTCATATATACCCCTCTATAATTAATATATTAATAATAAAGTATGTTCCTATTTAAAGTTATAGTCAACTCGTTTTGATTATATTATGGTCTCACTTAAATTTAAAAATGTTAGGAATAAGCAAAGACATCAAATATCCTGGTTTAAATATTTTACCACCTGGAGTTGAAAGACATGTTGTTAATGGTGGTGGTCTAACTGGTTTTCAAATTTTTCCTGATGATGAAATAGACATAATAAATAATGAAGGAAATCAAATATGTGAGATTATTTGTTTTGGAAAAGATGGAAATTCAGATCTTGGAATTTTAAATCTTAAATCAAATAACGAAAAAAACTTTATAAAAAATATTCTTAGTGGGAATGATGAAACAATTTTAGCAACCAACTATCAATTAAAAAAAAGAAATTTAAAAATTTCTAATTCAAAATCATCAATTATATTTGATCTAGACACAGCGCCTGGTGAAAAAATTAAATTAAAATCAAAAGATAAATGTTACGCAATATTTTCAGCACCTAGCGAAGATATGGATGTTACAAAACAAAATCCACCAACTGATTTAACTATATTTGTTAAAAGAGCTAAAATTGTTAATGATAAGGAATTAAATGTAATTCCTGATCCTGTTTTTGAACCTGTTTATGAAGAAAATATAAATAAAGAAACCTCAATATCTTATGAGGTTAAAGAAGGAGATTATATTCAAGTGATAAGTCCAACTGGCAGACAATGTTCTGACTTTGTGGCTTTTGATACTAGAAAATTAGAAAAAGGAATTGAAAAAGGATTAGACTGGCAAACAACAAGAACATTCATGGGTAATACTTTTCCAGGACCAGGTTTGTTCTCTAAATTTTATGACACAGATCATGAACCACTTGTTGAAGTAATAAGAGATACTGTTGGAAAACACGATACTTTTAATCTTGCATGTACTTCAAAATATTATGAAGATGCGGGATACTTTGGCCACCCAAACTGTTCGGATAATTTAACTGAAAGTATGTCGAAATACGGTGTTCAGAAACAAAAGGGTTGGCATGCAATTAATTTGTTTTTTAACACCTCTGCTGGAGGATTGAATTCTGTTATTTCTGATGAATCTTATTCAAGACCTGGTGACTATGTAATGTTTAAGGCTTTAAAAGATTTAACAATAGGAACAACCGCATGTCCAAGTGATATAGATCCTTGTAATTCGTGGAATCCTACTAATATATTTGTTAGAACTTACGACAAAAACAAAGAATTTAGAAAGTCATTTGGTTTTAGAATGAAAACAGACTCTGAAAATAAACTTACTAGAAATTCTGGTTTTTATGAAAGAACTTCAAAATTAACTAGAAACTTTGTTGATGCTAGAGGGTTTTGGCTTCCAAACGATTACACCAAACATGGTTTGGTTAATGAGTATAATGCTTGTAGAAATGATGCTGTGTTAATTGATCTATCATCACTAAGAAAGTTTGAAATAATTGGTCCTGACGCTGAAGAATTAATGAACTACACTCTTACAAGAAATATAAAAAAACTTTCTGTTGGACAGGTTGTATATTCTGCAATGTGTTACGAAAATGGAATGATGTTCGATGATGGAACTCTTTTAAGATTAAGCGAAACAGGTTTTAGATGGATATGTGGAGATGAATATGGTGGAGAATGGCTAAAAGAAATTGCAAAGAAAAAGAATTTTAATGCTATTGTTAAAAACTCTACTGATCAAATTAGCAATGTATCTTTGCAAGGTCCAAAAAGTAGAGAAATTTTAAAGAAAATTATCTTTACACCACCAACACAGCCTTCGATAGATGAGTTGGGCTGGTTTAGATTTACTATTTGTAGAATAGAAGAACTTCAAGGTATTCCATTAATTGTTTCTAGAACAGGTTATACTGGTGAATTAGGTTATGAAGTTTGGTGTCATCCAAAACATGCTTCCGAAGTTTGGGATAAATTAATGGAAGCGGGTAAAGATGATGGATTGATACCAGCAGGGTTTGCTGCCTTAGACAAACTAAGAATTGAAGCGGGTTTAATTTTATTTGGCGCAGAGTTTGATGGAGAGCAAGATCCTTTTGAAGCTGGTATTGGTTTTGCCGTTCCACTGAAAACAAAAGAAGAAGATTTTATTGGTAAAGAGGAATTGATTAAAAGAAAAGCTAACCCACAAAAGAAATTGGTGGGCCTAGAACTTAATGGAAAAGAAATTGCAGGACATGGAGACTGTGTTCATATTGGAAGATCACAGGTTGGTATAGTTACCAGTGGATGCTTGTCCTCTACTTTGAATAAAAATATTGCTCTTTGCAGAATAGATGTTCAATACTCAGAAATAGGTACTGAAGTTGAAATAGGTAAAATCGATGGTCATCAAAAAAGGATTAGTGCTAAAGTTGTTGGTTTTCCATTCTACGATCCAACCAAATCAAGAGTCAGAGCTTAAAAATAATGCCAAAAGAAAAAAAGACTTTATTAGATTTTTGGGAAGATCAAATGAGACAGTCGCATACAGCTAGTAACTATTTTTTTAGAAAATCTCCTTCTCACTATCATATGATGTTATTAGTAATGTCTGCACATAAAGAAAATAAAAAACTATCTGTTGAGGAACTTAAAACTAAATTATTTAAAACATCTAGACCTAAATCTGCATTAATTATTACTGAAGCTTGTGAAAAAGGATTCTTTCGTCTTGAAAAAACATCAACAGACCAAAGGGTAAAAAATATAATACCTAGCGATTCTTTTATTAAAGAATTTAATGAATACCTGGATACCTTAAAAAATATAAGTTATTAGCGACAAATTTCACAAAAATTGAAATATCTAAATTATATATATAATTTTTAGTTCTATAAAAAATTATATTAATTACTATTTCCAAAAAATAATGTTTTTATATGACGACATTACCTTCGAAAGCAAAAGTAGTTATCATTGGTGGTGGAATTCACGGTCTAAGTACTGCTTGGAAACTTTCTGAAACTTACAAAAATCCTGGTGACATCGTTGTCTTAGAAAAAAAAGATACTGCTGCTGGCGCAAGTGGAATTGCTTGTGGAGTTGTGAGAAATAATTATTTCCAACCAGCAATGAGAGAGCTTATGGCTCACTCAGTTTCAGTTTGGGAGAGTGATCCTAAAGCATTTAAATATAACCCTGTTGGCTACTTACAAATTTCACCTGAAGTAATGCATGAAGATGTTGCAAGCATTTATGAGCAACAAAAAGCAATTGGATATGAGTCGGTATTTATTGAAGGTGAAAAAGATTGTTCGAATTATATGAAAGATATTTTTGATGATTGGCAAGCTCAAGGCATCACTTCAATACTTCATGAAAAAAAAGGTGGATACGCATTTAACAAAGATTCAATTAAAGCACTTGAAAGTAAATCTACATCAAACGGTGTTCAGGTTATGAAAGGTGTAAAAGTAACAGGTTTTAAAAGAGGAAGTAACAGTCAAGCTGTTACAGGAGTGGAGACAGACAAAGGTACAATTGAGTGCGAACAAGTTGTTATCGGCGCAGGTCCATGGGCGAGAGATTTTTGGAATATGCTAGAGTTACCTAAAACAGCTAACATTAAAGGCAAAGACGGTAAAATGCATGTAACAGATATGTGGACATACTGGATGCTACAAGAAGGTGTTATTGGTGTTGAGCCAGATTTTCTAAAAACAAATGATGGAAAACAACCTCCTGTGGTTCATGTAGACTCGACTGCTCCATTATATTCAGACAAAACAAAAAAATTATTAACAGATAAAATTTGGGGAATTTATTACAAACCTGACATTGAAGGTTTAGGTGTGCAAGGGGGAACTTCTCCTTACATAGTTAAAAAACATTTTGATCAAGTTAATGTTGATCCTTATGGAATTGAGTCACCTGAATATCAAACAACAGACGCATTTAGTGAAATGTGGTGTTCAGCTTTAGCGCATTGTCAAAAAAGATTTGAGGGTAAATCTGATTTATATAGAAAAGGACCATCTGGCGGACTTGGATGTATGACACCAGACTCGTTTCCAATCTTTGATAGATTTTTTGAAAACGTTTACATGATTGCAGATGCCAATCATGGTTATAAAATGATTGGGGTTGGAGAACTTGTTGCAAAAGAAATTCTTGGTACTGAAAGTGATTTATTAAAACCATTTAGATTCAACCGTTACGAGAAGGGTGAACTTCACCCTACTTCGAACAGTCCGTTTCCTTGGAGCTAGACTCTAAGCCTAGACACAAATAAATTTTTCAGCTACGTTTGAATAAATTAAATTCATTGAGGGGTGAAAATGACAGATCTAGAAAAACATGTTAACCAGCCTGGTAGAGCAAAATTAGTTAAAAAAGTTCGAGAAAAAATTAATGAACTTGGCATCACTTATATTTATTATCAATTCATTTCTGTAACAGGTAGAGTTGTTGGTAAAGGCATACCTGCAGATCACTGGGAAAGAACAGCTGAAAAAGGATTTCAATTAGTTTACGGTGCTACCGCAAATTTGTTTTTAGATCGTCATAATAATTACATTGGATATGGACCAGAGGCTATGGAGCTTGTTGGAATACCTGATCCTGAAACTTTTGTTCAATTACCATGGGATAAAAGAGTTGGAAGAGTATTTGTAACTTGTTTTAGAAACAGGGAAGAAAGAAAAAATCCAGGGGGTCATTTAACTTCAGACTGCAGAGGAAATCTAAGAATTTTCATGGATGAATTTAAGAAAAAACATGGTCTAGAATTAAGAGTTGGTACTGAGCCTGAAATGATGTGGTTAACAAAAAATGAGGATGGAACGCCTACTGGTAAAGGTTTTTCTAAACCATTCTGTTATCACATCGATCAGTTTGAGTCATTGAGACCAGTATTTATGAAGGTTATTGAGTACGCTAAAGCAATGGGTCTTGATATGATTCAAGGAGACCATGAAGATGCACCAGGTCAATTAGAATTAAACTGGACCTATGATAACGTTTTAAGGAATGCAGATAGGTTATCAACCTACAGACAAATTTGTGCTCAAGTTGCTAGAGAACATAATTTAATTGCCTGCTTTATGACAAAGCCATTTATGGGTGTTTCTGCAAGTGGTTGTCATACAAATATGTCTTTATGGAAAGGTGGAAAAATTAAAATAAACAAACTTGGTAACAAAACACTTCCGGGTGTTGAAGAAGTATTTAGTTATGTTGAAGGTGGAACTAATACTTTCATGCCAGATACAAAAGATATGCAATTACCAGGTAAAATTGGTTTGCAATCAATTGCGGGTATCATGAAGCACTTACCAGCATTGACAGCTCTTGGATCTTCAACTGTAAATTCTTACAGAAGATTATGGGATCAAGGTTTTTGGGCTCCTGTTTACGCTGACTGGGGATATCAAAATAGAACTTGTGGTTTAAGAGTTTCTGCTCCAGGAAGGTTTGAATATAGATCGGTAGATTCTATGCATAATCCTTATCTACTAGGTGCTGCTTTATTAAAAGCTTGCGATGAAGGTATAAGCAAGAAGATGAAACCAGCAGCTCCTGAGTCTAGAAATATTTATGAAGCTCAAAAAGCTGGTAAAGATGTTAAAAAACTTCCATTAAGTTTAGGTGAAGCTTTGGATAGACTGGCGGAGGATGAAGTAATCAAATCTGCAATGCCAGATGAAATGTATAAAGTTTTCCATTGGTATAAAAATGATGAGTGGGAAAGATTTCTTGGTGCAACAACACAATGGGATCTGGATACTTATCTTGATTGTCTACCGTAGGTCACAGTAATAGATAGAAAGGGTATAAATATATGTGTGGAATAGCAGGTTTAATTCATAGAGGAAAATCTTCAAATGTTGGAAGTGAACTACAAGGGATGCTCCAAGCATTAAAACATAGAGGAGAAGACTCAACAGGTTACGCTTTATATGGAGATACAGATGGAAAAAACTTCATTATGCGTTTTAAAGTTGGAGAAAACGTAGGAGAAGGAAGTTCATCAGTTATGGAAGATGTATCTGTATACGATGAAAGAAAAAAAATTGTAGACCAAACTTTAGCCGAAATGGGTGCGAAAGTTGTTAAAGAAGAAAGAACTCTTCCCTATTCTTTAAGATATGAAATTGACTATAATGTTAAAGACCTTTTGGAATTTTCACAACGTATAGAAAGTATTCCTGGTGTAGAAATTCTTTCAATGGGTAAATCATTAGAAGTGATCAAAGATCTTGGAAACGCTAAAATGGTTTGCGATAGATATAGCTTAGATAAAGTTGTTGGAACACATGCTATAGGTCATGCTAGAATGGCAACAGAGTCCGGTGTAGATATTAAATCTGCCCATCCTTTCTGGGGATATCCATTTAGCGATGTATCTGTAGTACATAATGGACAATTAACAAACTATTGGAACAACAGAAGAGTTTTAGAAAATAAAGGTATGAGATTTATGTCTGAGTGTGACTCAGAATTAATTGCAGTTTATCTTGCTGAAAAAATGAGAGACGGTGCAACTTTAGAAGAAGGAATGAAAGCATCTTTAACCGGTTTAGATGGTGTTTTTACCTACTTTGTTGCAACAAAAGACTCTTTGGGAATGGCAAAAGATACAATGGCTGCAAAACCTTTGGTCTTATATGAGTCTGATGATTTGGTTGCTATGGGATCTGAAGAAATTGCAATTAGATCTGTATTACCGCAAGAAATTGATACATATGATCCGTTTGATGGGGAGGTAAAAGTATGGCAAATCTAAAAACAGTATCGAAAAAATCAAAAGCCCAATCAATGGGTATGCACACTGAGGTTTTAACAGGAAGAACTCAGCAAAAATTCTTTAATCCTGATGAAGCAGAAAACTTTTACTACTTTGGTACATACGATGTAGATTTTAATAAAAGAACTGATCTTGATGTTAAAGACATGACAGCACCTGAGGCTAATAAAGAGATCGATAACTTAATGAGCCAAGGATATGGAACAATAGTAATAAAAAACCCACAAGGTAAACACAGTCTTGGAGTTGGTATTTTAAATAAACTGAATTTAATTTTTGAAGGAAGTTTAGGATACTTTGGAATGGGTTCTTGTGATGGCCCAATAGTTAGAATTAATGGAAGAGTTGGATGGTCATGTGCAGAAAATTTAATGGCTGGTAAAGTAGTGATCGAAAAGAATGCTGGATCTTGTTTTGGTGCGGCAATTAGAGGTGGAGATTTAATTTGCAAAGGTAGTGTTGGTGCCAGAACTGGTATTGATATGAAAGGTGGAACTATAATAATTGGTGGTGATGCAGGTGCCTTTACTGGTTTTATGATGCAAAGAGGTAGAATTATAATCCTTGGAGATGTGGGGATAAATTTAGGCGACTCTATGTATGATGGGACAATTTTCGTAGGTGGAGAAATTGGATCATATGGTAGTGATGCAGTAGATGCTGAGTTGACTAAAAGCGATCAAGATTGGCTAAAAAGAAAATTAAAAGTAGCCGAGATTGGTGAAAACTTTGACGTTAGTAAAATGAAAAAAATTGTAGCTGGTAAGAAACTTTGGAATTATGACAATTTGGAACCTACAGAGAAGAAGGGAGCAATATAATGCCTAAGAAAAAATCTAAAAAAGTTAAAAAAAATGGAAAAGGAGTTGGTGGAAAAGCTGATGTCCATGCACATGAAGAAGGTAAAAGAAATAAAAGTTTGTTAGGTCATAACGCTATCTTCACACCTGAAGTAATAGACGACATTCATATTAAATCTCAATTAGGAAGATATAGAATGCGAGGAATGGCATTGATGAAAAAAATTCCTACTTTTGATGATTTAGTTTTCTTACCTGGAACACTAACTAGATTTGTAATCGAAGGTTACAGAGAAAAATGTGAGACGAAAACTGTTATTGGACCAAGATGTGAAAATCCAATTGAGTTAGATATTCCAGTTTATATTACGGGAATGAGTTTTGGTGCGCTTTCTTATGAAGCAAAAACTGCTTTAGCTAGAGGAGCAACTATGGCAGGTAGTGCTACATGTTCTGGTGAAGGTGGAATGATACCTGATGAAAGAAGATATTCTGAGAAATGGTACTACCAATGTATTCAATCAAGATATGGTTTTAATCCTCATCATGCACAATTGGCAGATGGTATTGAAGTATTTATTGGACAGGGTCAAAAAGTTGGAATGGGCGGACACTTAATGGGTCAAAAAGTTACTGACCAAGTTGCTGAGATGAGATCATTACCATCTGGTATTGACCAAAGATCTCCAGCGAGACACCCTGACTGGTTAGGACCAGATGATTTAGCTTTAAAAGTAGAAGAGCTAAGACAATTAACAAAAAATAAAGTGCCAATTCAATTAAAATTAGGCGCATCTAAAGTTTATGATGATGTGCGTATGGCTGCAAAATGTGATCCTGACTCTATTTACTTAGATGGAATGGAAGGTTCTACTGGAGCTGGCCCGCATATCGCTGCTGCAAACACTGGTATTCCAGGTATAGCTGCAATTAGAGAAGCTAGAAGGGCAATCGATGATGTTGGTAAAACTGGAAAAGTAACATTAATTTATGCAGGTGGAGTAAGAGACGGTGCTGACATGGCTAAAGCTTTAGCTTTGGGTGCTGATGCAATTGCGATTGGAACTGGATCTATGATTGCACTTAACTGTAATAAAGATATTCCAGAAGCAAACTTTGAAAAAGAAATGGGTGTAAAAGCAGGTGAATGTTATCACTGCCACACTGGAAGATGTCCAGTTGGTGTTGCAACACAAGATCCTAAGCTTAGAGCTAGATTAAATCCTGATGATGCTGCGCTAAGAGTTTACAATTATCTTCACTCAATGACTTTAGAGGCTCAGTTGTTAGCAAGAGCTTGTGGAAAAACAAATATCCATTCTCTAGAACCTGAAGATTTAGCTGCTTTAACATCAGAAGCATCAGCTTTAGCAAAAGTTCCATTAGCTGGAACTAACTACACTGTTGGTGTTGATAACTACCACAAAATATAGAGGTAACTATGCCAAAGAAAAAAAATAAAAAAGCAGCAAAAACAAAAGAGATTAAAGGTCAGTTAGGCAAAAAGAAAGAGACTGCAAGAGAAAAAATGATTGGTCAGTCTATTGGTTACAGATACGATGTTAATCTTTTACCTGACTATTCTAAACTAACTCCATTTCTTAAGAAATATATAGAAGCAATGGGATGGGATGATTTAAATTGGTTAGAAGATGTTCACATGGGTTATGAAGAAGATAGGCCAGCAGTGTTCTGCAGAAATGCGAATGGTTGGGTTACTATTCCAAGCTCAATTAAGCTTCCAAATAATCAACAAGATAGAGATATGATTGCAAGAGAACTTTTAGTTAAGTTTCAAATGTCTCCAAAACACCCTCTTGTTGATTTGAAAAAAGCATATTTAAAATTTTAATATTTCAATTAAAAGTTGATAATTTTTAAAAACCTAGTGTACAGACTAGGTTTTCAAGTCTTTTTATATTTGTATCGAATCGTAAAATTTAATAGGCTTCCTTAAACTAATATGGAGAGAGAATATGACTGATCAGTTAGGTGCTCTTACAACCATATTTACAGAATTTTACTACTGGGTGACAGTGGTATTGATGTTCTTAATTCACGTAGGGTTCTGTATGTATGAGGTTGGAGCTTCTCGATACAAACACCATCAACATACTCTTATGAAAAACACTATGCTGATACCTTTAGTAACAGTAACGTGGTTTTTATTTGGTTGGTGGATTTACTGGGCTTTTCCTACAGGACCTGGATTAGCACCATCAATAATGAATGAAAGTGCTGCACTAGTTACAGATGAATCTGCATTTAGTGCTACATGGTATACAGCAACAAGTGAATTAATGGCTGTCAATTTAGGAGACCATATTTCTGGTGTCTTCTGGGCTGCCTTTTTACTTTTCTCTTGGACAGCTGCTTCCATAGTTTCTGGGGCTATCATTGAGAGAATTACGACTTTTGCATTTGGTATTTTAGCAATTGCAATTGGTTCTGTATTTTGGACAATTGATGCAGCATGGGGATGGCACTTCGACGGCTGGATGTTGAAACTTCTAGGATATCACGACGCTTACGCATCAGGTGTAATTCACGCAATTGCAGGTGGATTTGCTTTAGGTGTTCTAATGGTTTTAGGACCAAGAATTGGTAAGTTTTCATCTAGCGGTGAACCAAGAAACATTGGTCCAAGAAATCCTTGGTTAGTAACAGTAGGATTGTTTTTAATTTATACTGGTTTCTGGGGATTTTATGCAGCATGTAACATACCTATTTTTGATCTAGGACCAGAGTATGGAATGGAGGGTATATCTTACTGGACAGCAACAAATATCTACGTAACACCTACTACACTTAGTGGTATTACATTCAACTTCTTGATGTCATTATCAGGAGGATTGTTAGCTGGATATTGGATTGCTAAAGGAGATCCTTTCTGGACTTACTCAAGTGGCCTAGCAGGTATTATCTGTGCTTCTGCTGGAAATGATTTATATCATCCAATACAAGCAATGATCATTGGTATGATCGGTGTTGTTATTTCGTACAAACTACATTACTGGGTTGAGCGTAAGTTCAAAATTGATGATGCAGTTGGTGCAGTAGCAGTACATGGTTATGCTGGATTTATAGGTCTAGTAATATGTGGTTTTGTTCTAAATGGTTATCCATCATCTGGTTACAGTGTTGGTGCTATGTGGGATGGAACAACTTATGCAACAATTAATCCATTAGGACAGTTCATCGGAGCATTAATTATGTTCGTTGTTCTTGGACTAATACCAGGCTACATCATAGCTAAAGTTCTTAACGGCATGGGTAAATTAAGAATCCCTCGTGAAGTTGAGATAGCTGGATTAGACTATGAAATGATGGAAACTGCTAAAGAAGACGAAAAAGCAGTTGCATCTGCAACCAGGTAAAGGAGAAAAATATGGCTACAGTTACAAACTGGATAGATCATCTAAATAAACCAGCAGAAGAAGTTGCTGGTGCAATTTACCCTGGTGCTGGATCTGTTGAAGGCATACTGGTAATAATTGCATTGATCTTATGGGTTGGTTGGCACATTCTAACAGCAAAATCGGAAAGTGATGAACTTTCAAGACTTGCTAGAAAAAGACATAGTGCTAACGATCACAAAAGCAATATTACCGATTGGTAATTAAAATTAAAATTTGGGCGCTGCTTAAATGTAGCGCCCTTTTTTATGTTCTAAATTTATGGAAGACAATAAAGAAGAACTAAGACCCTCAAAAATGAGAGGTGTAGCATTTCCTAAGGCTAAGTATGGCGTAATACTAGCTGTAATTGTAATTATTGTTGTGAATTTAATTTATTATAAAGAAACAATTTTATCCTTTTTTAAATAATTGTGTTAACCTAGGTTGTGTCTAAAAATTTATTTCAGATTGCTAAACAAAAAAAAATTAAATATTTTTTAATAAGTTTTGTAGATTTATTTGGCGTACTAAGATCAAAATTAGTGCCTGCTCACGCGATAAAGGATATGCAGCATGCAGGAGCTGGTTTTGCTGGCTTTGCTGCTTGGTTAGATATGACGCCTGCTGACTCTGATATGTTTGGAATTCCCGATCCAGATAGCTTAATTCAGCTTCCTTGGAACAAAGAGGTAGGGTGGTTAGCATCTGATCTATGGATGAATGGTAATCCAGTAGATGCATCACCCAGAGTGATGTTAAAAAATCAAATTAAAAAACTTAAAAAACAGAATTTAACAATGAAATCGGGTGTTGAGTGTGAATATTTTTTAATTTCACCTGATGGCAATTCAATTGCAGATCCAAGGGATACACAATCCAAACCTTGTTATGATCAATCTGCATTAATGAGAAGGTATGATTTAATTAAGGAAATTTGTGACTGTATGATTGAAATGGGATGGGGCCCTTATCAAAATGATCATGAGGATGCTAACGGTCAATTTGAAATGAATTGGGATTATTCAGATTGCCTAAAAACTGCAGACAGACATACTTTTTTTAAGTTTATGGTAAAAACAATTGCTGAAAAGCACGGATTAAGAGCAACATTTATGCCTAAACCGTTTGGAAATTTAACCGGTAATGGTTGCCACGCTCACGTATCAGTTTGGCAAGGTAGTAAAAATAAATTCTTAGATAATAAAGATAAACTTGGTTTAAGTAAAATGGCCTATAATTTTTTAGGTGGAGTAATTAAAAATGCTTCATCTTTATCTGCATTTTTTAACCCAACAATAAATAGTTACAGAAGAATAAATGCACCACCTACAAAATCTGGAGCATCATGGTCACCGAGTAGTATTTCTTACACAGGTAATAATCGAACACACATGATAAGAATCCCCGATCCTGGAAGATTTGAATTAAGATTAATGGATGGTTCTGCTAATCCTTACTTATTGCAAGCAAGTGTTTTAGCAGCTGGTTTATATGGTTTAAAAAATAACGTTGATCCAGGCAAACCTTTGGATTGCAATATGTATGAAGATCATCATAAATATCCCAACTTACCTAAACTGCCTGATGAACTTGCACAATCATTAAATTTATTAAAAAATAATAAAGATATGAATGATGCTTTTGGCAAAGATGTTATTGAAAGTTATATAAAGTTAAGAAGTTCAGAAATGAATGAATTCAAATCAAAAGATAGTTTTGATAAAACAAAAGATGTTACCAAGTGGGAAAAAGATAATACTTTAGATTGTTAGTACATGAGTATATTATCTAACGGTCATCAATGGAAATATACGGAATTTACAGACAATAAAAATTACTCATTTAACAAAAAAGAAATTCTTAATTCTTTAACCTCAGAAGAAATTGATAATGCTTATAAGAATATTTCTAAGTGGAAAGGTTATTCTCCTACTCCCCTGCTTTCTTTAAATAAACTTTCAAAAGAATTAAATTTAAAAAAAATTTTTTATAAAGATGAAAATAAAAGATTTGATTTAAAATCTTTTAAAGCTTTAGGCGGAGCTTATGCGGTAGAAAAAGTAACCAAAGGAAATAAAGATATAGTGGTGGCTACAGCTACTGCTGGCAATCATGGAAGATCAGTTGCCTGGGGTGCTAAAAGATTAGGTCTAAGCTGTAAAATATTCATTAGTGAATTTGTAAGTGATGCAAGAGGCAAAGCTATGGCCGCACTTGGAGCAGATGTAGTAAAAGTAAAAGGTAATTATGAAAAATCTTTGATGGAATGTATAAAACAGTCTACTGAAAATAATTGGCAAATAATTCAGGATGTTGCTTGGAAAGATTATATGGTCGTCCCCAAGTATACAATGGCAGGTTATACAGTAATGATGAAGGAGATAACTAATCAAATCCAGGAAGAGAAAATAACTCACATCATTTTACAGGCTGGTGTTGGTGGCATGGCTGCTGCCATGGTTGCAGGTATTGCAAGATATTTAAACTATGTTCCAATAATTATAGTTGTTGAACCGGATAGTGCCGCGTGTGTAATGGAAAGCATTAAAACTGGAAAAATAGAAAAAATAGATATTAAAAGAGAAAGCTTAATGGGTGGTATGTCTTGTGGTGAAGTATCATTGGTCCCATGGGAAATACTCAAAAATTCAGTTAAATATTGCATTAGTTTACCAGATGATGATATTGCAAAAACTATGAAACTACTTGGAAATTCAAGCTTTAGTGATGATAAAATAATTGCAGGAGAAAACTCCGCACCTGGCGTAATCAGCCTGATTACAAGTTGTGAAGATCAAACAATTAAAGAAAAATTAGATCTAAATGAAAAATCTAATGTTTTGGTTTTTGGTTGTGAGGGAGATAC
>CABYZT010000005.1 GCA_902523515.1 uncultured Pelagibacteraceae bacterium
TTTTCACCCAAAATGTAATCAGGATGAATTTTTTGGAATAATCAAAGAAGCAGATATAATTCTAGATAGTTTAAACTGGTCTGGTGGCAATACATCTTTAGAAGCTATAGGTTTAGATAAACCCATAGTTACATGTCCCTCGAAATTTATGAGAGGAAAATACACATATGCAATTTTAAAAATATTAGGAATTGATGAAACAATAGCAAAAACAAAGAAAAAATACGTAGAAATCGCAGTAAATTTAGCTAAAAACATTGATTTTAGAAATCTTGTAATAAATAAAATTAAAAATAATAAAACTAGTTTATTTGATAATAATAAATCAATTACATCTCTAGAGAAGATAATAAGGGATAAATTAGTTTAATTTAACTTAGTATTAATAAATAAAAAAATTTGTAAATTTTTATATTAATTTAGATATTATAAATTTATGATTTATCCGATTCTTTTACCCAATATTTTTAATCATCCATTTACTTATGAAAGTAGCATTAGTCTAAAGACGGGTGATTATGTGTTGGTACCTTTTGGAAAATCAAAAATTACCGGTGTTGTTTGGGATGAATTTGAAAAAAAAAGTAATAAAAATTTTAAGACTAAAAATATAATTAAGAAATTAGACGTTACTCCATTAAAAAAAAATACAATAAATTTTTTAAATTGGTTTGCAGAATATAATCTTGTCCCAAAGGGTATGGCATTAAAGTTAGTACTCTTAACTAGTAATGCAGTAGAGAACAAAGAAAATCAACTTTATCAAATATTTGATAGCAAAATTAAACAAAACTTAATCAAGCTTTCTAGTGATCAAAATAAATCTCTAAAAAAAATGAGTATTTCAAACAAAAAATTTAGAGTACATGTTTTGCAAGGCACAACTGGATCAGGAAAAACTTTAGTTTATTTTGAAGCTTTAAAACCACTGATAGGGAAGGGTTTTCAAGCATTAATATTGTTGCCAGAAATAGGTCTAACAAGTCAGTTTGAACAAAAATTCGTAGAATATTTTGGTTTTAAACCTGCAGTTTGGCACTCTGGTATTTCAAAAAAAAAGAAAGAATTAATTTGGAGTGGCGTTTCTAACGGTAAAATAAAAATAATAATTGGAGCTAGATCTTCATTATTTTTACCATTTAAAAAATTAGGAATGATAATTGTTGATGAGGAGCATGATCAATCATTTAAACAAGATGAAGGCATAACCTACAACGCTCGTGATATGGCAATTTCTAGAGCATCTTTTGAAAATATTCCAATCAATTTGATTACTGCTGTTCCCTCTATAGAAACTTTTGAAAATATTAAAAAAGGTAAATATGAGGTTTCTAGATTAAATGAAAGATATCAAAACGCATCATTACCCAATTATGAAATTATTAATTTAAATAATACAAAACTTGAAAAACAATCATGGATATCAAATAAAATTATTGAAAAAGTAAATTTACATTTAGAAAAAGGAGATCAAGTTTTGTTTTTTTTAAATAGAAGAGGTTTTTCTCCAAATGCTTTGTGTAATAAGTGTTTTACAAGTTTTACATGTCCAAATTGTAGTATCAATTTAGTTTATCATAAAAATAAAAATAACTTATTATGCCATTATTGTGGATACAAATCTGATCTTAAAAGAAATTGTACAAAAGAGGGTAATTGTGAATTTATTTTTAGCGGTCCTGGTGTTGAGAGAATTTCAGAAGAGGTAAAAAGAAAGTTTCCTGGAAAAAAAATAGAGATTTTTTCAAGTGACACAATGAATAAAAAAGACTCTAAAGAAAAAATAGATAAAATTATTAATAATCAAACAAATATTTTAGTTGGAACCCAATTAATTTCAAAAGGTTTTCATTTTCCAAGCTTAAATTGCATTGTAGTTGTTGATATCGATCTTTTATCTCAAGGACATGATTTAAGAGGTGCAGAAAAAAACTTGCAGCTTTATCATCAACTTTCAGGACGTGCAGGAAGAACTGGAAAACCAGCAACCGTATATTTTCAAACCTATGAAAATAATACTAAGATGATTTCAGAAATTACAAGTAAAAATCCAGATATTTTTTTAGAAAGAGAACTGCAGATAAGAAAAAAAAATAAACTACCTCCATTTCAAAGGTTTATTTCTTTAATCTTAACGGGAGATAATGAAATTAAATTAGAAAAAGAAGCTATTAATTTTAAAAATTTTATTGAAAACAAAATAGACGGAAAAATACTAGGTCCAGTTAATGCCCCATTATTTAGATTAAAAAGAAAATTTAGAATAAGATTTTTGATAAGAGGCTTAAAATCTATGAAACTACAAAGCTCTCTTGCAAAAATTATTCCAAAATATAAATTTTCTTCTGGAATAAAACTTTCAGTTGATGTTGATCCAATTAACTTCAATTAACAGCAAAAAAGAGGCCTTTTTTACGAATCCGCTACTTGAAGACATAAGGGTCATATGCTATTCAGGGCGTGATTTTTAAATAATCTTCAACATTACAGAGGAACCAAGTTGAGTAAAGACACCGAATTTTCAATAACTTCAGCTGAAAGGTATTCTCTTGCCCTTTTTGAACTTTCTGAGGAAAACAATCTTTTAAGTCAGATCGAAGATCAGTCTTCATCTATTCTTAATTTAATTGATCAAAGTGAAGATTTTTCTAATTTGATTAAAGATCCAACTACAAGCCAAGAAGATTTACTAAAAGTAATCAATACAATCTCTGAAAATAATAAATTTGAGTCTTTATTTAAAAATTTTTTAAGTTTCTTAATTCAAAAAAGACGTTTCTTTTTTGTTGAGCGTATACTTAAAAGCTTTATTGAAATTTGTTCAAGAAAAAGGGGTGAACTTAAGGCAGAATTAAAATCAGCAAAAGAATTATCTGATGAAGAAATTGCAAAAATTACAGAGGAGTTAACAAAAAATTTTAGCTCAAAAATAAAATTAAACTACAAACATGACGAAAGTTTAATAGGAGGTTTGGTAGTACAAGTAGGAAGTACTATGGTCGATACCTCAATTAAAAATAAATTACAACAAATCGAAAATAGAATGATAGAGGCATAAATGGAAATAAATCCTTCAGAAGTTACAAAAATACTAAAAGAACAAATTAAAAATTTTGGTGATAAAGCAGAAGTCACAGAAGTTGGTCAAGTTTTATCAGTTGGAGACGGTATTGCTAGGATTTATGGTTTGGATAATGTTCAAGCTGGTGAAATGGTAGAGTTTGCAGATGGTTCAAAAGGTATGGCTCTAAACTTAGAAAGTGAAAATGTTGGTGTCGTAATTTTTGGTGATGACAGAAATGTTAAAGAAGGGGATGTAGTAAAAAGAACTGGTAATATTGTTGATACTCCAGTTGGAAAAGAATTATTAGGAAGAGTAGTGGATGGTTTAGGAAATCCTATTGATGGAAAAGGACCACTAGATAAAGGAATTAAAAAAAGCAGGGTTGAAGTAAAAGCTCCTGGTATTATTCCACGACAATCAGTAAGTGAACCAATGCAAACTGGTCTTAAATCAATTGATAGTCTAGTTCCGATAGGAAGAGGGCAAAGGGAATTAATTATCGGTGATAGACAAACTGGTAAAACAGCAGTTGCAGTAGATGCAATTATTAATCAAAAAAAAATTAATGAATCTGGTGATGAAAAACAAAAACTGTATTGTATATACGTTGCAGTTGGACAAAAAAGATCAACAGTAAGACAAATTCAAAAAACATTAGAAGAAGCTGGAGCTATGGAGTACACAACAATCGTTGCTGCTACTGCATCTGACTCTGCTCCTTTACAATTCTTAGCACCATATACAGGTTGTACTATGGGTGAGTATTTTAGAGATAATGGAATGCATGCGTTAATAATTTATGATGATTTGTCTAAACAAGCAGTTGCTTATAGACAAATGTCATTGCTATTAAGAAGACCGCCGGGACGTGAGGCTTATCCTGGAGATGTATTTTATCTTCATAGTAGATTACTTGAAAGAGCAGCTAAATTAAGTGATGAACATGGTGGTGGATCACTAACAGCACTCCCAATTATTGAAACACAAGGTGGAGACGTATCTGCGTTCATTCCAACTAACGTTATTTCAATTACAGACGGACAAATTTTCCTTGAAACAGAGCTATTTAACCAAGGTATAAGACCTGCAATTAACGTAGGTTTATCAGTGTCTAGGGTTGGTTCATCAGCTCAAACAAAAGCGATGAAAAAAGTTTCTGGTTCAATGAAATTAGAGCTAGCACAATACAGAGAAATGGCAGCTTTTGCTCAATTTGGATCTGATTTAGATGCATCTACTCAGCAACTTTTGAATAGAGGCTCTAAGCTAACTGAACTTTTAAAACAAAAACAATATTCACCCATGACTGTTGCAGAACAAGTTATTTCAGTATTTTGTGGAGTAAAAGGTTATCTGGATGATATTGATTTAAAAGACGTTGCTGAATTTGAGAGCAAGATTATTGAAAAATGTAAATCAGATAAGCCTGAAATTATCGAGTCAATTTTAAGTTCAGGAAAACTTGAGGAAGATAAAGAAAAATTACTTGTTGAGGTAATCACTCAATTAAAAGGAAATTTTAAATCTTAATAATTTATGGCAAGTTTAGACGACCTAAAAAAAAGAATAGCTAGTGTAAAGTCTACACAAAAAATTACTAAAGCTATGAAAATGGTTGCAGCAGCTAAATTAAGAAGAGCTCAAGAAAGTGCTGAAAAGGGAAGGCCTTATTCTGAAAAAATGAATAATGTTATTTTGAATTTATCAAATGGTATATCTAATAAAGAAAATGCACCAAAGTTATTGTCAGGTACTGGTCAAGAAAAAACTCACCTTTGTGTGGTGATGACTTCTGATAGAGGTTTATGTGGTGGATTTAATTCTAATATTATTAAAAAAGCTAAAAGTTATTTTGCAAAAATTTTAGATGAAGGTAAAGAACTTAAAATTATTACAGTAGGCTCAAAGGGAAATGATCAACTAAAAAGAGTTTATGGTGACAAAATAATTGAAAATATTTCTTTCAAAGAGTCTAAAAATGCAAATTATTTTGATGCTGACAAAGTTGGGAAAATGGTAATTGAAAAATTCGAAGCAGGTGAATTTGATTTTTGTACAATTTTTTACAACCAATTTAAAAATGTAATTACTCAAATTCCTCAAGCACAGCAAATTATACCTTTAAATAATGAGGGAGAAGAAAGTAGCTCAGAAGAAAGTTACGAATTTGAACCAGATGAAGATGAAATTTTAAGCAATTTATTGCCAAAGAATATTTCTACGCAAATATTTAAAGCAATGTTAGAGAATTCAGCTAGCGAGCAAGGGTCTAGAATGAGTGCAATGGATAATGCAACCCGAAACGCAGGTGAAATGGTTGACAAACTTACTATCGAATATAATAGAAGTCGTCAGGCAGCAATTACAAAAGAACTAATAGAAATCATATCAGGAGCAGAAAGTTTATAATTATGAGCAAAGGAATAATCACACAAGTTATTGGAGCGGTAGTAGACGTGAAATTTGATGGTGAACTACCAGAAATTTTAACAGCATTGGAATGTAAAAACGGTGATAACAGACTAGTTTTAGAGGTAGCACAACACTTAGGTGAAACTACTGTTAGAACAATTGCTATGGATGCTACTGAAGGACTAAAAAGAGGTGATGAAGTTATTAATACCAATGCTCCTATTCAAGTTCCAGTTGGACCTGAAACACTTGGAAGGATTATAAATGTAATTGGTGAACCTATTGATGAAAGAGGTGAGGTTAAGACTAAAGAGAGTTGGCCAATTCATAGAGCTGCACCTGAATTTAATGACCAATCAACGGAAACTGAAATACTTGTAACAGGTATTAAAGTAATTGATTTGCTTGCACCTTACGCGAAAGGTGGAAAGATTGGATTATTTGGTGGAGCGGGAGTAGGAAAAACAGTTTTAATTATGGAATTAATTAATAACGTTGCAAAAGCTCATGGTGGTTTTTCAGTTTTTGCAGGAGTTGGAGAGAGAACTAGAGAAGGAAATGATCTTTATCATGAAATGATTGAATCTGGGGTAATTAAAAAAGAAGGAACTGGCTCAAAAGCTGCTCTAGTTTATGGACAGATGAATGAACCTCCTGGAGCGAGAGCAAGAGTTGCACTTACAGGATTAACTGTTGCTGAATATTTTAGAGATCAAGAAGGTCAGGATGTACTTTTCTTCGTAGATAATATTTTTAGGTTTACTCAGGCAGGATCAGAGGTTTCAGCTTTGTTAGGAAGAATTCCATCTGCTGTTGGATATCAACCGACATTAGCTACTGACATGGGAAACCTACAAGAAAGAATTACGACTACAAACAAAGGGTCAATTACATCTGTACAAGCAATTTATGTACCTGCTGATGATTTAACAGACCCTGCTCCAGCCACATCGTTTGCTCACTTGGATGCAACGACTGTACTTTCAAGACAAATTGCAGAAATTGGTATTTATCCTGCAGTAGATCCACTTGATTCTACATCAAGAATTTTGGATCCAAGAATTGTTGGAGATGAGCATTACAGAGTAGCAAGGGATGTTCAAAGAATACTACAATCATATAAATCATTACAAGATATTATAGCTATTCTTGGTATGGACGAGTTATCTGAAGAAGATAAACTAGTTGTAGCAAGAGCTAGAAAAATCCAGAGATTTTTATCTCAACCATTCTTTGTTGCAGAAGTATTTACTGGTTCTCCGGGAAAACTTGTTGATCTTGACTCAACGATCAAAGGTTTTGATGCAATCTGCAAAGGTGAGTATGATCACTTACCTGAAGCTGCTTTTTATATGGTTGGAACAATTGAAGAAGCTATAGAAAAAGCTAAGAAAATGGAACAAGAAGCTGCTGCTTAATGAGTGAAGAGTTTAAAGTTGAAATAGTAAATCCTGAAAAATCTTTTTTAGTAAAAGATGATGTTTCAGAAGTTGTGGTCCCTGCTTTTGAAGGAGAGATGGGAATATTGAAGGATCATATTTCTATTATTTCCTTTTTGAAACCTGGGATAATTAAGATTTTATCAAAATCAGGTGATGAAAATTACTATGTTGAAGATGGGATTGTTGAGTTTAAAAATAACAATCTATCTATTTTAACAAGTACAATTTTTAATCTTGCTGATATGGATAAATCAAAGCAACAAGATTTACTTAAACAGGCAGAAGAAGAGGCTAATAAAACCGATATTAACGACCAATCTAAATATTTAGCAGATCAAAAAGTTGAAGTTTTAAAAACTCTAAATTAATTTTTTTACTTTTTCTTTAAGTTCTTTGTAAACATGATGTTTAAAATCAACAACAACATCAGTAATTAAATCTAAGTCAATCCACTTCCAATCTAAAAATTCTGGATTAGATGTATTAATATTTATTTCATTATCATTTCCAATAAATCGCATTAAAAACCATTTTTGCTTCTGACCTTTGTACTTACCTTTCCAAATAATACCTAGTAATCTATCAGGTAAATCATAGGTTAATGTACCATCTAATTCTTTTATAAGTTTTACACTTTTGATACTTGTTTCTTCCTCTAGTTCTCTAAATGCAGCTTTTAAATTATCCTCTCCTTCATCAACACCACCTTGAGGCATTTGCCAAAAATTTTTAGGATTATCTATTCTTTTTGCTACGAATACTTTATTTTCTTTATTTAATAACACAATTCCGACCCCACTTCTCAGTGGTAAATCTTTAAAATTTTTATTCATATTATCCGTTAAGTAACTTAATAGCGTAGTTTAATTGATTATCAGTATCAGTTTTTATTCTAAAATCATCACCTTCTTCATTTACTTCAATATCTGGTCTAACACCTACTTCAGAAATAGATTTTCCAGAGGGAAGATAATATTTTGCGACAGTTAATCTGATAGCTCCACGATTTTTTAAAGGAATAATTGATTGCACAGAACCTTTACCAAAGCTATTTTCACCAACGATGATTGCTCTTTTGTGATCCTTTAAAGCCCCAGCAACAATTTCAGATGCAGATGCTGAACCATAGTTAATTAAAACCAATAGTGTTTTTCCATCGGTAATATCTCCTTTTTTTGCAAACCATTTTCTATTTTCAGATTTTTTTCTGCTTTTTGTTGAAACTATCTCTCCATTTTCCAGAAAAAAATCTGATATTTTTATTGCTTGAGATAAAAGACCTCCAGGATTATTTCTTAAATCTAAAATAAATGAATTTAAGTTTTTATCTTTTTTAAGTTTTTTAATTTGTTTTTCTATTTGATCACTACTGTTATCGTTAAATGAAGTAAGCCTGATGTATCCAATATTTTCATCTATAATTTCAGATTTTACAGATTGAACCTGAATAACTTCTCTTATGATATTAAATGTTAGCGCCTTTCTTTCGCCTCTTCTTCTTACTGTTAACTCTATTCCAGAACCTATAGGTCCTCTCATTAAATCAACAGCTTCACTTAATGATTTTCCTTGAACCTGGACATCATTTATTTTGACTATGTAATCACCAGCTTTTAATCCAGCCCTAGATGCCGGTGTATCATCTATTGGTGAAATTACTTTTACCACACCAGCCTCCATGCTAACTTCAATTCCTAGTCCACCAAATTCACCGCTGGTTTCTGTTTGCATTTCATCAAATATTTTAGGAGACATGTAGGATGAATAAGGATCTAAGGATTGTAAAAGTCCATTGATAGCAGAGTCCATACTCTCAGATTGATTGAACTCATCAACATATTCTTTATTAATTTTTTCTAGAACTTCACCGAAGAGATCAATTTTTTTATAAATATCAATTTCAGCTGAAATAACTGTTTTATTAAAATAAAAAACGGTAAAAAAAATTAATAATAAAAATTTAATTTTTTTCATATCATCACTTTTTCTTTTGGAATTAGCTCTGACCAAATTTTTTCTAATTCATAAAATTTTCTTTTTTCTGGATGAAAAATATGAACAATCAAATCAATCCCATCAACAAGTTTCCATTCTCCACTTTCTTTACCCTCAATTTTAGAGTCTTTAACACCGTTATTTTTAAGTTTTTCTAAAACTTGTTCTGATAAAGATTGAATATGTCTAGATGATGTTCCACTTGCTATGATCATATAATCAGCCATAGAACTTTTGTCTTTGAGATCAATAGTTACAATGTCTTGAGCTTTATTTAGATCTAGTGTGTTGATTACAATTTCTTTTAAGTCTGAAATTTTGTCCATTAATTGAATTTAGATTATCAAATTTTTCTTAATTGAGAAGATGAAATGTTGACTTTATTAAACTCAATAAACTCTAGATTGGTCTTATTAAGTTCCTTAAATGTCTTTGATTTTAAAGAATTTTTTTTATACCCATGTCTATCAAAAACTAGAATGTTACATTTTTGTGAAATTAATTTAGATTTATGCCATTTATGAAAATTAATAAGGTTGTCGGCACCCATTAAAAAATAAATTTCAATGCTTTTATCTTTTTTCAAATGATTGATTAAATTAATAGTTTTATTTGATTTGATAATTTTTTCATAAAATTTAACCTTAATAAATGAATTTGTACTAATAATTTTTTTACAATATTTAATTCTGTCAGTAACAGATGTCTTGCTCTCTATTTTAAATGGATTTTTTTTTGTAATTGCCCAAATAACCTTTTTTAGTTTGAATCTTTTTTTTGCTTCCTTAGAAATTGCCAAATGTCCTTTATGAGCAGGATCAAATGATCCACCCAATACACCAATTTTTATTTTTGTGTTATTCAATTTAATTTCTTATTTTACCATTACTAGTGATTTCATATTTATATGAAATCAATTGATTTAACCCTACAGGACCTCTTGGTGGTAGTGTATTAGTAGAAATTCCAACTTCTCCACCAAATCCAAATTCACCACCATCAGCAAATTGAGTTGAGGTATTATGCATTGCAATTGAGCTTTTAACATTTTTTAAGAAATATTTTGCTGTTTTTTTATTTTTTGTAATGATGGAGTCAGTGTGCATTGTGCCATATTTATTAATATGCTTAATTGCCTCTTCAGAATTTTTTACAATTTTAACCGACACAATTGATGCCAAATGTTCAGTTGACCAATCTTTTTCTTTTGCAGGATATACTTGACCTTTGTAATAACTCTTCAAAATCTTATCACCAATTATTTTACAACCATTATTTTCAAGTGCCTGCAAAATAGGATTACTAAATTTTTTGACTATATTTTTATGAATAAGAATAGTTTCAGTCGCACCGCAAATACTTGTATTTCTTAATTTAGCGTTATAGACAACTTCTTTAGCCATTTTTAATTCTGCATCTTTATCTATATAAGTATGACAAAGTCCTTCTAAGTGCCCAATTATAGGTACTTTGGATAATTCTAAAACTTTTTTAACTAAATTTTTTCCACCACGAGGTATGATGACATCGATATATTTTTTCATTTTAGAAAGCATTATATCTACTAGTTTTCTTTGTTTTGTGTCGATAAATTGAATAAAGTTTTCATCAACTTTATTTTTTTTAAGTGCTTTTCTAAACAACTTAGCTAAAGCTTTATTTGAATTTATGGCCTCAGAGCCTCCTTTCAAAATCACTACATTTCCAGATTTAAAACAAAGACTAGCAACATCTGAAGTTACATTTGGTCTACTTTCATAAATAACACCAATAACTCCAATTGGTATTGATACTCTTTTTATATTTAAACCATTTGGTCTTTTCCATTTGTCTAAAGTGTTGTCTATAGGATCCCTTAATTTAGCTATTTTTAAAATAGAATTTACAATTCCATCTAATTTATTTTCATTTAAATGAAGTCTTTTGATTAAGTTTTCTTTTAAACCTTTTTTTCTTGCGTAATTAATATCTTTTGAATTTTGATTAATAATAAATTTTTTTTCATTCTTAATTAATTTTGCGTAATCATTTAAGACTTTATTTTTTACTTCAGTTGTAACTTTATACTCACTAGCTTTGCGAGCTTTTCTTCCAATTAAATTCATATATTTAATCATTTAAATTTCCACCATATCATCTTTATGAATAACTTCTGATTTTGCAACATAGCCTAATAATTTTTCAATTTCATTAGAGTGATGACCCATAATTTTATTCACCTCATCAGAAGTAAAGGAACTTAACCCTCTAGCACATTCGTTATTTTTTTTATCTAATACTTTAATATGATCACCTTTGTTAAATCTTCCCGAAACTTTTTTAATTCCTGCTGCCAACAAACTTTTTCCAGATTTTAATGCTTTTTTAGCACCATCATCAATTATTAATGCTCCTTTAGGTGCTACAGAACTTATTATCCATTTTTTTCTAGCATCTAACTTTGAAATTTTTGGACTAAACCAGGTGCAGTTATTTTTTTCAATTATTTTTGAGATAGGATTTGAATATAGTCCATTTGCAATAACCATACTAGTACCAGCAAGCTGACATATTTTTGCTGCTTCAATTTTTGTATGCATGCCACCACTTCCATATTCATTTATACCTTTAATATAAATTTTTTTTAGATCTTTTTTTAGGTCATCAATTTTTTTTATAAGTTTAGCATCCTTAAAAATTTTAGGGTTTTTTGTATACAAACCATCAACGTCAGATAATAAAATTAAGGTATCTGCGTTTGTAATTTGCGCAACCCTAGATGCCAATCTATCATTATCTCCATATTTTATTTCACTAGTTGCAATAGTGTCATTTTCATTTACTATAGGAATAAAACCAAGTTCAAAAAGATTATCAAAAGTTCGTTTTGCATTGAGAGATCTTCTTCTTTCCTCAGTATCTTCTAATGTAAGCAAAATCTGAGAAATATTTAATTTATACTTTGAGAAAGTTTGTGAAAATAAATTCATCAGCTCTATTTGACCAATAGAAGCAATAGCTTGACTCTTATCTAATTTGATATTTTTTTTGTTATAATTCATTTTCTTACAACCCAAAGCTATAGCACCAGAGCTAACAATAACTACTTTTTGATTTTTATTTCTTAATTTTTTAATATCTTTTGCAAAACTAGATAACCATTGTTTCCTAATTTTTTTATTTTGATTAACTAAGAGAGATGATCCAATTTTGATAACAATTATTTTAGAGTTTTTAAGATACATAAGACAAAAGCTTTGCTTTAATTTTTGACACAGATTCTTTTTCCAGAGTTGTCATTGTCATAATCTCACAATTTTTACCCTTTGAAAAATGATCTATAACTTCATTTACTGTTTCTTCATCAATCAAATCGACTTTATTAAGCACAATTAGTTCTTTTTTTTCTATTAACTTTGGACTGTAGCTTTTTAATTCATTTTTCACCTGATTATAAGACTCATTCAGATCTAAGTTGGTGACATCAATTAAGTGCAGTAAAGACTTACATCTTTCTATATGTTTTAAAAATTGTATCCCTAAGCCTATACCTTCGTGAGCACCTTCAACTAATCCTGGAATATCTGCAATAGTAATTTCTTTATTATCGTAAGAAGCCACGCCAAGGTTTGGATTAATAGTTGTAAATTTGTAATTTGCAATTTTTGGACTTGCGTTTGTTAATGCTGCTAACAAACTTGATTTTCCCGCATTTGGCAATCCAATAATACCGATATCAGCAATTGTTTTTAATTGAAGCCATATTGTAAATTCTTCTCCGATAGTGCCTTTAGTAAATTTTCTTGGAGCTCGATTTGTAGAACTTTTAAATCTTGTGTTTCCCAAACCTCCTTTTCCACCAGCAGCTGCAACATATTCTTCACCTTTTTTATTAAAATCAAAAAGAAGAGTTTTGTTATCTTCTTCAAATACCTGTGTACCTAGAGGAACTTTTAAAATTAAATCTTCACCACCTTTTCCTGTTCGGTTTTGACCAGAACCATTTTCTCCACGTTCGGCTTTGTGGTGTTGTTGATATCGATAATCAATAAGGGTATTTAAATTTTCCTCTGACTTCAAAATAATTGATCCACCTTTTCCACCATCTCCACCATCTGGTCCACCAAACTCAACATATTTCTCTCTTCTAAAACTAGGAGATCCGTCTCCACCGTTTCCAGCTTTAATATAAATTTTAACTTGATCGAGAAATTTCATAATACAACATCTATTTTAATTGGTTGTACTATTAATTGGGCTTTACAGAAACGAAAGTTCTATCTGATTTAGATTTTTTGAAAACAACTTTCCCTTTAACAACCGAAAATATTGAATGATCTTTACCCATACCAACATTTTCACCTGGAAAAATCTTAGTTCCTCTTTGTCTAACAATTATGTTTCCAGGAATTACTGTTTCACCACCATACTTTTTTACACCAAGTCTTCTACCGGCACTGTCTCGTCCGTTTCGTGATGATCCACCTGCTTTTTTTGTTGCCATAATCTACCTAATAACTATTTGCTTACTGCTTCCTTAACTTCCTCTTTTTTTGAAGTTTTAGAAATTTTTTCAGCTTCTGATAACACTTTACCATCTTTTGAAAAAATTTTATTAATTCTTATCATAGAATATTGTTGTCTATGCCCATTTTTTCTTCTTGAATTTTGTCTTCTTCTTTTTTTAAAAATTAAAATAGTTCTATTTTTGCTATTTTTAATTAAATCAGCCTCTACTTTTGCGCCCTCAACATTTGGAGTTCCAATTTCAATTGATTTATCATCACCGTATGCCAAGATTTCATTAAACTCTATTTTAGTCTCAGGTTTAGAATCTGGTAGTTTTTCAATCTTTAGAATTTCTCCAGATTTTACTTTATACTGTTTTCCACCTGTTTTTATTACTGCGTATGACATAGTATGATTTAATTTAAAGTTACCGCAATATAGTTGTAGCCAGCCTATAGTCAAGCCGAATTAATTAGAAATTATCCTTTAAATCTCTTAATTTTGAAAAGGTTTTAACATCTTTTGCTCTCAAAAATATATTACACTCTAATTCCTCTTTTAAAGTTGAGGGTATCGTAGGAATTCCATTTCCTCTTAATTTTTCTATTTTTTCTATTTTTTTTTGTAAATCTTTGTTTTCAGAATCATATTTTTTGCAAAATTTTGCATTGTTAAGAGTGTATTCATGACCACAATAAATTTTTGTATCTTCTGGTAATAATTTAATTTTGTTTAAAGATTCAAACATTTCCTCATAAGAACCCTCGAATATTCTTCCACAACCAAGTGAGAAAAGTGTATCTCCGGTAAAAACTATTTTTTCTTTAAAAAAATTAAAACAAATATGGCCTGAAGTATGTCCAGGTATATGCATAATTTTAGCTTCAAAGTTTTCGGCTTTCCATATTTGATTATCTTCCAATAATATGTCTATCTCTGGTATTCTTTTCGAGTCTCCTTTAAAACCTACAACAACTGATCCATATTTTTTTTTTAATTCTTTATTTCCTCCAATGTGATCATAGTGATGATGAGTATTAAGAATGTATTTTAATTTTATATTTTTATTTTTTAGGAAATTTATTATTGGCTCAGCCTCACTGGGATCTACAATACACGCAGAATTGTTAATTTCGTCTATTATTAAATAGCTATAGTTGTCTTGAAGACAAGGTATAATTTCAATACGCATTTTATTTTTCTATCAAAAATATACCTAGATCTGCAAACAAATTCTTAACTCCTAAATTACTATGATTTATTATTGATGAATTAAGATTATTTAAAGCGAGTGATTTAAAAATTTTAATATCTTTTGATTTTACAAAGTAAAAAAAATCTTTGATTGTACACATATGTAAATTTGGTGTGTTATACCATTCATCTGGTAATGTTTTTGTAATTGGCATTGTACCTTTAAATAATAAATGAAATCTTACTTTCCAGTATCCAAAATTAGGAATCGTAACTATTGCTTTTTTTCCAACTCTTAAAAGTTCATCTAAAACTAATTCAGGATTAAGAAAAGCTTGAAGGGTTTGACTTAAAATAACATAATCAAATGATTTGTCTGTAAATTGTTTTAAATCTTTTTCAGCATTTCCTTCAATTACAGTTAAACCTTTTGCAATACATTCTTGCACTTTTTCTTTTGAAATTTCTAATCCTCTTATATTTATGTTTTTATTATCCTTTAAAAATTTCATCAAAGTTCCATCAGCACAACCTACATCTAAGACTTTCTTATCTTTTTCAATTAAATCTGCTATTACCTGAAATTCATTTTTCATAATTAATTTTCTTCGTAAGATTTATCTAAAAAGTTTTTAAGTGCACTTAAGAAATCAGGAACGTCTAGTAAAAAGGAGTCGTGACCTTTATCCGACACAATTTCTACAAATCCAACATCAGCTCCTATTGAGTTTAAAGCAATCACAATATCTTTGTTTTCTTGGGTTGGATAAAGCCAATCTGAAGTAAATGAAATTATAAAAAATTTCGCGTTTGTATTTTTAAATGCTTCTGAAAGATTACCATTGAATTGTTTTGCTAAATCAAAATAATCCATAGCTCTAGTAATATAAAGATAACTATTTGCATCAAATCTATCTACGAAAACTGAGCCCTGATATCTTAAATAACTTTCTATTTGAAAATCAGCATCAAATCCAAATTTAAGATCTTCTCTCTCTTGCAACTTTCTTCCAAACTTTTCCTGCAAACCTTTTTTAGATAAGTAAGTAATATGAGCTGCCATTCTAGCTACTGCCAATCCTTTTCCAGGATTAGTATCGTTTGATGTATAATTGCCATCTTTCCAGTTACTATCAGCTGTAATAGCTTGTCTACCTAGCTCGTTAAAAGCAATATTTTGAGCTGAATGACTAGATGCGGTTGCTATCGGTATCACTGTTTTAGATTTATCAGGAAAGTTGCTAATAAACTGAAGGACTTGCATACCTCCCATTGAACCACCAGTTATAGAAAACAGTTTATCAATACCAAAATGATCAAGTAAATTATATTGAGCATTCACCATATCATTAATTGTAATAACGGGAAAATTTGTTCCAAAAATTTTTTGATCAGGATCTTTATGACTTGGTCCGTACGACCCCATACATCCACCAATTACGTTGGAGCAAATAACAAAATATTTATTTGTATCAATAGCTTTAGCAGGACCTACTGCATAACTCCACCAACCCTCTTTGTTAGTTACAGGGTTTATTCCGGTTACAAATTGATCTCCTGTTAGAGCATGAAAAACTAATATTGCATTATCTTTTTTTGAATTAAGTGAACCGTAAGTTTCATAGGCTATCGGAAAATCTTTTATGGTCTTTCCACAGTCTAATTTTAGTGGTTTCTTTACAATTAAAGTTTTTATGTTTTTCTCAGTATTCATAGTTTTTGACTGTTTCGAATTGTGAGAAAAAAAACTATTTTAGCGGTTTTTTTTAAGCGCTCGCAATTCAGTTAAATCAGCGCATAATTTTTTTACTAGAACTTATTTATTATGTCAATTTTTTAAAAAATCCTCTTATTCGCTATAAAATTTTGTAATTTTATCTATAAAGAGCACATAAATTAAAAAAAATGATAACTCCAAATTTCAAAAAATTTAAAATTGAGGCTTATAAGCCTGGTAAATCAAAAGTTAAGAGACTTAAGAACGTAATTAAGCTTTCTGCAAATGAGTCTGCTTTAGGTATGAGCCCTAAAGCAAAGAAAATAATATCAAATAAAAATCTGAATTTAGATAAATATCCAGATGGAAAATCTCAAAATTTAAGAAAAGCAATATCTAAAGCTTATAAATGTAATTCTGAGAAAATTATTTGTGGAGCAGGTTCAGATGAAGTGATTCAAATGCTCTGTCAGTTGTTTTTAAACCCAAAAGATGAGGTTGTGGTACCAGAGTACAGTTTTTTAATGTACAGAATTTACTCAAAAATTGTAGGTGCAAAAGTTGTATTTGCAAAAGAAATTAATTTTAAAGTTTCAATAAAAGAAATTTTAAAAAAAATTACAAAAAAAACTAAAATTGTGTTTATAGCTAACCCAAACAATCCTACAGGAACTTACTTAACGAAAAAAGAAGTTTTAGAATTAAGAAAAAGATTAAATAAAAAAATTTTACTAGTTATAGATGATGCCTATGCAGAATATATGAAAAACAAAGATTATTCATCTGGGTTAGATTTGTTTAAAAATAAAGACAATGTTTTCATCCTTAGAACTTTTTCAAAAATGTTTGGATTAGCTTCTCTGAGAGTAGGTTGGGGATATGGATCAAAAAAAATAGTTGATGCGCTAAATGTTATAAAACCACCATTTAATGTAAATGGTATTGCTCAACTAGCTGCCACCGAGTCACTGAAGGATAAAGCTTTCATAAATAAATCGATTAGACATAATTTATTATATTCTGAAAAAATTAAGAAATTTCTTGAGACATATAATATTTTTTCAAATTCAGTTTCAGCAAATTTTTTGTTACTTAATTTTGAAAAATGCAGATATTCAGCAAAATTTCTGTATGAAAAACTAAAAAATAAGGGAATTATTTTAAGATCAACGGAAGATGGTTATCATATAAAGAATAAATTAAGGTTAACTATTGGATCTAAAAAAGAAAACTTAAAATTTATGAGTGTTATCAAGCAAGTATTGAAAAAATGAAAAATATTTTAATTATTGGCTGTGGATTATTAGGTTCATCTTTATTAAGGCGTATTAGCAAAAAAAAAATAGCAAAAAAAATATTTATTTATGAAAAATCAAAATCAAATATTGCTAAGATAAAAAGATTAAAATTACCTGGAACAATTGTTAAATCATTAAAAGAAGGTGTATGTAATTCTGATTTTATCATCTTTTGTACACCAATGAGTGAATACAAAAATATTATTTTAAAAATTAATAAATTTATAACATCGAAAACATTGATTACAGATATTGGTTCTTCGAAAATTGAAACTTCTAAAATTATAAATAAATTTTTAAAGAAAGGTATTCATTGGATTCAAAGTCACCCAATAGCTGGATCAGAGGTCAGTGGACCAGTACATGGTAAAGAAAATATGTTTACTGATAGATGGTGCATAATAATTAAAGAAAAAAATATTAAAAAAAATAATATAAATATTCTAACTAAGTTTTGGAAAAAAATTGGAGCAAAAGTAGTTGTTATGAGCGCTGAAAAACATGACAAAATTTTTTCTATTACTAGTCATTTACCACACTTAATTGCATATAATCTGGTGAAATCTGCACAAGATTTTGAGAAAAAACAAAATTATGAACTAATCAAATATAGCGCTGGTGGATTACGAGATTTTTCTAGGATTGCAGCATCAAATGAAATCATGTGGAGAGATATTTTTTTTAATAATAAAAATAATATTTCAAAAGCGATTGATTTGTTTATTAAAAATTTAAATCAATTTAAAAAAGATATTAATTCAAAAAACAATAAGTCTATCGTAAAGAAACTTATTCAGACTAAAAAAGTAAGGTCAAAAATCATCAAATTGAAACAAGATATTGATAAACCTGACTTTGGAAGAAATTAATATTTTATTTTAGATACTTTTTTTACCTTAAGCTTGGCAGTTTTTTCAATTCTATTAATTGTTTCTAAAATTGGCATAATAATTACTTTTCTTTCTGGACCATAAGCATGAATTAGTTCTTTAGAATTTAAACACATAGCAACATGACCTTTCCAAAAAATAATATCTCCTTTTTTAAATAGTCTTTTCTTTGAATTCTTTTTTGTATATTTGATCTGATCTTTTGTATCTCTTGGACAAAATGAATTATTATAAAAATAAAATATTTGCAATAAGGCTGAACAATCAATACCTTTAAATGTTTTTCCACCCCAAACATATTTTACATTGAGATATTTTTTAAATATTTTTGTAAAATTATTTTCTTTATGGTTTATTTTTTTAATATCTACTTTTTTAATCCATTTATTTTTTTCAATTTTTACGTAATTCTCATTTTGCTCAAATACAGATAATTTGGATGCAAATGGAAGCCAACTGCTAGTTCCAATTCCAGGTTTTTTATAAATCTTTGCTTTTAGTGAACTGACTTTATAATTGGGACTAAATTTTTCTATATATTTTGAATTTTTTATAAACCCCTTATAATTGTCAAATAAAGTTTTAATTTTTATCCAATTTTTATTTTTTGCTAATATTTTGAATTTTTCACCATGTATAATTTGTGAAGTTACCTCAGATCTTTTCGAAGGATTTTTGTAAATATTCGAAAAATTACCGATGAAATAAAAATTATCTTGCACCAATTTTAATTTTGTTTTTAATTAACCACAAACAAATTAATGATGGTATCACCATTATAGTCGTTAAAATAAAAAATGTTCCCCAATCTCCGTTTAACCAGTCAACTAGAGCTCCAGAGGATGAAGCTAAAGTAGTACGACCAGCAGTGCCAATCGAAGCAAGCAATGCATATTGTGTGGCTGTATAAGTTCTATCAACTAGTAATGATATAAATGCAACAAATGCTACAGTTGCAAAAGCTGCTGTGATATCATCAGCTATAACCGCAATTGCAAATAAAATTTCGGATTTTCCGGTCCATGCTAAAACTGCAAATAAAAGATTGGTTATAGCCATTAACCCACCAGCAAAGAACATAGTTTTAATTGTTCCAGCTCTCATTGCCATTACTCCACCCAACAAAGTAAATACAACTGTTGTTATCCAGCCAAGTCCTTTTGAATAAATTGCAATTTGACCTTTGGAGAAACCAATTTCTTTATAAAAAACAATAGACATTCTTCCCATAAATGCCTCACCTATCTTAAACAAGAAAACAAATCCTAAAATTCCAGCTGCAATGGCAAAACCATTTTTTCTAAAAAAACTAATAATAGGTCCCCCTATAGTTCCTGTAATATATGCGATAAAGTTTGTAATAATGTTGCTAGATCCAAGTTTTCCTTCAATTAATTTGTCTGTTTCTCTCTGTTTTGCTTGTCTGTTTGTCTCTATAGGTTCATGAACAAACATTAATCCAATATTCATTAAAATTATTAAAATACCTAAAATTAAAAAAGTAGCTTGCCAGTAGTCAGCCACCCCTAGGTTTTCAAAAAATTCTGCTGTGAATAAAGCAACAACTCCACCTAATTTATAACCTGTCCACCAACCAACAACAGCCATAGCTGCACCAGCAGCCATTGATTTTCCCTCATTTTCGTTTATCTGTTCAATTCTTAATGCATCTACAGTTATATCTTGGGTTGCTGACGCAATAGCAATAATTAAACCTACAGTAATTAATAAAGCCAAATTTTCAGTTGGATTAATCACACTCCAAACAACAAGACTTAACAAAATAATTAATTGCATCAAAACTATCCATCCTCTTCTATGACCTAATTTTTTTGTTAGTATTGGAATTTGAATTCTATCTATAATGGGAGCCCACAAATAATTGAATGCATATACTCCAAAAATTAAACCTGCCCATCCAATTGTTGATCTACTAAGACCTTCTTCTTTAAGCCAAAGACTTAAGCTGCTTGCAATTAATACCCATGGAAATCCACTTATTGCACCTAATAAAAGAATTCTTACCATTCGAATATCTTTATAAACTGCAAGAGAATCAAGCCATGTTTGTTTTTTTGTTTCAGACATAATTAATTTCTCCAAAAAGATGGTAAGAACAATACTAATATTGCAAACAACTCAAGTCTACCTAAAATCATACCTACAGTTAAGATCCATTTAGAAATATCGGGCAAAGATGAAAAATCTCCATTAGGTCCAATTATAGGACCTAAACCAGGACCAACATTTGATATTGATGTTGCCGCTCCAGAAATGGCAGTTATAAAATCGAGACCTGTTAATGATAATAATGCAGCTAAAATAAAAAAAATAACAAAGTAAAAATAAATAAACGAAATTATTGATGCAATAAATTTATCATCAACAGATCCTTGATCGTATTTAATTACAAATATTCCCTTTGGATATACAATTTTTTTTAATTGATTTAATATAAATAAATATAGAATTTGAATTCTAAAAATTTTAACACCACACGTAGTTGATCCAGCACAGCCCCCAATAAACATTAATGCAAGAAATATTGTTATAGGAAAACTTCCCCAACCGTCGAATTCAGCATTTACATAACCTGTTCCAGTCAATATTGAAATTGTATTAAAAAAAATAGATCTTAAACTAAAGTTTCCATTATTATTAAATAATAAATAAATTGATAATATAATAATGCTTATTATAATTATTTTAATAAATGTTTTGATTTGAATATCGTTTAAAAATATTTTTTTATTGCCACTAATAAATTTAATATATGCAATAAATGGAATACTTCCTAAAATTATAAAGATCATTGATGATATTTCTATAGGAACACTATCAAAATATCCGATAGATTGATTATAATTAGAAAATCCACCAGTAGCTATGGTAGTCATAGAATGAGTTAAACTATCAAATTTCCCCATTCCAAATATCCAATATGACAATGCACAAAGAGCGGTTAGACCTGAATAAATATAAATAAGTCTTAAAGCTATTTCTTTAGATTTAGGAAGAATTTTTTCAGATGAGTCGTTGCTAGAAATTTTAAATAATTGCATACCACCAACATTCATTATAGGCATTAGGGTAATTGCCATTACAATTATACCAATACCACCTAGCCATTGAAGTATTGCTCTCCATAACAGAATGCCTTTTGGTGTATTCTCTAAGTTAGAAATAATTGTAGATCCAGTTGTTGTAATACCAGACATACTCTCAAAAAAAGCATCAGTAATTGAAAGTTCCATAGTCGAAAATATAAATGGTAAAGATCCAAAAATAGCAATACTTAACCATGATAAGGCAGTTAGTAAAAATGCTTGCTGCAAATTCAACTTTTTATCGTGGTCTATATTTGAAAGAAAAAATAATGATCCAAAAATTATAGTAACAATAGATGCGCCAAAAAATGATGAATCTATTTCGGAATAAATAAATTGAGTAATTATAGGGATGAACATTGAGACCCCTAAAATTATTTGCAAAATTCCTAGTGTAAAAAAAACAGTTTTATAATTAGACATTTTGAAAGAACATTATTTTATGGTAAATAAATTTCAACTCTATAAGAATTAATAAAATCGCCAATTTAACATTTTTATAAAAGATATATTCGTGATTAAAAAAGAAATTATAGACAAAACAAGTGCTTGGCCTTTCGTAGAAGCAAAAAAAATGCTTCGTGAGAGAAAATCATTTATTGATAAAAAAGGTAAAATTACCCTTCAAACAGGATATGGTCCAAGTGGCCTTCCTCATATCGGAACATTTGGTGAAGTTGCAAGGACTTCAATGATGGTTAATGCCTTAAAGCAACTTACAGATTTACCAACAGAGATAATTACTTTTTCTGATGATATGGATGGTTTAAGAAAAGTTCCTGACAATGTTCCTAATCAGGAATTACTAAACAAAAACTTACATAAACCATTAACACAAGTTCCAGATCCATTTGAAAAATTTGCAAGTTTTGGAGAACATAATAATGAAATGTTAAAAGATTTTTTAAATAGTTTTAATTTTAAATACAGCTTTAAAAGCTCAACATCTTTATACAAAAGTGGTTTTTTCAACCCAACTTTAAAAATTATCTTAGAAAATTATGATGATATAATGAATATTATACTTCCAACTTTAGGTAAAGAACGTCGACAAACTTACT
Organism: uncultured Pelagibacteraceae bacterium; assembly: GCA_902523515.1. Classification (GTDB taxonomy): domain Bacteria; phylum Pseudomonadota; class Alphaproteobacteria; order Pelagibacterales; family Pelagibacteraceae; genus Pelagibacter. Next base: position 22,669 of record CABYZT010000005.1, read on the forward strand.
GTCCTTTTTTACCTATTTGTTCAGATACAGGTCATGTTCTCGAAATTCCAGTTATAGAAATTGATAAAAAAAATTCTAAAATAATTTTTGATAATAAGGGTAAAAAATTAGAATCTAGTATTTTGGATGGAAATTGTAAATTACAGTGGAAAGTTGATTGGGCAATGAGATGGTATGCTCTAGATATAGATTTTGAAATGTATGGAAAAGACCTTATTGAGAGTGCAATTTTATCGACCAAAATAATAAATTTAATTGGTAAAAAACATCCATCTGGATTTGCTTATGAATTGTTTCTTGATGAAAAGGGTGAAAAAATTTCAAAATCTAAGGGAAATGGTATTACCATCGACCAGTGGTTAAAATATGCCTCACCTGAAAGCTTATCTTTATACATGTATCAAAATCCAAAGAGAGCAAAAAAACTTTATAGAGAAATAGTGCCTAAAGCTGTAGATGAGTATCTTGATAATATTGAAAAATCAAAAAAACAAACAGAACAACAATTAGTAATGAATCCTGTTTGGCATATTCATAATGGCAATATTCCAAAAGAAGAAATGATTATGTCTTTCTCTATGTTGTTAAATTTAGTTGAGACAAGCAATGCTGATAACAAAGATTTATTATGGAAGTTTGTTAAAAAATATAAATCCAATATTCATGAAAAAAACTTTCCAATTTTTGATGGACTAGTTGGTTATGCAATCAAGTATTTTAATGATGTTATTAAGGCTCAAAAAAAATATAAAAGTCCGTCTGAAAATGAAAAATTAGCTCTACAAGCTTTAGTTAAAACTTTAGAACAATGTAATGATCAGATGTCTCCTGAAGATATACAAACATTAATTTATTCAACAGGTAAAGAGAATGGGTATGCAGAAAACTTAAGAGATTGGTTTAAATTAATTTATGAAGTGGTATTTGGAGATGAAAATGGACCTAGAATGGGTTTTTTTATAAGTTTTTTTGGTGTTAACGAAACAAAAGAGTTGATAATTAATAAATTGAAATAATGTATTCAAATTTAAGATCATTAATATTTAAAATAGATCCTGAAAGAGCACATTTTTTAGCAATTCAATCACTCAAACTTAATTTAGTTTCAAATATATTTGATGAAAACAAAAATGATCCTATTTTAAAAACAAAAATATTTAATAAAAATCTTGATAATCCCATAGGTATTGCAGCAGGTTTCGATAAGAATGCCGAGGTATACAACCCTTTATTTAAGTTGGGTTTTGGATTTGTTGAAGTAGGCACTGTTACACCATTTAAACAATATGGAAATAAAAAACCAAGAGTATTCAGATTGGTAGAAGATCAAGCATTAATTAATAGGTTAGGTTTTAATAACCATGGATCAGATATAATATTAAACAGAATAAAATCGAATAAAAAACTAGGTGTACTAGGTGTGAATGTAGGTCCAAACAAAGATTCTAATGACAGATTAAATGATTATTTAATTGGTTTAGAAAAATTTTCTGAAGTTGCAGATTATATTACAATTAATATTTCTTCACCAAATACTGAAAATCTTAGAAACTTTCATGAAGAGAATAAATTAAAAGAGTTATTAAAATCTCTCTCAGAGAAAAAAAAACAATTAAAAACTGAAATTCCCATAGCTGTAAAAATTTCACCAGATATAAATGAAAATCAAATTGACTTAATTTCAGAAATACTTTTAGAAAATGAAATAAGCGCAATAATAATTTCAAATACTTCCGAAGCTTCTCGGGAAAGACTTCAAAATATACAGAGACATCAAAAAGGAGGTTTATCTGGAAAACCTATTGAAAAAAAATCAAATTTTTTAATAAGCAAGTTCTACAATTTAATTAAAGGTAAAATTAAAATAATTGGAGTGGGCGGTGTTGACTCAGGTAAAGCAGCTTATGATAAGTTTTTATTAGGAGCAGATTATGTTCAGTTGTATACCGGCATGGTATTTCAAGGACCCAATATTGCTAGCATGATTAAAAAAGACCTAAAAGAATTACTAATAAGAGATGGTGTCAAAAATTTCACAGAAATTGTTGGAAATAAAACTGTTTCTTAAATGTATTAAACTTGACGCTTTCAATATCTCCCCTTATATAGGCAATGTTATTATGTCAAAAAAATGCGAACTTACTGGTAAAATTCCAATGAGAGGTCATAATGTTAGTCATGCTAACAACAAGACTAAAAGAAGATTTTTACCTAATCTTAAAAAAGTAAAATTTACAAGTGAACTTACTGGAAGAAGCTTAAAACTTACTGTAAGTAACTCAGGTGTAAGGTCAGTTGACAAAAAAGGGAGTTTTGATGAATTTTTAAAAACTGTAAAAAATAAAAATTTATCTCCTAGATTAAAAAAGTTAAAAAAAGTAGTTTTAATTAAATCCCCTTTTAAAAAGAAACCTGTAGCTAAATCAGCTTAATGAACAAATTATTTATCACCCTGTCAATAACGATGGGGGTTGTTGTACTATCTTCTAATTATTTAGTTCAGTTTCCAATCAACTATTTTGGATTAAATGAGATTTTAACTTATGGAGCTTTTAGTTACCCAATAGCTTTTTTAATAACAGATTTAGCAAATAGGTCGTATGGAAAATTATTAGCAAGGCAAATTGTATATTTGGGCTTTTTAATAGGAATTATATTTACATTGATATTCTCAACTGATTTTGCAGATTTTATTTCGGTTAGAATTGCAATTGGATCAGGGGTTGCATTTCTCACTGCTCAATTGTTGGACATTCAAATTTTTGATCGATTAAGAAAAAAAGAGTGGTTTGTTGCACCACTTACTTCATCTTTGATTGGATCAACAGTCGACACATTTTTATTTTTCTCAATATCATTCTATGCAACAGGGGTACCTTGGGTTACTTTATCTCTTGGAGATTTAGCAGTAAAAATTTTAGTTGCTATAATAATGTTGATACCATTCAGAATGTTATTGAAAATTATTAAACCAATTAAAGTTTAATATAAAAATTTATAAGACAAAATTTTATAAGCTAATTTCGCAACAAGAAAATTATAGGAATTAAATCCCTTAATTGGAGATAGTTCATTAATATCTGCACCAACAATTTTTGAGTTTTTAGCTGCAATTCTTATTATATCTAATGTTTCGTCCCACAAAAGTCCTCCTGGTTCAGGTGTACCAGTCGCAGGCATAATACTTGAATCTAGTCCATCTACATCGAATGTTAGATAAACAGTTTTGTTTTTAATCAGTTTTTTAAATTTAGACAAATTCCATTTTTTTTTATCTTTTGCCCAAAAAATATTTATTCTTGAAGAATTTTTTTTTATATATGGTATTTCACTTTCTGAGATATTTCTTATCCCAAATGAAATTAAAGAAACATTTTTATAATCTAGACATCTTCTAATTGCTGAGGCATGTGAAAATTTTTCTCCATTATAGCTTTGACGTAAATCTGCATGGGCATCGAAATGCAAGAGGCAAATATTTTTATATTTTTTAGTAAAAGGAACAATACACCCAGGAGTTATCGAATGCTCTCCACCTAAAGTCATTGGGAAAAGCTTTTTATCTAAAATTTCTTTATTAATATTTGAGATTTTATTAAGTGCTTTTTTAATATTTTTGTCAATTTTAAATGGTTTTAAAGTTTTAATACCTATTTTTTTATAAGGTTCACAATTAAGTTCTTCATCATATAGCTCAACTTGATGAGATGCTTTTATGATTTCTTTAGGTCCATTTCTTGTTCCTCCCCCATAACTGACTGTTTTTTCTAATCCAAATGGAACAATCACAGCTTTTTCTTTAAAGCTAAATTTATTATCAATTCCTAAAAACCCGTTTTTATTTGATAGATATTTCAATTTTATTCAAAAATTTTTGTAAAGTTTTTTCTTTCTCTGTTTTTCCACTCGCCCTTATGATAAGCATCACTTGCTATCAATGGTAAAACACTAGTTGCCTCTGCAAACACCATCTGTTCTTTTGTAATATCTACTTTGCCCCATGAACTTGCTTCTTTTAATGTGGAGCTGCTACATGCTCCGTCTCTACTATCAGCAACAGTAATTTGAACTGCATATTTATGCATGTCTACATCTTTTCCTAATAATTCAGCACAAATAACAGTATCTTGAATAAAGTTTTTAGGCACACCACCACCAATCATAAATAATCCAGAACCTTTAGATTTGATTTTAATTTCTGTTAGTTCTCTAAATTCTCTAACTGAGTCTATAGTCATATGTTTTTTTGGATTTTGTTCTTGATGCATAACTAATCCGAATCCTGCACTCGAGTCAGTAAAAGCAGGGCAGAAAATAGGAACATTATTGTTAAAAGCGGTTTCAATTAAAGAGTCTTTTTTCTTTGAGTTATTTTTTAAATATTTTCCCATTTCATAAATGAACTCTCTTGAAGTATAGCTTCTTGCCTCTAGGTTATTAGCGATTTTACATATAATTTTATCACACATTTGAAGCTCTTCTTCATCTATGTAGGTATCGTAAATTCTATCTATATAGTTGTCCCTCAGTTCAGTATCATCTTGAAATTGTGAACCTTGATAATGTTTAAAACCAAGAGCTTCAAAAAAATCCATATCTACTATAGAAGCACCTGTTGCAACGATTGCATCCACCATGTTATATTTAACCAAATCTTTATAAATATTCATGCATCCAGCTGCCGAAGTAGAGCCTGCCAAGGTAAGGAAAATTGTACAATCTTTATCTTTAAGCATCTCGTTATAAATATTAGCAGCATTTGCTGTTTCTCTAGAAACAAATGACATTTTTTCCATTGATGATATAATTTTTCTAGAGTCGAAAGAAGTTATATCGATGTGCTCAACAGGATTTTTTAAGAAATCTCTTTTACTGTTATGACCTGGATTTTTTTGACTCGACATTAAGCTACCATGTTAGCTTTATTAATGTCTTTATCATACATTGTCATTATTGGATTATCTTCAACTTCGTAAATTTCATTTGAGTAATAGCCATTAAACTGAGTTCTAAATGTCAATCCGTATGCTCCAAGTTGACCAAGTTCAATATAATCATTTTCTTTTATATTATTTGGAAGCAAAAAAGGACCTTTCATATAATCCATGCTATCACACGTTGGTCCAAAAAAATCAAAAGCAGTTAATTTTTTTGAAATTATTTTATTAGAATTTTCTTTAATCATTCTAGATGGAAATACAATATTTGGTGTACCTGCATCAAAAAGAGTTCCATAGGTACCATCATTTATATAAAGCTTTTGTTTTTTTCTTAAATTAACCCTTACAACTGTTGAACCGCTTTCAGCAACTAAAGCTCTACCAGGTTCACAGATAATTTCTGGAAGTTTTTCAAGCTTCAAATTTTCTAAACTCTTATTAATTTCATTAAAATAATTATCTAAAGATTGTGGAATTAAGTCAGGATATATTGTAGGGAAACCTCCACCTATATTAATGTAATCTGGAATAATTTTTGTCTTTTTAATTATGTTTCCAATTTCACTAATTCCTTTTGAATAAGAAATTGGATGCATACATTGTGAACCAACATGAAAACTTAAACCAATCTTTTTAGTATATTGTTTTGCAAGTCTAAACAAACCTATTGCTTCTGATGTTAAGGCACCAAATTTTTTTGATAAATCAATTTCTGCATGTTCATTTGAAACAGCAACTCTTACAAATAACTCTAAATCTTTAGCATTATTTGTGCTTTCAATTATTTTTATCAGTTCATCTTTAGTATCTAATGAAAAAGTTTTTACACCATAATTAAAATATGCATCTTTTATACTTTCTCTGCTTTTAACAGTATGCATGTAAGAGCATTTAGCTGTATTGCTAAAAGTTCTAATATTTTTAATTTCCTCAATTGATGCAACATCAAATTGCTCAACTCCACTTTCTATGATTGTCTTGATTATTTCAGGGTGTGGATTAGTTTTGACTGCATATAAAATTTTTCCTGGGAATTTTTTTAGAAAGAATTTTACAGCAGATTTAATAGAATTCTTTCTTATACAGTAAATTGGCTTTTCAGGTTTCAGCTGATTAACTAATTCCTCAACTGATTTAAATTTTTGCATTTTAAATGCCTCCAAAAAAAATTTAATAAAAAAAAGTCTTTTTAAAAAAAACTTTAATATTTTTTGGCATATAAAGTAAACAACACTAAAGTAAAGCAAATAATTCAAGCCAGAAATGCGCAAAATTCATATATTGTAATTTCCTGCAGAGACCCCATATGAAGGGTATGAAAGAAGAAGCAAAACTGCAGAATCTTAGCGATTTTGAGAATAAGTCATTATTAATCGTGGATGATGACAATCCTTTTCGTGAGCGTTTAGCACGGGCGATGGAAAAAAAAGGATTTGAGGTTTTTCAAGCTGAGAGTGTACAAAAAGGAGTTGAATCTGTAAAAACTAAGATACCAGGTTTTGCTGTAGTTGATTTAAGGCTTGGAGATGGTAATGGACTTGAGGTCGTAAAAGAAATTCAGTCTTCAAATAGTAACAGTAGGATTATTATGTTAACTGGTTATGGAAATATTCCAACAGCGGTAGCTGCGATAAAAGAAGGTGCTATAGATTATTTGGCTAAACCTGCTGATGCAGAAGATGTGGAGAAAGCATTATTGGCAGATCCTTCAAAAAAAGCGGCCCCACCAGAAAACCCGATGTCTGCTGACAGAGTCAAGTGGGAACATATACATAGAGTTTTCGAGCTGTGTAATAGGAATGTTTCAGAAACAGCCAGAAGACTGAAAATGCACAGAAGAACTCTTCAAAGAATTCTATCTAAAAGATCACCTAGATAAACTTTTTAATTTTAATTATTTGCTTAGTCAAAAGAGCTAAAAGCATAATTTTAAAAATCTCGGCTAATAGAAACGGTTTTGCACCTAAAGCAAAAATTGGCTTATCCCATCCAATCAATGTTCCAAGCCAAATTAGACCCAGAATATAGATTGTTGAAGTTGCGATAATTAACTTAAATAAAACAACAAAAAAATTATCATTAAGCTTTATTTTAGAAGCTAAGTACCCAGCCGTTAAAAAACCAATTAAGTAACCCATAGTTGGTCCGGTAAAGTAAACTAATCCAACGCCTTTTTCAGGAGAATTTGAAAATACAGGAAGCCCTGCAATTCCCTCAATTAAATACAAACCAATTGTAGCTAGTGCAATTTTATACCCCAAACTTATTCCTAAAAATAATACAACAAATGTTTGCATAGTCATAGGAACTGGGTAGAAGGGAATTTTGATTTTTGCTGATATGGTTAGTGCTATTGAACCAAGAACAATAACAACCAGAGATTTAAATAGTTTACCTTGGGTGAGATTTTTTGTTAATTCCATTGTTAAATAATACTCAAAATATAAAAAATAATCTACTTATAATTGTTATAATAATTGAAAGTAAATTTTTTTATATACAGAATATGTTATCATTATAATATTTAATAATACTTCATGAATAAAATTCAAAAAACAGATCATTTTTATTTGATTGATGGTTCTGGTTATATTTTTAGAGCTTATTATGCTTTGCCTCCATTGAGTAGAAAAAGCGATGGACTTCCAACAGGTGCTGTGAGTGGTTTTTGCAGTATGTTATTTAAATTATTAGAAGATTCAAAATCCAATCAAAACTTGCAAAAGCCAACACATTTTGCAGTAATATTCGACTCAGCAAGAAAAACTTTTAGAAATGAAATTTATAGTGATTATAAAGCTAATAGATCTGAGGCGCCTGACGATTTAGCTCCACAATTTGAGTATATAAGAAAATCAGTCCTAGCGTTTAATTTGCCATCTGTGGATCTTCCTAATTATGAAGCAGATGATTTAATAGCTACATATGTTGATCAAATTCTTAAAAAGGGTGCAAAGGTTACAATTGTTTCATCAGATAAAGATTTAATGCAGCTTTACAAAAAAGGGGTTCGAATTTTTGACCCTATGAAAAATAAATTTATAACTGATGATGATGTCGTAAAAAAATTTGGAGTAGATGCATCAAAAGTTATTGATGTTCAATCTTTAGCAGGTGACAGTAGTGACAATGTACCTGGTGTTCCAGGTATAGGTATTAAGACAGCTGCAGAGCTTATTAATAAATATGGCACTTTAGAAAACTTGCTGAAATCTGCTCATGAGATTAAGCAAAATAAAAGAAGAGAAACATTAATTGAGAACAAGGATAAAGCATTAATAAGTAAAAAACTTGTAACACTAGATCACAACTCTCCTGTTGATAGGGAGTTAAATGAATTTAAATTGCAAAATATAGATAAAGATAAATTATATAAATTTTTAAGAGAAATGGAATTTAATAGGTTGTTAAGCTCTGCAATTTCTGCTTATGGAGAACCTGAGCTAGAAAGTAATAAGATTGAAACTCAAAATCTAGAAAAACAACAAACAATTAATAACAAAAATTATTATTTAATTAATAGCTTAGATGAAATTGATAAATGGATAGAAGAGGCTGAAGAAGTTGGTGAAGTCGCTGTAGATACAGAAACTACATCATTAGATCCTCATCAAGCAGATCTAGTAGGTATTTCTCTTTGCTCTAAAGTTGGAAAAGCATGTTATATACCAGTTGGTCATAAGTCACCTAAGTGTCTTAAAAAAGATGCAGTAATTAAAAAATTAAAAAAAATATTAGAAGACCCAAGTATAAAAAAAATAGGTCAAAATATAAAATTTGATTTTATTGTATTTTATAAGTGTGGAATAACGCTTTCCTCAATGGAAGATACAATGCTGATGTCTTATGTATTAGATGCAGGAAAAAATAGACATAATATGGATACTTTATCAGAAATTCATTTAGGGCATAAAACTATTTCTTTTAAAGAGATGGTAGGCACAGGGAAGAAAGAAATTAATTTTAGTGAGGTAGAATTAAATAAAGCAAAAGATTACGCTGCTGAAGATGCTGATGTTACTTTTAGATTATATAAGAAATTTATCAAAAATTTAAAATCAGAAAAAATGATAAATATTTATGAAATTTTTGAAAAGCCATTAATTAAAATTCTTGCATTTATGGAAATAGAGGGAGTTGAAATTGATAGTAGGTTTTTAAAATCTCTTTCATCTAAATTTGAAAAAAAAATCCAAAAACTTGAAAAAGAAGTCTTTAAAATTTCTAAAAAAGAATTCAACATCGCATCCCCAAAGCAATTAGGTGAAATAATTTATAATGACTTGAAAATAGCTGGATTAAAAAAAACTAAAAAAGGAAGTTTTGCAACAAGTGCAAGTGTTTTAGAGGATTTAGCTTTCAAAGGTCATGAGTTTCCAAAATTAATTTTAGACTGGAGACAAGTTTCAAAATTAAAAAATACCTATTCAGATGCTTTACCTGAACATTTAAACCCAAATACAAAAAGAGTTCATACTTCGTTTTTGCTGGCTGCTACAACGACTGGAAGACTAGCATCTAGTGATCCCAACTTACAAAACATACCAATTAAATCAGAAGATGGAAAAGATATAAGAAAAGCTTTCACTGCAAAAAAAGGGCACCTATTAATTTCTGCGGATTACAATCAAATTGAGATGAGAATTTTAGCAGACCTGGCAGATGTAAAAGAGCTAAAAAAAGCTTTCAAAAATAAAGAAGATATTCACTCTTTAACAGCTAGCCAAATATTTAATATTGATATTAAAAAAGTTAATCAAGATCACAGAAGAAAGGCTAAGGCTATTAATTTTGGAATTATTTATGGTATTTCACAATATGGATTAGCTAAGCAAATAAACGTTTCTAACTATGAGGCAGAGCAATTTTTGAATTCATATTTTGCTAAATTTCCAGAAATTAAAGTTTATATGGATAATACAATTAAATTTTGTAGGAAAAGTGGATATGTTAACAATATTTTTGGACGAAGATCTCACTTTAATGGAATAAATGACAAAAACTTTAATGTTAGAAATTTTCAAGAACGTGCTGCAATTAACGCTCCCATTCAAGGTTCTGCTTCTGAAGTAATGAGATTAGCTATGATAAGATTGGACAAGAAATTATCAGAGGAAAAAAATTTTAATTCAAAAATGCTCTTGCAAATTCATGATGAATTAATTTTTGAAATTCCAAAAAAAGATGAAAAAGTAATGATTAAATTAATTGAGAAAGAAATGACAAGTGTGGCTCAGAGTGATTATCATTCTTTTTCAACTCCTTTAACAGTTGATATTAATGTTGGAGATAATTGGGGTATGTTACATTAAATTTATAACATTGCCCAAATTAGGACAATTTAGTATTTTTAAACTACTTTATGCAAAAACAAACAATAGCTTTGATTGATGACGATAGAAATATTTTAACAAGTTTGAGTATCGCATTAGAAAAAGAGGGCTTTAATGTTCAAACATACATTGATGGTGAAAGCGCATTAATCGGTTTAACCAGAATGCCACCTGACTTAGCTGTCATAGATATAAAGATGCCCAAGATGGATGGAGAAGAATTACTAAAAAAACTTCGAAAAAAAACTTCCTTACCAGTAATTTTTTTAACATCTAAAGATGATGAAATTGATGAGTTGTTAGGTCTAAAGCTGGGCGCAGATGATTTTGTAAAAAAATCAGGAGGTTTTTCTATAAAAGTTTTGATTGAAAGAATTAGAGTGCAGCTAAGAAAAAAAGATTCAAATAATATTCTAGAGGAAAATAAAAGCCTTATATCTCATGGAAGATTAAAATTAGATCCATCACAACTCGAGTGTGAATGGAATGGAAAACAGCTGCCTGATAAATTGACAACAACTGAGTTTTTAATCGTTAAAGAATTAGCAAAGAGGCCTGGTATAATTAAAGAAAGAGCTCAGCTTATGGATATAGCTTACCGAGAGGATACAGATATTGAGGATAGAACTATTGATAGTCATGTAAAAAGAATTAGAAAAAAATTTAAAAAAGTAGATCCTGATTTTTCAGCTATTGAAACTAGGTATGGTAGTGGATATAGATGGAATGTTAGCTAATGTTTAGTAAATACTTAAAAACTCTTTCTATATTAAAAAAATTTTTATTTATAAATTTTGTAATTTTTACAATTATTGGACTGTTTACATTCATATATCTAAACAATATTCAGCCAAGTTTAATAAAAAAAAAATCTCAAAACCATACAAACATTATTAACAACACCATTGATAATATTTTAAGGCTAGATGTTAAATTCCAATCAGACGATATTAGAAGATTTTTATTTTCTACAAGGTTTATTTTTCAGAATTTAGATAGAGTAATATTTTTTGACGATCAACTTAACCTTATTGGAGACACTGATACTTTAGATCTTGATCCAAGATCATTCTCTACAAGACTTGATAAAATTGAATTTGAAACTTTAGATAGTGAGGAAATAGAAAAAACTATTGAGGAAAAAAATATAAAAATTGATGAAAAAAAACCTGTTTCATTCAAAGATATATTAAAAAATTATTCTAGTTCTGAAAATTTAGGAGCTCCTTACACATTTACGCAAGAAGGTTTAAATCAATTTAATGTAACAACAATTAAGAATGTTACAAAGAATGAAATTAATCTTGGTTATGTAGCTATTACAGAAAACGCTAATGAAATAAAGACAGCGATAAATGAGAGAAAAGCATTTGTAATAAGAACAGCTGTATCTGTAGGATTTGTAATATTAATTTTTTCTTTTGTTTTAAGTAGATATTTTATTAAACCAATACAAAATCTCGTTGGATATACAATTCGTATCAAAGAAAAAAGTCAAATTAAACCAGGTATTGAAAATTTAAAAAAAAGAAATGATGAATTAGGACTTTTATCTAATTCTTTAGAAGATATGACAAATGAGCTTCAAAATAGAGTTACACATGCAGAAAACTTTTCGACAGATTTAGTTCATGAAATTAGAAATCCATTAGCATCTTTAAAAAGTGCATCAGAAATTTTACAAGACACAAATGATAGCGAACAAAGAAATAGATTATTGAATATACTTAGTCATGATGTTCAAAGAATAGAAAGATTAATTACTGATTATTCTCAAATGTTAAAGGACGAAGTTGCTTTAAGTAAAGAAAAAATGAAAAAAATTGATATTGAACCTATCATTCAATCTGTTGTTGATGATTATAACAACATTCATCAAGTGAAAAAAGGAATTAAAATTGAATATAAAAATGATGGAAAAAATAAATATTTAATAAATGGTATAGAAAACAGAATTGAACAAATCATTGCAAATTTATTAGATAATTCAATATCATTTAGTAAAGACGGCACTAATGTTTTTGTTGATGTTTCTGTTAATGGGAAAAATCAAATATCAATCAAAATTATTGATGAAGGACAAGGATTTAAAGAAAAAGACACGTCAAGAATATTTAAAAGATTTTATAGTAATAGACCTGAAAAATTTGGAGAACACTCAGGCTTAGGTTTAAATATTGTAAAAAACTTGGTTGAACTCCACGATGGTGAAATTGTAGCATCTAATCGTATTGATAAAGAAGGAGCAATGATAGAGATAAGATTTCCCAATGTTTAATCATCTCTTGATAAATAAATACTTAGCTGTATAAAGCTTGCCATGGAAGATTATAAAGTAAAAAACATTGCTCAAGCTGAATTTGGTAGAAAAGAAATATCAATAGCTGAAAGTGAAATGCCTGGTTTAATGGCATTACGAGAAGAGTATTCTAAAGATAAACCATTAAAGGGTGCAAGAATAATTGGATGTCTACATATGACAATTCAAACAGCTGTATTAATCGAAACTTTAGTTGCATTAGGTGCTGAAGTTCGTTGGTCTTCTTGTAATATTTTTTCAACTCAAGATCATGCGGCTGCTGCAATTGCAAAGGCTGGGATCCCTGTTTATGCCTGGAAAGGTGAAACAGAAGAGGAATATTTATGGTGCATTAAACAAACTATAGTTGGAAAACCTGACTGGAAGCCTAACATGTTATTAGATGACGGTGGAGATTTAACAGCTATCATGCATAACGAGTATCAGGATTTAATGAAAGATATTAAAGGTGTTTCAGAGGAAACTACCACTGGAATTAAAGCACTAAATAAAATGGAAAAAGATAAATCCCTTTTAGTTCCAGCAATAAACGTGAATGACTCTGTTACAAAATCAAAATTTGATAATTTATATGGATGCAGAGAAAGTTTAGTTGACGGAATAAGAAGAGCTACTGATGTAATGATGTCTGGAAAAATTGCAATTGTTGCTGGTTTTGGAGACGTTGGAAAAGGAAGTGCTGCATCTTTAAGACAAAGTGGTGCTAGAGTTTTAGTTACTGAGGCAGATCCAATTTGTGCTCTCCAAGCTGCAATGGAAGGTTATGAAGTGGTATTAATGGAGGAGGCTATAAGTAGAGCGGATATAGTTGTAACAGCCACAGGCAACAAAGATATCGTTACTGCAGACCATATGAGAGATATGAAGGATAGAGCCATCTTATGTAATATTGGTCACTTTGATAATGAAATACAAGTTGAGGCTCTTAAGAATTATAAGTGGACTGAAGTAAAACCTCAAGTGCATGAAATAGAGTTGCCTAGTGGTAAAAGAATTATTCTTTTAGCTGAAGGAAGATTGGTTAATCTTGGTTGTGCGACTGGACATCCAAGTTTTGTAATGAGTGCATCATTTACTAATCAAGTTATTGCTCAAATAGAACTTTGGCATAATCATAAAAATTATGAAAATAAAGTTTATGTACTTCCAAAACATTTAGATGAAAAAGTAGCAACTTTGCATTTAAAAAAAGTTGGAGCAAAACTAACAAAATTATCAAAAGAGCAAGCAGATTATATAAGCGTTGGAACAGAAGGTCCTTTCAAACCAGATGCCTATCGCTATTAAAGATAGCACAATCGATATCACTTCAGAGAAGTTAACCAAAGAATTAGCTAAAGAATTTACAAAATATCTTAAAGGCGGCGAGTTTGTTTTTTTATATGGAGAGATGGGCGTTGGTAAAACAACCTTTATTAAATATTTTATAAATGAGTACCAAAAAATAAATAATTTAACAGAAACAGAAATTACAAGCCCTACTTTTAGTTTATTAAATGAGTATCAGGTAAAAGATATAAGAATAAAACATTATGATTTATTTAGAATTAATAGGAAAGAAGATATCAATAATTTGGATATTTTTGAAAAAGATAATAAATTAATAACATTTATAGAATGGCCACAATTGATTGCTGATAAACAAGATATAAAATTTATAACTTTAACATTTAATTATTTAAATCAATTAAATGATAGAACTGTAGATATAAAAGTTTAAATTAAAACTTATTTTAATGAAAAGCTTAGTAAAATTGAAAAAAATAAAAGGTGATGCGTCCTTTAGAGAATTTTATAGAAACAGAGAAAATAAATCTATTATTGTAGTATCCAAGAAAGAAAAGTTAAAAAATCTTTTAATTTATGATGCGATAAATAAAATTTTAATTAAAAATAAAATTTTAGCACCAATTCTATTAAGTGAAAATTACACAAATAATTATATAGAAATAAATGACTTTGGAGATCAAACTTTGTTTCAAATTTTAAAAAACAAAAAGAATAAATATCTCATTTTTAAAAAAATAATAAAAATTTTAAATAAAATACAATCAATAAAAGATAAAAAAGTAAAAAATTTTAAAAACAAATCATATAAAGTTCAAGAATATAAAAACAAAATATTGTTTGACGAAACTAAACTTTTTTGTGACTGGTATGTACCAAAGATGTTGTCTAAATACAGAAGTACTCAATTTAAAAAAAAATTTAGATTAGAGATAAAAAAATTATTATCAAAATTAAATTATAAAAATGTTACATTTGTTCATAGAGATTTTCATGTTTCAAATTTGATTTATTACAATAAAAAAATTGCAGTAATAGATAGTCAAGATGCACTAATTGGCAATAGAGCTTACGATTTAGCATCTTTAATTGACGATGTAAGATTAAAAACATCTAATGAACTAAAAGAGAAAGTATTTAAATTTTACATCAAAACAAATAAAAAAATTGATTTGAAAAAATTTAAAAAAGATTTTGAAATATTATCTGTTTTAAGAAATTTTAAAATAATCGGTATATTTATGCGTTTAGCTGAGAGAGATAATAAAAAAAAATATCTTAAATTAATTCCCTACGCATGGGAAATGATTAATTATAGAATTAAAGAGCAAAATGAATTCAATAATTTGATATTGCTATTAAAAAATAATTTTCCAAAATATATAAGGTAGAGTTGTGAAAATAAATACAGCTTTAATTTTATGTGCAGGTTTTGGTAAAAGATTAAATCCAATTACTTTAAATACTCCTAAGCCTTTATTAGAGATTAAGGATGTAAGTATGTTGGAGAGATGCATTAATTTAATCAAAAAATTAGGCATTCAAAAAATCTTAATAAATACTTTTTATTTAAAGGATCAATTTTCAGTTTTTTTAAACAGTAAAAATTTCAATATTGATATCAAAATAATTGAGGATGGTGAGTATATTTTAAATACAGGGGGAGGTATTCAAAATATGATTAAAGATTCAAATGAAAAAGATTTTATAATTTTTAATCCAGATACAATCTGGAGGAATGACTATAAAAACGAGATAATTAAAATGGAAAAAAAGTATTTTTCTGAAAAATTAGAAAACATTCTTCTCTTGGCAAATAAAAAATTAAGTTTCGATAAAAAGTTAAAAGGAGATTTTAATTTAAAAAATAATTTAATTAACAAAGAGGCTGAAAAAGAATTTATTTACATTGGATGTCAAATAATTAATAAAAAATTATTTATTAAAGAGAAAATAGAAAATTACTCAATTTTGGAAATTTGGAATAATTTATTAGATCAAAAAAAGTTATTTGGTTATGAAAGCCGTAAAGACTTTTATCATTTAACTGATCTAGATATTTTTAAAAAACTAAAAGATCTTTAGCTCTTTCTTGATCAAGATATTTACAATTAGAAATTTCGCTGTTTTCTAATTCAATTAAAAGGGGGTTCCCAGTAGGAATTTCAAGTTTAGATATTTCATTGTTATCCAAATTAAACAAATATTTGCATAAAGCTCTAATAGAGTTTCCATGAGCGGAAATGAGAATATTTTCACTTGTTTTGTTTTCTATCTCTTTTTTATAAAATTTTATTACTCTTTCATATGTATCTTTAAGTGACTCAGTATCTGGAATTTTTTCTAAAGGAATTTCTTTGTAAGTTTCAATATTAAGAGGGTGATATGGATTTTTTTTATCTAAAGGGTCTGGTCTTAGATCCCAAGAACGTCTGAATTGATGAACTTTTTCTTCTCCAAGTTTTTTTTTCATTTCATCTTTATTTAATCCAGTAAGAGCCCCATAATGTCTTTCGTTTAATTCCCATGCACTCTTTACTTCTTTAAAATCTTGCAATTCTTCCTGTATAATTTTTAAAGTATTTTTAGCTCTTAATTGAAAAGATGAGTAATACAGATTAACTCCAATATTTTCTTGTTTTATTAATCCACCAGCTTTTTTTGCCTCTGATTTTCCATTTTCTGTTAGATCTATATCAACCCAACCAGTAAATTTCTTTTCAAGATTCCATACACTTTGACCGTGTCTTACTAAAATTAAATAACTCATTTGTTTATCTTTTAAATCAATTTGATAAATAAAACTATATTATTAATGATTAATTATTTTTCGAAATATAAATTTATTTTCTATTTGTGTAATCTTATTTTTTTATTAGAATATTTATACCCTGGAAGTTTATTAGGATGTATAATTTTTAATAATTGTATAATTCAACCACAGTTAACTGCAGATTTTATTATTTCAACAAATCATTTTTACTCATTTTTTATTCTTTCAGTTGTAGGATTTCTGACTTATATTAAAGCAAATCAAATTATTTATTTAAGTATTTATTTGATCTTTCTTTCTTTTTTATTAGAAATAATGCATTACATCATTCCAAATAGGAGTTTTGAATATCCTGATTTATTTGGAAATTTAGCTGGAGTAATTCTACCAATTTTTGTGAGACTCATCTTAAAAAAAAATGAAATTTTTTAAAATTAATTATTTATTCATTTTAATAATTTTAATTTCAGGTTGTTCATCTATCCCTAAAAATATTTCTAATAGTTGTGCAATATTTGACGAAAGATACATGTGGTATAAACATGCAAAAAAAACTGAAAAAAAATGGGGAACTCCAGTTTATTTGCAACTAGCTATTATAAAAATGGAATCCAGCTTTGATTGGTTAGCAAAACCTCCTAGGCAGAAATTATTTAAAGTAGTGCCTTATAAGAGACCATCAAGTTCTTTTGGCTATTCGCAAGCGGTAAAAGGAACATGGAAACAATATAAGCAAGAAACTGGAAATAAATTTGCAACGAGATCTAGATTTAAAGACAGTGTAGATTTTATTGGTTGGTATACAAATAAAACTGAAAAAATATTAAAAGTTTCAAAAAAAGATGCCTTCAAGCAGTATATTGCTTATCATGAAGGGTGGGGTAACTATAAAAATTATAAAAGTAATAAAAAAGTTATTAATTTAGCTAAAAGAGTGGAGAAACAATCAAATATTTATAAGCAGCAATTATCAGAATGTAAAAATTCTTTATCAACGTCAAAATATATTATTTTTTAATTCAGCTGTTTTTTTAATTCTATATCAACTGCATCGATACGCTTAGTATTTTTTGCAAGAGCTAAATACATCGTTGGAGTAACATATAAGGTAAAGAAAGTTGAAATAATCATTCCTCCTAAAATTGTAGAACCTACGGCTAATCTAGAGCCTTCACCTGCACCGGGGCCAATATTCCCAATAACTAACGGAAGCATTGCTATCATTGTACTAAGAGAAGTCATTATGATTGGTCGAATTCTTAGTTGGCAAGCTTTAATTATAGCGTCCTGAATTTTAACACCGGTAGTTCTTATCTGGTTTGTATAATCTACAATCAAAATACTATTCTTTGTAGATATACCAATGAGTATTATTAAAGCGATTTGAGAGAAAATATTTACAGAACTATTTAAAAATAAAATAAATACTAAGCCACCAAATACAGCTAATGGAACTGTTAAAATAATGATAAATGGATGAACAAATGAGTTAAATGTTGCTGCCATAACTAAATAAGCAGTTAACAATGCAAGAGCAAAGATTAAGTATATTTCATTTGTTGTTTCTTTTAATTCTTCAGATTTTCCTTTCCAAGTAATTTGATTTTGAGGAGCAACTCTAATCATGACATCCTCCAAGTATTTTATAGCCTCTGTTAGAGTGTAATCTTCTGCAAGCGCGGCAGAAATTGTAACTGCTCTTTGACGATTGTATCTTGGAAGCGCTTCAGCAGTGCCTTTCTCTTTAAACTCAACTAAACTTGCAACAGATACAAGTTTACCAGTTGTTTCAGATCTAACAAAAATTTTTGACAACCCATCTTTATCTCTTCTGTCTGCTAAATATTGTTGTAAAATAATTGGGTATTCTCTTCCCTCTTTACTAAAAGTTGTTACTCTTTTTCCTCCATAAAGAGTTTCTAGAGTTCTACCTATATTTTCAGTAGAAACTCCCAAATCATTTGCTCTGTTTTTATTAGTGATTAATTTCACCTCAGGTTTATTTTTTGTATAATCACTTTCAATTCTAGACATATTTCTATTTTTTCTTAACTCTCTTAAGACACTATTTTGAATTTCCTCTAATTCTTCATAGCTAGATCCATATATCACCATTTGAACGGGCTTATTGTAACTAGATACTCTTATTGATTGTGGAGAAATTGGAAAGGCAAAAGTTTCGGGTACAGAAACCACTTGTCCAATTGCTTCTCTTAATATTGTTTGACTACCTTTTTCTCTATTTTTCCATTCATCAAGTAATGCAATAATTATAAAGCTGTTATAAGACGTTGCAGATCTTCCGAAACCAGGAACTCTCATAATTAGTCTTGCATATGGACTATCTTCTGCCTGCAATAATTTTAATATTCTTCCTTCAATTATTTGCGCTTTTTCTTGAGTATATTCAAATGAACTTCCTTCATCAGTTGACCCAATAATTAAATAAGCACCCCTATCTTCAATTGGTATCAATTCTTTTTTAGAAAAATTGAATAAATAAGCTGAAGCAGCAATAATTAAAATTATAAACACAGAAATTATTTTTTGCTTATTCACCCAATATCTAAGGGAATTAACATAAAATCCTGTAAAAGATTTAAATCCATTATTAAATTTTTTTACAAAAAAATTAATTTTTTCTTTTTTATTTAAAAATTTACTTCCTAGCATTGGAGATAATGTTAATGCCACAAAAGAAGATACAACAATTGAAAAAGATAAGGCTATTGCTGTTTCTTTAAACAAAGTTCCAGATATTCCTTTAATAAAAATTAAAGGCAAAAATACTGCTATAAGAATTAAAGTCGTTGCAATAATTGCAAATGTAATTTGTTTAGAACCTTTGTAAGCAGCCACTAAAGGTGTTTCTCCATTTTCAATTCTTGTATAGATTGCATCAGTCATGATTACAGAGTCATCAGTGATTATACCAATTGCTAGAATAAAACTTAGTAATACAAAAATATTAATTGATAGATCAAATATATATAACCCAAGAAATGATCCAATAAGACTAACTGGTAAAGCAACCGCAGGAACTATTACAGCTTTTAGGTTACCTAAAAAAAGATAAATAATTAAAACAACTAGTACGAATGCAATTACTAAACTTTTATATACTTCTTCAATTGCTGCACCAATGTAGGTCGCTCTGTTAAATGCTATCTCTAACTTTAATCCATCAGGTAAGGATTTATTAAGTTCTTTAATTTTAGTTTTTATTTGTTTAGAAAGCTCTACCGTTGATGCACCACTTTTTGCATAAATTCCAATTCCTACAGTTTTTAAATTTACTGCATTTTTTCTTTGTGCTTTAAATAAAGTTTTTTCTGAAACAGGTCCAAACTCTATATTAGCCACATCAGATAAAATAATAACTTTTTCTTTATTTTTCTTAAGTGGCAATTGTTTAATAGTATCAATATTAGAATAGGATTTATCAATGTTTAAAGTTAAGTCTTTGTTATTAGCTTCTAAGGTTCCAGCTGGAAGATTTATGTTTTCATTTCTAAGAGCTTTTTCAACTTCTTGAATTGTAAGATTGTTTGCAGCTAATTTTATTGGATCTATCCAAACTCTAACACTAAGCTCTCTTAATCCACCAACTAAAATTCGACCAACATTTGGTACGCTTGAAAATGCATCTATTAGATATCTTTCAGCATAATCACCAAGATCTAAATCATTCCATGTTGGAGATGATAAAGCAACCCACATTGTAGTTGTAAAACCTGCTGCCTGTTTTAAAATTTGTGGAGGGTTTGACTCACTTGGTAAATTATCTACAACTCTTGCAACTCTCTCTCTAATATCATTAGCTGCATCATCTAAATCAATGTCTGTGTTAAATTGAATATTAATTCTACTTCTTCCATTGAGAGAACTTGAGTCAATATTTTTGATACCTTCAGCGCCTCCAATTACATCCTCTAATTTTTGAGTTATTTCTTCATCAACGATTTCAGCAGAAGCAGATTTATAATCAGTTTGCACTTGAACTACTGGAGGCTGTATACCATCTGGAAGTTCTCGTACTGGCAATTCTAAAAAGACGAAAACACCAAAAATTATCAATATTAAAGACATAACCCAAGCAACAACAGGTCGTTTAATGCTAACTTCAGTTATATACATTTAATTATTTTTTCTCTTTATCTGATTTTTTAAAAATATTTTTTAACCAATCAAATTTACCTTTTTTTTCTTCAGCTTTTTTTGATTTACTTTTTTTACCCCAGCTAGAATTTCCTTGTTTTTTTTTAGCACCTTTTTCAATAGGTCTGATTGTTAAATTCGGTCTTACTTTTTTTGTTCCTTCTGCAACAATTTTATCTCCATTATTTAATCCATCTAATATTTCTACAAAGCCTAAATATCTATCACCAATGATTACCTTTGTTTTCATTACTTTATTTTTATCATCTACTTTATAAATAAAAACACTCTCACCCTCGACAATTGTACTAGTGTCAGGAGCACTTAAGCCATTTCTTACGTCATATTTAATTGATATTTCTAAAAATGAGCCAGGTAAAATTTCACCTGATGAATTGTCCATCTTAATTCTTGTTGCTAAAGCTCTAGTATCTTCACTTATCCTACTAGCAAAAGAGTCTACTTCACCTTTATAAATTTTATTTTTATATCCAGAAAATTTAATATCAACTGGCAGACCAACCTCAATAAATGGTACAAAAATTTCAGGTATATCTACATCACAATATATTGAGCTTGTATCTTCAAGATTAATTAATATTGAGGATTTTGAAACCTCTATATCTTCCGAAAATTCTCTTTTTCCAATAACACCATCAAATTGAGCAATAACTTTTCGATTTTTAAGCTCAGCAATTACATCACCCTTTTTAACTTTTTGATTAAATTTTATAGGTTTTAATATTTCATATTTTTCAATTTTAAATGATTGTGTTTGAATTGGAGTTGCAGTCCCATAGGTACTAACAACATTTTCAAAAACTCTCTCTTGAGTAGTAGTTATTATTATTCCAGGAGGCGGTCTTTTACTAAATTTTTTTTTGAAATGATTTCCTATCATTGTTCTTCCAATAATCACTGTCGCAATGATTAAGAAAAATATGATTACTATACTTGTTATTTTTGTAGATCTTTTCATAAGTTAATTTTGTCCGTATTCAGCCCAAGAGCCATCGTAAATTGTCGGCATATATTTAGCATTTATTAAAGAATAAGCTAGTGCCAATACACTTGCAGTCACGCCAGAACCACATGAAAATACTAGATTTTTATCATGGTCAAATTTTAAGGACTTAAATTTTTCCATTATTTTATCTTTACCAACGAAAGTATGATCTTCGTTTATCAATTCAGAAAAGGGTAGGCAAAAAGAATTTTTTATTGAACCACTTCTTAGACCTTTCCTTGGTTCAGCAACTTTGCCTTCAAATCTTTCTCTACTTCTTGCATCAATAACATTAAATTCATATGAATTAATGTTTTCATCTATTTGTTTTTTATTTTTAACTAATTCTATATTTTCTTTACATATATACTTTGAAGTTTGATTAGTTACTTTTTTGTTATCTGTAGATTTATTTTCTTTTTTCCATTTTTTTAATCCACCATCAAGAACATGAACTAGTTTAGGATCATGTCCATAATAAATTAAATTGTACCAACATCTACAAGAACTAATAACATCAGAATTATCATAAATTACTATTCGATCGTTATTTTCAATCCCCATTTTACCCATTATTTTTTCCCAAGATTTAGTATCAGTGAGCATGTGTGGTAAATCAGTATCCAATTTAGAATTTTTATCTAAATCAAAAAAAATAGCATTAGGAATATGTTCCTCTGTATATTCCTTAAAACCGTTTCTTTGAGTTTGAGGCATATGCCATGAGCAATCAATAATTTTTACTTTATCAATATTATTTTCTAACCAACTTGTATCAACCAAAGACATTTTATCTTTTTTCCAAATATCGTTGATGATATTCTTCAGCTGGACAATAATTTTTGACTAATGAAGTTTTTGTTACAACCTTTCCTGATAATTTGATGTTCTCTTTTTCAATTATTTTTTCAGCAATAATTTTTTGTTGATCATTTAAATAAAATATTTCACTTCTATATTGAGTTCCAAAATCTGGACCTTGAGAATTTAAGGTTGTGGGGTCATGAATTTCAAAAAAATATTCAAGAATTTTCTCGTAAGATATTACTTTAGGATCAAAGTCTAATTTTACTACTTCCGCATGATTTGTTCTACCTGTGCATACTTCTTTGTAATTTGTTTTGGCATTGTGACCTCCACAATATCCTACTTCTGTTTTTATAACTCCATCAAGTTTACTAAACTTAATTTCTGGTCCCCAAAAACATCCTAATCCTAAAATTGCTATTTCCATTGATAATTAAGTTAATTAATCTAAAGTTAATCATATGCTATCAAAAAATCAATTAGGCTTTTTTTACATGTTCATATCAGTATGTGCATTTTCACTTATGGATGTGATTGTTAAATGGTCTGATGATTATCCCGTTGGACAAGTACTCTTTTTCAGAGGATTTTGTGGAATAATTCCTATTTTGTTTCTTATTCCTAAGGACAGATATTTAGATTTTTATAAAACAACCAGACCGTTTTTGCATTTTAAAAGATGTTTAGCAGGATTAATTGCTTTGGTTTCTATATTTGTAGCATTAAGAAATTTACCTTTAGCAACAGTTGTAAGTATTTCTTTTGCAGCACCAATATTTATAACAATATTTTCAATTTTTTTATTAAAAGAAAAAGTTGGTATTTACAGGTGGCTAGCGGTCTTAGTTGGATTTGTGGGTATAATTTTTATAACTGAACCAGGTTTTAGCTCTTTAAATTTATATTATATATATCCAATAATTTTTTGCTTAGGCCTATCTTACGTTGCTATTGCTATTAGAAAATTATCATCAACAGAACCTGCCTGGTTAATTAGTTTTTTCTTTTCATTTTCAATAATGCTTTTAAGTTTTTTATCTTTTTATCAGGGATGGATTTTGCCAAGTTTAGTTGATTTATTTTTGTTGTCCATGGTTGGTATATTAGGTGGTCTTGCTAATTTATGGTTATCACAATCTTATAAATACTCAGAAGTAAGTTTAGTTTCCCCTTTAAAATATCTTGGATTAGTCTTTGCTATAATATTTGGATATTTTATTTGGAATGAAATACCAACTTCTAAAACATTATTAGGTGCTTTATTGGTTATTGTTTCATCTATTATTATATTTAGAAGAGAGATGTATTTGAAAAAAAAGCTATCTGTTTCACGACATGACTAAAACACCATCATATTGGAATAAAGCAAAAAAATATCTATCAAATAAAGATAAAACAATGTCTGTGTTGATTAAAAAGTATAAATCACCATCAGAGACAGTTCTCACTTCAAGAAAAGATATTTTCTTTTCTCTATGTAAAAGTATTGTTGGTCAACAAATAAGTGTTGCTGCTGCTAATTCAGTTTTTTTAAAATTTAAAAAAAAATGTAAAAATAAAATTAATGCAAAATCTGTTAGTAAGTTATCTACCGCTCAATTAAAAAGCTGTGGTCTAAGTAGACAGAAGGTAAAAGGAATTAAAAGTTTAGCAAAACAAGTATTGAATAAACAGTTTAATCCAAGACTGATTTCAAAAATGTCTGATGAAGATGCTATTATTTATCTTTCTCAACTTAGACAAATTGGAAGGTGGTCAGCAGAAATGATCTTATTATTTACTTATAATCGACCCAATATTTGGCCTATACAAGATATTGGACTTTTAAGAGCTATTTCTCAAAATTATAATAAAAAATATTTACCCCCTCAACGTTATGTTTCTTATTTAAATAAAAAATTTTCTCCATATTGTTCGGTAGCAACATGGTATCTTTGGAGAAGTATAGATCCTGAACCTATCCAGTACTAAAAATTTTTATATTTGTTTGTCTCAGAAACTAGTTGTGCAACAATTGATAAAGCAATTTCAGAAGCAGATTTTCCTCCTAGTTTTATTCCAATTGGTCCATGTATTGAGTCAATTTCTTTATCATTAAATCCTTCATCTTTTAATCTTTTACATCTGTTGTCATGAGTTTTTTTACTCCCTAAAGCACCTATATAAAAAAACTTTTTTTTTAAAGCATATTTCAACGCTGGCTCATCAATTTTTGGATCATGACTCAAAGTAATTAAAGCAGTATTAGAGTTTGTTTGAATATTTTTAAAAAATTCTTCAGGCCATTTATTGATAATTTTAACATTTTGAAATTTTTGTTTAGTTGTGAAATATTCTCTTGGATCAACAACAGTAACATCAAAATTTAAATCCTTTAAAAATTTAATTAAATATTGTGTTATATGTACTGCGCCAATGATAATAACTTCAATTGGTTTAATATAATTTTGAATTAAAATTTCGGTATTATTAATTAAGCCACTTTTCTTTAAATTATAATAATTCTCAATATCGTTTTTATAATTAATAAAATTATTACTTAAAGGTATTCCTGTTTTATATATTTCAGAGGATCCATTACTTAAATTAGTTAAAACAGCAAATTGTTCATTGGATGATTTTTTTTTTATTATTTCTTTAAGTATTTCTATTTTCATTAATTTATTTGTTCTATAAAAACAGTCATTTCTCCTCCACATGCGAGGCCTACGCTCCAAGCATTTTCATCTGAGACTTTGAAATCAATTTTCTTAAATGAATTTTTATTTTTTATTAGTTCAACACCTTCAGTAATTACGCTTGTTTCCACACAACCACCTGAAACTGAACCTAAAAAATTACCTTTTTCATCAATTATCATTTTGCTTCCAATTTGGAATGGAGAAGATCCCCATGTTTGAACTAAAGTTGCAAGAACTACTTGTTTATCAGATTCAATCCATGCAATTGCTTCTTCTAAAATTGTATCTATCAATGGTTGTGTCATTTATTATATTGTTATTTAATTTTACATTCCTTCAAAAATAATGTGTTCTCTTACAGCATTATTTTCTAAATGTTTTCTAGCTTCAACATACTCTTCGGAATTGTAACAATTTTTTGCTGTTTCAATGTCTGGAAATTCTGCAAGTGCTACTCTAACCATTTCCCTACCTTCCAAAGTTACATTATTTGCACTTCTTGCTATTATTTTTCCAGAATATTTTTCAACCGCTTCTTTTGCTTTAATAGCATATTTCTTAAGTCTTTCGTCGTCTTTTATTTCAGTATAATTTGCAATCCAATAAGCTTTCATAATTCTCCTTTTTAAATTTTTTTAATTATGATACCAAATTTATGTGAAAAAATTATTTTTAAATTTCTTTAATACATTATTGTTTTTGATATTATTATCGTCAACCCACGTTAATGCTGATCAACTGTTTAATAAGGGAAAAGAAGTTTTTTTAGGGGCTGGTAATTGTGCAGCATGCCATATGCTTTCAGATGCTGGATCGAACGCAATGGTTGGTCCAAATTTAAATGAAATTAGACCTGATATTCAAAGAATTATAATGGCAGTTAGAAACGGTATAGGAGTAATGCCCGCAATGGAGGGTATACTAACTGATGAGGAAATAGAAGCAGTTGCTCACTATACTTCTATAGCTGCGGAACAATAATAAAAATTTTAACTATAATTTTTTATCCAATGTTTAGCTATGTCTACTCTTTTGCAGATCCAAATATCCTTAAATTTTGTAATGTAATTTAAAAATTTTTTAAGAGACTGTATTCTGCCAGGTCTTCCAATTAATCTACAATGCAAGCCAACCGACATCATCTTTGGTGAAGTTTTTCCTTCCTCATAAAGGGCATCGAAACTATCTTTTAAATAATTATAAAATTGTCCACCCGAATTAAATCCTTGATTGGTTGCAAATCTCATATCATTGTTATCAAGTGTATAAGGAATCATCAGTTGTTTTTTATTACCTTTTTTTATCCAATATGGAAGATCATCACTGTATGTATCGCTACAGTATAAAAAATCACCATTTTCGATTACTAAATCTAAAGTATTTGTGCTACACCTACCAGTGTACCAACCAGCAGGTTGATAGCCAAAAATCTTTTTTATAGATTTGACTGCAAGTTTCATATCATTCTTTTCTTTTTTCTTTGATACATTTTGATAATCAATCCATCTCCACCCATGACTAGCAACTTCATAATTTGCTTTTTTAATAGCAGAACAAACTTCTTTATTTCTCTCCAATGCCATACCAACTCCAAAAATAGTAAGTGGAATTTTTTTTTTATTAAAGAGGTCGTGAATTCTCCAAAATCCTCTTCTTGATCCATATTCATAAATTGACTCCATATTTAAGTGTCGACCTTTAATTGCTTTTGCTCCTATAATTTCTGATAAAAATACTTCTGAAGTTTTGTCACCGTGGAGAGTACAATTTTCTGCTCCTTCTTCATAATTTAGTACAAATTGTAAAGCTAACTTAGCGTTACCAGGCCACCTCACCTTAACTTGTTTGGAACCATATCCCACCAAATCTCTTGGATATTTTTTTTTCATTTTTTTAAAATAATTTTATCTTTTTTAAATTTATAAATAACAAGATTGTTTCCTTTTCCTTTTCTATCAACAATTAGAAAATTCATATCTTTCATAGAAATCAACGGAAAGTGCCAAATACCAGCATTGTAATTAACCCCAGTTTGTTTTGGTACTAAAAAGGATTGGATTTTATTTACATTTGGTTTATCTCCTTTTGGTGCTACAAATACTAAAAATTTTGTATCTTCCATTGGTATAAAGGCTTGGCTTCCTAAAGGATGTTTTTCCATCATATCAATTTTCATAGGAAACCTTCTTTTTTTTGCTTTAAAAATACTAACAATTGCTTTCCCTCTGTTTTTAGATGCATCTAGGTTTATCAAATTATCAAATCTTTTTGCGTACCCTTCATTAATATTTATAGGATTTTTTTTTGACGTATCTATTAATTGACCAAATTTAGAAAAATTTTTTTTAGTAATTTTTTTTGCTTTTATTATTTTCATTTCACAAAATTTCCGAATGCCCTTATTCTTGAAATTCCACCATCTGGATAAATATTAATTTTAAGATAATTTTCCTTACTTCTTTTAATTAAAAATTTTTTAAAAATATGTTTCTTGTGAGCTGACAGTTTTGACTTATTTAAAATAAACTTCCAATTTTTTGAATTGTTGACAATTGATTTATTGGAAAGATCTTTTGAAATGCTTGCAGTTTGAATTGAACAACTATCGGGATAGTTTCCTTTAAAATGATGGGTATCTATCTCTAGCTTTTTTATTAATCCTGGTTTTCCAAATTTTATTATAAGCCAATCAAAGTTTTTTCCTCTACTTCTTCTTGTTTCCCAACCATCTCCCATATTTTTTCCTTTACCAGGTGCTATGATATTTTCAGCTCTGCCGAAATGTTCATTATTACAACCAATAATTGAAGCGCCATTTAAAACAGATGTAAGGTTAATAGTTTTGTTATTTAAAAAGTTTTTCTCCATTTCAATTTTTCCATAAAGCCTTAGTCTTGCAACCCCACCATCTGGAAAAATGTTTAGTCTTATATAATTAAAAACAGATTTGTTGTTTGATTTGAAGCTATGGTTTCGGCTTGGCCCAAGTTTTTTTTTGCTCAGTAAAGAAATCCATTTTGTTTTCTTATTAGGCTTTGTTTTACTTAAGCAACCCTCTAACGAAGCATGCGTGGGTTGGTTTCCATTGAAGTGTGTTGTGTCAATGTCTATATCAAATATCTTCCCAGGTTTACCAAGTTTTAAAATTAAATAATCAAAACCTTTTGATCTTCTTCTCCTTGTTTCCCATCCATCCATCCATTTGCCATGTTTGTCAAACAGTCCATCTTTAAAAACTGGAGTTTCGATGTTTAATATTCTATGAGCAGCTGCAAAAAAATCGTCAGTCTTAAATATAACTTTAGATCCAATTCTTGGGTCCGCTAAGTTAATCATTTTTGCACTTATAAATTTTTTCATTTTTTATTTATTTCATTCAAACGAAAGGTTGCGATTTTTTTTACTTGTTTTTTTGCTTCAAGGAATTCACTTTCTACATCACTTTGTATTCTTTGTCTAAAATTATTCAAAATTTCATTTTTATCTTTACCTTTTACGGCAATTATAAAAGGAAAATTAAACTTTTTTTTATATTCTGAATTTAATTTTTTAAATTCTTCATATTCATCATTAGAACATTGGTTTAATTTTGCAGAGGCTTGTTCTGATATAGATTCAGAGGTCATTTTTTTTGCTACAGCAAGCTCAGGGTGAGCATTTAAAATCTCTAATATTTTATTCTTTTCGTAATTTTCATAAATATCAAGCATTTTAAATATAATATCTTCAAAGTTTTTAAATGGTTTTGACTCAAATGCTTCCACTGCAACTGACTCAGTTTTTTCAAAAACATTACCAAATAAAGACAAAAAATCAGACTTGTTAAGATCGTTAATGTTATCTATTGTTCTCATATAACTTTTAAAAATTAAAGTTTGAAATTAAATGATACTATAATTTTATGACAAAGCTCACAACTCATGTTTTAGATGTGTATTCTGGTAAACCTGGCAAAGGTATCCTAGTTGAGTTGTTTTATATTAATAATTCAGAACGAAAAAAATTAACCTCAACAAAACTCAATGACGATGGTAGAGCTAATTCACCATTAGCTGAGGGAGATATTTTTGTTAAGGGCAAATATGAATTAGTTTTTCATATTGGTGACTATTTTAAAAATATATCTTCAGCTAGCGATGTGCCATTCTTGGATGATGTTGTTATAAGATTTGGTATTTCAGATCCCTCACAGCATTATCATGTTCCTTTACTTGTTTCACCTTGGAGTTATTCTACTTATAGAGGTAGTTAAGTGATATCGAGTTCTCTTAAATTTCTGTTAAATGACAAGCTTATAGTAATCAAAAATCCCGATCCAAATCAAACCATACTTAATTATATTAGAACCGAATTAAAAAAGACTGGAACCAAAGAAGGATGTTCAGAGGGTGGTTGTGGCGCGTGTACAATTGTTTTAGGTGAATTAGTCGATAATAAGATTATATATAAGGCAATTAATTCCTGTATTTCATTTGTTCCATCATTAAATGGTAAACAACTTTTAATTGTAGAAGATTTGGTTTCCAAAGATGGCAAACTTCACCCTGTACAAGATGCGATGGTAAAATTTCATGGTTCCCAATGCGGTTTCTGTACACCAGGATTTGTTATGGCTTTATTTTCAATGTTTAAAAATAACAAAAATCTTAATAATGAATTAATAACAGATTCTATTTCAGGTAATTTATGTCGTTGCACTGGATATAGACCTATAATTGATGCTGCAAAAAGTTTAGACAAGAAAAACAGGAATGATCAATTTAGTAAAAATAATTATAAAGTTATTCAATTATTAAAAAAAATTAAACCAAAAAATATTTATATTAAAAAAGATAATAAAATTTATTTTTCACCAAAGAATATTAAGGATTTAAAAAATATAATTAAAAAATACTCTAATTTTAGTTTTCTTGCAGGTGGAACAGACTTATCTTTAAAAGTTACAAAAGAAAGAAAAGAAATTCCTTTTATAATTGATTTAAAAGAAATAAAAGAATTAGACTTTATAAAAGTAAATAAAAATTACCTTGAGGTTGGCGCCTCTACACCTTTAATAAAATTTGAAAAAGAAATTAAAAAACATTATCCAGATTTTTATTTAGTTCTTAAAAGATATGGTTCTGTTCAAATTCGAAATGTAGGAACTATAGGTGGTAACATTGCAACAGCATCTCCGATAGGTGATACATTACCAATTTTGTTATCTTTAAATGCAGAAATTTTAATTGAAAGCTTCAATCAAAGAAAAGTAATTCCTATAAATAATTTTTTCCTTGATTATAGAAAAACTAAATTAAAAAAGAACCAATTTATTCACTCAATAAAAATACCATTATTTAAGAAAAATATTTTTAAAGCATTTAAAATATCAAAAAGATTTGATGATGATATTTCATCTGTTTGTGGATCTTTTAACTTTGAAATTGATAAAAATAAAATTAAAGAGGTTTTTATTGCTTTTGGAGGTATGGCAGCTGTACCAAAAAGAGCTAAAGCCTGTGAGAAAATTCTTAAGAATAAACCTCTTAATTTAAGTACTTTTAATCAAGCCAAAAATTATCTTGATAAAGACCTAAGTCCTATAGGGGATATGAGAGCAAGTAAAGAATATAGACTAGAGATAGCAAAAAATTTATTGATGAAATGTTTCGTAGAGATAGATTCTAATAAGCTAACAAGAGTTAATTAAATGAGCAAAGAGAACTATATTAATGATGTAAGACCACATGATAGTGCTTATAAGCACGTAAGTGGATATGCTGAATACACTGACGACATTAATGAACCAAAAAATACAATTTATGGTGCTATTGGTTTAAGTAAAAAAGCTCATGCAATAATCAAAAAAATAGACTTAAGCGATGTAAAAAAAAGTGAAGGGGTGATATCAGTAGTCACTCAAAGTGATATCTCAGGAAGGAACGATGTAGGCCCTGTTTTTGATGGTGATCCAATATTTCCAGATAAAAAAGTTGAGTTTTTTGGTCAACCATTGTTTGCTGTAGCTGCCACAACTACTGAATTTGCAAGAAAAGCAGTATTAAAGGCAAAAATAACTTATAAAGATTTAAAACCAGTTATCACAATAAAAGATGCTTTAAATAAAAAACAGTTTTTATTTAAGCCTAGAAAAATTAAAAAAGGAAACCCTTCTAAGAAAATTAAAAATTCAAAATATAATTTGAAGGGAAACTTTACAACCGGAAGTCAAGAACACTTTTATTTAGAGGGTCAGGCAGCGTTTGTTATACCTAAAGAAGATGATAATTTTTTAGTTTACAGTTCAACACAACATCCTTCTGAGACACAACAATTAATTGCAAAAATGTTTAATCAGAAAAGTAATTCAATAAATGTTGAAGTAAGAAGAATTGGAGGTGGATTTGGAGGCAAAGAGACAAATTTTATGACTGCATGTATTTGTGCGTTGTTGGCAAAAAAAACAGGTCAGCCTGTGAAATTAAGACTAGATAGAGATGATGATATAATTTTGACTGGTAAAAGGCATGAATTTTTATCTGAATACGAAGTTGGATTTAATGATGAAGGAATTATTGAAGGATTAAAAATTAACTTATCATCAAATTGTGGAATGTCGCCTGATTTATCAGTAGCAATAAATGAAAGAGCTCTTCTTCATATAGACAATGCGTATTACATATCAGATATCGAGATAACAAATAATTTATGTAAGACAAATATTCCAACTTCAACTGCATTTAGAGGCTTTGGTGGAAATCAAGGAATGATGGCTATAGAAAATGTTATTGATAATATTTCAAGGTATTTAAAAATAGATCCCATCCAAGTTCGAAAGAAAAATTTTTATCAAAAAGATAAAAAAAATATAACTCACTATGGAATGACTATTGAAGACAATGTGATTAACGAAATATTTAAAAATTTAGAAAATAAATCTAATTATAAAAAAAGATATTCAGAGATAAAAAAATTCAATGAAAAAAATAAATTTAAAAAGAAAGGTATAGCTATTACACCAGTAAAATTTGGGATTTCATTTACAACAATTCATTTAAATCAAGCTGGTGCTTTAGTGCATATTTATACAGATGGAAGTGTGTACTTGAACCATGGTGGTATAGAAATGGGTCAAGGGACTCATACAAAAATAGCTCAACTAGTGGCCAATTCCTTGGGATTACCATACAATTTAGTACATATTTCATCAACAAACACTGCTAAGGTTCCAAATACTTCAGCTAGCGCTGCATCTTCAACCACAGACCTTAATGGTGCTGCAGCATTAAATGCAGTAGCAAAAATTAAATTAAATTTAGAAAAATTTATTAAAAAAAAATATAAGATTTACAATCAAGAAGCAGTTTATAAGGATCAATATATAATATTTGGAAACAGACAATTTGAATTTAAAAGTATTATTCAAGAAGCATATTTAAATAGAATTTCTCTTTCATCCTCAGGTTTTTATTCAACGCCAAAAATAAACTTTGATAAAAAAAAATTTAGAGGAAGACCATTTTATTATTTTTGTTATGGTGCTGCTGTTTCAGAAGTAACTATAGATACACTGACAGGTGAAAATATCCTAGAAAGAGTTGATATTTTGCATGATGCAGGGAAACCAATAAATCCTGCACTTGAATTAGGTCAGATCGAAGGGGGTTTTGTTCAAGGACAAGGTTGGTTAACTATTGAAGAACTTAATTGGAAATCAAATGGTCAGATTACAACTTTCTCTCCATCAACGTATAAAATTCCTGCTGTAAGTGATATTCCAAAAAAATTTAATGTAGAAATTTTTAAAGATGGAATAAATAAAGAAAAAGTTGTTAATAAAGCAAAGACAACAGGCGAACCTCCTCTAATGTTAGCTATGAGCGTTTTTTATGCGATTAAAGATGCAGTTGCTTCAGTTGGAAATTATCAGTTTGCACCAGAACTTAATGCGCCAGCAACACCTGAAAGAATTTTAATGAGTATTAACAAAATTAAAAATAAAATAAAAAAAAAAAATGGAAGATAAAAAAAAATTTATGGTAAAAGCCATTGAACTTTCAATAAAAAGTGCGAATACTATAGGTGGTCCATTTGGAAGTGTTATAGTTAAGGATCAAAAGATTATTGCAGAGGGCTCTAACAAAGTTACTTCCACAAATGATCCAACTGCTCATGGAGAAATAGTAGCAATTCGAGAAGCTTGTAAAAATTTAAATACTTTTGATCTATCTGGATGCGAGATTTATACATCTTGTGAACCTTGCCCGATGTGTCTTTCAGCAATTTATTGGTCAAGATTAGATAAAATATATTATGCAAACACTAGAGAAGATGCAAAAAATATAGATTTTGATGACTCTTTTATTTATACAGAAATTCCAAAAAAAATTGATGATAGAAAAATTAAAATGGTACAAATGCTTAGAGAAAAAGCTTTAAAAGCTTTTGAAATTTGGGATAAAAAAGTAGATAAAATAAAATATTGATGGAATTTTTACCTTATACAATTAAATGGTTAGAAGTTATTCTAAGATGGGGCCATGTAGTATTTGCAATATTATGGGTAGGTAACAGTTTTTTATTTAATTACTTAGACAATAATTTAAATAAAAATATAACAAGCAATGATGTCGATGGAGAAGGATATCTGATGCATTCTGGTTTTTTTTATAAACTTTCAAGGTTAAAAACCTCACCACCACAGGATTATTTAAATAGATTAGTAATTTTTAAATGGCAAAGTTACCTAACTTTTGTAACAGGAATGTTGCTCTTAGTAGTAATTTATTACTATAACGCTGGTGTATTAATGGTCGATAAACGTGTCCTGTTGATGTCTCCTAGTTACGCCATTATTATCTCGCTTTTATCATTAATTATTTTTTGGTTTATATATGATCTATTGTGTAAATCAAAATTGATTGAAAATAATGTACTATTTATATCTACAGCAATTATTTTATTAGCAGCAGTTTCCTTTGGTTTAACAAAATTGTTTGGACCAAAATTTGCAATTTTAAGTGTTGGACTAATTATAGGAACCAATATGTTTGGTAATGTTTTTACAGTAATTATACCGAATCAAATGAACATCATCAGCAGTAGTAAAAGAGGTGAAAAATTTGATATGAGTTTATCTCTAGCAGCTAAACAGAGATCAATTCATAATAATTATTCCACTTTTTTAGTATTGTTTATAATGCTTTCAGGACACTCAAGTTTCTTAGTCTATCATCAGTATAATTGGTTAATATTATGTGCGTTAGCAGTTATTACTGGAGTAGCACGACATTATTTTAATCTAAGAGGAAGAAACATTCATAGGTTGTATATCTTAATATCTTCAATAATTGCACTTATCGTTCTTGCAGTTTTAGTTTTATTATTTAAATAAATAGATATTAAAAAATTATGACAGAAAAAATGATTGTCAGTTGGGATGAGTACAACCAGACTGTTGAAAAGTTAGCAATCCAAATTGATGAAAGTGGATATAAACCAACAATATTGATTGGCATCATGCGTGGCGCAGCACCAATGATAGACGTATTAAGCAGAATATTTAAATTAAAATGTGCATATCTTGCAGTTGAATCTTACAGTGGTAAAGGAGTGGAAGATGAGCAGGGTGATATTGTGTTCTCAAGGGAAATGAGTTCTATCGCACCTAATATGGGTGGTAAAATACTTTTATGCGATGATTTATCTGATACAGGAATAACTTTTAACAAAAGTATAGACTGGTTAAAAAAATATGAACCAATAAAGGATAAAATAGAGGATATCAAAACTGCTACTTTATTTAAAAAAAAGAAATCAACATTTGAGCCAGATTTTTGTGCAAAAAAACTTCCTGATAATCCTTGGATTGTGCAGCCCTTCGAAATTTATGAAGAATTAAGAATTGAAGAAATAAAAAAAAAACATCAAATATAAAAAAGGCCAGTTAAAAAACCGGCCTTTTAAATTTTTATAAGTTTAAGAGCTTAC
Source organism: uncultured Pelagibacteraceae bacterium (assembly GCA_902523515.1). Lineage (GTDB taxonomy): Bacteria > Pseudomonadota > Alphaproteobacteria > Pelagibacterales > Pelagibacteraceae > Pelagibacter. The sequence goes on from CABYZT010000005.1 coordinate 57,943, forward strand.
TTCGGTATATCTCCTTCAACACCTTTAACATAAGTCATCATACCTGCTAGCATACCATCATCTGCAGTTTTCCCTTCTGCTACCATTAAATTTCCTTTTTGGTCATAAATTGGTCCAGTGAAAGAATGAACTTTGCCAGATGCTAAATCTGCTTGAAGTTTTTTAACTTTTGCTTGTAGGTCACTAGGCATTTGAGAATCTAAACCTGAGATTACTACCATACCATCACCTATACCGTGCCATGTATCTTTTTGATTCCATGTACCATTTGCTACAGCTTTAACTCTATCGACATAATATGGTCCCCAGTTATTCTCAACTGAAGTTAATACAGCCTTTGGTGCAAACTTATCCATATCACTTGCTTGTCCAAAAGCATATACTCCTGCTTTTTCAGCCATTTGAACAATAGCTGTACTATCTGTATGTTGAGCAATTACATCAGCACCTTGATCAATTAAAGCTTTTGCTGCTTCTGCTTCTTTACCTGGATCGTACCAAGTGAAAGCCCAAACAATTTTAGTTTTGATATTTGGGTTAACTTTTTGAGCAGCTAAGGTAAATGAATTGATACCTCTGATTACTTCAGGTATTGGAAAAGACGCAACATAACCAATCACATTAGATTTTGTCATAGTCCCAGCAATTGTTCCCAAAATAGTTCTACCTTCATAGAATCTAGCAGCGTAAGTTGAAACATTTGGATGTTCTCTTTTATATCCAGTAGCATGCTCAAATTTTACATTTGGAAACTCTTTTGCAACTTTGTTAGTAGGATTCATATATCCAAAACTAGTTGTAAAGATAATGTCATGACCAGAGTTAGCTAACTGTCTAAGAACCCTCTCAGCATCGGCACTTTCTGGAACGCCTTCTACGTATGTTGTTTTAAATCCGGCAGCTTCAACAGCTTTTCTACCTACATCATGCTGATAAGTCCACCCATGGTCACCAGTTGGACCAATATAAACAAATGCTGCTTTAACATCTTTTGCAATTGCAGCTACAGTTAATGTAAATAATAAAACTAAAGAAGAGACGAAAGAACGAATTAAAAATTTATGCATAAATTTATTTCCCCTTTTGATTTTTTAATTATTTAAATTTAAATTAAATTATCTAAAAAAAAATGATTATTTTTAAATTAATTGTCTTTATGAAAAGATTTTCCCAATGAACTAGGAGTACTTAGTCTTATTTTTCTACTATCACGAGAAATTACAACTAAAACTATTATTGTAACGATGTAAGGTAGAGCTGTTAAAAATTGCACAGGAATTCTTACTCCAATTGCTTGCATATGAAACTGAATAATCGTTAAGCCACCAAAAATCATCGCACCGATTAAAATTTTAATTGGATTCCACGTTGAGAAAACCACTAGAGCTAATGCGATCCAACCTCTTCCACCTGTCATATTTTCAATCCACTGAGGAGTATAAATCATGGATAAATATGCACCAGCAAGTCCACTCATTGCGCCTCCATAAAGTATACAAGCGTAACGAACTAACTTAACATTTATTCCTTGATTAGATGCAGACTCAGGTGAGTCTCCTACAGCTCTTACAATTAATCCAATTTTCGTTTTTTTTAAAAAATAGCTAGTTATGAAGGGAAGGGCAAAAGCAAAATAAAAAACAATTGAATGTCCAAATAATATTGGACCTAAAAGTGGTATTGTGTCTTTTAAACCTTCAAACAAAACAGGAAACTCTTTTCCAGGAATACCTACAAAATTTTTTCCTATCATGGCAGAAATACCAATTCCAAATATAGTAAGCGCCAAACCAGTAGCAACATGATTTGTAATTAATGTTTGAGTGAGAAATGCAAAAATACTTGAAATTAAAACTCCAGCTAACATAGCACCAAAAACTGCAATAATTAAACTTCCTGTAACAGTCATTAATGCGAAACCTGAAATAGCACCAATGATCATCATTCCTTCAACACCAAGGTTTAGAACACCGGATCTTTCTGTAATAAGTTCACCACAGGACGCTAGGATCAAAGGAACAGCTGAGGCCATTATTGATGCAATTATCAGTCCAATAAAATTTATATCGATGATCATTTTTTTGAACCTATAAATTTAATTTTGAAAAAAAGTAAATAATCTGATGCAAGAAGAAAAAATAAAATCATTCCTTGAAAAACCTGACCAGTATATTTAGGTATTTGCATAAATATTTGAGCTGTTTCAGCACCTAGATAAGTTATTGCAACAACTAGAGATGCAAAGATGATACCAACAGGATGTAAACGTCCCAAAAACGCTACAATTATTGCAGTAAAACCATAATCTGGAGAAATTTCTCTATGAAGCTGTCCGATAGGACCAGTTATTTCTCCAACTCCAGCTAAACCTGCGCAAGCACCACTAATTAAAAAAACGAGTATGATCATTTTTTTACCTTTATATCCGGCATATCTTGCTGTCTTTAAACTAAAACCTGAAACTTTCATTTGGAACCCTAAATACGTTTTATAAAAAACAAACCAACTGATAACCACTGCTGCTAAAGCTAAAAATATTCCTGCGTGAATTCTTAGTCCTTCAAATAACAACGGAAGTTTAGCAGAGTCACTGAACTGTCTAGTTTCAGGAAAATTAAATCCTTCTGGATTGCTCCAAGGACCAACAACAAGATAGTCCAAAATTAATTTTGAAACATATACCAACATAAGACTTACTAATATTTCATTTGTATTAAAGTAAGTTTTTAAGATTGCGGGTATGGATGCATATAGCATACCACCGATTGCACCAGCTAAAATTACTATCGGAAGAATGTAAAATCCTTCTTGCTCATAAAACAATAATGCAACCCCTCCTGAAACTATCGCACCGAAAGTTAATTGCCCTTCGGCTCCAATATTCCAGTTATTACTTTTAAAACAAAAAGATAAACCGATTGCAATTAAACAAAGAGGTGTAGCTTTTAATAGTAATTCACTGAAACCATATTTATCTGCAATTGGAACTATGAAAAAAAATTTAAGAGCTTCAAATGGTTTAAAACCTAAAATAAAAAAAATCAAACCTCCCGCTACTAATGTTAGAAAAATAGCTAACACGGGTGTAAAGAAAAAAATAGCTCTTGATGGTTGATCTCTTTTTATGATTTTAATCAATTTGCTCCTCCCATTAGTATCCCAAGTTTTTCAGAGGTAACTTCTTCAGCATTCATAATTTTTGACAATTTTCCTTTATGAATTACTGAAATTTTATCACTTAATTTTAATAACTCATCAGTGTCTGTAGATATTAATATAATTGATTTATTTTGTTCATTGATTTTAATCAATGTTTCGTGGATATAATTTATTGCTCCAACATCTAGACCCCAAGTTGGATTAAAACAAATTAATAAATCTGGGGAAGTTATTAATTCTCTTCCAATAATTAATTTTTGAAGATTACCTCCAGACAAAAATTGGCTTTTTAATTCAATGTTATTCGTGTTAACATTAAAATCTGAAATTATTTTTTTGGAATGTTCTTTAATTTTGTTTTCGTTTATTAATCCATTATTAAAAAAATTTGATGATTTAAAATTGTTTAGAGCCACATTTTCAAAAATTTTCATTTGTGGAATTGCAGCCTGCTCAAGCCTATCCTCTGGAGAAAAGGCCATCAAAAATTCTCTTCTTTCTTGAGGACTCAAATCTCCTATGTAATTATTGTTAAATTCTATAGAGTTCTTTTCCGAAATAATTTCACCACTTAATACTTGAAATAATTCACTTTGTCCGTTTCCTGATATACCAGCAATTCCTAAACACTCCCCTCGATTAACAGAAAAATTGATATCCATTAAATTTGTTTCAAAGGGATCTTCACTTGTAAAATTAAGATTCGTTATTTTAATTAATTGATCTGATGAAGTTTTTGCTTTTTTTTTCTTAATTGTTTTTAGGTTCTGACCCACCATTTTGTTAGCAAGAGACTCAATATTTTCGTTCTTTATTTCACTTACAGAAACTAACTTTCCTCTTCTCATTACAGCAACTTCATCACAAAGCTGCATAACTTCCTTTAGTTTATGTGTAATATAAATAATTAAAATTCCTTCTTCTGAAAATTTTTTCAAAGATAAGAATAATTCACTCGTTTCTTGTTCCGTTAATACTGATGTTGGTTCATCCATAATTAAAACTTTTGGACTCCTTATTAGGCATCTTATTATTTCCACTTTCTGTTTTTGACCTGCTGATAGATTTAGAACAGGAATATCAAGATCAATTGAAAAATTATATTTTTTCATAATTGTATCAATTTTTTCTCTTAAACTTTCCCTTTGTTCATCTGAGTCTATTATTAAGTTTTCAAATACGGACAAAGTTTCAAAAAGATTAAAATGCTGGAATACCATTCCAATATCATTTTTTTTTGCATCTAATGGCGAATTAAGCTTTAGATTATTTTTATTTAAATAAATTTCACCTTCATCAGGAATTATGACGCCTGACAGAATTTTAACTAGTGTAGATTTTCCAGCACCATTTTCTCCAAGAAGAGCATAAATTTTACCACTATTAAATTCGAGTGAAACATTGTCGTTTGCAACACACCCAGGATATATTTTAGTTACATTTGAAATTTTAAGGTTTGTATTCATTTCTTAATTTAATGGTATAGAATTTCCATCCTTATTTTCCTGATATTGATTTGATAAAGTTTGATATTTTTTTTTAATTTCGTCTAATTGTTTTAAAATATTTTCTTTTTTTGAAGTAGGTAAATTTTCAATAAGTAAGTTTATATTTCGACTTTTCCAATAGGAATTTTCTTTATTATATTCTCCATCATTAATTTTAAATACTTCTTTGAGTATATTTAAATCGTGTGGAATATTAAATTCATTATTTGTGGCAGTATACGGAAACAAATAATAAAAATTATCAAATCCAGAAAATGTGATTGCACTCAAACACATACTACAAGGCTCATGTGAACTTAAGAACATGCAGTCTTTTTCTTTTGGTCTTGTATTTGGATCTAATTCATAAAATTTTTTAAGAGTATGCATTTCTCCATGCCATAATGGATTTTCTATTTCATTGTTTGTTTCTGCAACTACAAGAGATAAATCTTCTTTTTTAATTATTGCGGCACCAAATATTTTACTACCTTTAGCAACACCTTTTTCAGTTAAGGGTAAAACTTCTTTTAAAAATATATTTAGTATCTTTTCTAGGGCTTTTTCATTCATATGCTTGAACCATCAAATAAAGAACACAATTGGTACTATAATTAAACTTAAAAGTAATAAGAAATAAATTATTTATACAACTTAAAAGTTAATAATTTATGAAACAAAAAATGTTAATTTGAACTTATGTCAAAATTAAAATCAGCAATAAGTCTTGTAATTGTATTAATTTTTTTTTCAGGGTGTCAAACTGTTAAAGATAAAACAGATGCAATTGTTGAAAAAGAAAATGAAAAATTAAGTAAATTCCTTGGAAAATCAGCTAGTGAACTTCAGATGGAGCTTGGAAAACCAGACGAAGACTTTAAAAATGCTAAAGGGAATTTTGAGCTAGTTTATAATAGTAAAAAATACCTTGTTCCATGTGAACGTAGGTTTGAAATAAATTCAGAAAATATAGTTGTGGGTTTTGTTTCAAACGGTTGCTTTTAAATTTATTAATTTAAATAAATCTGCTCATTATAGGTTTTTTTTACTATCTAAAGTGGAGTTGATCTAAAGTAATCAGTTTTTTTATATTAATTCATAGCCAATAATGTAACGTCTATTTAGTTAACGACGGAGGTTATATGGCTTCAAGAAAAACAAAAGTGGGCTCTACAAACAGTCCGGATAAAAAACTTCCATTAAATAAATCCATACCTTTAGGAATTCAGCACGTACTAGCAATGTTTGCTGGTAATATAACTGTTCCTATAATTGTGGCTGGAGTTTTTGGTCAAACGCCTGAACAAAAAATATTTTTGATACAAATGGCTTTGTTTGTTGCGGGAGTTGCAACAATTATCCAAACAGTTGGATACAAAGAAATTGGTGCAAGACTTCCTATTGTTCAAGGAACCAGTTTTGCATTTATACCAATCATGCTACCATTTAAAGCAGCAGGATTAGGTGCAGTATTTACAGCAGCGTTCATTGGAGGAATTTTTCAAATTTTCATTGGAAAAGTTTTAAAACCAATAAGACATCTATTCCCACCATTAGTCACAGGTATAGTTGTGCTAATGATTGGATTTAGTTTGCTTAAAGTCGGTTTTATGTATGCAGGTGGAGGTGGATGGTTAATGAATAATAAACCTGAAATCTTTGCAAATGCAAATCATTTAACGGTTGCCGCTTCAGTGTTCATAGTTGCTATCTTTTTCAATCTTAGAGGTAAAGGAATGGCTTCTGCAGCTTCAATTTTGATTGGAATAGTAGCTGGCTTCATAGTTGCAGCAGCACTAGGAATGGTTAACTATGGTAAAATTGCATCTGCATCATGGTTTGCATTTCCAATGCCACTTCAATATGGAATTGATTTTGTGCCTGGTGCAATAATTCTAATGTTGTTTATGTCAATTGTTACAACGATTGAAACAATTGGAGACATAAGTGCTACTACAATGGGTGGTGCTAAACGAGAAGCAACAGATAAAGAAATATCAGGTGGAATTATGGCAGATGGTGTTGGTACTGCATTTGGTGCAATATTTAATGCGATGCCAAATACATCCTATTCACAAAATGCTGGACTAGTTGCGTTTACAGGAGTGGTAAGTAGGCACGTTGGAACTATTGCAGGAATAGTATTAGTTCTAATGGGATTATTTCCAAAATTAGGTGGAATAATCGCAGCAATGCCAGAGTCGGTGATTGGTGGAGCAGCAATCATTATGTTTGGTATGATTGTAGCTGCTGGTATTAAATTGATTTCAAGGGCAGAAATGGATCAAAGAAATTTATTAATCTTAGCTCTTTCTTTGTCTTTTGGAATTGGAATGTCATTGTTACCAGACTTTGTGAAAAATATTCCAGATTTTGGAATAAGTTTAAAACTACTGTTAACAACTGGACTTATACCTGCTGGATTATTAGCATTTGTTTTAAATGCTATAATGGCAAAGAAATAATTAATTTAAACTTGTGGGGAGAAATCCCCACAAGCAAGGTTTAAGACTTATTTAATTTCAATAAGCTTCTTTTTTTTATGTTCTGGAATTATTCTTTCACAAGATATTGTTAAAAGACCATCTTTAAGCTCAGCACCATTAACTTTTACATCATCAGCTATAGTGAATGATCTTGCGAATTGTCTTTGAGAAATACCTTTATGAATAATTTCTCCATTAACATCACTGTCCTCAGATTTATTAACTTGTTTTGTTCTAACTGTTAATAAATTGTCCTCGAACTCAACCTCAACGTCTTTTTTGCTAAAGCCAGCCAATGCTACTTCAATTGCATAGTTGTCTTTACCTGTCTTTCGGATGTTGTATGGTGGATAATTTGACTGCATTGTCAAATTCCCATTTCCCAACATATTTTCAAACTGGTCAAACATATCATCAAAACCAATTGAAAAAGGTCTTAGTGAGTTAAATATAGATAGATCCTTACTTGTCATAATATCCTCCTTTTTTAAGCAAGTTTATTTATGCAAGCCCCATTAGGCGACTTACCTAACTTATATGGGAATTAATTTTTTTTTTTCAAGATTGAATAAGTACTAAATTTTATTTGAAATTTTTAATGCAAATGCATAGTCAATAGCAATTTCTTCTATTGCCCCATCTCTTCCAGATTTTCCACTATGACCAGCATTCATTTCGGTTTTTAAAAGAAGTAAATTATTATCTGTTTTATAGTCTCTAAGTTTTGCTGTGAACTTTGCAGGTTCATCAAATAAAACTCTATTATCACTTAAACTTGTTGTAATAAAAATATGTGGATAATCCATCTTTTTAATATTGTTGTAAGGCGCATATGAAAAAATATAATCAAAATGTTCTTTATTCTCTTTTGCATTTCCAAATTCGTCAAATTCTCCCACAGTTAAAGGTAAAGAATGATCAAGATTTGTTGTTAAAGAATCCACAAAAGGAACAGCCATGATAATTCCTAGAAATAATTCAGGAGATTGATTAACAACAGCTCCCATTAATAATCCTCCAGCAGATCCACCCATGCCAATAATTTTTCCTTTTGAGGTATAATTTTTTTCAATTAAATATTTTGCAGCATAAATATAATCTTCAAAGGTATTTTTTTTGTTTGTTAATTTTCCCTCTTTCCACCACTTCATACCTTTTTCCATACCACCTCTAATGTGAGCTGTGGCCCAAATTATATCTCTATTGATAATACTTAATCTTGTGGAAGAAAAACTTGGGGACATAGAATTTCCATAAGACCCATATCCATACAATAAAACATTTGCAGACCCATCAATTTTTGTTTTTTTGTGTCTAGTAATTGTTAATGGAACCATTCTTCCGTCATGAGATTTAAACTCAACTCTCTCAACAATATAGTCATCTTTATTATGACCAGATGGGATCTCTTGTTCTTTAACAAATTCTTTAGATTTTGTTGCTAAATTATATTTAAAAACTCTAGAAGGAGTTTTAGGTGATGAGTATCCTAAATGAACTTCATCAGTATTTCTATCTTTTTGAGTTAAGCTTACTCCTGGAACATAAACAGTTTCATCAGAAAAAATTAATTCTTCTTCTATATTTGTAGAAATATTTTTGACAAATAATTTATCTAGTGCATCTGATGTCTCACCACGAATAATCCAATTTTTAAGAAATGTTAATCCACCAATTAAAACTTCATCTTTTGCTGGAATATATGTTTTCCAATTTTGATTTTCTAAATTGTCACAAATATCAATTTTAAAGTCTTCAGCATTTTTATTTGTGTGATTATAAAATTTACCATCCCATGAATTAACAGAATACAGAACACCTCTTTCTCTTTTAATAATAAGTTTTGGAGATGGATTTAATTCATCTGATTTAAAGTAATATTGCTCTGAAGTATTATGGTCAGAAGTATTTATAAAAAAATATTTTTCATCTGAGCTTTTTCCAATTCCTACTGTAAAAGCTTCGCTTTTCTCCTCAAATATTAATTCATCTTTGGCCTCAAAATCTCCTATTTTGTGCCTGTATATTGTTCTTGCTCTATGATTTTCATCAAGTTTAGAATAAAAAATATATTTATCATCTAAACTAAATGTTATTCCCCCTGATGTTTCCGTAATTTCTTTTGAAATAATTTTGTTTGTTTTTATATCTCTTAAATAAATTGTATAATATTCAGAACCCTTAAGATCTAAAGAGTACCCAAGATATTTATCATTATTACTTACTTCTAAATCTCCAACCCCAAAATATTCAGTTTTAAGTTTTCCTTTTTCTTGATCTCCATTCCATATTTCCTCAATATTTTCTGAACCAATTTTTTTTCTAAGTTTTATGGAATAATTTCCTGTTGTTGTAGTTTTTGTCCAATACTCATAGGTGTGATCTTTATAGGGCAAAGATTCATCATCTAATTTAATTCTTCCTTTAATTTCATCGAATAATTTTTTTTGAATATCTTTTGTATCTTTTAAATGATGATCTGTGTAAGCATTTTCATCTTCTAAATATTTTTTCACTTCAGGATCTAACTTGCTTTTATCTCTGAGAACTTCCAAAATATTATCTTGATGAATCCAGCTGTAATTGTCTTCCCAATCAATATTGTGACAAGTTTTTATCTCTAGTTTTTTTTTAAGTTGTGGTACTTTCATCTAATAAGGAAATATATGAATATTATTATTTATCTACTTGTAATTTTAGTCATCTTATATTTTTTATTAAGATGGTGGTCAAATATTTCTCCAAAAAAAATGTCAAAAGGAGTTAGGCTGATTACAATTTTATTATTGGCTTTATTAGCAGTTTTATTTGCTATTGGTGGAAAATTTCTACTCACATTGCCATTAACTCTTGCAAGCCTTGCTCTAGTTAAACTTAAAGGTTTGTCATTGTTTCAATTGCTTTCTCTTTATAGGCTTATTCAAACCTTAAGAAATTCTGGAAGATTTTCTTTTAATCAATATCAAAATAATAACTCGTCATCATTATCAATATCTGAGGCATATAAGATTTTAAATTTAGACATTAATAAAAAACCAACTAAAGAAGCTCTAAATAAAGCTTACCAAAAAATTCAAAAAAAAATTCACCCCGATATTTCTCCAGAAACCTCAAGATTATCAGCTATTGTTAATGAAGCTAAAGAAATAGTTCTTAAGGATATTTCTTAATTAATTATTGATAATAGTTTTTCATAAATCTTATCTGGATTTATTTTATCTTTACCACGAGTATTGTGAGAAACAGTTGTTTCTCCATCAGGAATTATAGGATACATATTTGTATTATAAGAACCATAAATTAATGGTGTATCTGCCATCAATGTAATTGTTTTAATTCCTAATGCTGATGATAAATGTGAGAAACTCGTATCATTGCAGATTGCAACATTACAATTTTTAATAATAGGCAATGTATCCCTTATACTGAGGTTATCTAAAGCAACACACTTTTCTCTAAATTTTGTATTTAATATTTCCATTAAGATTTTTTGCTCATCTTCATTTTTACCTGTGGCTAAAAAAAACCTACATTTTTTAAAAGCTTCTAATTTTTCCATTACGTCTAGAAAAGTTTTTGATGGTATTCTCTTTGTTGGGCCTGAGCCACCTATACCCAACAAAACATTAAGTTCATCATTATTAATATTAAAGTTTACTGCTGTTTTTTGAACTAAACTGTTATCAATTTGAATTTCCGGATTATCAATAGTTTCGATATCTAAATATTTTTTTATTATAGCTTTAGCCGGTTTAGTGATGTGTTGATTTTGTTTCTCAAATAACGGATATTGAAATATTTCTTTAACACCTGCTAATTTAGAAATTAAGTTATATCTCAAAGATGAATTAAAAATAAAAACTTTATCAAAATTATATTTTTTAAGATCACTTGCTAATTTGAAAAATCCTTTAAAACCATCATGTCTTTGATTTATTTTATTGTCTCTTTCTAAGTGAATTATTTCTTCAATATAATTTGTTTGATTTAAAAATTCGTTAGCTTTTGAATTTTCTTTCACTAGCAAACTAACAGGTACTCCAAATTTATTTGAAATAGCTTTAATAAAGGGTAGGAAAATTACCGTATCACCTATACCCATCCTGTTTTGAATAACTAATATTTTCATGGTTAATTTATAAACTTTACTAATTAATATTTTTATATAAATTTTTACTATGAGTAAAATTAAAGGCATTTATGCGGCCTCAATGTCGATATTAAATGATGATTTGACGCTTGATATTAAAAAAACCATTCTGCATGCAGAAATGGTTATTGACAATGGTTGTCACGGAGCAGCTATATTTGGAAGTACAGGGCAGGCTCAACTTATACCTGTCTCTGAAAAAATTAATTTGTTAAATCATCTGACTTCAAGCAAACACAAAGAAAAATATATTATAGGTACTGGTTTAAATTCTTTAGGTGAAACAATTAATTTAATGAGAGTTTCTAAATCTTTAGGTTTTAATAGATTCTTAGTTATGCCGCCTGCTTATTATAAATATGGAGATAAAGAAGTAATAGAATTTTATAGCAAAATAGTAGAGGCAATTTCTGATTGTGAAATAGTACTATATAATTTTGAAAAACTTTGTGGTTATAAGTTTAGTATTGAATGTATTGAAGAGTTAGTAAAAAAATATCCAAAAAATATTATTGGAGTAAAAGATAGTTCTTACAATCTTTTTGAAAACCTAAAAATTGACGATTTTTCAGTTTTACCTGGATCAGAGTCCAAATTATTCAAAGGGCTTCAATTAGGTTGTTCAGGAATTATCACAGCTACATGTAATGCTACTTCTTCACTGGCAAGAAAGGTATACGATGATTTTAATGATGGAAATGAACAGACAGTAAACCAAAACCTTTGTGAGGTAAGAGCTGAATTTGAAAAGTATAATTTGATTTCAGGTTTACACACATACTTTAGTAAAAAAGAAATATATTATAAAAATCTTTTACCACCACTTAGTATTTTAAATTCTAAAGATGAAACGGATTTAATCAAAAATTTAGAAAAATTAAATTTTTCATTAAAAAATAATAAGGCGGCTTAGATGCAACTGGCTAGATTTTTAAATAATATTTTTAAAAAAGATGGATTTATATTAGTTGACGCTAATTCAAAAAGTTACATTATTGGAAATCCAAAAAGTGAAAACCCTATAAAAGTTAAAATTTTAAATAAAAATCTTCACTATAAGTTACTATTTCATCCAGATTTATATTTTGGTGAAGCATACACAGATGGAGAAATAACTATTGAAAATGGAACATTAACTGATTTCTTGGATCTTTCTTTGATGAACTTTGGAAGAGGAGACTTAAATTTTTTTAGTTATTTACTTAATAGATTAAGAGGTTCTTATAGATATTTAACTAATTTTAATTTTATAAAAAAATCTAAGATGAATGTCTCTCATCACTATGATATTTCGGATGATCTTTATGACTTGTTTTTAGATCCTAAAAGACAATATTCATGTGCATATTTTAAAAATGAAACAGACACGCTTGAAACAGCACAAAATAATAAAATTCAACATATTATAAAAAAACTCAATATAAAGCCTAATCAAAAAGTCTTAGATATCGGATGCGGATGGGGATCGCTTGCAACTGATATAGCAAAGAGTGCAAATTGTGAAGTCACAGGTATCACCCTTTCTGAAAATCAATTTAATTATTGTAAAAAAAGAGCAAAAGAACTTAATTTAGAAAATCAGTTACACTTTAAACTTATGGATTATAGGGAGCTAGACGAAAAATTCGATAGAATCGTAAGTGTTGGAATGTTTGAGCATGTAGGAAGAAAATTTTATAGAAAATTTTTTTCACAAGTCGAAAAACTTTTGAAAGATGATGGAGTTTCATTGATTCATACTATAGGGTCAGTAAATCCACCTCGAGATCCACATCCGTGGATTACGAAATATATTTTTCCTGGTGGATATACACCAAGCTTGAGTGAGGTAAGTCCACATATAGAAAAGTCGGGATTAATCGTTGCAGATATTGAAGTTTTAAGGCTACATTACATGCACACTTTAAGACATTGGAAAGAAAATTGTCTCAAAAACAAAGAAAAAATAATTGAAATGTTTGATGAAAAATTTTTTAGAATGTGGGAATTTTATCTTGCAGGTTGTGAGATGGCATTTAAATGGGGTGATCAAGTTGTATATCAATTTCAATTAACAAAAAATTATTCTTCAACACCAGTTACAAGAGACTATATTTATCAATAAATTATTGATAAATATAAATTTCCTCAAATGAAAAAAAAGAAAAAAAAAATAAAAAAAAATTTTTCCAAAAATAAAAAAAAAATTAAAAAAGCTCTAAAAAAGATCAAGAAAAGCAACATTAAAAAAGTTAAGGTAAGACAAAAAAAAAATTCTAAAAATAGAAAAGTTAAAAAATCTAAAAAAGTAATAAAAAAATATAAATCTACATCACCAAAGAAACCAGATTTTCTTTTAAAGTTAGTTAACTTTCAAAATTCTCTAAAGCCAGAATTTAAGTTTAGATTAAATTTCGGTTTTGAAAAATATATCAAAGCATTTTTTGATAAAATAGCAGACACAATTTCACAGTATAAAATTCTAAAAAAAGATGAAGCAAGAAGATTAAAATTAGAAAAACAAGAACAAGAAAGGTTAGAAAAGATCGAAATTGCAAAAGAAAAACAAAAAGAGGCTGAATTAAAAGTTAAATTAAAAGAACAAGCTTTAAAGGATGAAATTAGATTAGAAAAACAAAGAACAAAAGAAATAAAATTATTCTTAAGAAAAGAACAGGCTCTTTTAAGAATTGAACAAGCAGAAAAACAAAAGAAATTTTTACAACAATTAAAATTAGATAAGCAAATTGAAAAATTTAGAGTTAGGGAGGTTAAAGAATTAGAGAAATTAGAAAAAATTTCTTTAAGAGAAAAGAGAGAGGATTATGCTGGCTTACAACAAAGAATAGAAAAACTTAAAGAAAAATACCGAATTATTAGAGATCAAAAGATTAGGGAAAGAGTAGAGGCCTTAGGAGTAAAAATTCAAGGAGATGAAGATAGAGAAACACTTTTACAAAAAGAAAAAGAATATACTTTAGCTAGACAAAAAATTGAGTTTGCTCTCGAAAGTTTTTACAGAAGTGCTAGTAGTTTAGTCTTTCAGTTAAACAAAAGACACATAACAAGACATATGTCTATCTTTAGATGTATAGACAGAAGATTTGAAACAGGAGAAATATTTGTTAAATGGGATGAAGCCTCAGATGATGAATGGCTATTATTAATTTATATAAAAAATAATTCACCAGATGAAGGAATAGTTATTGAAGACAAAACTAATCCAGAAAAAAATATTTCTCATGAGTTTAAAAATAATGAAATATTTAAGGCCTCAGATACCATGGTTGATGCTCTTACACAGTTAATCGCAAGAAAAAGAGCCAAAAATATCAATTAAATTATCATACATAATTAAGTACTATTAAGAATGTTACTTTCTTCAATACTAATGATTATTTTGTATCTAGTATTAAAATATGTTCTTGCATGGATAAGGTATTTTAACAGTCTCGACTCTAGATTAGGCCAATCTACATGGCGATGGAGTTATGACTATCCCGTAGTTGGTGAAAGGGATATTTCAGATTTAGATGATAAAACTTTTGTTAGACTAAGGAGAAAAAGAAATAGAGTTATAACTCTTATGTATTCAATTTTATTAATTATGTTTTTATTATCTATGTCTTTACTCAGTGAATTTTTAATATTTTTTTTAACTTAGTTTTTTAAGTTGTTTTTTATTTTTTAAATATAAAAAAAAGGCAATTATTTCATACCCATATTTAAAGATTGTGAAAATTATTGGTAGTTTGAAAAATTTATATAAAAATTTATATTTTGGAATTTTTTTCCAAACATAAAGAAATGCCTCCGCACCTTCAATAATTTTACCATTCTCCTTGACATGCAATCTTCTTAATAATTCTTTATCATTTCTAGATGTTTCTTTCTCAGCATCTGAATTATTTGTTATATCTATCCAGTCAATATCTTTGATATTTTCTTTTTTATATAAGTTAATTTCTGATCTACAGATTTTACAAGAGTTATTAAAAAATACTTTCATTTAACAATAATTAACTTTTAGTAATAAATTGTACATGCGTAAAATGATCAGTTGAAAATTATCAACAAACCACTATTTAAGATGAATGAGTAATTTCTTTAACAAATCTGATTTAACAAGACAAGATGCAGATAAAATAGTATCTGAAACACTAAATAATTGTGATGATGGTGAGCTTTATTTAGAGGAGTCAAAATCAGAGTCAATTGTTTTAGATGATAATAAAATAAAAAGCTCAAACTATAGTTCTGATTTAGGATTTGGCTTCAGAGCTATCTCAAACGAGGTTGTTGCTTATTCATATTCTAACGAAATATCAAAAGATTCATTAAAAAATTCCTCAGAAAATCTTAAATCAACTCTTAAATCAATTAAAGGCACATATAATCATGAAATTCCAAAATCTAATAAAAAATTTTATGAAGATATTAATCCAATTGAACAAAAATCTTTAGACTCGAAATTAGAAGTTTTAAATAAAGTAAATGATTTTTTAAGAAAAAAAGATGGATCAGTAAAACAAGTGACTGCTAGTTTTGCTGGTGAGCAAAAATCAATTGAAATTATTCGATCAGGTGGAGAAGCACTTACCGATGTACGTCCATTAATTAGATTTAATGTCTCTGTAATGTTGGAAAAAAATGGAAGAAAAGAAACTGGAGTATATGGAATTGGTGGCAGACAATCTTATGACGATTATTTAAAAAATGATAATTGGAAAAATGTTTGTGAAGAGGCTTTTAGAATTGCATCAGTAAATTTAGACAGCAAACCAGCACCTGCTGGTGAGATGAAAGTAGTCTTAGGACCTGGTTGGCCTGCTATATTAATTCATGAAGCAATTGGTCATGGTCTAGAAGGAGATTTTAATAGAAAAAAAACATCAGCTTTTCACGATCTTATGGGTCAAAAAGTTGCAAGTGAGGGTGTAACAATTGTTGATGATGGTACGATTGATAATAGAAGAGGAAGTTTAACAATTGATGATGAGGGAACGCCAACGGAGAGAACAGTTTTAATTGAAAATGGTATTCTTAAAAACTTTATGCAAGACAGGCATAATGCGAGATTAATGAAGACAAGATCCACTGGATCTGGAAGAAGAGAAAATTATAGACATATTGTTTTGCCAAGAATGAGAAATACAATGATGTTAAGTGGCAATCAAACTCAAGATGAAATGATCAAATCTGTTGATAAAGGAATTTTTGCTGTAAGCTTTGGAGGAGGTCAGGTAGATATCACATCTGGAAAATTTGTATTTAATTGCACCGAAGCCTACGAAATAAATAATGGAAAAATTGGGTCTCCAATTAAAGGAGCAACACTAATTGGTGATGGGCCATCAATACTTAAAGAAGTATCAATGGTAGGAAATGACATGATGTTGGACCCAGGTATAGGAACTTGTGGAAAGGCTGGACAAGGAGTTCCTGTGGGAGTCGCTCAACCTTCAATTTTGATCGATAAAATGACAGTTGGTGGAACTAAACTTTAATTATGGTTAAGGATCAAGAATTTCTAAAATCTAAAGCTTCATATTGTTTGGATTTGGCAAAAAAAATGGGAGCAACTGATGCAAGCGTTACAGTTGGTCACTCAATTTCAGAAACAGTTAATTTTAGAAATAAATCCCTAGAAGCTTCAGATAGATCAGATGGATTGGCATTAAGTATAGAAACTTATTTAGGTAAAAGAAGATCATCAATTTCATCATCAAATTTACTAGATGAAAATATAAAAACTTTAATTGAAAAGTGCTTTGAAACTACAAAAATTACACCAGAGGATGAATTTAATTCTTTACCTGATAAAAATTTATTAGCCAAACAAATTAGTAGTCTTAATTTGTATGATGAAACAAGATTCGAAAACGATAAAAAAATAAAATACTTAAAAGATTTAGAAGAGTCTGCTTCATCAAATAATCAAATCATAAATACAGAATCTAGTTTCACTGAAAATAAATCGAATTTTATACTTGCAAATAGTGACGGTTTTTGTGACGGTTATAAAACTTCTTCTTTTACTACTTCTTGCGTAACAGTTGCAAAAGATGAAAATAGCATGGAAAGAGACTACGAGTTTTCTAGCAAACGTCATTTGTCTGATATTAAGCAAGCAATAGATCTCGGAAATAAAGCTGCCAAGCAAACTATTAGAAAATTGAGCCCTAAAAAAATTGGAAGTGAAAAGATCAGCATAATTTTTGATAAAAGAATTTCAAAGGGAATGTTAAGTGTTTTTGCAAGTGCAATATCTGCCTCCGCAATTGCAAGAGGTACTTCATTTTTAAAGGATAAAATTGGTGAACAGGTTTTTGCTGATTCGATAAATGTAATTGATAAACCTGATATAATTAAAGGAATGGGTTCTCAAAACTTTGATGCAGAGGGTGTAAACTCAAATACATTACAACTTATAGAGAATGGAATACTTAAAAATTATCTTGTCGACACATACAATGGAAAAAAATTAAATTTACAATCAAATGGAAGAAGTGGTGGAACTACCAATTTATATTTTGAAAAAGGAAATATAAGCCATGAGGATCTTATGAAAAAAAATTCAAGAAGTCTTTATATTACTGAAACTATTGGTCACGGATCTAATCTTGTAACAGGAGATTATTCAGTAGGGGCCACTGGTTTTTGGTTGAAGACGGAGAATTTAAATATCCTGTTAATGAAATAACAATTGCTGGAAATTTTAAGGATATGTTCAAAAATATTATTTTAGCTAATGATTTAGAATTTGAATATTCAGTCAATTCACCAACTATGATGATAGAAGGTATGACTGTTGCAGGAAAATGAGTAGTTATTGCGTAATTGGCTCTGGAATTTCTGGAGCAACAATAGCTAATTTGTTAAGTAAAAAAAATTCTGTACACATTTATGACAAAGCCCGAGGTCCAGGTGGTAGATCTTCTTTTAAAAGATTAAATAAATCAAAAGGATTTGATCATGGTGCACAATATATTTCTCCAAAATCAATTCAATTTAAAAAATTTATTAAAAATTTATGTAAAAAAAAAATTCTAAAAAAATGGAGCGGCAAACATATTTTTTTTCACAAGTTAAAAAAAGAAAATACAAATCATACTAAAATAATTGGTTGCAAAGGCAACAATGATATTAGCAAACATTTAATAAAGAATATAAATTGTAATTTTCAAAGTGAGTTAGAGAAGATTAAATATATTAAAAATCAATGGAAATTAGATTTTAAGAACAACCATACAAAATATTATGATAAATTAATATTAACTTGCCCATTCCCACAATTAAAAAAATTATCAAAAAAATTTATAAAAGATGCGTTCATCAAGCAAAAAATAAAAATGGATGCAAATATTACAGTTATGATTGAAATAAAAAAAACAAATAAAAACATATCAAGTTATTTATTTGACGACAAAATTTTAGGGTGGGCTGCTAAAGAAAATAGTAAAAAAAGATTTAAAAGTAAAAATGATTTATGGACTTTACAAAGCACAAACTTATGGGCAAATAAAAAAATAAATAAAAATAGAGAAAATAAAGAAAAAAACTCAAAGATTTTAATTGATCAATTTTTTAAACTTACTGGAATTAAAAAAACAAAAATATTAACTTCATTAAATCATGGTTGGAAATATTCCTCAAATTCTAGATCCTTAAAAGTTAAAAGTTATTGGAATAATAAATTAAATTTAGGAGTGTGTGCAGATTGGTTTGTAGGTCCTAGAGTAGAGGCTGGATGGATAAGTGCGAACGATCTTTTTAAAAAAATAAATAAATAATTTTATTCAAGTTTTTTTAAGCGATATTCCCAATCTCCCATTCTTTTATATTTAACTTTAACTATAACTGAAGTTTTTTTATCAAGCCAAATATCAAAATTTAATTTTTTATCTTCAGGAAGAGTCATATCTTTAGATGTAAGTTTAAAATGATCAGTTTCGTATTGTTTACCATTAATTGAAATGTTCTCCTTGCCAATAAAAGTAACTATTTGTTCTTTTATACTTCCAGAAATAGGACTTATTTGGCTTTCTGCTTGTAAAATTCTATGACTCCACCAATTTCCAATAATATTTTTTATAGAAGCTTCACCTGAATATGAGGACCCTTTGATGTCAAACTTTTTATTATTTTTATCTAATTTTAAGTTTACAAATTTTTCTTTTTTATTTTGAAGTGTCTTTGATTGAAAAGATATTAAATTATCTTTTATATAAATTTCTTCCCCATACCCTTCTACTTTAAATATTGTTGCAGATAGTACTTTTACCTCAAACTTGTATTGATTTTTTACTATCGTTTTTTCACCATCTCTTTTAAAAAAATAATTGTTATAGCCAATTACTTCATCGTTTCTCAAGATCTCCATTTCTATTTTATCAAATTTGTTATAATGACCTATATGAGCCAAAGAAATTGATGAGAAAAATACAACAAGTAAAATAATTGCAAACTTTTTCATTTGCTGGTTACAATATTAGAATTTTTCATTAATAGATATAGCTTATTATAATTATGTTTTTAAAAATAAAAAAAATACCAAAAGTAAAATGGAGCTCAGAAAAACCATTTAATTTTAAACCAAAGTTTTCTACATTTTTTTTCCTATGTTTTGGTTTGTCTTTATTTGGATTAGGTGAGGGGTTGTTAATTGTTTCGTTCACAGGAGCCTCTCCTTGGAGTGTTTTAGCACAAGGTATTTCTTTAAATGTTAATTTAAGTATTGGAACTATCACATTATTAATAAGTGTTGCTGTTTTAATTTTATGGATACCCCTTGGTCAAAAACCAGGGATGGGTACAATATTTAATGCTCTGATAATTGCAATTATGATCGATCTTTGTATCAAGTATGTTCCAACGCCATCAAATTATATTCATCAATTATTATTAGCTGTAATATCTGTTATCATGGTTGGAATAGGTGGAGGTATTTACTTAATATCAAATTTAGGAGCCGGTCCTAGAGATGGGCTAATGATAGGATTACAAAAATTAACTAATTTTCCTATAGCTGTTGTTAGAGCAACATTAGAAATTTCAGTTGTTAGTATTGGATGGTATTTAGGCGGAACGGTTGGTGTAGGAACTTTATTGTTTGCATTTGGCATAGGTCCATGCGTTGCTTTAGGACTTTATTTAGTTGATAAAACTTTTGATTAAGCAGCAGCTATAGCTTTTTCGCTTTTTTTTCTTTCGTGGGGGTCAAGAATTGCTTTTCTTAATCTACAAGAGTCTGGCGTTATCTCTAAAGCTTCATCAGTATTAAGCATACTTAACTGCTCTGCAATCGACATTCTTCTTACAGGTGTAAGCACAACATTTTCATCAGTACCTTGGGTCCTCATATTGGTCAATTTTTTACCCTTCATTACATTAATAATCATATCTCCTGGTTTAGGTGAAAGACCAACAATCATTCCAGGATAAACAGAGTCATTATGTGTAACGAACATTTCTCCTCGAGCTTGTAAGTTAAAGATAGCGAATGCAACAGCTTTTCCTTGCTCCATTGATATTAACGCTCCGTTTCTTCTGCCTTCCATCTCTCCTTCAAAAGGACCATAGCTATGGAATATTCTATTGATCACTCCGTTTCCTTTTGTAAGTGTAAGAAATCTACTTGTGTACCCCATTAGGCCTCTAGTGGGTGCATGAAAAATTAATCTTTTTTTATTTTTTCCAGTATCTTTTAGTTCTATTAGTTTACCTTTTCTTCTGTTCATTGAATCAATTACTTTTGAAGAATATTCTTCATCAAGGTCCATAGTAATTTCTTCAATTGGCTCAAGCTTATTTCCACTTTCATCAGTTTTATATAATACTTTTGGAGGACTAACTGTCATCTCAAAACCTTCTCTTCTCATTTGAGTTAAAAGAATTTCTAACATTAGCTCACCTCTACCACTTACGACAAAAGAGTCTTTCCCCTCGTTTTCTGAAAATGTAATACCAACATTATTTTGTGCCTCTTGAACTAATCTATCTCTTATTTGGGTGCTGGTTAGTTTTTTACCTTCGGTTCCAGCTAAAGGTGAAGTATTCACAGTAATTGTAATTGACATTGTAGGAGGATCTATCGGAGTAGCAGGGATAGGCTCATTGACCTCTAGGTCACATATGGTATCAGCAACATTTGCTTTTTCTAATCCAGCAACAACTACAATATCCCCAGCTTCACCAACATCTATTGGAATTTTTTTAGTTCCTTCATATCTAAAAATTTTTGTTAATTTTCCTTCATCAACTTTTTCACCATTTAAATTGATTGCTTTTATAGACTGATTAGCTTTTGCAGTACCTTGTGTAATCCTTCCAACTAAACTTCTTCCTAAAAAACTATCTGCATAAAGTAGCGTTGACAACATTGCAAAAGGTTTAGTTTTATCAAGTTCAGCAGGTTTTACATGATCAACAATCGTGTCTAACAAAGGATTTAAATTTTCTCTAGGACCATCAACTTCATGATCTGCCCAACCTGATCTTCCACTTGCATACAGGACTGGAAAATCTAATTGTTCTTCATTTGCGTCTAAGCTAACAAACAAATCAAATGTTTCATCTAAAACTTCATTAGCTCTTTGATCGGCTTTATCTAATTTATTAATAACAACAATTGGTTTTAATCCTTGTTTAAGAGCTTTTGATAATACAAATTTTGTTTGAGGCATAACACCTTCTGCAGAGTCAATTAATAACAAGGCTCCATCTGCCATACTTAAAACTCTTTCAACTTCAGCAGCAAAATCTCTGTGGCCTGGAGTATCGATTATATTTATTCTTGAATTGTTCCAATTAATTGAAGCAGGTTTGGCTAAAATTGTAATTCCTCTTTCTTTTTCAAGTTCACCTGAGTCCATTAATCTTTCATCAACAACTTCATTATCTCTAAATGAACCACTTTGTTTCATTAAATTATCAATTAGAGTAGTTTTGCCATGATCAACATGGGCTATGATAGTGATGTTTCTGATATTATTACTCATAAATTCTGGCTCTTATACATATTTAAAAGGATATTAAAACTCAAAAAAACTCATATCTGGCTTGAATAATTTTCAAAATTTAGGATTAATTCTTATTTTTTTGCTTATCTTTTTTAAGTTTTCTTTTTTCTTTAAAGCTCAATTTTGGTTTTTTTTTAACACTAGAATCTTTAAATGATTTACCGCTATATCTTTTTGACATATTTTAACTTAACATAAAAAAAAGGCCATTTTGAGATAGCCTTTTTAGAATTGGTTTAAGAAAATGAGGGATTACATTCTCATTCCATTGATTAAAACATTAGTATTTATTATGGTTATAAAAAACTACATTGAAACTACGTTGAATATTTCTTCTAATTTGTACTAATTTTGGAAGATGACTACATTGAATAATTGATATTCAGTGTCAGAAGTTATTTTAAATTATCCTCATTTTTGATACTTTTAAACTATTATTTCAAATGTTAAAAAATTTAATTAATAACGAAACTCCTTTAGTAATTTGTGATATTGGTGCGAGTTCAGTTGATCCCACAGCATTCATTGATGAATTAATCAAAAATGTAGATTGTTTTTTGTATGGTTTTGAACCTAATGAAGAGGAATTTATAAAATTAAATTCAACAGATAAAAAAAAATATTTTAACTATGCTGTTGGTAATGGTCAAATTGAAACTTTAAATATTTGTTCCGCTCCTGGAATGACATCAATCTTAGAACCTGATTTTGAGTATTTAAAATTATTTCATGGTTTTTCAGACTGGGCAAAAGTTACTAAAAAAGTAAAAGTTCAAACAAAAAAATTAGACGATGTTAATTTTGATAAAAAAATAGATTTTTTGAAAATTGATGTTCAAGGTTATGAGCATGAAGTAATAAAAAACGGAAATAAAACAATAAAAGATTGTCTTGTTGTTCAAATAGAAACTTCACCAATACCTCTTTATAAAAATGAAAAATCTTTTGCCCATGTATGTCTTCAATTAGAAAATTTAGGTTTTCAATTACATTCATTCAATCAAATCAATACTCGTTGTTTCAAACCAGTAATTTTACAAAATAATATTTACTCTGGTTTAAATCATTTGTTTCAATTAGATTGTGTTTTTGTAAAAAAATTAAATTTGTTTGATAAATTTGATTTAGAGCAATTAAAAAAAATAGGATTAATTCTTTTTTATTCTTTTGGATCTTATGATTTGGTTGATTATGTAGTTTCAAAAATCTCTAAATTAGAAAAAAATGAGGTTATTTTTGAATTTAGAAATTTGATGAAAAATATAAAAATAAATAAAAGATATTAAAAAAAACCCCCAAAAATTTCTTTCCGAGGGTTCTAATTTTGTTTAGTAAATGTTTTATGAGTGTTCTTTAAACGGTAGGGAGATTACATACCCATTCCGCCCATTCCTCCCATGCCGCCCATACCACCAGGCATACCACCAGGCATTCCGCCAGCAGCATCTTTTTCCTCAGGTTTGTCAGCAATCATTGCCTCTGTAGTTACTAATAATCCGGCAATTGAAGCAGCGTCTTGTAAAGCAGTTCTCACAACTTTAACTGGGTCTATGATACCCTTTGCAAACATATCACAATACTCCTCGTTTTGAGCATCGTAACCGTTAGTTTTTTTCTTCTGTTCTAATAATTTACCAACTACCACTGAACCATCTACACCAGCATTTTTAGTAATTTGTCTAATCGGAGCTTCTAATGCTTTTCTAACTAGATCAACACCTGCTTTTTGGTCATCACCTTTTGCTTTGACTTTGTCAAGATCTTGAGCAGCATAGAGAAGTGCACATCCACCACCAGTTACAATACCTTCTTCAACGGCAGCTCTAGTAGCGTTTAAAGCATCTTCAACTCTGTCTTTTCTTTCTTTAACTTCTACTTCAGTCGCTCCACCAACTTTAATAACTGCAACTCCACCAGCCAACTTAGCAAGTCTTTCTTGAAGTTTTTCTCTATCATAATCAGAAGTAGTTTCTTCAACTTGTTGTTTAATAGAAGCGCATCTAGCTTCGATATCAGATTTTTTACCACTACCATTAACGATAGTACTGTTATCTTTATCAACTTTAATTTTCTTACAAGATCCAAGATCATCAAGTTTAACATTTTCAAGTTTGATACCTAGGTCTTCAGATATAACCTGACCTCCTGTTAAGATAGCAATATCCTCAAGCATAGCTTTTCTTCTATCACCAAATCCTGGAGCTTTAACAGCTACAACTTTTAAACCACCTCTTAGTTTGTTTACAACTAAAGTAGCTAAAGCTTCGCCTTCAACATCTTCAGAAATAATCATCAGTGGTCTACCAGCTTGTACAACAGCTTCTAATAAAGGAACCATTGGTTGTAAGTTAGTTAATTTTTTCTCATGTAAAAGAATAAAAGGATTATCTAACTCTGTAGTCATTTTATCACTGTTAGTGATAAAGTATGGAGAAAGATACCCTCTATCAAATTGCATACCTTCAACTACATCTAATTCTGTTTCAATACCTTTATTTTCTTCAACAGTAATAACTCCCTCGTTCCCAACTTTTTGCATTGCTTTTGCAATCATTATTCCAATTTCTTTATCACCATTTGCAGAAATTGTTCCTACTTGAGCAATTTCATCACTGTCTTTTACCTTTTTTGCAGATGCAACAAGGCTATCTTTTACTGTTTCCACAGCAGCATCGATACCTCTTTTTACATCCATTGGATTCATGCCAGCTGTAACATACTTTACACCTTCTTTAACAATTGCTTGCGCAAGTATAGTTGCAGTAGTTGTCCCGTCACCAGCTTCATCGTTAGTTTTGCTAGCAACTTCTTTAACCATTTGTGCGCCCATATTTTCAAATTTATCTTCGAGGTCTATTTCTTTAGCTACAGAAACACCATCTTTAGTAATTCTAGGTGCACCATAAGATTTATCCATTACGACATTTCTTCCTTTTGGTCCTAAAGTTACTTTAACAGTGTCAGCCAAGATATTTACACCTCTAATCATTGCTGCTCTTGCTTCAGCATCAAATTTAACAACTTTTGCCATTATTTTTCTCCTTTTAAATTAAATTACTTACCTGAGATACCCATAATGTCAGACTCTTTCATTATGCTGTATTCTTTCCCATTAATCTTGACTTCAGTTCCTGACCATTTGCCAAATAAAACTTTATCACCAACTTTAACATCCATTGGAATTATTTTTCCATCTTCAGTTTTTGCACCACCACCTACAGCAATAACTTTGCCTTCTTGAGGTTTTTCTTGAGCTGTGTCAGGGATAATTATTCCTCCAGCAGTTTTTTCACTGCCATCTAATACTTCGATTAAAACTCTGTCATGTAACGGTTTAAACTTCATAAATTCTCCTTAATAAATCTTTATAAATATGAGCTTCATATAGATATTTCACCGCCTATTTCAAGATCAGAAAATCTTAAGGATATTAATATTGCTAGTAAATTCGGGATTTTATGGTTTATACCTTAAAATATGACCAAAAATTTAGATTTAAACGGCTTACAATCAATTGCTGATAATTATGATCTTTTTTATATAGACTTATGGGGCGTTGTTCATAATGGGGTTAAACTTCATGAAAAGGCAATAGCTGTGTTAAATGAACTTAGAAAAAAAAAGAAGACATTGGTGCTTTTAACAAATGCACCAAGACCAAATCAAACGGTTCGAAATTTTTTAGAAAAGATGGGCATGGATGAAGTACTCAGAGATCATGTATTCACATCAGGAGAGGCAGCATTGAATTATTTGAGAAAATCTTACTCATCTAAAAAGTTTTATCATATTGGTCCACCTAGAGATTTTGATTTATTTAACTTATTTGAGAATAATAAGTGTGAAGATATTAGTGATAGTGAATATTTACTTTGTACTGGGTTGTTTGATGATCATAATAAGGATTTAAAATTTTATAAAGATTTACTTGAAAGACATGTTACCAAAAAAATGATTTGTACAAATCCAGATTTAATAGTTGATCGTGGTCAAGTTAGAGAGTTATGCGCAGGTTCTGTCGCAATGGTTTTTGAAAAAATGGGCGGAGAGGTAGTATATTTTGGAAAACCACATCCAGAGGTTTATAATCAGTCAATTGACAATAAAAATAAAAAAATATTAGCAATCGGTGACAATTTAAATACCGATATCAGGGGTGCAAATCTTTTAAATTTCGATTCTTTATTAATTAGTAACGGTATACATAGAAATGAAATAAAAAATAAAGGCATTCAAGATGTATCAAAAGAGTATGAAGTGATAGTTAATTTTATTCAATCAGATTTAAAATGGTAAAACATTATACAAATTTCAATATTAAAAAATTACACAGAGGATCAATTATTTTAATAGGTAATTTTGATGGTTTACATTTGGGGCATCAAAAGTTATTTCAATTAGCACAGATATACAAGAAAAAATATAATTTAAAAATTGGTGTTATAAATTTTGATCCAATGCCAAAAATGTTTTTTAATAAAAAATTAAAAAATTTTCGGCTTTCTAATATTGATCAAAAAATTAAGTTACTTAGTAATTTAAAAGTAGATTTTGTTATTACAAAAAAATTCGATAAAAAATTTTCAAAAACTAAAGCACTTAACTTTATTTCTCAAATTTTAAATAAAAAATTAGGTCCCAAATTTATTTTTGTAAGTAATAATTTTAGATTTGGAAATAAAAGAGAAGGAAATGTTAAATTACTAAAAAAATACCAACAATTATTTAATTATAAAGTTGTTAAACCCGAACCATTAATTAAAAGTAAAAAGATCGTATCATCATCTTTAATAAGAAGTCTTTTAGAAAAGGGTTTATTGAATAAAGCTAATAGTCTTTTAAAAAGAAACTGGACAATACAAGGAGTAGTTAAAAAGGGAAGACAGGTAGGAAAAAAAATTGGTTTTCCAACCTGCAACATAGATATCAATGATTATGTTTTAGCAAAACCAGGAGTTTATGCAGTCAAGGTTTTGAGAAAAAATAGTGACAAATATCTTAAAGGAATTGCTAATCTTGGATTCAGACCAACATTTAATCAAAAAAAAATATTATTAGAAGTTCATTTATTTAATTTTTCTGGAAATCTTTATAATAAACTTTTATCAGTAGAGTTTTTAAAGTTTATAAGGAAAGAAAAAAAATTTAATAATGTTAATCAATTAAGAGCTCAGATTAAAAAAGATTTAAATATTGCAAAAAGACTAAATGACTAAACCACAATTAAATTTACCAAAAACAGCTTTTTCTATGAAAGCTAACCTTCCAACAAGAGAACCAGAAATTCTTGAATACTGGAAAAAAATAAATCTTTACGATAAATTAAGAAATCAAAGCAAAGGAAGAGAAAAATTTGTTTTACATGATGGTCCTCCTTATGCAAACGGAAATATTCACATGGGGACCGCTCTTAACAAAATTCTCAAAGATATAATTGTAAAATTTCATCAAATGGACGGAAAAGATTCTATCTATGTTCCTGGTTGGGATTGTCATGGTTTACCAATTGAATGGAAAATTGAGGAACAGTATAAAAAAAATAAAAAAAATAAAAACGAAGTTCCAATAGTTGAGTTTAGAAAAGAATGCAGAGCATTTGCTGAGAAGTGGATTGAAGTTCACAAAAGTCAATTCAAAAGATTAGGTGTTGTGGGGGATTGGGAAAATTATTACTCAACTATGAGCTTCGATGCTGAAGCTCAAATTGTTAGAGAACTTGGTAAATTTTTAAATGAAGGAAGTTTATACAAAGGTTTTAAACCTGTGTTATGGTCAACTGTTGAGAAAACTGCGCTTGCAGATGCTGAGGTAGAATATCAAGACCATAAATCAGATACAATTTACACTTCATTTAAAGTTAAATCATCTGATTTAAAAGACTTAGCTGGAAGTGAAATACTTATTTGGACAACAACTCCATGGACAATTCCAGCCAATAAAGCTTTAGCATATAACGAGTCTCTTGATTATATAATACTGGAAATAAATGATGAGGGTGATTTCAAAAATAGAAAAATTGTTGTTGCAGAAGCTCTACTTGAGTCATTTGTTAAAGAGTGTGAACTAAATAATTTTAAAAAAATTCATACCTTTAGAGGAAAAGAATTTAATAACACCATATGCAGTCACCCATTTTTAAATCTTGGTTATGATCATGATATCCCAATGCTTGAGGCAAGATTTGTAACTACCGAACAAGGAACAGGAATAGTTCACTGCGCGCCAAGTCACGGACCTGATGACTTTAATCTTTGTTTAAATAACGGTATTAAAGCGATAGAAACAGTTGATGGAGATGGAAAATATACAAACAATGTAAAATTGTTTGAAGGAATTCATATTTTTAAAGCAAATCCTATTGTAATTGAAAAACTTAGAGAACAAAAAAATTTATTATTTAATGGTGAATTGATTCATTCTTATCCACACTCATGGAGGTCTAAGGCTCCACTTGTTCATAGAGCTACTCCACAATGGTTTATTTCAATGGAAAGTCATAAATTAAGACATAAAGCATTAAAGGCTATTGATGAAACAACTTTTTACCCAAGCAAAGGTAAAGAAAGATTAAAATCAATGATAGAAACAAGACCTGATTGGTGTGTTTCAAGACAAAGAGTTTGGGGAGTACCTCTTCCAATCTTTGTAAATAATAAAACAAAAGAAATTTTAGTTGATGATGAAGTGACTGAAAATATTGCTTCTATTTTTGAAAAAGAGGGTTCTGACTGTTGGTTTTCTGATGATCCTCAAAGATTTTTAGGAAATAAGTATAAAGCTGAGAATTATAAAAAATTAAGCGATATTGTTGAAGTTTGGTTTGATAGTGGTTCTACACATTCATTTGTATTAGAAAAAAGGGATGATTTAAAATGGCCAGCTTCAATGTATTTAGAGGGATCAGATCAACATAGAGGCTGGTTTCATTCTTCATTATTAGAGTCTTGTGGAACTAGAGGTAGAGCTCCATTTGAGTCAATTTTATCACATGGTTTTGTTGTAGATGGAAAAGGCTTGAAAATGTCAAAATCATTAGGAAATGTAATTTCACCAGACGATATTCTGAAAAAATATGGTGCAGATATATTAAGAATTTGGGTTGCATCATCAAATTATGCAGAAGATTTAAGAATTGATTATTCTATTTTAGATCAACACGCTGACTCTTATCGAAAAATAAGAAATACGTTTAGATATTTATTAGGGAATATTAATGATAATTTTGAAACAATTAATTTAGACAAAATAAATATAAGTAAATTTCCAGAACTAGAGCAATTGATGATGCACAAATTATATGCCTTAAACTTTAATTTTAAAAAGTATTTTAAAAATTATGATTTTCACAATTTATATAAAGAATTGTTAAATTTTTGCACTGTAGACCTGTCTGCATTTTATTTTGATATAAGAAAAGATTGCCTTTATTGCGACTCTAAAGACTCAGTAAAAAGAAAAGATACAATAATATTATTAAATATAATATTAAATTGTTTACTTAAATGGTTTGCACCAATTTTATCTTTCACAACTGAAGAAATTTATAATTTGTTATTTAAGGATAAGAAAAGCGTACATCTTGAAAAATTTATAGAACTTCCTGAAAAATTTAAAAATGAAATTTTAGATGAAAAATGGAGAGAATTAATAAAGATAAGAAATATATGTAATATTAGTATAGAACAAAAAAGAGCAAGTAAAGAAATTGGATCTAGCTTGGAAGCAGAATTAAAAATTAACGTTAACAATAATTTAAAAAATCTTACTCAAAACATAGATTTTGCAGAACTTTGTATCACTTCTAAGGCTAAAATTTTTTATAATGATAATGAAGAGGTGTCAGTGATTACCACAAAATCAGATGGTTATAAGTGCCCTCTATGTTGGAAAATTAATGATAAACCTTGTGCAAGATCTAATTGTCCAAAAAATCTTTAAATGAATTTAGGAAATCTAATTGAAAAATTTAATTTTAATTTAATAATAGTTTTTTTTATATTTGCATTAGACAGATTATCTAAATTAATTGTAATTAATTTAGACAAAAAAAATTTTTCTGAGGAAATTTTCTCTTCGCGATTTTTAGATATTCAATTGACATGGAATGATGGAATAGCGTTTGGTTTGCTTTCATTTGAAAGAGAAAATTTATATAATGTTTTAACATTAATAATTTTAGTAGTAATTTTAATTATTTTTATCATTTTAATTAAAAGCCAAGGATTTAAAAAATTTTCCTATTCGATGATACTTGGAGGTGCGATAGGAAATGTATTAGATAGATTATTATACAGATCTGTTCCAGATTTTATTGATTTTCATATAGGAAATTTTCATTGGTTTATATTTAACGTTGCAGACATATTTATTACAATGGGAGTTATTTTTCTGATATTAATCGAATTTACTGATAATACTGAAGAAAAAAAATTATGATTTATTTAAGAATATTAACTTTGTTGACTTTATTATTATTATCTTACTCATGTGGAGCTGTAAAAGAAGGTTTTACCAACCAAAAAAAAAATAATACTGATGAATTTTTAGTTGAAAAAAAATCTCCTCTTCAAATGCCTCCTAATTTTGATGAATTACCAGTTCCAAAATCAAACACTGATATTATTAAAAATGACAATCAAGTAGTGAAAAACTTAATCACTAAACAAGAAAACAATAATTTGGAGACAGATAGTTCAAATAAAAGTTTTGAAAAGTCTTTATTGGAAAAAATCAAGAGTAATTAATGCTTACTAGCAGGATAAGATTTGCAAATTATAAAACAAATTACAATTTAGACAAAGTTAAAAAAAAATTTAATTTAATAATTAAAGAAAAAAATCAAATACTTTATTCTTTAAGCAAAGATTATAGAAATAGTTACGATGATACTTTAGTAAATAAATATAAAAAATTTAATAATTATCGAGTAGTGGGTTTAGGAGGGTCTACCCTTGGAACTCAAGCAATTTATCAATTTTTGAAACATAAGATAAAAAAAAATTTTTATTTTTTAGATAATTTGCAACCAAAAATTAAAAAAAAATTTAAAAAAAAGTTTGTAAATTTAGTTGTTTCTAAATCAGGTAATACTATAGAGACGATTTCTAATTTTAATATAATAAAAAATAAAAATGACAAAAACATTTTTATAACAGAAAATAAAAAAAGTTATCTTCATCAATTAGCACAACAATTAAAAGATGAAATAGTTCATCATAATAATTTTATTGGTGGTAGGTATTCAGTTTTATCCGAGGTAGGCATGTTACCAGCTGAATTGATGGATTTAAATGCTAAAAGTTTTAAGCAATTTAATTCCCTTATTAAAAATAAAAATTTTATAAATCATCTAGTTTTAAATGCTGGTTCAATACTGTATTTTATAAAAAAAAAAAAATATAATTCGATTATAATAAATTACGATGCAAAGTCAGAAAATTTGTTTAAATGGTATCAACAACTAGTTGCTGAAAGTTTAGGTAAAAATAAAAAAGGTTTACTGCCAATTGTTTCAAATATGCCTAAAGATAATCATAGTGTGATGCAACTATATCTAGATGGATTTCAAAATAACTTTTTTACTTTTTTCTATGTTCATGAAAATAAATCTGAAAAAATTAAAAACAATTTGTTATTTTCTCAAAAATATTTAAAAAATAATAATATTTCGAATATTCTTTTTGCACAAAAAAAAGCTTCAGAAAATATATTTAATAAAAAAAAAATTCCCTTTAGAAGTTTTGAGATAAAGGAAAGAAGTGAAAAAACTTTAGGAGAATTGTTCAGTTTTTTTATATTAGAAACTATTTTAATAGGCAAATGTCTTAATTTGAATCCTTACAATCAGCCAGCTGTAGAATTAATTAAAAAAGAGACAAAAAAGATTTTATTAAAAAAAAGATAGAAAAATTATTCTAGATATTCCATATATTTTTTCTTCAATAATTTTAAAATCTGGGGGGAAAATGTCATTTCCCTTTTTATGCCTGTGTAAAACAATTATTCCATTTTTATTTAATAGTTCGCTATTTTTTATTTTTAGTAAAATTATTTCTAAATTTTTTTCTTTGTAAGGAGGATCCAAAAAAATTATATCAAATTTTTTGTTTAAAATTGTTAAAATATTACTATGAACATCTTTTTCAATTATTTCATAATTTTTGACTGATTTTAAATTTTGCAAATTTTTTTTTAAAATTGGCAAGACCCCTTGATAATTTTCAATAAAAACAACATTTTTTACTCCTCTCGAAAGACACTCTATTCCAAAAGACCCAATGCCTGAAAATACATCTAGCACTTTTGTTTCTTGTAAATTGAAGGTAAATTTTTTAGAGTGGATGAGAACATTAAAAATAGACTCTTTTGTTAGATCTTTGAGTGGACGTGTCTTAAGATCTTTAGGTTCGTAAATTTTTCTTCCCTTATAAGCCCCTGATATTATTCTCATTAATCAATAACTTTATGACCAATATCTTTCCTATAAAAACTCCATGGCCAATTTAATTTTTCTAATTTACTAATTATTTGGTTTCTTGCACTCTTATAATCATCTGAAAGTGACACAAAATTAAAAACTCTTCCACCTATTGAAAAAATTTTATTATTTTTTTTTACTGTTCCAGCATGGAATAAAAATTCTTTTGAATTTTTTAAAATTTTATCCAAATTTTGTATTTCAATATTTTTTTCATAAACATCAGGATAGCCCTTTGAACAAACTACAATGCACAAACTTTTCTTTTTTGACCACTCAATTTGGATTTCATTTAGTTTTCCATCACTACATGCCATCAGGATGTCAATGAAATCAGTTTTAAGTTTAGGCAATATAGTCTGACATTCAGGGTCTCCCATTCTAACATTGTATTCAATCAAATATGGTTCGTTTTCAACAATCATTAGACCTGCGTATAAAAAACCATTGAAATTAGTTCCAAGTTCATGCAAACCTTTAAGAGTAGGTTTTATAATTTTATTTATTATTTTTTCTTTCAACTTATTATTTATCAATCTAGATGGAGAATATGCCCCCATCCCCCCTGTGTTTTTGCCATTATCACCCTCTAAGACTCTTTTATGATCTTGAGCGGTATCAAATTCTTTAAATGTATTACCATCATGAATAGTAAAGAAACTCATTTCTTCACCTTTTAGAAACTCTTCAATTAATACATTTTTTGCTTCACCAAATTTTCCATTAAAAATTTCATCTACTGCTAAAAGAGCATCTTTTTGATTTTCACATATATAAACACCTTTTCCTGATGCAAGGTTATCTGCTTTTACAACAATTGGATAATTTGAATTTTTTAAATAATTTGAAGCGTCTTCTTTATTTTGAAAAATTCCAAATTTAGCTGTTGGAATATTATATTTTTGACAAATTTGTTTTGTAAATATTTTAGATCCTTCGAGTTGAGACGCGGTTTTATTTGGTCCAAAAACCTTAATTTGAAATTTCTGCAAATAATCTACCAGACCATCAACTAATGGTTTTTCTGGGCCAATTACAATTAATTCTATTTTGTTATCTTTTATAAAGTTTTTTATTTCTTCAAAATTTTCAAGGTTGATGTTGACATTTTCTGAAATATTGGCTGTGCCTGCATTTCCGGGAAAACAGTAAATTTTATCGATTTTATTTGAATTATATAAACTTTCACAAATAGCATGCTCTCTTCCGCCACTTCCTATTATTCCTACTTTCATATAAAACTATATAAACTAAAAATGAAAAAAAAATTAGCAAAAATAAAATATTTACCTAATAATTTTCAAATAATTGAACCAGGTGATTACGTTGAGTGTGCTATCTCTGGAAAAAAAATAATTCTTGAAGATTTAAACTATTGGAATGTTGAGCTACAAGAAGCTTATTATTCTTATAAAGAGGCTTCGCAAAAACGAGAAAAAATAAATAGAAAATAAATTTATTTCCAACGATTATGTGTCCATATCCATTGTTCAGGTTTTCTGACAATCATGTTCTCAAGGATTTTATTTAGCTCATCTGTAATAAATTGAATTGAAGTTTCTTTTTCAAAAATTAAAGGTTTTTCGATGATTATTTTAAAATTTATACTTTTTGTTCGCTCTATGTATATAGGCACTACTGGAATTTCAAATTTTTTAATTAATTGTGCTGGAATAGTTGTAGTAGACGCTTTCTTTTTAAAAAAGTTAGACAAAATTCCTTCAGTTACTCTCTGATCAATCATTAACGCTGTAGAAAAATTTTTTTTTTTAAAAGCTATTAAATTTTTTAATCCACCAATGCCTTTTTTGATTTGATTTTTACAAATATATTTTTTTCTTATTTTTTC
>CABYZT010000006.1 GCA_902523515.1 uncultured Pelagibacteraceae bacterium
AATTTATCTATTAACGATTCTAATCAAATAATAAAAATTGATCAGGCAAATTTCAATTATGTTGACACAGAAAATAAAAAAAATAATTACAATATAAAAAAAGTAGAAGGCCAAAATTATTTAATTGATGGCACTTCATTTAATGCAAATTCTTTAATTTCGAATTTGCTAGATGCCGATAACAAAAAAGAAAACAATCTATTTGAAAATAATATAAGTATGGACCTAAATTTTGATGAAGTTTACTTGGATAAAATACACTTTGTTAAGGATTTAAAAGGAAAGATAAACATAATTAACAATAAAGTAGAAGAAGTAGATATTTTAGCCTTTTATAACAATTCACAAAATATAAAATTTACAATTAAAACAAATAATCAGGGTGAAAAAATTACCACCCTTTTTTCATCTAAGGCAAAACCCTTAGTAGATAGATATAAATTCATTAAAGGATTTAAAGATGATAGAGAGGGATATTTAGACTTTTACTCTTTGAAAAAAGATGGAGTTTCAACTTCTAAATTAGTAATTGATAATTTTAAAGTTAAAGAAATTCCAGCACTAGCCAAGTTGTTGGCTCTTGCATCTCTTCAAGGAATAGCAGATTTACTTACAGGAGAGGGTATTAGATTTACAGATTTTGAAATGAATTTTACTAATCAAGATAAATCAATGAAAATTCAAGAATTATATGCAATTGGTCCAGCAATATCTATTTTATTGGAGGGATACATTGAGGAGGATAAATTAATTAGTTTAAGAGGAACCTTGGTTCCAGCGACAACAATCAATAGATCTATCGCTTCAATACCTTTGCTTGGAGATTTATTGATTGGAAAGAAAATAGGTGATGGTGTTTTTGGAGTCAGCTTTAAAATTAAAGGTCCTCCTAAAGGTTTAGAAACTACTGTAAATCCTATAAAAACTCTAACACCCAGGTTTATTACTAGAACTTTAGAGAAAATTAAAAAAAATTAATTTAATTCTATTTTAATATGTCTTTTTTTTCCAAGGGAAAGTTTAAGATAATTATCTTTAAATAAATTTTTACTAATTTCAAATTTTTCATCTGAAATAACATCGTCATTAATTTTTACCGCATTCCCTTTTATAAGCCTTCTGATTTCGCTTTTCGAGTTTTCTAGTTTAGATAATAAAACAAGGTCTACTATATTTATTTTTTCTTCTATTTTATTTAATTGAATATTAACTTTAGGTAAGTTCGAACCCAGAGTGTTTCCGGAGAAAGCTTCTTTTGCTGCTTGCTCAGAATTTTTAGCTGCTTCCTTTCCATGCAACATTTCTGTGGTTTTATTAGCAAGTAGTATTTTTAATTCATTTATATCTTTATCTTTAAGTGTTTCTATTTCCTTAATTTCAATTTCAGTAAACATTTTTAAAAATTTAATTACATCTCTATCATCTATGTTTCTCCAAAATTGCCAATATTCATAAGCTGATAAGTATTTTTCATCTAACCAAATAGCCCCATTTTCAGTTTTTCCCATTTTAGCACCAGTTGCTAGTGTAATTAAGGGAGTTGTTAAACCAAAAGTTTGATTATTAGAATGTCTTTTAATTAGCTCGACACCATTAACAATGTTTCCCCATTGATCTGAACCTCCGATTTGTAAGACACAATTTTCTTTCTTATTTAATTCGAGAAAATCATATGCTTGTAAAATCATATAATTAAACTCCATATAGCTTAGAGATTGTTCTCTATCTAATCTGAGTTTTACACTATCAAATGTTAGCATTCTATTTATCGTGAAATGTTTTCCGATATCTCTTAAAAACGAAATATAATTTAAATTTTTAAGCCAAGTATAATTGTTTACAAATATTGGCTTTGTATTCGGATCATCATTATCTAAAAATTTTTTTAAAATTTTTTTGATATTTTTAATATTTTTTTCAATCTCATCCTCACTTAATATTTTTCTAGTTTTATCTTTACCAGATGGATCCCCAATTCTTGTAGTTCCTCCACCAAGTAAAACTATTGGTCGATGTCCATTTTTTTGAAGTAGTCGTAAACACATTATTTGCAGTAAGCTACCCACATGTAAGCTTTCAGCTGTACAATCAAAACCTATGTAACCTTTTATCTTTTCTTCATCTAATTGTTTAGATAGCTCATCTTCACTTGTGCATTGATAGAAAAAACCTCTATCTTTAAATTCTTTTAAAAATTTATTCATAAGTTTATAGTTACAATATACAAATTTTTTTTAAAAAACATATCAATGAAAAAAAAATTATATACTGCAATCGGACTAATGAGTGGAACATCTATGGATGGTATTGATTTATCTATAATTAGTTCAGATGGATACGATGAATTTTCAAACATTTTAGATGATTATTATGAGTATGATAAAAATCTTCAGGATCAGTTAGTTCGATTAAGAGATTTAGTTTTAACAAAGAAAGATCTTTTACAAAATTCAGAAAAATTACGAGAATTAGAGCGTAATTTAACTCTTTTTCATGCCGATGCAGTCAATCAATCATTAAAAAAGTATAGAGATCCCATTGATTTGATAGGTTTTCATGGACAAACAATTTTTCATAACCCAAATGAGAAAATTACCAATCAATTAGGAGATGGGAAATTATTATCTCAAATGGTCAAAAAAAAAGTCATTTATGATTTTAGACAAGCGGATATTCAAAATAATGGTCAAGGTGCACCTTTAACACCAATTTTCCATTATATTTTGTCAAAAAAAATCAATCAAAATTTTGATCT
Source organism: uncultured Pelagibacteraceae bacterium (assembly GCA_902523515.1). Taxonomy (GTDB): domain Bacteria; phylum Pseudomonadota; class Alphaproteobacteria; order Pelagibacterales; family Pelagibacteraceae; genus Pelagibacter. The sequence goes on from CABYZT010000006.1 coordinate 2,756, forward strand.
TAAATTTCCATTAGGTTTCTTAAATATTGGCGGCATCGCAAATGTTACAAAAGTTATTAATGACTCTAATAATTTTCTAGATAACCTTTCTGCTTTTGATATAGGTCCTGGTAATTGTTTAATTGATGAATGGGTAAGAAATAATTCCAATAAAAAATTTGATAAAAATGGTGAACTAGCTACAGTAGGGAAAGTTGATCAATTAATTTTAAACCAAGCAATAGATAATTTTAAAATAAATTCTTACTCCCATTCATTAGATATTAAAAATTTTGATGTATCTTTTGCAAGAGGTTTATCATTAGAAGATGGTTGTGCTACTATAACAGATTTTACAGCATATTCGATTGCACAAGGTTTAAAATATATTGGTCAAAAAAATAGTATTACATTTTTACTCTGTGGTGGTGGAAGAAAAAATAGTAATTTAATTAATCGTATAAAAAATTACATATCAAATGAAAATAATATTACTTTGAAATTTATAGATAATTATAATTTAAATGGTGATTATATTGAATCCCAGGCATTTGGATTTTTAGCCATAAGGTCTTTTTTAAATTTACCAATTTCTTTTAGCACAACAACTGGATGTAAAGAATTTACGGTGGGTGGAAAACTGGTAGAAAATTTTTAATATAGTGCAGTTTCTTTTTTTATATATTTATCAAGATGTTTCATTAAAGAATCACTTGTTTTTGAAAAAAAGTGATTGGCATCTGATATTGCATTAAATTCTACTTTAATACCTTTTTGAGCACTTAATCTTTTATCTAATTCTGTAATATATTCTATTGGTACCAATTCATCTTTTTTACCATAAGCAACTAAACCAGAAGTTGGACATGGAGATAAAAAAGAAAAATCATAAACATTTGGTTGAGGTGAAATTGCTATAAACCTGTTTATTTCTGGTCTTCTCATTAATAATTGCATTGCAATTAAAGATCCAAATGAAAATCCCGAAACCCAACATTGTGAATTGTCAAAATTTTCTCTTTCTAACCAATCTAAAGCAGCTGCTGCGTCAGCAAGTTCGCCTTGACCATTATCGAATTCTCCATCGCTTTTACCAACACCTCTGAAATTTACTCTGCACACCGAAAAATCGTTATCCATAAATGTATGGAAAGTATCTACTACTACTTTATTATTCATTGTTCCTCCATATTGAGGATGGGGCTGTAACACTAAAGCAATTGGTGAAGTATTTTTTTTACTTTTATAATATCTAGCTTCAAGTCTTCCTGCAGGACCAGGTATAAATATTTCTAAAATTTTATTGTCCATAAACGATATTGATTATTATTCTCAAAAAAAATGTACGTTTATCATAAGTCAGCGACAATATGTTAGTTTTTTTTTACACTCTAAACTTGACCAATTTAGTCAGGTATGTATAAAAACCCACAAATTAAGGGTAAAAAATGAAACTTACATCAAAAGGTAGATATGCTGTAATGGCATTAGTTGATTTAGCTAGGTTTGATAATATCAATCCAGTATCACTAAGAGATATATCATTAAGGCAAGGTATATCTTTAGATTACCTAGAGCAAATTTTTTCTAAATTAAAAAAAAACGATATTGTTAAAAGTATTAGAGGAACTCAGGGAGGATACGTTCTTAATAAAAATCCAAATGATATAAAATTAACAAATATCTTTCATGCAGTTGATGAAAAAGTAAAAACTGTTCAATGTAAAAAAGAATCTAAAAAAGGATGCAATGGCAAAGCCACAAAGTGTATTACTCATAATTTATGGGACGAATTAGAGATACACATAAATACATTTTTTGAAAATAAAAGCCTAAAAGATTTATTAAACAACAACAAAGAAACAAGAGTTTAGAATGGATTACAGACAAAAAGAAATAAATAATTTAAAAGACTATAAATATGGTTTTTCGACAGACATAGAAAATATTCAAGCTCCAAAAGGCTTGAATGAAGATGTCATTAAATTTATATCTAATATTAAAAATGAACCTGCATGGATGCTTGAGTTTAGACTAAAAGCTTTTGAAAGATTTAAGGTATTAAAAGAACCTGACTGGCAGAAACCTAAATTTCCAAAAATAGATTATCAAGATTTATATTATTATTCTGCACCTAAAAGTATGAAAGATAAGCCAAAGAGCTTAGATGAACTAGATCCTAAACTTTTAGAAACTTATAAGAAACTTGGAATTCCTTTGCAAGAGCAAGCGAGATTAAATGGAATAGCTGTTGATGCTGTATTTGATTCAGTTTCTGTAGCCACTACATTTAAAGATGAATTAACTAAACAAGGAATTATATTTTGCCCTATATCAGAGGCAATTCAAAATCACCCTGAATTAGTAAAAAAATATCTAGGATCTGTAATTCCAACAAGTGACCATTTTTTTGCAACATTAAATTCAGCAGTTTTTACAGATGGTTCATTTGTATACATTCCAGAAGGTGTTAGATGTCCAATGGAACTATCAACTTATTTTAGAATTAATGCATCTAATACAGGTCAATTTGAAAGAACTTTAATTATTGCAGATAAAGGGAGTTATGTAAGTTACTTAGAGGGATGTACAGCTCCAATGAGAGATGAAAATCAATTACATGCTGCTAATGTAGAGCTAGTTGCGCTCGATGATGCAGAAATAAAATATTCAACTGTTCAGAACTGGTATCCAGGTGATCAAGATGGCAAAGGTGGAATTTATAATTTCGTAACCAAAAGAGGTTTATGCAAAGGTAAAAATTCTAAAATTTCATGGACACAAGTTGAAACAGGTTCTGCAATTACCTGGAAGTATCCTAGTTGTATTCTTAAAGGAGATAACTCTGTTGGTGAGTTCTATTCAATAGCTATTACTAACAATCATCAAAAAGCAGATACAGGTACCAAAATGATCCATCTAGGTAAAAATACTAAAAGTAAAATAATTTCTAAAGGAATATCAGCAGGTAGTTCAGATATGACATATAGGGGTTTAGTTGATATTTCATCAAAAGCTAAAAATTCAACTAATTATACTCAGTGTGACTCTTTATTAATGGGTAACAAATGTGGAGCTCACACTGTTCCTTATATAAAAAATAAAAACTCTGAGTCCAATATTGCTCATGAGGCAACCACATCCAAGATTAGTGAAGAGCAGCTACATTATTGTCAACAAAGAGGATTAAATCCAGAGGAAGCTGTTGGCTTAATTGTTAACGGTTTTTGTAAGGAAGTACTACAACAATTACCTATGGAATTTGCTGTAGAAGCGCAAAAACTTGTAGGTATCAGTCTGGAAGGAAGTGTTGGTTAATGTGCTTAAAATAAGTAATTTAAATGCAACCATCGATAATAAGTCTATTTTAAACGGGCTATCCTTAGATATAAATCCCGGTGAGGTTCATGCAATTATGGGACCTAATGGATCTGGAAAAAGCACATTATCAAATATTCTATCTGGAAAAAAAGGTTATGAAGTTTCTGGGGAAGTTCTTTTTGAAGAAAAAGATTTATTTGAGCTTGAAACAGAGGAAAGAGCACACAAGGGTATATTTTTAGCTTTCCAATATCCTTTAGAAATTCCAGGTGTAAATACAAATATATTTTTAAAAACTTCTTTAAATGCCGTAAGAAAAGCGAGAGGTGAGAAAGAGTTGGATGCCATTGAGTTTCTAAAATTGGTAAAAGAAAAATCTAAAGAATTAAAATTTGATGAGGAAAAATTAAACAGACAATTAAATGTTGGTTTTTCTGGAGGTGAAAAAAAGAAAAATGAAATTTTACAGATGTCCTTGCTAGCTCCAAAACTTTCAATTTTAGATGAAACAGATTCTGGTCTAGATATTGATGCTTTAAAGATTGTTGCAGATGGAGTTAACACATTAAGAGATAAAAATAATTCATTTTTAATTATTACACACTACCAAAGATTACTTGATTATATAAAACCTGATTTTGTTCATGTTTTGATGAATGGAAAAATTGTAAAATCTGGTGGTCCAGATTTAGCTTTAGAATTAGAAAAAAAAGGATATGAAAATTTTAATTAAATGAAAGAACAATTACAAAAAGATTTTTATAATAGTATTAAAAATTTAAGTTTATCTCAAAAAGATATTGAGATAAAAAAATTTTGTTTAGACAATTTTATAGACAAAGGTTTTCCAAATAAAAAAGAAGAAGATTGGAAATTTTCAGATTTGAAACAAATAATAAAAAATAATATTGGAGAACTTAGTTTTTATAATGATAAAGCTTCTAATAATAAAGTTGATACCTCTGTATTTTTAGATGCATTAGAGCACAATAAAATAGTTTTTATAAATGGTAGAATTGAAAAAATTGATTTTGAATATGAAAAAAAAGATCAAATAGAAATAATTGATCAATCAGAAACTATAAATGAATTTGAAAATAGCAATTCATTATCTGACTTAAATAATGCCTTTACTAATAAATGTTTTAAAATATTGGTAAAAAAAGGTTATCAGTTAGCAAAACCTCTTATTATCTATCATACAACAAATTCAAAAATTTGGTCGAAAAACATTAATTTACGGCTTAATTTTGAACTAGATAAAAATAGCTCGTTAAGATTAATTGATTTGTTTAATGATACATCTGAAAAGAATTTTTTAAATATATTTTATAACTTTGAATTAAAGGAAAATGCTGTTTTAAAAAACTATAAAGTAGATAAATTTGAGAATAAAAATATTAAGTATTCTTTTAATAATATTGATCAAGATAAGAACAGTATTTCTGAAACATTTATTTTATCTTCTGGATCAAATTTTTCTAAAAATGAGATAAACTGTAATTTAAAAGGAGTTTATGCATCAGCTTTTGTTAATGGTGTTTTTTCATTGAATAATGATAAACATCACGAAATTAGATCAATAATAAATCACTTAACTGAAAATACAAAAAGTTATCAATTAATTAAAAGTGTCTTAGAACAAAGCTCTAAAGCTGTGTATCAAGGCAAAATATTTGTAAATTCAGATGCTCAGAAAACTGATGGATACCAATTGAGCAAAGCAATATTGTTAAATAAAGAATCGGAGTTTAATGCCAAGCCAGAACTAGAAATTTATGCTGATGACGTTAAGTGTTCGCATGGCTCAGCATCAGGCAGTTTAAATGAGGACTCTATATTTTATTTAATGTCTAGAGGTTTAAGTTATCAGCAATCAAGAGAGCTATTAATCAATGGTTTTCTGCTTGACGTTGTGGAAAAAATTACTGACTCAGATATAAAAAACTTAATAAAAAATATGCTTGGAATTAAAGAATGAATATTGATCAAATAAAAAAAGAATTTCCAATTTTTGATGAAAAAATTCAAAATAATGATCTAGTTTATTTAGATAGTGCAAATTCTTCACAAAAACCAAAAATAGTTGTGGATAGAATTAATGAATTTTATACCAAACAATTTTCAAACGTTGGAAGAAGTGTTCATTATCTTGCTGTAGCAGCAACAAATTTATACGAAAACACAAGATCATCAGTTCAAAAATATATCAACGCTAAAGATAAAAATGAAATTGTTTTTACAAAAGGTGCTACAGAAGCATTAAATTTAGTTGCTAATACATTAGGCCAAAGTTACCTACAGGAGGGTGATGAAGTATTAATTACGGAACTTGAGCATCATTCAAATTATGTGCCATGGCATTTCTTAAGAAAATCAAAAAATATAAAAATTAATTTTGCTGAAATAAATAAAGAAGCTGAAATTACACTTGAAGAAATAGAAAAGAAAATAACTCCAAAAACAAAATTAATTTCTATTACTCATCTGTCGAACGTAACAGGTTCAATTTTACCCGTAAAAGAAATTACCCAGCTTGCACATTCAAAAGGAATAATTGTTGTAGTCGATGGATGTCAGGGAGCACCACATTTAAAACTAGATATGCAAGATTTAGATTGTGATTTCTATGCAATTTCATGTCACAAAATGTATGGACCTACAGGTTTGGGAGTTCTATATGGCAAAAAAAAATGGTTAGAAGAATTACCTCCATACCAAGGTGGTGGAGGAATGATAAATGAAGTTAAAAAAGATAGGATTTCCTATGGTGAACTACCTAATAAATACGAGGCTGGTACTATGGCTACAGCACAAGTAATTGCTTTTGACCAATCAATAAAATTTTTAGAAAGCATTGGCATAGAAAATGTTATGAAACATGAAGCTGATTTAGTTGAATATGGGCAAGAACTATTACAAAAAAATAACTCAGTTAAACTTATCGGAAATCCAAAAAATAAAGGAGGGGTTTTATCATTCACTATAGAAGGAGTTCACCCTCATGATATAGCAACTATCTTGGATGAAGATGGGGTTGCAATAAGAGCAGGACATCATTGCTGTCAAATTCTACATGATAAATTAAATATTCCAGCAAGTGCAAGAGCATCAGTTGGCATATATAATACAAAAGAGGATTTAGATCAGTTGAATGAGTCAATTAACAACTGTAAAAAAATATTTAATTTATAATGAATTTAAAAGAACTTTATCAAGAAATTATATTAGAACACGGTAAGAATCCAAGAAATCTTAGAAAGACAGAAGGTTTTAATAAAGACGCCAAAGGTAACAATCCACTTTGTGGTGATAATGTTCATGTTTATTTAAAACTAAATGGACAAAAAATTGTAGAAGATGCATCCTTCGAAGGGAGTGGTTGTGCGATTTCAATGGCTTCAGCTTCTATAATGACAGATTTAATTAAAGGAAAAAATGAGCATGAGGCTAAAGAGATAGTTGAGGATTTTTTAGGAATGATAAAGGAAAATCCTGAATTAAAATCTAAGTATTTGAGTGAAGATGAAAAAACTAAACTAATGTGTTTATCTGGTGTTAAGCAATATCCAATGAGAGTTAAGTGTGCAACTTTATCTTGGCATACAATGGTTTCTGCTTTTGATGAAAAAACTGAGGAAGTAAAAACGGAAAATTAAATTATGTCAAAAAAAGAACAGATAATTGAAGAAATAAGAAAAATTTATGACCCTGAATTACCTGTAAATATCTACGAATTGGGTTTGATTTATGATATTAAGGTTGAAGACGATAAGTTTGCTAAAATTAAAATGACTTTGACTACACCAAATTGTCCAGTAGCTGAAAGTTTACCTAAAGAGGTAAAAGATGGTGCAATGCAAGTTGAAGGTATAGAGGATGTTGATCTTGAGTTAGTTTGGGATCCACCGTGGAATAAAGATATGATGTCAGAAGCAGCAAAATTGGAATTGAATTTATAATGAACCCGATAATCAAATTAAGTGATAACGCAGCATTACGAATAAAAGAGATAATGTATAACGCTGAAAAAGATTCTATCGGAGTTAGGATATCAGTGAAATCTGGTGGTTGTGCTGGGATGTCATACGTGATGGAGTACACAAAAGAGTTAAATCCTAATGATGAAGTTATAGAAGATAAGGGCGTGAAAGTATTCGTTGATTCAGCCGCTATTATGTATCTGCTTGGCACTGAAATGGATTATAAAAAGGAGGAATTATCCTCATCATTTGTGTTCAATAATCCTAATGAAACTGAGCGTTGCGGTTGCGGAGAGTCTTTCAAAATATCATAAGTTGTATTATCCCATTTATCGCATATCTGTATTGCATTATATGCATATCTAGTATATAGATTCTTTATGAACAAATTTGAGTTTAAAAATCTTGTTAAAAACTTGAAAGACTCTTTAAAGGAAAAAACATTCTTTAAAGAACTACGTAAAGAAGTTGAAACCGGTGCGAACGGCACACAAGATTACGTAGTTAAAAAAGGTGTTAACAAAGATACAATTGCAACAACTAGACAGTAATTAAAATTATTAGCTACTGTAATACATCTCAAACTCTACAGGATGAGGTGCATGTTCAAATTTGTGAATTTCTTCAAACTTAAGAGCAATGTAAGCATCAATCTGATCGTCAGTAAAGACACCGCCTTGAGTCAAAAACTCTCTGTCTTTATCTAAACTTTCCATTGCTTCTCTTAAAGAACCACAAACTGTTGGGATAGCTTTTACTTCTTCCGGAGGTAATTCATATAAATCTTTATCAAAAGATTCACCAGGATGAATTTTATTTTTAATTCCATCAATTCCTGCCATCAACATAGCTGCGAAAGTTAAATATGGGTTTCCTGCAGCATCTGGGAATCTAATCTCACATCTTGCACCTTTTTTGCTTAATGTGATCGGTATTCTACAAGAAGCAGATCTATTCCTTGCTGAATATGCAAGAAGAACTGGAGCTTCAAAACCTGGAATTAATCTTTTGTAACTGTTTGTTGTAGAGTTAGCAAAAGCATTAATTGCTTTAGCATGTTTTAGAATTCCACCAATATAATGTAAAGCGGTTTCACTTAATCCAGAATACGCATCACCTGAAAACACTGGAGTATCACCTTTCCAAATGGATTGATGGATGTGCATACCTGAACCATTGTCACCAGCAACTGGCTTTGGCATAAATGTTGCAGTTTTTCCAAATGAATGTGTAACCATTTGCACAACATATTTGTATAACTGAACGTTATCTGCTTGATTAACTAAAGTTCCGAAATACATTCCAAGTTCGTGCTGACTAGGAGCTACTTCATGGTGATGTTTTTCAACTTTAATACCAACTTCTTTTAAATTTTTAAGATATTCACTACGCATGTCTTGTTCACTATCAACTGGTGGTACTGGGAAATATCCTCCTTTAATTTGAGGTCTGTGCCCCATGTTTCCATTTTCATATTCTTTTCCTGAGTTGTAAGGACCTTCTTTACTATCTAATTTGAATCCGCACTCATTCATATCATTTTTTATTCTTACATCGTCAAAAACAAAAAATTCTGGCTCAGGTCCAAAAAAAGCTTTATCACCTATACCTGAAGCTTTTAAATATTCTTCAGCTTTTTTAGCAACACCTCTAGGATCTCTTTCATAAGGATCTTTTTTAATTGCATCTAGAATGTCACAAAACAAAACCACAGTATTATGAGACGTAAAAGGATCCATGAACATTCTTGCAGTATCAGGTTTTAAAATCATGTCAGACTCATTGATTGCTTTCCAACCAGCAATAGACGAACCGTCAAAAAAGACACCTTCATTCAACATACCTTCATCAACTACTGAAGCATCCATTGTTAAGTGTTGAAGTTTTCCCCTTGGATCAGTGAATCTTAGATCCACAAATTCCGCTTCTTTTTCTTTGATAAATTTTAATACGTTTGCTGCACTCATTTTGTCTCCTATGTAATTTTGTCTGGCCTAATTAGCAAAAAAATACTTAAAAATATTGCTTATTTAATAAATAACACCTATGCAATTTTCACATAAGTAGTGTAATTAGTCACTAAAATAATAAATATATATACCTAGTGAATTCAATATTAAATAAAGAGCCAGTTTTAAGAGCAGAAAAATCGCTAAAACAATTTAACCCAGATCTTAAAGTGATTGTTTTAGAGCAAAGTGCCAGAACAGCGAATGATGCAGCTACAGCTTTAGGTTGCAAAGTAGGAGCCATTGTCAAAAGCTTACTTATTAAAGCAGGGGATAGTTATGTTTTATGTTTAGTTTCTGGAGATAAAAGGTGTTCATTAAATAAATTAAAAAAAATTTTAGATGAAAAAGATGTTTCAATGGCGAACCCAGAAGATGTTAAAAAAATTACTGGATATACAATTGGTGGAGTATCTCCAACAGGACATTTAACAAAAATAAAAATTTTTATTGACGAAACTTTAAATAGATTTTCCTCTATTTTTGCAGCTGCAGGTCACCCTAATGCAGTTTTTGAAATAAATTTTGAAAATTTAATCGCACTAACTTCTGGCGAGTTGAAAGAGATAACAGAATGAGACAACCAAAATTAATTGATTACTTTTTATTGACAATATTATCTCTTATATGGGCTTCTGCGTTTTTTAATATAAAAATAGCAACTTATTCTTTTGGACCAGTTTCAATTGCTTTCTTAAGAGTATTTTTTGGAGCAATTCCAGTTTTACTTTTGTGTTATTTTAAAAATATTAAAGTTGAAGCTTTTTCTAAAGATTGGTTCTGGTTTGCAATGATTGGTTTTATTAATTTAGTAGCACCATTCTTCTTAATCGCCTACGGTGTGAAATCTGTTCAAAGTAACTTGGCAGCTATATTGATGTCGACTACTCCTTTAAGCTCCACAGTGCTAGCTCATTTTTATACAAAAAATGAAAAATTCAATTTAGTAAAAACTATTGGAATTTTAATTGGGTTTTCTGGAATAGTATTTTTATTTTCTGATAATCTTTTAATAGATGAAAATAATTTTGTTTCAGCTCTATTGATATTACTTGGATCAACCTGTTATGTTGTAGGGGGAGTGCTAACATTAAAAATAAGTAAGAAAAAAAATGAAAATGTAACCGGATCTATTTTAATTTGGGCAATAATTATTTTGTCGCCATTAACATTTTTAATTGAACAACCATTTCAAACTATGCCAAGAACAGATTCGCTTATATCAGTAATTTATTTAGGAATTGTACCAACTGGTATTGCTTGGTTGTTACGTTTTAGAATTTTGACTACAAATGGATTAATTTTTCAATCTCAAGTTTCATATTTGATACCAATTTTTGGAACTATTTTAGGTTATATATTTTTAAAAGAATTAATTACTACAAAAGTTTTAGTTTCTTTAATTGCAGTTTGCATTGGTATTTATTTTGTTAAAAAAGGTGGAAACAAACACACAATTTAATTTTCCATTGCTTCAATATGTTATTAAATATTTGCAAATTATCTATTTAAAATAATTTTAGCATTAAAAGAGAAAGATCTTCTTTCAGCATTAACATTAAATGGATAAGCAGTATGCATTAAATAGTTTGGAAAAATTATTAAGTCTCTCTCTTTAGGAACAATATTAAAAATACTTCTGCTTAAAAAACCTCTCTGTCCGTTAATAAAATCAATTGTTCCATTAGTCTTATCTTTTTTATTTTTTAAAAATTTATTTTTAGTCATATCTTTTGGTACTTTTAAATAACCTACACCAGATATATCTCCATCATGATAGTGAATAGGGTTATATTCATCTTTAAACTGACTAACTACCCATAAATTTAATATTTTTATATCTTTAACTTTTTTAATTTTTTCATTTTTAAGAAAATCTTTGATATTTTTTTTTATCTCTCTCTCTAAATTTTTTTTTATAAAATTATCTGAAATTTTAATTTCTTTTTTAATTTGACTAGCTAATTTAGAACTATAATCATTTTTTTTTGTTAAAACTTTGTTATCAATCTCTTTATTTAAGATATTTAAAAATTTCTTTGAAATTTTTGTTTTTCCTATAGATGGACCAAAAGGCTTGATATTTTTCATAATTCTCTAAATATCTTAAAAGCAAATTTATTCAATATTAAGATAAAAGTTTAATTCCCATTCTTATTGCGACAAAAATTACAAGAAAAGAAGTTATTAGAGCTAATATTTTGTTCGATAAAAATTTTATGTTTATTAGGCTACCAATTTGTCCACCAATAAGCGCCGATAAAAATAATGGCCAATAAGTAATAACTTGATTTAAAACCTGATCTTTCGTCAGCTGTCCAGCTATTCCAAAAATAGAATTGATCAATATAAATAAAGATGCACTACTGGTGATATGTCTAGGGTATCCAGCTTTCATCAAAAATAGAAGAGGGCTTAAAAAAATTCCTCCACCAATTCCCACAACACCTGACATAAAACCAATTATTGATCCAATAGAAATTGAGATTAATCTTGGTATTTTGTTAATTTTAATTTTATCTTTATTAAAAGCTTTACTCTCAATTAGTAAAAAAATGCCTGCAACTGACAAAACACAAAATAATAAAATCTCAAATAAACTTTTTTCAATTGATGTTGATCCTCCAATAAATGCAAAAGGAATAGAGCCAATTAAATAAGGAAAAAGTAAATTAATGTTTATATTTTTAGATCTTATAAAATTGATAGAATTACCAGATACAACAATAATATTACATACAAGAGCTACAACGGGAAATATTGTGTAAGGTACACCCCAAATTAAAAGTATTGCGAGATATGTTGAGCCTCCCCCAAATCCAACACTTGAGTATATTAATGCAGTTACAAAGAAAAGAATTGATAATATAATCATTTTTAAATTATGGATGTAAATATAGCTTTATTAACTGTAACAGATACAAGAACATTTGATAATGATAAATCAGGTGCAATCTTGGTTGAAAAAATTAAAGAGGCCAAGCATAAATTAATTGATAGAAAAATTTGCAAAGACAATAAAGAGGATATTGTAAAAATTTTAAAAGAATGGACAAGTCAAAAAGATATAGACGTCATTATAACTACTGGAGGAACAGGTCTTACAGGAAGAGATATAACTCCTGAAGCAATCGATGAAATTGCAGATAAACATATACCTGGTTTTGGAGAGGTTTTTAGAACAATAAGTCTAAAAACGGTTGGAACATCTTCTATACAATCAAGAGCATGTGCCGCTTTATCAAATGGAAAATACATTTTTGCATTACCTGGTTCCTCAGGTGGTGTAACAGATGCATGGGATGGAATCTTAAAACATCAATTAGATATTAATCACAAACCTTGTAACTTTGTTGAATTATTTCCAAGACTTAAAGAAAAATAATTATTTCTGATATTTTTCTTTCCATTCGGAATAAGGCATTCCATATATATGCTCTCTGGCATCAGGATCAGATATCTCTACTCCTTTTTTTTCTGCCTCTTCTCTATACCATCTAGATAAACAATTTCTGCAAAAACCAGCTAAATTCATTAGATCGATATTTTGAACATCTCTTCTTTCATCTAAATGACTCATTAATCTTTCAAGAGTAGCTGATTGAATTTCTTTTTTTAAATTTTCATCCATAATTTATATTCCTATTTTTAATCTTAATTCTTAAAGCTAACAAAACAAGTATAATTATTAAATAAACCAAAGGTCTAAAAAAAATAGTTTTTGATAACCATATATAATGAAGGGATCCAAAAATAGCGATTACATAAATTAATCTATGTAATTTTTTCCAATTATTTCCTAGTAACAAAACCATTTTTTGAGAAGATGTAATAGCCAAAGGAAGCAATAGTAACCATGCTGCAAAACCAATGAAGATATATTTCTTTTTTACAACGTCATCTAATATAGGAGACCAATTAAATCTATAATCTAAACCTACATAAGTTAATAAATGAAGTGTTGCATAAAAAAAAACAAAAAGACCCAATGTTCTTCTGAAACTTATCCATACAGATAATTTTGTAAATCTTTTGAGTGGACTCATCAATAATGTTAAGCAAATAAAAATTAAAGTCCACTCTCCCGTAAAATGAGTAATTTCTTTTACTGGTTCTGGACCAAGTTTATTTAAAAAAATTTTGTATAAAATTAGTAAAAATGGAACCGTGCCTAAAATAAATACACCCGGTTTAAAATATTTTTTCATTAAAAATATTTTTTTAAATCCATACCAGTGTATAAGCTCGCAACCTCATCTCCGTATCCATTGAACATTAAAGTTTTTACTCTAGGCGCCCAAACACCCTCACCAATAATTCTTTCAGTTGCTTGTGACCATCTTGGGTGATCTACATTTGGATTTACATTCGAATAAAATCCATATTCTCTAGGTGATGCCCACATCCATGACGAAGTTGGCATATTTTCTACAAATTTAATTTTTACAATCGCTTTTGCACTTTTAAAACCATACTTCCAAGGAATAAAAATTCTAAACGGCGCTCCGTTTTGATTTGGAAGTTTTTTACCATATAAACCTGTAACTACGGTAGTTAAAGGATGCATTGCTTCATCAATTCTTAAACCTTCATTGTACGGCCAGTTTAAAACAGGGTATCTCTGTCCTTTCATTTGTGCAGGATCATATACACTTTCAAATTCAACGAATTTTGCTTTATTAGTTGGATTAACTTTTGATAGCAATTCACTCAAAGAAAAACCCATCCATGGAATAACCATTGACCATCCCTCAACACATCTAAGTCTATAAATTCTCTCTTCTGATACAAACATTTCAGAAATTTCCTCCATAGATAATTTAATTGGTTTTTCAACTTCACCTTCAATGCTTATATCCCATGGAGAAGTTTTAAATATTTGTGAGTTTCTATATGGATCTCCTTTTGATGTGCCGAACTCATAATAATTATTATAGGTGGTTATATCTTTATAACTTGTTAATTTATCTTTCTCATTTGCTAAAGACTTATTTGCAAACGGAATAGTTGAAATTGCAAGAGAACTTGCTCCTAATCCAATAGATTTAATAAACGATCTTCTATTTTTATAAATTTTTTCTGGTGTGATTTCTGAGTATTTAATTTTTTTCATGAACTATAGGGTTGCCTTTTAACCAATCGCTTTGATTGTCTGTGTAGTGTTCTTTTTTCCATATAGGAGACCTCTTTTTTATTTCTTCTATAATATATCTAGATAATATATATGCTTGATCTCTGTGTTTGCATGCAACAGCAATTATAATACTCATTTCTCCAAGATTTAAATAACCTTTAGCGTGTTCTATAAAAACAGCTTTTTCCTGAATATTAAGTTTTTCATCTGCCTCCTTATATATTTCCTCAAAACTTTTTATGACAAGATCATCATGACTATCATACGTAATGCCAACCACACTTTTGTTATTATTTTGATTTCTTACTGTGCCAGTAAAAAATATTGATGCTCCAAATTCGACAGAAGATATAAATCCTTCTGCATCATAAATTGATAGTTTTTTATCTTTACTGTCTACAATTTTTATATGAAGCATTAACCTCCTCCTATAGGAGGTATGATACCGATTTTTTCGTTATTTGTTATTTTATAATTGTCGCTAACAATATTATTTTTCTCAGAACAAAAAGCAGAGGAATTAACAATTTTTTTATAGTTTTCATTGCCATTAAATTTTTCATCTAAATATTGAATTATTTTTTTTCGAATATCTTTAATTGTTGATTTTTGCTCTAAATCTAATTCTAGCAAATTTTGTTCACAAAAATCTCTTGCAGCACCAAATAACTCAATTTTTACTTTCATTATATTTTTAAAATAAATCTTTTAAAAAATCTGGAAGACCATCAGGGTTTTTCCACAACCTTTTTTTTCCACCTTCTTTGATTAATAATTTTATATTGTCTATCTTGAGATGTGGATTAATTATTTTGCTTAAATCATAAATTGTGATTAGAGCAGCGTTAACTCCCATGATTGCTTCCATTTCAACTCCAGTTTTTGCATATGTTGAAACTACACAAAAAACTTCTAAAGATTTATCCTCTTCATTCATTATAATTTTTGTTGCAGTATGATCAATTGTTAAAGGATGGCAAAGCGGAATTAATTCACTTGTTTTTTTTACACCTAAAACCGCTGATACTTCTGCCAAGATGATAGGGTCACCTTTTGGCATTTCTTTATTTTTTATTAGCTCAAAGACTTCCTCACCAACATAAATTTTTCCAGAAGCCAAAGCTCTTCTGAATGTTTCTTTTTTTTTCGAAACATCTATCATTTTAAAAGAATTTTTTTTAAAAATTTCTTTTGCCCAATCTTTTAAATCGTTATCGCTTACAATTTTTAAATTTTTCATATTATCCACCAGTAGTTGATAAATTTTTAGTTAAACCCGTTTCGCCTAATTCTAAATGATGAGTCTCTTTTTTGTAATTAAGTTGTTTTAATATTAGATCTTTAAGTTCATCTATTTGATTATCTTTTTGCATTAAATGTCTAATGTTTATTCCTGTATTTCCAAACAAACATAATCTTAAATCCCCTTTGGCAGTTATTCTTAATCTATTACAACTTTTACAAAAATCTTTGGAGTAGGGAGCTATCGCACCAAATTTACCTTTATATTCAGGATTCATATAATTTTTTGCAGGGCCCGAGTCTTTTCCAAAAGTTTGTATTACCCAATTGTTTTTATTTAAATATTCAACAAATTTATTTGCTGATACATGATATTTCTTAAAATAATCAATATTATCTCCTGTTTGCATCAATTCTATATACCTAAAATCAATTTTATTTTTCCTTATAAAATTAGCCCAATCTTGAAAATCTTTTTCAGAATCATTTACGCCTTTAAGAAGAACTGCGTTAATTTTTATATTTTTAAAGTTTAATTTTTGTAACTTTTTAATACCACTTAGAATTTCTTGCAATCTATCATGACCTGTTATTTGTTCAAAAATTTTAGGATTTAAACTATCTATACTAATATTAATTCCATCTAGGCCACTATCATTTATTTGATCTGCAATTTTATCTAATCTATAGCCATTTGTTGTTATAACTGTTTTTTTTATACCTGAATTTTTTTTAATAATTTTAATAATATCCAAAAAATCTTTTCTAACTGTAGGTTCTCCACCAGTTAATCTTATCTTAGAAACCCCAAGTTCGGACAAAGCTTTGGCAAGCCTTCCAATTTCTTCTGTGTTTATAAAAGTTCTATTATCACTTTTGTCAGTCTTATAACCATCTGGTAAACAGTAGCCACATTTAAAGTTGCATACGTCAGAGATTGATAATCTAATGTATGGAAATTTTCTCCCAAAACTATCTTTAAGAATATTCATAAATATAAGTCATTATATTATACTCTAATGTTAACAATAAGAATTAAAACTTAATTTTTATTTGTTTTTTTAGTTTTAATGAGGTTGTTGCAGCATTAGCTATAATTAAAGCTCTTCTTCCATCTTCAAAACTTGATATTGGCGACTTTTTTGTTCTTGAATAAAGAGCTAATTCGTCAAGTTGAAGTTTGTAAGCATCAACATATCTATCTATAAAAAAATTTAAAAGTAGTTTTCTTTGTGATGTATTATTTTTTGTAAAAATTTCTGTTTCATTTTTTCTTTTATTTCCAGATATTAACATTCCTTTTGAGCCAAACAATTCAACTCTTTGATCATATCCAAAGCTACAGTGTCTTGAATTTGTAATTATACACTGCACGCCTTTTTTTGATTTTAAAAGACATGAGGCTAATTCATAATCTTTAATTTTATCAAATCTTTTATCTGAAATATTACTAGCTGTAGTAAAAATATTTTCTATCTCATCTTTTTCTAAATAAAATCTTAGTAAGTCAAAATCATGAATCATCATATCTTTAAATATACCTCCAGATACTTTTAGATAATTTAATGAGGGTGGCGCAGGATCTCTGCTAGTGATAATTATTTTTTCAAGTCTTCCAATCTTTCCTCTAATAAGTTCTTGTTTAATTGAATTATGTCCTGGATCATACCTTCTATTAAAACCTAATTGTATTTTAGGTTGATACTTTTTAATTTCTCTTAAACATTTATTAACTTTATCAATGTTTAAATCTAAAGGTTTTTCACAAAAAACTATTTTTTTGAATTTTACAGCTTCTTTTATAAATTTAATATGAGTAGAGGTACTAGATGCAATAAATATTAAATCTATATTTTTGTCTCTAAAAGCTTTTTCAGTATTATTAATATTAATTGTATCAAATTTTTTTGAAAATTTTTTGGCTAACTCTTTATTGATATCAAAAGTATATCTTAAATAAAAACTTTTATGGTTAGTTAAGTTTTCAGCATGCATTTGACCTATTCTACCCAGACCAAATAGTGCTACGTTTATTTGATTTTTACCCATTTTTTACTTTTTGATGAAACCTTACATGCACTAATAAATTTTGCTGTCTCTAAACCCTCATCTTCATTTGGATAAAAGTATCTTTTTTTTGTTTTGTTTTTCAAGGAGTCTGCAAACTCTTTATAAATATTTGCAAACGCATCAAGGTACCCCTCTGGATGACCAAATTTTATTCTAGAGAATTGCTTTGAAAATTCTGAATTATGAAATCCTCTTTCTAATAATTTTACAGCACCTTTTTCAGGATTTAATTTAAGATAATTTGGATCATTTTGAACCCACTCTAAACTACCTTTAGAACCAAATACTCTAATTCTTAAACCATAAACACCACCTTTGGCCATTACACTTGTCCAAAACATTCCTTTAGCACCATTGTTAAAATTGATCATAACCTGTGCATTATCATCCATTTTAATTTTTTTTGATATTTGCTTTATATCTGCAAAAACTTTTTGTCCTTTCAAGCCTGAAATGTAAGAGGCTAGATGGTACGCATGAGTTCCAATTTCATTTAAAACAGCAGATGCTCCAACTATTTTATTATCAATTTTCCATTTAAGTTTTCTTTTTGCATTTTTTGAATTAATTTTTGTTCCACCAGACCAATCTTGAATATATTCAACATTAATATACTCAACTTTACCAATTTTACCCTTTTCAACTAATTTTTTTGCTTCTCTCACCATTGGATAAGCAGAATAATTATGAGTTAGTGCATATTTTATTTTTTTATTTTTTTTAATTGCTTTGAAAAGTTTTTTTGCCTGATCTAAATTTCCTGCAAAAGGTTTATCAGAAATTATATTTATGTTTTTCGAAATAAACTTTTCAGCAATAATTTGATGACTTGATGGTGGTGTCATTATAGCAACTACATTAATTCCATCTTTTCTCTTAGCTTCTTTGTCAGCCATATCTTTATAATTTGAGTAACATCTATCAGATGAAATCCCTATACTTTTTCCAAACTTAGTAGAAATTTTTACATTTCTTGAAAAAACTCCTGCTACTATTTCATATTGATTATCAAATCTAGATGAGATTCTATGAACATGACCTATCCATGACCCAGGACCACCCCCAACAATTCCTAAACTTAATTTTTTAGTTTTATTTGATTTAAACATTGAATATATCTTAGCAAAAAAAATATTTATGTCAGTAAAATTAGGAATAGCACCAATAGCATGGAGTAATGATGACATGCCAGAACTGGGTGGTGATACACCATTGGAACAATGCTTGTTAGAAGCAAGTCAGGCAGGATTTATAGGTATAGAGTCTGGCGGAAAGTTTCCAAAGAAATCAGAGGAATTAATTCCAAAATTAACTGAGTTTAAACTAAACCTTTGTTCTGGTTGGTATGGTGCAAATTTAAGAAAAAATACAGTAGAAGAGGAAAAAAAAGTTATACAAGATCAATTGAAATTATTTAAAGATTGTAACGCACCTTGCATTGTTTTTGCAGAAGTTGCTGGATCAATTCAAGGAGATCCAGACAAAAAACTTTCGACTAGACCAAAAATGGATTTAGAAGAATCTAAAGATTACTATAAAAAAATTTCTGAGATGGGCAAATATTTACAAGATGAAGGCATGCCACTTGCTTACCATCATCACATGGGGACTGTTATAGAAACCGAAGAAGATACTATAAGATTGCTAGAGAATACTGATGATAGTGTAAAACTTACTTTAGACACTGGTCATATGCTTTTTGCTCAAGGTAACTCTCTTAAAATATTAAAAAATTTTAGTGATAGAGTTATTCATATGCATTGCAAAGATATTAGAAAAAATGTTTTAGATAAATCATTAAAAGAAGATTTAAGCTTTAGAGGTGCATTTTTAGAGGGTGCTTTTACAGTACCTGGAGATGGCTGTATTGATTACAAACCTTTATTTGATGTGTTAAAAGAAAAAAATTATTCTGGTTGGCTAGTTGTTGAAGCAGAGCAAGACCCAGCAAAAGCAAATCCTTTTGAATATGCAAAGATTGGCTATAAATATTTAACTGAGACCTTAAATAAAAGTAATATTGAGATCTATAAAAATTAACTATTTGAAAATATTAGGAAGTTTATTATTTTCGGATATTTATAATTTTACAATTTTAGATTTTTCTAATTTTTCCTCAAAAAAATCAATAATGTTTTGAATTGTTTCTTTTCCCATTCTTGTCATACACTCATCAGTAAAAGCTGCAGTATGAGGACTTAAATAAACTTTTTCATTTTTAAGAAGTGGATTATTGTCATCAGGTGGTTCTTTTTTAAAAACATCAATACCAGCTCCAAAAATCAAATTTTCATTTAGTGCTTTATCAAGATCTTCTTCATGAATAATTCCACCTCTTGCTGCATTAATAATTATGCAGTTTTTTTTCATTGTTTTTAATAAATCATAATTAATTAAATTTTCGGTTTTGTCTGTCAGAGGCATATGAAGCGAAATAACATCCATAGTTTTTACTACCTCAGCTAGATCTTCTACTTTTTTTCCACCTAATTCCTCAATTTTATCCTTGTCTACAAATGGATCATAAACAAAAACATTCATTTCAAAGCCCAGACATCTTTTGATTAACGCTCTTCCTATTCTTCCAAAACCCATTATCAAAAAATTTTTTTTCCAAACTTCAATTGTTTTTGGTAATTTATTTCTTTCTTTAAAATTTCCCTCTCTTACTGTTTTATCAAATAAGTCTTTTCTTTTTGCAATATTTAACAAAACAAACATTACATGTTCTGCAACTGTAACAGCATTAGCGTTAGCTGTTATTGTTATTTTTATATCTTTTTCTTTAGCTTTTTTTAAATCGATATTGTCATAACCAACACCATGTCTTGAAATAATTTTTAATTTTTTTGCTTCCTCAAATGTTTCTCCAGGAAGTTTTGCAGTTCTTATAGATGCGCCATCACAATCTTTTAATTTTGATTTTAAATTTTCTAATGAAGTGTCATCAGTTACTTCAACATCAAAATTAGGATGATTATTAATTAATTCCATTCCTTTTTCATGGACTTTTTGGATAATTAATATCTTTTTTTTATTACTCATAATTGTATATAAGTTTTTAGAGAGCAATTTTAATACGAGAATTATTCTTTAAAGTAAATTAGTTTTTTGATTAAATTTATGTTTATTAATATTAAACTAAATTAGACAAGTCCCTTTTATTATTCTTGTACGTTGGCAGAGGATACTTAAATGCATGTTTTCCAATACGTCTTTCTTTAGCGTTCTCCCACAGAGATAACCATTGTTTAAAATTTTGAACTTTAAGATTTTTTTTATTTTTACTTCTAACATAAAAGTTTGGAAGTGGTTCTCTTCCTGAAGGTTGTCCGGCAACATTATATCTTAAATCAGCACTAATTCTAAAATCATTTGATCTATTCGGTAATGAGCAGTGAATAGAATGCTTGTGCAATAATATTATATCACCCACATTTGCCTCTAAATAAATGTGTTCCATATCATCAAGCAATTCACTATTTTTTAATTCCACCTGTCCTCTATATCCTGATACGTGGTTTAATAATCCCATTTTATTAATTTTTTTTACTGTAATCATACATCCATTTTTTTTAGTAGTTTTGGTGAAAGGAATCCACACTGTAACCATGTCAGTTAATTTTTGTCCTTTAGAATTTAAAACGGCAGCGTCTTGATGCCATGGTGTTCTACCACTTAAGCCGTCATGAATTGATCCTTTTGGTAATTTGTTTTCAGGTTGTTTGATTCTAGTATTTTGAACAGGGTTAGACATTATTTCTTTACCTAAAATTTTTTCTACAACATCTAAAATTCTTTTATTTGTAATTAAATTCCACAATGATTGAGTAGCGAAATAATCACTATCTCTTTTAACATGGTCTCTAGGTAATCTTGTATTAAAATATTGATCTAGATCATAAATATTAAGTTTTGATATATATGAATATTTTCTTTTAAAATTTAGATTAAGAACTTTTTTAACCTCAGTTTTTTTTGCATACTTTTGAATGAGACAATCCATGACAAATTCCATATCATTAAGAACTGGTTTTAAGTCTCTTCTATAGTTAAGTATATTTTTAACAATTAAGTACCCATTCTCATATAATTTTTTTTGAAAAGTATTTGTCATTGTTAAAATTTATTTTATCATTGAAATAATTTCAATGGTTTGGTGCTGTGGTTAAATAGTTCGCGTCATGAAAAGAGGTCAACATTCTTTTTTTGTTACTAACTATATGAGGATAATACGAGTTTCCTTTATAATTCCATATAACTGGTTTGTTTAAAGCATAACTTCCATAAATAAAAAAACGTTTTGGACAATTTTTCTCTATAAAGCGCTTTACTCCATGATAGGAATTTGGAGTAGATTGAAAAAAAACAACAGTTCCTTTTTTGGGTGTAAAAGACTTAACTATTTCTAGTTCGTTTATTTTTGGAAATCTTCTAAAACTCTTTCTTAAATTTTTTTTAGCCTTTTTCCTATAGATAGTTAGAGAGCCGCCATTTTTTTTTGGTATATCTGTTAGATAAATTAAGAAATTATATAACCTAGTTATATCATCCCTATGAGGCCTTAATCTATATCCTCCTTTTGATACCGAAAAATCTATATCTAAATTTACTTTAGGATTAGTATAATTATTACCCAATATTTTTTTTAATTCATTAGAATTTAATTTTTTTTTAATAGTGAACTTTTTAGGATTAAAGGATTTTGGTTTATATAAATTAACCCAAGATCTATCTTTAAAATTTTTTGTAAAAAGATTTTCAATTTTTTTATAAAAAGTCTTGCTATTAAAAAGCTTAAAAAGTTTTGCAGAGTTAACTGAGTTTTTGATATATGAGTTAAAATTTTTCGAACCTTTATTTATTCTACTTCTACCACCCATAATCATATCATCAAATGATTTAGAGTTACTGATTTCTTTAATTAATAAATTACAAATACTTTTAGAAACAACATTGTCACCAACTAAAACTGGAAAGTTACTTTTGATTTTTTTTAATTTATTTGTACTAAGCATTTAGCTGTACATACCTTCTTTCACTTTAATCATTTTATACATAAGGTCATTTAATGGTGTCTTAACACCATGTTTTTTACCTATTTTTGAAACTGCACCACTAATAAAGTCTATTTCAGTTTTTCTCTTGTATTGAACGTCAAAAGCCATTGATGACTTGTTAGTTTGCATTGAATCTACAATTTTATTAAACATAAATAAGCATTCATCTTCAGAAACATTTACACCATCAGCAAGTGCAACGTCTCTAGTTTCTAAAATTATTTCTTTACCTAAACCACGAGATACTTCATTTGCTTTGTTGTTTATATACAAGTCCGTATGATGAAGATCAAAAATTGCAGACAAAGGTCCAATTGCTGTTAGAGCAAAAAGCTTCATCCATTTTCTTTTTTTTACATCTTCAGCCGCAATCATTTCCAAATTATGTGCAGTAAAAGTGTCAGCTATTTCTGTAATTCTTTCTGTTATTCCTCCTTCATATTCACCAATCCAAGATGGTAACGAACCATGATTCATTATATGACCTGGTCCTAAAATATTTGAAGCTTGAGTAGTTGTCCCACCAATTACTTTTTCATTACCCACAATACTCTGAATAATTGCTTCATGACCAATACCATTTTGAAAAGACATAAAGACTGTTTTTTCACCAATAATATTTTTAATACTATTTAGAGCTGGTTCTAATGCAGTTGCTTTACACATAACTATTACAGCATCTATTTTATCTAACGAAGATGGATCTGAAGTGGCTTTAACTTTTATTACTCGATCTCCGCCATGTCCATCCATCTTTAAACCATCTTTATTAATTGCATCAACATGCTCTTTCCAAACATCAATTAAAATTACATTTAATCCTTTTTCTGCAAGCAAACCACCAAACAAGCAGCCCATCGCTCCTGCACCAAGGACAGCTACTTTCAAATCTTTGTTAATCATCGTTACCTTATTTAAAATTATTTATGTATAGAAATTATATATATTATCTATAGACAATATGCAAAATAAATTATAGCTTATTATCATCATGCAATTAAAAATAGAAAAAGGAACTTTTAAAAATTATCTACTAGAAGATATTTCAGATGCGTTAAGAAAAGGGTTGTCTGAAAATTTCAAAAACGTTGAGGTAGAGGTAGTAGATTGCCCAAATCTAAGAGATTGGGATTGTCCATCAGAAGGAATTAGTGGAAATCAAAAAATAATAGATGTTGGCGGAGAGCCTTATATGCATGATCCAAAATTTATTGGTGCAGAGTTTGACTATAAGGAAATATCCAAAATGATTGATTCTGAAAAATCTTATGCTTTAGGAGCTGGATCAGGTGCAATGTCATGTTTAGATGGTCATTGTGGAGAATTAGTTATTAATGAAAATTTGATAACTGATGAGTCTAAATCAATAATAGCAAGAGTGAGTCCAGACAAAAAATGTATTGTTGAAAAGTATTCTGCAAAAAAACACGGCGGACTTGGAAACATTTATTATACAGACGGCAAAAAAGGAAAAGTAATCAAAATTAAAATTAAAGGTAGAAATGGAGAACAAGGTTCTTTGCCTCAAGCAATGAGGTCTTCTTTATCAAAAAATTTAAAAATTAAAGATAATGAACATTTGTCTCTTGCTGGCGTATTTAGAGTATTAAATGGAAAAATAAGATCGCATGTGCAACCTGATTATAAAGATATCAAACACGAGTATTATGATCCAAAACAAATGAAATGTGTGAAAGATTTTCTTCAATTTTATGAACCGGTTGGACCAAAATTACAATGTTATTCTATTCTTTGGACTGGTGATCCTACTGGAGGAGAATTAAATCTAAGAGAGTCTGGTGAGCATACACACTTTCATTCTTATGAGCACGATAAAGATGCTGGTCATTATCATTTTGATGTATCACCTGAAGAAATAGAATATGAAGGTTATTTTAATACCGCAACAGAAGTACATAGAGTTAATAACATTTATAAAGACCTATTAAGTAAAAATAGTATTGAATAGAAAACTCAATGAGTTTAAATTTATTTAAATGAAAAGACAGTTCAAGTATCCTAAGCACTTCGAAGAACAAAAAAAAATCCCAAAACTTACTCAAAAAAGAATTCAATTAGCAGAAATATCACTTGGAGATTTTGAAGGAAGATTAGCTAATGAATTATTGAATTGGTTTTCTTTAACCCCACAACATTGGATAATGTTACATATGGTTATGCTTGCTTATTACAAAAATAAATCAATAACTAAAAATCAATTACTTAAAGTAATTGAAAAATCATATTTAACTTCAAATGTTTATATCGATACTGCAATTAAAAAAGGTTATTTTAGAATTATAAGAAATGAGAGGGACAAGAGATCTATATTTATTTTACCCTCAGTAATTACCATTAAAACCTTTGAGGAATTTATTGATAGGAGAGATATTCTATATAAAGGAATTAAATGAAGAATATCTATACTTGGGCTGCTAAACCGGCAAAACGAACTTTGACTGTTGGGGATTTAAAAGCAGCAAAAGGAAAAAGAAAATTTACACAAGTTACAGCGAATAGTGTTGAAGAAGCCGAAGCAGCCGAAAAAGCAGGCTTTGATATGATTATATCAAATGCAAAAAATGTACTTCCTGTAAGAGAAGGTTCAAAAAATTTATTTTTAACAGCTGCTTTGGTGTTGAATGAGTTTGTAACTGCAGAAGATATTATGCGTGGAGCTTTTAAAGCATTAGAGAATGGTGCGGATGCAGTTATGACACCAAGAAGTATGGATATAGTTGAAATGCTGGCTAAGGAAGATGTTCCAGTAATGGGGCATTTAGGTTTAGTTCCAAGAAAATCTACTTGGATTGGTGGCTTAAGAGCAGTTGGCAAAACTGCTGATGAAGCTTACGAACTTTTTCAAAAATTCAAAAGATTAGAAGATGCAGGCGCTTTTTCTGCAGAGTGTGAAGTAATACCTGAAAACGTAATGGGTGAAATTTCAAAGCGTACAGATATTGTTACTGTTTCATTAGGTTCAGGGAAAAATGCTGATGTAATGTATTTATTTATGGAAGATATCTGTGGTGATACTAAAAATCCTCCAAGACATTCAAAAGCATATGGAAATTTATTGAAACTTAGAAATGAAATAAAACTAGAAAGAGTAAAGGCTCTAAAGGCTTTTAAAAAAGATTCAATGAATGGAAAATTTCCTGGAAAAAAACAATCTTCTAATTTAGAAGAAAAACAATTCGAGGAATTTTTAGAACAACTTGATTAGTAAGTTGAGTTATCGTCTTTTTTTGATAAAGAACCCTTCATTTTATCTACTGTGGCTTTAGCACCAGCACTTAAAGCTCTTAAATCAGATGCTATAGTCACAAAATCAAAACCTTTTTCAATCATCTTGGTAGCATATTCTGTAGTACCATTATGAATTCCTGCAAAAATATTATTTTTTTTAGCATGTTCTAAAATTCTTAAAATTTCAGAATAAGCTTTTGTAGTCTCTGACCTATCAAAACCAGGTTTTTCACCTATTGCTAAACTTAAATCTGCTGGGCCAATATAAATACCATCGACACCTGGTGTAGACATTATCTCATTAAGATTTTCTAAAGATTCTTTTGTTTCGATCATTGCTAATTTCAGTATTTCTTCATTAGCGTGATCAGCATAATCAGCTCCACCATAAATTAGACCTCGTATAGGGCCAAAACTTCTGTAGCCATCAGGTGGATACATGCATGCTTGAACAAAATTTTCTGCCTCTTTTTTATTGCTTACCATTGGACAAATAATTCCATAACAACCAGCATCTAAAATTTTCATAATTTGACCTGGTTCATTCCAGTTAACTCTAGCTAAAGGAGTTACATCTGTTGTTGATATTGTTTGCATCATTGGAAGTGCATTACTGTAATCAACTAAACCATGTTGCATATCTACTGTAAGAGAATCCCATCCTTGATGAGCCATTGCTTCAGCAGATGCTGTGCTTGGGATGGCACACCAACCATTGATTACAGGTTTACCTTCCTTCATCATTTGTTTGATTTTATTTTTTCTCATTTTCTAGATTTTTAAACCCATGTGAGTGTATTTCACATTTAGATAATCTTTTATCGCGCCTGAACCACCTTCACGTCCATAACCAGTTTGTTTTATTCCTCCAAAAGGTGCCTCAGCAATAGCAACAACTCCAGTATTTACTGCAACACAACCTGACTCTAATTTCTCAGATCCAATGTGAGCTTTGTCCATAGAGTTAGTGTATAAATAACTACATAATCCTAAGTCATTATCATTTGCTCTTTCAATTACTTCGTCGAAAGTTTTAAAAGTTAAAATTGGAACTAGTGGACCGAAAGGCTCTTCTTTCATGATTGTAAAATTATCTTTAACGTCATCAAAGACTGTTGGTTCATAATAATATCCCTTATTGAAACCAGAGGGTTTTTGTCCACCCATTAACACTTTAGCTCCTTCCTTTTTAGTAGTTTCAACTAGTTTTTCTATTTCTTCTAATCTCTTAGCAGTAGTTAAAGGGCCCAGATCCACACCTTCATCCATACCGTTTCCAATTTTTAATTTTTTTGCTCTTTCAATGAAAGCATTAACAAAATCCTCTTTTCTGTTTTCTTGGATATAAAATCTATTAGGTGAAATACAGACCTGACCGTTATTTCTAAATTTACCAGTTATTGCTATATCAGCTACTTTGTTCATATCTACATCTTCACACACAATAAAAGGCGAGTGCCCACTAAGTTCCATAGTAACTCTTTGAACTTTATCAGCTGCTTTTTTTAAAATAATTTTACCAACTCTAGTTGATCCAGTAACTGAAACTTTTTTAATTATATCAGACTCCATTAATTCATTTGATATTTCAGCAGGATCGCCTGACAAAAGACTAACAACACCATCTGGTACACCTGCCTCTTTGCAAATATTTACTAATTCCATTACAGCGCCAGGAGTAATTACATCTGGTTTACAAATTACTGAACATCCTGCAGCTAGGGCAGTAGAAATTTTTCTAGATGCTAAAACTATTGGGAAATTCCAAGGAACTAAAGCTGCAACAACTCCAACGGGTTGATAATATACATGAACCCTTGTATCTGGAAATCTACTTTGTTGTGTTTGACCATAAATTCTTTTTGTTTCTTCAGCATTCCACTCAAAAATATCAGCTCCACCACCTACTTCACCAACAGCTTCTGCAAGAGGCTTTCCAACTTCAAGAGTTAACCATTTTGCTATAACATCTTTTTTCTCTCTCATCATGTCTGCAATTTTTCTAAGTACGTAAGCTCTTTGCCATGGCGCAGTATTTTTCCAAACTTCCAAACCTTTTTCTGCAGACTTTAATGCTTTTTGTACTTCAATAGATGAAGCTTTTGATGCTTTTCCAATTACTTCTTCTGTTGCAGGGTTGATTACGTCGTAAGTTTCTTTTTTTTCTGCTTGTTGCCACTTACCATCAATGAATTGTCCAAATTTTTCGTACATAGAATTTATTTTTAAGTTTACTTAGTTAGGTTTTTTATTTTATAAATAGAATTATATATAAACACTATACATATTAAAAGATAAACATATTAATGAAAAAAATTACTCTCACATGTGCTCACGCTATAGTAAAATATTTGATTGCTCAGAAAATATTAATTAATGGTAAAAAAGAACCATTATTTCCAGGTGTCTTTGGGATCTTTGGACATGGAAATGTAGCTTGCTTAGGTCAAGCACTAGAAGAAAATAAAAATGAACTTCCAACATATAGAGGACACCATGAACAGAATATGGCTCTAACTGGAATTGGTTATTCTAGGGCAAAAAGACGACAACAAATTTTTGTAGCAACATCCTCTGTTGGACCTGGTGCAACAAATATGGTTACAGCTGCAGCAGTTGCTTTGAGTAACAGATTACCTATTTTGTTTTTACCAGGAGATACTTATGCAAACAGAATGCCAGATCCGGTGTTGCAACAAGTTGAGCATTTTAATAATCCTGGAATAACAGCTAATGATGCGTTTAAACCAGTTACAAGATATTTTGATCGAATAACTAGACCAGAACAGATTATTCAATCATTCCCAGCAGCAGTTCATACAATGTTAGATCCTGCAGACTGTGGTCCAGCATGTATTGCTTTAAGCCAAGATGTACAAGGTCAAACCTTTGATTATCCAGAAGAGTTTTTTAAAGAAAGAGTACACGCAATTAGAAGACCAAGACCAGACGAATTTCAAATTAAAGAGGCAGCAGAAAAAATTAAGTCATCTAAAAATCCGATTATAATTTCAGGTGGTGGGGTTTTTTACTCAGATGCAATGGAGGAGTTGAGTCAGTTCGCGATCAAACATAATATACCAGTTACGCAAACTGTAATGGGATATTCTACAATGAAAAGAGACCATTCTCATTTTGCAGGTCAAATTGGTGGTTTAGGTGGAAAAAATACAAATACTTTAGCAAAAGAAACAGATTTAGCAATTGCAGTTGGAACCAAACTTGCAGATTTTACAACTGGATCATGGGCGAATTTTGAAAACAAAAATTTTAAACTAGTTTCAATAAATGTATCAAGATTTGATGCTAACAAACATTTAGCGCAAGCTGTCATTGGAGATGCTAAAGTTTCATTAACAGAGCTTTCACAAGTATTAGGTAGCTGGAAAGCCGGAGAAGAATGGAATAAAAAATCTCAAATTGAACTCAAATCATGGAATGATCATATAGATAAAGAGAGTGCGCCGACAAATCAAGAGGTTCCAAGCTATGTCCAGGTAATTGGTGCAATTTATAGAAACTCTGACCCAACAGATATAGCAGTTACCGCAGCAGGAGGCTTAGTTGGTGAAGTTGTTCAAGTTTGGAGACCTAGAGAATTAAATACTCATGAAACAGAGTGGGGTTTTAGTTGTATGAGTTATGAAATTTCAGGAGCACTTGGAATAAAAATGGCAAATCCAGATAAAGAAGTAATTTCTTTTGTAGGAGATGGCTCTTATCTTTTAAATAACACAGATATTTATTCATCAGTTATTACAAAAAATAAATTAATAATTATAGTTTGTGATAACGGAGGGTTTGCAGTTATCAATCGACTTCAATTATTTAAAGGTGGTAAAGAATATAATAACTTATTAAAGAGCTCTAATACTCCTGGATTAGTTGATGTTGATTTTGCAAAACACGCAGAAAGTATGGGAGCTAAATCAGAACATGTTAATTCAATTTCAGATCTTGAAGCTGCATTTAAAAGAGCAAAAGCATCTGATGTAACATACGTTATTTCAATTAAAACTCATGCCTATAAGTGGGTTGAGGGTTCTGCTTTTTGGGACAGTCCAACACTTGAAATTCCTAAAACTAAAGAAAATGAAGAGGCTTTAAAACTTTATAAAGAGGGAAAAGATAAACAAAGACAAGGCGTATAAATCTTTATGAATAAAATTTTTAAGGTCGGTCTTATAGGCTGTGGTCACATCGCCGAGACATACTTTAGAGGGCAACAATATTTTAATAATTTTAAAATAATTGCCTGTGCCGATATTGATCAAAAAGCAGCCGATAAATGTGCAAAATTATACAATATTAAATCTAAAACAGTTTCAGAAATTTTAAAAGATAATGAAATAGAAGTTATTTTAAATTTAACAATTCCACAATCTCATTATTCAGTATCAAAAAAAGTTTTGAACTCAGGTAAACATGTTTATTCAGAAAAACCACTAGCAACTTATTTTGCAAAAGGTAAAGAACTCGTCTTACTAGCAAAAAAAAATAAACTTTATCTTGGAAATGCTCCAGATACATTTTTAGGTGGAGGAATTCAAAAAGCTAGAGAATTAATTGACTCAGATTTGATTGGGGAGATTAAACTTGGTAATGCAATTTTTGCATTTCCTGGAGTAGAGTCTTTTCATCCAAAACCTGAGTCTTGGTATAAAAAAGAAGGAGGTCCAGTAATCGATATGGGACCATATTTTTTTACAACATTGGTAAATTTACTTGGACCTGCAAAACAAGTTCAAGGAAGAACATTAACTGCTTTTAAAAAGAGAATTTATGGAGTGGGACCTAAAAAAAACAAATCATTTAAAGTGGAAACACCTACAACATATTTAGCGACAATCCAATTTCACAGTGGTGCTATAATTCAGGTAACACTCTCATTTGATGTAATTAATCATCAAAGAAACCATATGGAGCTTTATGGCACAAAAGGATCAATTATTGTTCCAGATCCTAATATGTTTGGGGGCTCTGTTTTTATTTCTGTTACAGAAGGTGGAAAATGGGGTGAACATAAAACAGACAAGATGCATTTAGGAAAAATAAACATAACTTCATCTAGTGGAAGATCAAATGAAGCTGCTACAAATGCAAACTATCGGAGTGTTGGCTTATCTGAAATGTTATATTCTATTCAAAAAAACAAAAAACATAGGTGTTCAGGTGATTTATCTTTACATGTATTAGATATAATCGAGTCAACCATGAGGGCAGCTAACACAGGAACTCCTCAAAAAATAGAAACAATGTGTGATAGACCAAAAAAATTTACTGAAGAAGAAGTAAAAAAAATTTTAATTTAGATGTCAAAACCAATTGTTATATCTGATCCTTTTCCAAGAACATTGGATCTGATTTTTACAAAAAAAAAATTAAAAGAATTAAAAACAAAATATAAAGTTTTAATAGCACCTAATGAAAAAAAAAGACAATTTTATGAAAACTATATTAATAAAGCTACTTTCATTATGGGTCAGCCAGACTTAGATAAAAAAATTTTGTCAAAAGCAAAAAAATTAAAAGCAATAATAAATGTTGAAAGTAATTTTATGAACAATGTTGATTATACTTATTGTTCTCAAAAAGGAATCCATGTAATTGCAACCTCTCCAGTATTTTCAAAGCCTGTAGCAGAAATTGCATTAGGAATGACACTTTCTTTGTTAAGAAATATTCATAATGCTCATTTTGATTTTGTAAAAGGTAAAGAGAAATATGGATTAGAAAGTAATTTAAAAGCATCACTTTTATCAGGAAAAAAAATTGGATTATTAGGATTTGGCGACCTAGCAAAATCTTTATATCCACTGTTGCTGCCTTTTACTAAAGATATAAATGTTTATGACCCTTGGTTGTCTAAGAACAAAATTAAAAGCTTTGGATTTAATCCAGTTAGCTTAAATAATATGTTTAAAACGTGCGAAATTATTTACGTATTAGCAGCAGTAACTACTAAAAATAAAAATTTAGTAAATAAACGTTTAATTAATAAAATGAAAACAAACTCATTATTTATATTGATGAGTCGAGCAGCAGTTGTAAATTTTAAAGACTTGATCACGAGAGTTAAAAAGGGAGATATTTATGTAGCTACAGATGTATTTCCTGAGGAGCCAGTGAGAAAAAATGACCCAATCAGAAAAGTTAAAAATATTTTGTTTTCAGCACACAGAGCTGGAGCTTTGACAGAGGCTTTTTTTGCTATGGGGGACATAGTTTTAAAGGACATGCATTTAATATCAAAAAATTTAAAACCTAAATTTTGTAAAAAGGCTGAATTAAAGACAGTAGGATTATTAGCTTCAAAACCAGTTGCAATTAATTGATATTTTAATAATTTTATAATTTATGTCATCAACTACCAATCCACTACTAGAAGCAAAAGGAATAACAAAATATTTTGGAACCATAACAGCATTGGAGAACGTAAACTTAAAAGTTCACGCAGGAGAATGCTTAGGTGTTGTCGGAGATAATGGAGCTGGCAAATCAACTTTGATGAAAGTATTATCTGGTCTTTATAAACCTAGTGCAGGCTCATTATTCTTTCAAGGTAAAGAGGAAATTTTAGAAAGTCCAAGAGACTCTCAAAACTTAGGATTAGAAATGGTTTATCAAGATCTTGCGCTAGCAGGTAACTTACCAATAGGAGAAAATATATTTCTTGGAAGAGAACCCACTAAAAATTTAGGATTTATAAAATTATTAGACTTTAATAAAATAAAAGAATTAACAAATGCTCATCTAGATAAATTAAAAATAAATGTAAAAAGTGCAGATCAGAAAGTAGAGGAACTTTCAGGAGGTCAAAGACAAGCAGTTGCAATTGCAAGATCTACAGCTTTTAATGCAAAAGTAGTAATTATGGATGAACCAACTGCTGCATTAGCAATCAAAGAAGTGGGCAAAGTATTAGATCTGATTAATAGTTTAAAAAAAACAGGTGTTGGAGTGATTGTAATAAGTCATAGAATGGATGATATATTTACAGTATGTGACAGGGTGATGGCTTTGTTTCAGGGAACAAATTTTGCGGAAGCTAGCCTATCAAATACCTCTAGAGATGAAGTGATTGGTTGGATTATGGGAAAAAAATAAATATGGACGATAAAGATAAAAAAATTGCAAGTCTTCATTTGAAACTAATGCCATATTTGGAAAAATATGGAATTCTTCTTTTATTAGTAATTATGATTTTGGTTATGCACATTTTACAACCAGATGTTTTTTTATCTTGGAGAAATGTAACTAACGTTTTTAAACAAATATCTTGGCAATCAATGTTAGCTTTAGGGGTATTTATGGTGATTGTGACTGCTGGAATAGATCTGTCGGTTGGTTCAATCATGATGTTATCATTAATGATTTTAGCTGTTGTTGCTAAAGCTGGAGCGCCTTGGTATATTGTGGTTATAACACCTTTGATTGCAGGTTTTTTATGTGGTCTATTTAACGGCCTAGGTATCACCTTACTTCGCATGCCACATCCTTTTATAATGACTTTAGGTACACTTTATATATTTAGAGGAACTGGAAACCTAATCTCTGGTGGAACTCCTATAAGTGGTTTTACAGACGAAGTCAGGTACCTTGGTCATGGAAGAATTGATCTTCAATGGTTAGGATTAGAAAAATCGCAATACCTTCCTGTTAGTTTAGTATTAATTGCAATTGTATATATAATTTTTTGGATTTTCTTAAATCATAGCAAAACTGGAAAATGGATTTATGCAATTGGAGGAAACCCTAATGCTGCTAGAGCATCTGGCATTAATGTTAACAAAATTTTAGTTATAGTTTATTCATTATGTGGATTTCTATCTGGTATTGGTGCTTTAATTTTAGCAGGAAGAACAGACTCAGGCTATCCTAACGCTGGACTTCAATCTGAACTTGATGCGATCGCTGCATGTATAATTGGAGGAGCAAGTTTTTTTGGTGGAAGAGGTACAGTCCTAGGGGTATTTGCAGGTGTAATGATTATGGGAATTCTAAGAAATGGTCTCAATTTGATGGATGTTAGTTCTTTTTGGCAGCAAGTATTAATAGGTTCGATAATAGTTCTTGCAGTCTATATAGATGTATTAAGAAGAGATTTGGGAACTAGAAAGTAAATTATACGGACTTACTCGTCCTAGTTGTATTCAAAATTGTCTTATCACCTTTATAAACAGTTGAACTCTTCTAATTTTTTTTATTTAATTTAGTTTTTAAATAACAATAGGGGAAATAAATGAAGAACTTAACAAGAAAAATTGTTGTTTTTTTTACAGCAATTTTTTTATCAATCAGTATAGGTTCAGTTTCTTTTGCTGATGGACATGGTAAAAAAATTCTATTCAGTATTAAAGGTCCTGGATCAGGAAACCCTTTTTGGGCATCTGTAACAAAAGGTGCTGAAGAGGAAGCTAAAAAACTTGGTGTTAAATTAATTTTAATTGCACCTCCTCAAGAAGGAGATGTACAGGCACAGATAAACCAAGTAGAGGACCAACTAGCAAAAGGCGTTGACGCTTTAGCACTTGCACCAGGAGATCCAAATGCATTTGCTCCAATCGTTGATGATGCTATCAAAAGTGGAGTTCCTGTAGTATTCGTTGACACAAAAGGAATAAACGAAGGAGTAACTTTTATAGGAACAAACAACATGAATGGTGCAGAGTTAGCTGCAAAATTTATTTGTGATAAAACTCCTAAAGGTTCAGATGTTGCAATTTTAACTGGTATAGAGTCACAATCTACAGCATTGTTAAGAAGAGATGGTGCAATAAAAGGTTTTAAAAATTGTGGATTAAACATTGTTGCAACTCAAACTGCTGAGTGGGACACTGCAAAAGGTAGATCTGTAACTGAGTCGATTATTTTAAAAAATCCAAACATTAAAGCAATATTTGCTTCAAATGATAATATGGGCTTAGGTGCTATGCAGGCTCTTAAAGATGCAGACATGAATGATGTAGTTGTGGTAGGATTTGATGCTACACCAGATGCAGCTACAAGCATCTTAAAAGGAGAGATGACAGCAACAATTGCTCAGTTTTCTTATAACATGGGTGCATATGGAGTTAAATATGCTCTTGAATTAGCTAATGGTGGAAGTATTGATCCAAATATCGATACAGGAACACAACTAGTAACAAAAGAAAACGCTAACGATTTTAAATAATCATTAGATAATAAAATATTAAAAAGGGTGGAATTTAATTCCACCCTTTTTTTTTATGTAATATAATATTTGAATGTTAATAAATATTAATCCAGTTTTAAGCCCTGAATTATTATTTCATCTAAGATCTATGGGTCATGGAGAAAAATTAATTTTAGCTGATGCGAATTTTCCTGCTAATACTTCAAATGATAAGGTAATTAGATTAGATGGAGTTGGTATTAAAGAAGCAGCCTCAGCAATCCTCTCAGTTTTTCCTCTTGATAGTTTTATTGTTACACAAGGTGGATCTCCAGCTTTGAGAATGGAAGTGGATGATCAACCAGATGAATTAACAGAGACGCATAAGGAATTTATTGATGTAGTTAAAAATGTTTCTGGAGAAAATTGGAAAGTTGGTTCAATATCTAGACAAAATTTTTATGAAGAAGCAAAAAAAGCATACTGCATAGTTACAACTACAGATGCTAGACCTTTTGGATGTTTTGTTTTAACCAAAGGTGTAATTTTACCAGATGGCAAGGTTTGGTCATAAAATTTAACAAATGAAACCTATTTCTATATTAGGAGTTTTTGTAGCAGATTTATGTTTTATTGGAGATAGAATTCCCAGCAAAGGTCAAACAATTTTAGGAAAAAAACATGTAGTAGGTCCAGGTGGAAAAGGATCAAATCAAGCGATTGCAGCTGCTAGATTAAATGGAGATGTAAGTTTTATTACCAAAGTTGGTAAAGATAGTCATTCTGAAATGGCATTTAATCTTTATAGGGAAGCTGGAGTAAAAACTCATTCAATTATTAAGGATGAAAAACTTTTTACAGGAGTTGCTGGTATCATGATCGATAAAGATGGAAACAATGCAATCAATGTTGTTTCTGGAGCGGCTGAACATCTATTTGCTGAAGATATAGATAATAAAGTTGAAACAATTAAAAATTCAGAAATATTTTTGACACAAATGGAAACTCCTGATGAAATTACTATTTACGCATTAAAAAAAGCAAAAGAACATAATTGTATAACTATTTTAAATCCTGCCCCAGCACGTAAAATTGATAAGGATATTTTTAAAATAATAGATTTTTTTACACCCAATGAAACAGAAGCTGAATTTTATTTAAATAAAAAAATTGAAACAAGTGAAGATATAAAAAACGCAGCTAATGAGTTGTTAAAAAAGGGTATAAAAAATGTGATTATTACTTTAGGTGAAAAAGGTATTTATTTCGCAAACGGAAAAAAAAACTTTTTCCTGGAAGCTTATAAACTAAAACAACCTGTAATAGATACTACAGGAGCAGGAGACGCATTTAATGGAGCTTTTGCTGTCGGTTTAGCAAATGATCTAGATATAAAAGAAGCCTTATCATTCGCAAATAAAGTTGCAGGTATTTCAACGACAAGATTAGGTGCTGCTTCATCTATGCCTTTTGCTAAAGAACTATCAGATAATTAAATCTAATTCTTTTTATTTTCAGCCATTGATAATGCAATTTTAAATGAGTTTAAAATCGGAGCTAGATTAGCCTCATTTTTTCCAGCGATAGCAAATGCTGATCCATGTGCAGTGGTAGTTACTGGTACGGTCAATCCACCTTGAACTGTAACTCCTCTATCGAAACCAAATGCTTTAAGACCAGATTGTAACGCGTCATGATACATACCAACCATACAATCATGGTTTTTATTTTTATAAGCTACTACAAAAGAGGTATCGCATGGCAATGGACCATCAACATTGTAGCCAAGTTTTTTTGCCTCTTCAATCGCAGGAATTATTTCATCTTTTTCCTCTGTCCCAAATTCTGCGTGTGGATTTAGAGCTTGGATGGCAATTCTAGGATTTTTAACACCATTTAACTCCATAACCTCATTTATTAATTTTATAGGCTTCATGATATTGTCTTTAGTAATATGTTGAGCAACTTCTTTAATTGGAATGTGAGATGTTACTCTTGCTGTCCAAAAATTATCTATTACATTAAACTCACAACAAAAACTATTTACTTCAAGTTTTTCAGCCATTAACTGCAATTCATCTGAATGTTTATTGCCTCCAAGTTTTAAACTTGTCTTATTCATTGGCGCAAAATTAATTGCATCTATTTTTTTTTCTTTAGCAAGATTTAAAGCTAAATCTAAAGCTTGTAATACACTTTCCCCAGATTCTTTTGATGGTTCCGCTAATTTATATTTATGATTTTTTCCTTTAGAAATATCTAATAAAAATCTATTTGATTTATCAAAATTTACCTCATCAAAATTTTCAACAACTTCTATATTATGTGAAATTCCTGTAATACTATTTCCACTTTCAAAAACTTGTTTTTCACCGATGATGACTATATTTGCTTTTTTTGTCATCTCATCATTTAAAAGCTTTGAAATTAATTCTGGTCCGATCCCAGCTGGATCACCAAGCAGAAGAGCAATGTTAGATTTATTTTCAGTCATTTTTTTCTTTACGTCTTGTAGCAGATTATGTTTAAATTATTAAATATAAATTAACTTAAGAGGGAAATAATGAAAAAAAGCTTTAAACTATTTTTAGCAGCTGCTTTTCTAGTAACAGAATTTTTTGTTGTAGCTCTTCCATTAATGATCACATCAGCTAAAGCTGATGGTCATCCAATACAAGCAATTACACACGCTGGTTTTGGTGGTGGAACTGACGTTACTACTAGAATGATGTTATTAAGAGCAAGAAGAGTCCTTAAGCAAGACATGCAATTAGTAAACAAAAAAGGTGGTGGTGGAGCAGCATCTATGGACTACATGATGTCATTACCAGCTGATGGAAATCACACTTTAACTTGGACAACAGGTCATGCTGTATCAATGGCTTTAGGTAAAACTAAAGTTAAGTTAAGTGATATGCAACCACTTGCTAGAGGAACTGATGATCCTCAATTATTTGTTGTTAATTGTAAAAATGATATCAAGGATGCTAAAAAATTCATTAGCACACAAAAATCAAAATCACTAAAATATGGAACTACTCATACCGGTGGTATTGATGATGTTAGTGCAATCGCATTTACAAAAAAAGGTGGATTAAAAGATCCAACTATAGTTGCTTACAAAGGTGTTGCGCCAATTAAAACTAACCTTATCAAAGGAGATATTGACGTAGGTGTTTTAAACTTAGGTGAAGCACTAACTGAAATTAATGAAGGTAAACTTTGTGTTTCAGTTGTATTGGCAAATAATAGAATGGCTAAAATTGGGGACTCTCCAACAGCAAAAGAATTAGGTATACCTGTTTCTTTATCTACTGTTAGAGGTTTCGTAACTAAAAAAGGTGCTCCAGCAGACAGAGTAAAACAACTAGAGGCTGGAATGATGAAAGCTATGAGCCACAACTACTACAAAAATTTCTTAACAGAAATTGGTCTTGATGAGACAAGTGTTGTAGGTGCAGATGAATGGGGCAAGCAAATGGAAGAAATGCTTGCTGAGATGACTGCGCAGCTTAAAGCTTTAGGTTACATTAACTAATCAAATTAAAAGTACATTTGAATATGAAAAATGTACAAATACAAAAAAGGGCAAACAAAAGTTTGCCCTTTTTTTTTAGAGATGAGTTTAGAGTTTCTCTTGTAATTATTTTAATATCTGTAGCATTATTAATCACAACTTTTACTTTTGATGTTGTTCCTCCAATTTTAAATAGAGGAATACAACCAGCAACATTCCCAAAAGCGCTCTTGGTCTTAATAATAGTAATGACATTGTTAATCTATTATTTGGCAACTAAAAATCCCTGGAAAGTTGAAAAAAAATTACCAAGATCATTCTTTCTAACTTTATCAAGTTTTGTTATTTTTGTAGTAGTTTCTAAAACACTTGATTTCTTTTTAGCAATCTCAGCTTTATCTATCTTTGTTTCATATTGTTGGGGAGAAAAAAGATTATTTTATTTATTACTAGTTGGGATTATTTTCCCAATTATTGTTTTTATATTTTTTGAAACCATTTTAGGTTTAAGATTTCCCCCAGGAATAATTACTAACATTTACTATAGTTAAATGGATAATTTATTATTAATGCTGGCACCACTTTTCAGTTCTAAACTATTATTAGTTTTATTTTTTGGAACTTTATTTGGTTTGATATTGGGTGTGTTGCCAGGGTTAGGACCAACAACAGGTGGAGCATTGATTTTACCTTTCACAATGACTCTAGATCCATTATCTGCAATTGTTTTATTAACTTCTATTTATTGTGCAGGAACCTATGGTGGTGCAATAACTGCTGTACTTATTAATACACCAGGGACCCCAGCAGCTGCAGCTACTTGTTTAGATGGCTATCCTTTAGCACAAAAAGGTGAAGCTGGAAGAGCTTTAGGTATGGCAACAGTCTCAAGTACTGCTGGAGGTATTTTTAGTGTCGTTATATTAGTTTTCTTTGCTCCTATACTAGCACAACTTGCTTATGAGTTTGGTCAGCCAGAATATTTTGCATTAGCAATATTTGGTTTAACGATGCTTGCTTCAATAGGTGAAGGTAGTCCAATTAAAAATTTAATCGCAGGTGCATTTGGAATATTGATTTCTACAGTTGGAAAAGATTTTATGACTTCAATCGACCGTTTTACTTTTGGGATCAATGAGTTAACTGAAGGGATAGGATTTATACCAGTAGTGGTTGGACTTTTCGCAATGAGTGAAATGTTAACTCAATCGACTTTAATCAATCAAGTGTTTAACAGAATAGCTTTAAAAGCAATTAAGCTTCCTAGCAAAGATGATTATAAGAAAACTTGGAAAACAATACTACGATCAAGTGGGATTGGATCATTTATTGGAGTTCTTCCTGCAGAAGGTGGAACAGTTGCGTCTTTAATTGGTTATTCTGAAGCAAAGAGATTTTCAAAAAATCCAGAAGAATTTGGAAAAGGATCTATTGAAGGCATTGCTGGTGCTGAGGCTGCAAATAACGCAGCCACAGGTGGTGCGATGGTTCCAACATTAGCGCTAGGTATTCCTGGTAGCGCAACAACAGCGGTTATACTTACGGGATTGATTATTCATGGTGTTAGACCTGGACCAGATTTGTTTAGAGAGCAGCCAGATTTCTTATATGGAATTTTTGGCGCCATGCTAATAGCTAATATCCTTTTTTTTATTTTTGGATTTTTTGGAGCAAAAATATTTGCAAGAATTACTTTAGTACCTAATAAAATCTTATGGCCAATGATATTTGCAGTTTCAGTATGTGGAACTTATTCTCTAAATCAATCCATAATAGATGTTTGGATAATGTTATTTTTTGGAGTGCTAGGTTTCTTTATGAGAAGATATGGTTTTTCAGTAGTACCAGTAATTATTGGATTAATTTTGGGTGAGTTAGTTGAAGGAACTTTAAGACAATCTCTAGTTATATTTGATGGTAATTGGCTAATGTTTTTCACAAGACCGATTGCTTTAACATTCTTTATTTTGTCTTTAATTGCTTTGGCTTTTCCTTTAATAAGATCGAGAAAATTAAAAAAAAATTATGATTAAGTACGATTTAAATAATCGAGTGGCAGTTGTTACTGGTGGAGCCCAGGGTTTTGGTTTAGCAATAACTGAAAGATTTATTAAAGCAGGAGCTAAAGTTGTAATCTGGGATATTGATGAAAATGCTGCTAAACAAGCGATTGATAAAGTTAAATCAGAAAACCTAAGTCATCAGGTCGTAGACGTAACTAATTTTGAAATAGTAAATAAAAATTTAGAAGAAGTAGAGAAAAATTATGGAAAAATAGATATTTTTGTAAATAACGCAGGTATCGCAGGTATGAATACCACTGTCGCTGAATATCCTTTAGATGAATGGAAAAAAGTAATGAACTTAAATTTAAATTCAGTTTTTTATTGTTGTAAAGCAGTCGTTCCATTTATGTTAAAAAATGATTATGGAAGAATAGTAAATATTGCATCTATTGCGGGAAAAGAAGGCAATCCTAACGCAAGTGCATATAGCACCTCAAAGGCTGGCGTTATAGGTTTAACAAAATCTCTAGGTAAAGAGCTAGCGCAAAAAAATATAGCTGTGAATTGCGTAACCCCAGCAGCAGCTAAAACAAGAATTTTTGATCAAATGACTGAAGAACATATAAATTATATGTTATCAAAAATTCCTAGAAACAAATTTGCTAAAGTTGAGGAATTAGCATCATTAGTTACTTGGTTAGCTAGTGAAGAAAATTCATTTTCGACAGCTGCAGTTTTTGATTTAAGTGGTGGAAGAGCAACATATTAGTTATGCAAGTAGGTATTGATGTAGGAGCAACAAAAATTGAGAGTGTTGTACTTGAAGAGAATGGGAACGAAAAACATAGATCAAGAATATCGTGTCCAAAGGAATATACTCAAATTGTTACTGCGATAAGAGATATACATAGAAAATTAGAGCAAGATTTTAAACAAGAACTACCAATTGGTGTGTGTCATCCAGGAGTTCATTCTCCTCAAACAGGATTAGTAAAAAATGCTCCAAATATAACTTGGTTAGAAAAAAAACCATTTCAAAGTGATCTACGTAAAGCTCTTGGAAAAGAAGTGTTTTGTGAAAATGATGCAAATTGTTTTGCTTTATCTGAAGCTATAGATGGAGCTGGTACACATTATAAAATCGTATATGGAATTATATTAGGCTCAGGAGTTGGAGGTGGTTTGGTGATAGACAAAAAAATTATTACTGGCTCTAATGGAGTAGCAGGGGAATGGGGACACAACCAAATTCCATATTTTGCAGCTAAGAAAGAAAATTTTGATTCAAGTAATGCTAGAGAAGCAGAAATTGAAAGTTTTTTATCTGGTTTAAGTTTAGCAAAAAGATTTAAGAAACTTTATGGAAAAAATTTAAAAACAAATGAAATTTTTGAATTAAATAGAAAACATGATCTAGATGCTGAAAGATTTATTGATGATTTTAAAGTAAATTTAGCAATGTCTCTTTCAAGCATCATAAATATTTTAGATCCTGATGCTTTTATATTTGGAGGAGGAGTTTCAAACGAAATTGATTTTTTGCATGAAATAGATTCATTGGTTAGAAAATTTGTTATTGGAAGAGAGTATGAGGGTGTTTTTTTAAAACCCAGATACGGAGACGCTAGTGGAGTTAGAGGCGCTGCTAGATTAGGTAGAAGCGCGACATATTAGAACTTCAACTTAAAGTAGAAATAAAAAAAATAAATTTTTTTTTTATTTAAAAAAATATTGATAAATAAGGAAAAAAATCAATTACAACTTTTAGTAGTATAACGTTTTTTTAGTTATCAATTGGGATTTATTCTACTTATAGTTTCGTTTTTATAAAAATAGTTAACTAAATAAAAAGAGGAAGAGAAGATATGAAAAAACTAATGATCGCTTTAATTACATTAGCGTTCACATCTACTTCATCAATTGCAGGACCTAAGATAGAGGTATTGCACTGGTGGACGTCTGGTGGTGAAGCTGCTGCACTTAAAGTTTTAAAAGATGATTTCGCTGCAAACGGTGGTGAATGGATGGACATGCCTGTAACAGG
The DNA here is from genome assembly GCA_902523515.1 of uncultured Pelagibacteraceae bacterium. Lineage (GTDB taxonomy): Bacteria > Pseudomonadota > Alphaproteobacteria > Pelagibacterales > Pelagibacteraceae > Pelagibacter. The sequence continues at coordinate 45,506 of CABYZT010000006.1, forward strand.
TGGTGGTGGAGACGCTGCTAACGTTGCATTAAAAGCAAGAATCGTTGCTGGAGATCCTCCATCTGCATCTCAAATTAAAGGACCTACAATTCAAGAGTATGACCAAGAAGGTGTTGTAGCTCCATATAACATTGATGAAGTTGCTAAAGCAGAAGGTTGGGACAATTTATTAGACCCAATGATTGCAGCAATTCATAAGTGTGAAAATAATAGCGGACCTTATTGTGCTGCTCCAGTAAACATTCACAGAATTGACTGGATGTGGGCAAACAAAGCTGTATTTGATGCAAACGGTATTTCAGTTCCAACTACTTGGGATGAGTTAAATGCTGCTGCTGAAAAATTACAAGCTGCTGGAATAATTCCGTTTGCACATGGTGGCCAAGCTTGGCAAGATGCTACAGTATTTGAAGCAGTTGCTATGGGTATTGGAGGAAATAACTATTACAAAAATTGTTATGTAGATCTTAAAGAAAGCTGTTTAAGAAGTGAAACAACAGTTAAAGTTTTTGATCAAATGAGAAAACTACAAGGGTTTACTGACGAAGGTAGTCCAGGAAGAGACTGGAACGTTGCTACTGGTATGGTTATTGAAGGAAAAGCTGGTTTCCAAATTATGGGTGACTGGGCAAAAGGTGAATTTACAGCTGCTGGAAAAGTTCCAGGTGTAGATTACTACTGTGCTGCTACCCCTTCAAACAATGGATACTTATATAACGTAGATAGTTTTATCTTTTACAAATCTAGCGATCCAGATAAACAAGCTGGCCAAAAGTTATTAGCTAAGCTTATGATGGGTAAAAACTTCCAAAAAGTTTTCAACCTATACAAAGGTTCTATCCCGGCACGTTTAGATGTATCAATGGATGAATTTGACAAATGTGCAAAAACATCTAATGCAGATATCAAAACTGCAGGTGAGAGCGGTGGATTAGTTCCAAGCTTTGCTCATGGTATGGCTCAAGGAAATACTATGAAAGCTGCCCTACAAGATATCATTACAGAGCACTTTAACTCTGATATGTCATCTGTAGATGCTGCTAACGCTTTAGCTGACTCAGTTTTAGCTAATATGTAGTACACCAAAATTAAAAGGCCACTTTTGATTAAGTGGCCTTTTTTTTAAATCTAAAAATAAAAAATATTTATAATGTTCAAGTGGTTAGAAAAAAATTTACCTAAAATTGTAATGGCCCCAGCTGTTGGTTTGATTGGCTGGTTTGTTTATGGATTTGTACTTTGGACTTTATATATATCTTTTACCAATTCTAAAATTCTACCAAAGTATGAACTTTGGGGATTTGGACAGTATGAAAAACTTTGGGCATCAAGAAAATGGCTTATTGCAGTAGATAATTTGCTTATTTTTACAGCACTATTCTTGATCTTCTGCGTTGTTATAGGAATAATTCTTGCAATTTTTTTAGATCAAAAAATCAGAGCAGAGGGTTTGCTAAGAACGATTTATTTATATCCAATGGCGCTATCTTTTATCGTTACAGGAACCGCATGGAAATGGATATTAAATCCAACTTTAGGTATCCAAAAAATGTTTAGAGACTGGGGTTTCGAGAACTTCACCTTTGATTGGTTAGTAGATAGGGAGATGGCCATTTACACCATAGTTATTGCAGGTGTTTGGCAATCTGCAGGTTTTGTGATGGCGCTATTTTTAGCTGGATTAAGATCAGTAGAAGATGAAATTGTTAAGGCAGCAAAAATAGATGGCGCAAGTTTATTTACCGTTTACTGGAAGATTTTACTTCCAATGATGAGACCTGTATTTTTTACAAGTTTTGTAATTTTAGTTCATATATCTATCAAAAGTTACGATCTTATTGTAGCACTGACACAAGGTGGACCAGGTATATCAACAACTATGCCTGCTTTATATATGACACAAACTGCATTTCATAAAAGCCAGGTTGGTTTATCTGCAGCGAGTGCGATGATGATGTTTATGGCTGTAGCTGCTGTAATTATCCCATATTTATATTCAGAGTTAAGGAGAGAGAATGCAAGATAGTTTAAAATCCTCTTCGTATCAGCAATTAGAACAAAAATCTAAATATACAAACATGTTTTTGAGATGGTTTTTATATTTTATTTTAATTCTTTTTGCTTCTTATTTTATTTTTCCACTTTACGTGATGGTTGTTACTTCATTAAAGACAATGGAAGAGATCCGTCAAGGAACACTTCTAAGTTGGCCAAGCGGATTAAATATAGAATCTTGGGCTGTAGCGTGGGGTGGTCGAGGATATGGAGCTGGTGATACTTTTTTAAGACCATATTTTTGGAATTCAATCAAGATGGTTGTACCAGCAGTATTTTTTTCAACATTTATTGGAGCGATGACAGGTTATGTTTTAACTAAATGGAGATTTAAAGGAGATCAGTGGGTTTTCCTTTTTTTATTATTTGGATGTTTCATACCTTTTCAAGCAATATTGCTACCAATGGCCAGAACTCTCGGAGTATTAGGAATTTCAAATTCTGTAATTGGATTAGTTTTAGTTCATACAGTTTATGGAATACCTTTTACTACATTATTTTTTAGAAATTATTATATTTCTGTTCCAACAGAATTAGTTAAAGCTGCCAGAATAGATGGAGCTGGGTTTTTTAAAATATTTTTCAAAATTTTACTGCCAATATCAGCACCAATTATTGTAGTAACTGTAATTTGGCAGTTCACTCAAATATGGAATGATTTTTTATTTGGATCAACCTTCTCATTTGGAGAAGCAGCACCAATACAAGTAGCATTAAATAATATGGTTTTATCAAGCACAAGTGTGAAAGAGTATAATGTAGATATGGCTTCAGCTATTATAGCCGGTATTCCAACACTTATAGTCTATGTATTAGCAGGTAAATATTTTATTAGAGGATTAACTTCAGGAGCAGTGAAAGGATAACAATGAAAACGTTAAAAATTGAAGAACTATCAAAAAACTTTGGATCGACTGAGGTTTTAAAAAAAATTAATTTAGACATAGATGAGGGAAATTTCCTAGTTCTTTTAGGACCATCTGGATGTGGAAAATCAACTTTATTAAATATTATTGCAGGATTAGAAACTATTAATGAGGGTGATGTTTTTATTGATGATTATAATGTCAGCAAGGTAGAGCCAAAAGACCGTAATATTGCTATGGTTTTTCAATCTTACGCTCTATATCCGTCTATGAATGTTAAGGAGAATATGATTTTTGGTCTTAAACAGGCAAAAACATCAAAGGAAAAAATACAAGAACAGCTAGAAAAAGTCTCAAAATTTCTACAGGTAGATCAATTGTTAGAAAGAAAACCTTCTCAATTATCTGGAGGACAACGACAACGTGTTGCTATTGGTAGAGCTCTCGTAAGGGAGCCAAGGATATTTTTGTTTGACGAACCATTATCTAACTTAGATGCAAAACTACGGGTTGAAATGAGGAGGGAAATAAAAAAACTTCATCAACAGCTAAAAACAACAGTTGTTTATGTGACCCATGATCAAACAGAGGCAATGAGTTTGGGTACTAACATTGCAATTATGAATCATGGAGTAATTCAACAAAATGATACTCCTGAAATGATTTATAATAAGCCAAGCAATACTTTTGTTGCAGACTTTATTGGATCTCCATCAATGAACCTTATTAAGGGAATCTTAAAAGAAAATTCAGGAGACTTATTATTTACAGTGAGTGGATCAAATTTAGAAATTCCAATAAAAGATTATGATTTTAAAGATAAATCATATTTAAATAATAAAGAGGTTTTCTTTGGTATTAGACCAGAACATATTTTCTTTAAAAAATTTAATGAAAGTGATTTTGAAATTAATTTAAGAGCAGATCTTAGTGAGTACATAGGTCATGAGCAAATAATGACATTTGATTATGCAAATCAAGAAGTTTTAGCTAAATTTCCATCTACAATTAAAATAGATCTTGGCAAAGAAACAAAATTATACTTTGATTTAACTCAAGCATCTTTATTTGACGCTCAAACAGAGGAAAGAATATAATATGAAAGTAAAATATTCAGATTTAAAAAATAAAAGAATATTTATAACTGGTGGAGCTTCAGGAATTGGGGCATCAATCGTTGAGCATTTTTGTGAGCAAGGGAGTGAGGTTCATTTTGTTGATATTGATTTAAAAGAGACAAAAAAATTATTAAACAAAATAAAAAAGAATAAATTTAGATTACCGAAATTTATAGAGTGTAATTTATTAGATATTAATAAATTAGAAAAAATAATTAAAAAAATTATTTCTAGCAACGGACCTATACATGCTTTAATCAACAATGCAGCAAATGATGATAGACATTCTACGGATCAAGTTGATGAAAAATACTGGCAAAACAGAATGGATGTAAATTTAAAACATTATTTCTTTGCTGCTAAGGCAGTTATAACGGGAATGAAAAAAATTAAATCAGGATCCATTGTAAATTTGAGTTCAGTCTCATGGATGTTAGGAGAAGGAGATAAAGTAGTTTATGAAACTGCCAAGTCTGCTGTTGTAGGTTTAACTCGATCTTTTGCGCAAGAGTATGGAAAATATAATATAAGAACAAATTCAGTTGTACCTGGTTCAATTGCAACTGAAAGACAAATTAAACATTGGTTAACACCAAAATATAAAAAGCTTATTTTGGACAGCCAAGCTTTAAAAAGACAGTTAAAACCAAACGATGTAGCTCAGTTAGTAATGTTTTTAGCATCAGATCAATCATCAGGATGTACAAAACAAAGCTTTATTGTTGATGGTGGCATAACTTGATCTAGGTGAAAGTTGAAAGTTCTACAATTCAAAATAAATTTCTAAGAGTTCAAACTCTTAATTACGGCGCCAGTCTTTTTGAAGTTTATCACAAGAAAAAGAAAGTAAATTTAATTTTAAATTTGGGAACAAAAGAAAACTATCGGTATAAACACCCAAGTGTTGGATCTACTTGTGGAAGGTATGCAGGTAGAATTTCCAATGCAAAATTTAAGATTGGGAAAAAAAAATTTAATTTAAATGCAAATGAAGGAAAAAACTTACTTCATGGCGGTAAAGTTAGTTTTTCTATTCTCCCATGGAAAAAATTAAATCAAACAAAAGATAAAATAGTATATCAAATTCATTCAAAAGATAACGATCAAGGCTTTCCAGGAAATCTAGTTGTTAATTGCACTTATCAATTAAGAAATAAATTTCTGATAATAAAATATGAATACAAATCCAATAAAAGTACCCATGTTAATTTAACTAATCATAGTTATTGGAATTTAGAAAAAAATAAAAAAAAGATGATTTATAATCATGAACTAAAATTAAACTCAGCTAAATATCTTCAAATAAATAAAAATTTAATCCCAACTGGTAGATTTAAAGATGTTAAAAAATCTATTTACGATTTTTTGAATTTTGAAAACATTGGAAAAAAATTAGATTATTTTAAAAATAAAAAGCTAAATATTAAATTTAAAGGTTTTGACACAACTTTCGTTGTTAAAAAAAATAATAGAAATTATGTTGGAACTTTAAAAAATAATAATATTAATATTCAAATTGATTTTTTTTCAAATTTACCTGGTGTTCAACTTTACTCAGCACAAAATCTAAATTATAAAAAAAAATTATTTCCTTACCAAGGTATTTGTTTAGAAACTCAATACTTTCCTGATGCACCTAATAAAAAAAATTTTCCAAGTACTTTAATTGAACCTAATAAAAGGTATACATGCTTTACAAAAATTAAAATTAATTAATTTATGGGTAAAAAAATTAATATTTCAATAGTTGGAACTGGTTTAATGGGCTTACAACACATTAAAGCTATTCAAAAATCGAAGAAAGCAAATCTTCATTCAATAGTAGACATTAGTAATAATGCTAAAAATTTATCAAAAAAATATAAAATCCCATTGTATTCAAATGTGTCAGAGCTTTTAAATTCAAAAAAACTTGATGCTGTAATAGTTGCTACCCCTAATCAATTACATGAAAAACATACTGTAAGTTTTTTGAAAAATAAAATACCTGTTCTATTAGAAAAACCTATTTCAGATAATATCCAATCTGCAAAAAAAATTATAAATAGTGCCAACAAGAACAAAACACCATTATTGATTGGATATCATCGTCGACACAATTCAATAGTCTCTAAGGTAAAAGACATTATTAACAAAGGTAGATTGGGAAATATTGTTTCCGCAAACGTCTTATGCTGGTTATATAAACACAAAGCATATTACAAAGAAAAATGGAGAGTTAGTAAAGGTGGTGGGCCTTTAGGTATCAATTTAGTGCACGATATTGATATGATTTGTTATTTGTTAGGTTCAATAAAATATGTTCAAGCATTTACAACTAATAAAACAAGAAAATTTCGAGTAGAGGATACAGCTACAATAAGCTTGATCTTTAATTCAGGAGCGCTTTGTACACTTAATTTGTCTGATACAATTGTTGCACCGTGGAGTTATGAATTAACTGCTGGAGAAAACCCTGCATATCCAATCACTAATCAATCAGCATATATGATTGGGGGTACCAAAGGTTCTTTACAGTTTCCTAATCTTAAATATTGGTTCTATAAAAAAGAACGAAGCTGGTGGAATAAGATATTTGTTAATGAAGATAAAAACAAAAAAGATGACAACACATTAGTAAACCAAATTGACCATTTTGCTGATGTAGTGACTAAAAAAGTTAAACCAAAAGTGAATGGTAATGATGGTTTAATTTCTCTCAAAATTTTTGCAGCAATAACTAAAAGTGCAAAAACTGGTAAAAAAGTAAGAATATAAAATTTTTATTAAAATTTAAATCATTCATTGTTTTGACATATTTTATTTGTTAACTTTTTATATGAAAAAAATTATCTTACTTGCTTTATTAAGTTTGTTATTTTTCACAAATTCAAATGCTGCATGTGATGATCCTTTAACAGAAGGTGTAGATTATTCTAATTGTAGATTTTCAGACTCTCAAGATTTACAAGGCAGCTATCTTCCAAATTCAAATCTTTCTTTTGCAAGTTTTATTCAAGTAAATTTTGATAAAAGTATTATGATGACATCAAATTTATCATTTGGAACTTTCCCAGAGTCTACATTTGTAAGAGCTAATCTTTATGAATCGGTTTCTATAGGTGCAAATTTTGAAAAAACTAATTTTACTGGAGCTAACTTAACTAGAGTTGATTTTATGGGTGCAACATTGATTGAAGCCAATTTTCAAAACTCTAACTTAATGGAAGCTAACTTTACATCATCTAATATTACCAATGCTAATTTCGATGGAGCTAATTTAACTGGAGCTACTTGGACTAATGGTCAAACTTGTGGTCCAGAGTCTATAGGTATCTGTAAACAATAATTAATGAATAATTCAGTTAATACTGATGATGTTATCTTTAATTTTTTCAAACAAATTTGTGATGAAAAAGATGATCAAAAATGTGTTGAGCTTGGAAAAGAATGGATAAAAGCAATGGAATCAAACTTGTCTAGCATGGAAGCAAATTTAAATGGTGCTGATTATATTAAACATAAAGATGATATACAAAGTAACAGAAATCACCTTGATAGCTTAAAGAATAAAACCTCAAATGAATGGAGAGAGTATGCTACACAATGCATGATAGAAATAATGAACCACAAAAACCAGAAATAACAAAATTTTAAAAAGACTTTCCATAATAAAAAAAATATACTAAATATACACACAAGGGGTGTCTTAACAGACTGAGATCATACCCAAAGAACCTGTCCGGTAATTCAGAAAGGGATAAATGGATAAAACATATTTTTTAACTCAATCAACGTCATTAATATTAGTTATCACAATTAGTATAATATTTGCTTTATTGGGAATTTTTCACTCTAATAAATATAAGGGCATAAATAATTATTTAACTGCAAATAGAAACATTGGTTTATTTTCGCTCACTACAAGTCTTGTAGCATCAGCTTTAGGGGCTTGGATTTTATTTGGTCCAGTTGCGGCTGCAACATGGGGTGGCGTAGGTGCTGTTATTGGTTATGCATTAGGTACAGCTTTTCCAATGATTTTCTTAATTTATTTTGGAAATAAAATTAGAAATGAGTTTCCAAAAGGTTCTTCGTTAGTTGAGTTTATGAGAAAGAAATTTGGCAAAAGTCTATTTAAGTTAATTTTGTTAATGACAACCTTTTATATGTTCATTTTTCTTTGTGCAGAAGTAACGGCGGTTGCTGTATTAATTAATTATATATCTGGAACAGAATTGTGGATCACAGCGTTAATAGTTTTAGTAGCTACCTTAAGCTATACTCTTTATGGGGGTTTAAGAGCATCAATATTTACTGACAATATTCAAATGATTGTAATTGGTGTTTTATTATTAATTTTAATTTCAATTATTAGTTCCTCTTCAGGAAATAATTTTTCTTTTTCTTTAATTCATGAGAAAAATCCTCAATTATTAAGTTCAAAATATATTCCAGGATACACTGCTGGATTAACTTTTTTTATTGCAGTTGCGGCAACCAATTTGTTTCATCAAGGAAATTGGCAAAGAGTATATGCAGCAAAAGATTATCAAACATTAAAAACTGGTTTGATAATTTCTTTCTTTATTATTGTTCCAATAGTTTTTTTAATGGGATTTATTGGAATGGTTTCATTTTCAATTGACTCGTCTCTTAGACCTGATTTAGGATTTTTTAATTTATTATTAAAAGATCAGAAAGAAATTTTATCTTTATTGATTGTTATTCTTGGTCTTGCATTAACAATTTCTACTGTTGATACTTTAGTTAATGCTATTTCAAGCTTGTTTGTAGTTGATGGTAAAGCAACTTTTAACTTAGGAAAAAAAACTGATTACTTAAAAATATCTAAATATTTTATTTTAATCTTATCTGTAATTGCTTTTGGAGTTGCTTCAAAAGGATTTGATATTTTATATTTATTCTTACTTGCAGATTTATTTTGTTGTGCGTTTGTAGTGACTGTTTTTTATAGTTTCTATAAAAAGGTGGATGAAAAAAATGCTTATGTTTCAATTATAATAGGTCTAGTTGCTGGATTTTTAATGTTTCCATTTCCAGATTTTTCTAAAAGTTTGTTAGTGGGAGTATTTTTGTCTAAAGACTTGTTTTCACCTTTTATAGCTCAATCTTTATTATTTTTATCTTTTTTAATTGCAACATTTTTGCCTGCAATAATTTTAAAAATTAAATTCAGATAGAGGATTTTAAAGCATCATAAATAAGTTCTTTGGTAGTCTCGCCAATACTTCTGTAAACTTCTTTATTATCTCTGAAAATTAAAAGCGTTGTTTGATATTGAACGTTAAAAAATTGAGCAATTTCTTTATTTGTTACATCAAAAGCAAAGTATTCCATATTTTCAAAATCTTTTTTTGCTTTTTTTAACACTTCCATTTGACCTGCACATGATGAGCAATATTTAATCCAAGAACTTACTACAACAACTTTTCCCTCTGATAGAGCTTTATTGAACAATTCTTTACTGTAAGTAGTTTCTTTTCCAATTGCTTTGGTACTAAATGTTAATACTAAACAGATAAATACTAAAAATCTTTTCATTGGATTTAATTTAGGAAAATTAAAATTTATTGTAATACCATAAATTGTCTCTATATATGCTTATCTACATGCCAAACGATCAAATAAGCATAAATAACCTGTCAAAAGTATACGACAATGGTTTTGAAGCATTAAAAAACATAAATCTTAATATTAAAAAAGGTGAAATTTTTGCAATGCTTGGACCAAATGGAGCAGGAAAAACAACTCTCATAAGTATTATCTGTGGGATAGTAAGACCATCTTCTGGAAAGGTTACAGTAGACGAATTTGATATAATAGATGATTATAGAGAAACGAGGTCAAAAATTGGTTTAGTTCCACAAGAGCTTACTCTGGAACAATTTGAAACCGTTTTTAATAACGTTTCCTATTCTAGAGGTTTGTACGGAAAGAAACCTGACGCAAAACATATTGAGAAAGTTTTAAAAGATTTAAGTTTATGGGATAAAAAAGATTTAAGACTTAGACAATTGTCTGGAGGAATGAAAAGAAGAGTTTTGATTGCAAAAGCATTATCTCATGAACCAACTATTTTGTTTTTAGATGAACCAACTGCTGGAGTAGATGTTGAGTTAAGACAAGACATGTGGAAAGTTGTTGAGAGTTTAAGAAAAACTGGCGTTACAATAATCTTAACTACACACTACATAGAAGAAGCAGAGGCTATTGCGGATAGAGTTGGAGTAATCAATCAAGGAGAAATCATAGTTGTTGATGAAACAAAAGAATTATTAAAGAAAATGGGTCATAAAAAACTTACAGTAGACTTACAAGAAGAGGTCAAAGAGATACCAAGTAGTTTAGAAAAATATAATCTTGAAATTGGAAAAGATAAAATATCCATTGATTATACTTATAACGTTCAAGCAAAACAAACTGGTATTACAAATTTGCTTCAAGATTTAAAAGATGCAGGATTTAAATTAAAAGATTTAAAAACAGAACAAAGCACTTTAGAAAAAATTTTTGTAAGTTTAGTAAAGGAAAATAAAAATGTTTAATTATTATGCTTTTAAAGCAATTTATCTTCATGAGATGGATAGATTTAGACGAACATTGATGCAATCTTTATTGTCACCAGTATTATCTACTTCTCTATATTTTATTGTTTTTGGTTCAGTAATCGGAGGTTATGTTGAAAATATTGATGGCATTAGTTATGGATCATATATTGTACCTGGTTTGTTGATGCTTACATTATTAACTCAATCAATAAGCAACACATCTTTTGGTATTTTTTTTCCTAAATTTAATGGAACAATTTATGAAATTTTAGCAGCACCAATATCAACATTAGAAATAGTTCTTGCATTTGTTGGCGCAGGAGCAACTAAAACTTTAATTGTAGGTTGTATGATATTTATTACCTCAACTTTTTTTGTTGAAGTTGAAGTAAAATTCCCAATATTAATGATTTTTCTTTTAGTGTTAGTTTCATTTACTTTTGCATTGTTCGGTTTTTTAATTGGATTGATGAGTTCTAATTTCGAACAAATGTCAATCATACCCACTCTTGTTATAACTCCAATGGTTTTTTTAGGTGGAAGCTTATATTCTTTAGATATGCTTCCTGAATTTTGGCAAATAGTTACATATTTTAATCCAGTAGTATATCTGATAAATGGATTAAGATTTTCATTTTATGGAGTATCAGATTTTAATATATGGATAAGTGTTGGTTTAATGTTAAGTTTTTTGGTTATTTGTATAGTTATAGTAACAAGTCTCCTTAAAAAAGGTTATAATATAAAAGCATAAATAATGATTAAATATATTCTTCCAGCAATTATTATTTTTTTGATTGTTTTGTTCTGGGAGAAAATAACTGATTTTGTTGAGAAAAAGTTCAACATTAAGCTTAATTATGTTGTTGTTAGCTCCATTATTGCTGCAATAGCGGTTATCCTTTTACTCCTAAATTACTAGGATTCATGAACAGTCTGGATGTTACAAATTTTAAAATTGAGGAAACTGAGGGAGTTTTTACCTTTAAAAATGAAAATACAACAATAGGCTTTGTTAGATTTAATGAAAAAGGTGAGGTAGAGTATATTTTTGTTAATCCAATTTTTAGAAAACAAGGGTTAGCAACTAAACTATTACAATTAGTAAAGCAAAAAACTGGAAAAGAAATAATACTTCAGGAACCAATTAGCCCTTTAGGATCTAGATTATTAAAATCATTATATAAATGGAAATAAACTTATTATTTTTTTTTACAGTTGTTCCAGCCATAATTTTATACGGAATTGCGAAATCAGGCCTAGGTGGATCCATGACTTTAATTTCTGTTCCATTAATGACAATAGTAATGCCGCTAAATCAAGCTTTAGGAATTATTTTACCTATTTTAATATTCTCAGATTTCATTGCTGTTTATAAATATAGAAAGGAATTTGACTTAGGAACTTTAAAATTAATGGTTCCATTTGCAGCTATTGGGATATTTATTGGATCATTAACTTTTTCATATTTTTCAGAAGAATTACTAAAATTCATAATTGGAGTTATGGGCTTCTTGTTTGCTGGTCATTACTTTTTTTTTAAAAAAAATAAAGAAAAAAAATCAGAAAAAAACTTTTTTAAAGGTGGTACTTGTTCGGTAGTTGCAGGATTTACAAGTTTTTGTGTTCATGCAGGAGGAACTCCAACTAGCCTTTATTTACTTCCACTTAGAATGAAAAAAGAAATTTATGTAGGTACAAGAATATTTTTTTTCACTTTCGTAAACTTAATTAAACTTCCTTTGTATATTAGTTTATCTATGACAAACTTTGAGTCTTTTAAACAGTCAGCAATATTATTTCCAGTTGCATTGCTTGGAATATTAATTGGATATCAATTACTTAAAATTATAGAGGAAAAATTATTTTACAATATTTTATATGCTTTAATTTTTGTTACTAGTGCAAAGCTTTTGTATGATTACCTGGTATGATTTAATAACGTATTAAAATTTTAAAATAAGTGTTAGATAATAATTATTACAGAAATGAAAAAAAAATTTAAACCAAGAATTAAAGCAAGATTAAGAAAAAATAGACAAGCTTTAAGTAAAAATATTGATAATTTTTTTGGATGGGTTAAAGGTGCAAAACTTGTTGAGCTTAAAGAATGTAATCCTGAAGAGGATCCTGTTAGACCAGAATTAGATAACAAGTTTAGAACAGGATATGGAAGAAAGATTTTTGGTGTCAAATATCAAGGAGAAATTCATGCTGTAATGTGTTTTGCTTATACAAATGAAATTCCAAAAAGTGTTGAAGAGTTAGAAAAATTAAGCACTGATGCATTTCTTCAAACAGCAATGAGAGATCAATCAGGTGGTCAAATAGCAATTGCTTATACTGTCTGGTCCAAAAAAAAGGGTGGAGGAAAATTAATTGTAAAGGAAGTATTTAAAAATATAAAAAAATCAAATCATTTAAATAGATTGGTAACCCTTTCACCTCTAACAGAAATGGCAACAAATTTTCATGAGAGAAATGGCGCTAAATTAATTCAAATTAATGAAACTACACAAAATTTTGAATATAAAGTTATGTAATAATGAAAATTATTAAACTTTATTTTATAGTATTTTGTACTTTATTTATTTTACCTTATTCTGCAGTTATGGCTTATGAGGAAGCAAATTATGAAGTTGTCTCTAAAAATGAAGTTTATGAGATTAGAAAATATTCTGATCGTTTAGCGGTGGAAACAATGAAATCTGGAATAGATAGTAATTTTAGAAAGTTATTTAATTACATTTCAGGCAGAAACGATACCCAAGAAAAAATTAAAATGACTACCCCAGTTACTCAGGTTGAAAAAAATGGAAGTATGAGTATGCAATTTTACTTGCCCTCTAAATTTAATTCAGAAAATGCACCAAATCCAAGCAGGAAAGATGTTAAAATAGTTAACATTGAAGGAGGATACTACGCAGTACTGAGGTATTCTGGACGAGCATCAGATGGAAATTTTATTAAACATAAAGAAATTTTAGAAAAAGAGTTACAAAAAAACAATATATCAATTATAAGCCCACCAATTAGAGCAACTTATGACAGTCCATTTACCCTTCCAATCAACAGAAGAAATGAGGCTATGTTTAAAGTGGAATTAAATTGAAGAAATCAAAATTTAAAGCAATGGTGTTATCTTGTATAGATCCAAGATTTCAACATTTAGTTCATAATCACTTAAAGAAAAAAAAATTAATAGGAAAATACAGTGCTTTTACAATTGCAGGTTCAGCAGTTGGGGTTACACATAATAAATTTAAAAAATGGCATAAAACGTTTTATGATAATTTAGAAACCTCTATTCAATTACATAAAATAGAAAAATTAATTGTCATTAATCATAAAGATTGTGGTGCAGCTAAAATTGCAAATGGAAAAAAAGAATTTGGTCCAGTAAATGAAAAAAAAATTCATAAGGAGTCTTTCTCTAAAATTAAAAAACAAATAAAAAAAAGATTTCCAAAATTGATAGTAGAATTAAATCTAATTTCTTTAGATAGTAAAATTACTAAATTCTAATTATTGATTTCTTATTAGAGGATAAACTTTAGGATTTAGATATTTCAAGTTTGTTAGCAATATTAAAATTAAAGTAACAAAACCAATTGAAAATCCTAAATAAATTAAAACTTTAAAGTCAAATATCCACACTAGCTCAAAAATATTTTCCATAATAAATTTTGAACCAATCACCGCAAAGAGTATTGCAATTAAAATTACAGATTTAAAAATAATAATGAATTCAATTAACGAAGAAAAAACAATTTGTTTTTTTGAAAAACCTAAAATTTTAAAGACTAAATTTTGATATTCCTTTACTTTTCCTTGAACCATAATTGCACTTGAAATTACAATTAAACCAATAACAATAGTAACTGCTGAAATTAAAGTAACTGCAATAAATACTTTATTTAAAACAGCTGTAACTTTAGATAAATAATCTGCAATTTTTATTATTGATAAACTTGGCATAATTTCAAGCATTTCAGTTTCATCAAATTTATTTGAATTAAATTTTGCAGTAGCCAAATATTCGTGTGGAATATTTTTTGCAAATTGAGGATTAAATAACATTGCAAAGTTGATGCTTAAATCTCGATAATCTACCTCTCTGAAATTAATTATTTTTCCTTCAATTTCACGCCCATAAATATTTAAAGTAAAAATATCTCCTAACTGGATATTTAAATCTTTAGCAACTTTTGCATCTAAAGATATTTGAAGTTGATTAGGGTTTGATAAATCCCACCATTCACCTTGTAAAATTGGATTGTCTTCAGGTACATTTTCTACCCAAGAAGATCTTCGTTCACTACCAATTACCCAGTAACTATCATTATCTGGTTTAATATAAGTGTTAGGATCTATACCATTAATTTTAACAATTCCAGAGGATACCATTGGCACAATTTCAATAGATGCATTTGGATCCATATTTAAAATTCCTTGTTCAAATTTCTCTCTTTCTCCCTTTTGAATACCTACGAAGAAATAATCAGGCGCAATACCAGGAATTGATTTAGCAATTTCTCTTTGAAAATTTGTACCAACTAAAGCTAGGGTTAATAGTAAAGTAACCCCTAAGCCAAGAGACATAACTGTAATAGGAGTAATACTTTTTGTTTGGGTAATATTTTTAATTGAAACTTTTAAAGAAATTATTGAACTAGATTTGAATTTTTTTAGAAAAAAAATGATTAATTTTGAAAGCAAGAAAAATATAATTAAACACACAAAAAAAGCAGCAAAGTAACCCAAGCTATAAGAAGGTTGTTCAGATCCAATCGTGAATAATAAAATTAAGATAGATAGTAAAACAAAGCTTAGAAAAATTGATCTCTTAGAATAATAAAATTGAAGGTTTTGAAATACGTTTCTAAATAAATTAGATGCTTTTACTTGATCAATAGAACTGACTGTTGGAATAGAAAAAATTACAAGAACCAACAAACCTACTAAAAATATTTTTAAAAAATTAAGTAATGAAAATACTGGATAAACATTCAATCCTAATCCATCAGATAAATATTTATCTGCTATTGGAACAATTAAAAAACTGGATTCATAAGCTACAACAGTAATGATAAATAAAAGTATAAATAACTGTAGATAATATAGTGTTTTAATATTACCCGAATAAAAGCCAACTGCCTTTCTAACAGCTATCGACATATTGTTTTGATTAATAAAAGAAAGCAAAGTATTTGCTATTCCAATACCTGCTATCAACATTGCACTGATAGATACAAGAGATAAAAATTGAGAAAAATTATTAATAATTCTCTTTATACCACTCGCAGAATTTTCAGGATATCTAAGTTTAACTTTTTGATCGTCTTTAAAGATTTCTTCAATTCGTTGTTCAATTTCCTCTGGCTTATCATTTTCATTAAACTTTACTTTATATTCATAGTTTAAAAAACTTCCAATACCGTTTAGTTTTAAAATTTCTAAAGTTTGTTTTCCTGCTAAAGCCCAATCGCCAAATGCAACAAATCCACTTACATCTGGCACTGATTTAATAATTCCAATTACTTTAAAATTTTGATTTTGAACTTTTACTATTTCATTAATTTTAATATTTAGGGTTTTTGATAAACTTTCATTGATCAGGATAGTATTGGGCTCTTTTTGCATTCTTTCATAAGCACCAATTGGTTCATAAACAACATTTCCATATAAAGGATATTTTTCATCCACAGTTTTAATTCTAGTAAATAATGATTTATTTTTTTCTCTGCTAGTAGTTGAAAGCATAGTGCTGAACTCAACCATTTGAGAAACAGTTGCAAATTCTTTTACTTTGTTAACTATATCTAAATTTCCTTGATTACGATTGTAATCAATCTCTAAATCTCCACCTAAAAGCGCTTTGGCATTATCATTTAGTTCTTTTTTAAGGCTATCTTCAATTGTGAAAATAGCGCTTAAAATAAATAAACTTATAAAGAGTGTAACAATGATACTGGAAATTCTATGATAATTTCTGCTTAAGTCCTTTAAAGCGTATTTAAAGATCAAACTAAATTCTGAAGGATTATTTAATTTTTCCATCTTTTATTTTTATTTTCCTTTTTGCTTTGTCAGCAAGTTTAGGATCATGAGTTACCATGATTAGAGACGAACCTTCTTCTTTGACGTACTTAAATAAAATATTTGCAATCATTATAGAATTTTCAGTATCTAAGTTACCAGTTGGTTCATCTGCTAAGATTAATTCTGGTTTCATCGCAATTGCTCTAGCGATAGCAACTCTTTGTTGTTCACCGCCTGATAATTGACTTGGAAGATTATTAAAACGATGATTCAAACCAAAACGATCTAATAAAATTTTTGCTTCTTTTTCTGTATTTTTAAAATTATTAAGTTCAAGAGTTAAAGCAACATTTTCAACTGCTGTGTAATTAGGAATTAAATAAAAAGACTGAAATATTATTCCAATATTTTTCTTTCTTATCTCAGATACTTCGTCTTCACTAAGGCCTGTTATGTCTCGATCATTAAAAATTATTTTACCAGAGGTCGGTTTTTCTAAGCCTCCAATTAACATTATTAAACTTGTTTTACCTGAGCCACTTTCACCAACTACTGAAACAGTTTCTTTTTTCTTAATATTTAAATTAATATTTTTTAAAACACTGATAGTATCTTTCCCAGTTTGGTATTTGAGATTTATTTTTTTTAATTTAAGAAGAGTACTCATGAACAAAAGTTTATTTACAAAAATTTTCATAATCTTTCTAGTGCACATAAACGCAAGTGCAATAGAAAAAGTAGTTTTATTTGGTGATAGTTTGATGGCTGGTTATGGATTACCTAAAGAACAGCATTTATCTATAGTTTTAGAAAACAATCTTAAGCAAGCTGGTTTAAATATTAAAGTCATTAATGGAAGTGTCTCTGGTAGCACGTCATCAGGTGGATTAAATAGAGCTGATTGGAGTTTATCAGAGCCAGGTATTGATTTAATTATTTTAGGGTTAGGTGCTAATGATATGCTTAGAGGAATCCAACCAGAGGAAACGGAAAAAAATTTAGAACAAATAATAAAAGTTGCTCAGAATAAAAAAATTAAAATTATTTTAGCTGGAATGGTAGCACCAGATACTCATGGGGAAAAATATAAAAAAGAGTTTGATGCTATTTATCCAAATTTATCAAAAAAATATAATTTAGCATTAATCCCATTTCTTCTTGAAGGAGTAGCATTAAACCCAAGCTTAAATCAGCAAGATGGGATTCATCCAAATAAAGAAGGAACAATTAAAGTAAGTGAAACTATTAAAAAAAGTATTATTAGTATTTTAAATTAACCGAAGACTCTAATTCTAATATTTGATAATATTAAAATATGAAGAAGTTATTCTTAATAATTTTGGTTTATTTATTTTCACAGGTTAGCTCTTTAGCAAATGAAAGAGATACTAGACTGAACCAATTGTTTAATGAGTTAAAAGCAAATAAATCGAAAGTAGCTTTTATAATTGAACAAGAAATTTGGGCTTTATGGAGTACACATCCAACAGATGAAAAACTTACTGCGAGATTAGAAGAGGGCTCTCAATTTGTGAGAGATCAAAACTATATAAAAGCAAAAGATATTTTTACTGAAGTGATTAATCTTGATCAAAATTGGGCTGAGGCTTGGAATAAAAGGGCAACTGTACTTTATATGCTAGGAGAATTTCAAAAGTCACAAGATGATATAGATCAAGTATTAGCCTTAGAACAAAGACACTTTGGAGCTTTAGCAGGGCAGGGTTTAGTAAATATTCAGCTAAAGAATTATGAAAAAGCAATAAGAAGTTATGAGCAAGCACAAGAAATTTATCCTGCCATGAGATCACCAAAAATAATGATTAAGCAAATAGAAGAATTAATGAAACAGCAAACAATATAATGTGTGGAAGATACGTAGTAAAAAACCCAGTAACAAAAACAAATAAATTAGTGAAATCAGCAATTCAGGTTGAAGATACTGAAAACTATAATGCTCATCCTTATCAAAAACTGCCTGTAATAAAAAAATATAAAAATGGAAATACTTTAGAAAATCTACAATGGGGCTTAGTACCTAGTTGGGCTAAAGATAAAGATTTTAAAGCTTTAATTAACGCAAGACTTGAGACTATTGATGAAAAAGTTTCCTTTAAAAAACTAATAAAAAACAACCGATGTATTGCTGTAGCAGATGGTTTTTATGAATGGAAAAGAGAAGAAAAAGAAAAAACTCCCCATTATTTTACTCGTGAAGATACAAACCCCATTTTTTTTGCTGGGATCTTTGAAAATGATCAGTTTTGTTTAATTACAGAGGAAGCAAAAGAAAATATAAATGAAATTCACCACAGACAACCAGTTATTTTAAATCAAGCTGATATTAATCGTTATTTAAATTTAGAATTACAAGGTTCAGCGTTTTTAAAAGAACGTAAAATTCCAAATTTAATTTTTCATGAAGTGCCAAAAGACGTTAATAAACCTACAAACAACAGCGCTTCTTTAATTCAAAAGGTTTAATTAGTCTCTAAAATTAATAAAATCAATTGGAAGACCTATATCAATTGCTTTGATTGCAGCGATAGCTTCTTGAAGGTCATCTTTCTTTTTGCCATCTACTCTTAATTCATCGCCTTGAATTTTAATCTGAATTTTAAGTTTAAGTTTTTTAATGTCAGCAATAACTTTTTTAGCATTTTCTTGGCTAATACCTTCTTTTAATTCACTGACTTGTCTAATGGATCCTCCCGAAGCTCCTTCTGAGCTTTTAACTTCTAATACTCTTGGATCCACTTTTCTTCTAACTAAATGGGTTTGCAATAATTCATTTACTTGCTTTAATTTCAATTCATCAGGGGCATTTGTAGTGACCGTTTTATCTTTTCGTTCAATTGAAATATGAAGTCCTTTAAAATCATATCGATTACTAATTTCTCTTAGACAATTAGCTAAAGCATTATCAAATTCTTGATAATTAATTTTGCTTATTACATCAAATGAAGGCATATTATATTATACAGTATTAATGATTAAAATTTAAACTAAATTATAAATTCTAGCAATAATAAGGCATTTTAGCTTATTGAGTTAATTGCAAATAATAATATATTTAACACATGCTTAGTTATATCATTCCATTTTTAATACTTATCTTAGTAGTCGTTTTTATACATGAATATGGACACTACTATTTTGCAAAAAAATATGGAGTAGGTGTTACAGATTTTTCAATTGGTTTTGGTAAAGAGTTATTTGGTTGGAACGATAAATCTGGAACAAGATGGAAAATTTGTGCAATTCCTCTGGGTGGATATGTAAAATTTTTTGGAGATAGAAATGTTTATTCACAAGCTGATCATCAAGAAATCTTAGAAAAATATAACGAAGAGGAACGGGAAAAATTATTTATTTTAAAACCTTTATATCAGAGAGTTTTAATCGTATTTGGTGGACCTTTAGCTAATTTTTTATTAGCTTTAGTAATATTTTTTTCAATCTATACCTTTGTAGGTAAAGATTTTACTCCTGCAGTCATTAATGAAGTTCAGAAAGATAGTCCCGCAATGGTCGGAGGATTAAAAGCTGAGGATATAATCTTAGAAATAGACGGTAATGAAGTTAAAAGCATTATGGAAGTCTCTAAATTTATCACAATGTCTACTGGTGATTTTATAGATTTCAAAGTTAAGCGTTCCTATGATGAATTAATACTAAAAGTAAAACCTAATATTGTTGAAGGTGATGATGGATTAGGAAATAAAATAAATAAAAGAATGGTAGGTATTAAGCTTGGCGCCTATAATAATAAAGTTAACCATGTAAAATTAGGACCTGCTCAGGCTTTATATCATGCAGGTTATGAAGTTTATTTTGTGAGTGTTTCCTCACTTAAATACATAGGAGGAATGATTTTAGGTAAAGCTGATACTTCTCAATTGGGAGGCCCAATTAGAATTGCAAAAATTTCTGGACAAGTTGCAACCTTTGGAGTTTTGGCATTTATTAGTATGATGGCCTATATATCAATAAGTTTAGGGCTTATTAATCTATTTCCAATACCAATGTTAGATGGAGGACATTTAATGTTTTATGCATTTGAGAAAGTTTTAGGCCGACCTTTGTCTCAAAAAACTCAAGAAGGTTTTTTTCGAATCGGATTGTTTTTGTTGTTATCATTGATGTTTTTCACCACATTTAATGATCTGAAAGACCTAGGTTTATTTAGATAATTCACATTCTAAAACGTTTAAAAAAGTCAATAAATCCAACGTTAATTTAAGTTTTTACAATATATTGTGTGTTTTAAAAAACTATACACTAAAAAAAAGCTTGATTTATCAACGTTTATGACAAGTATAAATATTAACCAACAAAACCGGAGCTAAAATGAACAAAAAACAACTAATTGCTAAGCTTTCTGGCTCATTAAATTTGAGCAAAGCAGATGCTGAGCGAACTTTTGATACAATTACCAACACTATTTTAGATGCTCTAAAAGGTGATGATTCAGTAAAAATTGCTGGATTTGGTACGTACAAAGTAGCTAAGAGAAAAGCAAGAGTTGGAAGAAACCCAAGAACTGGTGAGCAGATTCAAATTGCTGCTTCTCAAAAAGTAAAATTCTTACCAGCTAAAGCTTTAAAAGAAGTATTCAACAGATAATATTTTTTTTTAACAGCCCTAAACGTTTTTTTAATACGTTAGGGCTGTTACTATATGCAAAAAATGCATAGCCACTTTTCCTAATCAGCGTTACTTATAAATTTTATTAAAACTATAAGACAACACTTAACAAGTGGAGGTCTTATGACTAAATTTATAAAAAAAATATCCGCACCAGTTCTTAGTTTAATATTTTTATTAAACATGAGTAGTGCGGGTATGGCAGAGACAACAGTTTCTGCTGAGGTACAAGCTATATTCAACTCACTATTATTTTTAATGTGTGGTTTCATGGTCATGTTCATGGCAGCGGGTTTTGCGATGCTAGAATCTGGCATGGTAACTTCTAAAAGTGTTTCTGTAATCTGTGCAAAGAACATTGGTCTTTACTCAATTGCCGGAATTATGTTTTGGTTATTTGGATATAACTTAGCGTACGGAATACCAGAAGGTGGATATATTGGAACATTCACACCTTGGTCTGATGCAAGTTCAGTCGATACTGGATATGCTGATGGGTCTGATTGGTATTTTCAAATGGTTTTTTGTGCAACAACAGTTTCAATTTGTTCAGGTGCAATGGCTGAAAGAGTAAAACTTTGGCCTTTCTTTCTTTTTGCAGCTATCTTATCTGGAATTATTTATCCAATCGTTATGGGTTGGCAATGGGGTGGAGGCTGGTTAGCAGAACTAGGCTTCTCTGATTTTGCTGGTTCGACATTGGTACACTCAACAGGTGGTGCAGCTGCTTTAGCAGGTATCATGTTATTAGGTGCTAGATATGGAAGATTTGGAAGTAAAGGTGAGGCGAAAGCTATAAAACCTTTTGCTGCTTCTTCTATTCCATTAGTAACAGTTGGAGTATTTATTTTATGGCTAGGTTGGTTTGGATTTAATGGTGGATCTCAATTAGCTATTGGAACATTCGATGATGCTGTAGCTGTATCAAGTATTTTTATTAATACTAATCTTGCTGCTGCTGGTGGTGTAATGGCCGCTGCAATAATCACAAGATTAATGTTTGGTAAAACAGATGTAATTCAAATGTTAAACGGAGCAATTGGTGGTCTTGTAGCTGTAACAGCTGAACCATTAGCACCATCGCCATTAGCGGCTATTTTCATAGGTGCTGTAGGTGGTTTAATCGTTGTATTTGGAACGAAATTACTTTTTAGTTTCAAACTTGACGATGTTGTAGGTGCAATCCCTGCCCACATGTTTGCAGGAATATGGGGAACATTGGCAGTGCCATTAACAAACACTGACGCTTCGTTCAGCGCACAATTAATTGGTGTGTTGTCGATTAACATCTTTGTATTTGTGGTGTCATATATTGTGTTCTCAATTATGAAGGCTACTTTTGGAATTAGGTTAAGTAAAGAGGCCGAAGCTAAAGGTACTGACGTAACTGAAACAGGTGTAATAGCATACGCAATACGAGACTAATTGTATGCAATATAGAGGCTCTTCGATCTCCATGTCGTTATCTCATTGAAGAGCCTCTAATAAAAAGAATTAACTATAATCTCTCTCTCTAGTTAGTTAACTAAAGGCCCCTTAGAAATAAGGGGTCTTTTTTTTATTTTTTTATAATATTTTGGAGAGTTTTTAATACTTCCTTAGCATGGTCTTTTACTTTAACGTTATCCCAAACTTTAAGTATTTTGCCTTTTTTATCGATTAAATAAGTCGATCTGATTATTCCCATAAATTCACGACCCATAAATTTTTTCTTACCCCAAACTTTATACTTTTTAAGAACTTTTAATTCTTCGTCAGCTAATAGATCAAATTTTATTTTGTATTTATCTCTAAATTTATTATGACTTTTTAAATTATCTTTAGAAATACCCAATATTTGACAGTTCAATTTTTTAAATTTTGGAAGTAGTTTATTAAAATCATTAGTTTCAATTGTACACCCTGGAGTATCATCTTTAGGGTAAAAATAAATAATTACATAATTTCCTATTGAATCTTTAAGAGAGTATTCTTTTTTATTTGTAGATGGTAATTTAAAAATTGGTGCTTTTGTATTTTCTTTAATCATTTATTTCGTTTTCCTCCCAAAGTTTTTTGTAATCAATAAAAGGCGATAAGCCGTAACTTGAATTAATATTTGTTAGATGTAGTGATAAACTTTTTAAGGGAGAAATACAAATTTCTTTTGAATATATCTCATTTAAATATTTTTCAAATGGATCGTGCCTGTCTAAACAATTCTTATAAAAGTTATCCCAATATTTATCTAATAAATTTTTAGTTGTCAGGAAGGTACATAGTGTTTTATCTACAGTTCTCCAATGACGTTTATTTCCAATCAAAACATTTGTTTTTTCATTATTCATGTAAAGATAAGGATAATCAGATGGACACATAAAAATATCCTTATTTAGTTGTGATGCGATTCTTTCATAAGAGGCCACCATTTCTTCCAACATTGGTTCAAAATGTAAATAATCATCCTCAACAAAGTAAATTAAATCTTCACCAGTATCTTTTCCAATTTCAAAACTTTTAAGTAAACTTGATAGATTTGCAAAAGTTTCTTTATTTTTTTGTTCTGATATTTTCTTTTCATATTTTGAGTAATCTAAATTGATTATCTCTATATTATATCCATCAATTACTTTTTTAACTATATTAAGGTTTTCAGTGCTTGAATTATCATCAACAATTATTGTTTTAACATTTATGGTGGGGTGTTTATTTTTTAAAAAATTAATTGATCTAATAAGCGAGTTTAATGATCTTTTAGTATATTCAATTTTTGGATACTCAAATAACCTTCTTCTATTTTGATCCCAAATTTCAATGTCTGTATTCATCCTTAGAATAATTAGTATTGAATTTACTTTTTTTGTAATTTTAACTTCACCCAAAGGTAAAACTATAGATTTTTCATTCAAAATCGACAGTTCTTCATTTAATTCCTTTCCTAATGTTGGTGATGAAAAATGATTTTGATCTAAAATTTCATAACCTAAAAATTTACAGATTTTGATAAAAAATTTTTTCATAATGTGTTATACGTTTATAATAT
Organism: uncultured Pelagibacteraceae bacterium; assembly: GCA_902523515.1. GTDB lineage: Bacteria > Pseudomonadota > Alphaproteobacteria > Pelagibacterales > Pelagibacteraceae > Pelagibacter. Next base: position 69,807 of record CABYZT010000006.1, read on the forward strand.
TATGGTCATTAAATCATTACAAACTCTAGTTAGTGAAACTTTAAAAGAGATTAAAACAATTAATACAGATCAAGCTTATCAAATGGTCCAAGATAAAAATTGTAATCTAATCGACATTAGAGAAAGTAATGAACTGGAGAATACAGGAAGTGTTGAAGGAGCAAGTCATATCCCAAGAGGAATGCTTGAGGTATATCTAGATCCTAATAGCCCGATATTTCAAAATGGACAAATAGACAAAAATAAAGAATTCGTTTTATTTTGTGCAGGAGGTGTAAGATCAGCTTTAGCTGTTAAATCCTTAAAAGATATGGGATATCAAAATGTATCACATATTGATGGTGGGTTTGGCTCTATAGCTAGTAGCAAATTTAAAATAATTTAATTAGTATTAAATTCTTCTAAAGCATATTCAAGTCTATCTTGTCCCCAAAAAATTTTATCATTGACTATAAAGGTTGGAGTTCCAAAAACTTCTTTTTGAAAAGCTTCAGTAGTTAATTTAATTAATCTATCTTTAACTGATTGTTCTTTTATAGATTGAAAAAATTTTTCACTATCAATATTTAAATCCCTTATTAATTTTGACATATTCTCAACATTTGATAAGTCATGATTATCTTTCCAATAAGCATCAAAAAAACAATTTAAGTAATCGTTTTGCTTATCCTTACTAACACTAATATATCCTCTCATTATATTTAAAGAATTTATTGGAAAATTAGAATTCCATTTGAATTCAATCTTATTTTTTTCAGATACCAAGTTACAATCATTTATATTATTTCTTAATTTATATTTGTTAAATGCAGGAGAATCAATTCCAGCTAGCTTATGAAGACCTCCTAAATAAATTGGTTTGTAATTAAATGTTATATTTTTATGTTTAAGAATTTTTTTATGCGCGATGTATGCATAGGGGCTAATTATATCGAAATAAAAATCTATATGATTACTCATATAAATTAATTCTTTTTGCGTAAAAAATTCTTATTATCCAGTATAAAAACAAACCTATTGGACCAATTAAATAAGTCACAATTAATGGCACCCCCATCAAAACTTTGTTTATAGAAAACTTTTGAGAATCTTTAACAATCCAACCACCAATAAATAAATTAATTGCTATGAAATGAGTCCAAAAAACCATTATGTACAAATGGTCTTCAAACAACCTAGATAGCTCACTTAGACCGAGGTAAAGAGAGAAATTTCCATCAAAATCGTAACCAATTAAATAAGATTTATATAAAATGAAGATATAAACACCACTTAATATAAAAAAAGGAAAAATTGATGTTACAAAAATTCTACTTAAATGTGATTGAGGAAACACTATCAAGATAAACCAAAAAGGTAGAACTCCAAGGTTGATCCACATGTAAAGTGTCTCAATTGTGAAATAAGTATAAATTTGTTCAATCATTTAGATATATTATATTAAATCTAACAATGATTCCTATAAGAAATAGAAAAAAAACTCTTCAAGTAACTGTCGATGAGATGCGTAATTTTGCCTTTGCTTATGTTGAAAAGTATGCACCTTCAAAACAACAACTCAAAACTTATTTATTAAAAAAATACATGAAACTATCAGCATCTGATGTAAGAAAAAAAGATGTAAATAAATTGATTGATATTGTTTTGTCTGACCTAGAAAAAAACAGATTTATAAATGATCAATTTTATTCTGAAAGTAAAGCTAAAAGTATGATTCAAAGAGGAAACTCAATTAATAAGATTAGAAATTATTTAATTGGAAAAGGGATTAACGAAACATTTATCAAAGATACAGTTGAAAAAATAAAGGAAGATAATTCTGATCAGGATTTTTTTTCAGCAATAAAATTATGTAAAAAAAAAAGAATTGGTCCAGCAAGAGCAGAGGATAATAGATCTTTATTTTACAAAAAAGATATATCTCTACTTGCAAGAAATGGATTTGATTTTGAAACATCTAGAAAGGTAATGGATATAGAAAAAAATGAATATCTAAAAATAATAAATCTACTTTGAATTTTTATCTTTTTCTTCTTTAACAAGATGATTTATTTTGTTTCTTATGTAATTTTTTACGAAAACAAATACTAACAATCCAAAAATTGATACTGAAACAATAATAATCAATATTATTCTTAATTGTTCATCCATTATAAAATATTTTTATTTTTCAAAATTATACTTGGATTTTTTAAATCTTTTTTACCGTACAAAATTTCATTTCCTTTAAAATCAGTTACAGTTCCACCTGAATGTTCTAAAATTGCATGACCAGCTGCTATATCCCACTCATATGCTCTGGGTTCAGCAACATAACCATCGTATTCACCAGCAGCAACTACACAAAATTTTAAAGAACTTTTCATTTTAGTATTTTCTTTTACTCCTAAATCATCATAAATTTTTTGAATTTCAGGCTTTATTTTAGTTGAGTACGAAATAAATTTTAAATTTTCTGTTTTTTTAGGTGGTAAATTATTTAAGTTTATTTTTTTACCATTACTAAACTCAAAAGCATTACCTTTTTCAAATGAATAAAACATTCTTTTTTTTGCTGGAGCATTTATTAATCCAGCAACAGGTCTATTATTAATAATCAAACCAGCATTAATTGTAAATTCTTCTAAATAATTAATATAATCATATGTTCCATCAATAGGATCAACCAGCCAGAAATCTTTTAAATTTAGGTTATCTTTATTTTCAGAGGTCTCTTCTGAAATGATAGGTAAATTTGGAGTAACCTCAGAAATTTTTTTTGATATAAATTTATTTACTTCTAAATCACCATTACTTACCGGTGTATTGTCTGATTTTATTTTTTTTATCAAACCCTTATTTCTTAACTCTATGGCTAAATCTCCAGCTTCTAAAAAATTATCAATTAAATTTTCAACAATCTCTTTTAAGTTCACCTTCATTTTCCTAATTTTTTTAATTCAACGTTTTTTGCATTAATCACTTTTTTTCCAGCATTTTCAAAATTAACTGTCACTTTATCGTTAATTATAGATTGCACTTGCCCAATTCCCCATTCTTTTTTTTGAGGATTAGTGACTTTGTCACCTGGTTCATAATCTAAAATCATTTAATTTAACTTATATTGTAAATAAGTATAAATACCACCTTATGAATAAAGATTTGAATTCTATTGGTTTAGATAAAAAACCTTCAGATACCACCGTAGTTGTTGCAATGTCGGGTGGAGTAGATTCTTCTACTGTTGCAGGAATTATGAAAAATGAAGGTTATACTGTAATTGGTATAACTCTAAAACTTTATGATGATGGTAAAGAAGTAGCTGCATCTAAACAGTGTTGTTCTGGTCAAGATATAATGGATGCTAAACGTGTTGCACATAAGTTAGGTATAGAACATAAAATTTTATATTATCAAGATAAGTTTAAACAAGGTGTTATAGATAATTTTGTTGAGAGTTATTTAAAAGGTGAAACCCCAATTCCATGTGTTCAGTGTAATCAAACTGTAAAATTTAAAGATTTATTTGAAGTTTCAAAAGAACTCAAAGCGGATGCGTTAGTTACAGGCCATTATGTGAAAAGTATTACAGAAAATAAAACTACAAACATGTATAGAGCAATAGATGAAAATAGAGACCAAAGTTATTTTTTATTCAACACAACTAGAGAACAATTAGATTATTTAAGATTTCCCTTAGGTGGAATGTTAAAAGACAAAACTAGAGAAATTGCAAAAAATCTTGATTTAAATGTTGCAGATAAACCTGATAGTCAAGATATCTGTTTTGTTCCAAATGGTGATTATGCTTCAGTAATACAAAAGTTCAGACCAGACTCCTTTCAGAAAGGAAATATAAAAAATTTAAATGGTGAGGTAATTGGTGTTCATGATGGAATTATTAATTTCACGATTGGTCAAAGAAAAGGAATTAAAGTTTCAGATAAAGAAGCCCTTTATGTGTTAAAGATAAATTCGGATAAAAATGAAATAATAGTTGGACCTAAAGAAAAACTTGGAAAAAAAACAATTTCTTTAAAGGAAATAAATTTATTAACTAACAAAGAGGATTTAGATCAAAATTTACTTGTTAAAGTTAGATCTACTGGAAGTCTTCTAGAAGCAAAAGTAAATCTTATAGATAATAATAATGCTAAAGTTAATTTAGCAATTCCTGAGGATGGCATTTCACCTGGTCAGGCATGTGTTTTTTATCGTAAAGACCAGTTTGGCCACAAAGTACTTGGTGGTGGTTGGATTAAAGAATAGCAGAAAAATTATTTCTTCTTATTTTTTCTTTTAGCTCTTCTTTTTTTAGACCCTTGTTTTCTTCGGCCTCTATGTTTCTTTGGGTAACTCATTTAGTCCTATTTTAATTTTATTGACGTTTTTCATGGGATATAGCATTGTCTTAATAACTTATCAAATTTATTATGGGTAATTCCTTCAAGACTTTTCTCAAACATACAGCTAAAGATTTTCATAATCAGTCTGTAAATCCTCCTGTAGTTAGAGCTTCTACTATTATTTTTAAATCCATGCAGGATATTAAAAAAACTCAGAATAAATATTTGAAAGATCCAGTAAGTGGAAATTTTGATTACGGTCGACAGGGAACATCCACAACATATGCTTTACAACAAATTTTAAGAAAAATTGAAGAATGTTATAAGGTTTATTTAACCCCTACTGGTTTTGGTGCAATATTTCTTGGTGTGTTAAGTGTTGTAAAACCAGATGACGAAATACTTGTTACAGATTCAGTTTACTCGCCATCAAGACTTTTAACAGAAACATACCTTAAAAAATTTAATATCAGAGCAATATTTTATAATCCAAATGACTTGAATGATCTAAAAAGTAAGATTACAAAAAAAACAAAGCTTATTCTTGTTGAAAATCCTGGAAGCAACACTTTTGAATTTCAAGATTTATCTAAAATAGTTGCATTGGCAAAAAAAAATAAAATTTATACAGCCATAGATAACACTTGGGGAACACCTTATTTTCTGAAACCAATAAAGCTAGGTTTTGATATGTCGATTGTCTCTGCAACAAAATATTATTCTGGTCACTCAGATGTAATGGGTGGCAGTTTAGCTATAAGTAAACGAGTTTTTAAATTAGTAGAAGCAACAAATAAAGTTTCAGGATTAAGATTAGGTCCAGATGATGCATATTTAATCCTAAGAGGTATTCGAACTTTAGATGTAAGATTGGAAAAACATCAGGAAAATGCATTTAAAGTCTCCAAGTTTTTATCAAAACAGAAAAAAATAATTAAAGTTTTTTATCCATATAAAAAAGGTAGTCAAAATTATAAATTATGGAAAAAATATTATTCTGGAGCATCGGGTTTATTAGGATTTAAAATAAAATCAAAAAATAAAAACTCAGTGTTAAAATTTGTTAATTCTTTAAAACTTTTTGGGTATGGATTTAGTTGGGGAGGCTTCGAAAGCTTAGCACTTTATCAAACACACCAAGCACTAGGTAAGAGACAATTTACACATATAAATAAACATGAACATATAATAAGGATGCATATTGGACTTGAAGATCCTAAAGACATAATAAATGATATAAAACAAGCATTAAAATTTATTAAATGAGTTCAGAAAGTTTTACTATTAGCAAAAAAGCACTAATCACTTTAGTTGCTGCTTCTATTGTTGTAATTATTTCTTTAGGAATAAGACAGACCTTTGGGTTGTTTTATTTTGATTTTAATACTGACTTAGATATTTCCATTTCTCATTTTGGTTTTGTTATGGGATTGCAGTTATTACTTTGGGGAGTATTCAGTCCGTTGTTTGGTGTAATTACTGATAAATATGGAGGAGCGGTTGCAATATTTATTGGTTTTGTTTTTTATTTAGTTGGGGTTTTGCTTTTTTATTCTGGTTATAATACCGGAGGTTATTTTACTTTAACTATAGGAGTGATGATTGGAATAGGCTTGGGCTCCACTGCAATAGGTATCCCGGTATCAGTAGTAGCTAAACATTTTCCTGCATCTAATAGAACTATTGCAACAGGAATTGTTACATGTGCAGGTTCATTTGGATATTTTGTATCACCTTTACTTGTAAGATATTCCTTAGTTGAAACAGGCTGGGAGAATACTCTTTTATATTTTTCTCTTCTTTTAGGATTAGGATTAGTGGTAGCATTGTTTGTTAGTACTCCAAAAATACCTGTAGGAGTTAATCAAGATAATAATCAAACAGCAAGAGAGGCACTAAAAGAGGCATTTGCAAACAAAAGTTTTATTTATCTCACTTTAGGTTTTTTTGTTTGTGGTTGGCATATTGCTCTAGTAGCAACACACATTCCTACCTATATGGCAGACAAAGGTTTGCCTGATTGGACACCTGCAATGGTTTTAGCTTTGATAGGAGTGTTTAATATGGCAGGCACTATTACAAGTGGTTATTTAGCAACAAGGTATAGTAAGAAAAAAATATTAAGTGCAATATATCTTTTAAGAGGCGTTTCAATTATCTATTTTATTTTCTTACCACCAAGTATATTTAATTCTGTAGTTTTTGGAGTTACTTTTGGTTTTTTATGGCTATCCACAGTTCCTCCAACGAATGGAATTGTTGCACATATATTTGGTACAAAATATGTTGGACTTTTATATGGAATAGTTTTTGTAAGCCATCAAATTGGTTCTTTCCTAGGAGCATATCTAGGTGGTGTATTTTATGAATTAAATGGAAATTTTGACTATGCATGGTACGGATCTATCGCATTATCAATTTTTGCAGGTCTGATACATTTACCTATAGTAGAGAAAGCAATTGAAAGAACTCAGCCAGCATAAGTTTAAATTCAACCCTTATTTAGAGGATCTGTATCAATCAGATAAACCTTTAATTATTTATAAAGTAGAAGATGGCTACAATATTTATACAGATTTTTCAAAAAAGATCATTTTAACAAAAAAAAATATACATAAATTTCTTAATTCGTTAGAGAAAAAAAAATATAACAAAGAAACAGATTTATATCTTGGTTTTTTTGGTTATGAAATTTTATGTAATTTGATTGGTATTAATTTAAAAAATAAAAAAAGGATAAACTTTTATAAAGGAATTTTTTATAAACCTGAGACTATAATTAAAATTAGAAAAGATATCAAAGTTATATCTAATATAAAAAAACATACATTTAACTATCAATTCAACAAAACTCAAATTTTAAGTCCTTTTAAGATTAATATTTCATATGCAAAATATAAAAAAATATTTGAATTATTTTCAAAAAAAATAAGAGAGGGTGAGACTTATCAAATTAAAATTTGTACAAAATATAAGAATAAATCATTAATTAATCCTATTAATTTTTTTTGGAAATTGATGCGTGTTAATGCTTCTCCTGAGTCATTTATGATAAAAGACAAAGATTATTCTATAGTAAGTTGTTCACCAGAAACATTAATTGATAAGAAAAAAAACAAAATTATAACAAAACCAATAGCTGGAACTTTTAAGAAAAAATTATTATCCAATAAAAATATAGCTCTTAAATATTTCAAAAATAATGAGAAAGAAACAAAAGAACACAACATGATAGTTGATATGGAAAGAAGTGATTTATCAAAAATTTGTAAGCCTGGAAGTGTTAAAATACTTAAAAAAAAATACGTTGAAGAATACAAGCATCTTTTTCATTATGTGACTTCAATAGGTGGGAAAATAAATAAAAATACAAAATTGATTGATATCATCAAAGCTATGATGCCTGGAGGATCTGTAATTGGTTGTCCTAAGATAAGAACGTTAGAACTTCTAAATAATCAAGAAAAAGAAAGTAGAAATATTTTTACAGGAAGTTTTGGATTTATTAAATTTAATCAAGATATGAAGTTTAATATTATAATTAGATCTATATTAAATTACAAAAATCAATCAGAGATCTCTGCTGCATCTGGAGTAGTATTAGATAGTTCACCTAAGAAAGAGTTCAATGAAAATTATATTAAAGCAAAATCTTTACTGGAGTTGTTTAAATGATTTACATAATCGATCATCAAGACTCTTTTACTTGGAATGTTGTTCATCAATTTGCAAAATTTGATAAAGTTTTTTGCTCAAATTATTACGAGGTAAATAACAAATTACTTGATAAAAGTGATGTGATCGTTTTATCACCAGGACCTGGATCACCAAAGGATTACCCTAATACTTCAAAAATTTATAAAAAATACAAAGGAAGGAAAAAAATTATTGGTATTTGTCTTGGTTATCAAATGATTTTGCATAATGAAGGAGGCAAAATAATACAACAAAAAAAAATTTATCATGGATTTCAATCTAAAATAAAAACAAATAATCAAAGTAAAATCTTTAAAAATAATCAACAGTTTAAAGTTGGAAGATATCATTCATTAAAATTAATGGAGCCATTTAAATCAAATTCTATTAAAATAACTATGAGATGTAGTAAAACAAAAATACCAATGGGTCTTGAGGATAATCAAAACAAAATATATGGATTTCAATTTCATCCAGAATCTTTTTTAACAGAAAATGGCAACACTCTTATTAAAAAAATCTTATCAGCTTAGTAATCTTAAAGAAGTGAATTTCAATGATCTTTGGGGGTCTAGGGGTGTATTCACCACAATGCGAATGGTTGGAAAACCTCCTAAGTTAATACTTTTAAAAGCGCATTTAGAGAACTTAATAAAATCTACAAAAAAATATGGAATAAAAAAAAACAATTTAAAAAACATTATTAAAGATTTAATTAACAAAAATACCCTATACATAGGTTCTGATAATTTATTTCGTATAGCGTTAAATAAAAAACTGATATCAGTCTCAATTAGAAAAAGACCAAAACCAAAAAGTAATTTTCATCTTTTATTATTTAAATATAAACGAGTAGAGCCAACTTACAAAAATCTCTATTATAAAAAAATATTAGCAAAATTAAGCAAAGTTGATTCAACTAAATTTGATATTGCTCTAGTAGCAAAGGATAAAATTTTAGAAACTGGTACTTCAAATTTAGTTTTTGTGAAAAATGGGAAGATTTTTTCACCTAAAAAAAATTGTTATTTTGGAAACACACTTAAATTTATAAGCAAGAGAATTAAAATTAATTTTAAAGATATTTTTATTAAATCAATCGATGATTACGATGAAATAATTCTTATTGGATCCGGTAAAGGAATAACATCAGTTTCAAAAATAAACGAACTTAAATGGAAGAGAAGAAAGACTGGTTGCTACACAAAGTTAAATAAAATATATAACTCTCTTGTTTAAATATGAAAGATCCAAACAATCCTTGTATATTTTGTAAAATTAGAAAAGAAGAGCTTCAGTTTGAAAACCAATTGGCTTATTCATCTACAGATAGCTATCCTGTCTCAGAATTTCATAGTCTTATCGTTCCTAAAAGACATGTTGAAACATATTTTGAGCTTACTAAAGATGAAATTCAAGCATGTAATGATTTAATCTTCAAAACTAAAGAAAAAATTTTAAAACAAGATACTAGTGTTAAAGGTTTTAATATAGGCACAAATGCAGGAAAATCTGCAGGCCAATCAATTATGCATTGTCATATTCATCTAATTCCCAGAAGAGAAGGGGATGTTGAGAATCCTCAGGGCGGTGTTAGGTCAGTGATTCCCAACAAACAACACTACAAACGTAAACTCTAAGTTGTTATTAAAGACAAATTGACCAATACTTTTGGTTGAACTCTATAAGTTTCTAGAATAGAAAACCTTAAATTAATTCAATTTTATTTTACAAGGGTATTAAAAATGTTTGCAACAAATCCATTTTCAATTCTAGCTGAAACAGTTCCATCTATAGTCATGCAAGGTTTTGTGGTGTTAATGGTTTTATTAATCGTTGCAGGCACTCTTTTAGACATAATTCATAAAAAGAATGTAAAATACTTTTTTGAAAACGCCAAGAAAGCAAAAAAAAATGCTACCAAAGAACTATCGACTGGTGAAAGAATTGCAGTTGTTTCAAAAACAATTGCATACGACATCGGAACTACATCAGAACTAGGGGCGGGCAAAAGAAGAGTAGCACATGTTCTTGGTATGTATGGTACTATATTGTTTTGGGTTGGCTCTGTTGTGATGATATTTTGTTATTCATCAGCAAATGCAGAAACTCCGACTATTTGGCCAATGATCTGGCATATTGGAGCTTTGATGACGATATTGGGTGGATCATGGTTTTGGTTCTTTTTAAGAGTTGATGTTTATTCTGAAGCGCAACCTTGGTACAGAATTATTAAAGCAGATTTATTCGTATTAGCTCTGATTGCAACTTCCTTAACTGGATTTATTTGGTCATACCTTCAAGGTTTAAATTTAGAGGGAAGATGGGATGCAAATTTATTTTTAGTCTTATTTGTAGTTTCAAACCTAGTTTTATTTGGAGGAGTTTATTGGTCTAAGTTTGCACATATGTTTTATAAACCTGGCGCAGCAATACAAAAGAATTTAGCTGAAGCAGATGGTTCAAGAGATAATTTACCACCACCTGCAGATGCACCTGAACAATTTGGTTTAGGTATTAAAAGAGAACAACCTAAACATTATTAATTATGATAAAATTTAAAAAGGAGAGAGAATAATATGTCAACATTTGTATATATGACAAGATGTGATGGCTGTGGTCATTGCGTAGATATTTGCCCATCAGATATAATGCACATTGATGAAAACATTAGACGTGCAAAAAATATAGAACCTAACTTTTGTTGGGAATGTTATTCTTGTGTCAAAGCTTGTCCTAATCACGCTATTGATGTTAGAGGATATGCAGACTTTGCTCCAATGGGACATAGCGTTAGAGTAAGAAGGGAAGAAGAAAAAGGAACAATCTCTTGGAAAATTAAATTCAGAAATGGAACTGAAAAAAATTTCGTATCTCCAATAACAACTAAGCCTTGGGGAAAATTTATTCCTAAATTAGCTGATGGGGACAAACCTAATCAAGGTGAGATAAATTCACAAAGATTATACACTGAACCAGAAGGATTAAATATAGATGGAGAGCTTCCGAGTGTTCCCAAAGAGTCGTTCAAAAAAGGAGTTTACTATTAATGGCTAGTCATAAAACTCATTACGAAGATTGTGATATATTAGTTGTTGGTGGAGGTATGGCTGGTACTGGTGCTACCTTTGAAGCAAGACACTGGGGTAGAGACATGAAAATTGTTTGTGTTGAAAAAGCTAACATTGATAGAAGTGGTGCTGTTGCCCAAGGACTATATGCCATTAACTGCTATATGGGAATGCAGTGGGGTGAAAACCAACCAGAAGATCACGTAAGATATGCAAGAAATGATTTAATGGGAATGGTAAGAGAAGATTTAGGTTATGACATGGCTCGTCACGTAGACTCTACAGTTCATATGTTTGATGAATGGGGTTTGCCTATGATGAAGAATGAAGAAACTGGTAGATACCTAAGAGAAGGTAAATGGCAAATAATGATCCATGGAGAAAGTTATAAACCGATTGTTGCAGAAGCTGCAAAAAAATCAGCAGATAAAATTTATAACAGAATAATGATTACTCATCTTTTAATGGACGAGTCTCAAGATAACAGAATTGGTGGAGCAGTTGGATTTAATATGAGAACGGGTGATTTCCATGTATTTAGAGCAAAAGCAGTAATTGTTGCTGCTGGAGGAGCTTCACACATCTTTAAACCAAGAGCTGTTGGAGAAGGAATGGGTAGAACTTGGTATGCTCCATGGAGTAATGGATCTGCATATGCATTACCTATTGCAGCAGGTGCTAAGATGACTCAAATGGAAAATAGAATTGTATTATGTAGATTTAAAGATGGGTATGGGCCAGTTGGAGCATATTTCCTTCATTTAAAAACATACACTCAAAATGCTAATGGCGAAAACTATGAGAAAAAATGGTATGATCAAACCAAAGAGTTAGTTGGAGAATATATTGATCATCATCCAACGCCAACTTGTTTGAGAAATCATGCATTTATCCAGGAAGTAGCTGCAGGCGGTGGACCAATCCACATGGTAACTACTGAGGCTTTCCAAGATCCACATTTAGAAACAGTAGGTTGGGAAAATTTCTTAGGAATGACTGTTGGTCAAGCTGTTGTTTGGGCATCTCAAAATATTGATCCAAAATATACAAATCCTGAGCTAACTACATCTGAGCCTTATGTAATGGGTTCTCATGCTACTTGTTCTGGCGCATGGGTTAGCGGTCCAGAGGATTTATCACCACCAGAATATTTCTGGGGTTATAACAGAATGCTAACTATTGATGGATTATTTGGTGCAGGTGATACAGTTGGTGGAAGTGCTCACAAGTTTTCATCTGGATCTTTTACAGAAGGTCGATTAGCTGCAAAAGCTGCTGTTAAATATATTGAAGACAAAAAAGCTGAGGGTGTTAAAGTTTCAGATAAACAGTGTGAGGATTTCAAGACTGCTGTTTATAAACCACTAGAAAACTACACAGTTGCAAGAAATGAGATTACTGGTGGGACAGTCTCTCCTAGTTATATATCTCCAATTCAAG
>CABYZT010000007.1 GCA_902523515.1 uncultured Pelagibacteraceae bacterium
CAAAGATCTATCAGAGCTTATGAAGTAAAAAAGTTTACAAAAAAATCTCTTACTGAATGGTTTAAAAACACTAAACCAAATTTCATGGAAGGCGATTTCTTTAAAGTTTATATTGATTTTCCTAGACAAGAATTGATTGAGCGTATCAATGTTAGAACAAGAGAGATGATAGAAAATGGAGCGATAAAAGAAGTAAAAGATTTCATAAAGTTAAGAGTTAGAAAAGATAAAAGCGCTAACAAAGCTATTGGAGTTACTGAAATTAGAGAATATTTAAAAAAACAAAAAGATTTGAAGGATACTAAAGAAAAAATAGCCATAAAAACTAGACAATACGCCAAAAGACAAAGTACTTGGGCTAGAGGCAACATGATGAACTGGATGAAGCTAAAGCCACAAGACATAAATAATTTTTTGAAAAAAATTTAAAATTCTCATTCTTAAACTTGACCAATGAGCACAACTTCAGCTAGATTGCCTAATGCCAAAATTATTAACTGGAGCAGAAATTGTATTTAAATGTCTTGAAGACCAAAAGGTGGAACATATATTTGGTTATCCAGGTGGCGCAGTGTTACCAATTTATGATGAATTAAAAAATCATCCTTCTATAAAACATATTTTAGTTAGACACGAACAAGGTGCTGGTCACGCAGCTGAGGGCTATGCGAGGTCATCAGGAAAACCAGGTGTAGTCTTAGTTACATCAGGTCCTGGAGCTACCAATGTAGTTACAGCATTAACAGATGCGTATATGGACTCTGTTCCATTAGTTTGTATTTCTGGTCAAGTTCCAACACATTTAATTGGAACAGATGCATTTCAAGAATGTGATACTACAGGAATTACAAGACCTTGCACGAAACATAATTGGCTAGTTAAAGATATAAATGATCTTTCAAAAGTTATGCATGAAGCTTTTAGAGTTGCAACAACTGGAAGACCTGGACCTGTTTTGATTGATATTCCAAAAGATATTCAGTTTGCAAAAGCAAAATATAAAAAACTAAATAAAGAAAAAAAATTTAATGGAAAATCCCATAATAAATTTTCTCAAGATCAAATTGATGAATTAGTAAAATTATTAACCAAAGCTAAAAAACCAATAATCTATAGCGGTGGAGGAGTAATTAACTCAGGGCCAAAAGCAAGTCAGGCTCTGAGAGAATTTGTTGAGCTAACTGGTTTTCCTATAACTTCTACACTTCAGGGATTAGGTGCGTACCCTGGAGATGATAATCAATTTTTAGGAATGCTTGGTATGCATGGTACTTATGAAGCAAATAATGCTATGCATGATTGTGATCTTTTAATTAACATTGGTGCAAGATTTGATGATCGTATTACTGGAAAAATTGATGAGTTTTCACCAAATTCAAAAAAAGTTCATATTGATATAGATCCATCATCAATTAATAAAATTATTAAAGTGGATCTTGCAATAGTTGGAGATGTTACGAGTGTAATCAGTAAAATTAATAAAACAATTGCTAAAAGAAAAAATGGTCATAGCAAGTCAAATAAATCAAATATAGCTAAGTGGTGGGAACAAATTGAAAAATGGAGAGAAAAAGATTCTCTTAATTTTGTAAATAGTAATAAAAGTATAAAACCTCAACATGCTGTTCAAAGACTTTATGAATTAACTAAGAATAAAGATACTTATGTTACTACTGAGGTTGGACAACATCAAATGTGGGCTGCTCAGCATTATAAATTTAATAAACCAAATAGATGGATGACATCTGGAGGCTTAGGAACTATGGGGTATGGATTGCCAGCAGCAGTTGGTGTTCAAATTGCTCATCCTGAAAAATTAGTAATTGATATTGCTGGAGAAGCATCAGTTTTAATGACTATACAAGAAATGTCTACTGCAGTTCAATATAATCTTCCTATAAAAATATTTATTTTAAATAATCAATATATGGGAATGGTTAGACAATGGCAGGAATTACTGCATGAAAAAAATTATTCTGAAAGTTATTCTGAAGCGTTACCTGATTTTATGAAGATGGCAGAAGCATATGGATGTAAAGGAATTAAAGCAGACAATCCAAATGATCTTGATGATAAAATTCAAGAAATGATCGATTATGATGGACCAGTTATATTTGATTGTCATGTGGATCCTAACGAGAATTGCTTCCCAATGATACCATCTGGAAAACCTCATAACCAAATGATTTTAGGTCCAAATGATCAAGAGGAAAATAAAATCAAAGGAAAAGGCAAAGCCTTAGTATAACAATAATGCCAAAATCAAAATCAGCTTACAGCATACCTACGAAGAAACAAAAACCAGATACATACATTTTTGTAGTATGGGTAGATAATGAGGCTGGAGTTTTGGCAAGAGTAGTTGGTTTATTTTCTGGTCGAGGTTACAACATCGAGTCGTTAGCTGTTGCAGAGGTTGATGCGGTTAAAAATATTTCAAGAATAACAATTGTTACCACTGGAACACCTCAAGTAATTGATCAAATAAGACTCCAATTAACAAAGTTAGTGCCTGTTCATAAAGTTGCTGAATTTAAAAGAGAGGATAAAGGCGTAATTTTTAAAGAAATGGCTTTATTTAAAGTTGTAGGAAAAAGAAATAAAATTGAAAAATGCTTAAATGCTTGTAAAAAATTTAATCCCGTAATATTAGATGAAACAAAAACTTCAGCAGTAATTCAAATAACTGCTCTTAGAAGAGAAATTGATAAAATGAATAAAAAATTAAAGCCCTTAGGACTTATTAGTACTTCGAGAACTGGGGCAGTAGCAATGACTAGGGGTGCTAAAATATTTAATTAATTTAAAAGGAGAGATGATATGAAAATGTTTTATGAAAAAGATGCAGATGTTAATCTAATTAAAAGTAAAAAAGTTGCTATTTTTGGTTATGGAAGCCAAGGGCACGCTCACGCATTAAATTTAAAAGATAGTGGAGTAAAAGATATTGTTGTAGCATTAAGAGAAGGTTCATCGAGTGCAGCTAAAGCAGAATCAAAAGGATTAAAGGTAATGAATTTATCTGATGCTGCAGAGTGGGCTGATGTAGTAATGATTCTTACACCAGATGAACTACAAGCGGAAATTTATAAAAATCATATTGAACAACGAGTAAGAGAGGGGACAAGTATCGCTTTTGCTCATGGTTTAAATGTTCATTACGATTTAATTAAAGCTAGAAAAGATCTAGACGTTTTTATGGTTGCTCCCAAAGGACCTGGTCACTTAGTTAGAAGTGAATATGAAAAAGGAGGTGGAGTGCCTTGTTTATTTGCTGTTCATCAAGATGGTTCAGGAAAGGCAAGAGACTTAGCTTTATCTTATGCTTCAGCAGTTGGTGGAGGAAGATCAGGAATTATTGAAACTACATTTAAAGATGAAGTTGAGACAGATTTATTTGGTGAACAAACTGTATTATGCGGAGGTTTGGTTGAACTTATTAAAAATGGTTATGAAACTTTAGTTGAAGCAGGATATGAACCAGAGATGGCATATTTTGAGACAGTTCATGAAGTTAAATTGATTGTTGATTTAATTTATGAAGGTGGAATTGCAAACATGAATTATTCTATTTCGAATACTGCTGAATATGGTGAATATCAATCTGGACCGAGAGTAGTAAATAAAGAAGAAACTAAAAAAAGAATGAAAGAAATTTTGTCTGAAATTCAATCTGGAAAATTCACTAAAGAATGGATGGATGAATGTAAAAATGGTCAAAAAAATTTCCTTGCTACGAGAGCTAAATTAGCCGAACATCCTGTAGAAAAAGTTGGTGCAGAACTAAGAGCTATGATGCCTTGGATAGGTAAGAAAAAATTAGTAGATAGTGATAAAAGTTAAATTTTATCAGTAAATTATTGCTACTATAATTCAATTATTTCACTTATACTTTTTTAAATAAATTTAAAAAACGAGGGGAATAATGAAGACTAAAAATATAGTAAGAATACTATTGTCATTAGTTCTAGTATTCGGATTTTCTTCAGCATGGGCAAAAACTATTAAATGGTCTATGCAAGGAGACAGTTTAACACTAGATCCACATGCACAAAATGAAGGTCCAACTACACAAGTATCTAGACAAGTTTACGAAGCTCTAGTTCAAAGAGGTTTGGACATGAAAATAGGACCTGCTTTAGCAACAAAATGGAAAGCTACTGATCCAAATACTTGGATTTTTACTTTAAGAGAAGATGCTAAGTTTTCAGATGGTTCTGGAATGACATCTGCAGATGTTGTGTTTAGTATATTGAGAGCTAAGCAAAGAACATCTGACTTTAAAGAATACATCAGCACTGTTGCTAATGTTGAAGCGGTTGGAGATTACTCTGTTAAAATAACTACAAGTAAACCAAATCCTATTCTTTTAAACCAACTATCAAACATTTTTATAATGTCTAAAGCTTGGTCAGAGAAAAACTTTGCAATGTCTCCACAAAATTGGGATGCAGGACAAGAAACTTTCTCTGCTACTAATGCTATGGGAACTGGTCCTTTTAAAATAACTTTGAGAGAGCCTAACACCAAGACAGTGTTTAAAAGAAATAAACATTGGTGGGGTGAAATGAAGGACAAAAAAGTAACTCAAATTGAATTAATGCCTATTAAAAATGCAGCTACAAGAGTAGCAGCCTTATTATCTGGTGAAATTGATATAGTTACTGATGCTCCTGTACAAGACTTAAAAAGAATCGGATCTTCTTCAGGTCATAAAGTTGAAAGTACAGCTCAAATGAGAACAATTTTCTTAGGCATGGATCAAGCAGCTGACAAATTAAGAACCGGAAATACAGGTGATAATCCATTTAAGAAAAAAGAAGTAAGACAAGCTCTTTATCAAGCAATTGATATTGAAGCGATCAAGAAAAAAGTTATGAGAGGTTTAAGTGAACCAGCAGGAATTATAACTTTCCCAGGTGTAAATGGATATACAGCTGATCTTGATAAAAGATTACCTTACGATGTTAATGCTGCAAAAAAACTTTTAGCTGATGCGGGTTATCCTAATGGCTTTGACGTTGAACTTAGATGTCCTAATGACAGATATGTAAACGATGAAGCAATTTGTACGGCAGTTGTTGGAATGTTAGGTAAAATTGGAGTTAATGTTAACTTATTTGCTCAAACTAAAAGTAAACACTTCAAAGAGCTTAAAGATGATCAAGGTGATTTCTATATGCTAGGATGGGGTGTTCCAACTTTAGATAGTCACTATGTTTTCCATTACCTGTATGAAACTGGTGCTAGCTGGAACAAAGTTAACTTTAGTAATGCTGATGTTGATGCTGCAATTAGAGTTATGGAAGGTGAAGTTGATTTAGATAAAAGAAATGCTGCAATTGCAAAAGCCTGGAAAATTGTAAAAGATGATATTTCTTATCTTCCTTTACATCACCAAGTAATTTCTTGGGCATCAAAAAGCAATGTTAATGTTCCTATCAGACCGAATAACGAACCGTTATTCAGAACTGCTAGTTTTAACTAATTAAAAATTATTATAAGCCCTTTAAAAATTTAAAGGGCTTATAAATTTAAACCTTCACAAATTGATAAAATATTTTTTTAAAAGGCTGTTTCAATCTGCTTTGGTGATGTTGGTTGTCGCCTTTGTGTCTTTCTCTTTATTTAATTTTGTTGGAGATCCAATCAATAACATGGTTGGGGAAGAAACTTCTGATGAGGAAAGAGCGGAATTAAGAGAAACATTAGGTTTAATGGATCCAATTCATGTACAGTTTTCAAGATTTATAGTTAATGCTTCTAAGGGTGAGTTTGGAATTTCATATCAATTAAGAAGACCTGTTTCAGAATTAATAGTTGAAAGATTGCCAGCAACTATTGAGCTTGTGGTTATTTCAGCACTTATTGCACTAATTACTGGTACTTTGTTAGGAGTTTATACCGGCATAAATCGAAAAGGTTTTTTAAGTGATTTTGTCTTAGCCATCTCCTTATTGGGAGTTTCGCTCCCAACATTTGTTATCGGAATATTATTTATATATTTGTTTGCGGTAATTTTAGGAATACTACCTTCTTTTGGAAGAGGAGAAGTTGTTGATTTAGGTTTTTGGACCACAGGATTTTTAACTGTTTCAGGACTGAAAGCAATTATACTTCCTTCAGTAACATTAAGTCTTTTTCAAATGACTTATATCATCAGACTTGTGCGAGCAGAGATAATGGAAATACTACAAACAGATTATATTAAATTTGCACGTGCTCGAGGCATTAGTGAAAATAGTATTAAATATAAACATGCATTAAAAAATGGATTGATACCAGTAATAACTATAGCTGGAATAAATATTGGAACTTTAATTGCGTTTTCAATTATTACTGAAACTGTTTTTCAATGGCCTGGAATGGGCTTCTTATTTATTCAAGCAGTTCAATTCGTAGATATACCAATCATGTCAGCTTATTTAGTTTTTATAGCTTTTGTTTTTGTAATGATAAATTTTATAGTTGATATTCTTTATTATTTAATTGATCCAAGAATAAGGGTTAAAGGAGATACTGCAAGTGGATAACAAAAGTTTAAGTACTTGGGAAAGAATAAAAGATAGTGATATTTATCATAGCTTTATTAAATCGCCTACTGCCATTGTATCATCTACTATCTTGTTTATAATTTTTTTCTGTTCTTTTTTTGTTGAGCTCGTAACACCTTACAATCCCTTTGACCCATCCTCTCTATCATTGATGGATGCATTCACACCGCCTTCATGGACAGAAGATGGTCTTGCTAAATTTATTTTAGGTACTGACGGACAAGGAAGAGATATGTTATCAACAATTTTGTATGGATGTAGGATTTCTTTAATAGTAGGCTTTTCTGCAATAATTTTTAGCTTAATTCTTGGAGTTGGATTGGGATTAACAGCAGGATTTTTTGGGGGAAAATATGAAATGATAGTAATGAGATTAACTGATGTTCAGTTAACAGTACCAAGTATTTTGATGGCGTTGTTGGTTGATGGAATAGCAAGAGGATTAATCTCAAGAGAAATGCATGATGAAATGGCAATTTATGTTTTAATATTTGCAATCGGGATTTCAGAGTGGCCACAATTTGCTAGAGTTTCTAGAGCTGCAACTTTGGTGGAAAAAAATAAAGACTATGTTTCAGCATCAACAATAATTGGGGTTTCTAATATAATTATTATGTTTAAACATATTTTACCAAATATTTTAAGACCAGTGTTAGTAATTGGAACTATTGGTTTAGCTCTTGCTATTTTAGCTGAGTCTACTTTAAGTTTTTTAGGAGTTGGCGTACCTCCAACAACACCTTCTTTAGGGACATTGATACGACTTGGAAATGACTTTTTATTTTCAGGAGAGTGGTGGATAACTTTTTTTCCAGCAATTTTCTTAGTTATTTTAGCATTTTCAATTAATTTATTAGGGGATTGGATGAGAGATACTTTAAATCCAAAATTAAAAAAATGACATTCTTAAAAATAAACAATCTTAGTGTTGATTACCAAATGAGAAAAGAAACAGTTAACGCTGCTAAGAATGTGAATATTGAGGTAAATAAAGGAGAAATTTTAGGATTAGTTGGAGAATCTGGATCAGGAAAAAGTACAGTAGGAAACGCTATTATAAATTTGATTGATGAGCCAGGTAAGGTATCTAGTGGCTCAGTAATTTTAGGTGATCTTAACATTCATGAAAATTCTGAAAGCACTGTTAAATACAGAGGAAATAAAATTGGATTGATATTTCAAGATCCTCAAACTTCACTTAACCCAATTCTTACAGTTGGGGAACAGTTAATTGAAACAATTCAAACTCATCTACAATTAAGCAAAGAAGAGGCAAAAAATAAATCTTTAAATTTATTAAAAGAGGTTGGTATAAAAGATGCGGAGACAAGATTTGATAATTATCCTCACCAATTCTCGGGTGGAATGAGACAGAGAGTAGTAATTTCTTTAGCTCTATGTTGCGAACCAGAATTGTTAATTGCAGATGAACCAACAACAGCATTAGATGTATCAATTCAATCTCAGATTTTAGAACTAATTAAAAAATTAACAAAAGAAAGAAACCTTGCGGTCATATTAATTACTCATGACATGGGGGTTATTGCTGAAACTGCAGATCGAGTTGCAGTTATGAAAAGTGGCAATTTAGTTGAAATTGGTGAAACCAAAAAAATATTAACTAAACCACAAGAAAATTATACTAAAAGCTTAGTAAGTTCAGTTCCACCAACTAACAAAAAAATTTCAAGATTTGTAATAGTTGAAAAAGAAAACAGTGACAAAAAAGAAAGTAATATCAAAATATTAAATAGATGGACAAAAAAAGTAATAATAGATCAAGATTTAGTACAGATAAAAAATTTGAGTAAAAGTTTTGACGATAATTTTTTTACAGAAAGTTCTAAGAATTCTGTGATGGCTGTTAATGATGTTTCTTTTGACATAAAAGAAGGTGAGTCTTTTGGCTTAGTAGGAGAAAGTGGAAGTGGAAAATCTACAATTGCAAAAATGATTGTAAATTTATTTAAACCTTCTTCTGGAAATATCTTTTTTGACAACGTTTGTATTACAAAAATAAAACAAAGATCAGAATTAATGAAATTTAGAAAACAAATTCAAATGATATTTCAAGATCCTTATTCTTCACTGAATGGAAGATTAAAAGTGAAAGATATAATTGCAGAACCAATCACACTTCACAACCCATCCATATCAAATATAGATTTAAATAATTATATTTATGACTTACTTGAGTCTGTAGAATTAACTCAAAAATCTGCAGATCGATATCCACATGAATTTTCAGGAGGACAGAGACAGAGAATATCAATTGCAAGAGCACTTGCGACACAACCAAGACTTTTGGTTTGTGACGAACCTACCTCTGCTTTGGATGTAAGTATACAAGCCCAAATATTAAATTTACTTAAAGATCTACAAGAACAATTAAATTTAACAATTTTATTTATTAGCCATGACCTACCGGTTGTTAGACAAATGTGTGATAGAATTGGAGTCTTAAAAGATGGCAAATTGTGTGAGGTTTCAAAGACTGAGGATTTATTTTTAAAGCCCGACCACGAATATACAAAAGAGCTTTTACGGTTAATGCCTAAAATTGAGTCTATTTATAATTAATTTTTCGTAAGCCTAAAATGGTCGATTAAAATTGATTATTTAACTAATTATTTTGCAATCTCTCTCATAGATTGTATTATAGATTTTCTAAAAATTTTAGTTATGAGCAATAAAGATAGAGTCTTTATATTTGATACTACTATGCGTGATGGTGAGCAATCGCCAGGAGCGTCTATGAGTTTAGAAGAAAAAATTCAAATCGCTAGAGTGTTTGATGAATTAGGTATAGACATAATTGAAGCAGGTTTTCCAATAGCTTCACCAGGAGATTTTGAAGCTGTTTCAGAAGTAAGTAAAATTTTAAAAAACTCTATTCCTGCAGGACTTTCAAGACATTCAGTAAAAGATATTGATAGAGCTTATGAAGCTCTAAAGCATGCACCAAGATTTAGAATACATACATTTATTTCTACAAGCCCTTTACATATGAAGCATAAATTAAATATGTCCCCAGAAGATGTTTATGAATCGATTGGAAAACATGTTGCTTATGCAAGAAAGTTTACTGATGATGTTGAGTGGTCTTGTGAGGATGGAACAAGAACTGATATGGATTACATGTGTAAAACTGTAGAGCTTGCAATTAAAAATGGAGCTACAACAATTAATATTCCTGATACAGTGGGTTACACAATACCATCTGAGTTTACTACAATTATAGAAACTTTATTAAATAAAGTTCCAAATATTGATAAAGCAATTTTATCAACTCATTGTCATAATGATTTAGGTTTAGCAGTAGCCAACTCGTTAGCTGGAGTTCAAGCTGGAGCAAGACAAATTGAATGTACAATAAATGGATTAGGAGAAAGAGCAGGAAATGCTGCTCTTGAGGAAGTTGTTATGGCAATTAAAACAAGACCTGATTTAATGCCATATGAAACTGGAATTAATACAACGCTTTTAAGTAAAGCTTCAAAAATTGTTTCAAATGCAACAGGGTTTCCCGTTCAATACAATAAGGCGATTGTTGGAAAAAATGCTTTTGCTCATGAAGCAGGAATTCATCAGGATGGAATGTTAAAAAATAGACAAACATATGAGATAATGACACCTGAAAGTGTAGGCGTTAAACAAACATCATTAGTAATGGGAAAACATTCTGGGCGACATGCATTTAAAGATAAATTAAACAGTCTAGGTTATCCAGATTTAACTGACGATGTAGTAGGAAATGCATTTGCAAAATTCAAAGTCTTAGCAGATAAGAAAAAACATGTTTACGATGAAGATATTATTGCCTTAGTAGATGATAGTTTAATTGTAGATAATAAAGTGAATGCAATTACTCTTAAATCTTTAAAAGTTTTTGCTGGAACAGGTGAACCACAAAAAGCAGAAATGACTTTGGATGTTTATGGTGATGTAAAAAATGCAACAGAAACTGGAGATGGTCCGGTTGATGCAATATTTAAATGTATTAAAACTTTATATCCTCATGATGTTAACTTGCAACTTTATCAAGTTCATGCAGTTACAGAAGGAACAGATGCACAAGCTACAGTAAGTGTAAAAATCGAGGAAAAAGGTAAAACGACTGTAGGTCAAGCTGCTGATACAGATACTTTAGTTGCATCAGCAAATGCTTACATAAATGCATTAAATAAAATGATCATCAAACGAGATAAAACAGCTCCCATGGAGCAAGAAAGTCAGAAAGTAAGAGGGATATAATGGGGTTATTTAGCAGTGTTAAAAAAATATGGAGCCAAGATATGGCAATTGATCTTGGAACAGCCAATACACTTGTAGTTTTAAAGGGTCAAGGCGTAGTTCTTAATGAACCTTCAGTTGTTGCAATAGTTGATCAAGGTGGAAAAAAAAATGTATTAGCAGTTGGAGACGAAGCTAAAACAATGCTTGGAAGAACACCAGGTAATATTAGTGCAATTAGACCTCTAAGAGATGGTGTTATTGCAGATTTTATAGTTACTGAAGAAATGATTAAACATTTTATCAAAAAAGTTCATAAAGGAAGCACATTTGCTAATCCTAGAATTTTAATTTGCGTACCAACTGGCTCAACACCAGTGGAAAGAAAAGCAATTCAAGATAGTGCTCTAGCAGCAGGCGCAAGAAGAGTTCAATTAATTGAGGAACCGATTGCAGCAGCTATTGGAGCAAATCTTCCAATTTCTGAGGCAACTGGCTCAATGATTGTAGATATTGGCGGGGGCACAAGTGAAATTGCTGTAATGTCATTGGGTGGATTGGTTTACTCTAAATCTTTAAGAGTCGCAGGTGACTCGATGGATGTAGCAATAATAGATTATATGAGAAAAGAATATAATTTATTAATTGGCGATACTACTGCTGAAAAAATAAAAAAAGAAATGGGAACAGCTGTACCAACAGGGACAAACACTTACCCAGTTAAAGGAAGAGATTTAAGATCAGGTACTCCAAAGGAAGTTAATATTACAGAAGAAGATACTGCTGAAGCACTAAATGATATTATGAAGCAAATGGTTAGTGCAATTAAAGATGCTTTAGAAAATACTCCACCTGAGTTGTCAGCTGATTTAGTTGATATGGGTTTAACTTTAACAGGTGGTGGTGCTTTGTTAAAAAATATCGATAAAAGGTTTTCTAAAGAAACAGGTTTACCAGTTCATATAGCAGATGATCCATTGTCATGTGTAGCTGTTGGTACAGGTAAAGCTTTGGATCAAGAAGAAACTTTTTCTACTATGTTATCTGAATATTAGGAAAAATGGCTGCTGGCAGAGATGATTTTGTAATTGCCATTAGGTCAGCTTTTTTAAAAAAAAAAGATAAGCAAAAATTTTCTTTACTAACATTAATTGTTTTATCAATTTTTGTAATTGTTCTAAGTAATTTAAATTTTAAAGCAATACAATTTGTTAAATTAGGAGTTAATGAAGTAATTTATAGATCATCTCATATTGTATCAATCCCAGAAAATAAATTAAAAGAAATAACTTCAAAATTCAAATCACATATGGATTTGTATGAAAGTCATCAGAAAGAATTAATTAAAATAGAAAATTCTGACCAACTTAAATTACAAAATGAGTTTTTAACTGCAGAAAATGAAAAGCTTAGAGAGTTACTTGATGAAAGTATAAATTCAGAAGAAATATTTGCCAGAGTCTTAATTGATAAAGATAGCCCATATTTAAAATCAGTAGTATTAAATAAAGGCACAAAAGATAAAGTAAAAATTGGAATGGCTGTTATTGATGATGTTTATCTAGTTGGCCAAATAATTGAAGTAAATTACACTAATTCAAGAGCATTACTATTGTCTGATCTTAATAGTAAAATACCATCTGTATTAGAGCCAGATGATATACAAGCTGTAATTTCTGGTACAGGAAGTGATTTTGGAAAAATTGAGCATACTCAAGAAGAATTTAGAGAAGATTTTAAAAATAAAGAAATTTTTGCTTACACCTCAGGTCTTGGTGGTTTATTCAAACCCGGTATACCAATTGGAAAAATTAAGGATATATCAGAAGGAAAAATTATATTT
The DNA here is from genome assembly GCA_902523515.1 of uncultured Pelagibacteraceae bacterium. GTDB lineage: Bacteria > Pseudomonadota > Alphaproteobacteria > Pelagibacterales > Pelagibacteraceae > Pelagibacter. Next base: position 12,631 of record CABYZT010000007.1, read on the forward strand.
TTTTCTGATTTTACTCAACTCAACTATGTAAAAATAGTTTCTTATAAAATAGGTGGAGAAGAATAATGTCATCACTTAATAAAAGTCCTTTTCTAAAAATATTCTTATCCTACGTACCATTTATAATGTTATTTTTTTCTGTATTTAATGAATTTGATTTTAATTACTTAAAACTCGATTATTTTGCATTTAATTTTGTTCATCTTTTAATTTTCTTTTGGACATTAAGAAATCCTGATCAATTAGGTTATCTAGCAATTTTCTTTGCAGGAATAATTAATGATGTTGTAATAGGTATACCAATAGGAATTAGTAGCTTTTGTTACCTTATTCTTTGCTCAGTAACAGCTTACATAAGAAACATTACTTTAACCCCAAACTTTATGAAGGACTGGATATCATTATTATTCACAATTTTATTAATTAATTCAATTCAAGTAATTATTTTAGATTTAGTCTTTTTAATTAAAGTTGATTATACTAATTATTTAATTAACTCAGGTTTTACTTTTTTATTTTATCCAATATTTTTTTTATTTTTTAATTTTTTAAACGAAAGAATTTCATATCAAGCAAATGATTAAATCTAATTCAGGAATAAGAAAAACAGATGTAATTAATAGAAGGATGTTCATAATCGGAGCAGCAAAAGTAGTAGTTTTTGTTGGTATCATTGCTCGTTTATTTTCTCTTCAAATAAACGAAAATAAAAAATATTTAACACTTTCAGACAAAAATAGAATTAGAGAATGGAAACTCCCACCTACAAGAGGAAATATTGTTGATTATTTTGGAAATGTAATTGCAGGAAATTTAAAAGTTTATCAATTACATATAATTCCAGAGCAAGTTGAGAATTTTAATTATTTACTAGTTAGATTGAAAAATCTTTTAAATCTAAGTGACAAAAGAATTGCAAGAATAAATAAATTAAAAGCAGAGCTAAAACCGTGGGACAGTATTATTGTTTCTGAAAACTTAAGCTGGAGTCAATTTGTAAAAATTAATAATTATTTATACGATCTTGTTGGTGTTAAACCAGTAATGACAATCTCAAGAAATTATCCATTTAATGATGTATACACACATGTTCTTGGATATGTGAGTCAGCCAAATGAACAAGAAATTTTAGAAAATGAAACTATCCAAGAAAGATTTGTGCCTGGGATGAAAATTGGAAAACTAGGCTTAGAGAAAAGACTTGAAAATCATTTAATTGGAACAAATGCTATTCAAAGATACGAAGTAAATGCTTACGGTAAAAGAATTAATCAACTCGAGCATCAAAAAGGTGAGCAAGGGTCAAAAATACGTTTAACTGTAGATACAGAAATACAAAAGGCATGTGGAGAATTGTTAAATGAAAAAGCAGGATCTATAAGTGTAATGGATATTTATACTGGAGATATAATAGCAATGTATTCATCTCCATCTTATAATCCAAATTTATTTTTATTCGGAATAAGTCAAGATGAGTGGCAATTAATTAGAAATAATCCATTAAAACCGCTAATAAACAAAACTCTTTCGGGTCTTTACTCACCAGGTTCAACAATAAAACCTATTGTTGCGCTTTCAGCTTTAGAAAACAAAGTAATAGATACAAAGTTTAAAGTTAAATGCACAGGAAAAATGGAGTTATATGGACAAACATTTCACTGTTGGAAGGAAAAGGGACATGGTTGGGTTAGTCTGAAAAATGCAATGAAACAATCTTGTGATACATATTTTTATGAGGTTGCTAGGTTATTAGGTGTTGATAGATTAAACATTACAGCTGAAAAGTTTGGCTTAGGTAAAAAAGTTCTCGGCGATTATTTTGATAATGAAAAAAAAGGATTATTTCCAAATACAAAATGGAAAAAAAATAATCTTGGTAAAGGCTGGGTATTAGGAGAGACCTTAATAACAGGTATTGGACAAGGTTATATACAATCAACTCCTTTACAACTTTGTATGATGACTGCACAAATTGCAAATGGAGGATATGCAATAAAACCAAAAATAATTGTGGACAGTAATCCAATTTCTTACGAAGATGCAAAACAATCAATGGAAAGTGGGTTATTATTTGATACCGACTCTGAGGAATTGTTAGACAAAAAATTATTTAAGAACCAAAAAAATATTAAGATTGTTCAAGAGGCCATGTTTGCTTCGACAAATGAGAGATTTGGAACCTCTTATAAATCAAGAATTGATGACCCTAAATATCAATTTGCAGGAAAAACTGGAACAGCTCAGGTCAAGAGAATTAGTAAAAGAGAGAGGGAATTAGATTTAGAATTAGAGCAAATACCATACAAAGATAGAGATCATGCTTTGTATGTTGCGTATGGACCATATGTTAACCCACGATATGCGCTTAGTATAATTGTTGAGCATGGTGGTTCTGGAAGTAAGGCGGCAGCACCAATTGCAAAAAAATTATTTAAATTAATCATTGATAGACATGATTTAAGAAATAAACAATCAAATTTTGAGAGGATTACCGTTTAAATGTTTCAGCACGATAGATTGAGTAATGAGATTACATTATTTCAAAAAATAAAAAACTTAGATTATATACTATTGATTTCTGTCATCCTTCTTTCTGCATTAAGTGTTTTTGTTATGTATTCTACAGATGGTGGTGAAATACTTTTTCATACAAAAAATCATTTTGTAAAACTTGCAGTTTTTTTTCCTTTAATGATTTTTGTGGCTTTCTTTAACATAAAATTTTGGCATAACTTTTCTTATATAATCTATCTTATAGTAATACTTTTATTAATTTATGTCTCATTTTTTGGAATAAAATCCTCTGGTTCACAAAGATGGATGGATCTTTATTTATTTGTTCTGCAGCCGTCGGAACTTATGAAAATAGCAATCATAATGTGTCTTGCAAAATATTTTCATAGAATAAAAATAGAAAATGTTAATTCATTTACCAGTATAACTATTGTGTTATCGATTATAATAATTCCAGTAATTTTTGTAATTGCTCAACCTGATCTTGGTACATCTATATTAATTGCTTTAAGTGGATTAATTATTTTGTGGTTAGGAGGTATGAAAATTAAATATTTTATTTACTCATTTATTACTTTCTTAATTTCCCTGCCATTTATAATTTCATTCCTTAAACCATATCAAAAATTGAGAATATTAACTTTTTTAGATCCAGATAGAGACCCATTGGGCGCTGGATACCAAATTATACAGTCAAAAATAGCTATTGGCTCAGGTGGCCTTAATGGAAAAGGTTTTTTAAAAGGAACTCAGAGCTACTTAGATTTTTTACCTGAAAAACATACAGATTTTATATTTACTTTATTTTCAGAAGAGTTTGGTTTTATAGGCTCAGTTGGTCTTTTGATATTATACTCAATAATAATTTTTAGAATTTTAAGAATAGGAGCGATTTCGAGAAGTAATTTTGCTAGACTTTTTTGTTTTGGTTATGCTTTTGCAATCTTTATTTATATTGTGGTAAACTTATCTATGGTTTTGGGTCTACTACCTATAGTTGGTTCTCCATTACCCATCATGTCGTATGGAGGTTCCTCAATGTTAGCCACTATGATTGGATTTGGTATAGTATTGAGTGCAAAAATAAATCATAAACAAATGATTGCATAATTTGTCACTCTCTTAATTTAATTTTTAATTGTATAACAAACTTATGAATAAAAATACTGAGGTAGGAATAGTTGGAGCAGGGATTCAAGGCGTATCTAATGCTTTGTTTCTTCAAAAAAAAGGTTTCGATGTAACTATCTTTGATAGAGATAACCCAGGTAGCCAAGCCGCCTCTTATGGTAATGCAGGTCACTTTTCACCATATGCATCTCTTTCTTTAAACAGAACTGATGTTCTGGCAGATGTGCCTGCAATGTTGCTTAGTTCTTCAGGTCCACTTGCTTTAAAATGGAATTATGTTCCTAAAATGATTCCATGGTTTATAAAATTTATAATGAATACTACTAAAACTAAGATGATGCATACTGCTAAAAATATGCACCAAATTTTAGATCTAGCTTTACCCGCATATGATGAATTATTTGAAGAGATAAACTTAGAAGGTTTGGTTGAAAACAAAGGAATTCTTTATATATGGAACGATAAAGATTTAAAAAGTAGAGAATTAGAAATTAAAGTTAGAGATGAATTAGGTGTTGAACAACAATTAGTCACTAAAGCCGAAATACACGATCTTGAACCACATATTAGACCATTTTACCATGCTGGCGTATATTATCCTTATGCAAGACATGCAAGAAATCCAAAAAAAATTCTTTTAAAATTGTTTGATTTATTTTTGCAAAAAGGTGGAAAATTTAACAAAGTAAATATTAAAGATATTATTTTTGATGAAGAAAAACCAGTTTTTAAAACTGAAACTCAAAGTTATGTTTTTGATAAAGCAGTAATAGCTTGTGGAGCTTTTTCAAAAAAATTAACAGATAATCTTGGTGAAAAAATACCCTTAGATACAGAGCGTGGATACCATGTTCATTTCAAAAATTGTGATCATTTATTAAGTAGACCTGTAATATTTTCCAATCGTGGATTTGGAATTACACCGATGGAACAAGGTTTAAGAGTTGTTGGAACTGTAGAATTTGGTGGATTAGATAATCCATTATCTAAATCAAGAGTTAAAAATTTGATAAATAATGCAAAATATATGCTTGGTGATTTACCAGAGCATGAGGATGAGTGGCTAGGTTTTAGACCAACTTTACCAGATTTTTTACCTGTTATGGGACCATCAAAAAATTACAAAAATATTTATTATTGTTTTGGGCATCATCATTTAGGATGGACTTTAGGTCCAATTTCTGGAAAGATTGTTTCAGGGATGATAGCGAACGAAAATACAAATTTAGATTTAAAACCTTATAGTTCGCTTAGATTTAGTTAAGTGACTAAAGATAATAATTTTTTAGCTTATTTATATCTATTTTTAACAGTAACTTTTTGGGCAGGAAATTTTGTAGTAGGTAAACTTGCAAGTTTTTATGAAGTTCCTCCTTTCTCATTAAATTTTTATCGATGGCTTTTTGCTTGGTTAATTTTAGCACCTTTTACAATTCCTGAAATATTAGAGAAAAGAAACTATATAATTAAAAACTATAAACTTTTTATTGTTTTGGGAGTTACTAGTATAACTGTATTTAATTCTATTGTTTATTATTCATTAAATTTTACTCAGGTGATTAGTGGAGTTTTAATGATTTCAACTATACCTGTGATGATCATGTTGTTTTCTTCAATTTTAAAAATTGAAAAGACAAATATTTTTCAAATTATAGGGGTAGTATTTTCTTTTGCAGGTGTAATTATGATTATAACAAAAGCAAATATAGAGATATTAAAAAATTTAGATTTTAATAAAGGGGACATAACCATGGTTATAGCAATGTTCTCATGGGCCTTATATTCTACATTGTTAAAAGGAAAAAAATATGAATTAACCCAAATATCATTACTTCAAGTAGTAATTACTTTTGGTTTAGTATTTTTAATACCAGTTTATTTTATTGAATATCAAATTGGCTTTAGAATTAATTTAGAACTACCTTTTATTTTAATTTTATCTTATGTAGTTTTGTTTCCAGGTTTGGCATCTTTTCTTTTATGGATAAAAGGAATATCTATGATTGGCGCTAATCGTTCTGGTGTTTTTTTACACTTAATGCCAATATTAAGCGCAGTAATGGCAATGATTTTTTTTAGTGAAAAATTTATGTTTTATCATATTTTAGGCGCTTGTTTTATTATTACAGGAATATTGTTATCAAATAAGAAAGTTAAAAATGTTTAAAGTTGCTATATTAGATGATTACCAAAATGTTGCTCAACAGTTTGTAGATTTAGAAAAATTATCTGGGAAATACGAGTTTAAAATTTTTAGTGAACCTTTTTTAGACGAGGCTGATGCAATTGATCAGCTAGCTGATTTTGAAGCTTTATTAATAATGAGAGAAAGAACTCCAATTACAAAAAATTTAATTGATAATTTAAATGAATTAAAATTTGTTATAACAAGCGGATTACGAAACAAATCTATTGATTTACAGGCTGCAAAGAAAAGAAAAATTATTGTTTGTGGAACGGATATCAATTTAAACCCAACACCAGAACTAACTTGGGCATTGATTCTTGGTTTAGCGAGAAACTTTAAAGAAGAGCTTGACAATATGTATCAAGGGTATTGGCAAACTACAATTGGAGTAGAATTGAAAGGAAAAATCTTAGGTTTAATTGGTCTAGGTAGAGTAGGTACAGAAGTTGCAAAAATTGGGAAAGCATTTGGAATGCAAGTAATGGCCTGGAGTGAAAACTTAAGCTTAGACAAGTGTAAAGAATTAGATGTGCTCCCTTGTAGTAAAGATGACTTAATTACAAATTCAGATGTGCTTTCAGTTCACGTTCAAGGAGGTGAAAGATACAAAGATTGTATTACCATAAAAGAATTTGATAAAATGAAAAAAACAGCATTTTTGATAAACACATCTCGTGGACCTATTGTAAATGAGGATGATTTAATTATTGCATTGTCAACCAATGTAATTGCTGGCGCAGGAATAGATGTATATGAAAAAGAGCCCTTGCCAGAAAATAATAAGCTTAGATTTTTACCTAATGCCTTGCTTACTCCTCACATAGGCTACGTAACAGCTGAAAATTATAGCATTTTTTATAACCAAATGATTGAAGGACTAGAGGCTTGTGTAAATGGAAAGCCTATCAGAGTTCTAGAGTAAAAATGGATCTCCCTGTTGTTAATCATGAGGACTATTTTGCCAAAATTGGTGATGATCATAAATTTCCAATTAATAAATTTGGAGAGCTAGCAAACTACTTAACTCAAAAAAAAATAGTAAGTAAATTTCATAAACCTTCAGCCTGTTCATTTGAAACATTAAGCTACGCACATTCAAAAAATTACATCTTAGATATTAAAAATAAAACTTTAAGCAAAGAAGGAGTAAAAAAAATTGGATTTCCACTTGTAGATAGTGTTGTGCAAAGATCTTTAGTTGCTACAGGAGGAACTGTTCTTGCATCTAAACTTGCAATAAATTATGGTATTTCATGTAATACAGCAGGAGGCAGTCACCACGCGAGTTATGACGGAGGTGCAGGTTATTGTGTGTTTAATGACGTAGCAGTTGCAGCACATTATTTACTTAATAGAGGTCTAGCAAATAGAATTTTGATTGTTGATTTAGATGTTCACCAAGGAAATGGAAATTCAGAAATCTTTAGAGACAACAGAAGTGTTTTTACATTCAGCATGCATTCCAAAACTAATTATCCTGCTAAAAAATCAAATAGTGATTTAGATGTAGAGCTAGAGGACAATTTGGAGGATAGTGCTTATATAAAAACACTTAAACATTATTTAAATGAGCTTAATCAAGAAAATTTTGATTTTGTTTTTTATATAGCGGGTGTTGATATTCATTTTAATGATAGATTAGGTAAATTAAAAATCTCTGATGAGGGTATTAAATTAAGAGATGAGCTAGTGGTAGAAAACTTTTTTTCTAGACGGATACCATTCTGTGGCGTTTTGGGTGGTGGTTATAACAAAGATTTTAATAAACTTGTTGAATTACATTCAATGTTACATCAATCTTGTGCTAAATATATAGGATCATGACAAAAAAAATAAATCCCAATTTAACTGCTGAGCAAAAATTAATTTTATTTGAGGAAGGTACTGAACGTGCTGGATCAAGTGAACTTAATCATGAAAAAAGGGAAGGAAGTTTTCATTGTGCAAACTGTGGTGAAAAATTATTTGATTCAAAAACAAAATATGAGAGTGGATCAGGCTGGCCTTCTTTTTATGAATCTTTGCCTGACGTATTTGAAACTAAAACAGATCACCACATAGGTTACGCAAGAACCGAATATCATTGTAAAAAATGTGGAGGCCATCATGGACATATATTTGATGATGGACCTGAGCCTACAGGAAAACGATTTTGTAACAATGGGGTATGTTTAGTTTTTAAACCCAAGAGCTAAATTTAATGTTTGAAAATATCGATATTGAGAAAGTTAAAGAAGAGCTCAAAAATCTCTCAAAAAATTATAAAGAAAATTTTGCTAAAATTGAAAAGTTCATAGAAAATGAAATACAAGAAATATTAAATCTCAAAAAAAACAATAAATCTATAATTCCAGAAATTAGTATTAATGAGATAGATCAAAAAAAAACAAAGGTAATAGAAGATATAAAAAAAAGAGGTTGTGTAATAATCCGAGATGTTTTTGACGACAAATTCATTGAAAATTTAAACTTTCAATTAGAGAAGTATATTGATGAAAATAATTATTATGAAGATCAAAAGAAGAAAGCTGATCTAGATAAATATTTTAGTGAACTTAAATCAGGTAAACCTCAAATATATGGTCTTTATTGGTCTAAAGCACAAATAGAAATAAGACACTCAGAGCAAATGGCTAAAGTAAAAAAATGGCTTAATAATCTTTGGATTTATGAAAATTCTGAATATAAAGTTTTTGATCCAAATAAAGAATTGTCTTATGCAGATAGAGTAAGAAGAAGAGAGCCAGGTGATGATACCTTGGGACTTTCTCCTCATTGCGATGCTGGATCTATTGAAAGATGGACTGACATTCATTATCAAAAAATTTATAGAGATATTTTTTCTGACAACTTTGAAAAATATAATCCATTTGAAGCAAAGTATAGAGATAGAACAATAGAATTTGAGTCCCCTGCAGTTGCACATGTATTTAGAACATTTCAAGGATGGACCGCTTTAACAGAGCAAGGACCAAGTGACGGAACTTTACAATTAATACCTATTGCTAAAGGAATTGCTTATGTTTTAACCAGAGCATTACTAGATGATGTTGAAGAAAATGAATTGTGCGGATCAAAACTTGGTAGAGCTTTATCGGTAAATAAAGATTATCATTCATTACTGTTAAAAGGTTTAGTTTCAATTCCAAAAATGAAGCCAGGTGACACTGTTTGGTGGCATCCAGATGTTGTTCATGCTGTTGAAGACAAGCATTCAGGAAAAAATTATTCAAATGTTGTTTACGTTGGTGCAACACCTTATTGTAAAAAAAATCTAGATTATACGATAAAACAATCAAAAAAATTTTTAGAAGGAAAGAGCCCACCAGATTTTGCGTCTGAAGATTATGAAATTAAATATAAAGATAGAGTTAAATTAAAAGATTTAAGCTCTTTAGCTAAGAAACAATTAGCTTTAGAAGAATGGAATTAATTATTTAAAAGATCTTGAAGTTTATTTTCTTTTTCTAATGCTCTTACTTCATCATAACCACCAATATGTTGGTCATCAAAAAAAATTTGTGGAATAGTTCTTTTCCCATTAGCTTTTTTAATCATTTCATCCATTGCTCCATCAACTTTTGAAATATCAATTTCATTATATGGCGCATTATTTCTAGCTAATAATCTTTTTGCAGCTTCACAATAATTACATAGTGGACCTGTATACATGGTAATTTTTTTCATGAACTATAGATAGTCACCTTTTTTAATTTTACTAGCTATTTCTTTTCTAGAATATTCAAATTTTTTTCGATGTTTTATACTTTTTTGGTTTACTCTTTTTCTCCATAACCTGAAAGATGATGGTTTTAGAGATCTTCGCATAATTTTAATTACATCAGATTCTTTCTTCCCTGTTTTTTTTTCAATTTCCTCGAAAGTGATCCTATCTGCCCAGGCTGCCCAAATGATCCAATCCGGATCGTCCATCTTGGGCTCAGGATTTTTGACTCTGGTAATTGGCCTGTGACCTTTTTTTTTCATAAATCCTTTATATTTGAAAAAAATATTTAATGCATTTTTTTTAGCCTCTGATATTATGTATTTGATAGTCCTTCTTAGCCATCTTTAGCTCCCGGTTTTTAAGGACTATCTTTTTGTATGCTCCCCCTAGATTTTATACTTTATTTACAGATAATTATTTTTTTATTTATTACACCCGGAACTCCCAGGATTGTAATTATCTCTTATTCAATGAATTATGGAGTCGGAAAATGTATATGGTCTGCTTTAGGTGATGTAACAGCAAATTTGATTCAAGCAACTTTAGTTATTTTTGTCATCGGATCTTTTTTCTCAGAGAACTCAATGATACTTAATGCGTTTAAATGGATCGGAATAGTTTATTTATTATACTTAGCTTATGATATTTATAAATCTCGACCAAAAAGTATTTCAAGCGAAGGAGAAATAGAAAAAAGTAACTTATCTTTTTTTAGAGATGGTTTTTTAGTTGCCGGCACAAGTCCTAAGGCTTGGATGTTTTTTCCCTTTATCTTTCCTCAATTTATTGACTTTAATTCTAATTTATTAGTTCAATTTGTAATTTTAATTACAACATACATCGTTTTAGATTTTTTATCTTTGATTGGTTATGCAATGCTTGCGCAGAAATTAATTAAGTGGATCACTGCTAATCCAAAAACAATTAATACAATTTCTGCGAGTGTTTTAGTAATTATTGCCGCAATAATTGTTGTAACTCAACAATATTAATTCGATTTGGCCTTTATTGCCACTTGCATAAAATAAAATTTCTTTATTTAATCAATACATAATTAATTAATTAAAGAGGAAATAAAATGAGATTAAATAAAATAATTTTAAGTTTTGTTTCTGCATTAGTAATTTTATTTTCAACTTCAGTTGCATCATTTGCAAAAGTTGTTGGTGACAAAATTATTTTAGGTGCTGCGATTTCCTTAACTGGTAAATACTCATCAAATGGTGTTCATACTCAAAATGGTTATAACATGGCCGTTGACAGAATTAACAGCATGGGTGGTGTTAAAGTTGGTGGAAAGACTTATAAGTTTGATATTATTTATTACGATGATGAATCAAACCCTAAGAGAGCTGCACAGCTTGCAGAAAGATTAATTTCACAAGATGGTGTTGAGTTTATGCTTGGCCCTTACAGTTCTGGTTTAACTAAAGCGATTGCGCCAGTGACTGAAAAATATGGTGTTCCAATGGTTGAAGCAAATGGTGCATCTAGATCTTTGTTTACTAAAGGTTACAAATATCTATTTGCTGTATTAGCTCCAGCTAACTTATATCTTGATGTTGCTATCGAAACAGCAGTTGAGTTAAATGGTGGAAAACCAGTAAGAATTGCACAAGCGTTTGAACAAGATGCATTCTCACAGGACGTTAGATTAGGTATTTTAGATGCTGCAGAAAGAACTGGTTCTAAAATCATAATCGACGACAAATTGCCTAAAGAGCTAAATGATATGGCTGCTACTTTGGTTAAAGTAAAACAAATGAAACCAGATGTACTTGTTGTATCAGGTCACACAAAAGGTGCGTTAACTGCGATCAGACAAATTGCTGAAATGAAAGTTGATGTTCCTATGTTGGCAATGACTCACTGTGATGCTGCTAAGCTATCTAAACAGCATGGTAAGAACTCTCAGTACGCTCTTTGTGCTTCTCAATGGCACAAGTCACTAACTTATAAAGATGATTTCTTTAAAGATGGTATGACTTATGCTGCAGACTTTGAGAAAGAGTTTGGATATGATCCACCTTACCAATCTGCTGAATCCTCAGCTGCTTTATTGGTATTCAAAGATGCATTTGAAAGAGCAAATTCTTTTGATCAAAAGAAAGTAAGAGATGCTCTTGCAGCTACGAATATGCAAACATTCTATGGAAATATTAAATTTGCACCTGGTGGTCAGAACGTTGACAAACCAATGGTACTTTTCCAAGTAATGTGTGATGCTTCAGGAAAATGTGAAAACAAAGTTGTTGCTCCATTAAAATGGGCATCAGCTAAGTTGATACATCCAATTCCTAAGTGGTCGGAAAGATAAAATAAAATACTAAAGCCCCCTAGTCATAGGGGGCTTTTTTTTATATAACCCAAAAATACTTTTTATGGATTTTCTTGTATTTCAATATCCTATGATAACTCTTCAAGCTTGCTTGGATGGTATTTTGCTAGGAGTTTTGTTTGCATTGATTGCATATGGAATGGCACTTCAATGGGGTGTGATGAATATAATTAACATTGCACAAGGAGATCTTGTAATTTTAGGAGGATACATTGCATACTTTATGTATCTCTATGGTATTCATCCAGCATGGGGAGTAATTGTTGCGCCAGTAATAATGTACTTTGTTGGTATAGCGATTTATAAACTTGTAATTAATAAAGTAGTAGATAGAGATCTGTTTATCTCTATTTTAGCTACTTTTGGAATAAGTATTCTTTTCATGCAATTAATGAATTTTGCATTTGGCGCAGATGTCGTACTTGCAAATTCTGGTTATGGAACAACTATGTTGTTTGATAACAATGTTGTGTTACCAAATTCAAAAATATTTTCAGCGTTTATTAGCATTGTATTTGCAATTTGTTTAGTTATTTACATGAAAAAATCAAAGCTAGGACGTGCAATTAGAGCTACAGCTCAAAATGCAAGAGCTGCAAAGATTTTAGGTGTCGATACAGAAAAAGTTTATGCCGCAACATTTGGAATAAATGCTGCTCTTTGTGGTGTTGCTGGTGCTTTGATATCTATAACTTTCACAATTCATCCTTACATGGGATTGCCTTACACAATTAGATCTTTCATGATTGTAATTGTTGCAGGATTAGGAAACTTACCTGGTGTAGCAATGTCGGGAATGGGATTAGGAGTATTTGAAGAATTTGCAGATTATATACTGGGTACAGAATTTAGAATTGGTTCAGTATTTTTATTATTAGTATTAATCCTGGTTTATAGAAGATTCAAACTTTCAAGAAAAAGAGAATATTTAAAGTAAGATTGAGATGAAAAATGAATAAGAATTTTATTTTATATGCAGTAATATTAATATTTGGATTAGCTGCCCCTTTTTTATTTCCAGCCTTTAAAGTTCAGCTATCAATCCTTTGTGTTTTAATAGTTCTTGCTACTACTTGGAACATCCAAGGTGGGGAGATGGGCTATAATTCATTTGGAAATATATTATTTTATGGATTAGGAATGTACCTATGCGCTTCTGTTCAAGTTGGAATGTTTTTTCCATTAGCTGAATGGACTGAGAGTGGAGGGGAAAAAACATTTGTTCATACTCCAACACAGTTTTTTCAAGGTATGGCAGTTGGACTAGTCGTAGCTGCTCTAGTTCCAACTATTGTAGCTGGTTTGATAGGATATTCTATTCTTGGACTTAGAGGGCATTATTTTGCAATTTGTACATTAGGTTTAGGTGTGGCTGCGGGTGAAATTTCTGGTGGAATAGAAATTATTGGAGCAGGTCAAGGCTTTACTACACCACCTTTTCCAAATGTTGGTAGCTTAGAAGCAAGAGGGGAGTTTTTCTATTTCTTAAGCTTCTTCACATTAGTGCTCACATTCATTGCTGTTCGTTCAATCTATTCTACAAGATTTAAATTAATACTTAACGCTATTAGAGATAATGAGGACAAAGCTGAAGCAATGGGTATTGAAACAATGAAGTATAAAATTATTGGTTGGATGATCTCAGCTTTCTTCTGTGGATTGGCAGGAGGAATAATGGGTGGCTTAGTTGGATACATCGACTCAACAGATGTTGCATTTGACGGAAGAGAAATGGGAGTATTCATGGTACTGATGGCAATACTTGGAGGTAAAGGAACTCTTTGGGGCCCAATTATTGGTGCAACTATATTCCATATTTTTAAAGAGGGCTTTTGGACATTCTTTTTGGGTTGGCAGTATGTTGCACTAGGAGTTTTGATTGTTGTGATTGTGATTTATTTCCCAGAAGGAATTATGGGATGGCTTAGAGAAAAATATCCAGAGCGATTTGGTGAAGTAGTTGATGAAAAAGATCGTAAAGCACAGGTAGAACTTAAATGAGTATTTTAGAAGTTAGCAATGTAAGTAAATCTTTTGGTGGTGTTAAAGCTAACGTTGATATTTCAATGAATGTTGAAAAAGGGAAGATAGTTGGATTGATTGGACCAAATGGTTCAGGAAAAACTACATTATTTAATTCGATTGTAGGAACTTACCCAATCGATAATGGATCTATTAAATTTAATGGAAAAGAAGTTTCTGAGTTGCCAGTTCCTGTAATTGCTAAGTTAGGATTATTGAGAACTTTTCAGCAAACAAGAATTTATGGAAAGCTCAATTGTATAGAAAATATGCTTATTAGTCATAAAGGTAGTGACGCAGATTTAATGAAAATATTTTCAAAGATCCCAAAAGAATTAACAGATAAAGCTGAAAATTTATTAAATTTTGTGGGATTATATCAAAAAAGAAAGCTAAGAGCTGGAGATTTATCTTTTGGTCAACAAAAATTACTTGAGCTTGCTATGGCATTAATGAATGAACCAGAGATGCTATTACTAGACGAGCCTACAGCTGGGATTAATCCAACACTAATAAATGGTATTATTGATAGATTAATTAAAGTTAACCAAGATTTTGGAATAACTCTTTTGGTTATTGAGCACAACATGAGAGTCATTATGCAATTAGCTGAGAATATTTTTTGTTTAGCTCATGGTAAAATGTTAGCCAATGGATCGCCAGATGAAATTAAAAGTGATAAACGTGTCATTGACGCGTATTTAGGAGCTCAATAATGTCTAACCAATATGAAGTATTAGGAAAAGCTCCGACACCAGATGATTTAAAAAAATTATCTCCAAACGAAGTTCATTTAACTATAAAAAATTTAAACGCAGGTTACGGAAAAATGGAAATTTTACATAATTTTGATTTATTCGTAAATAAAGCTCAGTCTTTATGTTTAATTGGACCTAATGGTGCAGGTAAATCTACAATTCTTCATTCAATATATGGTTTTACAAATATTTTTTCTGGTCAAATTGAACTTGAAGGAAAAGAAATTACAAATCTTACCCCAGCAGAAAAGTTAAAGTCAGTTGGTATAGCTTATATATTGCAAGATAACTCTGTATTTCCGGATATGACAGTAGAAGAAAACCTATTAATGGGAGGATATATAAAAGAAAAAACAGATGAGTCATATGAAGAGGCTGAAAGAATTTTTGAAAAGTATGAAAGGTTAAGAAATAGAAGAAACCAACCAGCAAAAGTTTTATCTGGTGGGGAGAGAAGATTGCTAGAAATATCTAGAGCATTAGTTATGAAACCTTCAGTGCTTTTAGTAGACGAACCGTCAATTGGACTTGAGCCCAGATATATTGAGATGGTTTTTGAAATATTAAGAGATCTTCAGCAAAATGAAAAAAAAACAATCATTCTAGTAGAACAAAATGCCAAAAAAGGATTGGAGTTTGCGGATATAGGATACGTTTTAGTATCAGGGCAAACTGCAATTGCAGGTAAAGGAGACGATTTACTTCAAAATCCTGATGTTGGTAGACTGTTCCTAGGTGGATAATGATTAATAAAAATTTTTTCTTTAAAGGATATAGATCTATATTTACTCATGATAGTCCAGCTATAGCTCTTACTTGTTGCTTTATAGCAATTGGTGCTCTCTTTAAAAATTTAGGTTTTAATATTCAGGAAAGTATTTTTTCAACTGTTTTAACTTATGCTTTACCAGGTTCATTGGTAATGGCAGAGTCAATGTTGATTGGAGCGTCTTTATTAAATATTTTTCTAGCAGTTTGGTTTGTAAATGCTCGACTTTATCCAATGGCAGTATCTTTATTTCCATTAATGATGCACAAATCTCAACCTAAGTGGAAGTATTACTTTTCTTGTCATTTTATTGCTGTTTCGGCGTGGTTAATCATGAAAAGCAATTATAAGAAAATTCCAAAAGAATATAGGATTGATTATTGGATTGGAATTGGAAGTGGAACAGTAAGTGTATCTGTTATTGGAACATTTATAGGTTTTTATTTTTCAGAGTACATGAATAAAGATATGATGATTGGATTGGCAATTCTTAATCCTGTATATTTTTTATGCATGATGGTCGGAGCATCAAAAACTATACAAGTTGCATTGTCTGTCTTACTTGGAATAATTTTAGGACCAATTATTTATTTATTTTCACCTGAGTGGTCAATTCTGTTAGCAGGTGTAATTGGTGGAACTATAGCCTATTTAGTTGGAGAGTATAATGTCAGCTAATATCGTTTATGCAATTTTAGTTACATCTCTTGCTACATTTTTATCTAGATTTTTAGGTGCTCTTACCTCTCAAGGTATTAAAGAAACATCAAAACTTTTTAAATGGTTTAATTGTTTAGCCTATGCAACTTTAGCAGCATTAATAGCAAGAACCATAATTTTTCCTGCTGGCGTGTTAATAGAAGCTAGTTATTACAGTAGATCAATTGTTGTATTTTTATCCTTGTTTGTTTTTTTTATTTCTAAGAAAAACTTTGTTTATCCTACAATTTTCTCAGCTATTTGTATGGCGATAATTAACAATTATATCTGATTAAATTGATTTATAAAATAAGGTAAAATAAAATTTATAATGCAAAAAATTAACGGCATAGACATTCAAAAACATGATAAATCAAATAGGATTATAAAAATTAGTTTAGAAAATGATATTATAGATAAATTAATTTTCCCTTTTAATAAATTTGATTTAACAGCATTAGAGTTAAAACCATTTACAAGATTTACTTTAGCTAAAAGTTTAGATGATTTAACAAATAATAAATTAAGCGAATTAATGAACTCAATTATTAGAGATAGATCTACTGGTTGCTTTATCATTGGACCAAAAAATATAACTGCAAAAATTAATGATACATTTTTAGTTAAGTTATCAACTGCAATAGCTCATCTAATTGGTGTACCTAATCATGATGCCATGGCAGGAAAATATTATGCTCGTTTTCATGTTAAACATGAAGATAGTAGCGACTCTTATTTAAGAAAGGCTTATAGGAACATGGATCTTCACACGGATGGGACATATGTGAAAGATGTAACTGATTGGTTAATTATGACAAAAATTGATGAGCAAAATGTTGAAGGTGGTGAAACAGCTATGTTACACCTTGATGACTGGGAGCATTGTGATGATTTATACAATGATCCAGTTGGGAGACAAAATTTTGTTTGGGGGTCACCAAAAAGTAAAAATATTGATTACAAGGTAGAGCACCCGGTCTTTTCGACTGATAAAGACGGAAGACCAACGATATCTTATATAGATCAATTTCCAGAACCTCAAAATATGGATCAAGGAAATTTTTTACAAAGATTGTCTGATGGATTAGAGGAAAGTAAAAATAAAATAATTACAAAATTACCAGTTGGATTCTCTGTGATTGCAAATAATTATTTCTGGCTTCATGGCAGAAAACCATTCAAAGAAAACAAGGAATTAAGTAGAGAATTACTAAGAATTAGAGGTTCT
>CABYZT010000008.1 GCA_902523515.1 uncultured Pelagibacteraceae bacterium
AATAACTGGTTTAAGGTTTGTTCTCTCTCATCATTTCCACCTCCTAGACCTGCCCCTCTACTTCTTCCAACAGCATCTATCTCATCTATAAAAATAATACATGGAGAATTTTTTTTACCTTGTTCAAACATGTCTCTTACTCTAGATGCTCCTACTCCAACGAACATCTCAACAAAATCAGAACCTGAAATGGTGAAAAACGGAACACCTGCTTCACCCGCAATTGCCCTTGCTAATAAAGTTTTACCAGTTCCTGGAGGACCAACAAGTAAAGCTCCTCTTGGAATTTTACCACCCAACCTGCTAAATTTTTTAGGATCTTTTAAGAATTCTACCATTTCTTCTACTTCTTCTTTAGCTTCCTCTACACCTGCAACATCATTAAAAGTAACCTTTCCTTTTAATTCATTCATCATTTTTGCTTTTGATTTTCCAAATCCCATTGCTCCACCTTTGCCACCCTGCATTTGTCTCATGAAGAAAATCCACACTGCAATCAGTAATAACATGGGAAACCATGATAAGAGTACACCAAACAATGAAGGCATTTTTTCATCTAAAGGTGCTGCTGAAATACTCACACCTTTCTCTGATAATTTTTCTATAAGATTTGGATCATTAGGAGCATAAGTTGAAAAAGAGTTTCCATTCGAATAAGTACCTTTGATGTTATTTCCCTGAATCTCAACTTTTAGAACTTCACCGTTCTCTACTGAATTTAAAAAATCTGAAAATATTATTTGATTTCCACTTCTAATGTTAGACTGAGGATTTTTAAACATGTTATAAAGACCTATAGTTAAAAAAACTATGATTCCCCACATTGCAAGATTTTTTAAATTCATAGGTTTAAAATAAGAATTATTATTAAATTAACAAGTGACAAAATATCAGTTATTTCATCAACTTTAACGCTCTTTTGATACTATAACTGAGTTATTTACCTTCTTTATTACACAGTTTCCTAAAGTGGTCTTAAAAGAGGTATCATTTTTAATTTGATAAATTAATTTATCAATTTTTTTTCCTCTTACTGGGTAGTATTTTTTACCAACACCTTTTAGCACTTCTGTGAAAGACCTAAAAACCACTTCTTCTGGCTGAAGAAAAAAATTTTTATTTAAAATAACAAACTTATTAATATTTGAAATTGTTGAATTATCTTTTAAATTTTTTTCTACAAAGTATTTAATTGACTCGTTTGCAAACCTTAAATTTTTAATTGTGAGATTAAATTTATCATTATCCAATCCCTCTAATTCCAAGTGCTTTATAAAATTTCTAATTTTTACTCTTTTAAATTCATCATTTTTATTTGAGGGATCTTCAACATAATTTTTAAAAACTTTTTTTGTAATATATTCTAAATTTTGTTTAGAAAATTTTAATAAAGGTCTAATCAACTTAATATTTTGTAGATTAGTTTTTTGATCAAATGACACCATGCCATTTAAACCGCTACCTCTTAAAATTCTAATAAAAAAATTCTCTATTAAATCATCCTTATGATGACCTAATAAAATATTATTTATTTTTAATTTTTTTGTCTTGTTTATCATCAGTGCATATCTTTTATCTCTTGCAATAGATTGGATGTTACTTTTTGGTTTTTTTCCAACCCAGGTTAAAATCTCAAGATTAGTAGACAATTTTTTTAGAAGCAATTTTACAAACTTTGCCTCTTTTGTTGAATTATTTCTAAGTTTATGATCAACATGAACATATTTTACTTTTAGATGTTTCTTAATTGAATAAATTTTTGATAGAAAACATAAGGCTAGACTGTCTGGTCCACCAGAAACCGCAACTATAAAATTCTCATTTAATTTAAGATTTTCTTCAAATTTTTTATAAATTTTAGAAGTTTGTTTATCTTTTAATTGATTTAATAAAAACTTATGAGTCTTGTTTGATGCATTCAAATTTTTTGGACTCATATTTTGCTTTTTGTATTACAGACTGATTTGCATTAGGATATTGTAATTCTACACCATTTATCATTTTACATCCTTGGTCTTTTTCACCAATTTGAACCATTGATACTCCAAGTTTTAACAGATTAATTGGAGCTTTTTTTCCTTTAGGATATTTTTGGTAACCCTCTAAATAAGCAGAAGCTGCATCAGTATATAATTGTCTAATTCTGAATGTTTCTGCATACCAGTATTGTGCACTACCTGCTAACTCATGATCAGGGTTAGATATAACAAATTCTCTAAAAGCTCTTTCTGCTGTACTGTAGTCTCCAACTTTTAAAAAACTTGTTGCAAATTCATATTGCTCCTCTGGATTTAAATCTTGAGGAAGTATTTTTTCCTCTGACTGAAAAGTTTCTGTTACAATTGAAGCTGTAGTATCCACAGATTGAATTTGTTGTGAAGTTTCGTTTGTCTCTGTATCTTTATATGAAATTGTTCCTAAGTCCTGGGGCTGTGAACTACCAGGTAAAACTTTTTGTCCATCTGTCTTTGGTTTTGAACTTAATTGATTTTCTACGCTACTTACATTTCCAGAGCTAATGTTTGTCTCTATATCTTGAAATCTTATTTGGTTATCTGCTTGAATTTTTGAAACACGGGTAGATAATTTATCCAACTTAAAATTTATTTCTTCAAATTTATTAGTGAGTTCTCTAAACTGATCCTCAACTTCTGATAATTTTAATAAATGTCTAGTTAAAACATCTTCCGAGTTTTGGTCCAAGTTTGAAACTGAATTATCATTAGTACTTGCTTTAACTTCTATAGATCCAGAATAAACTGCTCTTTCAAGAGTTTTAAGATCATTTTTAATTATTTCTAATGTTTCATAAATATTATGGTTATCTGCAAAAGAATTATTAATAAAAACCAAATTTAAGATTAAAAATAATTTTAAAATTACTAATTTAAACATGAGCATCATTTAAATTAGATTTATGATTATAAAAATGGCAAAAAAAAGACCCTAAATCCAATATAGGTTTTAGGGTCTTAAATTTTAAATAATTAATTTGCTTTAACAGTTACTGATCTTCTGTTTTTTGACCAAGCTAATGGGTTTGAACCAGAGTCAACAGGTCTCTCCTTACCATAACTTAATACCGTAATTCTGTCTGAAGATATTCCGTAAGTCATTAAATAATCTTTAGCTGCATTTGCTCTTCTTTCACCAAGAGCCAAGTTGTATTCTCTTGTTCCTCTTTCGTCAGCATGACCTTCAAGAACTACATTTATGTTTGGATTTTTTCTTAACCAAGCTGCTTGGGCTCTTAAAGTTTCTCTTGATGCAGTTGTTAATATCGACTCATTTGTTGCAAAGAAAACTCTATCTGGAACACCATCGGCTAAATATTCAACTGTGTCTGTTCCTGTGTAAACATCACCTTGCATTTGACCTTGAATGTCTGTTGCCACTTCTTTTTTAGTTGCACATGCAGATAGCACTAGACAAGCTGCCAATACTAAAAGTGTGTTTTTAAAAATTTTGCTTAATCTCATTAAATTGCTCCTTGCTGCTAATTTCAATTTCTTAACTTTTTCACAACTAAATAAAGGTTTCAAGTCTAAAAATCAAGAAATTTACAAAAATTAATCTTTAATTACTTAATAAAGATGACCATGATGGGTCTGAAGCATCTGTTGGTGTCTTTATTTGCCTCTCATTATAACCTGTTAAATCTATGGACCACAATTTTGCAGAAAAACCTTCTCCTTTGGAGTTAGTTTTTGTCTCTCTATAAAATATTAACACCCTTCCATTTGGAGACCAAGATGGTGCCTCTTGATAATAATTTTCAGTCAACAATCTTTCACCACTACCATCCGTTCTCATTACACCTATATAAAATTTACCTTTATGTAATTTCGTAAATGCAATTAAATCTCCTCTCGGAGACCATACAGGTGTTCCATATAAACCTTTACCAAAAGAAATTCTTTTTACATCACTTCCATCATTCTTCATTACATAAATTTGCTGGTAACCACTTCTATCAGAGTTAAATGTAATATATTTTCCATCAGGAGAATATGATGGAGAAGTGTCAATTGATGGATGATTAGTAATTTTTTCAACAATTCTATTTTCTAAATCCATAGTGTAAATATCTGACTTTCCATCTTTAGCAAAACTCATAATTATTTTTTTACCATCAGGTGAAAAACGTGGTGCAAATGTCATTCCAGGAAAATCTCCAACTACCTCTTGTGTACCAGTTTCTATATCTAATAAATAAACCCTAGGCATATTTTTAAAGTAAGACAAATAAGTTACCATTTGACTTGCTGGATTAAATCGTGGTGTTAAAACCAACTCATTCCCTAATGTCAAAAATTTATTGTTAGCTCCGTCTTGATCCATGATTGCTAATTTTTTTATTCTTTGTGTTTTTGGTCCTTCTTCTGATACATAAATTATTCTTGTATCAAAATAACCTTTTTCTCCAGTCAGCCTTTCGTAAACCTTATCAGAAATAATATGCCCTACTCTTCTCCAATTGTTAGGAACTGTAGTAAAAGCTAAAGCCATCATTTCTTTAGCAGCTAAAACATCCCATAATCGAAACTCAACTCTTAATTTATCGTCAACATAATTTACTTTGCCAGTAATAAGTGCTTGAGCTTTAATTAAATTCCAATCTTCAAATCTTGGTTTTAAATTTGCAATATCAGGAGCTTGTAAAAAAGCCTTTTTGTCTAGAGGATTAAATAATCCTGAGGTTCTTAAATTATTCTCAACGATATTTGATATCTCCGAGCCAATATTTTCTTTTTTAAGTTTTTTTTCAAAACCTTTTCTAGATTCTTCATCAATTGATAGGGGAGAAACTGCTAATGGAAGTGGATTTAAATTTCCCCTAGTTATATCAACTTCAATTAAGGCATTTGCTTTGATAGGTATTAATATAAATAATAATATTAAAATTTTTTTTGTCATTTAAATATACTACCCTTCTAACATCTCTCTTGCATCAAAATTTAATTGTAATTCTTTCCATCTTTCATATCCAGTTGTTGGAACTCTTAATGGTTGGCATAACTTGACAGCTCTCAAAGCACTTTCTGCTAAAACCTTGTAAAATCCTTGGCCTGGTTTATTCATTCTTGCATGGTCCAAAATTTCTGTTTTTGATACTGTTCCATCAGGTTTTAATTTTAACTTTATTCTTACCAACAAATTTTCATTGTATGGTAATCCTAATGGAATACTCCAGCACCCAAATATTTGTGCCTTAAGAGCATCCTCTTCGCTTAGTGTAAGACCTGTGTTTTCTACATTTCTTTCTTGATCTTGAGTAATGTCATCATTTGTTTTTAAAACTTCTGCACTCTCTTCTTTTGATTTATCAATTAAAGCGGCAATATTATTTGGATCAAACAAATCTTTTTTTTCAAATTCTGATACTTGTTTAACTTCATCATCTACTTTTTCAGGATTTTGTTTTTTTTCCTCTTTTGTTTCAACCTTTTTTAAAGTTTTTTCTGGAAGTGGAATTGCCTCAGGTGTTTCATTCTCAATTTTTTTATTATTTTGATCAGGAGCTAGGACAGTTTTTGTTTTCGTTTTTTCTACTTTTTTTGGTGGAGCTTGTTCTGAAACAAGTTTTTTTTCTTTCTCTTTTACTTTTTCAATTATTTTTTTAGCCTTAGGTGCAAATGGAATATTGGTTTTTTCTGCTATTTGAATTAACTCAACTGATACTATTGGTGGAATATCAAGTGGTTTCTTTGCCAAAAAAGGTAAACTCATAGCTGTAATGAAAATTAACAAAGCATGTAAAAAAGAAGAAATAATTAAACTTCTATTCACTTTAATTACCTTTGCTTATACGGTTCTGAAATCAATGCTACTTTAGTAAAACCAGATCCTGATAGTAATCCCATAATTTCTAAAACTCTTCCATAATTTATAGTTTTATCACCTCTAACATAAATTCTGGTATCAGTTCTATTTTTTGAAACCGCTAAAACTTTTGCAATAATATTATCATATTCAACTTTTGCTTCTTGTATAAAAATTTCACCTTTTGCGTTAATTGACAGTGTTAAAGGTTCTGTTTCTTCTGGTAAAGAGTCTGCCGAACTTTCTGGTAAATCAACTTGAACGCCTACCGTTAACAATGGTGCTGTTACCATAAATATAATTAATAATACCAACATAACATCTACGAATGGAGTAACATTTATTTCACTCATAGGTTCCTTTGATGAGCGATTAAATTTGAAAGCCATTTGTTAGATGATTGTTAAAAATCTTTTAGAAAAGTTTTCTAATTTCTCAGAATATTTTTTAGCGTCATTATTGAATTTGTTGTAGGCAACTACTGCTGGTATTGCAGCCAATAGACCAAGTGCAGTTGCAAATAAAGCTTCGGCTATTCCCGGCGCAACTATCGCAAGACTTGTGTTTCTTGAAATAGCTATAGACTGAAAAGAATTCATAATTCCCCAAACAGTTCCAAACAATCCAATAAATGGTGCTGTTGAACCTACTGTTGCCAAAAAAGTAAAACCTTTTTCAATTTTTGTCATTTGTTTTTCAATACCAGCCTCGAGAGACGCGCTCATTCTCTCACTAATGTTAGTTCTTGATTTTTTTTTAAGCAATCCTTCCATTGCATCTTGAAACACAAGTGACATTGGATCCTCAAGTTTGCTAGGTAAACTATTATAAAAAGTTTCAGCAGATTTAGAATTCCAAAATTTTTCTTCGAATTCTTCTGAGGATTTAGTTATTTTTTTAAACAAACGAAACTTTTCAATAATTACAGCCCAAGAATATATTGAGCACAATATTAATATAATCATTACAGACTTCACAATTATGTCTGCTCTAAAAAATAAACTGAATAGTGAAAAATCAGTATTTGTTCCTAATTCAACTGCTTTTGCTGCTATATCCGCTTCCATGATTACTCATCACACGTAAATGTGTCATGATTTTGTCTTTTAATTTGAATTGGTTATTCTTCTTTTTGATAAGTTTCGTAGAAAAAACTAGCTATTAGTATTGCATCTGCCTTATTATTATCTTTCTTTTTTGACAATTGTGATGAAAAATATGGAAAAATTTCAATAGCTCTTGTTCTGCTCGCATCTTTTTCTGAATTTATAAGGTTAAAGTATTTTTTCCACTTAGCAGGCCTAACATAATAAACAGGTAAATACATTGCGCTGCATATCCCCTTTAATATACCAAAAGATTGACCAAAATTGAACATACTGGTAACGCCTTGTCCAGGCATTGCAGAAACTTGTTCAATTACAACCTTTATATTTTTTTTATCAAGTTTGTTTATCCTTTCAGTAATTTCATTAAATATTTGAGCACCATTTACTTGTCGCTTATTCTTCTTGCCATCTGTCATCGTTGGCATTTCAATTACATCTTTTATTATACCGTCCTGAAAAAAACATATTGATCCTGAGATGCCTGGATCAATTCCAATAATCATCATTAAATACCACCTAAATTAACGTTAGAATAAACGTTCTGAACATCATCATCTTCCTCAAGAGTTTCTAAAAAGCCTACAATACTTTCTTTATTATCTTTATTTACTTCAACATTATTTAATGGAACCCATTCAATTTCTGTAGAAATAAAATTCACAATAATTTTCTCAAGTTTTTTTTTTACGATATATATTTCACTCATTTTACACTGGACCTCATGATAATCGTCATAAGAGAAACATTCATCAGCACCTGACTCTATTGCTAAATCTAAAATTTTTTCATCAGATATCTCTTTTTTATCAATTTTGATTATACCCAATTGTTGAAAATTATGAGATGCTGAACCTTGGGTTCCTAAACTGCCTCCACTTTTTTGAAATATAGTTCTAATATTTGATGCGGTCCTATTTTTGTTATCTGTTAAAGTTTCAACTATAACAGCAATCTTTTCTGGTCCAAACCCCTCGTATCTTAAATTTTCAAAATTTGCTCCTGTAGCTGCAGAAGATTTATCTATTGCTCTTTCAATATTATCTTTAGGCATATTTGCAGATCTAGCAGCCTGTACTGCAGATCTTAGTCTAGGGTTCATTGTTGGATCTTTATCACCAAGTTTTGCTGCAACAGTAATCTCTTTAGATAATTTTGAAAATATCTTTGATCTTTGCTTATCAGCCTTACCTTTTTTATGTTTTATTCCTGCCCAATGTGAATGTCCTGCCATGATCTTTAAATATTTTTTAGTTGATCTCCATATACATAGCTTTTGATGTCTATTGCTAAACCTGTTTTTATATCACAATCTACAATAACACCACACAAAGTAGCATCTCCAGTAGCGGGAAAGTGTTTCACTGAATTCTTTTTTAAAAATCTATTCAAGGAATTTTCTTTATTCATTCCAATCACTGAATCATAATCCCCACACATACCTGCATCAGTTTGATATCCAGTGCCATTATTAAGTATTCTGGCATCGTTTGTTGGAATATGAGTATGGGTTCCAACCACCAGAGTTGCCTTTCCATCAAATAGATGTCCTATAGCATTTTTTTCACTAGTAATTTCACCATGGAAATCAACCACAAGTAAATCAAAATCCTTTTTCATTTTATTATCTTTTAAAAATTTTTGAGAAGCTTCAAAAACATCTTCACACTTTTTCATAAAAACGTTTCCCATCAAATTAAGAACTCCAATTTTAATATCATTCTTTATTTTATAAATCTGAAAACCTTTTCCTGGTGCAGGCTCAAATAAATTTTTAGGTCTTAATAATCTTTCTTCTTTATCAATAAATTCCATAATTTCTTTTTGATCCCAAACATGATTGCCAGTTGTGATAACATCAACTCCACAATTGAAAAAATCCTTACATATTTCTTTAGTTAGCCCCACACCTTGAGCTGCTGCATTTTCACCGTTTACTATTACAAAATCGATTTTGTTTTTATCAATTTCATTTAATAAATTACTTGTTAATTTAGAACATCCTGAAATTCCAACAACATCTCCTAAAAATAAAATTCTCATTGTATAATTTTTTTTTCTGTTATTATTAAATCAAGTTTCTTATCATACTTGTTGATAGGTAATTTTTTCATTTCCTGGTATGAAAATCCTAATCCAATTTTAAAAATTTTTTTAATTTTAGATATTTTTTCTAAATAACGGTCATAAAATCCTCCGCCATAGCCTAATCTGTTCAAATCATCATCATAAGCTACTAAAGGAACAAATATTACATCTGGGTAAATTTTCTTTCCTAAAGTTGGCTCGGCAATACCATACTTATTAATTTTTAAAGGATCTTGATTTGTCCATTCAAAAAAATCCATTTGGTTATTTTCTCTAATTACTGGTAAGGAAATATTCGCTCTTTTGTTTCTTAAAAAATTAAGCATATCTAAGTCATCAATCTCATGATTACAAGGATAATACCCTCCTACATTTTTGAAATTAATTTTATTTTTTTTTAAAAATCTATAAACTCCGTAAGGATAGAGACTAAGTTTTTTATAAGAGTTTTTTTTTCTAAGGTTTAAAATTTTACTTCTTAGCTTGGATTTACTCACAGACCTACTTTGATATGTTTTCCAATTTTGCTTTTTTTACAAAATTTGATATTTGATCAGCGGCTTCGTCAATTAAATTTTCGTATTTTTTTTGATTATCGTCAATTTCTTGTTTTAAATTTTCATGGTCAAGATTTAGTTTATCAATTTCAGATTCTTTTGAATCTCTGTAATCGTAAATTAGAGATTTTAGTTCTTTAAATTTGTTTGATAGATCGTTTAATTCATCTTTTTTTTGGTCTACTTTTTTCTTAGTTTCGTAATATTCATCCATTATTTTTACTGCTGTAATTAATAAAAGTTTATTTTCACCTAAATTTCCTAAATCGTTTTTTAAATTATTAAACTTTTTGTTAATCTGTATTAACAATTCTTCTAAGTGCTCCTCTTGTCCATCTTCACAAGCAAGCAAAAACTCTTTATTGTTAAATTTTATACTTACATTTGCCATTTATCTATTTCATCTAATAGTGTGTCGGTTTCTTGATTAAGTTCATCAATTTTTTCAGAAAATTCAATTTGTTTTCTTTCCTCTAGCTTTTCTTTACTTTTTAAATCTTCAAGTTTTTTTGAAAGATTTTCATGTTCCTCGAGCAAAGTTTTATATTTTTCTTCAATTTGTATTTTTTCAATTTCTAATTGATTTTGTTTAGTGCTTAAGTTTTCAATATTTTTTTGTAATTCAGGGTTTGTTAGATCTAAATTTTTTAATTCTTCTAATGCAATGTTTAATTTTTTTTCTTTTTCGTCTATAGAATTCATATATATATATTTATATTATTAAATAGATTCTTCTTAGTCTAGTCAGGATAATTTTGAGCAAACTACACAACGATTTAGCTAATTGCATCAGATTTTTATCAATAGATGCAGTTCAGAAGGCAAATTCAGGTCACCCAGGAATGCCTATGGGTATGGCAGATGTTGCAACGGTGCTATTTAAAAATTTTTTGAGATTTAATCCGAAGAATCCAGATTGGTTAAATAGAGATAGATTTGTTTTGTCTGCTGGTCATGGTTCTATGCTTTTATACTCCTTGCTTTACCTAACTGGATATAAAAGCATATCAATTAATAATATTAAAAAATTTAGGCAGCTTAATTCCATTTGTGCTGGACATCCTGAATATCATCCAAAAACAGGTATTGAAACTACAACAGGTCCTCTTGGACAAGGTATATCTAATGCCGTTGGTTTTGCAATCGCTGAGGAAATTTTAAAAAATAAATTAGGTAAAGATTTAATTAATCACAAAACTTATGTTTTAGCTGGAGATGGATGCTTAATGGAAGGAATAAGTCATGAAGCAATGAGTTTAGCGGGACATTTAAAACTTAAAAATTTAATAATGCTATTTGATAACAATTCAATTTCAATTGATGGTCCAACAAATCTCGCAGTTTCAGATAATTTTAAAAAAAGATTTGAAGGATATGGTTGGGATTATATTTCTATCAATGGTCATAATGAAAAAGAAATTTTTAAAGCACTAAAAAAAGTTCAAAAAGCTAAAAAACCTACTGTGATTTCTTGTAAAACAAAGATTGGATATGGTTCACCGAATAAATCAGGAAAAGCATCGTCCCATGGAAGTCCATTGGGAATAGATGAAATCAAGCTTGTAAGAAAAGCCTTAAATTGGAAAACCAAACCTTTTGATATTCCAAATAATATTTTAAATGAATGGAGAAGAATTGGCCAAAGAGGTGAAATTTTAGAAAAAAAATGGAATAAAATATTAAAAAGAAAAAAAACAAAATTTAATCAAACTTTAAAAAATAACTTTACTACAGCGCTTAAGAAAGAAAAAGAAAATGCAATAAAGCAGCCAAAAAGTTTAGCTACTAGAAAATGTTCAGAAATGACATTGAGTGCATTAACAAAACAAAAAAATAATTTAATTGGCGGCTCTGCCGATTTAGCAGGATCAAATAATACAAAAACTAAAAACCATAAAATAATTAAACCTGGAGATTTTACTGGTGACTACATTCACTACGGAGTGAGAGAACACGCAATGAGTGGGGTTATGAATGGTATAGCACTTCACAGTAATCTAATTCCTTATGGAGGTACTTTTTTAATATTTTCTGATTATTGCAAACCTTCCATAAGATTGTCTGCATTAATGAAAAAAAGAGTCATTTATGTAATGACTCATGACTCTATTGGGCTAGGAGAAGATGGCCCTACCCATCAACCTATAGAACAGCTTTCGGGCTTACGTGCTATACCTAACCTAAATGTATTCAGACCTGCAGACAGAATTGAAACTATAGAGTGTTGGGAACATGCATTAAAAAGCTCAAAAACACCTAGCGTTCTATCCTTAACAAGACAAAATTTAAATCCAGTAAGAAAAACATACCCAAATAAAAACTTATCTTCATTAGGTGCTTATGAGGTTTTAAGAACAAATAAAAAAATTAATCTAACAATATTAGCGAGTGGATCTGAAGTTAATCTAGCGTTAGAAGTTAGCCATAAATTAGCCAAAGATAAAATATATTCCAAAGTGATATCAATGCCTTGTATGGAACTTTTTGAATTACAATCAAAATCTTATAAAAATAAAATTTTAGAAGAAACAAAATTTAAAATATCTATTGAAGCTGGATCAAGCGATTGTTGGAAAAAATATGTAGGTGATAAAGGTATTGCTTTTGGAATTGATGAATTCGGAAAAAGTGCGCCCTATAAAGATATTTATAAATATTTTGGACTAGAGAGCACAAACATTAAAAATATTACTAAAAAATTCTTAAAAAAATAAAATGACAATTAAAATTGGAATAAACGGGATGGGGCGAATTGGTCGTATGGTTGTTAGATCAATTGTCGAAAGTAAAAATAAAAATTTAAAAATTAATCACATAAATAATAGGTCAAATTCAGAAGCTACATCTAAATTAATAAAATACGATTCTGTACATGGAAAATTAAATGCTGATTTAGATTTTGACTCAAATCATTTAATAATAAATAAAAATAAAGTTACATTTTCTCAACAAACAAAAATTGAAGATATTAATTGGAAAAAACATGATGTTGATTATGTTTTTGAATGTACTGGAAAATTTAATTCAAAAGAAAAACTTCTTGCTCATATAGAAAATGGTGCAAAAAAGGTGATCGTTTCTGCTCCATGTAAAAATGCTGATAAAACAATAGTATTTGGTGTTAATGAAAATATAATTACTAAAGAAGATAAAATAATATCTGCAGCGTCATGCACCACTAATTGTTTAGCACCGGTTGCAAGTGTACTTAATGAAAGTTTTGAAATTGAAAAAGGTTTTATGACTACAATTCATGCATTTACTAGCGATCAGAGAATTTTAGATAATTCTCACAAAGATCCAAGAAGAGCAAGATCTGCGAGTCAATCAATAGTTCCTGCTTCGACAGGAGCTTCGAAAGCAATAGGAGAAATAATACCAAACCTAAAAGGGAAACTAGAAGGTGTTTCCATGAGAGTACCTACTCCTAATGTTTCTCTTGTTGAATTAGTTTTTTGTACAAAAAAAGATATTAACATAAAAAAAATTAATGATGCCTTTGAAGAAGCATCAAAAAATAAATTAAAAAATATCTTAGAAGTTACTCATGAAAAATTAGTATCTATAGATTTTAATCATCATCCTGCTTCCGCAATAGTAGATGCTTCTTTAACAAATGTAATTGGAAGTAATATGGGTAAAATATCAGCCTGGTATGATAATGAGTGGGGCTTTTCTAATAGAATGTGTGATATCGCTGAAACTTTGCATAAAATCTCTTAATGAGAAGTATTATAAACGAAAAAAATCTAAACAATAAAAAAATATTATTAAGACTAGATTTGAATGTCCCTTTGAAAAGAGACAAGATAACAGACACAACAAGAATCGATAAAATTCTTCCTACATTAAATTTTTTGATTAAAGAAAAAGCTAAAATTATAATTTTATCTCATATTGGAAGACCAAAAGGAAAAATTGTTGAAGAGCTCTCCTTAAAACCAATTTGTGAAGAATTACAAAATAAATTAAGGAAAAAAGTAAAACTTATTAAAGAAAATATTAAAGAGATAAAAACTAAAAATTTCTTCAATAACTACAATGAAGATATTTTTGTTTTAGAAAATATTAGATTTTATTCAGAAGAAGAACAAAATGACAATAAGTTCGCTGAACAGTTGTCAAATCTTGGAGATATATATGTAAACGACGCTTTCTCCTGTTCTCACAGAGCTCATGCCTCTATTTATGAAATTCCAAAATTCTTACCCTCGTTTTCTGGGTTGCAGCTAGACTTAGAGGTGAATGCGCTTAATAAAATAACTTCTGAAATAACCAGACCAATTAGTTGTATTATTGGAGGATCTAAAATTTCAACTAAGATTAATGTTATTAAAAATTTAATTCCTAAATTTGACAATATTATAATTGTTGGGGGTATGGCCAATAATTTTATAGAATATTTTGGAAATAGTGTTGGAAAATCTATCAAAGAAAAAAATTGTAATAAAATAGTTGAAGAAATCATCTCTCTTTCGAAAAAGGAAAAATGTAAAATAATTTGTCCAGAAGATGTGATTGTATCTAAAGATTTAAATGGATCTCCTCAAAACAAAGAATTAGGCGAAGTATTATCTGATGAAATGATATTAGATATTGGTCCAAAAACTATTGATAAAATAATAAATATTATTGATAACAGTAAAACTATACTTTGGAATGGACCCGCAGGATATTTTGAAAATCCAAATTTCGCTTATGGAAGTATTCAAATAGCAAAAAAAATAATAGAAAATAATAAATCAAACAAAATTTTTTCAGTTGCTGGTGGTGGAGACACAGTTTCTTTGTTAAATAATTTAAAAGTTGTTAATGAATTTAATTTTGTTTCAACTGCAGGTGGAGCTTTTTTAGAATATCTTGAAGGTAAAAACCTTCCTGGTATAACCGCATTAAATTAAAATGTCTGAATTAAATAAAATTGCACTTAAAATAATTTCCAAAGGTAAAGGTATACTTGCTGCTGATGAAAGCAATGGAACTATGACCAAAAGACTTGAAGCAGTAAATGTCAAATCAACACCAGAAAATAGGCTTTCCTTCAGAGAAATTCTTTTTTCATCTCATGGAATGAAGGACTATATAGGTGGTGTTATTCTTTACGATGAAACCATCAATCAAATTTCAAGCACAGGAAAATCAATACCAAATTTAATATCTAGTTCAGGTACAGTTCCTGGAATTAAAGTTGATACTGGTGCAAAAGATTTAGCGAATTCTCCTACAGAAAAAGTTACAGAAGGATTAGATGGTCTTAGAGATAGATTAAAAAAATATTATAATCTTGGAGCAAGATTTACAAAATGGAGAGGCGTCTATTCTATTGGTGAAAATTATCCAAGCAAACTGGCAATAAGTAGTAATGCTCATGCACTTGCTAGATACTCTGCACTAGTTCAAGAAAATGGAATGGTTCCAATAGTAGAACCCGAGGTATTAATGGATGGAAACCATTCTGCAGAAGCTTGTTTTAATAAAACATCAGAAGTAATTAAAAAATGTTTTGAGGAACTAATTTTACACAAAGTTGATTTATCGGGAATTATTTTAAAACCGAATATGATTTTGTCTGGCAACCTATCAGAAAATAAAATTTCTAGTGAAGAAGTTTCTATCAAAACGTTGGAATGTCTTAAAAATTGTGTACCTAATGAAGTTCCTGGTATAGCTTTTTTATCTGGAGGGCAATCTGAAATTGAAGCTACAGAAAATCTAAATTTAATAAATAAAAACAACAATACTAATTTTATAATGACCTATTCATATGGAAGAGCTCTCCAACAAAGTGCTTTAAGAGTTTGGTCTAATGATATTAAAAATGTAGAGGCAGCTCAAACTACTTTTAATCATAGGGCTAAAATGTGTACTTTAGCTGCTCAAGGAAAATGGTCTAGTGAGCTTGAAAATAAGTAAAAAAAAATTTATTTATCTTATTTCTCCTAACAAAATTCCTAATTCTTTCTATAAAAATCTAAAATTAGTTTTAAAAACTGGAAAAGTAAGCTTTTTTCAACTTAGACTTAAAAATTATTCTCTTAAAAAGAAAATTATAATTGGAGAAAAAATTAAGAATATTTGTAAAAAAAATAAAGTTAAATTTATAATTAACGATGATCCTTTACTTGCTTTAAAATTAAATGCAGATGGTTGCCATCTAGGTCAAAAAGATATGAATATTAATATAGCAAAAAACATACTTGGTAAAAAAATTATAGGAATTACTTGTCATAATTCTATGAATTTAGCAAAAAAAGCAATTAAAGCTAAAGCTGATTACATTGCTTTTGGCGCTTTTAATCAATCTAAAACTAAAAAAACTAAGTATGTAGCCACTGTAAAAATTTTAAATAAAGTTAAAAAATTTTCAAAAACTCCAACGGTAGCTATTGGTGGAATTAATGCTGTTAATTATAAAAATCTATTATTGAATAATGCCAATTTTTTAGCTATTTCAGGCTACATTTGGAAAAATAAAAAATATAAACCATTACAAGCTATAGAAAGATTGAAATGAAAATTAATGCTGGAGAAATAAGAGTTGGAATGCTCTTAGAATATAAAAATGATTTGTGGCAAGTTTTGAAAACTCAACATGTAAAACCTGGAAAAGGTGGTGCATTTGCTCAAGTTGAAATGAAAAGCTTAAACAAAAATACTAAGTTAAATGAAAGATTTAGATCAAGTCAAACAGTAGAAAAAGCATCATTGGAGGAAACGACTTTCAATTATCTTTACAGTGATGAAACAAATTATTTTTTTATGGATCCAAAAACATTTGAGCAAATAGAAATAAAAAAAGAAAATGTAGGTGATAAGGGTAAACTTTTAACAGAAAACCTGCAAGTTTCTGTATATTTTTATAATGAAAACCCACTATCAATTGAATTACCTAACCAAGTAAAGTGTAAAATTAAAACTACTGATGCAGTCCTTAAAGGACAAACTGTGTCATCTTCTTATAAACCAGCAACTCTTGATAATGGTTTAAATATTCAAGTTCCTCCATTTATTGAAGCAGGAGACGAAATTATAGTTGATACAAGAAATTTAGAATACGTTAAAAAAATCTAATATGATCTCAATATCTTCTAATTTAAATATTATGATAAAAGCAGCTGAAAAGGCTTCTAAGTCGGTAATAAGAGATTTTGGAGAAGTTGAAAAATTACAAGTATCTAAAAAAGGACCAAGAGATTTTGTAACAAAAACTGATAAACATGTAGAAAAAATTCTAATTGAGGAATTATCACTAAAAAAAAATAATTATTCTTTTTTATCAGAAGAAATCGGGAAAATAGAAAATAAAGATAAAGAAAATGTATGGATCATTGATCCTATTGACGGCACAACAAATTTTCTACACGGCATTCCTCATTTTGCAATTTGTATAGCTCTAAAATCTAAAACAAAAATAACTAGTGCTTTAATTTATGATCCTATAAAAGATGAAATGTTTTATGCAGAAAAAAATAAAGGTGCATATTTAAACAATCAAAGACTAAGGGTGTCTAAAAAAAACTTAATAGATGAATGTTTGTTTTCAAGCAATCATCAAGGAGTTAAATTCAGCAATTTAAATATGAGATACAGTGGATGTGCAGCCCTAGATTTGGCTTATGTAGCTTCAGGGAGATTAGATGGCTTTTTTCAGAACAAAATTAATATTTGGGATGTAGCAGCGGGAGCTTTATTAGTTGAGGAGGCTGGTGGAATAGTTAATGATTTAAATAAATTCAATCAGAATAATATAGATATTAGAGCGTCCAGTGGTGCAATTAATGATAAAATGCTTGAAAATTTAAAGAACTTTTAATTGTGTTCTAATTTTCTTTTGCTATAAGTCTCGATATGAAAAAAGATATACATCCAAACTACCACTCAATAAAAGTTGAGATGACTGATGGCACACAATTTGAAACTAAATCAACTTGGGGTACTGAGGGAGATATATTAAAATTAGAGATAGACCCTAAATCTCACGCAGCTTGGACTGGTGGAAAACAAAAATTGATGGACAAAGGTAGAATAAGTAAATTTAACAAAAAATTCCAAAATTTTAAATCAGAAAAGAAAAGTTAAATGTCAGATGCACCCTTAATGCCAATGGCAACTGCCGTATGGTTAGTGGAAAACACAACTCTTACATTCAAGCAAATCGCAGATTTTTGTAAATTACATGAAGTAGAAATTCAAGGAATTGCTGACGGTGAAGTTGCTAAAGGTATCAAGGCCTATAACCCAATTATTTCTGGACAACTTTCAAGAGAAGAAATTGAGCTATCTTCAAAAGATGAAAATAGACCATTGCAGATAAAGAGTAATGACATTGAAATTTCAAATGATGAAAAAAAAATAAAAAAATATATACCCTTATCAAAAAGACAAGATAAACCTGACTCTGCTTTGTGGCTAATTAAACAACACAATATATTGAAAGATTCTCAAATAGCTAAATTAGTTGGTATTACTAAAAATTCTGTAACCTCAATACGAAACAAAAGCTATTGGAACTACAATAATTTAAATGCAAAAGACCCAGTTGCATTGAATTTATTTACTCAGAAAGATTTAGTTGAAGCTATTGAAAAAGCTGAAAGAAGAATTAAGAGAGAAAAAAAAGAAAAAGAAAAACAAAACAAAGCTAATCAACCAAACATATAATGAATAAAATAAATAGACATAAATTTATAAAAGTGTTATCAAACCACTTTTTTGGAGGTAGTTATTAAAATAGAGGTTAAAGATAATAATGTTGAACAAGCTTTGAGAGTTTTAAAGAGAAAGCTACAAAGAGATGGTTTTTTTAAAGTTATAAAATTAAAAAATACTTATGAAAAACCTTCAGAAAAGAAAAAAAGAATTCTTCAAGAAAATATTAAAAGAGTAAAGAAATTAAATAAACTTAAAAATAGAATTTAAATACCGCGGGGTGGAGCAGTCTGGTAGCTCGTCAGGCTCATAACCTGAAGGTCGGCGGTTCAAATCCGTCCCCCGCAACCAATTATTTTGTTTCGAGATTTTTAATGCTCACAAATTCTTCTGCAAGTGAGCTGTTGTTATCTTTAATATCATTAAATACATTCCATGCCAAAACTATAATTGTTGGTACTTTTTTATTTATTTTTTTCTTAGAAAAAATTGGAATATTTACTCCTGGTACGAATTTATTTTGTTTTAATTTGTTGTCTTCAATAATAAAATCTATCTGCTTAGAAATTCCATAAAAATTTAAAGCAGTAGTTGCTTTAGCAGGAGCACCATAACCCACTATTTTTTTGGATTTATCTTTTAATACATTTATATTTTTAAGAACATTTTTTTTTATTTCATATATTTTATCAGCAAAATTTTTATATGTTTCAAAGTTTTTTATTCCAAATTTTTCTTCCTCTTTTAAGATTTTATTTACACTAGGATCAATTTTAACATTTTTATTTTTTTTTATATATATTCTTATCGAGCCACCATGTGTTTTAATCTTTTCAGCTTTAAATATTTTAACTTTTAACTGATTAAAAAAATAATTTAATGAAGTTAGTGACCAATAATTATAATGTTCATGATATATATTATCAAAAGTTAAATCTTTAAGAGTATTTAATAAATATTGCACCTCAATTATAATAGTTCCTTTCTTTGCCAAAAGTTTAATCATACATTCAGCCATTTCTTTTAGTTTATCTGAATGAGCAAACACATTTGAGGCTAAAATTAAGTCTGCATTTTTTTTTATTTTTTTTAGATTTTTATTTTCTAAAAAAAAATTTAAAGTTTTGATCTTGTTTTTATTGGCTTCTCTAGCTAAATTTTTTGCTGGCTCTATGCCTACAATATTTTTAAATCCTAAATCTTTAAATGGTTTAAGTGCTATACCATCATTGCTTCCAATATCAATTATATACGATTTTTGTGACTTCAATTTAAATTCTTTAATATATTTTTTTGTAGCATTTATGAAATGTTCTCTAAAGCTTTTGGATGTTGAAGATGTGTAGAGATAATTGGAAAACATTTTTTTTGGATCGACTGCTACTGATAATTGACAATTATGACATGTTGGACAGTAATTTAATTCTAAAGGATAAAGATCTGTTTTTTCTCTTTTTGTTTTTAGCAAATTATTAGCCAAAGGTTGATAACCTAATGAAAGAACCCTTTTGAGTTTTGTTTCACCACATGACCTACATTCAAATTTGTAACAATTCATTAGCATATCTCTTTCTGCTTCATCTACAAACCAATGTCTTATAGTATGTGATATTCCATAATTTTCATGATCTCTCTCACCTCTAACCAAATTTAAAAATGTTGTATCTTTAGTAAATACCATTGTGTGAGCTACATTAGGTTTAATGATTGAAAGTTGGCCTTCATTAACCACTTGAGTAATTTTAGGAGAATTTGGATTTAAAATATCTTGAAAGATTTCTATAATTTGTCCTTTGGTAAATAAACATTTTTGTTCTTGTTGTGGATGATAGTGATTAGCTCTTATTGTACCTTTCTTTGAGTCAATTAATCCTATTAAATTTACAGGTTCTGTTAATTCGTGATTGCTTATTTTGCCTCTTTCATCAATAAATTCATCGGTACCGTCTCTTACATGCTCTAAATCTTTTATTAAATTTTGTTTTGACCACTTGAATATCATTTCTTTAATGCTTTCTTCTAAAGAATATAAAAATTCAAAACCAGTACTTAAAATTTTTTCATTTGAAAGGGAGAATCCCATATTTGGAACTTCATCGTTAGTCTCTTTTAAAGTAATTTTGGGATTAATTTTTTTACAAATTTCAGCAACTTCTTTTACTGAAATTGTATCTTTTGTTAAATTGAATATATCAAAATTTAAATCATTTCTCGACTCCATAAATTTAAAACATCTTGCAACATCAATCAAAGGCACTAAACTTTTGATTTGTCTGCCGCCCGCAAATAATTTTAAAGTACCATTTTGAGATGCTACTTTAGAAAAAAAATTAGCCATAATATCAATCCTTGCTGTATCAGAAGAATATCCATATACAGAACCTAGTCTCAAAATTATGTAATTTTTACCTGATGATTTTAATTGTTTTTCATTAAAATCCTTTGATTTACCATAAGATAACACCGGACATGTTTCTTCTTCTTCTTTTATATCATTCTTTACATCTTCCATGCCTTCATAAACAACATGAGTAGAGGGCATGATAATTTTACATTCATCTGAAATTACATCTAGTATATTTTGTGTGCCTTCCTCAGCTACTTCCTTTATTTTTTTTTCATGTTCTTTATTGCTTTGACTTTTTACTCTTGGAACATCAGTAATTCCAGCTAGATGATGAACTACATCTGCATCACCACAATATTTTCTCATTAATTCTTTATCAAGTATATCACCTTGAACAAAATTCATATTCCAGTTCCTTATTTGATTAACACGTTCAGAAATAAATCGATTATCTATTACTGTTATTTTGTCATTCCAACTATAACCAGAATATATCTTGCATAATTCCGTACCGATGTATCCCAAGCCGCCTGTAATAACAATTTTTTTCATTTAGAATGCATTTATAAAGTAGTTATATATATTTCTTTAACTCTAACAAGTATGTAACCAAGTATTACAACTTAAAACAAGATTTTTTGCTATCAATTAAAAAAGTTTTGACTGTCTCCAGCATTAAATTATTAAAACTTTTTCCAAATTTCTCTATTTTTTCTATTGTTGAGGGTGGAACAGTAATTATGTGGCATCCCAGTTGTTTTGCTTGTGTATAATTGTATGGCTCTCTAACACTGGCCCACAAAATTTCAACGTTTTTATATTTCTTTGCAAGCTTAATACTTTTTTTAAATTCTGGAATTGGGTCTTTTCCAGAATCTGCAGCTCTTCCAGCAAAAATTGAAATGATTACTTTGGTCTTTTTATTAATTACTTTCAGAATTTTTTTAGTTTCTTTTGCACTATATACAGCAGTAATATTTAATTTAATATTTTTATTATTTAGTTCCTTAATAGTTTTTCCAGTAAAATTTCCTTTAGAGTTTACAACTGGTATTTTGACATAAACGTTTTTTCCCCATTTATTTATGATCTTTGCTTGACTTAGCATTCCTAAATTATCATCTGCAAAAACCTCAAAAGATATGGGTTTATGTTTACAAATTTTAAGAATTTTTTTTGAATAGCTTTCATAATCTTTTGCCCCGGCTTTTCGCATTAAACTTGGATTAGTTGTAAAGCCTTTTACAATTTTTTTTTTGTTAAATTTTTTTATTTGATTTATTTCAGCAATGTCGCAAAATATCTTTGTTTTCAAAATTTATCCTACAAATTCTTTGTTATATCTTCTGTCATTTTTTTTGCATCAGCAAACAGCATAAGTGTGTTTTCCTTATAAAACAGATCATTATCAATACCTGCATATCCTGGTGAAAGACTTCTTTTAACAAATAAAACTGATTTACATTTTTCAACATCTAATACTGGCATCCCATAAATTGGACTTTGTGGATCAGTTTTTGCAACAGGGTTTGTTACATCGTTTGCACCTATAACAAATGCAACATCTGCATTTGCAAAATCATTATTAATTTCCTCTAATTCAAACACTTCATCATAAGGAACATTCGCTTCAGCTAATAAAACATTCATATGACCGGGCATACGTCCAGCAACTGGGTGAATAGCATATGATACTTTAATATCATTCTTCTTTAATGTATCGACCATTTCTCTTAATGCATGCTGTGCTTGTGCTACTGCCATTCCATAACCAGGAACAATTATAACTGAAGATGCATTTTTCATTAAAAAAGCTGCATCATCGGCATTACCACTTTTGACTGGTCTTTGTTCTTTATTTTGACTTTGAGATGTTTGATCAGTTGCTCCAAATCCACCTAAAATAACATTGAAGAATGATCTATTCATTCCTTTACACATTATATATGAAAGTATTGCACCAGAAGATCCAACTAATGCGCCTGTAATAATTAGCGCTGTATTTTCTAAAGTAAATCCTATTCCAGCTGCAGCCCAGCCTGAATAAGAATTTAACATTGAAATTACAACTGGCATGTCTGCGCCCCCGATAGGAATAATAATTAAAAATCCAATTAAAAAAGAAACTGCAATTAATATCCAAAATAAATTAGATGATTGGGTTGAGCAAAGGTAAATTGTTAATATTACAATTAATAATAGTAATAACGCATTTAATAAGTGTTGACCTTTGAAAGTTATAGGCGCGCCTGACATTATTCCTTGTAATTTTAAAAAAGCTATAACAGATCCAGAAAAAGTGATTGCACCAACAGCTGCTCCAATTGCCATTTCAATTAAACTTGCAAGTTTAATATTTCCTGGAGTACCCAAATTAAATGCGGTCGGGTTAATAAATGCAGAGATTGCAACAAACACAGCTGCTAAACCAACCAGACTGTGAAAGCCAGCAACCAATTCTGGCATTGCTGTCATTGGAATACGATAAGCTATAAACGATCCAATACTTCCACCAATAGCAAAAAATATTAGAACATAAATAAATCCAGAACTAAAATTACCTACAGACAAGAATGTAACACTTATGGCTATAACCATTCCAATAATTCCAAATAAATTTCCTTGTCTTGAAGTTTCTGGAGAAGATAAACCTCTCAAAGCTAAAATAAATAACACCCCGGATACTAAATATAAAATTGCAGATAAATTTGGAGACATAAATTATTTATCCTTTTTCTTTTTTTTATACATAGCAAGCATTCTTTGAGTTACTAAAAAACCACCAAAGATATTAACCGCTGCTAAAATGATTGCTAAAAATCCATAAATACTAGATGATGAAAACACTACTCCATCGCTTCCAGATAAAGCTGCAATTATCGCACCAACAATAATTACTGAGGAAATTGCATTTGTAACTGACATCAATGGTGTATGTAAAGAAGGTGTTACACTCCATACAACATAATAACCAACAAATATTGATAATATGAATATACTTAATCTAAATATAAAAGGATCTATTTCCATAATACTATTTAATAAGTGTTTTCTCTATAATTTCATCTTCTAAATTGATATTTAATTTCTTATTTTCTTTATCATATAAATTAGAGATAAAATTAAATATATTTTTAGCATACAAGTTAGAGGCTGATACGGGTAATTTGTTTAGTATG
Organism: uncultured Pelagibacteraceae bacterium; assembly: GCA_902523515.1. Taxonomy (GTDB): domain Bacteria; phylum Pseudomonadota; class Alphaproteobacteria; order Pelagibacterales; family Pelagibacteraceae; genus Pelagibacter. Next base: position 23,750 of record CABYZT010000008.1, read on the forward strand.
TTTGCCTCCCCTAAAATTTTTACACCATTTTTTTCAACAATTTTGTCAACTTCAGTAAAAACAGTGTTTCCTCCTTGAACCGCTGCTAAATCATATATGACCGAACCTGATTTTAAATTTTTAAACATTTCCTCTTTAATTATTTTTGGTGCTTTTCTACCTGGGATTAAAGCAGTACAAATTATTATATCAATTTTTTTTAATGTCTCTGTTAATAATTCTTCCTGTTTCTTTTTAAAATCATCTGAAGCTTCTTTTGCATAACCCCCTTCAGTTTCTAAATTCTCAGCACCTTCAACAGTTAAAAACTTACCACCTAAACTTTCAACTTGTTCTTTAGATGCCATTCTTACATCAGTTGCAAATACAACAGCTCCCATTCTTTTAGCTGTTGCAATAGCTTGTAATCCAGCAACCCCTGCTCCAACCACTAATACTTTTGCTGCAGGAATTGTGCCGGCTGCAGTCATCATCATTGGAATTGCTTTTTCATAAACTTGAAAAGCCTCCACCACAGCTTTATAACCAGCAAGGTTAGCTTGTGATGATAGAATATCCATTGATTGCGCTCTTGTTATTCTTGGTAATAACTCTAATGAAAAACAATTTATTTTCTTTGACTTTAAATTCTCTAATTTTTCTTTATTTAAAAAAGCATTTAATGAACCAATAAAAGTTTGATTTTCTTTTAATACTGACAACTTTTCTTCATCTAATAATCCTAATTGAATAATAATCTCAGAACTTTTGATTATTTCTTCCTCATTGTTTAAAAATTTAACTCCTAAGTTTTTATAATCTTCATCGCCAAAACCTAAGTGTGTTCCATAATTATTCGGTAATGTTAAATTAAATCCTAAACTAATATATTTTTTTGCTATTTCTGGGGTTACAGCTATTCGCTTCTCAATATTATGGTTTTCTGAAATTGAAGCTAAATTCATAAAAATTAAATTTAAATATTATAGAAGAAATATTGCCATTAAAACTAAAACAGATATCACAGCAATTGTCCCCCATAAAACAAATTTAGTAAAATTATTCCAAGTACTTTTATGGTTTTCATTATCCATAAAACTATTTCTGTCTTGCTTTAAATTTAGGGTTAGTTTTATTTATTATGTAAACTCTACCTCTTCTTCTTACAAGTTTAGAGTTAAGATCTCTTTTTTTAATGGATTTTAGTGAGCTTTTTATTTTCATAATTCTGGCCTTTAATAAACGAAGAAACATAATCTTTCAAATTTATTTTTCCAAATTTCCTAATAATTTGATTATTATGTGACATTTTAGTTAGAGCTGAAGCATATCTCTCTCCTGGTCTGGCTTTAAGTAGCTTTATTTCCGACCCAAACATTTTTGCAACTTCTAGAATATTGTAACTTTTTTTATGAGAAATACTATAATGTCTACATCTATTTTTTTTCCAAGCATGATAGCAAACTAATATCGTATCATCTATGTGAGTAAATCTTCTTGATTGAGTTCCAGGTTTAACAACTGTTAAAGGTTTTTTTTTTAAATATTGATTCTCAAAAATCCCTATTACTGTTGCCATTTTGCCTGTCTTAACATGTCTTGGGCCATAAACATTATAAAAATAAATCACTTCGAATTTAAAATTAAACCAATTTTTTAAGTTTTCTAAAAGTTCTAAATTTTTTGATTTAGTAAATGCATAGGGTGAAAGATTTTTATCTTGTCCCAAGTTTCCTAAACTTGCTGAAGTAGCAGAATAAATTAATTTTAAATTATTATCTAAGCAGAATTTAAAAACTGCCTTTGTTCCAATTGAATTTGAGTCGTAGCACTTATCAAAATCCGCAAAACTTTGAAAAATTCTTGCAAATTCTCCAAAATGGAAAACTGTATGGATTTTGTTTTTAAATCTAGCAGCAACACTTTTTATATTAGCTGTATTTCCTCTAATATATTTAACCCTAGAACTTTTTATGTGATTTTTTTTTGAACCAGAAGAGTAATCATCCAAACTTATAATATTTAAATTTGTTTTTTTAATGAAGTATGAGATAAGATTTGAACCTACAAATCCTGCTCCCCCAGTAACAAAAATGATTTTTTTCATGCTAGAATTTAGCCTGGCAATGTCCTACTCTTCCATGTCTTAAGACAAAGTACCATCGGCGCACAAAGGCTTGACTTCCGAGTTCGGAATGGGATCGGGTATTACACTTTTGCTATAATCACCAGGCATGGCCTTTTACAAATAAATTAAATAAAAGTAAAGCCTTAAATATTGAATAGTATTTAAGATAAATTGATAAGTTAAGGCTTAGAATACTGAAGTTTATAATTATATTAAATTAACTTATAATACATTTTAATGGTTTCAAATATATTTCAAATTTTGATATTACAATTAATAATAACTTTTCTTATTATTATTTTTTCAAAAAAGATTGGTTTGCTAGATATTCCAAATGAAAGAAAACTTCACAAAAATCCAACACCCTATACAGGTGGAATAATTATATCAATCACATTACTTTTTATAGTTTTTATAACTAACTATGATAATCAATACTTAAATCAAATTTTAAGTTTTTCAGTTTTAATTTCAATAACTGGTTTAATTGATGATAAATATAACGTTAATCCTGGGACTAAAATTGTTTTGCAATTTTTTCCGATTTTTTTTTTAATAAATAATGATTTTTATTTAACTGATCTTGGTTCTTATGAAAGCTTTGGGGTTTTAACGCTGGGGTCATTCGATAAAGTCTTTACAATTTTTTGCTGTCTTTTAATGATTAACGCTTTTAACTATAGTGATGGAGTGGATGGGTTAGTTTCGTCTATAATGGTGATAATTTTAACATCTTTTAATCTTTATTTAATTTTTTTACAAAAAACCACAATTGATAATTACTTGTTAGTCATTGGTTTGCCTTTTTTAATTTTTTTAATATTTAATTTTGGGCTTATAAAAAACTTTAAAATATTTCTTGGAGACTCAGGAAGTAATCTTGTTGGTTTTTTGATCTCATTTATCTCAATTTACATGTACAATGTAAAAGGATTACACCCATCATTAATAATTTGGCCTTTAGCTTATATCGTTTTTGAATTTCTCTCAGTTAATATAATTAGATTGATCAATAATAAAAAAATATTCAAAGCTGGAAAAGACCATTTGCATTATGAATTAGGTGAATTATTTAATTTAAAAAAAAATTCAGTTTTATTAATTATTTTGCTGATAAATATATTTTATTGTTTAATGGGATATCTGATATTTATTTATTTAAAAAATTATATTTCAATAATTTTATATTTTACATCATTTATCATATTTTTAATTTTAAAGATAAAAATAAAAAATACGATAAATCATTCTAAATTTTCAACGTAACTGTAATTTATTTTCTTTTTTAAGTGAAAAATTTTTTTTAAAAATAAAAATATAATATTAAAGTTAAAAATAATTGAATAATTTAAATAAATACCAATATTATTTAAATTGCCCAATGCAAGTGATTGCGTCATTTTCACAAAGCCATCTTTATTTAATTCCTCAAAACAACCATTAACTGTAAGTGTATCGTATCCATATCCTTGATCAAAAATTAAATATAAAGATTTAGAATGCATTTCTATATCAGGATTTAGGCTTGAAATTTTTAGCTCTCCTTTTAAGACATCAATTTCTATTACCTCATCAATATCACTTAACTTTATTGTTATTGGAACAAAAATTTTTAAGAATTTAATCTTTGATAAGAATTTGCAAATGAATATAGAATTTTTTAAAAATAATTTTTTTCTATACTCCTTAAATTTTTTATTTAAGGTTTCAAATTCGTAACATGTATATCCATTCGAATCGTTTGGTTTCTTTTCTTTAATTTTATTATATTCTTGATTCCAAAAATTATATCCTTCAGTATTTAAATCATTATTTTCTATTTGTATTTTTTCATAAGGCTTTAGAAAAAGAATATTAGATTTAATATTATTTTTTATCTCTAAAACTTTATTGGGAGTATTAATACTATCATTTAAATAAAAATTATAATGATCTGAAAAATAAATGAAACTAGCAAATGGAATAAGATATTTAGCTTCCAGAATATTAGATTGTTTAACTAAAGTATTTAATTTTTCTTTTGCTGCGGTTTGCCTCCATTTTAAATTTTTTCGACCACCTTTCCATGCTGCATAACTAAATTGAGTTAGTAGAAAATCGCAATTTCCATAAATTTTTTTGAATTTTTTTAAATCATTTTCAGAATTCATTGGACAGTCATTTAAATTAAATATCTTCTTACCGTTTAAATTTATAACTAAAGCTGAATCATAAAAATCTGATCTATGTATCTTAATTTCAAAATTTTGATCAATTACAAAAGTTTGGTTATCTTCTAACTCAATAACTTTAAAATCTTTAGATCTTAAAAAATTAGACACTCTCTGGTCTTTTGTTTTTTGAAATATAAATTCTATTCCTCTTTCCTTTAAAAACTCAAAATGTTCTTTAAAAAATTTTATTGAAAAGTGATCTGGATGTTCGTGAGAAATCCAGATATAGCTAATTTTTGTTAAAATTTCTCTTATTTTAGTTTTGTCATTTTGAAAAATTAAGCTCCAACCATCATCAAAAGCACCTCCAGAATACCAAGGATCGGTCAAAATAGACTTGTTTCCATTTGAAACTACTATTGATGCATGATTGATGAATTGTATATAGTTTTTCATTTACTAATGATGTATTTAACAAAATGACAATTTTTTTCAACCTGGTGCTACAGTTTGGACTGATATCTATAATTTTTTTTTCTGTTTGTGGATTTGGAAAAATAATAGCGACAAAATTACTTGATAAATCAAATATCCACAACTTATTTATAGCATTTTTTCTAG
>CABYZT010000009.1 GCA_902523515.1 uncultured Pelagibacteraceae bacterium
AGGAATTTTATCATTTGTTGATACTTTTGGTGCTTTCTTTGGTCCTTTATTTGGAGTGATGGCAGCTGATTATTATTTAATTAAAAATCAAGAATTAAGTAATAAAGACCTATATTCTATAGATAAAGAGAGTGCTTATTATTATTCAGGTGGTTGGCATATAAAAGGTGTTTATTCTTTAATATTAGGATTTATTTTTTCAGCGTCAACAATTTGGAATACTAATTTAATGTTTTTACAATCTTATGCTTGGATAATAGGTGCATTTGTTGCCTGGATAACATACTACTTGTTAGCAAAAAAATAATTTTTAATGCACACATTTGATTTTAAAAATAGAACAGCTGTAGTTACTGGTGGAGCTCAAGGGTTTGGTTTAGATGTTGCAAAAAGATTTTTAGAGTCTGGTGCTAAAGTGTTTATATGGGATATTGATGAAAAGCTTCTTAAATCAGCATTTGATGAAGTAAAAAACCCTAACTTATTTTACAATGTAGTTGATATATCAAATTATCAAGATGTTGAGAAAAATGTTGCAGACATAACTTCAAAATCAAATATAGATATTTTAATCAATAATGCCGGGATAACAGGTCCTACAGGTCCTTTATGGGAGTATGATGTCGATATGTGGAATAAAATAGTCCAGATAAATTTAATGGGTACTTTCAACTGCTGTCGAGCAATTGTCCCAAATATGATTAAAAACAACTATGGAAGAATTGTTAATGTTGCTTCCGTTGCAGGCAAAGATGGTAATGCAAATGCAAGCGCGTATAGCTCAGGAAAAGCTGGCGCAATTGGGTTGACAAAAGCTTTGGGTAAAGAATTAGCTGACAAAGATATAGCTGTAAACGCTGTCACCCCAGCAGGTGCTAAAACTAGAATTTTAGATCAAATGAGTAAAGAGCATGTACAAAGAATGCTGTCAAAGGTGCCAAGAGGAAGATTTCTTGAAATACATGAATTTACCTCACTAGTTTGCTGGCTTTCTTCACAAGAAAATACTTTTTCTACAGCTGCGGTATTTGATATCAGTGGTGGTAGATCGACATATTAGTCTCAAAAATTTGAAACTATTTTTTGATTACTATTTTGATTTTTAATAGAATTTTTACCCATAACTGGTGCTGTGATCATTATTGACCAATATATAAGAAGAACAAACACAGAAATTATTTTCATATAACTTATTTAACAATCAATTTTGAATTTAGAATGTTGAAATTGTGACTGAATATTGAATTTATAAATAATCTATTTATAAGAAGAACATGTTAAAAATTTTTTATATTTTTATTACATCATTAATCTTTCTTAGTTCTGCACATGCAGAAACTGTAAAAGTTTTTGAATTTACTGAAAAAGAACTATCAGCACTTGAGATCCGTAAAGTAAGAGGAGCAGATAACAAGACTTCATATACTGTTGGATCAAATGAAAATGGTAATTATTTAAAAGCCATAGCAGATAATGCTGCTTCAGGCCTAGGAAAAGAGATCAAAATTGACCTAAATAAAACACCTTTTATCAATATTACATGGAAAATTGAGAAAGACCTTCGTGGAATTAAAGAGAATACGAAAAAAGGTCATGATTATGCAGCCCGAGTTTTTGCGATTAAAAAAACTGGAGCTACACCTTTATCAAATAGAGCAATTAATTATGTTTTTTCAAGTAATAGTGAAGTTGGTGAAAATAGACCCAGTCCCTACACAAAAAAATCTATAGATAATGTATTAGCAACTACTAAAGACAACTTAAATGAATGGGTAACAGTAAAAGCCAATGTTAAAGAAGATTTTAAAAAATTTCATGATCTAGATGTGAATGAACTAGATGGTCTGGCTATAATGGCTGACACTGATAATTCTAAAATGAAATCAATTTCTTATTTTCAGAATATTTATTTTTCAGCAGATTAATTATCATTTTAAATACTTTTTTAATCCAATACTTAAAAATGATAATAAAATAGCTGCGATAACATCAGCGATTGGAATTGCATTTGGAAATCCAAAGTTCCATAAAATTACTCCGATTAACCAAATTATATAAATTTTCATCTAAGATATTATATCTTAGTTTCTATTAAATTTTTATTTATTTGATATTATGAATTTATGCATAAAAACTTTACTCATAAAGTTAAAGTGTATTATGAGGACACAGACGCTGGTGGAGTCGTGTACTATGCTAATTATTTAAAATATTTAGAAAGAGCCAGAACTGAAGCGTTATCAACTATTGGATTAAGCAATACAAAAATAAAAAATGATTTTGGTGCTCTTATAATTGTTAAATCTTGCAATATTGAATATAAAAAATCTGCATATTTAGAAGATGATTTACAAATTAAATCTTTTGTAGACTCTACTTCAAAAACTTCTTTTTTAATGAACCAATCAATATTTAAAGATGAGGAGTTGATAGTAGAAGCTAAAGTTCATTTAGTATTTATAAATGAAAAATTTAAGCCAGTTAAAATTCCAGAAAAAATCTTATCAGACTTTAAACCTTATACTTCTAGTTCATAGATATTTTCTAGCTTTTTTAAATACATCTACAATCATTCTTTCAGATATAAGTTTAGTATTTACATTTCTGGGGCTAGGATGATAACAGGCAATTAATTTAATATTTCCTGGTAGTAAATAGGATTTTCCGTGATTAAATTTTATCTTTTTTTTTAAATTGTATTTTTTATTATAAAATTTAACACAATTATCAAAAGCCACTTTTCCTAAAGCAATAATAGTTTTTAATTTTTTTAAATTATAAATCTCGCTATCAAAGTATTTTGAACAATTATTAAGCTCTTCTATTTTAGGTTTGTCTCCTGGAGGAACACATTTTAAAATGTTAGTTATATATGTTGATTTTAATTTAAGACCATCATTTAGACTTTCTGAATTTGGTTGGTTCGATATTTTAGCTTTAAATAAACATTTAAATAAAAAATCTCCAGATTTATCACCTGTGAAAGCTCTTCCTGTTCGTGTGCCACCATGGGCTGCTGGAGCTAATCCAAGTATTAAAATTTTTGCATTAATTTCACCAAAACCTGTAACTGGTTTTCCCCAGTAAGTTTCATTTATATTTTGTTTTCTTTTTTCTGTTGAAATTTTTTTTACAAAATCAACAAGCCTTGGACATTTTTTACATTTAAGAATTGTTTTATTTAAACTATCTATTTTAATATTCATAAATGAAAATTTTAAATTATTTAGTCATAATATTTATATGTATTAATACCTCAGTAAAAGCAGATTCAAATAAAACATTAATTAATGAATTAAACAAGGGTGGAAAATTAATTTTCATAAGACATGCTTATGCCCCTGGTGGTGGCGATCCAGATAATTTCGATATTAACGATTGTACAACTCAAAGAAATTTAAGTGATAGTGGTAGAGTTCAATCACAAAAAATTGGTAATTTTTTTAAGGAAAATAAAATTTCAATCGGAAAAGTTTATTCTAGTGAATGGTGTAGATGCAAAGAAACTGCATCTATTGCTTTCAAAAAATACAAAACTAAAAACTTTTTAAACTCTTTTTTTAGTGTAAAATTTTCTGAAAATAGAAAAAAGCAAATAATTGATTTTAATAAATTTCTAAGTACTTGGGATGAAGATCAAAATTTAATTTTCGTCACACATTATGTTGTAATTTCTGAAATTTTAAATTATGCACCATCATCCGGTGAAATTGTCATATCAGATAAGAGCTTAAAAGTTATTGATACTTTAGAAATTGAATATTAAATTAAATAATTATGTCATCAAAAAGAGCTATGAGACAAGCACAAAAACAAGCTTACGCAAAACATCGTTCAAACATTACAAATAGTAGATTTGAACTCAAAAAAAAGTTTCTAACAAAAAATAAAGAGGTAAAAAAAAATAAAGATTAACTTTGTTGATCAAATTTTTCTATTTTTTTACAAGTTGACATTTTTGATAAACTTTCAACGTCGTTTAAAACAGCTTTGATATAAATATCTGGTTTATCTTTTTCAAATAATATTTGGGTATAAAATTGTGGATACCCATGTTTAAGTGTCAGTATTTTTCCATCTTCTTGATAAATATTTCTAACATAAGTGTTTGATTTTTTTACACTTAAATCTGTAATTCTATATTTTTGATAGGTTTTTTCATTATAAACGTAATTACGTGTCATAATTAATTCATTAAGATTTAAGATATATTCATTTTTTAAAAAACTATCTTCTTTGTGATCACATTTGCTCAACACAATTATTTCTGAGTGAGAATTAAAGGATATAAAAAAAATGATAAAAAAAATATTAAAAACTTATTTTCTCTCATTTCTATCAACAAAAAATAAAGCTATAATAAATATTACAGTCCAAGCAAATACAGACAATGTTTTTAAAGGGGTGGTATCTGCTCCCCAAACATCAAAGAATAAAGCACCAATAATTATACCTATAGCGTAGATAATACTTACAATTTTAACTTTACTCATATTTTATACTAATCTTTGATTAAGTTTTTCTTGAAAAGAGACATGCCATTCTTGATTTTATAAGAGTACGATTCTTTAAAACTTTCAAGTTGCCAACCAGTCAGCCTTTTTTCAATTTGAATTATATTTTCTTTTTTCCAATCATCAGTTGTTTCTTCAAGCTTCCAAAGTCGTTTTTCCTCATTACTTCTTCCACAACCATAACAATAGCCTGTTGTTGGATCAGTTTTACAAATACTTATACAAGGTGAAATAATCATTTTTTATAAATTAATATAAATTTTATTAGATAAATAGATAATTTTTTAACAATTGTCATTGGACAAATAGTTTCAATAATATATAAAACCTCGTAATTTGTGGGGCGATGGCGGAATTGGTAGACGCGTTGGTCTTAGGAACCAATATGGCAACATGTGAAGGTTCGAGTCCTTTTCGCCCTACCATTAAGATATTATGAAAGTTACAGTAGAAAATAAAAAAGGTTTAAATAAAGATCTTAAAATTTTTATCGATAAAGAGACAATGAACTCTTACATGGATGAAAAATATGAAGAGATTAAAGGCAGTGTAAACCTTAAAGGATTTAGACCAGGTAAAGTTCCAAAAGAAATTTTAAAAAGACAATTTGGTAAAGCAGTTTTTGGAGAAGTCTTGGATAAAGTTTTAAAAGAAACATCAACTAAAGCACTAGAAGAAAAAAAAATTAAACCAGCTGGTCAACCAAAACTTGACTTAAAGACATATGGTGAAGACAAAGATTTAGAATATGTTTTATCAGTGACAGAGCTACCAAAAGTAGAGATTAAATCTTTAGAAAATATTAAATTTGATGAATACAATGTAAAAATTGACGAGATTGAGACTGATAAAAGAATAAAAGAAATAGCAAAAAACCAACCAAATTTTAAGGAAGTAAGCCCTGACACAAAAGCTAAAAAAGGTGATTTAGTTTCTTTAGATTACAAAGCAACAGTTGATGGCAAGGATTTTAAAGGGAGCGAAGGAAAGAACACTCAGCTAACTTTAGGTAAAGATTTATTTCTTAAAGGATTTGATGATCAATTGATTGGAGTAAAGAAAGACGATGAAAAAATTGTAGAGGCAACTTTGCCAGAAAATTTTCCTGAAAAAGAACTAGTAAATAAAAAAGCTAAATTTAATTGCAAAATTTTAAGTGTTAAGCAATCAGAAGAAGTAAAAATTGATGATGATTTTGCAAAAAATTTAGGAGCAAAAGATCTTAAAGATTTAAAAACATTAATTTCAAAACAAATTAATGATGAATATAAAAATTCTTTAGATCAAATATCTAAAAATCAAATTTTAAAAGAAATTGAAAAAATTAAAGTAGATGAAGTTCCAGAAAATTTAGTTGAAGAAGAAGTAAAGATTCTATCTCAAGGTATGTCTGAAGAAGAAGCTAAGAAAAATAAAAAGAATTTTGAAGAAAAAGCAAAAACAAGAATTAAGACTGGACTAATTTTAAATGAGTTTGGTGAAAAAAATCAAATTAAAGTGACTGAACAAGAAGTACAAGCTGAAGTGCAAAAACAACTAAGAATGATGCCTGGGCAAGAAAAAATGGTTATGGATTTTTACCAAAAAAACCCATCTGCACTAGCGAGTTTAAGAGGAACCGTATATGAAGAAAAAATTTTAAATTTAATTAAAGAAAAAGGTAAAGCAAACAAGAAAGAAATTTCAAAAGAAGAAGCTGAAAAGATTTTAAAAGAAGCTCATAAACATGATCATGATCATAGCCATGGAGAAGAAAAAAAGGAAACTAAGAGAAAATCATCTACAATATCTGCTAAAGAAAAAAAACCTACAACTAAAAAGGCGAAATCAAAGTCTGCAGTGAAAAAGACAAAAAAGGTTAGCAAAAAGTAATCTCAAGTTGTATAAGTAGAACGAATCAACTTATGACAACAAAATTATCAGAACATATGAGCAATCTCGTGCCAATGGTTGTTGAGCAATCTAGCAAAGGTGAAAGAGCCTATGATATTTATTCAAGACTTTTAAAAGAAAGAATTATTTTTTTAACTGGTCAGATTAATGACAATGTTGCATCATTAGTTACCGCTCAATTATTATTTTTAGAGGCAGAGGATCCAAAAAAAGAAATTTATTTATACATCAATAGTCCAGGAGGTTTGGTTACAGCAGGACTTGGTATTTATGATACAATGCAATATGTGAGACCAGATATCTCTACTTTATGTATCGGTCAAGCAGCTTCAATGGGTTCCTTTTTGCTCGCAGCTGGCACAAAAGGAAAAAGATTTTCATTACCAAATTCAAGAATAATGGTTCACCAACCATCCGCAGGTTTTCAGGGTCAGGCAACTGATATTGAAATTCATGCTAATGAAGTTTTGTCTTTAAAGAAAAGACTTAATGAAATTTATTCAAAGCATACTGGAAAAAGTGTTGAAGAAATAAAATCTGCTCTTGAAAGAGATAATTTTATGACTGCAGATGTCGCACAATCATTTGGTCTAATTGACGAAGTAGTAGAAAAAAGATCTTAATACACAATATATTGAGTCATAATTAATCGAAACTTGATTAGTGTGAGTCTTCTATAATAAAGTAATTAAATTGATTCGTTATAAAAATTAAAATGACAACAAATAATAAAAATATTCTTTACTGTTCTTTCTGTGGTAAGAGCCAACACGAAGTAAGAAAGTTGATTGCTGGTCCAACTGTTTTCATCTGTGATGAATGTGTTGAGCTGTGTATGGACATCATTAAAGAAGAGAGTAAAGATACTTTTGTAAAACATCAAGATGGCCTTCCATCTCCAAAAGAAATTTGTTCAGTGTTAGATGATTACGTAATTGGTCAGGCTCATGCAAAGAGAGTATTATCTGTTGCAGTACACAATCATTACAAAAGATTAAATTATGAGAGTAAAACAAGCAAAAATGTTGAGCTTTCAAAATCAAACATACTTTTAGTGGGTCCTACAGGTTGTGGAAAAACATTGCTTGCACAAACTCTTGCTAGAATTTTAGACGTTCCATTTACAATGGCTGATGCAACCACTCTTACAGAAGCAGGTTATGTTGGTGAGGATGTTGAAAATATTATTTTAAAATTGTTACAAGCATCTGACTATAATGTTGAAAAAGCTCAAAGAGGAATAGTTTATATTGATGAAGTTGACAAAATAAGTAGAAAATCTGAAAACCCGTCAATTACAAGAGATGTATCTGGTGAAGGTGTTCAACAAGCTCTTCTGAAAATAATGGAGGGAACAGTCGCGAGTGTTCCACCTCAAGGAGGAAGAAAGCATCCTCAGCAAGAATTTTTACAAGTAGATACAACTAATATTTTGTTTATTTGTGGAGGAGCTTTTGCAGGGCTTGATAAAATAATTTCTCAAAGAGATAAAGGTACTTCAATTGGTTTTGGTGCAGATGTAAAAAATACACAAGATAAAAAAACTGGTGAATGGATGAAGGGTTTAGAGCCAGAAGATTTATTGAAATTTGGATTGATTCCAGAATTTATTGGAAGACTACCAATGATAGCAACACTTGAAGATTTAGATGAAAAATCTTTAATCAAAATATTACAAGAACCAAAAAATTCTTTAACAAAGCAATATCAAGAATTGTTTAAATTGGATGGTGCTAAACTAACATTTAAAGAGCATGCTTTAAAAGAAATAGCTCAAAAAGCAATTAGCAAAAAAACTGGAGCAAGAGGTTTGAGATCAATTCTAGAAAATATTTTATTGAAAACAATGTACGATCTTCCGAGTCAAGATAATATTGAAGAGGTTATTGTTGATGCGGCTGCAGCAAAAGGACAGTCACAACCAATTTTAGTTCATGCTAAAGGTGACAATAAATCTAAGTCAAATAAGACCACAGCGGCTTAATATCCTTAATAATTAATAAATACCTATTGCATTATAGAATATAATATCCATATTGTTCCTATGGACGTCAAAATTTCATTGCCCTTACTTCCATTGAGAGACATTGTAGTCTTTCCGAGTATGGTAATACCTTTATTTGTAGGAAGAGATAAGTCTATTTCAGCACTTAATGAAGTAATGAAAAAAGATAAGAAAATTATTTTAGTAACTCAAAAAAATTCAGAAATTGATGATCCTAAGAAAACAGATGTATTTATGTATGGTTGTGAAGGAAGTATTTTACAATTGTTAAAATTACCAGATGGCACAGTTAAAGTTTTAGTTGAAGGCATTAAAAGAGTAAAAATTTTAGACTTTAAAGATAATGAAAAGTTTATAACATGTGATTACACGCACTATAACGACGTTTCACCTAAGGAAGAGGATTTAGTTCCTCTAGCTGCTACAGCATTGAGAAGATTAGAAAAATTAACATCTATAAATAAAAAAATTTCTAATGAAACCATAAACACAATTAAACAATTAAAAGATCCTTCACAAATTGCAGATAATATTGCATCTCATATAACAGCCACTATATCTGAAAAACAACAAATTTTTGAAACTGTAGATGTAAAGAAAAGATTAAACGCCATTATTAAAATAATGGAAAATGAGACAAGTATTATTGGTGTTGAAAAAAGAATTAGAGGCAGAGTTAAAACTCAAATGGAAAAAACACAAAGAGAGTATTATTTAAATGAGCAGCTAAAAGCTATTCAAAAAGAACTTGGTGAAATTGAGGATGGTAAAGATGAAACAACCAGCTTGAATAAAGCAATAACAAAAGCAAAGATGCCAAAAGAGGTGGAGAAAAAATGCTTACAAGAATTAAAAAAATTAAAAAATATGAGTCCAATGTCAGCAGAGGCAACAGTTGTGAGAAATTATTTAGATTGGATGACAGAACTTCCTTGGCATAAAAAAAGCGAGGTAGATATAGACTTAAAGAAAGCTTTAGATATTCTTGATAAAGATCACTTTGGATTAGAAAAAGTTAAAGAGAGAATAATAGAATTTTTAGCTGTTCAAAAAAGAATGGAAAAAATTAAAGGCCCAATTTTATGTTTAGTTGGACCCCCAGGTGTTGGAAAAACCTCATTAGGAAAATCAATTGCAAAAGCTACAAATAGGGAATTTGTTAGAATGTCAGTTGGTGGAATGAGAGATGAAGCTGAAATACGTGGACACAGAAGAACTTATATTGGTTCTTTGCCAGGAAAAATTATTCAGATGATGAAAAAAGCTGGTACAAAAAATCCATTAATTTTATTAGACGAAATTGATAAAATTGGAAATGATTATAGAGGAGACCCGTCTTCAGCATTATTAGAAGCTTTAGATCCTGAGCAGAACACAACATTTAACGATCATTATCTAGAAGTTGATTATGATTTATCTGATGTGATGTTTGTAACGACTGCTAACACATTAAATATTTTACCTCCTTTATTAGACAGAATGGAAGTAATCAGATTAGCTGGTTACACTGAGGATGAAAAAATCAGCATAGCAAATAAGTATTTGTTACCAAAACAAATTAAAGACAATGGCGTTAAAGAAAAAGAAATGAAGCTGGATGATGATATTATAAAAGAAGTTATTAGAGGATATACAAAAGAGTCTGGTGTAAGAAATCTTGAAAGAGAAATTTCTAAACTTGCAAGAAAAGTTGTAAAAAAAATTGTAGCTGGTGAAGAACAAGAGGTTGGAATAAATAATAAAAATTTATCGGATTTTTTGGGTGTTCCCAAGTTTAAGTTTGGAGAATTAGAGTCTGAGAACAGAGTGGGTATAGTAACAGGACTTGCTTGGACTGAGTACGGTGGAGAAATTTTAAAAATAGAGACTGTTACAATGCCAGGTAAAGGAAGAATGCAAATTACTGGTAAATTAGGTGACGTAATGCAAGAGTCAGTTAAAGCTGCAAAATCTTTTGTAAGGTCAAAATGTTTAGAGTATGGAATTATTCCTCCTATTTTTGAGAAAAAAGATTTTCATATCCATGTTCCCGAGGGAGCCACACCAAAAGATGGTCCATCTGCTGGTATTGGAATGGTAACATCTATTGTCTCGTCAATTACAAATATTCCTGTAAGAAGAGATGTCGCTATGACTGGTGAAGTTACTTTAACAGGACAAGTATTGCCAATTGGTGGTTTGAAAGAAAAATTATTAGCCGCACATAGAGCTGGAATAAAAGAAGTTTTAATTCCCAAAGAGAACGAGAAAGATCTAGTAGATATGCCTAAGAAAATTATTGACGATATTAAGATCACTCCAGTTGAATATGCTGATCAGGTTATAAAAATAGCTTTAACAAAAGAACTTAAACCAACAGAGTGGGTCGAGGTCGATATATCTAAAAAAGACGATAAATCCCAAGCTAGTATTCAATAATAATTAATTTACATTATTTAAGTGTTGATGTAATAAGTAGCCTTGTTTTGGGCGGTTAGCTCAGTTGGTAGAGCATCTCGTTTACACCGAGGGGGTCAAAGGTTCGAGTCCTTTACTGCCCACCAAAACTCTAAAGTGGGGGTGTAGCTCAGTTGGTTAGAGCGATCGCCTGTCACGCGATAGGTCGAGGGTTCGAGTCCCTTCACTCCCGCCACTTTTAAGCATTTTTTTATGTTAATATTAATAAAAATGTGACGTATCAGCCCTTCAACAACAGATAAAAACTGATATATAGATTTCCATGTTATCTGATTTTTTAAAAGATTACTTACCAATAATAATTTTTTTAGTATTAGCTCTTGGGTTAAGTTGTGCTTTTGTGGTTGTAAACTTTATTCTATCACCAAAAAAACCTGATCCTGAAAAACTTTCAGCTTATGAGTGTGGCTTTGAACCTTTCCAGGACTCAAGAATGGAATTTGATGTGAGATTTTATTTAGTTGCAATCCTATTTATTATCTTTGATTTAGAAATAGCATTTTTATTTCCGTGGGCAATATCTCTTGGAAATATTGGATTATTAGGTTTTTCATCAATGATGATTTTTTTGTTCATACTTACAATAGGTTTTATTTATGAATGGAAAAAAGGTGCTTTAGACTGGGAATAAAAATTATAAACCAAAATGAATAATAAAATAGATCAAGTTCCTGAGGAATTTAAACAACTTGCAGAAGATTTTAGCAAGAATGGTTTTATAACTACATCACTCGATAATTTAATTAACTGGTCAAGATCAGGATCACTTCATTGGATGACTTTTGGTTTAGCTTGTTGTGCTGTTGAAATGATGCAAACAGCTATGCCGAGATATGATTTAGAAAGATTTGGAGCAGCCCCAAGAGGTTCGCCAAGACAATCAGATGTTATGATAGTTGCAGGAACTTTAACGAATAAAATGGCACCAGCTTTAAGAAAAGTTTATGACCAGATGCCTGAACCAAGATATGTGATTTCAATGGGTAGTTGCGCAAATGGTGGTGGATATTACCATTATTCATATTCAGTTGTTAGAGGTTGTGATCGAATTGTTCCTGTAGATGTTTATGTACCAGGATGTCCTCCATCAGCAGAGGCATTGTTGTATGGAATACTGCAATTACAAAAAAAAATTAGAAAAAAAGGATCTTTTATTAGATAGTTATGAAAAGATTAGAAGACCTAGAAAAAAAAATTAATTCTGAGTTAACTACCAAAATTAACAATACAGAAATTAAACATAACCAAATTTATATTGAAATAGATAAAGAAGATATGATTGATGTTGCTACATTTTTAAAAACAAATCAAGATACTAAATTTAGGCAACTAATAGATATAACAGTTGTTGATTACCCAGAACAAAATCAAAGGTTTGAAGTAGTATACTTGTTTTTAAGCCATGAATTTAATCAAAGATTGATTGTAAAATATTCAATTGCTGAAAATGAAGTAATTCCCTCACTAACTAGTATTTTTCCATCAGCAAACTGGATGGAGAGAGAAGTGTTTGATATGTACGGAGTACCTTTTAAGGATCATCCTGATTTAAGAAGAATACTAACTGATTATGGATTTGAAGGTCACCCGTTAAGAAAAGATTTTCCATTAACTGGTCACACAGAAGTCAGATATAGCGAAGATCAAAAAAAAGTAATTAGTGAACCAGTTAAGCTAGAGCAAAATTATAGAAATTTTGATTATGAAAGTCCTTGGGAAGGAACAAAATATATTAAAGAAGAAATTGAGAATAATGACAAAAAAAATTAAAAATCTAAATTTAAATTTTGGGCCTCAACATCCTGCTGCTCATGGTGTTCTCAGATTAATATTAGAACTAGATGGTGAAGTAGTTGAAAAGGCTGATCCTCATATTGGTTTACTTCATAGAGGAACAGAAAAACTTATAGAAAACAAAACTTATATGCAGGCTGTTCCATATTTTGACCGTTTAGATTATGTCGCCCCAATGAATCAAGAACATGCTTTTGCTTTAGCGGTTGAAAAAATACTGAAAATAGATGTCCCAATTAGAGCGCAATATATAAGAGTTGTATTTTGTGAAATAGGTAGAATCTTAAGTCATATTTTAAATGTTACAACCCAAGCCCTTGATGTAGGAGCTTTAACACCATCTCTTTGGGGTTTTGAGGAAAGAGAAACTCTTATGACATTCTATGAGAGAGCTTCAGGATCAAGACTTCATGCAAATTATTTTAGAGCTGGTGGAGTTCATCAAGATTTGCCAAAAGGTTTAGAGGAGGATATAGCTAAATTTTGTGAAACTTTTCCAAAAATAATTAATGATTTAGAAAGCCTATTAACTGACAATAGAATCTTTAAACAAAGAAATGTTGATATTGGGGTAGTTACAAAAGAAGATGCCCTAGATTATTCTTTTTCAGGAGTTATGATTAGAGGATCGGGTGTTCCATGGGACTTAAGAAAGTCTCAACCTTATGATTGTTATGAAAGTTTAGACTTTAAAATTCCAGTTGGAAAAAATGGAGATTGTTACGACAGATATTTATGCAGAATTGAAGAGATGAAAGAAAGTGTTTCAATTATCAAACAATGTCTTGCTAAAATGGAAAAGGGTCCAATTAAATCATTAGATGGGAAGATTAGCCCACCACCAAAAGCAGAAATCAAACAATCAATGGAAGCTTTAATACACCATTTTAAACTTTTTACAGAAGGTTATAGAGTTCCAAAAGATGAAATTTATACAGCTGTTGAAGCTCCTAAAGGAGAATTTGGTGTTTATTTAATATCTGATGGATCAAGTAAACCTTACAAATGCAAAATAAGAGCTCCTGGATTTTCACATTTACAATCAATGGATTATCTAATTAAAGGACACATGTTAGCTGATGTTCCTGCGGTATTAGGTTCTTTGGATATTGTTTTTGGTGAGGTAGATAGATGAGTTTAAGAAGACCAGCGAAAGATCAACCAGAAAGTTTTGAATTTAATGTTTCATCATTAGAAGCAGCAAATGTTATTGTTGCAAAATATCCTGAAGGTAAACAGCAAAGTGCTGTAATGGCTTTACTTTATATAGCTCAAAAACAAAATGATAATTGGATACCACTAGCTGCAATGAAGTATATCGCTAAATTCTTAGATATGCCTTATATTAAAGTATATGAGGTAGCTACTTTTTATACAATGTACAATTTAGCTCCCGTAGGCAAATATTTTGTTCAAGTATGCACAACAACACCCTGCATGATAAGAGGTGCAAATAAATTAGTTGAGGCATGTAAGGAAAAAATTTCTGAAAATGAGTGTGAATTATCTAATGATAAAAGCTGCTCATGGATGGAAGTTGAATGTTTAGGGGCATGTGTCAATGCTCCAATGATGCAAATAAATGATGACTATTATGAAGATTTAGATAAACAAAAAACTTTAGATATTTTAGATAAAATTTTAAATGGAGAAACTCCAAAACCTGGTTCGTATAGAGGGAGAGTAAATAATGAACCAGAAAATAACAGGAAAACCTTAATGGATTTAAAAAATGCTTAAAGATCAAGATAGAATTTTTCAAAATTTATATAATGATAAAGGCTCAGATGTATCCTCATCACAAGAGAGAGGTGATTGGGTAAATACAAAAGAAATTACTGACAAAGGAAGAGACTGGATAATTAATGAAATTAAAGAATCTCAATTAAGAGGTCGAGGTGGGGCAGGATTTCCCACTGGTTTAAAATGGTCATTTGCGCCAAAAGAAGTTGGATCTAGACCACATTACCTAGTTATTAATGGTGATGAGTCCGAACCAGGAACTTGTAAAGATAGAGATATTTTAAGATTTGAACCTCACAAGTTAATAGAAGGTTGTTTGATAGCATCTTATGCAGTGCAAGCACATGTTTGTTATATTTACATAAGAGGAGAATATTTTGTTGATGGTCAAAAACTTCAAGCAGCAATAGATGAAGCTTATGAAAAAAAATTGTTAGGTAAAAATGCTGCTGGTACAGGATGGGATTTAGATATTTATATTCATTACGGAGCTGGTGCATATATTTGTGGTGAAGAGACTGCACTGCTTGAAAGTTTAGAAGGTAAAAAAGGCCAACCTAGATTAAAACCACCTTTTCCAGCTTTGATAGGTCTTTATGGGTGTCCTACAATAATCAATAATGTTGAAACAATCGCAGTGGTTCCAACTATTTTAAGAAGAGGAGCTAAATGGTTTGCTTCTTTAGGAAGAGAAAAAAATACTGGAACTAAGATTTTCTGCATTTCTGGAAATGTAAACAATCCTTGTAATGTTGAAGAAGAAATGAGTATTCCTTTGAAAGAATTAATAGAAGTTCATGCTGGTGGTGTAATTGGTGGATGGGAAAATTTACAGGCTGTAATACCTGGAGGCTCTTCAATGCCATTAATACCGAAAGAAAGATGCGAAACTTTAAAAATGGACTTTGATGCTTGTGTTGAAGAAAAAAGTGGACTTGGTACAGCAGGTATTGTGGTTATTAATAAAGATCAGGACATAATTAAATGTATGGCAAGGATCGCAAGATTTTACAAACATGAGAGCTGTGGACAATGTACACCTTGCAGAGAAGGTTCTGGATGGATGTGGAGAATGCTTGAGAGAATGGCAAAAGGAGATGCAACGAAGGATGAAGTGGATATGTTAGGCGATGTAACAAATCAGATTGCAGGACATACTATTTGTGCTTTTGGTGAAGGTTCGTCTTGGCCAGTCCAGGGATTGCTTAGACACTTCAAAAAAGAAATTGAGAAAAGAAACAATTTAGATCCTATTGTTCAAAAGAAGAACAATATTCCGTATTTAGTAGATCAACATTTATTGGATAAAAAAAATGCTTAAATTAAAAGTAAATGAAATCGAAGTTGAAGTTGAAGAGGGTTTAACTGTACTTCAAGCCTGTGAAAAAGCTGGAGTAGAAATTCCGAGATTTTGTTACCACGAAAAATTATCGATAGCAGGAAATTGCAGAATGTGTTTAGTTGAAATGGAAAAATCTCCTAAACCAATTGCTTCATGTGCTATGCCGGCTGCCGAAGGTATGAATATTAAAACAAATACTGCTTTAGTAGAAAAAGCTCGTAAGGGAGTGATGGAATTTTTATTAGCTAACCATCCCTTAGATTGTCCAGTATGTGATCAAGGTGGTGAATGTGATCTTCAAGATCAATCAATGTACTATGGAGTAGACAAATCAAGATTTAAAGAAAATAAAAGAGCTGTTCCTGAAAAAAATATGGGACCATTGATTAAAACTCAAATGACGAGATGTATTCACTGTACGAGATGTGTGAGATTTGCAACGGAAGTTGCTGGAGTTCCAGAGCTTGGTGCTATTGGAAGAGGTGAAGATATGCAAATTACAACTTATCTAGAGCAATCAATGCAATCCGAATTATCTGCTAACGTTGTAGATTTGTGTCCAGTAGGAGCCCTAACATCAAAACCCTATGTATTTGAAGCTAGACCATGGGAACTAAAGAAAACAGAAACAATTGATGTGATGGATGCTATAGGATCAAATATAAGAGTAGATACATATGATTGGGAAGTTAAAAGAGTACTGCCAATTATAAATGAAGATATTAACGAGGAATGGATCTCAGACAAAACAAGATATGCTTGTGATGGTCTTCTAAATCAAAGATTAGACACTCCATTTATCAAATACAACGGCAAATTTGAAAAGGCCTCATGGGATGAAGTGTATAAAATAATTAAATCTAAATTTGAAAACACTTCAAAAGAAAAAGTATGTGGTTTTGTTGGTGATTTAACCAATATGGAGACTAGTTATATTTTTAAAGAATTTTTTGATAGAACAATTGATACTAAAAATTACGAGTCAAGATCTGATAACAGATTTATAAATACTTCAAAAAGAGAAAACTATTTATTTAATTCTTCTATAAATGGCATTGAAGAAGCAGATTTAATTTTTATAGCAGGTTCAAACCCAAGATATGAAGCAACTATTTTAAATGCTAGAATTAGAAAAGCTTACTTAAACAATAATACAAAAATTATTTCACTTAATGATGTTGGTGATTTAACTTATCCTTATCAAAGTTTAGATGGTCAAACGCAAACTTTAAAAACTATTTTTGAGGGAAATCATGACATATCTACAGAAATTATAAATTCAAAAAAACCAATAATCATTATTGGTGAGTCTATACTTAGATTAAAGTCTTCAGAATTTTTGTTTAATAAAACAAAAGAATTTTTATCAAAAAACAATAAAATTTCAGATGAATGGAATTCTTTAAATATTTTATCAACAGATGCGGCAACAGTAGGAAATATTGACCTTGGATTAATTAATAATGAAAATAATTTAATAAGTAGTTTAAAAGAACATAAATTTGATATTGTTTATCTTTTAGGTCAAGACAATTTAGAATTTGATAAACAAGATGAATTCATAATTTATCAAGGTAGTCATGGTGACAAAGGTGCTGAATCTGCTGATATTATTTTACCAGGCGCTGCTTACACTGAGCAAGATGGATACTTTACCAATCTAGAGGGAAAAATTCAAAAAGCCTACAAAGCTTCATATCCACCAGGTGAGGCAAAAGAAGATTGGCAAATAATTAACGAACTTGCTGAATTTATGAATAATAGAAAATTATTCAATGATAAAGATGAATTAGAAAGCAGTATGTTTAATTATTTAAATTTACAAAAGGAAAAACAAGTAAATGAAATTAATAATTTTACTAATGAATTTCAAAATGAAACTTTAATTATCAAAGTAAAAGATTATTATTTTTCAAACGTTATTGCTAGATCATCAAAAACTATGGTTGAATGCAATAACTCTAAATTAAATTTAAAATCAACAGGTACAGAAGGCTAACATGGAGTACTTAAGTATAGTTTTTCAAGAAGTTTATAAGATTTTATTCTTACTAGTTCCAGTTCTTGTTTCTGTAGCAATGATTGTTTGGCTAGATAGAAGAGTTTGGGCTTTTGTTCAAAAAAGACAAGGACCTAACGTTGTTGGTCCGTTTGGCTTATTACAATCTTTAGCAGATGCTTTAAAATATATATTTAAAGAAATCATTATTCCATCTAGCTCAAACAAAGTAATTTTTATATTGGCTCCAATAGTTACAATGACTTTAGCTTTAATCGCTTGGGCTGTAATCCCATTCAGTGCAACTCAGGTTTTGGCAGATATTAATGTTGGAATTCTTTATTTATTTGCTGTTTCTTCACTAGGTGTCTATGGAATAATCATGGGTGGGTGGGCATCAAACTCTAAATATCCTTTCCTTGGAGCAATTCGTTCTGCTGCGCAAATGGTTTCCTATGAGGTTTCAATTGGGGTAATAATAATAAATGTTTTACTTTGTGTTGGTTCATTGAATTTAAATGACATTGTTATTGCTCAACAGAATATGTGGTTTGTAATTCCATTATTTCCAATGTTTGTAATTTTCTTTATTTCTGCTTTAGCTGAAACTAATAGACCACCTTTTGATTTACCAGAGGCAGAAGCAGAGTTGGTTGCTGGATATCAAACAGAATATTCAGGAATGATGTATGCAATGTTTTGGTTAGGAGAGTATGCAAATATTTTATTAATGTGTGCAATGGGAGCAATATTATTTTTAGGTGGTTGGATGTCACCAATTGATGTTTATCCATTTACATTAGTGCCAGGTGCAATTTGGTTAATTTTAAAAATTCTTCTTTTATTCATCCTTTTTGCTTTAGTTAAGGCGATAGTACCAAGATACAGATATGATCAACTAATGAGACTTGGATGGAAAGTATTTCTTCCTCTTTCTTTAATTTGGGTAGTGTTAACAGCTAGCTATTTATTTTATTTTAATCTTTTACCAGTGAATTAATAATGAATATTTCAAGATTTTTTAAAACAATATTGATGACTGATTTCATCGGCGGTTTATTTATTGCTATTAAAGAATTATTTAAATCAAAAAAAACAATTAATTACCCATTTGAAAAAGGTAAAATAAGCCCTCGTTTTAGAGGTGAACATGCTTTACGAAGATATCCAAATGGAGAAGAAAGATGTATAGCTTGTAAATTATGTGAAGCAGTTTGTCCTGCACAAGCAATAACTATTGAGTCAGCTGAAAGAGAAGACGGAAGTAGAAAAACTACACGTTACGATATTGATATGATGAAATGTATTTATTGTGGTTTGTGTGAAGAGTCTTGTCCTGTAGATGCAATAGTACAAGGTCCAAATTTTGAATTTTCAACAGAAACAAGAGAAGAACTTTATTATACAAAAGAAAAGTTATTAGATAATGGTGATAGATGGGAGAATGTTTTAGAGGCTAATATTAAAGCTGACAATATCCATAGATAAAAATGATTGCACACGCTATTTTCTTTTATACATTTTCTATAATTGCTGTTGTTTCAGCTATAATGGTTACTGCTTCTAAAAATACTGTTCACTCAGTATTTTTCTTAATTCTTGATTTCATAAGTATTTCTTGTCTCTTCATAATGATTGGTGCAGAATTTTTGGGAATGATAATGCTAATTGTTTATGTTGGGGCCGTTGCAGTTCTATTTTTATTTGTTGTTATGATGTTAAACGTAGCCCAACAAAAAAACCAATGGTTTGCAGGTCAACAAAGTTCCAAACATATCCCGGTAGGATTAATTATCAGCACGCTTATATTCGTTGAAGTAATAATTGTAATTGGTGGTTGGAAATATAAACCAGAAATTTTTGATATTAATAATTCAATTAGTCAAGTAAGCATTAGCAACACTCATTCACTGGGACAGATTTTATATACTGATTATATTCATGTGTTTCAAATAAGTGGAATGATTTTATTAGTAGCTATGGTTGGGGCTATTGTATTAACATTTAGACAAAGATCAGGTGTTAAAAGACAAAGTTATATCAAGCAAATATCTAGAGAAAGAGCTGAAGGTGTAGAGGTGCTAGAAGTTCAGAGTAATAAAGGAGTTAAATTAGATGATTGATATAGGTTTAGGACATTATTTAACTTTAGGAGCAGTAATATTCTCAATTGGAGTAATTGGTATTTTTCTTAATAGAAAGAACATCATTGTAATATTAATGAGTATTGAACTTATATTACTTGCAGTGAATATTAATTTAGTTGCTTTTTCTATTTATTTAGGAGATTTGGCTGGACAAGTCTTTACTTTATTTATCCTTACAGTCGCGGCAGCAGAAGCAGCCATAGGATTAGCAATTATAGTCGTGTATTTTAGAAATTCTGGAACGATACGGGTTGAAGAAATTGATAAGTTGAAAGGATAATCATGGAACTATCAATTATATTTCTTCCACTTATTGCATCAATTATTTCAGGTTTTTTTGGAAAATACATCGGTGATAGAAATTCTGAAATAGTAACTAGTTTACTTGTTTCAATATCTGCTCTCTTATCAATTTTTGTTCTTTATCAAGTAATAGTAAATCAGTATGAAGAAAATATTGTTATAGCTACCTGGATAAGCTCTGGTTCTCTTGACGTAAATTGGTCGATGTTAATTGATCCATTATCAGCTGTGATGTTAGTAGTTGTAACTTCTGTATCTGCTTTAGTACATATCTATTCAATTGGTTACATGTCTCATGACCCTCATAAACCAAGATTTATGGCTTATTTATCACTGTTCACATTTGCAATGTTGATGCTTGTGACTTCAGATAATTTCATACAATTATTTTTTGGTTGGGAAGGTGTTGGCTTATGTTCTTACTTCTTAATTGGTTTTTGGTTCAAAAAGGAAAGCGCTAATGCTGCTGCAATAAAAGCATTTGTTGTAAACAGAGTAGGTGATTTTGGTTTTGCTTTAGGAATTTTCTTAATATTTTATTTATTTGGAACTGTTAATTACTCAGAAGTTTTTCAACAAATTCCAACAATTGTAGATAAAAATTTATCATTTTTAGGTTTTGAAGTTAAAGCAATAGATTTAATTTGTTTACTTCTATTTATTGGAGCAATGGGTAAATCTGCACAGATATTGCTACATACTTGGCTACCCGATGCAATGGAAGGCCCAACTCCAGTTTCTGCATTAATTCATGCAGCAACGATGGTTACAGCTGGAGTTTTCCTGGTAGTAAGATGTTCTCCAATTTATGAATATTCACCGTTAATACTAAATTTTATAACCATTGTTGGAATGACTACAGCATTCTTTGCAGCAACAGTAGCTTTAGTTCAAACAGATATTAAAAAAATAATTGCTTATTCTACATGTAGTCAACTTGGTTATATGTTTTTTGCAGCTGGAGTAGGCGCATACAATGTTGCCATGTTTCACTTATTTACTCACGCATTTTTCAAAGCCTTATTATTTTTAGGATCTGGTTCAGTAATCCATGCATTTAAAGATGAGCAAAATATAAATAACATGGGAGGTGTATGGAAAAAGTTACCATATACTTATGCTTTAATGATTATAGGAACACTTGCCTTAACAGGTTTTCCATTTTTATCAGGATTTTATTCTAAAGATGCAATTATAGAATTTGCGTATTTAAAAGGTAACACTACTGGTTATTATGCTGCTGGGATCGGAATAGTTACAGCATTTTTAACATCTATTTATTCATGGAGATTAATCTTTAAAACTTTCCATGGAGACTATAAAAATAAAGAGGTCAAGATAGAAGAAACACATGAGTCTCCATTAGTAATGCTTGTTCCTTTATTTATCCTCTCAATAGGAGCGGTATTTGCAGGATTTCTATTTAAAGGACTATTTATTGGTCATGGTGATAATTTATTCTGGGCAGAGTCTATTAAGTTTTTAGAGCCTTTAAGCACAGAACATCCACCTTTATGGTTTTTACTTTTAACACCTTGTTTAGTTTTAGTATCTATTCCAATTGCTTATTACTTATTTGTAAAAAACAAAGAGTTACCTAACTCAATAGTTTCTATGAACAAACCTTTGTATAATTTTTTAGTGAATAAGTGGTATTTCGACGAGTTGTACGATGTGTTGTTTATTAAATCTTCAAAAAAACTAGGTCTATTTTTGTGGAAATTTTGTGATGGAACTATAATCGATGGTTTTGGTCCTGATGGAATTTCTTCTTTTATAAAAAAATGTTCAATTAAAGCAACTAAATTTCAAAGTGGTTTTATCTATCAATATGCATTTGTAATGTTATTAGGTTTCTCTGCTTTACTAACTTTTTTAATAGTTAAGTAATGAATTTTCCTATTCTTTCATCTTTAATATTATTACCAATTGTTGGTGCTTTATTTTTATTTTTTACCAAAGATAAAGAGGGAAATAATTTAACTGCTAAATATGTTGCTTTATTTACAACTGTAGTTAATTTTTTAATTTCAATTTATCTTTGGATTTCTTTTGACCAATCAACGTCTAGTTTTCAATTTGTAGAAGATAGAACATGGATTGAAGGATTTATTAATTATAAAGTGGGTGTAGATGGTATTTCAATTTTATTTATAATATTAACAACATTTATAACTCCCCTTTGTATAATATCTGTAAATAATTCTGTTAAAAATAGATTAAGAGATTTTTTAATTGCAATTCTAATCATGGAAAGTTTCATGATTGGTGTTTTCTGTGCACTTGATTTAGTTGTATTCTATTTATTTTTTGAAGCTGGATTAATACCAATGTTTTTAATTATCGGTATCTGGGGAGGTGCAAGAAGAGTTTATTCTGCATTTAAATTCTTTTTATACACATTGTTAGGTTCGGTTTTGATGTTAGTTGCAATAATTTCAATTTATTGGATTACAGGAACAACCGACGTGGTTCAACTGTATGAAATTGGAATTGATGTTAAATATCAAAATCTATTATGGTTAGCATTTTTTAGTTCATTTGCTGTTAAAACACCTATGTGGCCAGTTCATACATGGTTACCAGATGCTCACGTTGAAGCCCCTACAGCAGGATCTGTATTGTTAGCTGCAATTTTGTTAAAGATGGCTGGATATGGTTTTATAAGATTTTCTTTAGGTCTTTTCCCAGTTGCATCAGAGGTATTTACACCATTAATTTACACCTTGAGTGTTATAGCAATCATATTTACTTCACTAATAGCTTTAATGCAGGAAGATATGAAAAAATTAATTGCTTATTCATCAGTAGCGCATATGGGCTTTGTAACTTTAGGTATATTCACTTTGCAACAACAAGGAATTGAAGGAAGTATTATTCAAATGATAAGCCATGGCTTAGTTTCGGCAGCATTATTTTTAATTGTTGGCGTAGTTTATGACAGAATGCATTCTAGATTGATAAGTACATATGGTGGACTAGTTTCTGTAATTCCAAAATACTCAATATTGTTTATGTTATTTGCTTTAGCATCACTTGGTTTACCTGGAACCAGTGGTTTTATTGGTGAGTTTTTAATATTAATGGGAGCTTTCAAAGATAATTTTTTAGTAGCTGTTATAGCAAGTATTGGAGTAATTTTAGGAGCTGCATACATGTTGTGGCTCTATAAAAGAGTAGTATTTGGAAAATTACTTAATGAAGATCTTAAAAAAATTTTAGATTTAAATAGATCTGAATATTTTATTTTATCTTGTTTAGCTGCACCAATCTTATTTTTTGGTTTTTACCCAGATCCATTAATCACCACTATTGAAGTTTCTGTTACTGATTTAATTAATATGCATAACACAAATATAGCTAGTAAATAATATGGAAAATTTAAATTTAATATTACCTGAAATTTTTATTTCTTTATCAATTATGTTTTTACTTATTTTAGGTGTATTTAAAAATGACAGTTCTAAAATTACTTTTATTTTATCTTTGTTTGCAATTTTAATTACAACAATAATAACATTCAATGAAACTTTCTCTGTAACTAGAGAAACTTTGTTTAATGGGAGCGTTGTGATTGACAGTATGTCCTCGCTAATGAAAATTATAACTTTAATTGGAGGTTTTTTAGTTTTAGTTATTTCGTCAACTTATTTAAAAACATTTAAAATATATAATATAGAATACCCAGTTCTTATTTTGAGTTCAATTCTTGGAATGATGGTAATGATTAGTTCAAATGATTTAATTGTTTTTTATATGGGCTTAGAATTACAGTCATTAGCTCTTTATGTTTTAGCTACATATAACAGAGATCAATTAAAATCATCAGAAGCGGGTTTGAAATATTTTGTTTTAAGTGCATTATCATCAGGACTTTTATTATATGGATGTTCTTTAGTTTATGGTTTTTCAGGTTCTACTAATTTTGATATAATATCAAATCAACTAAATTCTGAGGAATATGTTTTAACTTTTGGAATTGTGTTCATATTAGTTGGTTTAGCATTCAAAATTTCTGCAGTTCCATTCCATATGTGGGCACCTGATGTTTACGAAGGATCTCCAACAACTGTAACTTTGTTTTTCACAATAGTACCAAAAGTGGCTGCTTTGACTGTATTTATTAGATTTTTATATGTTCCTTTTTTAAATTTAATTGATCAATGGCAAATGATAATAGTTTTCTTATCTATAGCTTCTATGATTTTTGGAGCAGTTGCTGCTATAGGCCAAACTAATATTAAAAGACTAATTGCTTACAGTTCTATAGGGCACATTGGCTACACATTAGCTGGTTTAGCTACAGCATCAAACGAGGGAATTCAAAGTTCGATAATTTATATTTCTATTTATGTTATTATGAATTTAGCTCTTTTTTCATGTCTATTAATGTTAAAAAGAAAAGATCAATATTATGAAAATATTGATGATCTCTCTGGATTATCAAAAAATCATCCATTGTTATCTTTGTGTTTGTTGTTAATACTATTTTCTTTAGCAGGCATACCACCCCTAGCAGGTTTCTTTGCAAAATTTTACGTTTTTAAAGCAGTATTGGAACAATCAATGTATTTCTTAGCTATAGTAGGGTTGTTATCAACTGTGGTTGCAGCTTTTTATTATCTAAGAATTATAAAAATTATGTATTTTGATAAGGAAAAAGATAAATATGACACTGACCATAGCTTATGGTTAAAATTTTCACTGACAGTTTCAACTATATTAATTCTTTTATACTTCATATTCCCAAGTCAATTAGTAGAAGTTGTTTCAAGAATAAATATTATTTAATGAAATTTAAAAAATTTAAATTTAAAAAAGTTAAAAGCACAAACAATACTGCAATAAGAATTATCAAAGAAACTAAATACAACTTAGGTATGGTTGTTGCTGAAACACAATTAAATGGTAGAGGACAGTACGGAAGAAAATGGATATCATCAAAAGGAAATTTATTTATCTCTTTTTTCAATGAATTAAATAAAACGAAACTATCAATTAATGCAATAACAAAAATCAATTGTCTTTTAGTCAAAAAACTACTCTTGTCATTTACAAGTAAAAAAATTTTATTTAAAAAACCGAACGACTTATTAATTGATAAAAAAAAAATTAGTGGCATTTTACAAGAAGTCATATTTGTTAGAGATAAAAAATTTTTAATTACTGGTATAGGTATAAATATTAAAAAAAATCCAATTATAAGGAATTATCCTGCTACAAACTTGCAAGAGGTAACTAAAAAAAGTATTAGTAAATTAATAGTAGAAAATAAACTAAAACAAC
>CABYZT010000010.1 GCA_902523515.1 uncultured Pelagibacteraceae bacterium
AAAAAAAATAATTTAAAGATTATTTATGTGGCAAGCTCAAGTGTTTACACTTTATCCAGAGGTTTTTCCTGGTCCTTTATCTAAAGGACTTTATGGAAAAGCTTTATCAAATAATTTATGGAAACTTAAAGTTGTAAATATAAGAGATGCAGCTGATGATAAACACAAAACAGTAGATGACACACCTTATGGGGGTGGTTCAGGGATGTTGTTAAAAGCAGATGTTCTTGCAAAGTCTTTAGATGAAAACAAAAATGAGAGTGAGAGAATTTTATACTTATCACCAAAAGGAAAAAAATTTGATCAAAATTTAGCAAAAGAGCTAGCTAGTGAAAAATCTCTGTCTTTAATTTGTGGTCATTTTGAAGGTGTAGACGAAAGAATACTTTCAACAAGAAATATTGAGGAAATTAGTATTGGAGATTATGTTTTGTCAGGCGGGGAGTCAGCTGCATATGTAGTTATAGATAGTATTTTAAGATTACTGCCAGGTGTATTAGGAAATGAAAACTCTAAATTAGATGAAACCTTTGAAAATGGTCTTCTAGAGTATCCTCAGTATACAAAACCTCAAATTTGGGAGGAAAAAGCTGTGCCAGACGTGCTATTATCAGGTGATCATAATAAAATTAAACACTGGCGTTTATCTCAATCTGAGGCTATAACACGCGACCGAAGACCAGATTTATGGGAAAAATATAAGAAGAATTAACTTGATAAATATTAACATGAAAACAATTGAAGAAATTAACCAGCATAACGTTAACAAAATTCTTTCAGAGAAAAAAATTCCAGAATTTTATCCTGGAGACGTTGTTAAAGTTGGTGTGAGAATTACCGAGGGTAAAAAAGAAAGAATTCAATATTTTGAGGGAGTGTGTATTGCTAAAAAAAGCAGAGACTTAAACTCATCTTTTACGGTTAGAAAGATTTCATTTGGAGAGGGTGTTGAGAGAACTTTTCCTTTATTTGGAACTTTAATTGACTCAATTAAAGTTATTAGATCAGGTAAAGTAAGAAGAGCAAAACTTTATTATTTAAGAGACAGAACTGGTAAATCAGCAAGGATTGCAGAAAAAATTAGAAAAAAAATTGGTATTGATATCGAGGCAAAACCAGAGACAGTTACAGAAGAAAATGTAGCTCCTGCAGTAGAAGCACCAAAAGAAGAAGCTCCTAAAGCAGAAGCAGCACCAGTACCAGAGGCTCCTAAAGCAGAAGCAGCACCTAAAGAAGAGGCGACTCCAGCAGCAAAGGCTCCTAAAGAAGAACAAAAATCAGAAAGCTCTACAGAAAAAAAATAATTTTTTTTTCAATGTCTACAACATTATACGATAAAATTTGGAACGATCATCTAGTTGACCAACAAGATGATGGCACATCTTTACTTTTTGTAGATAGACATTTAATTCATGAGGTGACAAGCCCCCAAGCTTTTGAAGGATTAAGAAATTCTAACAGAAAAGTTAGACATCCAAATTTAACTTTAGCAGTTGCAGATCATAATGTTCCAACAACTGACAGATCAAAAGGTATTTCAGATGAAGAGTCAAAAATTCAAGTAGATACTTTAGAGGCAAATTGTAAAGAATTCGGTGTTCAGTTATTTGGTATGGATGATAAGAGGCAAGGTATCGTTCATATTATAGGACCTGAACAAGGTTTTACTCAACCAGGAACAGTTATTGTTTGTGGAGATAGTCATACTGCAACGCATGGAGCATTTGGTGCTTTAGCATTTGGAATAGGAACTTCAGAAGTTGAACATGTTTTAGCAACTCAAACACTAGTTCAGAAGAAAGCTAAAAATTTTAGAATTAATGTTAACGGTGAACTTCCTATAGGAGTTACTTCTAAAGATGTAATACTTCAAATAATTGGAAAAATAGGTACAGCAGGTGGAACAGGATCTGTTGTGGAATATGCTGGAGATTTAATAAGATCTTTAAGTGTTGAGCAAAGAATGACTATTTGCAATATGACAATTGAAGGTGGTGCAAGAGCAGGATTAATTGCACCAGATGAAAAAATTTTTGAATATTTAAAAGGAAAACCAATGTCACCAAAAAGTGAAAATTGGGATAAAGCTTTGAACTATTGGGAAACTTTAAAAACAGACTCTGATGCTAGTTTTGATAAAGAAATTAGCCATAATGCAAATGAAATTTTACCTATGATTACATGGGGTACGTCACCACAAGATGTAATAACAATTGATGGAAAAGTTCCAAATCCAAATAATGAGACTGATGAAGATAAAAAAAATTCAATTGAAAGAGCTTTAAAGTATATGGGTTTAAAACCTGACATGGCAGCCACAGATATAAAAATAGATAAAGTATTTATTGGTAGTTGTACTAATGGTAGAATAGAAGATTTGAGAGAAGCAGCAAAAATCGTAAAAGATAAAAAAGTATCATCGCATGTTAATGCTATAGTAGTTCCAGGCTCAGGCTTAGTTAAAGAACAAGCAGAGCAAGAAGGACTAGATAAAATTTTTGTTAGCTCAGGGTTTGAATGGAGAGAACCAGGTTGCTCTATGTGTTTAGCGATGAATGCCGATAAATTAAAACCAGAAGAAAGATGCGCCTCTACATCAAATAGAAATTTTGAGGGAAGACAAGGTAGAGGTGGTAGAACCCATCTAGTTAGTCCAGGAATGGCTGCAGCAGCTGCAATTTCAGGTAATTTAGATGATGTCAGAAAGTATCAGAATTAAATGCAAAAATTTAATAAATTAAAAAGTATCCCAGCTTATTTACCAATTGTAAATATTGATACAGATATGATAATTCCAAAGCAATTTTTAAAAACTATCAAAAGAACTGGTCTAGGAAAAAATTTATTTTTTGAAATGAGATATGATGATCAAGGCAAAGAAATAAATGATTTTGTGTTAAACAAAGATCCATTTAATCGATCTAAAATTTTAATTGCTGGGAAAAACTTTGGATGTGGTTCATCAAGAGAACATGCTCCTTGGGCTTTATTAGATTTTGGAATTACTTGTGTGATAAGTTCAAGCTATGCAGATATTTTTTTTAGTAATTGTTTTAAAAATGGAATTTTGCCTATAATCCTTGAAGAAGAAAAAATAAAAGAGCTATCTGAATACGCAAATAGAGAAGAAGAAATTTCTATTGATTTGCAAGAGGAAAAAATAGTTTACGGAAATAATGAGCTAAAATTTGAAGTTGATCCATTTAAGAAAAAATGTTTGTTAGAAGGGCTTGATGATATCGCTTTATCACTAAAAAAATCAGAAAAAATAGAAAAGTTTGAAACAAATTTAAAAAACGAAAAGCCTTGGGTATTTAATGATTAAAGTAAAAAAAAGAAAAATACTTTTACTTCCTGGTGATGGTATTGGTCCGGAGGTAATAACCGAGGTAAAAAAAATCATTAACTGGTTTAATGATAAAAAATCTTTAGATTTTGAAATTGATCAGGAGCTAGTTGGTGGTTGTTCTTATGATAAACATGGCACCCCAATCACTGATGAGGTTTTTTATAAAGCACTAGAAAGTGAAGTAATTATGCTTGGAGCAGTTGGTGGTCCTACATGGGATAACCTAGAATTTTCCAAAAAACCAGAAAGAGCATTATTAAAACTTAGGAAAGAATTAAAGCTTTTTGCAAACTTAAGGCCTGCAATTTGTTTTAAACAATTAGTCGATGCTTCAACCCTTAAGCCGGAGGTAGTTTCAGGACTAGATATAATGATAGTAAGAGAGTTAACGGGAGGAATATATTTTGGTGAACCTAGAGGAATAAAGCCAATTGAAAATGGTGAAAGAAAAGGAATTAATACTCATACATATACAACTAGTGAAATTACAAGAGTAGCTAGAGTTGCTTTTGATTTAGCAAGAAAAAGATCAAACAAAGTTACATCATGTGAAAAGTCAAATGTAATGGAAGCCGGACAATTGTGGAAAGAAGAAGTTAAAGAACTTCATGAAAAAGAATATAAAGATGTAGAGTTAAGCCATATGTTAGCAGATAACTGCGCAATGCAACTTTTAAGAAATCCAAAGCAATTTGATGTAATTGTAACCGATAATTTATTTGGGGATATGCTGTCTGATCAAGCTTCGATGTTAACTGGATCTTTAGGTCTTTTGCCGTCAGCGTCTTTGGGTGCAAAAAATAAAGATGGTGAGATGAGAGCAATGTATGAGCCAATACATGGATCGGCTCCTGATATAGCTGGACAAGGTATTGCAAATCCAATAGCTTCTATTTTAAGTTTTGCTATGGCTTTAAGATACTCTTTAGATCTTGATAAAGAAGCAGATGTTTTAGAAAAGGCAGTTCAAGATGTTCTAAATGATGGATTAAGAACAAAAGACATAATGTCAGAAGGCATGAAAGAAACGTCTACTTCAGCAATGGGTGATGCGATAATTTCAAAATTGCAATAAAACTAGAATTATTTTAAGGTTTAAATATGCCAAGTTATACAGCTCCAGTAAAAGACATGATGTTTCTCTTTGAAAAATTAAGAGACAACAAAAATTATAATGAACTTGAAAAATATAATGAAGTTAGTTCAGATCTAGTGAAAGATATTCTAGAGGAAGCAGCCAAGATAAATCAAAATTTAATTTTACCTCTTGCTAAATCAGGAGATGAAAATCCAGCAGTTTTAGAAAATGGTGTTGTAAGAACACCCCCAGGCTACAAAGAAGCGTATCAAAAGTATATTGAGGATGGTTGGACTTCATTGTCTTGTGATCCAAAATATGGAGGTCAAGGAATGCCAAAAACAGTAAGTGCATTTTTTGATGAAATGCTATCTTCAGCAAGCTTATCATTTAAATTATATAGTGAACTAAGTATTGGTGCTTATAATTGTATCAATCATCATGCTTCTGATGAAATTAAAAATAAATATTTACCAAAGATTGTAGAAGGTAAGTGGAGTGGTACAATGTGTTTAACAGAACCAGTCTGTGGTACCGACCTTGGCTTGTTAAAAACTAAAGCAATTAAACAATCAGATAATACTTATAAAATCAGTGGTCAAAAAATATTTATAACTTCAGGAGACCATGATTTAACCGAAAATATTATTCACTTAGTTTTGGCAAGATCACCAGACTCTCCATCTGGTACTAAGGGAATTAGTTTATTTTTAGTTCCAAAATATATTGTGAACCAGGATGGTAGTATTGGTCCAAGAAATGGAATTTCAACTGGTTCAATTGAGAGTAAGATGGGTATTAAAGGTTCAGCAACTTGTGTTTTAAATTTTGATGATGCAACTGGTTACATGATTGGTAACAAAGATAAAGGTCTTAGTGCAATGTTCACAATGATGAATTTAGAGCGAATAGTTGTAGGCATTCAAGGTTTAGGTATTTCTGAAATTGCTTATCAAAATTCACTTTCTTACGCAAAAGAAAGAAAGCAAGGAAAAACAAATAATTCTAAATCTAATAATGGTGCAGATTTTATAATTGATCATGCAGACATTAGAAGAACTTTACTTAATATGAAATCAATAATTGAGGGTGAAAGAGCATTATGTTTTTGGCTTTCTCAACAAACAGAAGTAAGTCTTTATCATCCAGACGAAAAAATTAAACAAGCTGCTTTAGATTACGTTTCATTAATGACACCTGTGGTTAAATCACTTTTTACAGATTTAGCTATGGAAATTACTAGCGATGCAATGCAGATACATGGAGGATACGGATATACTAAAGACCAAGGTATTGAGCAATTATATCGAGATAATCGTATTACCCCAATTTATGAAGGAACAAATTCCGTACAGGCTGCAGATTTAGTATTTAGAAAATTATCTAATAAAAAAGGCGATGTTATAAATAAGTTTTTAGAAATGATTAAATCTGAATGTGAGAGCAAAAATGAAAAAGTAAAAACATTTTCTAAAGAATTAAACCATTATTTAGATATTTTATCCAAATTCACAGATTGGATAAATGATAAAAATAAAATTGAAAAGGATGATGTTAGTGCTGCAGCAAATGATTATTTAAAAAGCTTAGGTTATGTTTCAATTGCTTATGCTTGGATTAAAATTTTAGAGGTTAGTTTTAATGATTTTAATACAAATAAAGAATTTTATAGTGATAAAATAAATACAGCTAAATTTTATTTTGATAAGGTATTACCTCGGGCTGAGTATCATTACAAATCAGCAATCTCAGGAAGCTCAAATATAATGAATTTTAAGTTTAATTAATGAGCCATTACGATACAAATTTAGATAAAAACAAAGCAAATCACGTACCCCTCACTCCCTTAACTTTTTTAAAAAGAGCAAAAGAAATTTACCCAAATTATGAGGCTATAATTTATGAAGAAAGAAATTATACCTGGGCTGAAGTTTATAAAAGAGTTGTAAAATTTGCTAGTGCATTGACAAAAATAGGTATTAAAAAAGGTGACACGGTTTCATTCTTAGCTTTCAATACGCCTGAGATTTTTGAAGCACACTACTCTGTACCTATGACTGGTGCAGTTCTTAATACTATAAATATAAGATTAGATGCCAAAACAATTTCCTATATTTTAGATCATAGCGAAGCAAAAGTCTTAGTTGTGGATAGACAACTTCATGGAGAAGTAAAAAAAGCATTAAAAAATCTTAATAAAAAATTAATTATCATTGATATAAACGACAAATATGCTGACCAATCAAAATTGGAAAAAATTGGTGATTTAGAATATGAAAGTTTTTTAAATACAGGTGATGAAAATTACCAATGGCAAATGCCCGAAGATGAGTGGCAAGCTATATCACTAAGTTATACATCAGGTACTACAGGAAATCCCAAAGGTGTTGTCTATCATCATAGGGGAGCATATTTAATGTCTACAGGAAGCTCAGTTGCTTGGAATATGCCAAATAGATTAAATTTTTTAACAGTTGTTCCAATGTTCCATTGCAATGGCTGGTGCTATCCATGGACTGTGCCGATGCTAAACGGAAGAACAATATGTTTAAGAAATATAGATATTAAAAAAATTTTTGAACTTATTGATAAATATGAAATCACTCATTTTGGTGGCGCTCCAATAGTATTGAATATGATTACTGGAGCCCCAGAAAGTGATAAGAAAAAATTAAAACAAAAAGTTTATGTTTTAACTGCTGGTGCTCCTCCACCAAGTATAATTTTTAAAAAAATGAGAGCTCTCGGATTTGAAGTAATGCATGTATATGGTTTAACAGAAACCTATGGGCATGTAACTCAGTGTGCTTGGAATGATGAGTGGAATAATTTTGATGAAGAAAAACAAAACGAGATTAAAGCAAGACAAGGTGTAAAGTATCCTAATACGGAAGGTGTCGTTGTTTTAGACCCTGAGACAATGAAAGAAGTTCCTAGAGACGGAAAGACAATCGGTGAAATTATGATTAGAGGAAATGTCGTAATGAAGGGATATTTCAAAGATAAAGAGGCTACCGAAAAAGCCATGAAAGATGGTTGGTTTCACAGTGGTGATTTAGCTGTGATGCATTCTGATGGCTATATTAAAATACAAGATAGATCAAAAGATATAATTATTTCTGGAGGAGAAAATATTTCTTCAATTGAAATTGAAAATACTTTATCCAAACACCCATCTGTTTCGATTGCTGCGGTTGTTGCAAAACCAGACGAAAAATGGGGTGAAGTGCCATGTGCATTTATCGAAGCGGTTAAAGACAAACCAATAAGCGAAAAAGAACTAATTGATTTTTGTAAAGAAACTTTAGCAGGCTTTAAAGTTCCAAAAAAGGTTGTTTTTTGTGAGTTACCAAAAACCTCAACAGGTAAAATACAAAAATTTGAACTGAGAAAACAAGTTTAGGTAACTTTTGATTTTTCAAATAGAAAATAAAAATATTCATGTATCAGATGCTGGACAGGGAATAGATTTAAATAAAGAAACAATTGTATTTCTTCATGGAAGTGGTCTTTCACATATAGTTTGGTCATTAACTGAACAATTTTTTTCTAACAAAAATTTTAATGTATTATCTATTGATTTACCTGGGCATGGTAATTCAGATGGACCCTGCTTAGATAGTATTGAAAAAATTGCTGATTGGTTAGAGCAAGTATTTTTAAAATTAAATTTAAAACAACTATTTATTGTTGGGCACTCTCAAGGATGTTTAGAGATACTTGAATATGCATCTAAATATAAAAAAAGATTAAAAAAATTAGTTTTTATTGGTGGTTCAAATAGAATGCCAGTTCATCCAGATCTAATCGATTTAGCAAAAAATGGAGATACTGAAGCTGTTAAATTGATGATGAAGTGGGGTTATGAAGGTTCAAAAAAATTTATAGGAGGTAATCCAGTGGAAAGAATAATACAGTCACCAAGAGATATTAGAGAAATATTAGCAGTCGATTTAATTGCATGTAATAATTATACCAATGGTTCTGATGCTGCTAGATTAATAGACTGTCCCTCTTTGTTGATATTTGGATCATTAGACAAAATGGTAAATCTAGAGTCAGGTAAAAAGTTTTCTAGTTTCATTAAAAATTCAACAACACATATAATTGAGGGTTGTGGTCATATGATTATGATTGAAAAAGCGTTCGAAATGAGAGACAAGGTTTTAGAATTTTTAAAAAAATGAAAAGTTTTTCAATTGCAAAATCAAGAAGACTGAGAGCAACTCCTTATACCTCTAGAATCGAAAAACAAGGGGTTACGGCTTATACAATATATAATCATATGTTGCTTCCCGCAGCGTTTGGTTCAATTGAGGACTCATACCATCACTTAAAACAGTATGTTCAAATTTGGGATGTAGCTGCTGAAAGACAGGTGGAAATTTCTGGTAAAGACTCAGCGAAAT
This sequence comes from uncultured Pelagibacteraceae bacterium, assembly GCA_902523515.1. Taxonomy (GTDB): domain Bacteria; phylum Pseudomonadota; class Alphaproteobacteria; order Pelagibacterales; family Pelagibacteraceae; genus Pelagibacter. The sequence goes on from CABYZT010000010.1 coordinate 8,837, forward strand.
TAGTTCAGTTGATGACTTGTAGAGATTTATCTAAATCGAAAGATGGAAGATGTTATTATTGTCCAATAATTGATGATAACGCAGGCCTGATTAATGATCCAGTTGTACTTAGATTGAATGAAAATAAATGGTGGGTTTCTCTTGCTGACTCAGATGTAATATTATTTGCAAAAGGGTTAGCTATTGGAAATAAATTTGACGTAAAGATTTTTGAACCTGATGTTGATATAATGGCTATACAAGGTCCAAAGTCATTTGAATTAATGGAAAAAGTTTTTGGAGATAAGATAGTTAATTTAAAATTCTTTGGTTTTGATTATTTCGAATTTGGTGGTGATAAACATTTAATTGCAAGATCTGGTTGGTCTAAACAAGGTGGTTATGAAATTTATGTTGAGCATACTGTTTCTGGATTAAAATTATATGATCATCTTTTTGAAATTGGAAAAGAATTTAATATCAAACCAGGTTGTCCAAATTTAATAGAACGTATTGAAAGTGGATTATTATCGTATGGAAATGATATCGATAATGGAGACAATCCATATGAATGTGGATTTGATAAATATATTAATATAGACAGCGAAGTTGATTTTTTAGGCAAAGAGAAATTAAAAAAAATTAAATCTGAAGGAATTGAAAAAAAATTAATGGGAGTAATGCTTGATATAGATAAAATAAGTATTACAGGATCATTAGACTTAAGTGATCAAGACAATAATATAATTGGAGAATTGAGATCAGCTTGCTATTCACCACATTTTAAAAAAGTAATCGGTATTGCTATGATGAAAAAATCTCATTGGAATATAGACCAGAACGTAAAAGCAAGCATAAATGGTGATATTTGCAGTGGTAAAGTTTGCGATTTACCTTTTATTTAGTATAACAACTTTAAAATGAACATAGCTATAGTAGGTGCAACAGGAAATGTTGGGAGGAAAACTCTTGAAGTATTTGATAAAAAAAACTTCAAGTTTGATAATCTATATTTAGTTGCCTCAGAAAAAAGTGCAGGAAAAAAAATCTCTTTTAGAGATAAAGAGTATGTTATTGAAAATTTAGAGACATATGATTTTTCAAAAGCAGATATAACTTTTTTTGCAGCAGGAGGAACAATTGCTGAAAAATTTGCAGAAAAGGCTGCCAAGCACACAATTGTAATAGATAATTCAAGTTTTTTTAGGATGGATCCAGATGTTCCATTGATCGTTCCACAAGTGAATGCATCCGAAATTAAAAATATGAAAAAAAATATTATTGCCAATCCAAATTGTTCTACAGCACAACTTGTTATAGCACTTAAACCACTACATAATTTATTTAAAATTAAAAGAGTTGTAGTTTCAACTTACCAATCTGTTTCAGGTGGTGGCAAAAGTCCAATGGACGAATTAATTGATCAAACTAAACAATATTTAGATGGAAAAAAAATAGAGTCAAAAAATTTTACTAAACAAATCGCTTTTAATGTTATTCCACATATCGATGTTTTTGCTGATGATGGATATACAAAAGAAGAATTAAAAATGACAAATGAAACAAAAAAAATCTTAGATGATTCAATTGAACTTACAGCTACATGTGTGAGAATTCCTGTTTTAGTATCTCATTCGGAGTCTGTAAATATAGAATTTGAAAAACCATATACTTTAGAAAAAGTGAGAGATGTTTTAAGTAAAGCAGATGGTTGTGAGGTTATCGATAGAAGAGAAAATGGAGGTTATAGCACACCATTTGAAGCAACAGGAAGTGATGAGACATTTATATCTAGAATTAGGGAAGACAAAACAAAAAAAAATTCATTAAATTTGTGGATTGTATCAGACAACCTATTGAGAGGTGCTGCACTTAATTCAGTTGAAATTGCTGAAACAGTTATTAATTCAAAATAATATATGGAAAACAGACCTTTATCACCACACATACAGATATATAAATGGCATATTTCTTCATTAGTATCTATTTCACATAGAATTACAGGAATAATTAATTTTTTTGCAATTACATTAATTTGTATTTGGTTTGCATTAATGCTTCTAGGAGAAAGTAATTATCAAATTATAAAAATTTTTTTAGAAACTTTTTTAGGTAAATTTATTTTAATTGGAATAACCTGGTCATTTAGTTTTCAAATGTTAAGTGAAATAAGACACTTAATTATGGATTTGGGCTATGGATTTGAATTACAAACAACAAGAATTACAGGTTTGCTAGTTATTTTTGGCTCGATTATTTTAACTATCCTAATTTATATAATTGGCAGAGGATTAATATAATGCTGCCAGTAACAAAAAAATGGTTATTCTTAAAAATTAGTTCTGCAATCTTATTACCTTTAATGCTTTGGTTTATTATAAACTTAGTGAATATTTATGATAAAAGTTATTTGGAAATAGTGAATTTTTTAACAACACAACCATCTAAATTCTTAATTGGGTTATTTTTAGTTATTGCTTATTTTTTTTCAGCTTTAACTATAAGTGAGGTTTTTGAAGACTATATTAACGATAAAAAAATCAAAAATGCCGCAAACAAAGTCCTAAATTTTTTTGCTATAACAATCCCAGTAATTACAATAATTGTAATTTTAAACTTAAATACATGAAAGCATATAATATTATAGACCATGAGTACGATGTTGTTGTACTTGGTGCAGGTGGATCAGGTTTGAGAGCGGCAGTAGGGCTTAGTGAGGCTGGCTTAAAAACAGCATGTATCTCAAAAGTATTTCCTACCAGAAGTCATACATCAGCTGCACAAGGTGGAATATCAGCAGCACTAGGAAACATGGGGGAAGATGATTGGAGATGGCACATGTATGACACTGTCAAAGGTGCAGATTGGTTAGGTGATCAAGATAGTATTGAATATCTGTGTAAAGAAGCACCTAAAGCAGTTTTAGAATTGGAGAAATATGGAGTTCCATTTAGTAGAACTGAAGAGGGAAAAATTTATCAAAGGCCATTTGGTGGAATGACGAAAAATTATGGGAACGGAATAGTTCAAAGAACTTGTGCAGCAGCCGATAGAACAGGACATGCTATTTTACACACATTATATGGACAAGCGTTAAAGCATAATACAGAATTTTTTATAGAATATTTTGCATTAGATTTGTTGATGAAGAATGGAGAATGCAAAGGTCTAATTGCTTGGAATTTGAATGATGGAACAATTCATAGATTTAGAGCACATTCAGTAATTATTGCTACAGGTGGTTATGGAAAAGTTTATTATTCAGCAACATCAGCACACACTTGCACTGGTGATGGTAATGCAATGGTTTTAAGAGCTGGATTGCCGCTTCAGGATATGGAGTTTGTTCAATTTCACCCAACAGGAATTTATGGCCACGGTACCTTAATAACAGAAGGTGCGCGAGGAGAAGGGGGTTATCTTACAAATTCTAAAGGTGAAAGATTTATGGAAAGGTATGCTCCAAATGCAAAAGATTTAGCATCAAGAGATGTTGTTAGCAGATCAATGTCTATAGAGATTAATGAGGGAAGAGGTGTTGGAAAAGATCAAGATCATGTCCATTTGAACCTAAGTCACTTAGATAAAGATATTATTGAAAGCAGGCTTCCTGGAATTACCGATGCAGCAAGATTATTTGCAAATGTAGATGTAACTAAAGAACCAATCCCTGTTGTACCAACAGTTCATTATAATATGGGCGGCATTCCAACAAACTATAAAGCAGAAGTATTAACTGTAAATGGCTCAGAAAAAACTGTTCCAGGTCTAATGGCTATAGGAGAAGCGGCATGTGTCTCTGTTCACGGAGCAAATAGACTTGGTTCTAATTCTTTAATTGATTTAGTGGTATTTGGAAGAGCAGCAGCAAAAAGAGCAGCTGAATTAGTTAAGCCAGGAACACCTCATGAGGAAATTCCTGAGTCAGAAACACAAAAATGTTTAGATAGATTTGATAAACTTAGAAATGCACAAGGAAATAATAGTACTGCTGAACTTAGACTTTCAATGCAAAAAACGATGCAGTCGAAATGTGCAGTTTTCAGAACAGAAAAAAATCTTAAAGAAGGTGTTGATGAGATTAAAAAAACTTATGATGGCATGGACTCAATTTCAGTTAAAGATAGATCTTTAGTATTTAATACTGATTTAGTTGAAACATTAGAATTTGATAATTTAATAAGACAAGCAGTAACTACAGTAGAGTCCGCATATCATAGAAAAGAGAGCAGAGGTGCTCACGCGAGAGATGACTATCCAAAAAGAGATGACGAAAACTTTATGCAACATACTCTTGCTTGGTGTGATGGGAAAAATACAAAGATAAGTTACAGAGAAGTACACAAATCAACTTTAACAAACGAAGTTCAATATTTTCCACCACAAGAGCGAGTATATTAATGGCTCAGCTAAGCTTACCTAAAAATTCAGAGGTTAAAAAAGGCAAATATTTTAAAGACAAAACTGGATCTAAAAATTTAAGAAAGATCAATATTTATAGATGGGATCCATCGACAGAAGAAAATCCTAGAATTGATACATACGAAGTTGATATGGATAATTGCCCATCTAAGGTACTGGATATTCTAAATAAAATTAAAAACGAAATTGATCCGACATTGGCCTATAGAAGGTCTTGTGCTCATGGTGTTTGTGGCTCTTGTGCCATGAATATGGGAGGAAAAAATGGCTTGGCTTGTACAACTCCACATGCAGAGATAGATGGTGACATCGATATTTATCCTCTACCTCATTTAAAAGTTAAAAGAGATTTGATCGGCGATTTAGATGGCTTATATAAACAATATCAATCTATTGAACCTTGGTTAAAAAATAACTCAACAAAACAGTCAACAGAAATTTATCAGTCTAAAGAAGATAGAGCAAAACTTGATGGTGCTTATGAATGCATTATGTGTGCCTGTTGTTCTACATCTTGCCCAAGTTATTGGTGGAATGGAGATAAATATTTAGGTCCTGCAGTTCTGCTACAGGCCTATAGATGGATTATTGATAGTAGAGATGAAGAGAGAAAAGCTAGATTAAAAAAAGTTTCTGATGAATTAAAATTATATAGATGCCATACAATATTAAATTGTACAAATGCATGTCCTAAGGGCTTGAATCCAGCAAAAGCTATAGCTGAAATTAAAAAAATGTTAGCAACAGCTAATGTTTAAATAGACTATTCGATATTTTTGATCTAAAACACCGTATTCATGAAATTAATAGAACACTTCGTAAACGGTAAAATAATTCCGGGATCTTCAGATAAAAAAGGAAAAGTTTTTAATCCAGCAACTGGCGAACAAGAGTCAGAGGTAAGACTTGCTTCAAAATCTGATTTAGACAGTACTGTTGAGGTAGCAAAAAAAGCATTTGAAACTTGGTCTTTTAAACCCGCTCTACAAAGAGCTAGAATAATATTCAAATTTAAAGAATTAATTGAAAAAAATTCTGATGAATTAACAAAGTTAATTGTTTCAGAACATGGAAAAGTTTATGAAGATGCAAGAGGCTCTTTAACTAGAGGACTTGAGGTGGTAGAATTTGCTTGTGGAATACCACATTTATTAAAAGGTGAGTTTTCAGAAAATGTTGGAACCAATGTTGATAGTTGGTCAATCAGACAACCATTAGGAGTTGTTGCAGGTATTACACCTTTTAATTTTCCTGCTATGGTACCAATGTGGATGTTTCCAATAGCAATAGCTTGTGGAAACACTTTTGTTCTTAAACCATCAGAAAAAGACCCTTCTTGCGCAATAAGATTAGCAGAATTACTTTCTGAGGCGGGTCTTCCAGAAGGAGTATTTAACGTAATAAATGGAGATAAAGAAGCTGTTGATGCAATTTTGGAAAACAAAGATATCAAAGCTGTTAGTTTTGTAGGATCTACTCCTATTGCAAAATATATATATGAAAATTCAGCTAAAAACGAAAAAAGAGTTCAAGCTTTGGGTGGAGCAAAAAACCATTTAGTTGTTATGCCAGATTGTGATTTAGATGGTGCAGTAAATGGTTTAATGGGTGCTGCTTATGGTTCAGCTGGAGAAAGATGTATGGCTCAATCAGTTGCGGTTGCGGTTGGAGATATTGGTGATGAACTTGTATCAAGATTATCAAAAAAAGCTGAAGCTTTAAAAGTTGGTCCTGGAATGGATAAAGCATCAGAAATGGGACCTTTAGTTACAAAAGAACATTTAGAAAAAGTTACAAGTTACGTTGATTTAGGTGTCAAGGAAGGCGCAAAGCTAGTGGTTGATGGAAGAGGTTTAAAACTTCAAGGTTATGAAAACGGTTTCTATATAGGTGGATGCTTGTTTGATCATGTAAATAAAGATATGAGAATTTACAAAGAGGAAATATTCGGTCCAGTCTTATCAGTTGTTCGAGTAAAAACTTTTGAGGAAGCTGCAAAATTAATTAACGACCATGAGTACGGAAATGGAGTTAGTATTTATACAAGAGACGGTGATGCAGGTAGAACTTTTGCAAGTAAAATTCAAGTAGGTATGGTTGGTATTAACGTGCCGATCCCAGTTCCAATGGCATTTCATAGTTTTGGTGGTTGGAAAAGATCATTATTTGGAGATAGTGGAATGCATGGTATGGAAGGAATAAAATTTTATACTAAACTTAAAACAGTAACATCCAGATGGCCTTCAGGTGTCCGATCAAATGCGGAATTTGTTATGCCAACAATGAAATAAAGGAAATAAATGACAAAAATATCTTTAATTGGTGCAGGCCAAATAGGCGGAACTCTTGCACATTTAATAGGAACAAAAGAATTAGTAAATGAAGTGGTTTTATTTGATGTAGCTAGTGGTATTGCAAAAGGAAAAGCATTAGATATTGCACAATCTTCATCTGTAGATGGTTTCAATGTTAGGTTTTCAGGAACTGATAACTATGAGGATATAAAAGATTCAGATGTAATTATAATTACAGCAGGTGTTCCAAGAAAACCTGGAATGAGCCGAGATGATCTTCTTGGAATTAATTTAAAAATAATTAAACAAGTTGCTGAGGGGGTAAAGAAAAATGCTCCTAACGCTTTTGTGATCTGTATCACCAATCCTTTAGACGTTATGGTTATGGCATTTCAAAAATTTTCAGGTTTGCCATCAAATAAAGTTGTTGGTATGGCAGGTATTTTAGATAGTTCGAGATTTAAATTATTTTTATCATTAGAACTTAATGTGCCAGTAAGAGAAATTGAGGCAATGGTTATGGGTGGTCATGGTGACACTATGGTTCCTATGCCAAGATTTACAAAAATTTCAGGTAAACCATTGTTGGATCTTGTAAAGGAAGGAAAGATTTCTTCAGAAAGAGTTGAGGAAATTAATCAAAGAACACGAGATGGTGGTGCGGAAATAGTTAAATATTTAGAGAAAGGATCAGCTTTTTATGCGCCAGCAGCTTCAGGTGTTCAAATGGCAGAAGCATATTTAAATGATCAGAAAAAATTATTACCCTGCGCTGTACAATTAAATGGAGAATATGGTGTGAAAAATGTTTATGCAGGTATTCCTGTTGTTATTGGAAAAGATGGTGTAGAAAAAATTGAAGAGATTGATTTAGATGAAAAAGAAAAAAAAGAATTTATGCATTCAATAGATGCTGTAAAAGCTTTATGGGAAGCTGCATCTAAAATAGATCCTGATTTATCTAAATAATAATGAATATTCACGAGCATCAAGCTAAACAAATATTAAAAAAATACGGAGCTGTAGTTCCCGAAGGAGTATTTGCGCTTAATGTTGATGAACTTATTCAAAAAGCAAAAGCACTCAAAACTGAGAAATATGTGCTTAAAGCACAAATCCATGCTGGAGGTAGAGGAAAAGCTGGTGGTGTAAAAATTTTAAACTCTATTGAGGAACTAATGGTAGCAGCTAAAGAATTACTTGGAAAAACACTAGTTACTCATCAAACTGGCCCTGAAGGTAGAGAGGTAAAAAGATTATACGTAGAAGAATCATCAAATATAGATAAAGAATTTTACTTATCGTGCCTGGTTGATAGGGCAAGTTCTAAAATTGCATTTATATCAAGTGACCAAGGAGGGATGGACATTGAAGAAGTTGCAAGCAGTTCACCTGAAAAAATTATAACTACAAAAGTTGATATGGGTGATGAAATTTCTGATTCAGATTGTGAAAAAATAATTAATATTTTTAATCTAAATGAAGAAGCAAAAAAACAAGCAATAACATTAATTAAATCAATATATAAAATGTTTGTAGGTACTGACGCAAACATGGTTGAAGTAAATCCATTAATTTTGACAAAAGAGGAAAAAATTGTTTGTTTGGATGCAAAAGTTAATTTCGACTCTAACGCTTTATTCAGGCATCCAGAAATTGTTGAATTAAGAGATTTAAATGAGGAAGATCCTACCGAGATAGAAGCTAGCAAGCATGATCTTGCGTATATCAAGCTAGATGGAAGTATTGGATGTATGGTGAATGGGGCAGGATTAGCAATGGCAACAATGGATATAATTAAATTGTATGGTAAAGAGCCAGCAAATTTTTTAGATGTAGGTGGTGGTGCATCCAAAGAAAAAGTATCTGCTGCATTAAAGATAATTCTCTCAGATAAAAATGTTAAAGGAATTTTAATTAATATTTTTGGAGGAATAATGAGATGTGATGTTCTTGCCCAAGGAGTAGTTGATGCAGCTAAAGAAATTAATATTAGCGTACCTTTAGTTGTAAGATTAGCAGGCACAAATTTCAAAGAAGGAAAAAAAATTCTTGATAATTCTGGATTAAAATTAATTTCTGCAGAAAATTTAGATGATGCTGCTAAGAAAATTGTTGAGGCGATAAAATAAATGTCGGTTTTGGTAAATAAAAATACTAAAGTAATTTGTCAGGGATTTACTGGCTCACATGGAACATTTCATTCAGAACAGGCTATAAAATATGGAACCAATCTTGTTGGTGGCGTTACGCCAAAGAAAGGTGGACAAAAACATTTAGACAGACCAGTTTTTAATAGCGTTTCAGAGGCAAAAAATGAAGTAGGAGCAGATGCAACTATGATTTATGTACCTGCTAAATTTGCAGCAGCGGCAATCATTGAAGCTATTGATGCATCAGTTGAACTTATTGTTTGTATAACAGAGGGTATTCCAATTCAGGATATGCTTAAGGTCAGACAAAAATTAAGTGGATCTAGTAGCAGATTAATTGGACCTAATTGTCCAGGAATAATCACACCAGATGAATGTAAAATTGGGATTATGCCAGGAAGTATTCACAAAAGAGGAAGTGTTGGAATTGTATCAAGGTCAGGAACATTGACATATGAAGCAGTAGCCCAAACATCTGAAAATGGACTTGGTCAATCAACTTGTATTGGTATTGGTGGTGATCCTATAAATGGAACAAATTTTATAGATTGTTTAGATTTATTTTTAAATGATGATGAAACAGAATCTATTTTAATGATAGGTGAAATTGGAGGAACAGCCGAAGAAGAAGCGGCTGAATTTGTAAAAAATCATAAGATTAAAAAACCAATTGTTGGATTTATAGCTGGGATTACTGCTCCTCCAGGAAGGAGAATGGGGCATGCTGGTGCCATTATATCAGGTGGCAAGGGTGGAGCTGAAGATAAAATAAAAAAAATGGAAGAATGTGGTATTACAGTTGCTAAATCACCATCAATTATTGGAAAAACTTTATTTGATAAACTGTCTAATTGAAAAAAAATATTAGAGGGATATATTAAATAAAAAGATGTCTTCATCAAAAAATCTTGATTTCGAAAAAACTTCATTTTTAAATAAATCTAATAGTGCGTTTATAGAAGAAATGTATTTAAAGTTTGTAAATAAAGATGCTGATCTTCCAGAAAGTTGGGCAAATTATTTTGAGGGAATTGGTGAAGAATTAAATGTTATAGCAAAAGAAATTAATGGTCCATCATGGGGACCCACTAAAAAAAAGATTGATATTGATGAATTACAAAAAAAAATAGAAGAACAAGATAAAAATGATTTTGATAATGTTAAATTAGACACTTCAGAAAAATTTAATTTTCAACTACTTGCTGACTCAAATAAAGACTCTATTAGTGCTGTAGCATTAATAAGAGCATATAGACTAAGAGGACACTTATTAGCAGATCTTGATCCTCTAGAAATGAGAGAATCAGAATACTTAGATGAGCTTCATCCAGATTTTTATGGTTTTAAAAAAGAAAATTACGATAAGAAAATTTTTCTTAACGGTGTAATTAATCGTAAATATGCAAATATAAGAGAAATAATTAAGTTTATGAAGAAAACCTACTGTGGAAAAATAGGTTATGAATTCATGCATATTTCAAACCCAGACGAAAGAAAGTGGTTTAGAGACAGAATAGAGCAAGATAAAAATGCACTTCAATTTACAAAAAATGGTAAAGAGGCAATTTTAAACAAATTGGTACAGGCAGAAGGATTTGAAAAATTTTTAGCTACAAAGTATGTGGGAACAAAAAGATTTGGTTTAGATGGTGGCGAAAGTTTAATACCTGCTCTTGAACAAATAATAAAAATTGGTGGTCAAAATAATATAAAAGAAGTTAAAATAGGTATGTCTCATAGAGGCAGACTAAACGTTTTGGCAAACGTTTTACAAAAATCCTACAAAAAAATTTTTAATGAGTTTGCAGGTGAGTTCAGTTCCGATTCTGAAGATAGTGCTGGAGATGTAAAATATCATCTAGGAGCGTCGTCTGATAGAGAATTTGATGGAAACTCAGTACATGTCAGTTTAACCGACAATCCTTCTCATTTAGAAGCTGTTAACCCAGTTGTTTTAGGTCAAACAAGAGCCAAACAATTTTTTCACAAAGACCGTGAAAGAAATAAAGTTATACCAATTCTCATTCATGGGGATGCAGCCTTTGCTGGTCAAGGAGTTGTAGCGGAATGTTTTGCAATGTCTGGACTACCAGGACACAACACTGGAGGAACAATTCATATTATTGTTAATAACCAGATAGGATTTACTACTAGTCCAAGATTTGCCAGGTCTTCACCTTATCCATCTGATGTTGCAAAAATGGTAGAGGCACCAATTCTTCATGTTAACGGTGATGATCCAGAAGCAGTTGTTTATGCAACTAGAATAGCATCAGAATTTCGATTAAAATTTAATAGAGACGTTGTAGTAGATTTAATTTGTTATAGAAGATTTGGACATAATGAAGGGGATGAGCCTTCATTTACTCAACCTTTAATGTATAAAAAAATTAGATCACACCCTAGTGTTTATAAAATTTATGGAAATAAACTTATAAATGAAAACTCTATAACGCAAGAATTATTAAATCAAAATGTTAGATCATTTAAAGATTTACTTGATGAACAATATAAAAGTGCAAAAGATTATAAACCTAAAATAGAATGGTTTGAGGGAACATGGTCAAGATATAAACCTGAGAGAGGTAAAGATAAAAGGGGTATAACAGGTTTTGACGAAAATAAATTAAAAATAATTTCAGATAAAATAAATGGTATTCCTGAGGAAAAAAATATTCATAAGACTATCTCCAAAATATTTAATGCCAGAAAAGAAAGTGTGGAAAAAGGTACTGGAATCGATTGGTCTTCAGCTGAATCTTTAGCTTTTGGATCTTTGCTAGAAGAGGGATATCCAGTTAGGCTTGTAGGACAAGACTCTGGAAGAGGAACATTCAGTCAACGACATTCTGTTTTAAGAAATCAAATAGATAATTCTAGGTACATTCCTCTTAATAATATTTCTAAAAATCAAAAGCAATTTGAAGTAGTAGATAGTTTTTTATCTGAACTTGCGGTTTTAGGTTTTGAATATGGTTATAGTCTAGTAGAGCCAAACACACTTACTCTTTGGGAGGCTCAATTTGGTGATTTTGCAAATGGAGCTCAAGTAGTAATTGATCAATTTATTGCATCTGGTGAGAGAAAATGGAATAGGGCATCTGGTATAGTAATGTTGTTACCTCACGGATATGAAGGGCAAGGACCAGAACATTCTTCGGCAAGATTAGAAAGATTTTTACAATTATGCTCAAACGATAATATGCAAGTAATGAACTGCACAACTCCAGCAAATTATTTTCATGCTTTAAGAAGACAAATGCATAGGAGTTTCAGAAAGCCACTAATCATAATGACACCAAAATCATTATTAAGAAATAAGTATTGTGTTTCAAATTTAGAAGATTTTAACAAAGAAAATACCTTCCACAGAGTATTGTGGGATCATGCTATAGATCCTAAGTCTAAAGGATTTATTAAACTAAAAGAAAGTTCTAAAATAAGAAAAGTAATTCTCTGTTCTGGAAAAGTATATTTTGATTTGTTAGATGCCAGAGAAAAGCTTAAAAGAGATGATGTAGTGATGTATAGAATTGAACAATTGTATCCATTTCCAGCAAAAGCTTTGGTTAAGGAGTTAAAACCGTACGCCAAAAATGCCGAATTCTTTTGGTGTCAAGAAGAACCAAAAAATATGGGTGCTTGGTTTTCAGTTAGAGATTATATCCAATGGACATTAGACACTTTAAAGGCTAATAATTATAAAATTTCTTATATAGGAAGAAGCCCAGACGCAACTCCTGCAACAGGATATGCCAAAAGGCATAATTCTCAACAACAAGAAATAATTAACAAGGTATTTGATTAATTTTAATGAGTGAAAAAATAGTAGTCCCAGTTCTTGGTGAAAGTATAACAGAAGCGACTGTTGCAAAATGGTTAAAAAACGCAGGTGATACAGTCGAAGCAGATGAGCCAATTGTAGAACTTGAGACAGACAAAGTAAACTTAGAAGTGCCATCTCCAATTTCTGGTGTGTTAACAGAGATAAATTCACAAGATGGATCAGTCGTTGAAGTAGGAGCATTATTAGGTTCTGTATCAACAGAAGGTGGAGCGGTTAAATCTGCGCCAAAAACCCAAAAAGAAATCAAGCAGGAGGAAATAGTTCCTGCAGAGAGCAATGTAATAAAATTAGATGCAAATAAAAAAGAACCAAAAGTATTTGAAGAAAAAGATATGGAAGAACCGAAAGAGAAACCATTGGTTTTAACTGAGGAAGTTAAATTAGATGTTGCTCCTAAAAGAAATGTTAATCCAAACTTGTCTCCAGCAGTGAGAAAAATAGTAACTGAAAATAATATCGATATTGATTCAATTCAAGGTTCAGGAAAAGATGGGAGAGTTTTAAAAGGAGATTTAATAAGTTTGATGGGTGCAAATCCAAAACCATCCGAAAGAAAAATTCAATATGGTGAAGAAGAACGAATTAAGATGACTAGGTTGAGACAGACTATTGCAAAAAGATTAAAACAAGCCCAAGAGAATGCTGCTCTTTTAACAACATTTAACGAAGTTGATATGAGCAGTGTGATGGAAATGAGGAAAGAAAATCAAGAGGATTTCCAAAATCGTTATGGAATAAAATTAGGATTTATGTCTTTCTTTGTAAAAGCATGTGTGGTTGCTTTAAAAAATTTCCCTGCGGTGAATGCTGAAATAGAAGGAGATGAGATTGTATATAAAAACTATTACAATATTAGCTTTGCTGTTGGAACAGATAAGGGTTTGGTTGTTCCAGTTTTGAGAAATGCAGATGAATTATCCTTTGCTGATATTGAAAAAAATATTAAAGAAATTTCAGAAAAAGCGCGAGATGGAAAGCTAACGATTGAAGATCTTCAGGGAGGAACATTTACAATAAGTAATGGAGGTGTGTATGGGTCTATGCTTTCAACCCCAATACTAAATTTGCCTCAATCTGGAGTGTTGGGCATGCATAATATAGTGGAAAGACCTGTTGTTGTAGACGGTGAAATCAAAATAAGACCAATTATGTATTTAGCACTATCATATGATCACAGAATTATTGATGGAAAAGAATCTGTATCGTTCCTTAAAATGATTAAAGAAAACTTAGAAGACCCTAGAAGGTTGTTTTTAGATATTTAAATGTCAGAAAAATTTCAAGCTGTAGTTATTGGAGGTGGACCGGGTGGTTATGTGTGTGCAATCAGACTTGCTCAATTAGGATTAAAAACTGCATGTATAGAGTCTAGAGGGTCTTTGGGAGGCACTTGTTTAAATGTTGGTTGCATCCCGTCAAAAAGCTTACTTAATCTGTCTGAAGAATTTCATAAAGTAAAAAGTTTAGCAAACAAAGGTATTGAAGTTGGTGAAGTAAAATTAAATTTAGACAAAATGATGAAAAGCAAAGATAAAGCTGTAACTGTTCTTACAAAAGGTGTTGAGTTTCTTTTGAAAAAAAACAAAGTTACTTATTTTAAAGGACACGGAAGTTTTAAATCTAAAAATGAAATTTTAATAAAGGATGATAAAAATAAAGAAACCATCATCCAAACAGAAAAAACAGTTATTGCAACAGGATCAGTTCCAGTTTCATTACCAGGAATAGAAATAGATGAGAAAATAATTGTCTCATCAACAGGTGCTTTAAATTTAGAAAAGGTACCTAAGAAAATGGTTGTAGTAGGAGGAGGCTATATAGGATTGGAGATGGGATCTGTATGGTCAAGACTCGGAGCAGAGGTGCAAGTTATTGAATTTTTAGATCATATTACACCTGGAATGGATAAAGAAATCTCTTCAGAATTTATGAAAATTTTAAAAAAACAGGGAATGAAATTTAATATGCAAAATAAAGTTGAAACAATTAAAAAAAATGCAGCAGGTGCAGTGGTTTCAACAGTAGATAAAGATGGTAATAAAAATAATTTTGAGTGTGATGTTGTTTTGATTTCTGTTGGCAGAAAACCTAATACAGATGGCTTAAACTTAGAGTCTGTAGGAGTAGATCTTGATGAAAGAAATAGAATTAAAACTGATAAAATTTTTAAGACCAATGTTGAAAATATTTATGCAATAGGCGATGTAATTGTTGGTCCAATGCTTGCACATAAAGCGGAGGACGAAGGTATAGCAGTTGCAGAAAACATCGTTGGTCAATCTGGGCATGTAAATTATGATACTATCCCAGGAGTAATTTATACAACACCAGAAGTAGCATCAATTGGTAAAACCGAGGAACAATTAAAAGAATTAAATAAAAAATATAAAGTAGGAAAATTTTCGTTTATGGCTAATTCAAGAGCCAAGGCCATAGATGATGCAGAAGGTTTTGTTAAAATTTTAGCTGATGAGCAAACTGATAGAGTATTAGGTGCACATATAATTGGACCTCATGCTGGAGAATTAATTGCGGAGATTGGTGTTGCAATGGAATTTGGCGCAAGTGCAGAAGATATCGCCCGAACTTGTCATGCTCATCCAACGTTTTCTGAAGCA
>CABYZT010000011.1 GCA_902523515.1 uncultured Pelagibacteraceae bacterium
AACAGGTAATAAGGCAATTTATGTTTTAAGACCTGATTATATTAAAACCCTTAGAATGTTTAATTCTAATTAACTAAAGGTTTACCTGTCGATAATGTATGTTTAATTCTTTCTTGAGTTTGTTTTGTTTCTATCAATCTCATAAAAGAATCTAGTTCTAGTTTGTACAGATCATCCTCTGACAATACTTTTTCAATAGTGGTGTCTCCACCACTTAAAACGTTTGCAAGCTCAGTTCCAACATACATTCCATGATCTAAAATTACCTTTTCGTTGTATAATTTCTCTAAAACCTTAATCATTTTATCTTTCAACGGCTTTCCAGAAAGCTTAAATTTACACTCTTCTGGAGGAACAAAATCAGAATTTTTATTAATTAAATTTTTTGCTTCCTCAAAAAGGCTATTTCTGTTCATTATTTTTTTATCTTCTGGTCTTAAATACTTTAATGGCTCAGCCTCGATTGGGGATGTGGCTGTTTTAGCATAACCAATAATATCAAAAACTTTTAGTGGAGCATAATCTGGATCTGATTTTGCTTCCTCTGTTTGTGACCATCTCCACAACATTTCTTTACATCCTCCGCCTGCTGGAACTAATCCAACAATAGTTTCAACTAATCCAATAACTAAATTTGTGTGTGAGGCAACAAAATTACTTTGAACTAAAACCTCAAAACCTCCTCCAAGTGTAAGTCCAGAAGGTGCTGATACAACTGGGTAATTAGAGTATTTTAAAGTTTTGCAAGTATCTTGAAAATATTTAATAAATTTTTCAATTGATTTAAAATTAGCTTTATCAGCAAAATTCATAGTATAACTTAAATTCACACCTGCTGAAAATTGCATGCTTTCATTAATTATTATTAAGGGTTTGTCAGTTGCATTTTTCAGTGCATCCATTGAGTCATAATCTAATGCACAGGCTTTTGTTGTAAATTCAACAATATTAAAATCTTTAAATCGATGAATTTCAGCTGAATTATTTTTATCTACTTTAATTGCTGATGGCCTTATTTTTCCTAAAGTTTGAATGTCTGTATAAATTTGTCTTTCCCCATAAAAGTTTTCATCTTTTGTTTTTGATAAATTTTCTAAAAATTTATTATTTTCAAAGTCATCGATTCTTTCAAAGAAATTCTTTACCCCTATAGATTTCAACATTTCAAAAGGACCCATTGCCCAATTAAAACCAAGTCTCATAGCTTCATCAATATCATTGAACTTATCAGTAATTCCTGGAACAAGTGAAGATGCATATTTAATTATTTTTGAGATTACAATCCAAGCATACTCACCAAACTTATCTTTTCGATTAATTAAATTATTGATGTCAACTGTCTCAATTCCTAAATCTATTTTTTTTGTTGCTGAATACTCTCCGGTTTCTAAATTAATTGCTTCTAAAATTTTTTGATCTCCACTTTTATTCATTCTATAAAAGCCACCTTTTCCTTTACGGCCGGTGTAGCCTGTCTCAATTAATTTTTTTACTAATGGAATTTCTTTTGCAACAATTTGAAATTCATCTTTATCTGAAAGTTCCTTGATAAAGCTTTTTAATACATCGGCCATCAAATCAATTCCAATTAGATCATACAATCCAAATACTCCTGTTTTGGGTATACCCATTGGTCTGCCAAAAACTGCATCGGCTTCTTCTATTGAAAGTTTCATTTTGAATGCTTCCGTCATAGCGACCTGCATAGCGTAAACACCAATTCTATTACCTAAAAACCCAGGGGTATCATTACAGATTATAGCTCCTTTACCAAGCTCAACTTCACAAAATTTCTTTAAAGAATTAATTTTATTTAAGTCGTTATTTTCATTTTTAACAATTTCTAACAATCCCATATATCTAACTGGATTAAAAAAGTGAGTTATGCAAAAATCTTTTTTTTCTTGATCACTTAGTTTTTCTGATAAAACTTTGATTGGAATTGATGATGTGTTCGATGAAACAATTGCACCTTTTTTTCTGTTCTTAAATATTTTTTCGTAAATATTGTGTTTAATATCAATTCTTTCTACTACTGCCTCTACCACCCAATCTGCATCTTTTACTACGTCAAAATTTTCTTCAATATTTCCAACATTAATATTGTTAATTTTATTCTTATCTATTAGCAAAGGAGGTCTTGATTTATGTATTCTATCTCTAGCTTTTTCGCTGATTTCAGTAGTCAAATCTAAAAGAGTAACTGGAACACCAGCATTACATAAATGTGCCGCTATACCACTTCCCATTGTACCAGATCCAATAACTACAACTTTTTTAATTTCCATAAAGACTTCTATATATGAATAAATTATTCTGGTAAATTATCTATTTATTCCTCTTAATCTTTCAGATCTTCTTCTTAATAACTCTGCACTAATTAATATCAAGGTAGATAAAAGAATTAAACAAGTTGCAACTGCAAGAATTGTGGGGCTTAGTTGTTCTCTTAAACCAGTCCACATCTGTATTGGGATAGTTGTATTTTCTAATCCTGCTAGGAATAATACCACAACAACTTCATCAAAGGATGTTACAAAAGCAAATAATCCCCCAGAAATTACTCCTGGTAATATTAAAGGGAGTGTTATCTTCATAAATGTGTTAACTGGGTTACTGCCTAAACTTGCAGCAGCTCTCGTAACACTATGATCAAAACCAGAAAGTGTAGCTGTTACTGTTATAACTACAAATGGTGTTCCAAGTATTATATGCGCTAATACAATTCCTGTATGAGTTGCTGCCAAGCCAGCTTTTGCCATAAAAAAGAAAATTGCAACACCTGAAATAATTAAAGGAACAATCATGGGCGATATTAAAGTTGCCATTATTAATCCTTTATAGGGCATGTGTCTGCTGCTTAATCCTAAAGCAGCAAGTGTTCCTAAAATAATTGATCCAATAGTTGCAAATATTGCTATTATAAAACTATTTTTTGCAGCTAGACCCCAGGGATTTTTTGTTCCATAGATCATATCTTTATACCATCTTAGAGAAAATGCATCTGGATCAAGATTTTTCATTCCTTCAGAAAATACTAAAAATTCTTCTGCATTAAATGACAAAGGAAAAATTACAAATAAAGGTGCAATCAAAAAGAAAAAAACAAAGGTACAAATTGTAAGATAAATATAATGCCAAATTCTATATCTAGTTTCTGTATAACTTGGTAGTGCCATAATTATCCTAATTTAATATTATCAACTCCAACTAATTTGTTATAAATCCAATAAATAACCAGAACTCCTGTCAAAAGCATTAATCCCATTGCTGATGCAAAGCTCCAATCAAGAGTTGTCTTCATATGAAATGCAATTTGATTACTTATTAAAGTTCCTGATGCTCCACCAACTAAAGCTGGGGTTATGTAGTATCCTATTGCTAAAATAAAAACTAATAAACATCCGGCTCCTATTCCTGGAATTGTTAAAGGAAAGTAAACTTTCCAAAAAGCAACGAAAGGTGTTCCGCCTAATGATTTCCCCGCTCTCATTAAACTTGGTGATATTGTTTTCATGACACTGTATAAAGGTAGGACCATAAAAGGTAATAATATTTGTGTCATCGCAACATAGGTTCCAACTTTATTGTACATCATTTCTGGCCGGTTATCGTCTCCA
Organism: uncultured Pelagibacteraceae bacterium; assembly: GCA_902523515.1. GTDB lineage: Bacteria > Pseudomonadota > Alphaproteobacteria > Pelagibacterales > Pelagibacteraceae > Pelagibacter. The sequence goes on from CABYZT010000011.1 coordinate 3,621, forward strand.
ACTAAACCAATCATCACAAAAAAATCATTTACCACCCCTTGCTGCTGCAACAAAATCATCCAACTTGCAGTTCTGACTAGCAGTGATGTCCAAAATGGAAGTAATACACAAATCATCAATAAATTGCTGTACTTCATTGGAAGTGTTGCCAGTAGATGAGCTATCGGATAGCCCATAAAAAAGCTAAAAAGTGTAACAAAAAAGGCTATTTCTAATGTTCTCAGCCATAAGATTCTGTGAATTCTTCTGTCTTCATCTACTTGAGCTATACTACCATCTGAAGCAACATACATATCCATACCCTTCAAATACTTTGCCATTGTATAAGGAGGGGCAGTTCTTTTAATTGCTAACCAAAACTCTATGTTTCTCCATCTCTTATGAATTTTATTAATTTGATCTTTTATACTAATACTTTCATCAATTTTATTTCTTTTGATTTGTCTAAAAAGTCTTTTAGTAATTGTATTAAAACCATTTTTTTCTTTATTTAATCTTTGACCTAGTTTTCCATGCTCTTGCTTCTCAACAAGTACTTTATAATCTTCATAAAATCCTCTGTATACTTCTTCGGGTGGTAATTCCTCAAGGTTTTCCCATTTTTCCATTGCTTTAAATGTTTTTGGAAGCATATTGGTCACCATTCTGTCATCAACACTCCTCATAAACATATCGCCAATTGGAAATATATAAGTGATAACAAGAAATAATAGTAATGGAGCTACAAGAAGAAATGCTTTTATTTTATTCTTCTTTTCTGCTTTTTTTAAACTAACTTCTAAAGGTATTCCGTCAGTTGTTAATATTTGTTTTGTTTCAGAGCTCATAAAAAAATAGGGCGGTTAAAAATAACCGCCCTAAATATATTATATAAATTCAGTGTTTAAAACTGAAATTATAGTCCTGCTTTCATTGCTTCCCACTTCTCACTGATTTCAGTATTGTTATCAGCCCAGAAGAATGGGTCTACTAAGAAATAATTCTTAGTGTTTGCAGGAGCTGTTGGCATTTGTGGCATCATTTCAGTTTTACCATCTTTGTACCAAGGCTCACCAGCAGTAATTACATCAAGAGATGATTTTCTGTATGGTGCATAAGCAATATACTTCGCACTACCAGCTAACATTTCTGTGTTAGTCATCATTGCAAGAGCTTTTTTAGCATCAGCTTCGTTTGGTCCACCTTTAACTAATGCAAAGTATTCGTAATCAAGACCTTGACCATCCCATACTTGTACAAGTGGTGCACCTTCACCAACAATTGCATTAAAAAATCTTCCGTTCCAACCAGTTGCCATAACAACTTCACCACTCATTAAAAGTTCTGGTGGTTGAGCACCTGCAGACCAAAATACACATCCACCATTTGGATCTGTACATAATGCTTTGATTTTATTCATTGCTCTGTCGATTCCGCCATCTTCTAAAAGTTTTCTGTAAACTCTAGTTCCGCCATCACCCAACTTAACACCGTCAGCTGCTAAAGCGATTTCTAGGTTTGTTAAAGCACTTTTATAGATAGCTCTTTTTCCAGGAAACTTTTTAGTATTAAAGAAATCTTTAATAGTTTTTGGAGTGCCTTTAACATTATTTTTGTTATAAGCATAGTTCCAAGAATATAAAATGTTACCTACAGCACATTCACTCGGCATTGGTGCAAAGAAATCTTCACTTGCTTTAGTTCCATCTGGTGCTGCTGGGAAATCTTTGTCAAAATCAAATTTAACAAATATACCTTCATCACATCCATTGATTGTATCGAATGCAAATACATCTATAATATCCCAAGTGATAGCACCTGCTTCTTTCTGTGCTTTGATCTCTGATAAACCACCAGAATAGTCAACCCAATTGATTTCTATTCCTAATGCTTTAGCAGTTGGATCACCATACCCTAGCTTTTGAGACTCTGTATAAGCTCCACCCCATGATGCTACAGTAACAGCAAAGGCTGAAGATGTAAGAGATACAACAAAAGAAAGAGCTAGTAATAATTTACTTATTTTTCTCATTATTCCTCCGTTTAAACGTTGATATAAATTAATTTATATAAGTAAAAGTACAACAAATAGGGATGATTAAGTCAACAGCTGATTTTGTCATTAGATACTTGTATTAAATATATATATTTTGAAATTAGATTATTTTGGGTCTAATGCTCTAGCATCAACACTATTCCATCCAATATTTATGTCTTGACTTACTTTTAATTCTAAATTGGATGTACTGTTTGGTACTTTAAGAATAAACTCTGAGCTTCCTAAAAGATTTAATCTAACTCTTGTATGATCACCGTGATAGATTACTTCCTCAATATTTCCAGTAAACATATTATCCATCTTGTCAGTTGGATTAATTAATGCCCTTTCAGGTCTTAAAGAAACAGTTGTTTTCTCACCTTTAGACTTTACAGAAATTGGATTGGCTAGTATTTCTGAATTGGCTAATTTAACTTTGCATTTGTCTTTATCGATATCTACAACTTCACCATTAAAAGTATTGTTCTCGCCAATAAATTCAGCAACAAAAGAATTTACTGGCTTCTCATAAAGTTCAGCTGGATTTGAAAGTTGTTGAACCTTTCCATCATTAAATACCGCAATTCGGTTTGACATAGTTAATGCCTCGCTTTGATCATGAGTTACATATACAACTGTAACACCGATACTTTCATGAATATGTTTTATTTCATATTGCATGCTTTCTCTTAAATTTTTATCTAGTGCTCCAAGTGGTTCATCCATTAATACGACTGCTGGATCAAATACTAAAGCTCTTGCAACTGCTACCCTTTGTTGCTGACCACCAGAAAGTTGAGCGGGCATTCTAGTTTCAAAACCACTTAATGAAACCATCGATAATGCTTTATCAACTTTTTTATCTATTTCGTCTTTTTCAACTTTTCTTACTCTTAACGGAAAAGCTAAGTTTTCATAAACTGTCATGTGTGGAAACAATGCATAGTTTTGGAAAACCATTCCTATCCCTCTTTTATGTGGAGGAATATTCGAAATTATATTTCCATCTAATAATATTTCACCATGAGTTGGTGTTTCAAAACCAGCCAACATCATTAGACACGTTGTTTTACCTGAACCAGATGGACCAAGCATTGTTATGAATTCACCTTCTGCAATATCTAATTGAAGATCTTTAACGACAAGAACTTTGCCGTCGTAACTTTTATCTACTTTATCGAATTTTACAAACTCTGGATTTTTAGACATAAAGGAGCATATAAAACATTTGTGTAAATATATTTCAATAGCTAATTAACTCTTAATATGAAGCTCTTTTGGAAAATTACAGAACAATTCTGATCCATTATCTGTAACTCTTATGGCCTCAGATGCTTCTACACCCCAATCACCGAACTGCATTACTGCTATCATATGAAAGCAAACATTAGGTTCTAAAACTGTCATATCTCCCTTATAAATATTAAGAGTGTGTTCGCCCCAATCAGGAGGATAACCAATTCCAATCGAATAACCCGTTCTAGATTTTTTTTCTATTCCGTATTTATCTAATATTTTCCAAAAGGCTTGTGCAACATGATCTGCTGTATTCCCAGGTTTAATTTGACTTATGCCAGCATTTAAAGCTTCAATTGTTTTGTTCATTGTATCAATCTTTAATTGATTGGGTTTTCCAAGTAGAACTGTTCTCGCCATTGGAGCATGATATCTCTTATAAACACCAGATAATTCAATAATTGTAGCCTCACCTTCTACAAATTTATCTTGTGTTGCTGTTAAATGTGAAGCTGAAGTACCTTTCCCTGTTGGAAGTAATGTTGCAATACTAGAATATTCTCCTCCAAATTCTTCTGTTCCATAGAATAAAGTTTTTTGAATTTCACCTACTGCATCGCACTGTCTTACTCCTGGGTTAATAACCTCCATTGCAGTTTTCATTCCTTTTTCAGAAATTTTTGCAGCAGATTTCATGAAACCTATTTCAGCATCTGATTTTACTAACCTTGCCCAATTAACTAAACGATCACTATCTTTGATTTTTGCATTAGGTAATCCTTGCTTTATTTTTTCATAACAAAACGCAGTGAAGTAATGCGCATCCATTTCTAATCCAATGCATAACTTATCCCATTTTCTTTCTTTTATAATCTCTACCAAATTATCATAAGGATGTTTTGGCCAAGTATGGATATAATTTTCGTCATAAACTAAAATATTCTCATCCTTTAAATAAGTTTTAATATATGCGCCACCTGCATCTTGAGCCCTAACAAAACATAGAGGCTCGTCTGCATCTATATGAATAATTGCACATTGAGCATAATAAAAAGACCAAGCATCATAACCTGTTAGGTAATTCATGTTGTTAGTGTCATGTGAGATTAAAAGATCGATGCCTTTTTCTTGCATCATTTTTTTAACTTTTGTTAATCTTTGCTTATATTCTTCTTTTGTGAACAACATTAATTTTCATTAAATAATTTACCGAATCCTTCGACAGAATTATTTTTGTTTATTTTAACAAGCGTATCCCAAATTAAAGCCTGATTGCTAGATAAAACTGTAGTATTTAATTTTTTCTCTAATTTATCAATAATTGGCAATACTGGTAAAGCAGTACAAGAAACAAAGAGTGCCTCTGCCCCATTTAAATCTATTTCGGATAGAACATTAAATAAATAATTCTGATCAACTTTTCCGATATCGTAATCAGCTTCTATATCAAAGTAAGAATTTGAAGTAACTTCAAATCCTTCGTTTTTAAAATATTCCAAAACTTCATCGTTAAGTTTTTTGCTATAAGGTGTAAATAGACTTATCTTACTTATATTTAACTTCTTTAAAGCTTTAATTGCAGCGGTACTTGGAGTTGTCACCTCTGCCATAGGTTTTGCAGCTTTTACTTTTTTCTCTATAGATTCATAACCTGCAGCTATTGTTCCAGAGGTACAGCCATAAACAACACAATCGATATCCTGATCAGGTAATATATCTTTTGTTACCTCAGTTACTTTGTTTGACATTTTGATCAAATTTTCTTTTGTAAGCGGGTTGTAGCATTCAATACGATTTACAAAAAAATCAACTTCTCTGTCTTTAATTACGTTTATAAAATCTCTTTCAATCATAAAATCGCTTGCAAGCGCAATAAGTCCAATTCTTGGATTTGATTTGGTAATATATTTAGGATCTATTTTTGTTGAATTCATAATTTAAAAGGTGAATATATCAGAAGTTCTTTAATAATCATTAATATAAAAAATAGGTATGAATATAAAAGATACTTTCGTAGCATCCTTGGTGCCTATTTTTTTAGGCTTCGGTTTTGTAATAGCTAAACCAGCATTTGAATCTTTTCCTCCTATTCTTTTGATGGGTATCAGATTTACGTTTGCTGCATCATTATTAATTTGGTGGTTTCCAATACCAAAAGGATATTTAAAAAGAATTTTTGCGGCATCATTAGTGGCTAATACTTTACAATATAGCATTACGTATTCTGGTTTAGATTTAATTGATGCATCTGCAGCAGTTCTTTTGGTTCAAACAGAAGTTCCATTTGGAGTTATTTTTGCTTACTTTATGCTTAAAGAAAAACCAACTGTTAGAGCTTTGATTGGTATAGCAATTGCTTTTGTTGGTGTTTATATTTTAACTGGATCTCCAAACTTGGATGGAAAATTTATTGGAATTGGACTTACAATTTTAGGATCTGCTGTATGGGCTCTTGGTCAAGTTATGGTTAAACCTTTAAGCAAAGAAATAAATCCTTTAGCGTTAGTTGCTTGGTTAGCCTTATTCTCTGGGCCAATATTAGTGATGCTATCTGCAATAATTGATGGAAATACAATTAATTATTTAACAAATGCAAAATTTGATCATTGGATTATTGCAATTTATATAGGTTTCATCATGCAACCAATTACTTATGGTTGTTTCTATTATGTTTTGAAAAACAACCCGCTTTATAAAGTACTACCGATTGTAACTATGGGAATACCACCAACAGGTTTATTAGCTGCTATTTTTCTTTTAGGAGAAAAACCAACTCCAGAATTATTTATAGGTGGTGCAATAATCATAGTTGGTGTGGTTTTAATTATATTTACAAAAAACAAAAAAGAAGAGGAAATAAAATGAAAATTGGATTTATCGGTTTGGGTAATGTTGGAGGAAAACTTGCGGGAAGTTTATTAAGAAATAACTTTGATCTTATAGTAAGAGATTTAGATGAAACTTTAACAAATTCTTTGAAAGACTTAGGTGCTAAAGTTGCAAAGTCTCCAAAAGAATTAGCTAAACAATCCGATTTAATCATTACCTCTCTTCCTTCTCCTGAGGTTTCTGCAGAAGTTATGGAAAGTGAAGATGGAATTCTAAATGGTTTATCAGAGAATAAAATTTGGCTAGAAATGAGCACTACAGATGAAAATGAAGTTAAAAGACTTGGGAAAAAAGTAATAGAGAAAAAAGCAATCCCTTTAGATGGACCTGTGAGTGGTGGATGTCATAGAGCAGCAACAGGTAATATTGCTATATTCGTTGGTGGAGAAAGAAAAGCATTTGAAAAAATTTTACCTGCATTAACTGTTATGGGGAGAAAAATATTGCACACTGGTCAACTTGGATCAGCAAGTGTATTAAAAGTAATTACAAATTATCTAGCATCTGCACATTTAGTTGCATTAGGTGAGGCTTGGACTGTAGCAAAAAAATCTAATTTAGATTTAGCAAAAACTTACAAAGGAATTGCTATTTCCTCTGGTAATTCATTTGTGCATGAAACTGAAAGTCAGGTTATATTAAATGGATCTTATAATATAAATTTTACAATGGATTTGGTTTTAAAAGACACAAGTCTATTTGACAATCTTGCAAAAAAACTGAACGCTCCTTTAGAAATTTCTCCACAAATAGTTGAAATTTTCAAAGATGGCCAAAAAAAATATGGTTCCAGAGCTTGGTCATCAATGATTGTGAAAAGGATGGAGGATTTAAATAATATTAATTTTAGAGCTAATGGTTTTCCTGATGAGTTGGTTGATAATGAACCTGAGGAAAAAGGATATGAAATTTAATTAATGTGTTAAGATAAAAAATGTTAGATAAAAGAAAATTTTACATAAATGGTCAGTGGGTTGATCCAATTAAAAAAAATGATTTTGACGTAATTAATCCATGCAATGAAGACCCGTTTGCAGTTATTTCTTTAGGTTCAAAAGAGGATACAGATTTAGCTGTTAAATCAGCAAAAAATGCCTTTGATACTTGGAAAGAAACTAGTAAGGAAGAAAGGCTCAGTTTACTTGAAAAATTATCATCAGTTTATAAAAAAAGATTTAATGAAATGGCTGAGGCTATTTCTCTTGAAATGGGTGCACCAATGGATTGGGCAACAAATGTTCAAACAGCTTCAGGGAAAGATCATTTAGATGATTTTATTTTAAGATTAAAAAATTTTAAATTTGATGAACACTTTGATAATAAATCAAATAATCATATTTATTATGAGCCAATTGGAGTTTGTGGATTAATCACACCGTGGAATTGGCCAATTAATCAAATTGCTTTGAAAGTAGTTCCTGCATTCGCAACTGGATGTACAATGATTTTAAAACCATCAGAAATTGCTCCTATTTCTGGAATGCTATTTGCAGAAATGATTGATGAAGCAGGTTTTCCAAAAGGTGTATTTAATTTAGTAAATGGAGACGGTGCAGGAGTAGGAACCCACATTTCAAGCCACCCTGATATTGATATGGTTTCTTTCACAGGTTCAACACGAGCAGGAAAATTAATTTCAAAAAACGCTGCAGAAACAATCAAAAGAGTTTGTCTTGAATTGGGTGGTAAAGGTGGAAATATTGTTTTTGCAGATAGTTATAAAGATGCAGTAAGAGATGGTATTAGAAATGTAATGAGTAATTCGGGTCAATCTTGTGATGCACCAACAAGAATGCTTGTTGAAAAATCAATTTATGAGAGAGCTGTTAAAGAAGCAGTAGATGAAGCAAACAAAATTAAAGTAGATCAAGCTTCAAAAAAAGGAGATCATATAGGGCCAGTCATCTCTAAAGTTCAATATGATAAAATTATAAATCTTATTGAAAGTGGAATTTCTGAAGGTGCAACTCTTGCGGCAGGTGGACCTGAGTTACCAAACGGTTTGAACAAAGGGTACTTCATAAAACCAACTATATTTACAGATGTAACTAATGAAATGAGAATTGCTAAAGAAGAAATTTTTGGACCTGTATTATCTATAATTCCCTTTGAAACAGAAGATGAGGCAGTCAATATTGTAAATGATACTTCTTATGGTCTTGGAAATTATTTGCAAACTGAAGATAGAGAAAAAGCACATCGTGTTGCTAAAAAATTAAGATCAGGCTGTGTTTATATTAATGGAAAAGGAGCAGATGCCGGCACTCCATTTGGTGGTTACAGACAATCAGGTAATGGGAGAGAAGGAGGTGTTTGGGGCCTTGAGGAATATCTTGAAGTAAAGAATGTTACTGGTTGGAGTTAACCGAATTTTTCAAATATCTTAGTCTTCCAATAATTTCATCTCGATCCATGTAATAACCTTGTAAATGTCTATGTCCTGAATTTGGATCATATTCAGTTCTGCCGTGTAATAATCGTCTATTGTTAAAAGAAAAAATATCACCTGGTCCTAATCTAAATTTAATCTGGAATTGATCGTCATGGAGTAAATTTCCAAATCGGTGATGAGCTTTGTAAACTTTATCCATCAAATCAGGATGACAGTCTAAAGCATCCATAGTTGCTACGCTAAACCGAATATCATGGTAATCATTATCTTTTGTTAGAGATATCGCAGGTGCGTAATAACTTCTAACAGACTCTTGTGTATAATCCATGTCTCTAAATTTTAAATGAACGTTTACTAACGTATCAAATATTTCTTTCTCATTTTTTCTCAAATAATCTGCAACTGCAAAGCCATCTACAGCGGACGAGTCTCCTCCTGTTGCAGAATTAACTAAACAATGAAGAAATTGATAACCAGGTGGTGTTTCAAACCATGGTAAATCCATATGATTTCTTAAGGCATGTGCTGTGTAAGCAGAATTATTTGGTTTAGGAATATTAATTACTTCAAAAGGTGTTTTAAAAAAAGTTTCTCTAGTATGGCTAATTCTATTTAAAATTTTAAATCCAGAATTATTTTCAGTTGGAGCATTTTTCACTATAGCAATTCCAGTATGATGTAAGAGTTCTAACCATCTGACAAGTCCCTCGTCTGAACTCATAATTTCATCATGTTGAATCTCAATTGACTTCAGATCATTTTGTAAAGAGTTATCCCAAAGTTGATATGGTGATTTATATTCTAAATTATTTTTTATTGTATAGCAGTTTTCTCTCAACCAATTTTGATCATAATAACTTATGTGGTCTCCTTCACTCCATTCAATTTCAAGCTTACCTTCATTATTTACTGCAAATTTTTTTGGATTAATATTATTTGATACTTTTAAAATATTAAACATTCTATGTCGGGAGTCTTTATCGTGTGCAGTTGGACAATTGTCTCTTAGCCATAAATAATTAAATTTACTTTTTTTTCCATCACTCCAGTCAACTTCTAAATTTGTAGAATTTTTAGTTATGTTTTTAATTGTAAAATTTTGTTCCATTAATTTTTATAATTTGAATGTTCTCTCTCTAGTTTTCTTAATAAAGCAGCCCACTCTGTTTTTCCATCATAATTATAATCATCAGAGTCACTCATGTTTTCCCAGAAATATGCAGCTTTCTGTTTGTCTATTTCATGTTTGTTTAAACCCATAGCAAGATTTTTTACCTGAACTGAACATGCTTGCTCCAGATAATAAGCTCTGAAAAAAGCTTCTGCAGCAGTTTTTCCAACTGTGTAATATCCATGATTTCTTGTAATCAGAATGTCGTGTTTGCTAATTAGGTTTTCAAATTTCCTTCCAAATTCTTTATCCTCAACAAATTCATAATCAATATATCCAACAAGATGATTTAAATAAACTGCAGCCTGTGAAAGATACATCAAACCTTCTTTGGTACCCCCAACTGCCATCACATCGTTAGCATGTCCATGAACATAAAAATTTACATCGTCTCTTTTGTTAAAAATCCATTGAGCAAGGTTAATGCATCCATCATTTAACCAAGGTCCGTCTGAGTCTAATTTTTTTCCGTTTTGATCAATTTTAACTAAAGATGAAGCGGTAATTTCTTCATAAAACATTCCGTATGGATGAACAAAAGAACAATTTTTATCTTCAGCAGATCTTGCGCCTGCACATTGGTTAGCAAGGTCTGTCATACCGTACATATGTAAAATTCTATAGAGAGCAGACAACTCTAGTCGCACATCTTTATCTGTTTGCGCCATAAATAAAATTCTTATTTAAAAAATAAGTAAAAGCAAATAAATACAACCTTTATTTCTTAAAACAATTGTAAGTTGTATAATATTTGTTTTACATATGATGATCGTAACTGTTAGAAAGTTACATCATGTCAAAAATTGAGATCAACAACGTATACAAAATTTTTGGAAACAACCCATCCTCTGTACTGCCGATGGTAAAAAATGGTGCAACAAAAGATGAAATTTTAGAGCAAACTGGTCATACTGTTGGATTAGATAATGTTTCGCTTAATATTGAAGAAGGAGAAACCTTTGTTTGTATGGGTTTATCCGGATCAGGGAAATCAACACTAATAAGACATTTAAATAGACTAATCGATCCAACTGATGGCGAAATTTTAGTAGAGGGTACGAATGTAATGTCACTTGATAAAGATAAGCTTATTGAATTTAGAAGACATAAAATGAGCATGGTATTTCAAAGATTTGGTTTATTCCCGCATAAAACGGTAATTCAAAATGTTGGTTATGGACTAGAAATGCAAGGGAAAGGTGAAGATGAAAGAAATAAAATTTCAATGGAAAAAATCGATGCAGTTGGTCTAACTGGTTTTGAAAATCAATACCCTGCTCAATTATCTGGAGGAATGCAGCAACGTGTTGGTTTAGCAAGAGCATTAGCTACTGATACAGATATTATGTTAATGGATGAAGCTTTCAGCGCTCTAGATCCTCTTATTAGAAGTGATATGCAGAAACAATTAATTGATCTTCAAGCAGAATTAAAAAAAACGATTGTATTTATCACACATGATCTTGATGAATCTTTAAGATTAGGAGATCATATCGGAATATTAAACTCTGGAAAATTAGTTCAAGTAGGAACTCCTGAGGAAATTATTATGAACCCTGCAGATGATTATGTAAAAGCTTTTGTAAAAGATGTAAACAGAGCAAAAGTTATCAAGGCAAAAATTATTATGAAAACTGCTGATCAAGCTAATGACATAGATAAATCAAACTTAATAAAAGTAAATGAAGATGAATTTATAGAAGATTTTTTACCAAAAATCGTTTGCTCTGACTCAAATTGTGAAGTGGTTGATAAAAGTGGAAATGTAAAAGGATACATTTCAAATCAAGAATTACAGTCTTCATTAACAAGATCATAAAGTGTTATTAAAAACTTTCGAAGTAAAAAAGGAATGGGTTGATTACAACAATCATATGAACATGGCTTATTATGTGCTTGTTTTTGATCAAGCATGGGAAGTTGCTCTTGAAAAATTTAAAATGGGTGGAACAGCAGCAAAAAATCTTAATAGAAGTACAATGGTTGTTGAAACTAATACTAAATATTTAAATGAGGTAAAAGAGGGAGAAATGGTCAATGTTAATCTGACTTATTTTGATCATGATAAAAAAAGATTACATTTAAAAATGGAAATGATTTCTCAAAAAACTAACAAACTT
>CABYZT010000012.1 GCA_902523515.1 uncultured Pelagibacteraceae bacterium
CACTTTGGAAAAGAGGATACACAATTTTTGATTAATGATAGATCTTATTTCACTCAAATACTTTATTTCTTTAAAGGATTTTTAATTATACTTGCTCCTTTGTATTTTCATTTTCAGGAAACAATAGCAATTTTCAAATTATTATTAATCGATAGTGAGGCATTTTATTCAAGTTTAAATTTTATTGAGACAAATAATGTAATTCTAATAGGAATATTCTGTAGCACCCTATCTAGTATTTTTCTTTTTCTAAAGAATTTTGAAATCAAAAAATTTGCAGTTTTTTTAGATTATTTTTCAATTTTAATTTTAAATTACTATTTATCTCCACTGATAGCTTTTACTGTTTATTTCTGTTTTTTACACTCGATTAGACATTCAATTTCACTAGCTATTGATCTTGATCCAAATAGTTTAGTTAATGGATTTAGATTGTTTGTTAAAAAAGCTTTACCATTAACAATTTTGACAGCTATTTTTTCTTTTATTGCTCTATATCTACTAGAAAATTCACACAATTTGGATAGTGCAATTTTAAAAATAATATTTATAGGTTTGGCGTCTTTAACCTTTCCACATATATTGCTGGAATATTTTTTAGAAAAAAATGAAAAATAAAGAATTAAAAATATTATTATCTGCGCCTCGTGGGTTTTGTGCCGGGGTAGAAAGAGCAATTGAAATAGTAGAAAAATCTATACAAAAATTTGGAGCTCCAGTTTATGTGCGCCATGAAATAGTACATAATAAATACGTTGTAGATGATTTAAAAAATAAAGGAGCAATATTTGTTGAAGAGCTGGAGGAGATCAAAGATAAATCAAGACCAGTAATTTTTTCAGCACATGGTGTTCCAAAAAAAATACCTGAAGATGCAAAAAATTATAAAATGACTTATGTGGATGCCACATGTCCACTTGTTTCTAAGGTTCATAGAGAAGCAGAAAATCTTAATAAAGCTGGCTACCATATAATATTAATTGGTCATGAAAATCATCCTGAAGTAATTGGAACTATGGGTCAATTAAATGAAGGTTCTATAGATCTAATCCAAAATGAGGAAGATGCTTTAAACTATCAAAATAAACTAGACGAAAAATTAGCATATATTACTCAGACTACTTTGTCTGTTGATGATACAAAAGAAATAATCAAAATTTTAAAAACCAATTTTCCTAATATAAAAGAACCAATGAAAGAAGATATTTGTTATGCAACTACTAACCGTCAAATGGCAGTAAAAAATATTGCAAAAAATTGTGATATGTTTTTTGTTATTGGAAGTAGAAACTCCTCAAATTCTGTTAGGCTAGTTGAGGTAGCAAAAAAATCTGGCTGTGAAAATTCACAACTTATTCACTCAGAAAGCTCAATACCGTTTGATCAAATAGAAAATTGCAATACTATAGGTATATCGTCAGGAGCATCTGCACCAGAAATATTAGTTGAAAATTTTATTAGTGATTTAAAAAATAGATTTTCTATAAGTATCGATGAAGTTGAGATAATTAAAGAAGATGTAGTATTTAAAGTTCCCAAAAAATTAAACTAAAAATGGCCGTCTATACAAAAATAAATCAAAAAGAAATTAATATCATAAATAAAAATTTTAATATTGATAAAATAATAAGTTTTAAAGGTATCAAGCAAGGGATAGAAAATACAAACTATCTTCTTAAATCAAAAAAGAAAAAATACATTTTAACTTTATTTGAAAAAAGAGTTTTGCAAAAAGAAATACCTTTTTTTATGAAATTGATGGATAATTTAAATAATTCAAAAATAAATTGTCCTAAGCCTTTGAAAACTAGAAATAAAAAATATCTTATTAAATTAAAAAATAAAACTGCATGTATTGTATCATTCTTAGAAGGTAAAGATAAAAAAATATTAAATATATATGATTGTTATACAGTTGGTAAAACAATTGCTCGAATGCATATGGTCACAAATACAATGAAGCTTAATAGAAAAAATTCGATGGGTATTAAGAATTTAAAACCTTTGTTAGAAAGTATTAAATTTAAGTCGAAAAAGTTTTCAAATTTAAAATTATTCTTAAGCAATAACTTGAAAGACATTAATAAAAATTGGCCTAAACAATTGCCCAAAGGTATTATCCATGGTGACTTATTTATAGATAATATCTTCTTCAAAAAAAATAAACTTTCTGGAATTATTGATTTCTATTTTGCTGCTAATGATTATTTTATGTATGAAATTGCTATATGCATCAATGCTCTTTGTTTTGATCATAAAAAGAGTAAATTCTATTTAAATAACAAAAAAATTAAAAATTTAATCAAAGGCTATGAAAGCGTTAAAAAGCTCTCAATGAAAGAAAAAAAATCTATAAATATTTTGTGTAGAGGTGCAGCATTAAGATATTTATTAACAAGATTGTATGACTACTCAAATACACCAAAAACAGCATTGATTAAAATTAAAGACCCTAATGAATATTATCAAAAATTACTTTCTCACAATAATTTAAGTTCATTTAAAGATTATTTAAATTAATGATTACAATTTATACAGACGGTTCTTGTTTAACAAATCCAGGTAATGGTGGATGGGCTGCAATTATAAATGATGGAAAAGAAATTAAAAAAATTAGTGGTAACGAAAAAAATACAACAAATAATAGAATGGAGTTGTTAGCCCCAATTAATGCATTGAAAAATATGAAGCCTGGTGTTGAAATAAAAATATATACTGACTCTCAATATGTAAAAAATGGAATAACTGAATGGATTAATACTTGGCTAGCTAATAATTGGAAAACCTCAAAAAAAGTAGATGTTAAAAATAAAGATTTATGGATTGATCTATATAATTTAAATAAATCGCTTAACATTCAATGGAATTGGGTTAAAGCTCATGATGGAAACCCTTTAAATGAAGAGGTGGACTTACTAGCTAAAAAAGCAGCAAATTTAGATTAATTTTAAAAAATTTTGAGCTGCTGAAATTTCACAAGTGGCAGTATCTTCTTCTGCTTGTATTTTCTTTACAAAATTGTCGTCAATTAACATTGTATATCTTGCTGATCTCATTCCCTGACCCCGATCGTGTCTATCTATTTCTGCTCCGATTGACTTAGTAAATTCACAATATGGGTCTGCAGCCATAAATATTTTATCCTCAACTTTTTGACTATCACCCCATGCTTTCATCACATTTGGATCATTAACGGAGACACAAATAATTTTTGTAATCCCTTTGTTCTTAGCTTCCTCATAATTATTAACATACCCCGGCAGATGTTTTGCAGAACAAACTTTTGTAAATGCTCCAGGAACACCAATCACAATTGTTTTATGATTTTTAAAAACTTCTGCAGTAGTTATTTTTTTTGCTACTCCACTTGAGTCTAAATAATAAAATTCTGAATTTGGAAGTTGTTCGCCTTCTTTAATCTTCATTTTGTTTTACCTATAATATAGTTTTTAATTTTTTCTAAATTATTTTCTAATATATCATAATCTTCTTTTTCATTCAAAATAAACTCGAGTTCTTTTGGTAAATCAGATTTTAAATTAATAGCTTTGGAAACAGCATCAGGAAATTTACATGGATGTGCAGTTGCTAGTACAATATTATTTCCATTTAGGTTGTGTTTGTCGAAAGCACCATATCCAATTGCTGTATGTGGATCTAAAACTACAGAAAATTTTTCATACACCTTTTTAATAACCTCCAAAGTCTCATTCTCACTCAGACTAGCTGATAAAAAATTTTCTCTAATTTTATTTAATTTATCATCACCAATTAAATATTTTCCATTCTCTTTAATATTTTTCATATCTAATCTAGTCTGTTTATCATCCTCATTATTAAGATCGAATATAAGTCTCTCGAAATTACTAGCTATTTGAATATCCATACTAGGAGAAATGGTTTCTGAAACCTTTTCCACATCATAACTACCTTTTGAGATTGCTCTATGTAAAATATCATTTTGATTAGTTGCAACAATCAATTTATCTATCGGCAAGCCCATTTTTTTGGCTAAATATCCTGCATATACATCTCCAAAATTTCCTGTCGGTACTGAAAAATTTGTTGGTTCACTTGTATCTTCAACTAATGAATAACTGTAAAAATAATAAACACTTTGAGCAATAATCCTCGCCCAGTTAATAGAGTTTACACCTGACATTTTAATGTCACTTGAAAATTTCTTATCTGCAAACATGGATTTAACCAAGTTTTGACAATCATCAAAATTTCCCTTGATGGCAATGTTAAATACGTTTTCGTCTTTACCTGTTGTCATTAATTTCCTTTGAACTGGTGAAATACGATTATACGGATGAAGCACAAAAATATTGACATTTTTTTTACCTCTAATTGCATCAATTGCTGCGGCACCAGTGTCTCCAGATGTAGCAACAACAATATTAATCTTTTGATTTTCATTATTTAGGTAATACTCGTAAAAGTTTCCCAAAAGTTGCATAGCAATATCTTTGAAAGCTAAAGTTGGACCATGAAACAGTTCTAACACTGTTCTGTCTCCAAGCTTTATAAAGTCTACAACATTATCTTTTCTAAACGTAGAGTAAGATTTATCAATAATGTTACTCAATTCAGCTTGAGACATGAAATTACCTGTAAAGGGATAAACAATTTTTTTAGCTAATTCTGAATAACTAAGTTTTTTTAAATCTCTTATTTCGTTTTCATCATATTTCACTACTGTTTCCGGAATAAATAAGCCTCCATCATCAGCAAGGCCTTTGATAAAAACGTCTTTAAATTGAAAGGTTTTTGATATGTCTCTTGTACTTACGTATCTCATTTAATAATTTTTTTTCCTAAAATATAAATATATTAAAAGAATTGAAATCGCCATAGAAAACCAAGTAATTGCATACTTCTTATGATTATTTGAAATTTTAGCTGTAATTACTCTTGGTTTTGGAATTTTATAATCACCGTTTAAATAAATGACATACTCTGAAAAATTTCTTCCAGTAAATTTTGAAATATCTTTTCTATTCAAAGTAAACCAATAATTATTCTGAATATCATTTTCTGGCTTAAATGAACTTGCTTTAGGTTGCAGCATAAGAGTCCCGACTATTTGATTTTGATCAACTAAATTTATTTCAGGTAGATCTTTTTTTTCAAAAGGTATCCATCCCCTATTTATTAAGTAATTTTCATCACCGATTTTTATTGGATTAATTACCTCAAACCCGGGTTTCCCTACATCATTTAAATTATATAAGTAAATTTGTTTATCAAAATCGATTTCTCCGCTTGTACTTATTCTAAGATAATTTTTTTTTTCAATACTAGTTAATTCTACAGGGTCATTTTTTAAGGAATTTTCAATTTGCTCAATTAACTCTAATTTCCAATTTAATCTATAAATTTGCCAAAACCCAAGAGAGAGCAGAGTTAAAATAATAAAGTAAACAAAAACTGAAAATAGTAATTTATTCTTCAAGGATAAATATTAACTTCCCCAAATATAAATTGCAGCAAATAAGAATAGCCAAACTACGTCAACGAAATGCCAGTACCAAGCAGCTGCTTCAAATCCAAAATGATGATCTTTAGTAAAATGACCAAGTCTTCCTCTCCACAAACATACTGCTAAAAATATAGTTCCAATTATGACGTGAAAACCATGGAAACCTGTCGCCATATAAAATACAGCTCCATAAATATGGCCTGAGTAAGTAAAAGTAGCATGATGATATTCGTATGCTTGTAATAATGTAAAAAAGAAACCAAGAATAACAGTCAATGTTAAACCTTGAATAAATCCTTTTCTATCATCTTCTAATAAAGCGTGGTGAGCCCAAGTAACAGTTGTTCCTGATAATAATAAAACTAAAGTATTTATTAAAGGAATGTCCCAAGGATCAAACGTTTCGATATCTTTTGGTGGCCATACATTTCCAACAAATTCATTTGGAAATAAACTTATATCAAAGTAAGCCCAGAACCATGCAACAAAGAACATGACCTCGGAAGCAATAAATAAAGTCATTCCATATCTATGATGAATTTGAACAACAGGAGTGTGATGCCCTTGGTGTTCAGCTTCGATCACTACATCTCTAAACCACATATATGCACCATAAATTAATAAAGCTAAACCAAGATACATTCCCCAGGAAATACCGTTATGCATATAAAAAATTGCACCTATTGCTAATACTAAGCATGCAAAAGATGTATAAATAGGCCAGGGACTTGGATCAACTAAGTGGTAATCGTGTTTTTTTTCTGCAGACATTTTTCGTGATTATGATTGTTTATAGTAATCTGTCGAGAAAAAAGTGTACGACATAGTTACATCTTGTAGATTTTTTGTAGTTGGATCGTTAACAAGGTCAGGGTCTAAATAGAAAGTCATTACGTAAGTTGCCTTCTCTCCTGCCTTTAACTCTTGTTTTTCAAAACAAAAACATCCTAATTTACTATAATATTTACCAAAACTTGCTGGTGACACGTTAAAACTAGCTACACCATAAGTCGTTTCGTTTCCTAAGTTCTCAACTTCAAATTCTATTCTGTTGACCTGGCCAACCTTGACATCAATCACGTTTGATTTTGCTTTAAAATTCCATTCAAGATTGTTTACATTTGTATCAAACCTCACGCTAACAACCTTATCTAATACTATTTTAGGAGCTTCTTTAGATATCTGCGTTGTTCCGCCGAAGCCTGTAACTCTACAAAACAAATCATACAAAGGCACTGCCGCAAAAGACAATCCCAACATAAGGACAAAAATTCCAGCCAAAAGTAAAGGAGTTAATGTTTTGCCTTTAATCATATCTGTCTGTCAAATACTCCAACGTTGTATAAAGTAAAAATAAATAAAAATATCATAAATGCTAAAATTGCTACAGCAGTGATAATATTTTTTTTCTTTGTTTTTTTGTCAGGGGTTATCATAAAATTTTATCAATTAGAAAAAGAACAAAAATTAAAAATAAATACAAAATTGAATATCCAAAGATAGATTTTGCTTTTTTTGCATCAAATTTATTTTTTTTAAATTTATAAAGGTCGAAACATAAATAATTATAATAAATTGTCAAAATTAATGATGGAATTAAAAAAGTTATACCCACAAAGCCAATAGCATAAGGTAAAACAATTACTGGTAACATTGTTAAAGAATAAACAAATATGTTTAATTTTGTACTCTCAACGCCATTTGTTAGTGGAAGCATTGGAATCTTCGCTTTTTTGTAATCATCTGATTTATACAAACTTAAAGCCCAAAAATGAGAGGGAGTCCAAAAAAATATAATTAAAAAGAAAGTAAGGGGCTCAAAAGTTAAAGAATTGGTAGCTATAGTCCAACCAATCACTGGGGGTAGTGCTCCTGCAGCTCCTCCGATTACTATATTCTGAGGAGTTTTTCTTTTTAACCAAATTGTATAAATAAACACATAAAACAAAATAGTAAAAAGTAATAAACTAGCTGATATTCTGTTTGAATAATAATCAAGCGCAATTACAGAAAAAATCGAAAGAGAAATTCCAAATACCAGTGCTTGATTTCTATTTACTTTACCTGTCGGAATTGGTCTCAAACAAGTTCTTGTCATAAGAGCATCTAAATCAGACTCGTACCACATATTTAAAGCTCCAGCTGCTCCTGCTCCAATTGAAACTAAAATTATTCCAATGATTGCATCTTTTGTTGGGATTATATTTGGAGCCATTAACAAACCAACTGCGCATGTAAATATAACCAAAGACATTACTCTTGGTTTCATTAATTTAAATAATTCAGATAAATTAAAGGCGTCTTCTTGAGATAAGTTTCTATTTTTTAATTTAGACTTAATCATTAATTTAATGTTAAAAAATCTTATTTACTATATTTAGCTAGTAGATTTTTCAACACCCTCTTCATCTTCAAACTTTGGTAATTCTTCAAAAGTATGAAAATTAGGTGGAGATGGCACAGTCCATTCTAAAGTTGTAGCGCCTTCTCCCCATGGGTTTTGTGCTGCAGCCTTTTTCTTATAAAACGCATAGGCAAGGTTTATAAAGAATACAACCAATCCAATTACAGAAATATAAGAACCAATTGAAGAAATATAATTCCATCCAGCAAAAGCATCTGGATAGTCAGCATATCTTCTTGGCATTCCTGCAAGGCCTAAAAAGTGTTGTGGGAAGAAAACCAAGTTTACTCCAATAAAAGTTAACCAGAAGTGTAATTGACCCATCCACTCTGAGTACTCATAACCAGTCATTTTTCCAAACCAATAGTAAAATCCTGCAAAGATTGCAAATACAGCTCCTAAAGATAGTACATAATGAAAGTGAGCAACAACATAGTAAGTATCATGCATTGCAGTATCAACTCCAGCATTCGCCAGGACTACACCGGTAACTCCACCAACTGTAAATAAAAATATAAATCCTAAAGCCCATACCATTGGAGTTTTAAATGAAATCGAACCACCCCACATAGTTGCAATCCATGAAAATATTTTTATACCAGTTGGAACCGCAATGATCATAGTTGCAGCTAAAAAGTATGCTTTAGTGTCAGTACTTAAACCAACTGTATACATGTGGTGAGCCCAAACAACGAAGCCAACTATTCCAATTGCAACCATTGCATAAGCCATTCCTAAATATCCAAAAACTGGTTTTCTAGAAAATGTTGAAACAATATGACTGATCATTCCAAAACCTGGTAAAATTAAAATATAAACTTCCGGGTGACCAAAGAACCAAAATAAATGTTGGAATAGAACTGGGTCTCCACCAGTTTGAGCATCAAAGAAAGCTGTTCCAAAGTTTCTATCTGTTAGAAGCATTGTAATTGCTCCCGCTAATACTGGTAATGATAACAATAATAAGAAAGCAGTTACTAATATTGACCAAGCAAATAGTGGCATTTTGTGCAATGTCATGCCAGGTGTTCTCATGTTCAAGATTGTTGTAATAAAATTAACTGCACCTAAAATTGAAGAAGCTCCAGCTAAGTGTAAACTTAAAATTGCAAAATCCATTGCTGGACCTGGTTGACCTGCTGTAGATGATAACGGAGGATATATTGTCCATCCTCCTCCTACTCCTGTTTGACCTGGGGGGCCATCCATGAAAATTGACATTATTAATAATATGAAAGATGTAGGTAGCAACCAGAATGAAATATTATTCATTCTAGGAAAAGCCATATCAGGCGCACCAATCATAATTGGAACAAACCAGTTACCAAAGCCACCTATCATTGCTGGCATGACCATAAAGAAGATCATTATTAAACCATGACCAGTAACTAAGACGTTATATAAATGGTAGTTTCCACCTAAAATTCCATCACCTGGATGCATCAATTCCATTCTCATTAAAACTGAGAATGCTGTACCAATCACACCTGCAATAATTGCAAATATTAGATACATAGTTCCAATATCTTTATGATTAGTTGAATAAGCCCAACGTTTCCAACCAGTTGGTGTATGATGATCGTCGTGTGATGCTGTTTGTGTATACATATTATTTACTCGCTAGTTTTTTAAATTGATCTTCTTCATTAATTTCTTTAGCAAATTTGACTTTAGCGTCTAACAACCAGTCTTGATATTCTTCTTCAGTAACAACTCTAACTTCAATTGGCATAAACGCGTGTTTAATTCCACACAGTTCAGAACATTGACCATAATAAGTTCCAACTTTTTCTGCTTTAAACCAAGTTTCATTTATTCTTCCAGGTACAGCGTCTCTTTTTACCCCAAATGAAGGAAGTGCCCAAGCATGTAGAACATCATTAGCAGTGATCATTACCTTAACAACTTTATTTACTGGAACAACCAGTTCATTATCTACAGCTAGCAGTCTTGGCTCGTTTTCTTTTAAGTCTTTAGTTTCGATCATGTATGAATCAAAGAAAATATTTTCGTCTGGATACTCGTATCCCCAGTACCATTGATATCCAATAGCTTTAACAGTTATGTCTGCTTTTGGAATTGCATCTTGTTTATATAAAATTTTAAATGATGGAACCGCCATCACGATCAGAATTAAACATGGAATTAAAGTCCATAAAACTTCAACAGCAACATTATGAGTTCTTTTTGATGGAACTGGGTTTGCTGAAGCTCTAAATCTAATACAAGCATAAACCATTAAAAATAGAACAAAAACACTGATTGCTATTATAATTGGTAACAGCAATTTATCATGAAAGTTAACTATATCTCTCATGGTCTCGGAAGCAGCCTTTTGAAAGCCTAGTTGCCAATCAACTGGTTGATTAGCGAATGCACTTGAAGTGATAAAGAATGTTAGAAATATATATAAAAATTTTTTCATTTTTTTACCTTATATAGAGTGTCTTTTAAAAAAATACACTTTTACTTTTAGCGACAAAATATCAATTAATGGCGTAATTTATGATCGATAGAGCAGAAATTACAGCAGTTTCAGATCTCAATATGTTTTCATTGATTTTAATAGGCTGAACACCATTAAATTTAAGAATCTCTTCCCTCTCCTCCTCAGAAAAATCTCCCTCTGGTCCTATGATTACACAAGTAGGTTTTATAGTTAACTTGTTAATGTCAATTTTTGTATTAGCAGTGTTGAGATCAGTAAAAATTAAATCCATATCATTATTTAAAAAGCTTTTTAATTTTTGAGGCTCCTCAATTGATGGAACTGTGATTCTATTTGACTGTTCGGCAGCTTCTATGATTACTTTTTCCAATCTCTCTTTATTTATTTTTCTAACAATCGTTCTTTCAAAGATAATTGGTAAAAACTTAGTTACACCAAGCTCTGTAGCTTTTTGGATCATGAAATTAAAGTAATTTGATTTGATAGGAGAGAAAGCCAGCCAGAGATCTATGGTATTTTCTTTCTGTCTTAATTGTTTTGTAACATTAAATTCAACTATGCTTTTAGTGATATTTGCGATTTTCGCTTCCCATTCACCACTACTATTAAAAAGAGAAAAAACTTCTTTCTCTTTAAGTCTCATAACTTTTGAAACATAGTGTGATTGAGATTTATCAAGTTTGTCAGTCAAATTAAGAGATAAACTTTTTGAATAAAATAATCTAATGTTACTCATATTGATAAGTTAGTTTATGAAAAATATTAAAGCAATAATTTTTGATGCTTACGGCACCTTATTTGATGTCAATTCAGCTGCTGAAAAATGTAAAGATAAAATAGGTGATAAGTGGAAAGGTTTCGCCAATTATTGGAGAACAACACAATTAGAATATACTTGGCTAAGAAGTTTAATGAAACGTCACAAGGATTTTTGGCAGGTAACAGAGGATAGTTTAGATAAATCTATGAAAGCTTATAAGATAAATTCTTCAATGAGAAATGAGTTATTAGATCTTTATAAAATTCTTTCTCCTTTCAAAGAAGTTCCTGAAGTTTTAAAATCATTAAAAGAAAAAGATTTTATACTTGCTATTCTTTCTAATGGTACTCCTTCCCTTCTTAATGAATTGGTTAAGAGCAATAATTTAGAAAATATATTTGATGATATTTTTTCAATTGAAGAAGTTGAAGTTTATAAACCAGACTCTAAAGTTTACGATCTTCCAATAAAAAAATATCAAATTCAAACAAATGAAGTTGTTTTTTTAAGTGCAAATACTTGGGATGTTTCAGGTGGTGGAAACTATGGTTATAATTCTATTTGGGTTAATAGAAACAATAATATTTTTGATAATCTAGATTATGTCCCAAAACATCAAATCAAAGATCTTAGTAAGTTACTTGATATATTATAAAAAATTCTTATTTACGAAATATGAAAAATATTGAAGTTAGTAAAATTATTGACCCTATCCCTGCTTCTGACGGTGGTGGAGTCAAATTAAAAAGAAGTATAGGTGTTGAGCCAAATTATTTTGATCCCTTTTTAATGCTAGATGAATTTGGATCTGAAAATAGCGAAGATTATATCGCAGGTTTTCCACCCCACCCTCATAGAGGAATTGAAACGGTAACTTATATGTTAGCCGGAGATTTTGAGCATAAAGATAGCACTGGGGGTGAAGGTAGAATGACTGCAGGAGATGTTCAATGGATGAAAACTGGAAGTGGAATTATCCATTCAGAAATGCCTGCTATGAAAGAAGGAAGACTTCATGGTTTTCAATTATGGATTAATATGCCTGCTAAATTAAAAATGAGTAAGCCTGAATATATTTATATTGATGCAGATAAAATGAGTGTTCATAAAGATGATGGTAAGCAAGTAAAAGTAATAGCTGGAAAATTTGAAAAAGCCGAAGGACCAGTAAAAGGTCATAACGTTGAGCCAATTTATTTTGATGTAGAACTAAATAAAGATAAAGAGTTCAATTTTAAATTACCATCTGCTCACAATACTTTTATTTATTTGATTAGTGGTGAAATAGAAATTGGTAGTGAAAAACATGATGATGTTAAGGATAGTACTTTGATATTATTATCAAAAGGTGAAGAGCTTAAAGTTAAAGCAAAAACAAATGCTAAATTCTTAGTAATATCAGGTAAGCCAATTAATGAAGAAATAGCAAGAGGTGGGCCATTTGTGATGAATACTAAAGCTGAGATCTTGCAAGCAGTCCAAGATTATCATAATGGTACGTTTGTAAAATAAATTATGAAAGCTGTAGAAATTAGTAAAAATGGTGGACCTGAGGTTTTAAAGGTTAAGGATATATCTTTAGATAAACCTGGTCCAGATCAAGTAACCATTGAACAAAAAGCAATTGGCCTAAACTACATTGATACTTACCATAGATCAGGTTTGTACCCATTAAAACTACCAATTGGTTTGGGTTTAGAAGGTGCTGGGGTTATTACTGATGTTGGGGACAACGTAAAAGATTTCAAGGTTGGGGATAAAATTTCATATGCAGGTATTCCTTTAGGTTCATACTGTTCACACAGAAACTACCCAACTAAAAATTTGGTAAATGTACCAGATGGTATTGATCTTGAGGTAGCTGCAACTTTAATGACAAAAGGATTAACAACTTTTTATCTTTTACATAAAACTTATCCAGTTAAAGCAGGAGAAACAATTTTATTTCACGCAGCAGCTGGTGGTGTTGGTCAGATTTTTGGACAATGGGCTAAGAGTTTAGGTTGTGATGTTATAGGTACAGTTGGATCAGATGAGAAAGTTAATATAGCAAAAGAAAATGGTTACGATCATGTAATCAATTACAATAAAGAAGATTTTGCCAAAAAAGTTTTGGAAATTACTAATGGTAAGGGTGTTCCTGTTGTATACGATGGTGTTGGCAAAGACACATTGGATGGATCAATTGAATGTCTAGCTGTAAGGGGAATGATGGTTTCATTTGGAAATGCATCTGGTCCATTATCAGATATTAACGTTCCAAAAGTTATTCAACCTAAAGGGCTTTATCTTGTAAGACCATCTATGCAACAATATCTTTCAACAAGAGAGGAATTAGATGAAGCTTCAAAAACAATGTTTGAAAAAATTACCTCTGGAAAAGTAAAAATTAAAATTTTCAAAAAGTATAAGTTAGATGAAGTTGTTAAAGCACATCAAGATCTTGAAGGAAGAAAAATTTTAGGACCAGCAGTGTTAGTTCCTAATTAACGTCAACATCCATATCTGACATATGGAGTTTAAGCGCATTCGTTGAAATTTGAATTTCTCTAATAAAAAATAATATCGAGATTATCATTGATAAACAACAAGATCCAAAAATTACCCTAGCGAGAAAAACTTCATCTAAATATAAAGCAAATACAGTCAACATATTAAAAAGAAATCCAAATGAAGCAAAAAGTATTGTCCATCTTAAAAGAGTTATTCTTCCACTAAGATTAATAAACTGTTTTTTCCATTCTGGTGGAATATGCTTTTCATAAACATGCTCATCATGTAACTGTCTGATTAATATACTTAAAGAATGAAATCTATTACTATAAACAGCCATCATTAAAGGAATTGCAGGAAACATTAATGCTGTGACTGTGTAATCTATATTCATACGAATCAATTTGATTATGAATCTACCCTTTGTTATTTACAAGTAAATTATGAACCAAATAAAGTTATTTATAGAACTTACGAGATTAAAAAAACCAATTGGTTTCATGCTTTTATTTTGGCCGTGTGCTTGGGGTTTAACATTAGCTTATGATTTTTCCTCAAATCTCAATAATTATTTTTCTTACTTAATTTTATTTTTTTTAGGCTCAGTATTAATGAGATCAGCCGGATGCATAGTAAATGATATTTTAGATAGAGAGTTTGACGCAAAAGTATTTCGAACAAAAAATCGTCCAGTAGCCTCTGGTAAAATCTCTATAAAACTTGCTATTTTTTATGCATTCATTTTGTGCTTATTAGCTCTAGTAGTTTTAATTAATTTTAATTTACTAACTATTATTTTAGCATTGGGTTCTATGCCACTAGCTTTTACCTATCCACTGATGAAAAGATATACCTATTGGCCTCAACTTTTTTTAGGAATAACATTTAATTATGGACTAATTCTTGGATGGACCTCAATAGAAAACAGTGTAACTTTAATCCCAATAATTTTTTATATTGGAGCCATATTTTGGACACTGGGATATGATACGATTTATGGATATCAAGATATTAAAGATGATGAAATAATAGGATTAAAATCAACCTCAATAAAATTTAAAGGTAATGCTAAAAATTTCTT
>CABYZT010000013.1 GCA_902523515.1 uncultured Pelagibacteraceae bacterium
TCAAGATTTTTTGATCGGGAAAAAAATTTATCTAAAAAATTTTTCATAAATGGCTGGGGCGCTAGGATTCGAACCTAGGATGCAGGTACCAAAAACCCGTGCCTTACCGCTTGGCTACGCCCCAATACTAGTTTCCTATAACATAAAAATATAAAATTCATATAGTTTTTGCTGTAACACACCAATAATTTTTATATTTTCTTTTAAATTTAGCTTTTGCCAATTTACAACTCTTTAATGAATTATAGTAGGCAACAATTGTTGATCCTGAACCAGTCATTCTTACAAATAATGGATTATTTGTACTTTCTAAGAACAACTTTATTTTTTTAAGTTTTGGATATTTTTTGAGTGCTATTGTTTCAAGGGCATTTTGTTGATCAATCAAATATTTTGCTCCAAACATGTTTTTTTTAGGTTTGTTATATTTTGGTTTTGTATAGTTTCGAACTGAAGAGTATATTTTTTTTGTAGAGCACCCAAAATCAGGCTTTACTAAAGTAGAGTAATATTTTGTAGCATCATAAATCTTTTTTATTTTACCACCTGATGACAACACACAGCTGGATGAAATGGTTCCCAGAATAACATCTGAACCAACCAAGTCACAGATAGTTCGAGTTTTTTGATGATTAGGATTAATAATTTTTTTTTTAACCAGATAATTAAACACACTAGCTGCGTTCATCGATCCCCCACCCAACCCAGCTTCTTGAGGGATTAATTTTTTAATTTTAACTTTGAATTTTTTATTTTTTAATAAATTTTCTTTATCTAGTATTTGAAATAATCTTTGAACAGTATTTTTTTTTCCAATATTTTTAGAAAACTTTCCATAAAAAGAAATGTGGTGTTTTTTTCCATTATGTTGATTTATCGAAATAACATCATGTAAATCTATGAAGCCAATTATACTTTCAATTTTATGTAAAACCTTTTTTTTTCCAGTGATATTTAGTGCTAAATTTAACTTTGCATTAGATTTAATTTTATTAATTTTCATTTAGGAATTTTTAAGACCCTCAATTACTTTGATATTGATTTTTTCTATCATATCATCTTCGGTGTCATCAAAAGTTAATACGTTGTTCCAAAAATATCTTGCTTGAATTTTTCGATTTAATTTCCATAAAATGTCTCCATAATGATCATTCACGATTGGGTCATCTGGCATTAATTCTACAGCTCTTTTTAAATACTTTTCTGCTTCTACATAATCCTCTATTAAAAAATAAGCCCATCCAATTGAATCAATAATATATGGATCGTTGCTTTTTAAATCATATGCTGTTTTCAACATATCCATTGCTTCATTAATTTTATAATCACGCTCTAACCAAGAGTAAGCAAGGTAATTTAAAATATATGCATCACTAGGATCAATTTTAAGCGCATGCAACAAATCTTCATCTGACTTTTCATAATTGCCCATTCTTTCATAACTACCGCCTCTTCGATACAATACATCTGATTTAATTTGTGAATTGTCATCCAGTGTTAAAATAATTTCTGTATAACGATCTATTGCCTTTTCATAATTTTTAGAATTTTTATAAAAATTGGCTAAATCAAAAATCATTTTTATATTTGGATTTTCAATTTTATTAAATTTTGAATCTATGTATTTAATTCCATTTTCATAATCTTGCTCTTGAATTATTATTTGAGCTTCTTTTTTTAATCTAAACCAATAATAAAATTCATCTTCTTTTTTAAAGTTTTTTAAGATCCTTTGTACTTTATCAAATTCATCATTGAGATAAAAATTTTCTGCAACCAATGACAAATTAAATTCAAACTTGGGATTTAAATAATTTGACAGATTTAAGTAAAAATTTGATTTCTCAAAATTATCCTGAGAAGAATAAAGATTAGAAATTAAAAATAAAAACTCACTTACAAGATCATTATGATCTTTACATGAAAAAATTTTTCCAAAATCATCGAATTTTTCTTTGTCTACCCAACTTTTGCTTTGTGAAAGTAAAAGTGTTGAATTTATATAATCAATTTGTTCAACAACTAATCTTGCTTCATTTAATTTATTGTTATCAATTAAATGATTAAGATAAAAGAAAATGTATCTTGAATAATCACCTTGTTGATTATTTATTAAATTAAGAAAAAATGACGAAGTTCTTTTATCTTCAATATAACATCTTTGGAATGTCTCGGCTATAAGAGACAAGTTTCCAAAATTTTTTTTGTTATCTAATATTTTTTTATTTTTAAATGTATAAATGTACTGTTTTAGAGTTTCAAATATAACTAGGCTTATTCTATCTTCATCTTGAAATTTCAAACTTTGTGTTAAATATTCGTCAGCCTTTTTAAAGTTATTTTTTTTTAAACTATCAATTATTAAAATTATATATGCATCATAAAAATCTGAATTAGATTTGTTTCCATTGTTATTTAATACATTAATTGCTTGAGGTACTTTGTTATCTAAAACTAAAGAGTTAACATATCTTTTTAAATAACTGTCATGTTTGTTAATTAACACTTTGGTTAAGTTAAAAAATTTTAAAGCTTCAGAATTATCTCGATTTTCAAATGCAACAATTCCAGAAAAATAATTTGATAAATCTCTCGAGTTGAAATCATTAAAAGTAGCACTTTTAGAATACAAAGGTGTCTGATAAGATAGGAATATTAATAGTACTAATTTTAGAAATTTTAGGAACATGTGACCATACTATGACTAAAAAAGTTATAAATCAAAATACCAAATTAAACCAAGAACTAATTAATACTATTCAGCCAAAATTTATATTCGCAGATAAGCCAATAAATAGATTTAATATTTTAGAAACGAACAATGGCACCCTGCAAATTAATAAAGAAGAATTACTTAAAAGTTTAAAAGATCAAATAAATTCAATTGAAAATTGTAAATTGAAAGAAAATTCAAACAAAATCATTTTAGGTGAGGGAAATATAAATAGCCCTTTAATGTTAATTGGAGAGTCTCCTGGGGCTGAAGAAGAAAAATTGGGTGTCCCATTTAGAGGAGAAGTTGGGGAACTTCTTAACAAAATGCTTATAGCCATCAATATTAATAGGCAAAATATTTACACTAGTTATGCAATCAATTTTAGACCACCTGATGATAGAAAACCAACCTCAATTGAAATTAAAAGATACTCAGTATTTTTGAAAGAGCATATATCAATTATAAACCCAAAGATTATCGTTTTAATGGGTAGTTCAGCAATGGAGGCTATAACAGGAATAAGCGAAAAAATAACTGCTGAAAGAGGACGTTGGAAGGAAGTGATTTTAAAAAACAAAACATTCCCTTTAATGATAACTTTTAATCCATCTTACTTAATCCGTTTTCCAGAAAATAAAAAACACTCATGGGAAGATTTAAAGAAAATTAGAGATAAAATCAAAGATCTTAAGTTAAAAATTTGATGAAGATAATTGCTGGAGTTGATGAGGTTGGTAGAGGAAGTTTAATTGGGCCTGTTTATGCTTCAGCAGTAATTTTAAAAAAATCAATTAATCCAAAGTTATTAAAAGATTCGAAATCATTAAGTAAAAAAGAGAGAGAGTATCTATGTACATATATAAAAAAAAATTCTACTTGGTCTATAGGCAAAGCTTCTGTAAAAGAAATAGAAAAACTGAATATACTGCAAGCAAGTTTGCTAGCTATGAAAAGAGCTATCAAAAAACTTAAGAAAAAACCAACACACGTTCTGATAGATGGAAACAAAACTCCAGAATTAGAAAATTATAATTTAAAATCAGTTATTAAAGGAGATAAAAAAATCCCCTCTATTTCGGCAGCTTCTATAATTGCAAAAGTATCAAGAGATAAGTTTATAACCACCTTATCAAAAAAAAATAAAGGCTATGATTGGGATAAAAACTTTGGGTACGGAACAAAACAGCACTTAAAAGCTTTGAAAAAATTAGGTATTACTAAACATCATAGAAAAACTTTTTCACCTATATCTAAAATAAATTAACACTACATCTAGTTACCTTCTAAATTAGAAACACTAATCGAATCCAAATTTTTCAATCTCAGGTTGACCGAAGAATCCATTTGGAGTCTAATTAATTTTTACAAATGAAAACTGATTTCAAAAATAAAATAATTAATGGAGATAGTCTCGAAGAATTAAAAAAAATTCCACGTGAAACTTTTGATTTAATTTTTGCAGATCCTCCTTACAACTTACAATTAAAAAGTGAATTAACTAGACCCGATAGATCAAAGGTTAGTGCGGTAAATGATAAGTGGGATCAATTTGAAAATTTTAAAAAATATGATGATTTTACTTATGAATGGCTTAGTGAATGCAAAAGAATTTTAAAAAAAGATGGAGCAATTTGGGTTATAGGAAGCTACCATAATATTTTTAGAGTTGGCACAGCAATCCAAAATTTAGGTTTCTGGATTTTAAACGATGTTATTTGGAATAAAAATAATCCAATGCCAAATTTTAGAGGAACACGTTTTACTAACGCTCATGAAACTTTAATATGGGCATCTAAAAGTGAAAAGTCGAAATATACATTCAATTATCAATCTTTAAAATGTTTAAATGATGATTTGCAAATGAGATCCAATTGGGATCTTCCAATATGCAATGGATCTGAAAGACTTAAAAAGGATGGAAAAAAAATTCACTCCACACAAAAACCAGAAGCACTTTTACATAGAATTTTACTAGCTACATCTAATAAAAATGACCTCATACTTGATCCTTTTTTAGGATCAGGAACAACAGCTACAGTAGCAAAAAAACTAGGAAGAAATTATTTTGGAATAGAAAAAGAAAAAAATTATTTTAAAGCTGCTGAGCAACGCATAAAAGCTACAAAGCCAATTGAGGACGATTTATTGGATACACTAAAAAACAATAGATCAAAACCAAGAATCCCTTTTGGTTCATTAGTTGAGCTTGGAATAATTAAACCTGGAACCAATATTTTTGATAATAAGAAAAAAATAACAGCCAGAATTATGGCTGATGGTAGTATAAAACATAATCAAGCAGAGGGTTCTATACACAAAGTTGCGGCTACTATTTTAGGAGCTGAAAGTTGCAACGGATGGACTTTTTGGCACTGTGATATAAATGGACGAACTTATCCTATTGATTATCTTAGACAAAGATTAATTTCTAAAAATTAACTTTTATAAATTTTACCCAAATAACTTTCTAAAAATTTTTTATTTTTAGTTAAAAGTTTTAAAAAAATATTTCTAAATATAATCATAATTGGATTTGATAAATGGAAGGCAAATTGATTGAAATTAGATCTACTGTTAATCATTTTTACTCTCTTTAATCTGATATCATAAAAATTATTATTATTTATTAAACATTCATATAATTCATTAGCCCCCTCAATTGATTGGGAAGCTCCCTGTGCAAATGAAGGTGAAAAAGCAAAAAATGCGTCTCCTACAAGGAATATGTTTTTTGGAGGATTATATAAATTTTTACTTACAAATATTGGAAATAATTTAATATTTTGAAGACTTTTCAAAAAACTTTGAGAAACTTTTATAGATAATTTAAATTTAATATTTTTTATAAAAGAACTCTCGGTAAAAAGTTTGTAGTTCTCTTGCTCATTTGAATTTAATTTATGTTTTAAAATGCCAATAAAATTTAAATTTTTATCATTATTAATTGGATAAACAACATAATGAAAATTTGGTCCTAAAAACAAAGAAATATTTTCTTCATTTATATTTTGTAGATTTTCTCTCGATATACTTCCCCTAATAGCAATCATATCATTGTAAATTGGTTTTGATTTATTGTTTGAGATTAATAACTTCCCCTTAGAAAACACACCGTCTGAAATAATTAAATAATCGCAACTAATTTTATTTTTATCAAATATTAATTTTATTGAATCTTTATCATAATCAATCTGTTCAATACTGTGATTATATTTAATTATATCCTCGTTTATTTGTTCTTTTAAAAATTGAAGTAATTTTGATCTTTTCAATGTTGTGTATTTACAATCTTCAGAATTAAATTTTGAAATATCTAAGTCACAAATTTTTTTTGAATTTTTAATTTCATAAAAATCAATTTTTTTTGGATTAAATTTTTCATCTTTAGTGAAAGAAGTGAAGCCTATTTTATTTAAAAGCTTTACACTATTTACCGACAACTGAATTCCATAACCTTCTTCTATTTCTATTGAATTCCTTTTTTCATAAATCGTGACCTGATAATCCTTATGATCTTTGAATAAATTGGCAATATACAAACCAGAAATTCCAGCACCAATTATTGCAATTTTTTTCATTTATGACTTTCTAAAAATTTAACTATCTTTTTTGTAAATGTTGGCAATGTATAATTTTGAAGCTTTGTTGGATCAATCCAATAATTATTTTTATTTAAATTATATTTATTTTTAAATTCAATTTTAATATTCATGTTCATATTAGACATTTTAAAATTCAAATCTTTATCAAAATTTTTAGGGTTATTTACTTCCTCCATCGGGAAGATATTAAAATTTTTCAAAAAATTAAATTTATTATTTTTGATTAATAAATAATGATTATTTTTTTTATAAACATTTAGCTTGTAAAAAGTTTCCTTATCTTTTTTTTTAAATTTTACTAAATCAAAATTTTTATTTTTAAATGATTTGCATTTTTTTACTAATGGACAATTCTTACAATTAGGGCTAACAGGTTTGCAAATTAGTGCTCCTAATTCCATTAAAGCTTGAGCATAATCACTAGACCTTTTGATAGATGTTCCAAAAATTTTTTTCTTCTCGTGTAAATTTTCTTTTTTTATTTGATCTTGTTTTTTTAAAAATAAGTATCTCTTTAGTACTCTTTCAATATTACCATCTAGAGGAATTATTGGTTCATTGAATGCAATAGCAGAAATTGCACTTGCTGTATAATCTCCAATTCCTGGAAGAGACTTTAAATCCAAAAAATTTCTAGGTATTTTTTTATTAAAATTTTTAACAACTATTTGAGCTGTTTTTTTTAAATTTCTTACTCTTGAATAGTATCCAAGACCCTCCCAAAGTTTAATTAATTTTCTATCATCATATTTAGATAATTTTTCTATCGTGGGAATATTTTTTATAAACCTGTTAAAGTAAGGTATTACCGTTGCAACCTGGGTTTGCTGCAACATAAATTCACTTATTAAAGTGTAGTATTGCTTTTTTGTTTGAGAAACATTCTTTCTCCAAGGTAAAGATCTTTTATTTAAATCATACCAATTAAGAATATT
Source organism: uncultured Pelagibacteraceae bacterium (assembly GCA_902523515.1). Classification (GTDB taxonomy): domain Bacteria; phylum Pseudomonadota; class Alphaproteobacteria; order Pelagibacterales; family Pelagibacteraceae; genus Pelagibacter. The sequence goes on from CABYZT010000013.1 coordinate 7,254, forward strand.
ATTTGTTATTATTGGATCTTTCATATGCAATCTAAAAATAATACTAAGCAGAGAAACGCTAGCATTCAAGGATTAAGATCTTTCAAAGACACTTTGCCAAAAAATGTCAAAAAAATAATAAATAAAAAAGGTCATGTATATTCAGAAACGCTGAGCAATTGGAAATATTTAGTTGGAAGCGAATTATTTAAAATTTGCTATCCAAAAACATTTAAAAATTCAAATAAATTTGGAGTTAGCACCTTAGTGGTGATGGTCAAGCGAGGGCATGAAGTTGACTTGGAATATTCGAAAAAAGATATTTTAGATAAAATGAATAATTTTTTTGGATATTTAGTTGTTGAAAAGCTTAAATTCATAAGTTTTGATGATGAACATGAAATGACAGGCTCAAGTAAAACAAAAGTTAAAAATGTGGCAATTAGTAAATACCAAGATAAGATTAAAGGTGTTAAAAACGAAAAAATTAAAAAATCATTAACAGAGTTAACCAGGGTTTTTAGTGAGAAATGAAAAAAATTATATTCTATATATTAATATTTTTTACTACAGTCTTAAATGTACAAGCTGAGGAAATTAAAAGAATATCTGTTGGTAACAAAGATGCAAAAATAACTATTATAGCTTTTGAATCGTTAACTTGTAGTCATTGTGCTAATTTTCATAAAAATGTTTATCCTCAATTAAAAGAGGAGTATCTTGATACCGGACTCGCTAAAATAGAATTTAGACATTTTCCATTAGACATAGCGGCCTTTAATGCATCTAAAGTTTCTCAGTGTAAGAATGATGGAAATTCAGATATCCTTGAAAGTTTATATGCTAATCAACAAAAATGGGTAAAGGGAAGTTCAATACAGGAGGCAAATAAAAATCTACAAAAATTTTTAAAAAGTGAGGGATTTAGTATTGATTTTGATACTTGTATAAATAATAAGGAAATTGAAGATTTTGTATTAAACGATCGAATCGATGGAGCAAAGAACTTCAAAGTGAACGCAACTCCTACGATTATTATTAACAACGAAAAATTTGAAAAAACTCTAAATTATAAAAATTTAAAAAAAGCGCTAGAAAAACTGATATAAGTTAGTGCATGGAGTTTAAAAAAATCCAATTAAACGGATTTAAATCTTTTGCTGAAAAAACCAACTTCTTAATTGAGGATGGTCTCACGGGTATAGTGGGTCCTAACGGCTGTGGTAAATCTAACATTGTAGAATCTTTAAGATGGGTAATGGGAGAGACCTCTGCAAAGAGTATGCGTGGATCCGGTATGGAGGATGTAATTTTTTCAGGAACATCTAACAAAGCGTCAAAAAATATTGCAGAAGTTTCAATTGAAGTTGAAAACAAAGATAAAGAAGGTCCTATTCAATATCGTGAAACAGAGCAAATACAAGTTAGAAGAAAAATAGAAAAAGATAAAGGATCTAAATTTTACATAAATGATAAAGAGGTAAGAGCAAGAGATGCACAAATGTTTTTTGCAGATCTTTCGACTGGTGCGCACTCTCCATCCATGATTAGTCAAGGAAGAATAGGTGCATTGGTAACAGCGAAACCAACAGATAGAAGGGCTATTTTAGAAGAAGCTGCAGGAATATCTGGTTTACACGTTAGAAGACATGAGGCTGAATTAAGATTAGGTGCGGCTGAGAATAATCTAAAAAGAGCGGATGAACTAAGAAGACAGCAAGAAAAACAACTAGCGAATCTTCAAAAACAAGCTGAAGAGGCAACAAAATACAAACTAATTTCAGATCAAATTAGAAAAATTGAAGCAGGCTTATATTATTTAAAATTATTAGAAATAGATAAAGAAATTAGAATAGAAAATGAAATTAATACTGAGGCAGAAGGAGAAGTAGAAGGATTTAATAACAAAATATCTGAATTAGAAAACTCAATTAAAACTTTTACAGATAAAGTAAATCCATTGAGAGAGAAAAATATTGAAAATTTATCTAGGATACAAAGACTTAATCTAGAACTTCAAAGTTTAGATGAGGAGAATACAAGAATTCAAGATGAGATAGAAAGCATCAAAAAATCAATTCAAACACTTGATGATGATATCACGAGAGAAAAAGGGATAATCATAGACGCTAACTCAAATGAAAAAAGATTGAAGGAAGAAAAAACTGAATTAATTGAGACAGACTCGAAGTATTTTGAAACAGAAAAATTATCTAATGAAGAGTTAGAAAGTGCAAAAAATAAACTTAAAGAAGAACAAAAAGCTGTTGATGAAGTTGTAAACAGTTTAGCAGAAGAAACTGTAAATATAAGTGTTGGTCCAATAAGAAATGTAAAAAACACTATATCAAGGGTAAAAGAATTAATAGATAGTAATGAAATAAATCAAGCAGTAACACTTTTAGATAGATGTAATATGGAGCTAGATAGTTTTTTAAATGATTTAAAAAATGAAAGATCTAGAAGTGAGTTATTAGGAGTTAGCGAAAAATCAGAAAATATAAAATTACTCCAAGAAAAATATGCCGATGCGTATAGTAAAAATCAATCAATTAAAAATGAGTCTATAAAAAGAAATGAAAGAATTAAAACCATTGAAACGGAAATTGAAAGTTGGAAAAATTTATTAACTAACTCAGAAAAAATGGTCAATGAACTAACACAAAGAAAAGAAAAATTATCAAAACAATTAAGTGATTTAGAAAATCAACCTAGAGCGCAGGCAGAGAGAAAAGGTCAAATTTCAGAAAATTTAAGAATTTCAGATAAAGAAAAAATTGATAATGAAGCGATTATAGATGAAACAGATCAAAAAATTGAAATGTTAAGAACGCAATTAAATGAAATACAAGAACAATCAATTCAAATCAGAGAAAGAAAAGCAAGCTCAGGAGCCACAATTGAAGGCCTGCAAAAAAGAAAAAATGATTTGCTTGATAGAATAAGTTCTGAGCTAAATTTAAATGAAGATAATATTTTAGAAAATTCAAATTTAAATGGAGTAGAAGAGCTTCCAAATCCAGTTGATCAAGAAGATGCTTTAGACAAGAAAAAACAAGAAAGAGAAAAATTTGGATCTGTAAACTTAAAAGCAGATGAAGAAACAAGTAAATATGAAGAAGAGATAAAAAAAATGGAACAGGATCGTGCTGACCTTGTTACTGCTATCGTGAAACTGAAGAATAGCATCAATGAACTTAATCAAAAAGGAAGAGAGAGATTGATTGAAGCTTTTGAAAAAGTTAATAGAAAATTTAATGAAGTTTATACAAAACTTTTCAATGGTGGAAATGCCAAACTAGAATTGGTAGACTCTGATGATCCACTTGAAGCAGGTTTAGAAATGCTGGTTAGTCCTCCAGGAAAAAGACTTCAATCTATAACTTTGTTATCTGGAGGTGAGCAAGCTTTGACTGCCCTCTCATTAATCTTTGCAGTATTTTTAACAAACCCTTCACCCATATGTGTATTGGATGAGGTTGATGCACCGCTTGACGATGCTAACGTAACAAGATTTTGTAGTTTACTTGAGGAACTAATTAAAATCACCAACACCAAATTCATAATTGTAACTCATCATGCTTTAACCATGTCAAAAATGAATAGACTATATGGGGTAACTATGCCTCAAAAAGGAATTAGTCAGCTTGTGGCTGTTGATTTACAAAAAGCTGAGAGTATGGTTGCTTAAACTATATAAATGCCAAAAGACCCTTTTAAAACTCGCTTAGAGATTGCAAAAAGCAAGATTTCAAAGAAAAATCTCTACAATAAGAAGAATGACCCCTCGCCTATAGGAACTGCATTCAAATTGAGCACAGAACTTGTTTCTGCAGTGGCTGTGGGGACAATTATTGGGTTTATTTTTGACAAGACCTTTGGTACTAAACCCTGGTTTATATTAATATTTTTTTTTGTTGGTGTAGTTGCTGGAATAACCAATGTAATTAGATCTGCAAAAAAAATGCAAAAATAAATAAGTATTATGGCAGCAAATCCTATGTCTCAATTCGATGTTTATAGAATTGGACCAGAAATTAAAGTTGGAGCATTCGACATATCATTTACGAACGCAAGTTTGTTTATGATTTTGAGTACTGTATCAATTTTATTAATCTTTAATTTAGGATCAAAAAAAAATTCAATACTACCAAACAAAATTCAATTATTAGCAGAACTTAGCTATACCTTTGTATCCAAAATGATTAGCGATACAGCTGGATCAAAAGCTAAACCATACTTTGCATTTATATTTTCTCTATTCATGTTTGTTTTATTTTGTAACATGTTTGGAATGATACCTTATACTTTCACTGTAACCAGTCATATCATTGTAACATTTGTGCTCGCAGCATTTATATTTATTGGAGTGACTGTAATTGGCTTTATTAAACACGGATTTGGTTATTTAAAATTATTTGTTCCAAGTGGAGTACCTGCGGTATTGCTTCCTTTAATTGTTGTTATAGAAATTATTTCTTATTTAAGT
>CABYZT010000014.1 GCA_902523515.1 uncultured Pelagibacteraceae bacterium
AGTTCCTATTATATCTCCTTGATTAACCTGATCACCAACTGAGACTAATACATTTTCTAAATGAGAATATATTGTTGATATCCCATGACCATGATCCATTATAACTGTGCCACCAGTATAGTATAAATCATCTTCAGCCATAGTAACAACACCTGAGCCAGAAGATTTAATCATCGTTCCTTGTTTAGCAGCAATATCTATTCCATAGTGAGGCCATCTTGGTTTACCATTTAAAATTCTTTGACTACCATAAACACCACTGATTATTCCTTCAACTGGCATGATAAATTTTTCTTTAAAAAATTGTAGATTTGAATTAATTGCTCTTGCTTCTCCAATTGCATTATTTTCTTTTTTAATTCTTTTATAAACAGACTCAGGTGGAGTGACTTTACTTTCTGCCAAACCATCTATTCTTTGTATATTATATTTTCTCTTTAAAACTTTTTTTGTAGTTATTAATTTTTTTCCATTAATAATTTTTGTAAATGTTAGGTCGTATTTTTGATCTCGATCTATACCAAAGACAAAAAAACCGTCTTTTGAAACTTTTACCTCTTTTTTTCCAACCAAAATTTTAGCATTAGGGTTAGTTTTACCTAATATAAAATGACCTTGTAGAAATTTACCTTGGAATTCAATAGCTTTTACTGGTGATATAAAAATTAAAAAAACAAAAAATAGTCTATAAATTATTGAGCTGTCCATCCACCATCTATAATTATTGATGTTCCAGTTATCATTGAAGACGCTGATGAAGCTAAAAAGCATACTGTTGTAGCAACATCACTTTCAGTAGCTGCTTTACCCATTGGAATATTTCCAAGAGCTAATTTTTTAAATTTTTTGTTTTTAAAAAAGTTTTTAACCATAGGCGTTTCAACAAAAGTAGGCGCTACCGTGTTAACCCTGATATTTTTTTTTGCTAATTCTACACCCATTCCCTTAGTTAGTCCTTCTATTCCAAATTTAGTCATATTGTAGACATTTCTTCCACCCATACCAACATGGCCCAGCTGCGATGACATATTTATAATTGAACCAGGTCTTTTTTTATTTTTAAGCATCTTTTTTACTACAAGTTGAGCTACGTTAAATGCTGCTTTTAAATTTAAATCTACAAGATAATTCATACTTTTTTGTTTAATTTTTTCAAAGGGTTCTGGAATATTAGTCCCTGCATTATTTACCAATACATCAATAATTTTAATTTTTTCTAATTTTTGTTTTAAATCTTCATAATTCATTACATCACACGAAACTTTAATTATTTTACCTTTAACTTTTTTGATATCCTTTTCTAATTTATTAAGATCTGAGGATGTTCTGCTTAAAGCTATAACAGTTGCACCTGCTTCAGCTAGTGCAATAGAACAAGCTCTTCCCAATCCTTTACCTGCACCAGTAACTAAAGCATATTTATTTTTAAGATTTATTTTTTGAAGATACATTAAAAGAATAATATTTTAATATCTGTGTAAATCAACTCAACTGCAACAATTAAAATGGCTAACAATCCAAGCCAAGCTATCCATCTATATTTTTTAATCCATCCAGAAATTAAAGTTGCTGCAGTTGCCATTAAAACTATTGATAAAACTAATCCAAATACAAGTAGTCCATAATGTTCACCAGCTGCACCTGCTACACCCAGGACATTATCTAAACTCATTGTAAAATCAGCTAATAGAACAGTCCAAATAGCCCTTAAAAAACTAGAGCTATCTACTTTAATGTCTTCTTCGGTTTCTGAGCCTTTTATTACATCCACATAAAGTTTGTAAACAATATAAAGGAGCAGCAATCCCCCTATTAACCTCAAACCTGTAATTTGTAAAAGATATGCGGTAAGCAATGTTAAAATAATTCTTAAAATAACTGCACCACCAATTCCCCAGAAAATAACTTTTTTTCTTTGCTCTGGTGGAAATTTAGATGCAACCATTCCAATTATAATTGCATTGTCTCCAGCTAAAACTAAATCAATAAGAATAATTTGAGTTAATATTGCTATTTGTTCAGGTGTAAAAAATTCTGCAAACATTACTTCTGTAGTATCATGTCAGCACCTTTTTCTGCAATCATAATAGTAGGTGCATTAGTATTTCCAGAAGTAATATATGGCATTACAGATGCGTCTATCACTCGTAGGTTTTTAATTCCATGAACTTTTAATTGATCAGACACAACAGCATTTTCATCTTTTCCCATTCTACATGTACTGACAGGATGAAAAATAGTATTAGCATATTTTCCCGCTTCAACAGCTAACTGCTCATTGTCAGTAATATTTATACCTGGTCTTAATTCTTCTGGCCCATAATCTTTATAGGCTTTTGACTCCATAACTATTTTTCTTACTATTTTAAGAGACTTACCTGCTATTTCTCTATCTTCATCTGTAGATAAATAATTCATTTTAATTTTTGGAGGAATTCTTGTATCGAAAGATTTAAGTTCAATAGATCCTCTGCTAGTAGGTCTTACATTAGTAATAGTTGGTGTGAAAGCAGGAAATTTATGTAAAGATGATTTTCCTAAGAGATCAGTACTAGCAGGAGAAACATGAAATTGTAAGTTTGGAGTTTCTAAATGTGGATCACTTTTAACAAAACCACACAAATAACTAGCACCAACTGTAAGAGGACCAGTTCGTGTTAAAAAAAATTTTAATCCAGTAAATATTTTTTTAGTAAAGCTATAATAAATATCATTTAATGTTTCTAAATTTTTTATCTTATATACAGGTCTTAACATTAGATGGTCAGTTAAGTTTTGGCCTATATTTTTATTATCCATTAATACATCAATACCGTTATCTTTTAATAATTTAGCTGGCCCCAAACCTGAAGCTTGAAGAATATGTGGAGATCCAATAGTACCAGCACTTAAAATGATTTCACTATTTGCTTCAATAGTATTTAATTTATCTCCAGTCCAAAAATTAACTTTTTTGGCAATTTTATTTTCAAATTCAATATTTTTGATATGAGCTTTAGTTATAATTTTTAAATTACTTCTACTTTTTACTGGATTTAAATAACCAACTGCTGTGCTACATCTAAAACCATTTTTTACTGTTAAAGGGAAATATCCCATTCCCTCATTATCGCCGTTATTAAAATCATCAGTTTTTTTATATCCAAATTCCTCTGCAGCTTCTAAAAACAAGTCTAAAACTTTGAATGTAGATCTAATTTTTTCTACTTTTAAAGGTCCACCAGAACCGTGAAATTCATTTTTTCCAAACTGAAAATCTTCAGATTTTTTAAAATAAGGAAGCACATCATCCCATGACCAGCCAACATTTCCTAATTGTCTCCAGTAATTATAATCATTAGATTGTCCTCGAATATAAAGCATTCCATTAATAGAGGAACTTCCTCCAAGTGTTTTTCCTCTTGGGTAAGTCATCTTTCTATTGTCACAGAAAGGCTCTTCTTCTGTGTTAAAACACCAATCGGTCTCGGGATTATGCATTGTTTTGAAATACCCTCCAGGAATATGTATCCATGGATTAGTATCCTTACCCCCTGCCTCTAAAAGTAAGACTTTATTTTTAGGATTAGATGAAATTCTGTTAGCAAGAACACATCCAGCTGATCCAGCACCAATTATAATATAATCAAAATTATCCATTACTTAGAACTCTTATAAATTAAAATTTTTTTATTTGTAACATTTCTGTACACAAAAAAATTAAAATAATCCAATATTAACACTTGTTTTAGATTTCATTCTTTGACAAGCTTTGATTTTTAAAAATATAGAGAGGGAAAAACGATATGAAAAAAATCATTTCAATGTTATTTGCAGTTGCGATGGTATTTGGATTTATTTCAAATGCTAATGCTGCAAAAACACTAAAATGTCAGACAGTTCTTAATACTAAAGCTGATGAAGTTAAAATGTTAAAGGACTTTACTGATACAGTAACTGAATTAACTGGTGGATCTTTAAAATTCGAAATCTTACCTGCAGGAGCAGTTGTTGGAGTTAAAGAGACTCTTGATGCTGTTGACAAAGGTTTGATTGACTGTGGATTTGCATGGACTCACTATTGGTCAGGTGAACACCCTGCTGCAATGCTATTTGGTTCTCCAGTAGCTGGTGGTGGAATAGGTATAGATAATTTAGCGTTTTTATCTTGGTTCCAATATGGTGGTGGAAAAGCGCTTTATGATCAATTATGGAAAGAAATGGGAAGAGACATTAAAGGATTTATGCTTCAACCTGTTGGACCAGAGGCTTTAGGTTGGTTTCCAAAACCAATTAAAGATATGGCTGACTTTAGAAAATATAAGTTCAGAACTCCTCCAGGAATTCCAGGACAAACATATAAAGACATCGGTATAGCATCTGTTGCTATGGGTGGTGGAGACATTCTACCAGCTTTAGAAGCGGGAACTATTGATGCTGCTGAATGGTGTTGTCCAAAGCCAGACTTAACTTTTGGTTTCCAAAAAGTTTTAAAACACTATTATTTACAGGGTTTACACCAAGTAGTGGTAAATGCTGACTTTTATATTACTGGAAAAACATATAATGCTATGACTGCACACGAGAAGAAGTCTCTTGAAGTTGCAGCTGATGCTTCTTTGATAAAATCTTTAAGTTATAGAATTTTATCAAATGGTGAAGCTTTACAAGAACTTACAACAAAACATGGAGTGATTTTAGAAGATACTCCATCTGACTACTTCACTGAGTATATGGCAGCTGCTAAAGCAACTTTGAATAAAAATGCTGAAAAAAATGCATTTTTCAAAGAGGTTTATGACTCTATGAAAGTATTTGCTGATAAAGCTGTTCCTTTCTGGAGTGGTGCTCAAATGTCAAATGCGAAGCTAGGAATGGCTCACGCAGCAACATTAAAGTAATCATTAAATAATTAGAACATTAGAGCGGACTTGTTAGTCCGCTCTAATTTTTTTTAATAAAAATTTTTATGGCTGAAGAACCAAGTAAATTTGATATTTCAGATGAAATGATTGCCGAAAGGCGAGGTGGTTCAGGAAAAATGCCAGAAGATATGCCATCTTGGATGGCAAAGTCTATAATTAATATAGACAAATTTAGCAAGCAGGTTGGTAGTGTAGTCTGTTGGATATTAATGCCACTTATCTTTGCTATGACCTATGAGGTACTTGCTAGAAAATTATTTTTAGCACCGACAATATGGGCTTATGATATTAGCAGATTTTTATATGGAGCTCTTTTTATGCTGGGTGCAGGTTATGCACTCTCAAAAGGAGTTCATATTAGAGCAGATTTTTTATACAGAAATTTTAAAATTAAAAACCAAGGATTAATCGATTTTTGGCTGTATCTTTTATTTTATTTCCCGGGTCTAATAGTTTTTTTTTATATGACTTTTGGATTTGTTTTAGAGTCTATCCAAAGAGGTGAAAGAGGAATGGATACTACCTGGATGCCATATATGTGGCCTATTAAAACATGTTTATTAATTGGAATTATATTTTTACTTATCCAAGGATTTTCAGAATTACTCAAAAGCTACTGGGCAGCTAAAAAGGGTGAGTGGCCAGGAGAGGATAAATGATAGCAGAATTAATTGATCCCGCTATTTTAGGTTTTATTTTAGTTGGAGTAATGCTTTTTGCAATCTTTGTTGGATTTCCAATTTCTTTCACTTTAATTTTTTTAGGTTTTGTATTTGGTTATTTAGGATTTGGAAAATTAGTCTTTTATTTAATGACACTCCAATTTTCGATGGTGATGACCGAACAAACCCTTGCCGCCGTTCCACTCTTTGTTTTTATGGGAATTATGATGGAACAAGCAGGTTTAATGGAAAGGTTATTTTCAGCTTTTCAAATGATGTTAGCTAGAGTTAAGGGCTCATTATATTACGCCGTATTGTTTGTTTCAGTTATTTTTGCAGCTGCAACTGGAATAGTTGGTGCCTCAGTTACTATACTGGGAATTATGGCTGCAAAATCAATGAACAGATCAAATTACGATGTAAAACTTGCTGCAGGTACAATTACAGCTGGTGGAACTTTGGGAATTTTAATTCCACCCAGTATCATGCTTGTAGTTATGGGGCCAATAATGGAAATTCCTGTTATTGATTTGTTTGCTGCAGCAATTATTCCAGGAATACTTCTTGCAAGTTTATATGCAGGCTACACAACAATTAGATGTATGATTAATCCAAAACTTGGCCCTGTGCTACCTGAGGAAATGCGTGCAGCTAGTATGAAAGAAGTCTGGATTGAGTTTTTTTTAGGTCTAGTTCCACCCGCAGCATTAGTTTTTGCAGCATTAGGAAGTATTTTATTTGGTTTTGCAACTCCAACTGAAGCTGCTGGTTGTGGTGCAATGGGAGCATTGTTGCTTTCATTAGCATATAAAAAATTAACTTTATCAAAACTTCAAGAAGCTTTAGTTAAAACTTTAGAAATAACAGCTTTGATTATGGTTTTAGTTGCTGCCTCAAATTTTTTTGGAGCAGTATTTGCTAGATTGGGAACACCAACTTTACTAACAGAATTTTTATTAGGTTTAGAAATGAATAAATATCTGATCTTAGGAATGATTATGGTTATGATTTTTTTGCTGGGTTGGCCTTTAGAATGGGTGCCAATAGTTATGATTATTGTTCCAATTATTTTGCCATTAGTAGAAGCGTTAGGATTTAATTTAACTTGGTTTGCAATTCTGGTCGCTGTCAATCTCCAGACCGCCTGGCTCTCCCCACCTGTAGCACTTTCGGCATATTTTTTAAAAGGTGTAGTTCCAGAATGGGATTTGAAGGATATTTATTATGGAATGATGCAATTTATGGTTCTACAAATAATAGGTTTGGTTTTAATTATTATATTTCCTAAAATTGCCTTATGGTTACCAGGTCTCTTATATGGACAGTAGAATTTATTAGTTTAAAATAAATTTAGTGAATCAGCCAAAAGTAAAATACTCTCTTTCTAATTGGGACCTGGTGACAGTTAATCCAAATTATAAAACTTGGAATTGGAAAGATCTATTTTGTTTTTGGGGAGCAAATGTACAGAGTTTAATTGGTTTCTCTTTAATATCTTCGCTTTACTTAATATATAGCCTAAATGTATTTGTAGTATTTTTTGGAATTATATTGGGATCATTTTTTGTTTATTTATTTTCAAACATCATAGGAAAGCCTTCTCAAAAATTTGGCCTACCTTTTGCAGTATTATTAAGATCTTCATTAGGATTTAATGGTGCTAAATTATTTGGATTAATCAGAAGTTTGGTTGGGATTTTTTTATTTGGTATCCAAACTTATTTTTTATCTAAAATATTAGTTTACATGATAAGGATAATAATTTTTTCAATTGATAATGCCTTATTGGAGCAAGAAATTTTTATTATCTTTTATTTAGGTTTAAATATTATTGACTGGTTTGCAATAGTAATAACAATCGTTCTACAGACTTTGTTTTTTACTGTTGGGATGCAGTACAATAAGAAAATAATTAATTTCTCTGCGATGACAGTCTATGCCGGTATGTTTATTTTTTTCTTTGTTGTTTTATTAAGTGATGTAAAAATAACTACCGAAGCTTTTTCAAGTATATTTAATCTGAATAACTTTTTAGATATAAATAATTTAGCTCCTTTATTGACTGTTGCTGGAACAATATTTGCCTATTTTTCAATTTTAATAATTAGTTTTGGTGATTTTTCTAGATATGTAAAAAATGAGCAAGAATTAAAAAAAGGAAACCTAAGTTTAATTTTGAATTTAATTATTTTTTCTTTTTTATCTGTTTTTATTGTGACAGGTTCCGATGTTTTTCTTAATCAAAAATTTTCAGATATAGACAGAATTTTTACTAATCCAACTGATATAGTAGGAAAATTTGAC
>CABYZT010000015.1 GCA_902523515.1 uncultured Pelagibacteraceae bacterium
TTTTTGAAAATCAGAAAACACCAACTTTAAGTTTAGTTGAATGTAAATTAGAAACTGGAAGAACACATCAAATAAGAGTCCATATGAATTACAAAGGTAATAGTCTGGTTGGAGATGATAAATATAAAAAAAAATATAAAAAATTAAAAAATATTGATTTAGACATCCAAAATTCAATCACTAAATTGAATAGACAATTTCTGCATGCAAAAACTTTAGGATTTATGCATCCACGTACTAAGAAAGAGATAATTTTTTCCTCACTTTTGCCACAAGATCTAAATAATATTCTAAAAATGCTTAGAAACACTGAAAAATAAATTATTGAAAATTAGCTATAATTAATTAAATAAACACTCCTATGAGCACAACAATAAGTAACAATCTGCCAACCCTTTCTAATGAAGGTGGGCTATCTGCATATTTAGAGCAGATTAAAAAATTTCCAATGTTAGCTGCAGAAGAGGAATATATGTTAGCAAAAAACTGGAAAACCACTGGTAATATTAAAGCTGCAGAAAAACTAGTCACTAGTCACTTAAGATTAGTTGCAAAGATTGCTATGGGCTACAAAGGATATGGTTTGCCTATTAATGAAATGATTTCAGAGGGAAATGTAGGTCTTATGCAAGCTGTTAAGAAATTTGAACCAGAAAGAGGTTTTAGATTGGCGACATATGCAATGTGGTGGATTAAGGCTTCTATTCAAGAATATATTTTAAGATCTTGGAGTCTTGTCAAAATTGGAACTACTACTGCTCAAAAAAAATTATTTTTTAATTTAAAGAAAATTAAAAATCAAATTTCTCCCGAGACTGAAGGTGACTTAAGAGATGAACACGTTAATCATATAGCTAATAAGCTTGATGTAAGTAAAGAAGAAGTCGTTTCAATGAATAGAAGACTTTCTGGAAAGGAGTTCTCACTAAATGCTCAAGTTGGAGAAGATGGCGATGAATGGCAAGACTGGTTGGTTGATAAAGAACTTGATCATGATTTAAAATTTGCTCACCACGAGGAAATGGAGCAAAGAAAAGATTTATTAAAAGACTCTATTAAAGTTCTTAACGATAGAGAAAGGGAAATTTTATACTCTAGAAGACTAAATGATGACCCAACTACACTAGAGGATTTAAGTAAAAAATATAAAATTAGCAGAGAAAGAGTTAGACAAATTGAAAATAAAGCGTTTGAAAAACTCCAAAAGCACATGCTTCTATTAGCTAAATCAAAAAATCTTTTACCCGCAAACTAAACTTCAAAAGGGTTTTCAATTAAAATTGTATCATCTCTTTCTGGACTAGTTGAGATACTAGATACTTTTGCACCAATAAAATCTTCTACTGCAAATATATATTTTTTTGCATTTTCAGGTAATGAGTCTTGATTTTTAACTCCACTAGTAGAAGTTTTCCAACCTGGAAAAGTTTCATAAATTGGTTTTATTTTTATTTGATCTTCTACAGCAGCAGGAAAATAATCTAATCTTTTACCATCAAGCTCATAAGCAATACACATTTTAATTTCATCTAATTCATCGAGTACATCTAATTTCGTTAAAGCGATACCATCAATTCCTGAAACTTTAATAGTTTGCCTAACTAAAACACCATCAAACCATCCACATCTTCTTTTTCTGCTTGTAACAGTTCCGAATTCTTTACCACGTGTTCCTAAAAGTTCACCAACATCATCTTTTAACTCTGTAGGAAAAGGGCCTTCTCCAACTCTTGTTGTATAAGCTTTTGTAATTCCAAGAACATAATTAATCGAATTAGGGCCACAACCAGTTCCTGTAGCTGCGCTTGAGGCAACAGTATTAGATGAAGTTACAAAAGGATAAGTTCCATGATCTACATCAAGCAAAATACCTTGGGCTCCCTCGAATAAAATTCTCTTTTTTTGTTTTTTAAATTGATCAATCTTTAGCCAAACTGGCTGAGAAAATTCTAATATTTTGGGTGCTATTTTAAGCAAATCAGATTTAAGCTGATCTTTTTCAAAAATTTTTTTTCCTAGACCTTTTCTAATCGCATTATGATGAGCTAATACAGAGTCGAGTCTTTGATCTAAATTTTTTTCAGATCTTAGATCCATAACTCTTATAGATCTTCTTCCAACTTTATCTTCGTACGCAGGTCCAATTCCACGTCTTGTAGTTCCTATTTTGCTTTTTCCTGCTGCATCCTCTCTAATCTCATCCATTTCTCTATGAAAAGGCAAAATTAAATTTGCAGATTCAGAAATAATAAAATTATTTACATTTACTTCCACGCCTTTAGATTTTATTTCTTCTATTTCCTCTAATAAAGCCCATGGATCTACTACAACTCCATTGCCAATAATTGATATTTTGTCTTTTCTAACTATTCCAGATGGCAGTAGTCTCAATTTATATGTAACACCATCAATCACTAAAGTATGGCCAGCATTGTGACCTCCTTGGAATCTTATTACTACATCAGCCTGTTCAGATAACCAATCAACGATTTTTCCTTTACCTTCGTCACCCCATTGAGATCCAACAACGACTATATTTTTCATTATTTAAATTTTCTGTTTACTTTTAAGGAAGTTAGATGGTTAATTGGGCCATTACCTTTTCCATATTTAGGGTTTGATTTAATTGCAGAATTTACATACTTAATTCCAAGCTCACAAGATTTCTTTACTGTTTTTCCACATGATAAAAACGTTGTAACTGAGCTAGATAAAGTACAACCTGTACCATGAGTATTCTTTGTTTTGTGACGCTCGCTTTCGAAGATCTTTATATCTTTTGTGTTTATTAAAACATCTAATACATTTTTATGTTTTAAATGACCACCTTTAATAAGTACATTTTTAGCACCTAAAACTATAAGTTTATTAGCAGCAAAAATCATATCCTCTTTTGTTATAATTTTTGTTTTAGTTAAAATTTCTGCCTCCGGAATATTGGGAGTAATAAGTGATACTTTTTTAATTAGTTTTAATTTTAAAAATTGAATAGCTTTACTATCTATCAGTTTAGCCCCTCCTTTAGCAACCATTACTGGGTCTAATACGATTTTTTTAACTTTAATTACGTCCAAAGCTTTTAGTACCATTTTAATAACCTCTGAAGAATGTAGCATACCAATTTTTATTGCATCAGGTCTTATATCTTTACAACTATAAATAATTTGATTAAAAATTTCTTTTGGATTAATCCCAACAATTGATTTTACACCTGTGGTATTTTGTGATGTAACTGCAGTTATTGCTGTCATTGCATAAGAACCAAGAGCAGTGATAGTTTTTATATCAGCTTGAATACCTGCTCCACCAGATGAGTCAGATCCTGCAATAATTAAAATTTTAGAATTAGGTTTCAATTTATTTAATTTTTTTCGTAATCATGTTTACACATTTATATAGAAGAGCTTTGTTTTCACTTTCTCCCATTACTCTTATTTTAGATTCTGTCCCTGATTTTCTTACTAAAATTCTTCCTTTGCCTTTAATTAATTTATCTGCATTTTTTATAATTTTTTTTATCTCTGGTTTGTTAATAATATTTTTATCTTTTACCTCGATATTTTCTAAAAGTTGAGGTGTTTTCTTAAATTGTTCAAAAAATTCACTTGCCTTTTTTCCTTTTCTTAAAGCAAAAAGAGCTTCTAAAGCTACTAACAAACCATCTCCTGTAGTTGCAAATTTACCTAAAATAATATGTCCCGATTGTTCACCACCTAAATTAAAATTATATTTTTGCATTTTTTCTTTAACATATCTATCTCCAACATTTGCCCTCAAAAATTTTATTCCTTTAGATTTAAAATATTTTTCCAAACCATAATTTGACATTAATGTTCCAACAACTCCTCCTTTTAACATTTTTTTATTTTTCCATCTTGTTGCTAAAGCAGCTATAATTTGATCTCCATCTATTATATTACTTTTCTCATCACACATTATAATTCTGTCAGCATCTCCATCTAAAGATATTCCGATATGTGCTTTATATTTTTTTACAGCAGATCTAATGTTTCTTGGAAAAGTTGATCCACATTTTTTATTAATATTTAAACCATTTGGTTTAACACCTATTGCTATCACTTTAGCTCCTAATGATTTCAATAATTCAGGACCTGCCTTATAACCAGCACCGTTTGCACAGTCGATTACTATTCTTAGTCCTCTTAAATTGAACTCTTTTGTGAAATTTTTTTTTAATATTTTAATATAATTTTTGGTGCCTGTTTCTAATCTTTTAACTCTTCCTAATTTTTCAGAATGCGAGAGATTTTTTGAGATTTTCTTATCAATGAGACTTTCAATTTTTTTTTCTATTTTATCTGATAATTTCATCCCATCTGGACCAAACAATTTTAAACCATTGTCAAAATGTGGATTATGAGAAGCGGTAATCATTATCCCCATATTTGCCTTCATCTCTTTTGTTAACATAGCCAACGCATTAGTTGGTAAGGGTCCTAGGGTATAAACGTGCATACCAGCTGAAGCCAAACCTGAGACAAGAGCTGGTTCAAGTGTATATCCAGACAATCTTGTATCTTTTGCAATTATTGCTGTTTGTTTTCTTTTTCTTTGAGATTTAAAGTATGTTCCACTAGCAAGTCCAAATTTAAAGAACATATCTCCATTTATATATTTGCTATTAACTGCACCTCTTATTCCATCTGTTCCAAAATATTTTTTTGCCATTAATTTTTAATTATCTGTTTAAAAACTTTAATTCCTTGCATAACTTCATTAACATCATGAATTCTTAAAATCTGAATTCCTTGCATCATTAAATAAATTGAAGAAGCCATAGTTCCGCCGATCCTTGTTTTGCTATCATTTTTTTTTGATATATCTTTAATAAATCTTTTTCTTGAATTCCCTACTAGTATAGGAAAACCTAATGAATGAAAAATAGAAACACCTCTTATAAGATTCATATTATGTTTCAAATTTTTTCCAAATCCAATTCCAGGATCTAAAATTATATTATTATGTTTAATACCTTTAGACCTAATTAACTTAATCTTATCTTCAAAATAATCATAAATATCTAATAATTCATTTTTATATTTCGCTTTCTTTTGCATGTTTTCTGGTGTCCCAACTGAATGCTGTATTACAAATGGAATTTTATACTTTTTTAAAATATTTATTGTTTTAGGGTCGTGGCTTAATCCCGAAACATCATTAATAAGTTTAACGCCCATTCTAATACCATTTTCCATAATTGCAGATTTTCTTGTGTCTAAAGATATTGGTATTTTTTTTACAATTATTTTTAATGTCTTATTAATTCTGTACCATTCTCGATTTTTATTTACTTCCTTTGATCCTGGTCTTGTAGACTCTCCACCAATATCTACTAATGAAGCACCAGTTTTATATAAATTGATAGCATGACTTACGCCTTTATTTTTTTTGTTAAATTTTCCTCCATCGGAAAAACTATCAGGAGTAAGATTTAAAACACCCAATATATTTGGAATTTCTTTAAAATTTAAATTTGAAAAATTTGATTTTTTTGACCTAATTTTTTTTAAATCTGAATTTATTTTTGTTTTTAGTTTTTTTGGTAAATTTCTAATTTTATTTATTGAAATTTTTCTAATTTTTTTTCTTGTAATTATCTCAACATGGTCAAAAGAAATTTCCTTAATCTGATGTAAAGGGATAGATTGTTTTTTCTTTACTAAAATTTTTGATTGTTTGCCGAAGTAGAAATTACACGCTCTTGTGTAATATCTTGGCATTATTTATTAATGAACAATTTTTGGTTTCAAACCCATCGCGCCTAAAGCTGAATCTTGATCATCTTTCGACTCTGGATTATCTAAAATTTTATCTTTAGGATATAAATTTTTATTAATTATATTCTCTATTTCTTCACCAGTTAAAGTCTCATATGTTATTAGAGCTTTTGCAATTTTATGTAGATCATCTATTTTTTCTGTTAAAATTTCCTTTGCTTTATTATATCCTTCATCTACGAGCTTTCTTATTTCTTTATCAATTTTCTGAGCAACTTCCTCTGATACTGATTGAGTTTGAGTAACTGATCTTCCCAAAAAAACTTCCTCTTGGTTTTCCCCATATTCAACTGGACCCATTTCTTCACTCATTCCATATTTTGTTACCATTGCTCTTGCTAATTGTGTAGCCTGGTTAATATCAGAGCCATTTCCTCCACCTGCTCCTGTAGATATATTATCTTTTCCAAAAATTAATTCTTCAGCCACTCTTCCTCCAAAACAAACAGCTAGTCTCGCTTTAAGATATTTTATTGAGTAACCGTGTTTGTCCCTTTCGGGTAAGTTCATTACCATCCCAAGAGCTCTTCCTCTTGGTATAATAGTGGCCTTATGAATAGGATCATAACTTGGCATATTAAACGATACTAGAGCATGTCCGCCTTCATGGTATGCTGTTAGTTTTTTCTCATCTTCTGTCATCACCATTGAACGTCTTTCAGCACCCATCATAACTTTATCTTTTGCTTCCTCAAATTCTAGTAATGTGACTATCCTCTTATTTTTTCTCGCTGCTAACAAAGCTGCTTCGTTAACTATATTTGCAAGATCAGCTCCTGAAAATCCTGGCGTGCCTCTTGCAATTGTTCTTA
>CABYZT010000016.1 GCA_902523515.1 uncultured Pelagibacteraceae bacterium
AAAAAGTCATTACAGCATAGGCAAAAGCTGAAGCTACGAGTGCCTGTAGAAATCTAGGTTGAGAGATAAGCTCAAAAAAACTTCTTCCAGTTTTATATTGATTACTAGATATCGTTTTTGGTTCCTTATAAAAAATTAAAAATAGTGTTGATGAGATAGATAAAATGGCAAGTGAAAGATAAGAGCCTGCATACATATGATCTGAAATAAACTCTTTCGAAATGTTTGCAATGTTTGGACCGATAAAGGCCGAACCTATTCCAGCTAACAAAATGATAGAAATTGCTTTTGGTGCATAATCCTTATCCACAACCTCGACTGCTGCAAAACGATATTGATGGCTGAAAGCTATTCCTCCACCAATTAAAAAGCATCCTAAATTATATAAGACAAAACTTTCTATAATTATAGAGTATGCGGTTAAAAGAGATGCAAAACATGTACCTACTGATGCGTAAATGAATCCCAATTTCCGTCCAATTATACTCATTAACTTTGCAGCAAAAAAAGCAAATAACGCAATTCCAACTACTGACAAAGCCATTGGAAGAGTTGCTAAAGTATTTATTGGACTAAATTTTGAACCAATTATACCACTTAAAAAAACGGTGACTGGGGCAGCTGTAAAAGCAAAAATCTGGCTTAATATAAGTAACGAAAGATTTTTATTCATTAAAAGAATAAATACTTATCAGCCATATACAAAGCCCAAGCAGCAGCAGCACCTAATATAATATATTTCATTACGTTTACTTTATTTCTATTTTTTCAGGAAGTATACCTTTAGGTCTATACCTCATTATAAACAACAATCCTAATCCCATCAGTAAAAATCTGAAATAAGGAACGCTTTCAATTAAATGAGCTTTAAGTGCATTTGTTTCAGGAATTCCCGCAGTGAAAAAGTTTATTAAGAATAATGATATTGGTGCAGCTTCTATCCATAAAAACCAAACAACAAATCCTCCTAAAATTGCTCCAAAATTATTTCCACTTCCTCCAACAATTACCATCACCCAAATCAAAAACGTATATCTCATAGGTCTATAACTTCCTGGAGTAAATAAACCATCTTGAGTAACTAACATTGCACCAGCAATTCCAACAATTGCAGAGCCTAAAATAAAAATTAATAAATGTTGCTTAACAACATTTTTACCCATTGCATTTGCAGCTTCCTCATTATCTCTAATTGCCCTCATCATTCTTCCCCATGGAGAATAAAGAGCTTTTTGAGTTAAAATTAAAAGAATAATAACTACAACTAAGAATAATCCTGAATAACACAGTTTTACAAATACTGATGAACCTTCAATAACAAGTTGGTTTAAAGCAGCCTGTCTATCAGCTAAATTCTCAATTACACTTAATTTTCCTGCATTAAACTTTTCAACTAATTTAATAAACCAATCTGTAGTTTGCAGATCTACCTCATAAGGTGCAGGTCTTTTTAATCCAATCACATTTTTGACCCCTCTTGTGAGCCAATCCTCGTGTTTAATAATTGCAATAACAATTTCAGAAATAAGTAGAGTGGCAATTGCTAAATAATCTGCTCTAAGACCAAGCGCAACTTTCCCAACTATAAAAGCTAAACCCCCTGCAAAAAGAGCTCCAACTATCCAAGAAAATATAATTGGTAATCCAAATCCACCCAGGAAACCAGTTTTAGCTGGATCAACTGCTTCAATTGCTTCTATGCCAGGCTCTGCAGAAAATCTAATTAGTAAAATACCTGAAATTATTATTGCAGCTATGCTGTATGTTCTGATTTTTGATTTTTCAAATCTTTTTAAAATAAACCTTATAACTAATACCATTACTACTATCAGCCATAATGACATTAGAATATCGAAACCTCCTGCCCTCCAGGCTTCTTGAACAGGATCGACAGATATCAATACTGCAGCTAAACCACCTAAAGCTGTATAACCCATAATTCCAAAATTAATTAAACCAGCGTACCCCCATTGAATATTCGCACCCATTGTCATGACTGCAGAAATCAAACAAAGATTAAATATTGATAAAGCAATATTCCAAGACTGAAATATCCCAACCATTAGAATAAGTACCATCATGATGCTGTAAGCTGCAATTACATTTAGGTTTTTTCTCACAATACTTTCCCCTTAAATATTCCCGAAGGTCGATAAATTAAAACAATTACAAGAATAGAAAACGAGACTGCAAACTTATAATCTGTGGATAATAACTGAACCAAACTACTTGGCTCCATACTTTCTGGTAAAATATACATAAAGAATTTTTTATATGCGTAAGTGAGCAATATTTCAGAAAAAGCAATTACATATCCACCTAAAAAAGCTCCAAATGGATTTCCAATTCCTCCAACAATTGCAGCAGCAAAAATAGGAAGCATATTATTAAAATAAGTAAATGGTTTAAAACTTTTATCTAAACCATACAAAGCTCCACCAATTGTAGCTAAAATACCAGCAATAACCCAAGTAACTAAAACTATTTTTTTTGGATCAATACCTGATAGCAAAGCAAGATCTTCATTATCAGAATAAGCTTTCATACTTTTTCCAGTTTTAGTTCTATTTAAAAACCAAAATAATAAAGAGACTAAAACTATTGTTACAAAAATAGTAATCACTTGAGTAGATTTCAGTGCAAGACCTTCGTTTAAACCTGTCATCTCTTTAAATTCACGAGCTTTAATAATGAATTTTTCACCATCAAAAAATCTTCTATCACCAGGTCCAATTATAATTCTGACCACCGCTTGTGTTACAAACATTACACCAATACTCACCATTGCAAATTGAACTGGGGGACTTTTTTGATTTCTGTAATACTTAAAGACAAACTTATCTATTAAAAGCATGTAAAATATCATGAAAATTATTCCAAAAGGAATAGCCAATAAAGCAGTAGGTAAAACACCTAAAGAAACACCTAAAGATTGAAAATACCATGTAAATAAAATTGTTGCCATGGTCCCAAAAGACATCATGTCACCAGTTGCGAAGTTTGCAAATCGTAAAATTCCATAAATAAGTGTTACAAATATTGCACCCAGTGCTAACTGAGAACCGTAAGTTAATGCAGGAATGAAAATATAATTTAATAAAAGAATTATTGCATTTACAAAATCCATATTACCCTCCCAAAAAAGAGCTTCTTACTCTTGGATCGTCTAATAATTCTTTTCCAGTTCCTGAATAACGATTTTCTCCAGTCACTAGTACGTAGCCTCTATCTGAAATGCTTAAGGCTTGTTTTGCATTTTGTTCTACCATTAAGATAGCAACGTTTGTTCTTTTTACTTTAACAATATGATCAAATAATTCATCCATCACAATTGGCGATACACCAGCAGTTGGCTCGTCTAACATTAAAACAGTGGGTTTAATCATTAAAGCTCGGCCTAAAGCTACTTGTTGTCTTTGACCTCCAGAAAGTTCACCAACTAACTGATTTCTTTTCTCTCTTAAAATTGGAAATAATTCATAAATTTCCTCAATTATATTTTTGATCTCATCCTCAATAAGAAATGCACCCATTTCTAAATTCTCTTCAACAGTCATCCCTGCAAAAACATTTTTAGTCTGTGGCACAAAAGAAATACCTTGCTTAACTCGATCTTGAGGAGATAATTTTGAAATATCCTTACCATCAATCTTTACTGATCCAGACTTTAAATTCAGCAAGCCCAACATTGCTTTCATGGCAGTTGATTTACCAGCTCCATTAGGACCTAAAATAGAAACTATTTCACCTTTATTAACATTTACTGAACACGAACTAATAATGTCAGGACCATTACCATAACCACCTGTCATTTCTATTCCCTCAAAATATGCCATTAATTTGTATCCTTTAATTTTGATCCTCTTCCAAGATAGCTTTCGATAACTTTCTCATCTTTTTTTGCTTCTTCAACACTTCCTTCAAACAAAACTGATCCTTCAGCCATAACTATTACTGGATCACATAATCTTCCAATAAAATCCATATCATGTTCAATCATACAAAAAGTATAACCTTTTTCTTTATTTAACTTTTCTATTGCAGTACCAAGATCTTTTAACAAAGTTCTGTTAACTCCGGCTCCTACTTCATCTAATAATACTAATTTTGCGTCAACCATCATAGTTCTTCCAAGTTCTAATAATTTCTTTTGACCACCAGAAAGATTTCCAGCAAGCTCGTTGGATAGATGTCCTAGATTTAAAAATTCAACAACTTCTTTTGCTTTTTCTTTAACGACAGCTTCTTCTTTCGCAACTAAACCTGGTTTAAATAATGCAGTCATTATTTTTTCCCCAGATTGATTTCCAGGCACCATCATTAAATTTTCTAAAACAGATAAATTTGAAAACTCATGTGCAATTTGAAATGTTCTTAACAAACCTTTAGAAAATAATTCATAAGATGGAACATCAGTAATATTTTCCTCATCAAAAATAACATTTCCACCTGAGGATTTTAAGTTTCCAGCTATTAAATTGAACAAAGTTGTTTTACCAGATCCATTAGGTCCAATTATTCCTGTAATTGTTCCTCTTTTCACTTTAATTGAACAATCTGAAACAGCAGCTAATCCACCAAAATACTTACTTAAATTATTTATCTCTAAAATATTTTCAGACATTAGATTTATTTATTTAATCTTCGATGAATACTATTTAACGTTTTTTCTAAAGATTTATAAAATCCAGCTTTAGTCAATTCTTTTACACCTTGTTCATTTAATCCTTTGGGTGTTTGAGATTCTTTAACTAAATTTTTTAAATTTTCTTTTGAATTTTCTACAGCATCTTGAGACAAAGCCAAAAATAGAGATGTGATATATTTTTGAGCATTATTTCTTTTAACTCCTCTTTTAACCAACCAATCAGTCATCACTCTCAATACTTCATAAAAAGGTGCCATCATGCCAGAGGTTGACCAAAAGTTTATAGACGATTTTTCATTCTTAATTTCTACAGTTGTACCCAAGTTATTGAAAAACGCTTTAACTTTTGAATTAGGAGGGCAAATAGGCACTGGACCTTTCTTTAACGAAATTGGAGGCAAAGGTATTGCTCTTACAATTTTTGCTTTTACTTTAATTGCTTTTTTTAATTGAGATAAAGTAATTGTAGAAATAAAACTAACAACCATTTGAGTAGATTTAAATTTTAAATCTTT
>CABYZT010000017.1 GCA_902523515.1 uncultured Pelagibacteraceae bacterium
TTCTATAATTAATAAATTTTTATCGAAAAAAGTTAAATTAAAATGCTATGAGGTTAAAAAATTAAACCTAAAATCACTTATAAAAATCAAAGTAGATTATAAACAGGTGGGATCAGATAGAATTACTAATGCTATAAGTTTAATGAACAATAAAAACAATTTTATAATTTTAGATTTTGGTACAGCAACAACTTTTGATGTACTAATTAAAAATACTTATTATGGAGGAATTATTGCCCCAGGTGTCAGATTATCTCTTAATACCTTGTCTGACAAAGCAACTCTGATTCCAAAAATAGATTTAAAAAAGATTAACAAAGTCATTGGCAACAATACAATCTCAGCTGTTAGATCAGGCTTTTTTTGGGGTTATGCGGGTTTGATTGACAATATTATTAATTTAATTAAGAAAGAGACCAGAAAATCTTTTAAAGTAATTATTACTGGTGGATTTTCAAATTTATTTAAAAACTCAATAAAAACGAAAGCAAGTCATAACCAAGACATTACAATTAAAGGCTTAATAAAGATTTCAAAATTAATTAAATAATATGAAAGATGAACTATTATTTTGTCCCTTAGGCGGATCAGGTGAAATAGGTATGAACATGAATTTGTTCGGCTATGGACAACCTAGTGATCATAAATGGATTATGGTCGACATAGGGGTAACATTTGCAGATGATACTATTCCAGGTGTTGATTTAATTTATCCAGATCCAGGGTTTATAGTTGAAAGAAAAGATAATTTATTAGGAATATTTTTGACACATGCTCACGAGGATCACATAGGTGCAATAGCTCATCTATGGCCAAAATTACAATGTAAAATTTTTGCAACACCATTCACAGCTGTATTAATTCGAGAAAAATTCAGAGAAAAACAAATCGATATAACCAATGATTTACAGATTGTTGAGTTAAATGGAAAAGTTTCTTTAGACCCATTTGAAATTGAATACATTACTTTAACGCATTCTATATTAGAACCAAACGGACTTAGAATAAAAACTCCTGCAGGAGTTATTTTGCACACCGGAGATTGGAAAGTAGATCCAAATCCTTTGATTGGGGACAATATAAACGAAAAAAGATTAAAGGAAATTGGTGAAGAAGGTGTGTTAGCAATGATTTGTGATTCAACAAATGTTTTTAGCGCTGGTAGATCAGGTTCAGAATTAGATGTAAGAAAAAATATGTTAAACGTTATGTCTCGATTGAAAAAAAGAATTATCATAACGTCTTTTGCCTCAAACGTAGCTAGAATGGAGACAGCTTTTTATTGTGCAGAACAAACAGGAAGACAAATCTCTTTAGTTGGAAGATCAATGCATCGTATATATAAAGCTGCACGTCAATGTGGATATTTAAAAAATACAATTGAGCCAATTGATCCAAGAGAAGCTAAAAATTTTTCAAGAGAAAAAATTGTCTATTTATGTACTGGAAGTCAAGGTGAACCAATGGGTGCAATGATGAGAATTTCTAGTTATGTTCATCCAGATGTTTTTATTGAAGAAGGCGATGCTGTAATTTTTTCTTCAAAAATTATACCTGGTAATGAAAAAAAACTTTATAAACTTCACAATCAACTTGTTAAGGATGGCATAGAAGTAATATCTGAAGAAACTGAGTTTGTGCATGTTTCTGGACATCCAAATAGAGAAGACCTTAAAGAAATGTATCAATGGGTAAAACCCAGATGTGTAATACCGGTGCACGGTGAACATAGGCACATGATAGAACACATTAATTTTGCAAAAGAAATGCAAGTACCACATCCAGTTCAAGTAGAAAATGGTGATATCGTTAAGTTATATCCAGGTGAAAAACCTGAAGTATATGACAAAGCTCCAAGTGGCAGACTCTACTTAGATGGCAGTGTTAGTGTTGATCCAGATTCACAATCAATAAAAGATAGGAAAAATTTAAGTGCAAATGGATATTTAGAGGTAACTATTATGATAACTCCAAAGGGTAACATACATAATGATCCAGTACTTTCTTTTAGAGGCTTGCCGATCGAAGATAAAGATGAGTTTTCCTATGGGTTAGTTGAAGAAATAGAAATAATTTCAAGAACTTTTAAAGTTGGAAGCAAACAACAAGAGCACAACTTAATTGATGCATTAAAAATAGCTTGTAGAAAATTTTCTAAAGAAAGAACAGGAAAAAAACCTTTTACCAATATCAATTTAGTAAGAATTTAATGAGCGCAACAGGCCTGGCTATTATCTATATAATTATATGGTGGATAGTTTTTTTTGCTATTCTACCTATTGATGTGAATCGAACAAAGACTGTTAAAATTGACGGTGAGGATCCTGGCTCACCTGAAAATCCAAAAATGCTGAAAAAATTCCTTTATTGCACTGGAATTACTACTGTCATTTTCACGATAATTTACTTATTAATTAAATTTGAATATTTAAATTTAAGAAATATGATTAATTAAGATGCTTTTATCAAATTCATTTATACCAATATTAAAAAATAATCCTTCAGAAGCAAAAATTAAATCTCATCAATTGATGTTGAGAGTAGGTATGATTAAGCAAGCCTCTGCAGGAATTTATTCATGGTTACCTTTAGGTTTTAAGGTAATGAAAAAAATTGAAGACATTGTCAGACAAGAACAAAACAAAATTGGAGCTCAAGAAATATTAATGCCAACAATTCAATCCAGCGAAATTTGGAAAGAAAGTGGTCGTTATGACGATTATGGTGAAGAGATGTTAAGAATAACCGACCGTCAAAATAGAGAAATGTTATATGGACCAACCAATGAAGAGCAAGTTACTGAAATTTTTAGATCTTCAATAAAATCTTATAAATCACTCCCACAACTTATGTATCATATTCAATGGAAGTTCAGAGATGAAATAAGACCTAGATTTGGAATTATGCGTGGTAGAGAGTTTTATATGAAAGATGCCTATTCATTTGATGTATCAGATGAGGAAGCTTTTTATTCTTATAATAAATTTTTTCTTTCTTATTTAAGAACATTTAAAAGATTATCTTTGACAGCAATACCTATGGCTGCTGATACAGGACCTATAGGTGGAAATTTATCTCATGAATTTATTATTCTTGCTGATA
>CABYZT010000018.1 GCA_902523515.1 uncultured Pelagibacteraceae bacterium
TTAATATTTCGGTTGAGAAAGATATTCATAATTTAAATTTCACATAAGTTTTATTTGTTTTGCTATTGAAAGAATATTAAGTCTTTTTGAATATTTATTATCTGAACTTAAAGTTCTGTTAACATAATTTTTATGTAATTTTTTTTTTATTTTACAATTACACTTAAATCTTTTGTCAATTAATTTAATTAATGAGTATTTGCTTACTGATTTTTCAGAATAAATATGTACTAGTTTCTCTACATACATTTTATTTCTGATTATTTTTACTAGATTTTCTGATAAATGTTTTGCTGTTAAACCATTCCATTTATGATTCAAATAACCATCAATTTTTTTATTTTTCTTATTTTTTACCCATTCAACTAAAGATTTGTCATTTTTATTTTCTTCTCCAATTATACTTGTACGGATAGTCATGCAACTAGTGGGTTCACCTAAAGACTTTGTCTTACCATATATATCTATGGGATCGTGTATGTCGCTTTCAGTATATTTACCTTTTTTTCCAGAGTAAACACAATCAGTACTAATATGAATTAGTTTAATATTTTTTTTTTTACAGAATTTTGCAAGTTTATATGGGAAAACAGAATTTATAATAATCGATTCAACAATGTTATTTTTACTTATTAATTTATTAATAATCCCAATACAATTAATAAAATATTGAACTTTGGGTAATTTATTTAAATTATCTTTTGTAACATCAAAATCAATACATCCTTTTTGTTTTTTTCTAGAAGTTTTATAATATTCAATATTATTTTTCTTTAATACTTTTTCTAAATTGTACCCAAGCATACCAGTGGATCCTAAAATTAAAATTTTATTTTTTTTTGAAAACATTTAATAAGTTATTTTTTATACCAAATTTTTTCATTAATTTTATGGTAATAACTTAGAATAAATTTACATATTTTTTGAGATACTAAACCGCCATTATAATCACTAGATTTATTAATGTAATTCATTGCTCTTGAAACTCTAATTGATTTAATTATTCTATTTGAGTCGTAACCAGACATTATCGTTGATCCAGTTTCAATTCCTTCTATTCTTTCATTTGACTTTCTAATTGAAACTGCAGGATAATTTAAGAGATAAGATTCCTCGAATAGTGAGCCACTATCTGAAAGTACACAATAAGAATTTTTCGATAAATTTATATAGTCAAAAAAACTAAAGGGCTTCAAATATTCTATGTTATTAGTTTTTTTTTTTATTTTAAATTTATCTATGTTTTTCCTCAATCTAGGATGCGTAGATAAAATTATTTTTTTTTTAAATGTCTTTGAAATTTTCACAAAAGAATTAATTAATTTAATAGCCTCATTTTTGGAGTCTACAAGTTCGGCCCTATGTATACTTGCTAAAAAATAATCATTTTTTTTAATTTTAAGTTTTTTCAAAATATTAGAAGCTTCAATTTCTTTTTTATAATTTAAAAAAATTTCTTCCATATGAGAGCCTGATTTAAGAATAAATTCAGGATTGATCCCTTCACGAATTAAATTTTGTCTAGCTTGCTCTGATATAACTATATTAACATCACTGAGATGGTCTATTAATTTTCTGTTTATTTCTTCAGGAATTCTTTGGTCAAATGATCTATTTCCCGCCTCCATATGAAAAATTGGGATTTTTAAACTTTTAGCAACTAATGCAGAATATGTAGAATTAGTATCTCCATAAATCAAAAACACATCTGGTTTTTCTTTTAAAAGAATTTTATTAATTTTTGTCATAACTTCTGAAATTGCATCTATATTATTTATATTTCTGATATTTAAATTATAATCAGGTTTTCTTAATTTAAAATTCTTTAAAAAGTTTTTATTTAGTTCATCGTTAAAATTTTGATTCGTATTTACAAGAATATGTTTAAAATTTTTATCTAATTGTTTTATTAAGCAAGATATTTTTATTAATTCTGGCCTGGTACCATAAACTGTTAAAACTTTGATCATTTTAAATATTGTTTAATATATTCATCTTTTAATAAAACTTTGATTAAGTTGTTTTTAGAGAGATGATTATTGTTATTTGAAGAATATAAAAATTTTTTAGTATTTACTTTTCCTTTTTTAAAATAAATATCATAATTGAGTGTTCTTGAGTCAGGTTTAATTACAAATAAATTCTTTTTTCGTTCAGTTTTAAGAGATTCTTCCTGACTGATCAAAATTTCATGAAGTTTTTCTCCATGTCTAATACCTATAATTTTTATTTTATTTTTCTTATTAAAAATATCTAAAAGCGCCTCAGCTAACGTAATTAGTTTTGTCGAAGAAGTTTTTTGAACAAATATTTCACCTGATTTGCCGTAAGATAAAGCTGAACATAAAAGTTCTACAGCATTATCTAGGGACATAATAAATCTTGTCATATTTTTATCTGTAATTGTTAAATTTTTATTATTTAAAATTTGATTAATGAAAGTTCTTACAACAGATCCTCTTGAAGCAATTACATTTCCATATCTGATAATATTAAAAATTGTTTTATAATTATTTTGAGTTAGAGATTTTGAAATTAAGATTTTTTCTGCCATTGATTTTGATATACCCATCGCGTTAATAGGATAAACTGCTTTATCAGTGCTCAGAAAAATCAATCGTTTAACATTACAGTCTATTGCAGTTTCGAATACATTTGAGGAACCAATAATGTTAGTTTTAATAGCCTCCTCTGGATGATATTCACACGAAGGAACTTGTTTTAATGCAGCTGCGTGAATGATTATGTCTTTATTTTTAAAACATCTTTTAAGTACATCCCTGTCTCTTATATCACCAATAACAAATTTTATTTTTTCACTTGAGTACTTATTTCTTAAAGAAAATTGCTTATCTTCATCTCTGCTAATTACTATTATCTCTTTAAAATTACTTTTTGAAATTTTACTTAAAAACATTGATCCAAAAGACCCAGTTCCACCTGTAATTACAATTTTTTTATTGTTAAATATTTTTAGATAGTTTTTCATGACATAAAATACTTAGTTAAATATTAATTTATCATAATTTAAGCAAAATTATGATGTATTTATTCGTATAA
>CABYZT010000019.1 GCA_902523515.1 uncultured Pelagibacteraceae bacterium
TTAATTAATTCATCAATTGAATTTACAAAGAAAAGTAAAAAAATTTTAGATTTAGGGTGTGGAGGTGGGATAATAAGTGCTTGTTTATATTTAATTAATAAAAAAGCTAATTTCTTTCTTTCAGATTTAAGTAAAAAAGCTGTGAGAAAAGCTAAAAAAAATCTTAAGATTTTTAAAGGTAATTTTAGTTATAAGTCTGGAGATTGTTTTAATCCATGGAAAGGTGAAGTGTTCGATTTAATTATTAATGATGTTTCCGGAGTTTCAAGTAAAATTGCAAAAATTTCACCATGGTTTAAAAATGTCCCAATCGATAAGTCTGCAGAAGGCATATCTCTATTGAAAAAGGTAATAAAGAATTCAAAAAAATTTATGCATAAAAATTCAGTAATCATACTGCCAATAATTTCTTTAAGTAACGTAAAAAAAGGAAAAAAAATAGTTAGAGAAAGTCTAAAAATAATTAAACAATATGAATTTGATTGGCCATTGCCAAAAGCAATGATTAAACATGAAAAATTATTGAACAATCTTAAAAAAAAAAATCTTGTTCACTTCAAAAAAAAATATGGAATTATAATTTGTAGTACTATAATAATTGTAGCTAAAAAATGTTAACTCAAAAAAAAGTAATAAGTATTATTTCAAAATCAGTAAGACAAAAGGTTGATAATAAATCCAATGCGAATAATATAGAAAATTGGGACTCTTTAGCTCAATTAAATATTCTGGCTTCCTTAGATAAATTTACAAAGGGAAAAAGTTCCAAAATACAACAATTAACAGATGCGAATAGTGTGAAAAGCATAATTCAAATCTTAACAAAAAAAAAATTGATATCAAAATAATTTTTTAATTGTGGGAATAAAAATATTTAAACCATCAATATATTTAGGAAATAAAAAAATTCGTGTTCAAGATTTAACTAAAATCAAAAAAAAAATTATTGATGATAAAATTGGCTCAAATAATTTACATATAGAAAATAAAAAAAATATTCTAGAAATGTCATATACAGCTGCTAAAGAAACTTTTGCAAAATATAAAGTAAAACCAAACTTTTTAATTTTTGTTTCTCAGGGACAAGATGATATTTTTCCATCATGTGCAGAGAAATTAGCTTATCTATTAAAACTTAATAAAAATGCACTTGTTCTTACAATTTCTTCAGGATGCTCAGGTTTTGTGCAGGCTCTTATATTAGCAAATAAACTATTAAATAAAGAAATGAAAAATGGATTAATTATTTGTGCTGAAAAATATTCAAAATATATTTCAAAAAAAGATTTTAAAACTAGAGTTTTGTTTAGTGATGCTGCTAGCGCAACATTTGTTCAATTTCAAAATAAAAAAAATTATCTACATGAAATTTATGGTCATGAAGGAAACAATGGAGAGGCTTTATGTGTAAAAAAAACCAATGAACAGGATAAGCTTTTCATGAATGGACAAAAGGTATTTTTATTTGGGATTAATAATATTCCTGGTGGAATTAAAAAAATTTCAAGTAAAATCAAAATTGACAAATATCTAATTCATCCTGGGAGCAAAGTAATGCTTGATACTATAGTAAAAAAATCTTCTATAGATCCATTGAAAGTTTGTAACTCATTTCAAATTACTGGCAATACAGTATCAAGTAGTATACCTTTACTAATTAATATTAATTACAAAAATTTAACAAACAAAAATGTGCTTCTTTCGGGATTTGGAGTAGGTTTATCTTGGGCTACAATTGCTATTAAATGGATATAGATACTTTAATTATTTTTGGTGCAGGCTCTTATATCTCCAAACAAATTATTAAAAATATTAAATTTAACAGGTTAATTTGTATTTCTAAATCTCTAAAACAATCAAGTAAAAAAAATAATAAAATTAAAATATTTAATGATTTTTATGAAAATGAAAAAAATATAAAAAGATTTATAAATAAAACAAAAGTAACAGCATTATTTTTGAATAATTATACTGTTGATAATTTAATACTAAATAAAACTAAAGAAGAATTAAAAAATGAATTAGAAAAAAATATCTTGAATGTTTTTGAAGTCTCAAAGACATTATGTGAAATTATGGTGGATAATAATTTTGGTAGACTAATTTACTTTAGTTCTTCTCGTGGATTAACTTCTGATATTGGCATATCTGGATATTCAATAAGTAAAAATGGATTGCAAGGACTAATGAAATCTTTTTCGAAAGAATTTAGTAGATATAATATTACAGCAAACTGTTTGTCTTTGGGATTTTTTAAAAGCCCATTATTTAAAAAAATACGACCGGATATGAAAAAAAAAATGTTATCAAGATGTGATATTAAGTCAACTGGAGACATAAACTCAATAATTAATGCAATATATTTTATTTCAAATTCAAAGTATTTTACTGGATCTACATTATATTTAGATGGTGGATACAGTTAGAAATTTTTTAAATTCTCTTACTAATTATAGTGATTTTAAATCTATTCAAAAATATATTCATCAAAATTGGAAACAAAAACATATTCTTGCAAGAAACATAAAGCTTTTTAAATGGCAACATCAATTTTCTAAAAACAAAATTGATTTTGTCGTAAAAGAAAAAGAAAAAAAAGTTATTTCAATACTAGGAATTATTAATCAATCCAGAGATAAAGAATATTCAGAAATATCTTTAGCAATCTGGCATTCACTTGATAGAATTTCTGGAATAGGATTAATGTTAAAAATTTTTTATAATAAAAATATTAAATTAATTAAGGCAACAACAATTTCTAAAAATGTTTTAAAACTTTATAAATCTCTAGGCT
>CABYZT010000020.1 GCA_902523515.1 uncultured Pelagibacteraceae bacterium
TTTTTTTAATTACTAGCTTAAGCCAATCACCTGTGGAGAAGTTTTTTGTTACATTATGAAAACCATATAAATGATGTTTTATTTTTTGATATTTTTTTGGATCTGGTCTAGCTGACAAAATTTTAAGCTCTTTGTATACTTGCATGCTATCTGCATTAATAATCTCTCCATCAACTTTTTTTGCAACTTTAATTGCAAAACTTGATTTTCCAGATGCAGTAGGTCCAGATATTAATATTATCTTGGATTTTAAATCCATTACTAGTCTAGCTTAATACCGATGTATCTTCGTTGATTTTGATTATTATAAATTGCAAGTAAAATTGTCTTTTGATTAGAATTAAGCACTTCTTTGGTAATATTTCTTAAGTCTTCAGCTGATCTTATTTTTTTCTTCTGAGCTTCGACAATAATGCTATTAAGTTCAATTGAATTTGCTACAGGACTATTATTTGCAATTTTTGTTATCACAAGTCCTGTTGTCTGATTTGGTAAATTTCTATTTTTAATATCTTCTTTAGTCAATGGTCTTACTGCGATTCTTAAATTTTCAATTATTTCTTCATTATTTTGTTTTTGAGTTTCTTGATTTTTACTTATTTTAAAATCATCTGAAGTTTCTAATCTTCCTAAAATAACATTTTTAACAATCTCTTTTTTTTCTCTCCAAATTTTAACTTTAACTTTTTTTCCAACCTCTGTTCTTGCAACAATTGCTGGAAGCTCTTTCATTTGATTTATTTTTTCTCCATTAAATTCTAAAATAATATCACCAGCTTGAATTCCTGCTTTTTCTGAAGGACTATTTTCTGCAACACTTGCAACAAGTGCTCCTCGTGCTTTGTCTAATTTTTCAACTTCAGCAATTTCTTTTGTTACATCTTGAATTCTAACTCCTAACCATCCCCTTTTTGTTTCACCAAATTCGATTAATTGTTTAATTACAATTTGAGCACTGTTTGATGGTATAGAAAATCCAATTCCAATAGAACCGTTACGTCCGAGTATTGCTGTATTAATTCCAATTACATTTCCTTCCATGTCAAATAAAGGCCCACCAGAGTTTCCAGAATTTATAGATGCGTCAGTTTGTATAAAATCTTCATATCTTGATAAACCAATTGATCGATTTCTTGCTGAAATTATTCCAGCAGTAACAGTTCCACCTAAACCAAACGGATTTCCAATTGCTAAAACCCAATCACCAATTCTCGCCTTATCTGAATCTCCAAATGCTACAGGAATAAACTTTTCATCTGTATCTAATTGTAAAACAGCAATATCCATTAATGGGTCAGCACCTAAAACTTTAGCTTTAAATTCTTGGTCACCATTTACCCTAACAATAATGTCGTCAGCATTTTGGATAACATGATTATTTGTAACCACAATTCCTTTCTCGTCTATTATAAACCCAGAACCTAAAGCAGCTGATTGTCTTTCCTGAGGTGTTCCAAATTCTTTAAACATATCCTCAAAAGGAGACCCCGGAGGAAATTGAAAAGGGAAAGGGTTAGTGTTGGTTACGACGGTTGTTGTTGTAGAAATATTCACTACAGATGGCATTAATTTTTCTGCAAGATCTGCAAAGGAAGCAGGAACTGGTTTGGAGTTTGCATTTAACGAATAGCTAAATGATATAATTAGGGTTAAGAATATAAGTTTAATCTTATTCATATTAACTTTTAATAAAATAAATAATTATAAAACCTATCAATGCAAAAATAAATCCACCTGATCGAAGCTGACTATCTTTAACAAGTTCTAATTTTTTCAACATACTTTTCATTTTTGATGGAAATAAGGCGTACAAAATTCCCTCAATAAATAAGAAAAGACCAAAAGCTATAACTAGCTCACGCATTTAAGAATTATTGTTGGATTTCAGGTTTTATATTTCCAAAAAATTTAAAAAATTCACTATCAGGTGATAAAATTAAAGAGGTTTCACCACCAATAAGAGCTTTTTCATATGCTTGCATCGCTCTATAAAAAGCAAAAAATTCTGGATCTTGACCAAAGGCGTCAGCAAATATTTTATTTCTTTCTCCATCACCTTCCCCTTTCATAATCTCAGATTGCTTTTGAGCATCTGCTAAGATTACAGTAACTTCTTTGTCTGCAGTTGATGTAATTGTAACTGCCATCTCCGCACCTTTTGCTCTAAATTCTTTTGCTTCTCTTTCCCTTTCAGTTTGCATTCTTCTATAAATTGCATCACTGTTAGCTTGAGGAAGGTCTGCTCTTTTAATTCTTACATCTACAATATTTATACCAAAATTTTGTGCTTCGTTATTAACACCTTCTTTGATTAAAGCCATTTGTTTAGATCTATCTTTAGATAATAATGTTTGTAATTCCTCTTGACCTAATACATTTCTTATTCTTGAATTTATAATTGTCGATAATCTTGATCTTGCAACTCTTTCGTTTCCAACTGAAATATAAAACTTCAGAGGATCTACAATTTGAAATCTCGCAAATGCATCCACAATCAAACGTTTCTGATCTGATGCAATCACTTCTTCAGGCGGAGCATCTAAATTTAAAATTCTTTTATCTAAATAGACAACATTTTGAATGAAAGGAATTTTAAAGTTTAAACCTGGTTTCATTATAATTCTTTTTGGATCACCAA
>CABYZT010000021.1 GCA_902523515.1 uncultured Pelagibacteraceae bacterium
GATCGTCCCTTTTCTGAAATTGGATTTGTACCTTTATGGTAAAATGATGTATCCTCTAAGAAAGCAGTTCCATTATCTCCTATGATCTCTATTAAATTATCCTTATAATTTTTATATGCAAATTCATCAGTTATTCTTCTATTAAGGTGTTCATTAAAAGTTTTTTTGCCTGAATTTTTAATATATATGTGTGGTCCATTTTCTTTTTTTACATCACTTAAATAGATAAATAATTTTAAAAATCTTAAATCATCTACATCGTAGTGGAAACCAAACTCATTTCCTGGAGGATTTTGTAAGTTATTATTTTTATCATAAAATGGAAACGTCCACCAAATCTGAGCGGAATGAAATATTGGCTCACAATTAAAATAAGATTTTGTAATATCTATAATTTTATTATTAAATATGATTTCGTTTATAATTTTTATCTCTTTTTCTGGACTAAATAATCTAGCTATATAAATACCATCATTTTTTTTCTTTTGATTAATTTTAATATATTTTTCAGAACGATTAACTTTGTAAAATTTATTAGAAGCTTCATTGTTTATTTTTTCAATTATATCTGATTTAATTTTAATATCTTTAAAAATTCCGTGGTTTTTTAAATCTGATAAAGCTTTTAAAGGCATTATTTCATTTTGAAAAATATCTGTATAATTAACCTGATTCTTCTCATTTTTATTAAACAAAATAAAAATTTTGTAAAATATATTTTTTAATGGTGTTCTACATATTATCCTTATCATTTTAGTTTTGAGTGAATTTTCTTTATTTGATAACTCTCCATAAAATAATTGTAAAATTTTATATATAAGATTATTTTTTAATTGATTTTTAAAGAATTTCATTTTCATCAAGTGTGGTTTCTAAAAAACCAGCTGTTACTAATTCTAAATTATTTTTATTAAATCTATCATTACCAATTAGAAATCCTTCAAAACTATTTTGCATAACTGTGGTAGATTCAAAATTTTTTTTTTGATAATCATTTTTTAAAAATAATTCAGTTAAATCGTAAATATCATTTGAACTTTTTAAATCCTCGATAGAAATCCTTGATGAATATTTAAATTCATTAAAATATGTTTTAGCTAATGTAAAGCTTGGTATATTTTTCAAAGCAGACTGAAAACTTGCAGAGCTAGCCACTGAAAAGGTTGCAAATGAATTTGAAATTAATCTATTAAAATCT
Source organism: uncultured Pelagibacteraceae bacterium (assembly GCA_902523515.1). GTDB lineage: Bacteria > Pseudomonadota > Alphaproteobacteria > Pelagibacterales > Pelagibacteraceae > Pelagibacter. The sequence goes on from CABYZT010000021.1 coordinate 1,199, forward strand.
ACTTTATCATCAATCAAATAAGCGTTATTTAAATTAAGAAATTTTCTATAAAAAAAATAACTATTATCTCCAATTGAGTTTGGATGTTCTTTCAAAATAATTTTAAAGTCCGACGGTAATAATCTCCATATATTTAGAAAATTTATAAATTGGTTCTCATAATATATGCCTTTAACATCTATTGCTGCTTCAGGTTTTTTTTGCAAAAAATAAACAACATATTTTTTATTTTCTAATTTATTTAAGTTAACTTTATTAATTATATAAAATATTAAAAAATTTAAATATTTTTGAATTAGTTTATAAATCCTATCCAATTTATTGATTTTAGTTGGATCATGCTTGTCAAAATAACTCTCAAAGAATAATTTTTTAAATTTAAAAAATAAAAAATTTTTGGAAAAAAAAATTGATTTAGGTTTTATTTTTTCAACTAAATTTAAATAATCTCCTATTTGAGCATCTAATTTAACATTTTGTTTATTTTTTCTTATAAAGTACTCAGATTGATTTTCGTTAGTAAAAAAAACAAATCTATTTAATGGAAATCTAATTGTGCTTGGATAATAAAACTTGCAATTTAACTCTTTAAATTTCTTAGAAATATTAAAACAAATTAATTCATGTGCCCATGTAATCTCACCATAAATGAATTGAATTTTATTATTTTTTATAAAATTATATATTTTTAATGTACTTGATTTTAGATATTTCCAATCTTCTGTAGAAGAAGTATTTAAAGATCTGTCTTGCAACAGAAACTCATTAAATTTAAATTTGGTTAGTATGAAATTGCTTGAATTATCATAATTTAAGTTTTCTTTATTAATTAAGCATACTTTGTCATTACCATATTTTGACTTCAGGTGGGTATGCTGTTTTTTATTTACAACTATCCAATAAACTTTGTAACCTTGTTGCTTTAAGATATTATCAGCTATAGCTGAAAAATATGAAGTTTTTTCAAAATTTGCAATAAAACAAATATTTTTCATTTAATTTTTATATCTTCTTTCTTAAGAAAAAATAATATACCAAATAAATAAAATGAAG
>CABYZT010000022.1 GCA_902523515.1 uncultured Pelagibacteraceae bacterium
TATCATTGAAAAACATGAAACAGCTTTAATATCTGCTAAAAAAGAATTAATTGAAGAAACAGGATATAAATCAAGAAATAAATTGAGAAAAATTACTTCATTTTATTCTGAACCAGGTCGACTCACCACTAAAATTACTGGTTTTTTTTGTAATAATCTTATTAAAATTTCAAAGCCTGAAAAAGGAATAAAAATCCACATAGTTTCAGATCATCAAATAATTAAATTAATTAAGAATGGTAAATTTAATAACGCCTCTCATATTGGTATGTTTTTGTTTTATAAAAAAAAATACGCTCGATAACATTATCGAGCGTATTTCAGGGGTCTATTGTTAATTAACCAATTCTAGAGCCATCATTTTTTCTAATAGCTATAATTGAAGATCTTGGAGCCGTACCAGGTCCGTCTGGCCATATAGAATTACCTTTTTCACCTGGATGTTGAATACCAACAAACATAGTTTTGTAATCTTTACTCCATGTCAATCCTGTAACCTCTGCCTCATTAGGACCTACAAGAAATCTTTTAATCTCACCTGTCTTTGGGTCACCATACAACATTTGATTATTACCCATACCTGCAAAGTCTCCTGAATTAGAGTATTTTCCATCTGTTTGTATCCATAATCCTCCTTTAGAATCAAATTTAATTCCATCAGGAGCATTAAACATATTTTCCTTAGTTATGTTTTTAGATCCAGCATTTGGTCCTTTGTGAACAGCTGGATTTCCAACTAAAGCAAATATATCCCATTTAAAATTAGATGAAGCATGATCACCTTTATCTGCTGTCCATCTAACAATTTGACCATATTGATTGTTTATTCTGGGGTTAGGTCCATTCACAGACGTATCATCGCCACCAGCATTTGGTTTTTTTCCTCTGTTCTTATTATTTGTTAAAGCAACATATGCTTCTGCTTTTAATGGATTTGCTGCAACCCATTCAGGCCTATCCATTGTAGTCCCGCCTGCTGCAGAAGCTGCCATTCTTGTGTGAATAGCTATTTCGGCTTTAGACTTCATTCCAGTTGTTTCAGGCGTTAAAGGTAACCATTTGCCTTTTCCATTGTCATCAAACTTGGCAACAAATAAATCTCCATTTTCTAAAACTTTGGAGTTATCACCATTTTTATTATATTTTTTTGATGAAATAAATTTATACAAATACTCACCTCTTTCATCATCTCCCAAATAAACAACAACTTCATTATTTTTACCAAGTGTTACCTCAGCATTTTCGTGCTTAAATCTTCCTAAAGCTGTTCTTTTTTTTGGAGTAGATGAAGGATTTAGTGGATCGATTTCAACAACATAACCAGCTCTATTTGGCTCATTTGGTTCTAGATCCCAATTAAATCTATCATCAAATTTACCCCAAGCATAACCCCAATCCTTTGTTGAAATACCATATCTTTTAAATTCTGGTGGAATATCGGCATTAGGGTCAGTATTAGAAAAATATCCGTTAAAGTTTTCCTCACATGCAAGATAAGTTCCCCATGGAGTTTTACCATTTCCACAATTATTCCAAGTCCCTAAAGATAGCGTTCCAGTAGGATCTGAAATAGTTTTTAACAAATCATGCCCTCTTGCAGGACCTGTAATTTCCATTCTTGAATCTGCGGTTATTCTTCTATTATATTTAGAGTCCTTAACTATTTCCCATTTACCATTTTTATTTGATATTTCAAAAATACTAACACCATGACCTGCTTTACCTTTTCTAACATCATCTGCTGTTTCAGGTAATTTGGTGCCTCTGTTGTCGTAAATAATTGATCTATTTACATATTCATTATTAACAGCAATGATTGTTTTACCATCTTTAGTATAAAAAGTATCCATACCATCATTGTTATCACCAAAAGCAAGTTCCTGTGTCTCACCAGTTCCTCTTGTGTAATGATCAAACCATTTACCCTTAGTAAATAATGGGTCACCCCACTTAGCTAAGATTTCCCAACTATATCCTTCTGGTACTGTAATATCATCTTTTGTATCTGCTTTAATTGGTTTAAAATTTACAAGACCAGAAAATGCAGCTTCTGCATCTGTAGAGCTTAAAATGTTAAGTCCAGAACCAAGAACAAAAGCTGATGCGCCAAACATAGCACTATTTTTCATAAAGCTTCTTCTGCTCATTGCCTTTTGAAGTATATTGTCAAAATCAACCACTTCTGGTGGTGGATTATTTATTT
>CABYZT010000023.1 GCA_902523515.1 uncultured Pelagibacteraceae bacterium
GGTAAAAATATAAATTTTGATATAAATTTAAAAAAAGTATCAAATTTTTTTTTAATAATAATTTCGATCGACATTATAATTCAAAATTTTTACTCAATTAATTTATTTGGATTTGAGTTAATTAATGAAATTCCAACTGGTTCTTTTGAAAATGAAGTAGCTGGATCATTTTTGTCAAAAATTTTTTTCTGCTCTGGTGCGTATATTTTTTTAAAAAATGGAAAATTTAATATTTACAGACTTATAATTATAATACTTTCTTTTATTGCTATAATTTTAAGTACTGAGAGGATGGCTTTTTTTCATACATTGGCTGTTCTAATTTGTTTGATAATTTTTGAGTTAATTAACAGAAATGATCTTAAGAAAAAAATTATTATTTTAATATTATCTATATTAATGCTATTAAATTTAATAGCTTTTAACGAAAAATTTAGAGTAAACTTCGTTGCAAAAACATTAAATCAATTAGGTTTCTACAATATTTCTTACAAAATTATAGAAAATACTCAAATAGTAATTAATAAAAAATATAAACATAAAATTGAAGTTGAAGAAAAATATATAAATAAAAAATACCCTATGGCCTCTAAATACACTTATTTAAATTGGGGTTTTGAAAATGAAGAGAATCAAAATCCTCACAAAAATTTATTTAATTCAGCTTTAGAGATATTTAAAGAAAATCTTTTTTTTGGCACAGGAGTTAAATCTTTTTATAAAGAGTGTGAAAAACTAAATCAAAAAAAAAATAATAGTTCGTTTCTTTGTTCAAACCATCCTCACAATATTCATATACAGATATTATCTGAAACAGGAGTTATATCTTATGTTTTCTTCATTTTAATTATTCTTAGTGTGATCTATTCATCTTTTAAAAACTTTTTGAGAACTAAAGAAATTTATAAATTGAGTTATTTAATTGGATTGATTGTTTTAATTTTACCTTTACCTAGCGGTAATATGTTCGGAACATGGCCAGGAAGTTTTTTTTGGTTTATACTAGCCTTAAACCTTTATGATCAAAAAAATTTGAAAAAAACGATTTAAATTGATTATGTTAAATAACTTTAAATTTAGAAATAAAAATTTTATATATTTATTTCTAATATACACAATATGTACTTTAATTAGTCTATATCTTGCCGAATATTACTTTTATAATGAAGATAAAAAATTACTTAAAAATATCTCTAAGTATAAATTTTACAAAAACAATTATGAAAAGAGTAAAAATACAATCTATCATATAAATCCATTTTTAAATATAAAAGATAATTCATTAATAAATTATTTACCATTATCTGGAGTTTCAAATCATTTTACAGTTACTTGTAATGAAAATGGATATTTTGGAAAGTATTTAAGTGACAGATATGGATTTAATAACAGGAATGAAATATGGAATGAAAAATTCATTAATTATTTAATAGTTGGAGACTCTTTTTCATTGGGTTCGTGTGTTTCCAGCGATCAAACCATCCAACACAATATAGAAAAGTTAACTAATTCATCTGTATTAAATCTTTCTCTTGGTGGAAATGGACCCCTATTAAAATTTGCAACAATGAGAGAATATTTCAAATATGTTGAAGTAAAAAAAGTTGTTTGGTTTTTTTATGAAGGTAATGATTTATTAGATCTTAAAGATGAAAATAAGTCCAAATTATTAAAAAAATACCTTGATGATCCAAGTTTTAATCAAAATTTATATAATAACCAAGATAAGAATGATTTAATACTTTTAGATTATTTTAATAGAAATAAATCAAAATTAAAATACAAAAATACAACAGACTTTGTTAAGTTAAAGAGGTTAAGAGAAAAAATCTATTTCAAAAAAAAAATTAATCAAATTAAAATCCCATCAAATTTTTTAAAAATTATTTTGGAAGCAAAAAAACTGTCTGAAAAAAATAATTCAGAGTTTTATTTTGTGTATTTGCCCACATTCAATAGATTTATTGGGGGCGAAAATATTTACCCTTATAAAAAATTAATAGATTTGCTTATAAAAAATAAAATAAATTTAATTGACTTACAAAAAATTTATTTTTCA